>NZ_NWSV01000005.1 GCF_002531935.1 Rhizobium chutanense | reverse complement strand
TACCAGGAGATCATCAAGGGAGCCATCATCGTCCTCGCCGTCGTCATCGATCAATACAGACGATCAAGACAGGCAAGGGCATGAAAAGGCGCCGGCTGCAATCGAGACGTCCGCAGACATGACCGGAGCAACCCGATAATGTGGACGCCTCAAAACTTGATGGCGGCCGCGACGGGCGGCAATTTAGAGGACAGACAACATGGCGAACATCGACCTCAACAGTGATCTGGGCGAAAGCTTCGGTGCCTGGGCAATGGGCGATGATGTTTCGATGCTATCGATCGTCACCAGCGCCAACATTGCCTGCGGCTTCCATGCCGGTGATCCGGCAGGCATCCTGTCCGTTCTAGAGGAAGCGGCAAAACGCGGCGTATCGGTCGGGGCGCATATCGGCTACCGCGATCTGGTCGGGTTCGGTCGCCGCAACATGGATCCGTCCAGCACAGAGCTCATCGGCGATACCATCTACCAGATCGGCGCCTTGCAGGGTCTGGCGAAAGCGGCAGGCACCTCGGTGCGTTATGTCAAACCGCATGGGGCTCTCTACAACACGATTGCGAATGATGCCCGGCAGGCATACGATGTCATCACCGGCATCAAGGCGGTGGATCCCTCACTGGCACTACTGGCGCTTTCTGGCGCGCCAATTGTCGAGCAGGCGCGTGCGGCAGGGCTTACAGTTGTCTGCGAGGCCTTCGCCGACCGGGCCTACAACGCCGATGGCAGTCTTGTCAGCCGCCGCTTGCCAGGCGCGATCATCCACGATCCGAAAGCCATTGCCGAGCGGATGCTGCGCTTGGTCGCGGAAGGCCGCATTGCTGCTGTTGACGGCACGGACATAGAGCTCGAAGCGCAATCGATCTGTGTCCACGGCGACACTCCGGCGGCGGTCGCCATCGCCCGCGTCTTGCGCGAGGCGCTGGCGACCAATCGTGTTGACCTCAAGCCCTTTACGGAAGTCGACCATGGCTGACCAACTACGCTTTCTGCCCGCCGGCAGCGGTGCCTTTCTCGTCGAACTCGACGATCTGGAAACGACGCTGACGCTGCTCGACCGACTTCTGGCCGATCGCCCGGAGGGTGTCATTGAGCTGGTGCCCGCCGCTAGAACGGTGATGGTCCGCTTCGATCCCCGCGTGACAGATCGGGCACGGCTTTGCACACATATATGCGCGTTTGATCTTGGTCAGCGTAGCTCTCGCCAGGGAGAGACGATCGAGGTCCCGGTCAGCTATGACGGTGAAGACATCGCCGACGTCGCCGAAATCCTCGGCTGGTCGATCGATGAGGTCATTCGCCGTCACACGGAAGCCACTTATACGGTTGCCTTCACCGGCTTCGCGCCCGGTTTCGCCTATATGACATCAGACGATCCGGATTTCGACGTGCCGCGCCGCAAGAGCCCGCGCGTGCGCATTCCCGCAGGCGCCGTAGCGCTCGGGGGTAAGTTCGGCGGCATCTATCCCTCGGACAGCCCAGGCGGTTGGCAGATCATCGGCACCACTCCGTTGAAGATGTGGGATATCAGCCGCGCCCGCGCGGCGCTTCTGGCGCCGGGCGATCGAGTCCGCTTTCGTGAGATGGCCAAAGGTGCCGTGGTCGCGGCTGGCGTCCTCCCGGTGCCGAAAGCCGCACCATCCGCCACAGGACTTGTCGTCACCCGCGCCGACCGACCGGCGCTGTTTCAGGACTTCGGTCGGCCCGGACGTGTCGACCAAGGCGTGTCGGAATCCGGCGCGTTGGACCGGTCGGGTCTGTCCGAGGCCAATCTCAGCGTCGGCAATCCACACAATGCCGCCGCCCTGGAAATTGCCTTCGGCGGCTTCGCCGTCAAGGTCGATCGACCGGTGACTCTCGCTGTGACCGGTGCGCCGGCGCCTCTCGTCATTACCACCAACGACGGTCGTTCCGTCACCGCACCTTTCGGCAGGCCCTTCGCACTCGATGCCGGCGACGAACTGACGCTCGGCTTTCCGCCGGAAGGCATGCGCAGCTACATAGCGTTGCGCGGCGGGTTCGCTGTCCAACCCGTTCTCGGCTCCACGGCGACCGACACCTTGGCGAAGGTCGGGCCGGCGCCGGTTACGGCAGGCGTTGTACTGGTGCCGGCCAACGCACACGCCGTCGCCGTCGACCCCTTCCGGCATACCGCAAGATCGCTGCCCAAAGCCGGAGAAACCGTCGTACTTGACGTCGTCCTCGGCCCTCGCACCGACTGGTTCACGTCGAAGGGAGTCGAGACCCTCACGGCACAGGTTTGGCAGGTGACAGCAGAATCGAGCCGCGTCGGCATGCGGCTCTCCGGGGCCGAGCCGCTGGAGCGGCGGGATGCGGCGGAACTCCCGTCGGAGGGTACTTCGCTGGGCGCAATTCAGGTACCGCATAGCGGGCAACCCGTGCTCTTTCTGGCCGACCATCCGTTGACCGGAGGCTACCCGGTGATCGGCGTCGTCGCCCGCCACCATCTCGATCTCGCCGGCCAGATCCCAATCGGCGCCAATATCCGCTTCAACGTCGTCGCCCCATTCGATCCGCTCGTCAGGGAAACCAATCGATGAAAAAATTGCTCATTGCCAATCGCGGCGAAATCGCCATCCGCATCAGCCGCGCCGCCCGCGATTATGGCGTCGCTTCGGTCGCGATCTATTCAGATGCCGATGCCGCTTCGCTGCATGTCGATCTTGCCGACGAGGCCTATTGCCTGGGCGGCGGTCGCCCGGGCGACACCTATTTGAATATCGGGAAGATCTTGGACATCGCCCGCTGCGCGGGCGCCGATGCGGTCCATCCAGGTTATGGCTTCTTATCGGAGCGCGCCGAATTTGCCCGTGCCGTCATCGATGCCGGCCTCACCTGGGTCGGTCCCAAGCCTGAAGTGATCACGGCGCTCGGCGATAAGGTCGAGGCCCGTCGGATCGCCGAAAAGGTCGGAGCGCCCCTCGTCAAAGGGTCGGACGGCCCTCTGGCAACCGCCGAGGAAGCCATCGCCTTTGCGCGGCAGGCCGGCTTGCCGTTGGCGATCAAGGCTGCCTTCGGCGGCGGCGGCCGCGGCATGAAGGTCGTTCACCGCATCGAGGATGTCGGCGAGTTCTTCGAATCTGCCGTGCGCGAGGCGAAGGAGGCCTTCGGACGCGGCGAATGTTATGCCGAGCAATTCCTGGAAAAGCCACGCCATATCGAAGCGCAGATCATCGCCGATAGCCACGGCAATACGGTTGTGCTCGGCACTCGTGATTGCTCACTGCAGCGGCGCAACCAGAAGCTGGTCGAGGAAGCCCCAGCACCCTTCATCTCCGAGGAGCAGCGCGGCCGTATTCATGATGCCGCCAAGGCGATCTGCGCATCGGCCGGCTATACAGGCGCCGGTACGGTCGAATTTCTGCTGTCGCAGAATGGTGTCATTTCCTTCCTCGAGGTCAATACCCGTTTGCAGGTCGAACATCCGGTGACGGAGGAAACGACCGGGGTCGATATCGTCATCGAGCAGCTGCGCATCGCCGATGGGCTGCCGCTTTCTGTCACTCAGACCCCTGTCCCGCGCGGGCACGCCTTTGAGTTCCGCATCAATGCCGAGGATCCGGGGCGCGGTTTCCTGCCGACACCGGGACTAATCACGAGCTTTCGCGCCCCGTCCGGCCCGGGCATCCGGCTCGACAGCGGTGTAGAAACGGGCTCGGAAATTCCAGGTCTCTACGACTCGATGATGGCCAAGCTGATCGTTACCGGCGCCACCCGCGAGGAAGCCTTGATCCGCGCCCGCCGGGCGCTTGCCGAATTCAAAATCGAAGGTGTCGCTTCCGTGCTCCCGTTCCACCGCGCCGTGCTGGAGGAACCGGCCTTCACAGGCGAGGATGGGTTTAAGGTCTTCACCAATTGGATCGAGACGGAATTCCGTGGCGTCGAGCCTGCTCCGCGGGTTGATCCGGTGGAAGGCGGATTGCTGCGCAGTTTTATCGAGATCGACGGTAAACGCCACGCGTTCGGCCTTCCGGCGGGGCTGTTTTCCGGAGGTGCCGCGCCGAGAGTGGCGACGGGCTCAGTATCCACCACCGCAAATGAGGGTGCGCTGACAGCACCGATCCCCGGCACACTGCAAAAATGGAACGTCGAGGACGGAGCACAAGTTGCCGAGGGCGATGCCGTGGCGGTGATCGAGGCCATGAAGATGGAAACCAGGGTACTGGCGCCGAAAGCTGGCCGCATCTGCATCAAGGTCGCCCCGGGCGCAGTCGTCGCACTCGGTGCGGAACTGGCAACTATAGAGTGAGGGGTAGGCCGAGCGGATGGTGACCATTCTCGACACGATCAATCCCGACGCCAAGCGCGTGCGCCATCCTGAGAAGGCGCATCGCCCGGATACGGAGGTCATGCGCAAGCCGGACTGGATCCGCGTCAAGGCGCCGACCTCCAAGGGTTACGCCGAGACGCGGGCGATCGTGAAGGAGCACAAGCTCGTCACCGTCTGCGAGGAGGCCGGCTGCCCGAATATCGGCGAGTGCTGGGACAAGAAGCACGCCACCTTCATGATCATGGGCGAGATCTGTACCCGCGCCTGCGCCTTCTGCAACGTCGCGACCGGCAAGCCGAACGCGCTCGATATGGCCGAGCCCGAGAACGTCGCCAAGGCGGTCAGGGAGATGGGCCTGTCCCACGTCGTCATCACCTCGGTCGACCGTGATGATCTGGAAGATGGCGGCGCCGAACACTTCGAAAAGGTGATCTGGGCGATCCGTGCCGCTTCGCCGATGACGACGATCGAAATCCTGACGCCCGATTTCCTGAAGAAGCCGGGCGCGCTGGAGCGCGTTGTCGCCGCCAAGCCCGACGTCTTCAACCACAATATGGAAACGGTTGCCGGCAACTATCTGACGGTCCGCCCCGGCGCCCGTTATTTCCACTCCATCCGCCTGCTGCAGCGGGTGAAGGAACTCGATCCCACCATGTTCACCAAGTCGGGCATCATGGTCGGCCTCGGCGAGGAGCGCAACGAAGTGCTGCAGCTGATGGACGATCTGCGCACCGCCGATGTCGACTTCCTGACGATCGGCCAGTACCTGCAGCCGACCCGCAAACACCACAAGGTCGAAAGCTTCGTCACCCCGGACGAGTTCAAATCCTACGAGACCGTCGCCTACAGCAAGGGCTTCCTGATGGTCGCCTCCAGCCCGCTGACCCGCTCCTCCCATCATGCCGGCGATGATTTCGCAAGGCTGCGTGCGGCACGGGAGAAGCGGTCCAACAAAACTACCGACGATCCGCGTCACGATGATCGAATGCGATCACGTCCTGGCGACCAGGCTGTGTCCGATCGGATCGTCACACACGAAAGCCGGGGGGAAGAATGTCACTGATTGCAATGCCGCCGGCTAGCGCCGACATTCTCTCGCGTGCGTCTCAGATCATTGCAAGCCTCCAGGCAGTCCTGCCGCTCGGCACCGTCATTCACGATATCGAGGAGACGCGGGCCTATGAATGCGACGCTCTGACGGCCTATCGTTGCCCGCCGCTTGCGGTGGTTCTTCCTCGAAGTACCGATGAGGTCGCGCTCGCTATGCGTACGTGTCATGAGCTCGGCGTCCCCGTCATACCCCGAGGCGCCGGAACATCACTGGCGGGCGGTGCACTGCCGACGGCCGACAGCGTCGTGATCAGCACGATACGCCTGCGCGACATCCTCGAGATCGACACGGCCAATCGCTACATCCGCGTCCAAACCGGGGTCACCAATCTGGCGGTTACCGCGGAACTGGAAACCGAGGGCTTTTTCTACGCGCCGGATCCGTCCTCGCAACTCGCTTGCACGATCGCCGGCAACATAGCGATGAATTCCGGCGGCGCCCATTGTCTCAAATACGGCGTGACCACCAACAACCTTCTGGGGGTCCGCATTGTGACTGCGGCGGGCGAGATCGCCGAGATTGGGGGAACGGCGTGCGGCACCTTCGGCTTGGACCTTTTGGGACTGATATGCGGGTCGGAGGGTCAGTTGGCGATCGTGACCGAGGCAGTGCTGAAGATCGTGCCAAAGCCGGAAGGAGCACGACCGATGTTGATTGCCTTTGACAGTGCGGAAATTGCGGGTGAATGCGTCGCGCGCATCATTCGCTCCGGCCTGCTGCCGGTCGCGATCGAATATATGGACGATGTCTGCCTGCGGGCCGTCGAGGCCTTCGCCAAAGCCGGCTATCCGGTTTGTGCCGCGCTCCTAATTGTTGAAGTGGAAGGCTCGGAAGATGAGATTAGGAGCCAAACCGAAGCTATTCATTCGATCGCGTCCCAACTCAATCCCGTCGAATTTCGCAGCAGCAGAAATGCCGAGGAATCCCTTGCCATCTGGAAAGGCCGGAAGTCGGCCTTCGGGGCGATGGGCCGGCTTGGAGATTATCTCTGCCTCGATGGAACCGTTCCCGTATCGCAATTGCCCTATACGCTGAAACGCATCGGGAAGTTGTCGAAGGAGTATGGCCTGGAGGTGGCAAACGTCTTTCATGCCGGCGACGGAAACATGCACCCGCTCATCCTCTTTGATGCAAACACTCCCGGCGAGCTCGAAAAGGCCGAGAGGTTTGGCGCCGACATTCTGCGCCTTTGCGTCGATGTCGGCGGATGCCTGAGCGGCGAGCATGGCATTGGCATCGAGAAGCGCGACCTGATGCCGAAACAATTCACATCGGACGATCTTGCCCTTCAGATGGAGGTCAAGAGCGTCTTCGACCCCGGGTGGTTGCTCAATCCTGCAAAGGTATTTCCGTTGGATGCAAGCAGAGCTTTTCGCGAGGCGCGCGCCGATGGTGGCTAAGCCTTCTTTCGAGGATAATTGCCTCGCGCCGGTGTCTGAAGGCGAATTGTCGGACCTCGTCGCTGAGAGCGCCCGGTCCGGAACGCAGCTTCGCGTCATCGGCGGTGGTACGCGCCTTAAACCGATGAGCCCAGGGAGCGAGCGCAAGGCTGTATCCACGCGACTAATATCCGGGATTGTCGACTACGAGCCGGGCGCATTGACGCTCGTGGCGCGCGCCGGTACGCCGCTGCATCAGATCGAGACCTTGCTGGAAGGCGAAGGTCAAATCCTCGCCTTTGAACCGATGGACCATCGTCATCTACTCGAAACGACCGGCACACCCACCGTCGGGGGTGTGGTCGGTGCAAATGTCTGCGGCCCGCGCCGATTGTTTGCCGGCGCCTGCCGCGACCATCTGCTCGGTGTTCGTTTCGTCGATGGGTCGGGACGGATCGTCAAGAACGGCGGACGCGTGATGAAGAATGTCACGGGTCTTGACCTCAGCAAATTGATCTGCGGATCGTTTGGGACTCTGGGCATTGCGACCGAGGTCTCCTTTAAGACAACGCCCGCGCCGGAAAAAGAGGAAACGCTGGTCTTCAGCGATGTCACTGCATCTGAGGCAAGTACCCTCTTTGCAACGGCGCTCGCAACGCCCTTCGAGATTTCCGGGGCGGCCTACCTTCAACGGACGGCGACGATCAGAATCCAGGGTTTTTCGCAGCAGATCGCCTATCGCCGTGAACGGTTAAAAGAACTGTTTAGCAACTATTCAATCGATGTTTTCGAGGGGGAGCAAAGCAGGCAGCATTGGATGGACATCCGTGACGTCCGGCATTTTGCCGCAACCGAGCACCCCGTCTGGCAGATCCTGGTCCGGCCGACGGACGCGCCCGATGTCGCGTCTGGTCTGGAGCGGCTGGGTGGCAACACCTCGCTGGATTGGGGTGGCGGACTTATCTGGTACAACGGCGAGGCGTCGGCGGCCGACGTTCGTCGCGTCTGCGGGCGCGGCCAAGCAAGAGTGGTTCGCAGCACCAACTTCGGCCCCAAGTCGTTTTTCCCTCCTGAAAACGAATTCGTGTCGCGCGTCAGCCGGTCATTGCGAGCGACATTTGACCCTGCCGGGATCTTGAATTCCGATTTGCTGGATCACTGACATGCAGACAAATTTCGACAAGGCTCAACTCGCCGACCCCGCCATCAAACGATCAAACGAAATCCTTCGCTCTTGCGTCCATTGCGGTTTTTGCACCGCAACCTGCCCGACCTACAAGGTTCTCGGCGATGAACTCGACAGCCCACGCGGACGGATTTATCTCATCAAGGACATGCTGGAAAACAGCCGGGTCCCAGACGAGAAGACGGTTGGGCATATCGACCGCTGCCTCAGTTGCCTAAGCTGCATGACCACGTGTCCGTCGGGTGTTCACTACATGCATCTGATCGACCATGCCCGCGAATATGTCGAAACCCACTATAGGCGACCAGTTGTCGAGCGAACGCTTCGGTGGATTTTGGCGCAGATACTGCCCTATCCCGGCAGGTTCAGGCTGGCCCTTCGCTCAGCGAGGCTTCTTCGCCCGATCAAAAGCCTGCTTCCGGACGCTCGGCTGCGAGCCATGTTGGACATGGTACCGCAGCATGTGCCGGCGCCGAGCCGGAACGACAAGCCGCAGGTGTTCCGCGCCGCCGGTGCGCGACGAAAGCGAGTGGCACTTCTGACCGGATGCGCACAGCGCGCGCTGAACACAGATATCAATGATGCGACGATCAGGCTTTTGACGCGCCATGGCTGCGACGTGGTGATCCCGAAGGATCTCGGATGCTGCGGCGCGATTACCCATCATATGGGAAAGGCCGCACAAAGCCATGCCGCCGCCGCCGCTGTGATCAACGCCTTCACGGCGGAAATCGAGGGGGAGGGGCTCGACGCCATCGTCATCAATACGTCGGGATGCGGAACGACCGTCAAGGATTACGCCCATATGTTCCGCGACGGCCCGCTGGCCGGGAGAGCCGCGTGCGTCGCGGCACTGGCCAGGGACATCACGGAACTGATGAATGATCTCGGCGGGCTTCGGCAACCGCTGGTGAAACAGCGGTTGCGCGTCGGCTATCACGCCGCCTGTTCGCTTCAGCACGGCCAGCAGATTAAATCGCTCCCAAAGGATCTGTTGAAGCGCGCGGGGTTCGAGGTTGCCGAGCCGAAGGATGCCCATATTTGCTGCGGGTCGGCCGGAACCTACAATCTCATGCAGCCGGCGATATCGGCAGAACTGCGAACCCGGAAGGTAAAATCCATCGAGCTTGTCAGGCCGGATGTCATTTGCGCCGGCAATATCGGTTGCATGGTCCAGATCGGGTCGGGAACCGACATACCGTTGGTACACACAGTCGAACTGTTGGACTGGGCGACCGGTGGACCACGACCGCGTTCGCTGCCGTCTGCCGAGCAGCAGGCGCGCGAGAGCGGGTCGAGATGAGGAGCTTACGACGCGCCAAGCCGGTTGGAAACGAGCCTGGCGGCCTCGATCACGCGTTGACCTATGCGCTTCACCTGCCGGTCGGATATCCGGTGCGCAGGCCCCGATACGGAAATTCCCGCGACTGCCTCACCGTGGATATTCAAAACGGGAGCAGCGACACATCGCATCCCGGCCGCCTTTTCCTCATCATCGAAGGCATAGCCGCGTTGCCGCGTGATCTCCAATTCCTCCTTGAGCTGGTCGATCGTGCGCAAGGTATTGGCCGTGAAGCGCTGGAGGGTCGCGCCCTTGAAAAGGAAGGCGAGCCTCTCTTCGTCATAAGTGCTGAGAAGCGCCTTTCCGATCCCGGAAGCGTGCAAGGGCGAGAGCGTGCCAGGCGGAAAGAAGGCCCGGATCGATTCATGGGTTTCGACCTGACTGACGAACAAGACCTTTCCATTTTTCTCTATTCCAAGATTGGACGTCTCGCCCGTCTCCAGCATCAGTTCGCGCATGACGGGACGGCTTCGCTCGATGACGTTCGTCCGTCTGAGGAACGCGGCACCCAGGCGATAGGCCTCCGGACCGATGTGGAAAATCTGTCCGTCCGGGCTCATCTCGACATAGTCCCGTCGTTCCAGGGTTGCCAGAACGCGATGCATGGTCGCTGCGGACTGGTCCAAATGTTTTGCAAGCTCGGACAGCGTCATTCCCTCCGGCGACGCAAGCGCTTCCAAGACGTCCAAGGCGCGATCGAGCGACTGGACGACATTCTGCGTCTGGGGATCGTTGAATCCTTTCGGCCGCCCCCGGCGGCGTATCGGCACAGTCATCGGCTTCTCCCTTGCAACAACGGAATTAGATATCTGATGCACTGAAAAACATCTTCATACAATGAAAAAATATAAACTATTGAAATACATGATATTTTTTAATTAACTCATATTTTTGAAAAACATTTTCAAAAAAATATACTGTTGTTCGAGGTCGTGCTAATCATGGGTTATCACCACCAGGAAAGCTTGGAAAATGTATACGCAAAACCCCGTCTTCATACCTGGCCCGACGAACATGCCAGAAGTCTTGCGCAGGGCAACGGATCTTCCGACGATCGATCACCGATCGGCCGCCTTTGCAGACATCCTTCAGCCGGCGCTTGCCGGTGTGAGGAAGGTCGTGAAGTCCGAAAATGCGGAAATCGTAGTATTTCCGGCGACCGGGAGCGGGGGATGGGAAGCAACGATTACCAATCTGCTGAGCCCGGGGGACAAGGTTCTTGCCGCACGCTGCGGGATGTTCAGTCATCGCTGGATCGATATGTGCCAGCGCCACGGGCTGCAGGTGGATACTGTCCATTCATCCTGGCAGCAGCCGCTGCCACTGGCTGAATACGAAAAGAGGCTTTTTGCCGATAAGGGGCACGACATCAAGGCGGTGCTGGTAACGCATAATGAGACTGCGACCGGGGTCAAGTCGGACGTCGGTGCGGTCCGCCGCCTCCTCGATGACGCCAAGCATCCGGCGCTGCTTCTCGTTGATGGCGTGAGCTCGATTGCGTCCATGGACTTCCGCATGGACGAATGGAAGGTCGACGCGGCGATCACCGGTTCCCAGAAGGGCTTCATGCTTCCCGTTGGCTTGGCGATCCTTGCGCTGTCGCCGAAGGCGATGCAGGCAGCCCAATCCGCAAAGCTGCACAGGGCGTATTTTGACATCCGGGAGATGGCAAAAACCTATCCTTCGAGCGGCTATCCGTACACGCCGTCCGTCGGCCTGTTAAACGGATTGAAGATGTCGACCGAATTGCTGCTCGGGGAGGGGCTGGACAATGTTTTCAAGCGCCATGCCCGCATTGCATCTGGCGTCCGCGCAGCTGTTTCAGCCTGGGGGCTGCGCCTTTACGCGCAGGAAGAAAGCTCCTTCTCGGATACTGTAAGTGCTGTCGAGACCCCCGACGGGTTTGATGCGACCTCCATCGTCACTCATGCTGCGCAGAAATACGCCGTTGCGTTTGGCGCCGGTCTGGGTGACGTCGCCGGCCGCGTCTTCCGCATCGGTCATCTCGGAAGCATGAGCGACGTTATGGCCCTTTCAGGAATCGCGACTGCCGAGATGGCAATGGCCGATCTCGGCTTGCCGATCCGCCTAGGTTCAGGTGTGGCGGCAGCGCAAGAGATCTACCGGAACACGGCTGCTTCAGCCATTCGCAATGCAGCCTGAGGAGGCCGACATGTATATTCCGACGATCTCCGACATGTTTGAGGCGCATGACCGCATTCGCCCGTTCATCCACCGGACACCTGTGATGACCTCGGGTTACATCAATTCGCTGGTCGGCGCCGAGCTTTTCTTCAAATGCGAGAACCTCCAGAAAGCCGGCGCTTTCAAAGCCCGTGGAGCGTCAAACGCGGTCTTCGGTCTGAGCGACGAACAAGCTGCCAGGGGTGTCGCGACACATTCGTCCGGCAACCATGGGACGTGCCTGTCTTATGCCGCAGGGCGCCGTGGCATTCCCTGCACGGTCGTCATGCCGCGTAGCGCTCCGCAGGCCAAGAAGGACGCCGTGCGGGGCTACGGTGGCACGGTGGTTGAATGCGAACCCTCGACATCTTCGCGAGAGGCGGTGTTTGCCGAAGTCGTCGCGAAATCCGGAGCGGAATTCGTCCACCCTTATAATGACGCACGCGTTATCGCCGGCCAGGCGACATGCTCGCGAGAGCTTCTGGAACAGGTCGATAATCTTGACGCCGTCATTGCGCCGATCGGCGGAGGCGGCATGGTTTCGGGCGCATGCCTGACCCTGTCAAATCTTGCCCCGCGTATCAAAGTCTACGCTGCCGAGCCGGAACAGGCCGATGACGCCTACAGAAGCTTCAAGGCGGGCCACATCATTGCCGATGACGCGCCGAACACGGTTGCTGACGGGCTCAAAGTCCCGCTCAAGGAACTGACGTGGCATTTCGTGAAGCGTAACGTCAGCGATATCGTGACCGCTTCCGAAGACGAAATCATCGAGGCCATGAAGCTGATCTGGAAGAGAGCAAAGCTTGTCATGGAACCGTCGAGCGCCGTTCCGCTCGCCGCGATCTTGAAAAACAAGAGCATTTTCGCCGGCAAGCGCGTCGGCATCATCATCACCGGCGGAAATGTCGATCTCGACACCCTGCCCTGGCAATGAAGGGGAACCTCATGAACGCAGAAGCAAAATTCAATCAGCTGGACGTTGGCTATGATGTGCCGGCAGTGCCGGGCATGTCGGTAGACGAGATACAGACGCCATGTCTTATCCTCGACCTCGACGCGCTCGAGAGAAATATCCGCAAGATGGGCGACTATGCGAAGGCGCATAACATGCGTCATCGCGCCCACGGCAAGATGCATAAGTCTGTCGACGTCCTGCGGCTGCAAGAGGAACTTGGCGGGGCGATCGGCGTATGTTGCCAGAAGGTTTCGGAAGCAGAAGTGTTCGTACGCGGCGGGATCAAGGACGTTCTTGTTTCCAACCAGGTCCGCGATCCGGCGAAGATCGATCGGCTTGCCCGGCTGCCCAAGCTCGGCGCGAGAATAATTGTCTGCGTCGACGACCCGGCCAACGTCGCAGACCTTGCGAACGCTGCCCGCAAGCACGGTACGACCATTGAGTGCTTCGTCGAAATCGACGTCGGCGCGGGACGGTGCGGCGTATCTTCAAGCGCCGCGGTGGTGGATCTCGCAAAGGCCATTGCAGGTGCACAAGGGCTCCGCTTTGCCGGCATACAGGCCTATCAGGGCGCCATGCAGCATCTCGACAAGTATGTTGACCGAAAGGCGAAGCTCGATCTCGCGGTGGCACAGGTGAAGGAAGCTGTCGACGCTTTGAAGAAGGCTGGCCTGGAACCGGAACTCGTCAGCGGCGGCGGGACCGGCAGCTATTATTTCGAAAGCACGTCCGGTGTCTACAATGAGCTGCAGTGCGGAAGCTACGCGTTCATGGATGCCGACTACGGTCGCATTCTCGACGAGAACGGCAAACGTATCGACAAAGGCGAATGGGAAAATTCGCTGTTTATCCTCACGAGCGTGATGAGCCATGCCAAAGCCGACAAGGCGATCTGCGATGCTGGGCTCAAGGTGCAGTCGGTCGATTCCGGATTGCCCTTCGTCTACGGGCGGGAGGACGTGAAATACATCAAGGCAACCGACGAACACGGCGTGATCGAAGACATCCAAGGCGTTCTCAAGATCAACGACAAGCTTCGCCTGGTCCCCGGCCATTGTGACCCGACCTGCAACATCCATGACTGGTATGTCGGTGTGCGCAACGGCAAGGTCGAGACGCTCTGGCCGGTATCGGCTCGCGGCAAGGCCTACTAGTTCGCGAATTTCACTTTTGTCAGGATCAATCCGAACATGATCATCGTTCCCGAAAGCGCCATAGGCGAACTCGTTTCGCTCGAAGATTGCGTCGACGCAGTCGAAAAAGTCTTCGTATCCATGGCGGAGCGCTCGGCGCATAACTTTCCGGTCGTCCGCGAAGCAATCGGCTACGCAGACGCGCTTTTCGGGTTCAAGTCGGGTTTCGACCGCGAGGGTCTTGCCCTTGGTCTCAAAGCCGGCGGGTTCTGGCCGAACAATGCGGACAAGGGGCTGACGAACCATCAATCGACCGTGTTTCTGTTTGATCCGGAAACCGGTCGATGCCGCGCCGTGGTCGGAGGCAATCTGCTGACGGCGCTTCGTACGGCGGCGGCGTCCGCCGTATCGATCAAGCACCTGGCGCGCAACGACGCTAAAGTTTTGGGCATGGTCGGAGCGGGACATCAGTCGTCGTTCCAGTTACGCGCCGCAGTGCAGCAACGACAATTCGAAAAGGTGGTCGCGTGGAACTACCATCCGGACATGTTGCCCAAGCTTGCAGCGGTCGCCGAGGAACTCGGCATTCCCTTCGAAGCGGTCAACCTTGACCGCCTGGGCGCTGAGGCGGATGTGATCATCACGATCACGTCCTCGTTCCAGCCAATTCTCAAGGCATCACAGATTAAGCCTGGCACCCATCTGGCGTGCATGGGCACAGACACGAAGGGCAAACAGGAGGTGGATGTTGCTCTTGTCGCGGCTGCGACGCTGTTTACCGACGAGATTGCCCAGGCGATATCGATCGGCGAATGCCAGCATGCTATCGCGCAGGGCATGATCGCTCCCATCGACATCGCCGAGATCGGCGCCGTGATCAATGGGCAAAAACCGGGACGAACCTCCCCGGATGAAATTACTCTCTTCGACGGCACCGGGGTTGGCCTTCAGGATCTGGCGGTTGCGCAGGCGGCGGTCGGACTGGCGCTCGCCAGGGGCACAGCCGTCGAGTTTGATTTTTAGGTACCGCCTATGGACCGCGCTCCGCTTCGTGTTGCCATCAACGGGTTTGGTCGCATCGGCAGGACTCTTCTGCGCCAGGCAATGGACAGGGCCGATGTCGATGTCGTGCTGATCAATGATATCGCCTCGCCGGAGCTTGCTGCCTACCTTTTCCAATATGACAGTGTCTTCGGCCCCTGGCCTGGGTCTGCCGTCGTTGAAAACGATGTGCTGCACATCGACGGGTACGCGATTCCAATGGCAACCAGTGCCGACCTCGCCGAATTGGACCTGTGCGACATCGATGTCCTGTTCGAATGCACCGGTTCGGACGCCGCCGCTGCCAATGCACGTTGCTGCATTGGGAAAGGCGTTGGGCAAGTTATCGTCTCCGGCCCAGCTTCCTGGGCCGACTCGACACTGATACTCGGGGCGAACGCCGATTGTTTTCGGGGCGAGCGGATCGTCTCGAACGGTTCGTGCACGACGAATGCGCTTGCTCCGCTCCTGCGGCTTGTAGACGAACTCTTCGGCGTGATCGGCGCTCAGATGACCACGGTTCATTGCTACACCGGCAGCCAGCCAAGCGTGGATCAACCGCGTGGCGACTTCGCGCGCAGCCGCGCCGCGGCGCTGTCCATGGTGCCGACGACGACCAGCGCGCACCGTCTTTTGAAAGACGTGCTGCCGCATCTTGCCGGACTCGTTGAGGCCCGCGCAATCCGCGTTCCGACCGCAAGCGTTTCGGCGATCGATCTGACTGTCGCTGTTCGTCACAGCCGGACCGAACGTGAGATGAGCGAAGATCTGAAAAGAGCGGTGACCTCGTCGGCCACAATTGGATGGACGGACAAGCCGCTCGTCTCCGTCGACCTTCGCGCACGGCCGGAATCGCTCGTGCTTTGCGGCCCCGAAATCTCGCTGGCACGCGGCGGCCTTCTGCGGCTCTTCGGTTGGTATGACAACGAATGGGCATTTGCCGCACGCATGCTCGATATGGCGTGCTATTTGCGGACGAAGCGCGACGGAGGAAGCGATGCCGCCGTTGCTTGAGCCGATTGCTCAGCTGTCCCGCTTACGAGGGACGCTGCGTTCGAGGAAGCGGGTCATCTTTGCCGAGGGACACGACCTGCGGGTCCTTCGCGCCATTCAGTGCATTATAGAAGAACAGTCCGCCATCCCGATCGTCGTTGGCCATGAGAAAGATATTCACAAAAGGATTGCGGAAGCCAATATCGGCTTGAGGGCGGGCCATGATCTGGAGGTGGTGGAGCCGAGTGATGAGTTCGAGTTCTCCGACCAGTGGCTGGCCTACAGCTCGGCACAGCAATGGAAATGGCGTATTCCGAACCTGCCCTTGTTCATCAGAGACAGCCGCAACACGGCCTCGGCCGCGCGGATTGTAGACGGGTCGCGTGCGGATTGTGTGATTTGCGGAGCTTCGGGAGAGTTTTCCTGGCACTTCATACAGTTGAAGGAGATCCTGGCATCGCTGCAGCGGCGGACGGCCGGCACGCTGCACGTGCTATCTGCCGGCGAGCGGCTGCTATGTCTCTCCGACGTCGTCATCGAGAGTGTGGCAAATCCTTCCCAACTTGCGGAAATCGCCGTTGCCGCCGCGCAGTATGTCTCGGCGATCGGTGCGAGGCCAAGGATCGCCCTGTGTCTGGACAGATGCGGAAAAGATATTTTGTCCCTGGGCGACAAACTGCACGCGGCCGCACAGATCGTAAAGACCATGGCGGCCGACGTGGATGTTGATGGTCCGGTCGCTCTGAGGGATGCGATTGGTGCTATCGGCGGAAGCGGGCGGGCGCAAAGGACGAGCACTCGCTATAACGTCCTCGTTTTCTCCAGGACCGGAATTGCCGCGACGGTGCGAGATGTGTTGCGCTCGAATTCGGATTGGAGCGAGGTCGGCCCGTTTTTATTGGGAGCAGCAAACCGCGCCCATATCGTCACGCCGGAGATTTCATCCGAAGCACTGGTTGATATGGCGTCTTTTGCCGGAAGATGCCTGGATGAATTCAACTCGTCCGTCGGATGAACAGGGGCAGAAATGCGCATAAACCTATTGGAGGGATCATGACGACGAAGAAAGTTGACGCTGAGGTTCAAGCTTGCGATTTGAAGGCGCATTATCGGCCGGTTGCGCTAAAGGCGGTGGTCGCTGCGCATTGTATCCGCCCCAAAAGCGTCGATCGCGATTCTCGTGAGGGCGAACCCTGTAGGTTTGACCCTGGCTTCCACGGTTATCCTGAACTGGACCCATGAATGCGAAGCCCGAAACTGGGCACCCTATCGGCAGATGGTGTCATTTCATGATGTTGGCGAGTGTCTTTGAGGATGGATGACTGGTCGGATCAGGTTACCGAACTTGCGGACGGGCTCGCACCCAGTGTCGGACACCATGCAACCTTCGCGCCGAGCGTCGGGATTTTTAGGGGGGAAACGGCAGTCAGAAACGTTCCAAAATTCATGCACCCCGGCATACTCTTCGTGGTCCAGGGCATGGAAAGACTGTTCTGCGATGTTAACGTTTACAATGCAGACAAGGATCACTTTCTGCTGACATCTGCACCTGTCGCATTTCGCATCGACACGGATGCCGCCGCCGCAATCCCGCTTCTTGCCATCCATGTTGCCTTCGACCCGGCTACGGCAATGGACATTGCCCGAGAAATCACGCGGCAAGATCGGTCGACAACCAGACCCGCAGCGATATGCCGGACCTGCGGACCTATGGACAAGCCGCTGAGAGACCTCCTCGGCCGGCTGCTTAAGACACTTCGTGATCCGGTTTCCTGCCGCGTTCTGATGCCGGGCCTTATTCGCGAACTCCATTTTCTGTTGCTTCAACGTGACGATGGCCCCGCCGTCCTCGCCGGGCTGCAGGGGCAGGGAACACGCGGCAAGGTGCTGCAGACCGCTGTCGAGCTCTTGAACCGGAGGCGAACAGGAATCTCGATAGACACGGTTGCAGCCGCCGCCGGACTCGGCCCTTCATCCTATCACAGCCATTTTAGGGCGCTGTTTGGCTCTACTCCCTTGGATTATCTGAAAGCGGCGAGACTTCACGAGGCCCGCAGTTTGCTCAAATCCCCGGATATTGGAATTGCCGCCGTGGCACAGGCGGTCGGATACAAAGGTACCTCGCAATTCAGCCGCGAATTCCACCGGTATTTCGGACGCACGGCACGCGATGAGCAGAAGCTTTTGAAGGCATCCGAGAGCAATATGGACCTTATATAGGCAATGTTCCGCGTCGACCTTGAGTCTCGACTAATCAGCTTCCACTTCACCAACAGTTCATATCCCGTTGGCGAACAGGATGGGCAACGGACAAGACCACGCGCCAAAACCCACCGAGGGGTGCAATAGAAACTGCACTAAGCGTAGGTGCCCACTTAATAAGCGGTTCTTTTACGGGTCCTGTTTTTCGGACACCGCGAGTTCTTTGTGCCATCTGACAGGAGCTATTCGCCGGAAGTCACCAGGAACTGTTCGTTGTCGCGAATCCGACGCCGCGCGGCCTCGCCGAGTCGGGGGCGATCAAATTCGTGAATCCCACTCCCGGTTCTGCTCAAAATATCTGATCAGGAAATCGATAAAGGTCCGCATCTTCACGGACAATGGGCGAGAATCAAGGAAAACTGCATGGACACCAACGTCTTCGTCGATGTAGTCGGGAAGCAGTGGAACCAGCCTACCGGCGGCGAGGTCATCGCTCACGATGAAACTTGGCAGTCGGATGATGCCAATCCCCGCCAGCGCAATCTCGCGCAAAAACGCTCCACTATTGCTTCGACCGGAACCATCGACAGAAACTACGATTTCTCCGAATTGCGTCTTGAACTTCCAGCCTTGTGCATCCCCATCCGGAAGATAAAGGAGGCAATTGTGGTGCTTGAGGTCGTCGGGATGGAACGGGATGTCCTGGCGCGACAGGTAAGATGGTGCGGCACAAACAATGCGTTGAGCCGACGCTACTCTCCGCGCGATGAGGTTCGAATCAGGCATTCTGCCAATACGGATGGCAAGGTCACACCCACCGTCCATCAGGTCGATCCGATAGTTATTTAGGATCATCTCAATCTGAATCGCGCTGTACTGGGTCATGAATTCGGCCACAGCTCGAGCAACATACATCTCGCCGAAGGCGACCGGAGCATTCAAACGAATGAGGCCGCGGGGCTCGATTTGATGCCTCATCACGTTTTGATCGGCTTCCGCGAGTTCTGCGAGGATGCGTTGGCAATGTTCATAATACGCGCTGCCAGCCTCGGTCAGGTTCAAACGGCGTGTCGTCCGATTGAGGAGGCGAGTACCAAGGCGGCCTTCCAGCGAACGCATATGCTTACCGACCATGCCGGCCGACAAACCACTTGCACGGGCGGCCTCAGCCAGGCTTCCAAGCTTCACCGCGAGCACAAAGACTTCCAAACTAGTCAGTCGATCCACCAGATTACGCCCTCTCGGTATCGATTGAATGATCTATCCTCCTGATTATCATCCAAATGAATCAGAGTTAATGGAGTCCGATACTGTCCTAAGAAAGAAAGATTGGCTGCCTATGAATCGTCGTTCCGCCCTTCTCGCCACTCTGTCCGTTGCCCCTCTTGTCTTGGGGGCCGCTACTCCCGCGCATGCGGCCGACAAAGCCAAGGCGAACCGAAAGCTGCTACAAAGCTTTCTGGATGCGCTGACTGCGCATGACATGGATAAATTCAAGTCGCTCTATGTAGCCGACGGATATATTCAGCATCAGGCGTTGCCCACCAATGCCGCCTCGCTAACTGGTCGAGAAGCGGTTGTGACATATTTCGCAAAGCGGATCGAGGCGTTTCCCGATCTGGTCGTAAGCAGCGACGTCTCACTGACAGAGGGGGATTTGATCTGCGCCAATCTCATCTATACCGGCACCCACAGAGGTGAATATCTCGGAATTGCACCCACCGGAAAACACGTCACCTTCAATTCCACGGACATCATAAAGGTTCGCGACGGCAGGTTCGTCGAGCATTGGGGAGCGGCTGACCTTTTCGGCTTAAGCCAGCAGTTGCGCGGCTGACATCGGCATCTCGATGACGGATCCACGGGCTTCACCCTTGGAGCTGCGATGCCTGACGGTGTCAAGGATCCGCTCGATAAAATAAAATTTGACTCGAGGCGACCGAGTTCCCGAGGCGCGGCCAATAGATCGTTCTGCAGGTGATAGGAATTTTCTGAGATGCCTCGGACTGATCTTGCAGGCGAGCCATGGCGGCGGCACGATGACGGCGGAGTCCGAATGCGCTGACGAACCGTCGTAGCGTTGAAAGTCTGAGGTTTGGCGACCCTCTTCGGAGCGTGAAGGACCGCATTGCGCTTACAACGCAATTTCGTCTTTACAAATATCCCAATTTCTGTGAAGTAGTGTGTAACTTTACAGTAGGGAAGAATGTCTTGAACCCGACACGTTTTGCCACCCGCCTCAATTCTTTCGCATCCGGCGCGCATCTCGCGTGGCCGGGGCAGTCCGGAAAGCCGTCCGTGATGCAGATGGCGGAGCGTGCGGCCCGCGTCGATGGTTTGACCGACCTCGACCTCAATTATCCCGACCATGTGAATGAGAATCCGGCTGAATTGTCGCGGAGGCTCGGCGACCTTGGCTTGCAGATCAATGGCTTCGCGATGCGGTACTACACCAACCCGGACTTCAAACTGGGCGCATTCACTCATCCGGAAAAGGCTGTTCGCCGTGAAGCGATCGAGCTGACGAAAAAGGGCATTGACGCCGCACGTGAGGCCGGCTCGAAGCTGATGACCATCTGGCTCGGGCAGGATGGCTTCGATTACGCCTTCCAGGCCGATTACGCTGCCATGTGGCAACACGAAATTGACGGGATCCGTGAAGTTTGCCAGCACGACCCGGAATGCCTGATCTCCATCGAATACAAGCCGAACGAGCCGCGCTCCTATAGCCTCATGCCGGATGCCGCGACAACGCTGCTCGCCATCAAGGAAGTCGGCGCCGACAACCTCGGAGTGACGCTCGACTTCGCCCATGTCCTCTATGCCGACGAACAGCCCGCCTTCGCTGCGGCCCTGATAGCGCGCCACAGCCGGGTTCTCGGCGTGCATCTGAACGATGGGTACGCCAAACGCGATGACGGGCTGATGGTTGGCGCCGTTCACACGCTCCAGACCGTCGAGTTGCTCCGCCAAATTCGCCGAGACGGCTATGACGGCGCGATCTACTTCGACACCTTCCCTGATTTGACCGGTCTCGATCCGGTTCGCGAATGCGAGGTGAACATCAACACCGTCCAACGGATGTTGAAGGTTGTCGACCGCCTCGAGCAGGACAATCGCCTTTCGAGCGCAATTGACCGACAGGACGCCGTTTCCACGCAGGCCATCGTACAGGAGTTGATGTTCGGCGCGGATCACTGAAACAACTTAACTTTCCGGGAGGAATTCCATGAACAGATTTATTGCCGCGGCTCTTGCCGCCACCCTTTGTGCTGGCATCGCAACAGCGCAGGAATTGAAACCGCTCAACTCGGACTCCGAGCCGGACCGCATGGACTGGTCCGATCTCGACGCTAAGCTTGGTGCACTGCCGAAACTGCCGGAAGGTCTCAAGATCGGCGGTGTCTCCAAGACTTTGACCAATGAATACTGGCGCTCGCTCGGCGAGGGTTACCAGAAGTTCGCGAACAAGATCGGCGTGACCGTCGCCTATCAAGCCGCCCAGAGCGAAGGCGACCAACTCGGCCAGTTGACGATCGCCGAAGGCATGGTCACCCAGGGTTACAATGTTCTGCTCGTGTCTCCGCAGACGGACGCCAATCTCCAGCCCGTCATGGAACAGGCCAAGGCGGCCAATGTCCCGGTCGTGAATGTCAACGACGCCGTGATCCCGCAGGCGGAACACTATGTCGGCAATGTCCAGCGCGACAACGGCGTCCGCGTCGCCAAGTGGTTCATCGACAACCGCCCCAACGGCGGCAAGGTCGCGATCATCGAAGGCCAGGCGGGTGTCTACGCTGCCGTGCAGCGTACAGACGGCTTCAAGAGCACGATCGAGGAAGGCGGCAAGTTCACCGTGGCGGCCAGCGTTCCCGGCAACTGGGATCGTCAGATGTCCTATGACGCGGCGACCACCATCCTGCAACAGCATCCGGATCTCGTCGGTTTCTATTGCAACAACGACGGCATGGCGCTCGGCGTAGTCGAGGCTGTCAAGGCCGCCGGCCTGCAGGACAAAGTGGTAGTTTTCGGCACCGATGGCATCTCGGACGCCTACAAGTCCATCGAAGCCGGTGAGCTCACGGGCACAGTCGACAGTTTCCCGGTTCTGACGGGCGAGGTCGCGATGGAAGTCGCCCTCCGCCTCGTGACGGGCCAGAAGCTGCCACGCGTCGTGGCAACGCCGCAGGCGCTGATCACCAAGGAAAACATCAAGGACTTCCAAGGCCAGGGTATCGATGTGCGCACGGTGCTGATGAAGGCCGCGGGCAAATAAACGCCTACCAAGGCGGGACGGCCGGCGTGCAGCCGGTCGTCCAAACTCAAAGGTTTCAGTTGCATGGCTACTCCCAGACTGGCGTTCGAAAACATTTCCAAGGCTTTCCCCGGCGTGAAGGCCCTGTCCGATGTCTCTTTCGATGTCGCGCCAGGTGAGATCCACGCGCTTCTTGGTGAGAACGGCGCGGGAAAATCGACCCTCCTACGCATCCTCTCCGGTGTCTTTCGGCCGACGGAAGGCGACGTGAAGGTCGATGGGATAATCCAACATTTCCGCAAGCCGGAAAGCGCCCGCCAGGCAGGCATCGCCATGATCCATCAGGAACTCCAGCAGGTTCCTCATCTCACCGTCGCCCAGAACATGTTTCTCGGTCATTCCCTCACCAGGCTCGGCGGCATTATCGTCGACCGTCGCGAGCAGGAGCGGCGAGCAGCTGAAGCCCTGGCGATGATTGATCCGGCGATAGACCCGTCTGCTCCGATTTCATCGTTGAAAGTGGCCCAGCGACAAGTCGTGGAGATTGCCCGGGCGCTTCTCGATAAAGCCAAGATCGTCGCCATGGACGAGCCGACATCGAGCCTCACACCCAGTGAGTTCGACAAACTGGCCAAAATCATCGAGCGGCTGGCCGCGAGCGGCGTGTCGATCATCTATGTGTCCCACAAGATGGACGAGGTCTTCCGGGTCTGCCAAAGGGCATCCGTCATGCGCGACGGGCGGGTCGTCCGCGCGGGCGTCGATCTTCAGAAGACGGCGCCAGACGACGTCATTGCCATGATGGTCGGTCGCGAATTGCTGACCGAGGAGCACCATTCGCACGCAACCCGCACGGTGGGCGTCGAAGTTCGCAATCTTTCGAGCCATCGTATTCACGACGTCTCGTTCGACCTCCATCAGGGAGAAGTTCTGGGTGTGGCCGGTCTGGTCGGCTCCGGCCGGACCGAGCTTCTGCGTGCGATCTCCGGCGCTGACCGGGTGACGTCAGGCACGGTAAAGGTCGACGGGACGATCTTGGCGCTATCCGATCCTCGTGCGGCGATCGCCGCCGGAATTGGCCTGCTACCGGAAGAGCGTAAGCGGGAAGGGATCATTCCGGGCAGGTCGGTGACGTCAAATGTGGCCCTGCCTTCGATGGCGCGTTTCTCCAAGGCTGGTATCATCAACCACCACAAGCTCAAGCGGACGGCGGAAGACCTTCTTAAGCGGGTCAATCTTCGGCCGTTTCAGCTCGACCGGCAAATCAAGCTTTTCAGCGGCGGCAATCAGCAGAAGGCCATCATCGCACGCTGGCTCGCCGCCGGCTCGCGCATCCTTCTCTTCGATGAGCCGACCCGCGGCATCGACGTCGGCGCGAAATCCGAAATCTATCATCTGATCGAAGACCTCGCCGCCGACGGGCATTGTGTGATCGTCGTTTCCTCAGAACTTCCGGAGGTGATGAGGGTGTCCGACCGTGTGCTCGTGATGCGCGACGGCGCTATCGTGGCCGAACTTGGTCGCGACGAGCTCAGCGAAGAAACCATCGTCTCCCATGCCGTCGGCGCGCCCGACAGCCGCCTCGGCGCGGCATGACCAACAGGAAGAAGCTTATGTCCGACACCATCGAGAATGCCGCAGCGCCATCGTCCAAATTTTTCGGATCGTTCTCGCTGCGCGACGCCGGCACGCTGATCGGCCTTTTCGCGATCATGCTGATCTTCGGCCTATTGGCTCCCGATTTTCTCTCGCAGCGAAATCTTCTTAACATCCTCCAGCAGTCGAGCATCAACGCCTGCCTCGCGCTCGGCATGACCCTGGTGATCATCTCCGGAGGCATCGACCTCTCCGTCGGGCCGACCGCGGCGATCGCAGCGGTCATCTCGGCCACGCTGCTTGTGGCGGGCATCCCGGTTCCTGTCGCCATCCTTGCTGGGCTCGGCATTGGTGTTCTCTGCGGCCTCGTCAATGGCGTGCTTGTCGCCTATGCCGGACTGCAGCCCTTCATTGTAACGCTTGGCACGCTCAGCACCTATAGAGCCATTGCGCTCATCTATACCGGCGGCAACCCTGTCCTGGGCGTCCCGCAGGGCTTCCGGGCGCTGTTCAACGGGAACGTCGCCGGAATTCCAAATTCGGTCGTCATGGTGGCTGTCGTCGCTCTCTTGGCCTGGGTGCTTCTCAAGAAGACTCCGCTGGGTGAATACCTGCTCGCAGTCGGCGGCAATGAAGAAGCCGCTTATGTCGCCGGTGTGCCGATCGCCATTACCAAGATCACCGCTTATGTGATTTCCGCTGTTCTGGCGGCACTCGCCTCGATGATCCTCATCGGCCGCCTTGGTGCCGCTGAACCGATCCTGGGCAACCTGTGGGAACTCGACGCAATCGCTGCAGCGGCAATCGGCGGTGCTTCGCTGATGGGCGGCAAGGGCAGCGTCATCGGCACGCTGCTCGGCGCGATCATTCTGGGCGCCATGCGCAACGGATTGACGTTGATGAATGTGCAGGCCTTCTACCAACTTCTTGCCACTGGCCTTATTATCCTTGTCGCGATGATGATTGATCGCGTCACAAGGGGACGGGGATGAATTTTGCAAATGATCTCAAGGCGGTAGGCCCACGCATCCGGATGATGATGCCTCAGCTCACCCCCTTGGAGGCACGGGTCGTCGAGACGGTGTTCGGACTGAGGGATTTCTCGGAAGACACCGCTCTCAAGGACTTGGCGGCCGAGGCCGGGGTGTCCGAGGCGATGGTGGTGAAGATCACCAAGAAGCTGGGCTTCACAGGCTTCCGTGACTTTCGCACGGCGGTCTCGAGCTACAACAGACTCCCGACAGCGGAAATGCATCAGGAACTGTCTGCGGAAGACAGTTCCCAGGAAATCATCCAGAAAGTCTTCCGCACATCGATCAACGCGCTCGAAGAAACCCTTGCGATCCTCGATGTCGATGGCTTCGACCGTGCCGCCGACTTGTTGGCGAAACGGGGTCAACGCGATTTCTACGGTGTCGGAGGCTCGGCGCAAATCGCGCGAGATGTCGCTCACAAGTTCCTGAGGATCGGCGTCCGGTGCAACGTTCACGACGACTCGCACATGATGTTGATGTCAGCATCCCTGCTGGGCGCAGAGGACGTGGCCATCGGCTTCTCCCATTCGGGCAACACCACGGCGGTGATCGAAGCAATACAGCTCGCGCGGAAGTCGGGCGCGCGGACGATCGCCATCACCAATTACGGCGGATCGGCCTTGGCCCAGATCACCGACATCGTTTTATGTTCGACGGCGCAGGGATCGCCTCTGATGGGCGAGAACGCGGCGGCGCGGATCGCACAGCTCAACATACTCGACGCGCTTTTCATGGCGGTCGCCAAGAGAAACTACCAGGCGGCGGAGAGAAATCTCGAAAAGACGATGTCCGCCGTCACATCCAAACGCAAGGACAAGCTTCCATGACCACCGCCTCGCCCTCCGTCGTCGTCCTCGGCAGCCTGCACTACGACATCATGGTGCACGGCCCGGCACGCCCGCGGAAGGGGGAAACAGTGACGGGAAGCAGCTGGTATCCGAAATGCGGCGGCAAGGGCGGCAACCAGGCCGTTTCCGCGGCCAAGACCGGCGTGCCGTCGCACATGATCGGTGCCGTCGCCGACGATGATTTCGGACGCGCTTTGACCGACAATCTCGCGCGGAGGAATGTGGATCACCGCTTCGTGAAGACGGTGGCCGGCATCGGGAGCGGCATGAGCGTCGCGATCTTCGACGGCGAAGGCGACTACGGCGCGGTCATCGTCTCGGGCAGCAACCTCATGCTCGGGCAGCCGGACGTCGACGCCGCCAGGGAGGTCTTTACTGCAGGCGGCGTCTTGGTGTTGCAGAACGAAGTTCCCGATCACGCCAACGTCGCAGCTGCACGGGCGATGAAGGGCGTCGGCGGCCAGGTCGTCCTTAATGCCGCGCCGGCGCGACCGTTGTCGGACGATCTTGCCAAGCTCGTCGACGTTGTCGTGGTAAACGCAATCGAGGCAGAACAGTTGGCGCAGGTTCCGGTCGACAGCTTGGCGGGAGCGCTGAAAGCGGCAACGCGGTTGGCAGAACGGTTCTCGGTCGTCGTGGTCACGGCCGGTGGGGAAGGGGTAGCCTGCGCCACTAGGGAAGGCGAAGCGTTTTCCATCGAAGCCGTTAAGGTCGAGCTCGTTAGTACGCACGGTGCCGGCGACGAGTTCACCGGAGTGCTTGCGGCTGAACTCGCCCGCGGATGCGGAATCCGCTCGGCACTGGATTCGGCCAACCGCGCCGCCGCTGTACTGGTCAGCACGCCTCAGCAACGAGATGGCCGGCAGATGTAATAACGGGCGAGGTGTCGCCTGGTTTCGGAACGGATCGTCATCCGGCAAGCGCTGCAGGCCCTACGCGCTAGCTTTGTGTTCTCATCCTCCTGCGTCTCAGCCACTTCGCTTCGGACACGCCCATCCCGCCCTATTTGGATTTCTACTTATAGATGTAGTTTCGCCGCCGGCAGGCGCATGGGCTATAGGACCAACTGACCACCGCAAGGTGCTTGAGCACTCATGTCCCTTAACGTGTCATTTCGCTCCGAACCACTGCCCGCTGAATGAGCGTCGCCTCTAAAGTGGAGACCAAGCGAGGGCAGTCTGAAAATTTACACCGATCCTGAGCGGAAGGTCCTTTCCCAACAGGTTCTTATTCGGCCGAATTTGCAGGTTCGGCCCCAGGCCCATCAATCACCGGACGGGTCCGAGCGTTGAAACTGCTCGGCATCCACCAGTTAGGATCGTTGCCTAGCAACATCTGGAAAAAGCCGGCCGCGTAGTCGGTGTCTTGGGTCGCGTTTTCCCGAAACGACCACCAGCTTCGAAGATCATCGACCATCTGGCTCACATGGACGTCCATATGAAATTCCTGCCCCATCGTGGCAGCATAGACCGACAGGCAAAACGTCGTCGCCACATATCCTTCAGGCCAAAACGCTTCTGGTGATTTCGGATCAACGCCGGTAGGAGCGCACATTGCCCTGATTGGCATATCTGCGACCAGTTCGCGCAGTACGAGAGACGGCGCAAACTGAAAAAACTCGCGTCGCTCCGCCCGCTCGTTCGGCTTCTGGCGGTCGATGCTATCCAGCCAGCGCACAAACGCTCCTGCCAGCTTGACGTCGTCGATGGCGAAGTTGCAAGCCATCGCTTCGCCGCAAAACACGGCGTGTGCATGAAAGGCCGCCTTGAACCAATGCAACTGCCTGACTGCCACCCTTAAAGGCTTATTGGTTCGGGGTAGATTGTGCATCGATCGTGACAAATCAAACATGGCCGGCGCACCGTTGAAAAAGCGCGGCCAAAGCTGGGCCATCTTTCTCCCGATAGAGATCCATGATCTTTTCTTGAAGAGCGACTGCTATATCGGTCGCGGCGGCGATCATCACTTCTCTACCAGCGTCGTCCGATTCTGCGAGCAGCGAGAGCATGCCGGCAAAAACCGCGACGACAATTATCTCGGGTCGCGCCACGGGTGACCGGTCCTCCAACTGATCAACTGTGATCAATCCCTCATCTGCAAGGTGCAGCGTCAATTGGGCCGCAAGCTGGTAGACGTCTTGCGACGCAGCCGTTCGAACAAAGGCCCTCAGAGCGGCGCTCTGATTGATCAGCGTTCTCTTAGCGCCGAGATGGCTCAATACAAGCTTCATTGTCTCATAGAAAGCGACCGAAAACTCGTATTGCGGCCGCGATGAAGCAATGACTTCGCGGAAGCTTTTGAGTTTCGCCGAATCCTCCAGGACCGAGTGCGCTAATTTGCACGCCAATTGATCAACGTTGCGGGCAAGCACTTCAATCTCACCAAGAGCGGAAAGGGCGATCTCCGATGCCGGTGCCGGGAGTCGCCGTGGGGCTGTCTCCTTTACCGTGTCACGCCCCCTTCTGAGCGTATAACGCAACGATCTCAGAACATCTTTCAAATGCGTCGTTTGTGGAGCGAAATCGGGCGACATGCCAACTTACCTCAGTGCACCTCTGTCAGAGCCACTACATCATACTGCAATTGACGCCTCGGGGTAGCTTTAATAAACGCACGAGTCGCATCATAATTCGCCACGCCAGCCTGGCTTCCCAAGCCGGTGGCGTTTAGTGCAGAGGAGGCTTGGCCGAGTTCGACTGCATCTTGAGGCGACAGTCCCCGCACCAAGCCGCTTGCGAACCCGCCGTTGAAGCAATCGCCGCACCCGCACGTGCACTTCACATCGACCTGGAATGCCGGCGAATGGAACTCCAGGCCGGTCTCATCATGATAGTAGGCGCCCTCTGCTCCCAAGGTCAGAATGACACATTTAGCTCCTCGGCTAAGAAGGAAATCCGCCAGATCCTTATTGCGGGTCAACCCTGAAAGGGCCTGAGCTTCCTCTTCAGAAGGCAGGAAATAATCGGTGTAGGGTAAGAGGGCTTCGACCTTGGGGAGATCGTTGGATGTCGAGGCGAAGACATCGAGCGTTGTTATCACACCGCGGCGACGAGCTTCAGCCATGATTTCACCAGTGCGACCACAGTCATCCATCCGGTTCATCAGGCCGACTCCGCCGACATGCAGGATCTTGGTGTCAAGAACGCGGTCTATTTCCGAATCTGAGACAAAGAATGCATCGGTCGCACCACGCTTGTGGAGCGCCGGTCGCTGACCGTTCGGCCGTGTCGTCACGATGGAACAGGAGGTTGAATAGCCCTCGTAGCGCCGCATCATGGTGGTGTCTACGCCGAAGGACTGAAGTTTCATGCGGACCCAGTCGCCCATGTCATCATAGCCCACTCCGCCGACAGCTTGCACCCGCAGGCCGTATTTGGCGGCCACGATGGCGGCGGAGCCGGCAGCGCCGGATACGGCCAGGGTGAAGTCTTCCACGAAGAGGGTTTGGCCTCCTGGCGGAATATCCGCGACCGGTCGGCAAAGAGCATCGAAAGTGTAAAAGCCGACGCAACTGAAATCAAAGGTCGCCGACATCACTGAACTCCGATCCTGTTGCCATCGGCGTCGAAGTAGTAGAGCCGGCTAGGATCAAACCCGATCGATACGGTGGAATCAATCTTTGCACGGAAATCCCGTCCAGCTTTGATTTCGAAGGTCCTCTCTGGAGTACGGACGGACAGGTAGGTGATGTCGCCGGTCGGCTCGATGCCGTAGACGGTGCCTTGGAGATTCTCGCCACCGATCAGGCAATCCTCCGGCCGGAAACCGAGAGTAACCTGACCGGAGAGCGTTGCCGGGCAGGCGACCTTCACGCCAGAAGCCGAGAAGATTCCACCTTGCGCCGAGCCCGACACCAAGTTCATCGGGGGCGAACCGATAAACCCCGCAACGAAAGTATTCGCCGGATTCGAATAGATCTCATCGGGAGTGCCGATCTGCTGGATGATCCCTTTGTTCATGATGACGATTCGATCAGCAAGCGTCATTGCCTCGATCTGGTCGTGGGTCACGTACACTGTGGTCACCTTCAGGTCGCGCTGCATGTGCTTGATCTGGACGCGCATGCTGGCACGTAGCTTTGCATCGAGGTTGGAAAGCGGCTCGTCCATCAGAAAGACTTGCGGCTGGCGAACAATAGCACGCGCGAGCGCGGCGCGCTGTCTCTGACCACCCGAAAGCGCGCCAGGCTTGCGTTCGAGAAATGGCCCGAGCTCAACCATATCCGCGGCGCGACGAACGAGGCTGTCATGTTTGTCCCTGGGGATGCGCCTCATTCTCAGGGGAAACCGGATGTTCTCATAGATCGACATGTTCGGGTACAGGGCATAGCCTTGGAAGACCATGGCAACGTCTCGATCTCGGGCATCGACTTCGTTCATAACATTGCCGCCTATGCGGATCTCGCCGCCGGTCGGTTGTTCCAGGCCGGCAATCATGCGCATGGTTGTCGTTTTCCCGCAGCCGGAGGGTCCTAAAAGGACGAGAAACTCCTCATCAGCGATATCGAGACTCACGTCTTGGACACCAAAGAAGGAGCCAAAGCTCTTCACGACGTTTTTAAGTTCAATAGAGGCCATGGATTATCCTTTCACAGCGCCCATCGTGAGGCCGCGCGAGAGATGCTTCTGGATCAAGATAACGAGGATCAAGATCGGAGCGAATGCGAGGAACGAGACGAGTGCGATTGCGTTGTAGATCACCCCGTCGGAGCCGCCTGTGAAGTTGGCGAGCGCAACGGACATCGTGTAGGCCTTGGAGGTCGATGCGATGAGGAGGGTGAAAAGAAATTCGTTGATTGCGAAGATAGCGGCAATCACCGCAGCCGTTATGATACCGGGCAGGCATGCTGGGATCATTATTTCCCAAAGAATGGTCAGATCTCCGGCGCCGTCGGTACGGGCGGCGTCTTCCAGTTCTTTTGGAATATCCAGCATATAGCTGCGAATGATCCAAGTGACGAGACTGAGGTTGATGGCCGCGTAAATGAGCATTAGAGCCCAGATGGAATCGAGCAGACCCATATTCTTGAACAGGAAGAAGATTGGCACCGCAACGATGGCCGGCGCCATCATCCGCGTCGACAGGATGTAAAAACCGATATCCTCTCGGCCCCGGAACTCATAGCGGGCCAAAGCGAAGGCTGCAGGAATCGCCAAAATCAGATCAATGACGACAGAGCCCGCCACCGCAGCGACCGAGTTTCTCAGATAGGAAGCTATGGGCCAATCGCTGACGAGCAGACGCCAGGCGTCCAAGCTCCAGGTGGGCCAGTAGATCGGCCTTGGGACAATGATTTCCGTTCTTGGCCTGAAGCCGATCGTCAGGAACCAGATGATTGGAACGAGACAAACGAGCGCCCATGCGACAAGAATTATGTAGCGAAGGAGGAGGCTTTCACCGCCGCTTTTTCGAATACTGGCCATGTCATGATTTCCCGGATTTGAATGCGCGTTTCACGACAGTTTGTGCGATTATGATCGTGAAGATCAGCATCAGCACCGATGCCGCGGACGCGTATCCGAAATTGAACATCCTGAAGCCCTGACGATAGATGAAGTAACTCATCGTCTCCGTCGCACCGCCTGGTGTGCCTTGGGTCATGATGTAGACGTTCGTGAACATTGTTGTGATGTCGATGCCGCGCAGCGTTACGGCGACCACGATGATGGGCCGCATCATCGGCAATGAGATGTTCCAGAAAATGCTGCTCCAACTTGCCCCATCCAATCGGGCCGCTTCCTCAATCTCCTCGTCCTGCCCCTGAAGAGCGCCGACAAAGATAATGAAAAGAAAGGGCGTCCACTGCCACACGTCCGCGACGATCAGTGTAAGTCTGGCGAGCCAGATGGACGCAAGCCAGTCGACATTGTTGGAGACCACTCCGATCGACATGAGAATATCGGAGATTACCCGGCCGTCATTGAAGGCCAGCTTCCAGATGAATGCCACTGCCGAGGGCATGAAAAGCATCGGCATCAGGAAAATGATGCGCCAGCCGCGAACGAACGGGTCACGGTAACAAAAGAAGGCCACAGCCATCGCGATCACGGACTGCAGGGCCAGGGAGATACCGCCGATGATGGCGGTGTTTCCCAACGCGGCCCAGAATTCGCGATCTTGGATGATCCTCGAGTAGTTGCCGAGCCCCACCCACGACCAGTTCACGAACTTGACCACAAAGAGGCTTTGGTACATCGCGAATAGACCTGGATACAGGGTGATCGCGAGCAGGTAGGCTACAGCAGGTCCAACCAGGAGATACGGGAAGACCTTCCTCGCCGTAGCCGAACGGGGACGAGGTCTAGCGGGTATCTTTACGGTGGAGGCGGCAAACGCCGCCTCCGTTTCAAGTCTTTGAGCTGAATGTGTCATGATCTTAGAAAGGCAGTGCCTTGCCTTTGCCTACATAGAGCCCTGGTTCTGCGTCCGCGTAAGCGATCGGGGCGTTTCCACCAGAGAAGCCATTCTTCTCCAAGATACCCTTCCAGGCCTTTTGCCCGTTCTCGAGGGCTTCCTTGGCTGAAATCTGACCCGTGACTGCGCGGTTGATTTCATTCCCGAGTGCCTGCTCCATTTCGAACATCCCAGGAATACGGGGCGCGCACCATGCGTGCTCCAGGCTGTCCGCCCAGACCTTCATGGGTTGGCTAACCGCCCGAAGACGTTCGTTTCCGAGAACGGAGCGATAGCCTGGAGCAACGCCATTCGCATTCGCTTCGTTCATCGCCATGATAGACGAAGTCGTGAGGAACGCGAGCATAAGGAAAGCGCCCTCGGGATTTTGCGACGTGGCTGCCACGCAGGAGGTCGACCCTGCAATGTTCGGCGGGGCAAATACACCGCCCGAAATCCGCGGCTCGTAGATCGTAATGAAGTCATCGACAATCTTCGACTGATCAGGCCGCATGGCTTGCGTGCCGCTGTCCTGCCAGCTGATGTTGGCTGCAACCTGGCCACCAAGCCAGGCGGCGCGGTTTTCACCCCAGCCTGCACCGGAAACACCTTCGATGGCATTTTTCTGAAGAGCCATGATGATATCCATGGCTTTCATTCCGGCATCACTGGTGAGCTGTGGATTCCATTGGCTGTCGAACAGGGAAAGACCGGCTTGCGCGGCGATGTGCTCCCAGGTGTAAGTTGCCCAGAAACCACGGGCCGCCATTAAGCCGACGCCGGCTACTCCACCGCCGAGCTTGTTTGCTTCGGCAGTGATACGAATGAGCTCGTCGTAGGTCGGCACCGATTGAGCTCGATCGATGGGTCCGCCAAGTATCTTCTCCATGATCGACTTGCGCAGGTGCACCATCTGAACATCGCAGTCGAACGGGATGCCGACCAGCTTGCCGCCGACATAGCCGTAGTTCAGACGATAGGTGTCATAGAAGTCGTCGAGCGGTAGCTTCCATTTCTCCGCATACTCGCCGAGATCGGCAAGGAAGCCCGGACCTGCAAAGTCCCCGAGCCAGGGCGAGAAGAACTGCAAAGCATCGAAGGACGCGTTGCCGGAAATGAACTCCGAAACCGCCTTATCGTAGAAGCTGTCGTCGGGGATTGGAACAAGTTCGACCTTGATGCCTGACAGCTGTTCAAAAGGCTTAAGTCCCTCGGCCGCAGACTCCTGGTCAGCAGCGCCTACGGCAAACCTGACTGTCTTTCCGCTCTGCTCCGAGCGAACCTTTTCCCAGTCTACCGTACGAATCCAGTCCTTCGCCGGATCCCACAGGGGATCATCGGACATTTTGTAGAGCTTGCGGTAGTCCTCGCGGACATAGTCTTTAACGGAAATCTTGTCCAAAACGGATTGGACATCCGGAAGACCCGATTGCGCAAATGCGGGCAACCTGAGGGCCGAGGCTGCGCCTGCAGCGAGCCCGAAAGCTGCGGAATGCCTCAGGAATCCGCGGCGGGATACGCCCGAACTTAAAACTGTCATGTTGTACTCCTCCCAATCCGAATAAATCAGTTGAATGCCAATGGAGGCAAGTAGGTTTGGCGCGGCCTCCACTCCGCTCCCGTAGCCCTTGCCTGTCCGGAAGGACGAACAATTGCTATTGAAAAATACAATGTGTTCATATTTCGCGACTGTCAACCATTTTTTCGCCGGGTACTCAGCGCGACGTTAGAACATCGTATAAATTATAAATACCTTTGTGCACCGCAACGCTCGTCTGGAGAGCAATTGAAGCCGATCTATCCAGTGTGTGATAAATCTTGTACAGGACAGGAAATTCAGAACTCGGCGACGCGGCGATCCGTTGCGGAAAACGGGTGGACCCCGCATCGCGTTACCCGCGCCAAGTTTGATAGATCCGGAAGGAAGCTAAATGCAGACCACGCCTCCAGTTGTCATGGTTCAGAGCGAGTCTGAAAGGCTGCGGGCACGAGTGGCGTGGCTCTATCACATAGAGAATTACACACAGAACGACATTGCTGCCCAGTTGGGCATCAACCGTGTCATGGTCGTTAGGCTTCTTGCGGAAGCTCGTCGCCGCAACGAGGTCCGTGTTACAATATCTTCGGCGCTTTCCGATATGATCGCTCTTGAAAGGGAGTTGGAGGCTACCTTCGGAATAAAGCAAGTGATTGTCGCGCCGTTCGCTGATGCTGAAGGTGATCCGACCAAGGTGATTGCTGCAGCAGCGGGAACGCTGATCACAGGCATGATGCATTCCGGCATGATCGTCGGCGTGGGTTGGGGGCGTACCCTCTACAACACATTGCCATTTATTGCCGGCGCAGCTCTTGATGACTTCCGCGTCGTGTCGCTGCTCGGCGGTATTTCTGCTGCCCGTCGCTTCAATCCCGCAGAGTTTGCCTGGCAGTTCGCAGAACTGTTTAAGGGCGAGGGCTTCCTCGTCACGGCGCCAGCTGTGGTTGACAGCCCGGAGACAAAACATGCCTTGCTGGAACGATGTGGCCTTGCCGCCATCTTTGAGATGGCGGATAAGCTCGACGTGGCGCTTCTCTCGGTCGGGGGCATCTCTGCTCTGACAACAAGTTATCGAACCGGATATCTTAGTGAAGCCGATCGCCGCTCCTTGATAGATGCCGGTGCGGTTGGAGACGTTCTCTACAACTTTATTGACAAAGACGGGAATGTCATTGACCACGAGGTCAACGCTCGGGTTATCTCGGTGAATCTCGAGCGACTGCGGCGCACCCCCGAGCGTATCCTAATCTCGGGCGGGCCGGAAAAGCTGGAGGCGCTTCGCGCGTCTCTTGTTACGATCAAACCGACAACTTTTGTGACCGACGAACAGACCGCGGGCGCGTTACTCGGCTCAACGGCTGCGCGCCCTGAGCGCGAACGAGCGTAGACGCCAATAATTTTGTCTGCGCATTGATATTTGGCACCGCCCGGAGGCCTTTCCTAAGGCCCTTATGCCGCGCAGCATAATCGCGTGGACCATAGCACTGCCTATCCTAAGCCAAATTCGCGACCGAAAGGCGCCACCCGCTTCCGGTTGCGGCTGTTGAGCGCCTTACCAGGCAGCCTGCGCATGTGTTTATTGTGCTGATAAAAGTTCGTCGCACGCCGCTAAAACGAGGAATATTGACCAATCTCCGGAGCCATAAAGAACATACGTGTTGACGAAATAACAAATGTACATTACCAATCGTCCCGGATGAATTTGGGAGGAATGGAATGCCCATTAACGTTGCGCCAACCGGGCTCGCACGCGATCTGGTGCGTCGAGAGACCGAGGGAAAGCCTATTCGTATCGGCCTGATCGGCAGTGGGGAGATGGGCACCGACATCGTGACCCGCGTCGCCCACATGCCTGGGATTGAGATCGGGGCAATCTGCGATCTCAACGTCGCCCGTGCTCGCGAAGCCGTCGATATCGCTTACCAGGCCGATGGCCGTCATCGCGAAGCCGTAACTGCGGATCAGCTCAATTCTGTGATTGAGGGCGGGAAGATCGCCATCACGGCCGATTCCGCCAATATCCTGAATAGCGGACTGATCGATGTGGTGATCGATGCCACTGGCGTCCCGGCCGTGGGCGCAGAAATCGGTCTGGCGGCCATGGAGCATGGCAAGCACCTCGTGATGATGAACGTCGAAGCGGACGTCACGATTGGCGCATATCTCAAAAGCGAGGCCGAGCGGCTCGGAGTGACCTACTCCCTCGGCGCCGGAGACGAGCCATCGTCTTGCATCGAATTGATCGAGTTTGTGACGGCGATGGGTCATCCAATCGTTGCGGCAGGCAAAGGCAAGAACAACCCCCTGAACATCGACGCGGTCCCCGACCAGTACGCCGAAGAAGCGGCGCGCCGAAACATGAACGTTCGCATGCTTGTCGAATTCGTGGATGGTTCAAAAACGATGGTGGAAATGGCCGCCATTGCAAACGCAACGGGTCTTCTGCCGGACAAACCGGGCATGCACGGGCCGGCGGCCACGCTCGACCAGTTATCGACGGTGCTCGTGCCTGAAAAAGACGGCGGCGTGCTGACAAAGGTCGGCGTCGTCGACTATTCGATCGGAAAGGGTGTTGCCCCTGGCGTGTTCGTTGTTGCCGACATGTCCCATCCGCGAATCTCGGAGCGGATGGAAGATCTGAAGATGGGGAAGGGCCCGTATTTCACCTTCCACCGGCCGTATCATCTGACGTCATTGGAAGTACCGCTGACCTGTGCCCGCGTCGTTCTTTACGGAAAGCCGGACATGGTCCCCCTGTCTACCCCTGTGGCCGAAGTATGTGCGGTGGCCAAGAAGGATCTCCAGCCTGGCGACAAGCTCGATGCAATCGGCGAGTACTGCTACCGCGCGTGGATCATGACTGCGCCTGAAGCTCGAAGCGCCTCCGCAATTCCCTGCGGCATGCTGCAAGGAGGCAAGGTCACCGCGCCGATCAAGAAGGGCGAGTTGATTACCTACAGCAATGCATCGGTCGCGGAAGGCTCTCGTCTTGCCGCCTTGCGCGCCCGGCAAGACGCTCTTGTTTACGGCAGGGAGGCATAAATGGCGAATTCAGCAAGGGCGATCAAGAGTGCCGAGGCCAGCAATCTTCCTTTCATCTACCGACAATATAGCCGCGAGCAGTTGCTGGACGCTCTTCGGAAGATGCACCTCATTCGCCAGTTCGAAGAAGGCGCTGAGGAAAGCTACACGCGTGGTCTTATCCATGGAACGATGCATCTGTCGATCGGCCAGGAAGCAAGCGCCATGGGCGTTTGCCTCCCGCTGACGCAACAGGATCAGATCACCTCCACCCATCGAGGCCACGGCCACTGCATCGCCAAGGGCGCTGACGTCAAACGCATGTTCGCGGAGTTCTTCGGCAAAACGACTGGCTATTGCGCCGGCCGCGGCGGCTCCATGCATATTGCAGACGTTACGACCGGCAATCTCGGCGCGAACGGAATCGTTGGAGGCGGCTTACCCATCGCTGTTGGCGCCGCGCTGACATCCAAGCGGCTCAAGACCGGAAAAGTTGTCGTCTGCTTCTTTGGCGACGGCGCAAACAACGAAGGCGCCTTCCACGAAGCCTTGAACATGGCTGCCATTTGGAAGCTGCCCGTTATCTTCGTCTGTGAAAACAACGGCTACGGCATGTCGACGTCGACCGCGCGCTCGACGGCGGTTGCCAATATCGCTGACCGCGCCAGCGCTTACAGCATGCCGGGCGTCATCGTCGACGGCAACGTGCTCTCCGAGGTGGCCGAAGCCACTCACAATGCCGTTGAACGTGCGAAGCGCGGTGAGGGGCCATCACTCATCGAGTGCAAGACTTATCGCTATCGCGGCCACTCCAAGAGCGACCGAAACCGCTACCGCACGAAAGACGAGATCGACGATTGGATGAGCAATCGAGATCCAATCATCCGGTTCGAAGCGCAGCTCCGGGAATTCGGTGTCGCAAATGACGCAGAGCTGGAGGCAATCCGTCAGTCCGTTCGCGATGAGATCGCGGCAGGTATCGAATTCGCAAAGGTAAGTCCGGCGCCTGACGTCGCTGAGTTGGCTGAGAATGTTTATACGGAGCAGGCATAAATGGACACCGGTGTTCGAGAACTCAGCTACTCCCAAGCCATCCAAGAAGCCATGGCGATTGCGATGGAGGCGGACGAGCGCGTCATTCTGATGGGCGAAGACATCGGCGTTTACGGTGGCGCGTTTCAGGTAACCGGCGATCTCATCGACAGGTTTGGACCGGAACGCGTGATGGACACCCCGATTTCCGAACTAGGCGGTGCAGGCGTCGCCGTTGGTGCCGCGATGACCGGATTGAGACCGATTTTCGAGTTTCAGTTCTCTGATTTCGCGGCACTGGCGATGGAGCAAATCGTCAATCAGGCCGCCAAAATGCGCTACATGCTTGGCGGAGAAGTGTCAGTGCCGGTTGTTATGCGATTTCCGGCCGGCTCCGGCACCGGGGCGGCCGCTCAGCATAGCCAGAGCCTGGAGGCGTGGTTGGGACATGTGCCAGGCCTGAAGGTCATTCAGCCCGCGACACCATACGATGTCAAAGGCATGTTGCTTGCCGCTGTCGCCGATCCAGACCCGGTCATGATCTTTGAGCACAAGCTTCTGTATAAAATGAAGGGCCCGGTTCCCGAGGGTCATTATACCGTTCCTCTCGACAAGGCGGAAATTCGTCGACAGGGCAAGGATCTTAGCATCGTCGCGACGTCGATCATGGTCCATAAGGCGTTGGATGCAGCCGAACAACTGGCCGGCGAAGGCATTGATGTCGAAGTAGTCGATCTTCGTTCGGTGCGGCCGATCGACAGGGCGACCGTGATTGCAAGCGTGAAAAAGACGACCAGACTCCTCTGCGTATACGAAGGCGTCAAGACGCTCGGTGTCGGCGCCGAGATAAGCGCCATGATCGCCGAAAGCGACGCATTCGACTATCTCGATGCACCGATTGTCCGGCTTGGGGGCTCCGAAACGCCGATTCCGTATAATCCGGAGCTTGAGAAGGCTGCCGTTCCGCAAGTCCCAGACATTTTAAATGCAGCGCGGGATCTTGTGAGGGGAGCGCGATAGTATGGCAACAGAAATCATCCTCCCGAAGGTCGACATGGATATGGCGACCGGCAAGATCTCGAAGTGGTTCTTCAAGGAAGGTGACCGCGTCGGGAAGGGCGACGTCCTGTTCGAGATCGAAACCGACAAGGCGGCAATGGAAATTGACTCCCCGGCTACGGGTATTCTTAGGAACGTCACGGGCGAAGAAGGCGTTGATATCGCGGTAGGGTCGGCAGTCGCTTGGGTTTACGAGGAGGGCGAGGATCATCAGGCTGCCTCTCAGTCATCCGCTCCGGCCGTTCCCGCAACGATTGGAGCTCCCAGCGCGACCGCCGCCCATCCAGTCAGCACTCAAAACCATAATGCACCAGCGGATGCAGGAGGCGCAATCAGGGCTACGCCCTTGGCACGGCGTCTAGCGCGGGAAGGCGGCGTCGATTTGGGTTCTGTGGCCGGAACCGGCCCGCATGGAAGGATCGTGAGCGCTGATGTTTCAAAGGCTCGCGTTGCCGAGGCGACGATCGCTCTGCCAGCGCCTGTTGGCGTTGAAAATATTGGCGAACAGCTGTCTTCCGACGGCTCTCTGAAGCTGTTCGCCGAAGGCACCTACGATCTGCAACCTCATACACCCATGCGAAGGACGATCGCCCGGCGATTGCTGGAAGCAAAGATAACGGTTCCACATTTCTACCTCTCGGTTGATTGCCATATCGATGCTTTGCTCAAGCTGCGAACCGAACTGAACGCCTCGGCGCCAGTGTCGGATGGCACACCAAAATTTAAGTTGTCGGTCAATGACATGGTCATCAAGGCCTATGCGCTGGCCCTCGGATCAACGCCCGACGCGAACGTGTCTTGGACTGAAGAGAACCTCGTGCGCCATCATTTTGTTGACGTGGGAGTTGCAGTTTCCGTGGCGGGCGGGCTGATCACGCCAATCATCCGACATGCGGAATCCAAGACGCTTTCGACGATCTCCAATGAGATGAAGGATCTGGCTGCACGCGCCAGATCAGGGAAATTGAAGCCGGCCGAGTACCAGGGCGGTACAGGAGCGATATCGAACCTCGGCATGTTCGGGGTGAAGGAATTCGCAGCGATCATCAACCCTCCCCATTCAACCATCCTGGCTGTGGGCTCTGGGGAGAAAAGGCCCGTCGTCAACGCTCAAGGCGAGTTATCGAGCGCGACCGTAATGACCGTGACATTGTCAACCGATCATCGTGCGGTGGATGGCGCTCTTGGCGCAGAGCTGATTGGAAAATTCCGAACGCTCATCGAAAACCCGATGAGCATGCTGATCTAGTTTCCTCCCAGCCTCGGGGGATCCTGCCGCGACGCTAACACGTTGTGACGGATCCCCCAATCTTTTCAAGGAAAACAGATGTCCTACGACGTCATCATCATCGGCTCCGGTCCCGGCGGCTATGTCGCCGCCATCCGCGCCAGCCAGCTCGGCCTCAAGACCGCGATCGTCGAGCGCGAGCATATGGGCGGCATCTGCCTCAACTGGGGCTGCATCCCCACAAAGGCGCTGCTGCGCTCGGCCGAGGTGCTCGACCATGCCAATCACTTCAAGGATTTCGGCCTGGTTCTCGAAGGCACGGTCAAGCCGGATGCCAAGGCCGTCGTCGGCCGCTCGCGCGCCGTCTCCGCCCGCCTGAATGCCGGCGTCGGCTTCCTGATGAAGAAGAACAAGATCGACATCATCTGGGGCGAGGCGAAGATCACCAAGCCAGGTGAGATCGTCGTCGGCAAGTCGTCGAAGCCGGTGGTCGAGCCGCAGCACCCGCTGCCGAAGAACGTCAAGGGCGAGGGCACCTATAACGCCAAGCACATCATCATCGCGACCGGCGCCCGTCCGCGCGCGCTGCCCGGCATCGAGCCGGATGGCAAGCTGATCTGGACCTATTTCGAAGCGCTGAAGCCGGACGCGCTGCCGAAGTCGCTGATCGTCATGGGCTCCGGCGCGATCGGCATCGAATTCGCAAGCTTCTACCGCTCGATGGGCGTCGATGTGACGGTCGTCGAAGTCATGCCGACCATCATGCCGGTCGAGGATGCCGAAATCACCGCTATCGCCCGCAAGCAGCTGGAAAAGCGCGGCCTCAAGATCTTCACCAGCGCCAAGGTGACCAAGGTCGAGAAGGGGGCGGGCAGCATCACCGCCCATGTCGAGACGTCAGACGGCAAGGTGCAGCAGATCACCGCCGACCGGATGATTTCGGCCGTCGGCGTCCAGGGCAACATCGAAAACCTCGGCCTCGAGGCGCTCGGCATCAAGACCGACCGCGGCTGCGTCGTCACCGACGGTTACGGCAAGACCAATGTCGCCGGCATCTATGCGATCGGCGACGTTGCCGGCCCGCCGATGCTGGCCCACAAGGCCGAGCACGAAGGTGTCGTCTGCGTCGAAAAGATCGCCGGCCTGCCGCACGTTCATCCCACCGACAAGGGCAAGGTTCCGGGCTGCACCTATTGCAATCCGCAGGTCGCCTCCGTCGGCCTCACGGAAGCCAAGGCCAAGGAGCAGGGCCGCGACATTCGCGTCGGCCGCTTCTCCTTTGCGGCGAACGGCAAGGCGATCGCGCTCGGCGAAGACCAGGGCATGGTGAAGGTGATCTTCGACAAGAAGACCGGCGAACTGCTCGGCGCTCACATGGTCGGCGCCGAAGTCACCGAGCTCATCCAGGGCTTCGTCGTCGCGATGAACCTCGAAACGACCGAGGAAGAGCTGATGCACACGATCTTCCCGCACCCGACCGTGTCCGAAACGATGAAGGAAGCAGTGCTCGATGCCTATGGCCGCGTGCTGAACGCGTAAGTCGCCGGATGAGATTAGCTTCATCGTGTGGGGAAACATAGAGGCGGCGTTATGGAATGCCGCGAGAGGGAAAATTCGGATGGCAAGGATAACCCTGAGACAATTGCTGGATCATGCGGCGGAGGTAGGCTACGGCGTTCCCGCCTTTAATATCAATAATATGGAACAGGCGCTCGCCATCATGGAGGCCGCGGATGCGGCTGATGCTCCTGTCATCATCCAGGCATCACGCGGCGCGCGCGCTTATGCCCATGACATCATGCTCAAGCACATGATAGACGCGGTCGTCGAAATCTATCCGCACATCCCCATCTGCGTGCATCTCGACCACGGCAACGATCCGGCGAGCTGCATGACGGCGATCCAGGCGGGCTTCACCTCGGTCATGATGGATGGTTCGCTCAAAGCGGATGCGAAGACGCCGGCCGACTGGGACTACAATGTCGGCGTCACCAAGCGAGTGACTGAGATGGCACATCTCGGCGGCATTTCGGTCGAAGGTGAGCTCGGTGTGCTTGGCTCTCTCGAGACCGGTATGGGCGAGGCGGAGGATGGGCACGGCGCGGAAGGCAAGCTGTCGCACGACCAGTTGCTGACAAATCCGGACGAGGCAGTGAAATTCGTGCGCGAAACACGGGTCGATGCACTGGCGATCGCCATGGGAACCTCGCACGGTGCCTATAAGTTCACGCGCAAGCCCGATGGCTCGGTGCTGGCAATGAATGTCATCGAAGAGATCCACCGGAAGCTGCCGAACACGCATCTCGTGATGCACGGGTCGTCGTCGGTTCCGTTCGAGCTGCAGGAAATCATCAACAAGTATGGCGGCCAGATGAAGCCCACCTGGGGTGTGCCGGTCGAAGAGATCCAGCGCGGCATCAGGAATGGCGTGCGCAAGGTCAACATCGACACCGATGGCCGGATGGCGATGACCGGGCAGATCCGCCGGGTCCTGCAGGAACATCCGGGCGAATTCGATCCGCGCAAATATCTGAAGCCGGCAATGACCGCGCTCACCACGCTTTGCAAGGAACGCTTCGAACAGTTCGGTACCGCCGGCATGGCGGCGCGCATTACGCCCTTTCCCGTTTCGGTGATGGCAAAGCGCTATGCATCCGGGTCGCTCGATCCGGTTTTCTCTTAGCTCCGAACACGGCACGGCCGCCCGAACACTTGTTTCTACAAGCCACGAAGAGTTGGATCTTCGCGGTTTTTCCGGGGCGAAAACGCAATTTCGTGAACATTTTCGCAGGCTGGAAGTAATTTGTAAAACCGAAAGGTAAACTTAAGTTGTTCGTGCCAGAGTGTCTCGGCTTGGAGAGAAAATGCTTTGGGAGGCGAAATGGACAGGATTCTCGCGCGGTTCAGAATTCAGACCAAGGTCCTGATACTGGTTTTTCCGCTGTTGATCACAATCGCCGCGGTCGGCGCCACGGGACTTTATGCGACAAGAGTGCTGGAAGCGCGGCTGAACGTCTCGAATGACGTAGTCCGGCTGCTCTCAGGGTTCAAAGGTGTTTATGCCGGCATTACGGCGTTTCTTCGCGAGCCCGATGATGCGACATTCACGCGAGCCTCCAACATAACGACGGCGCAGATCAGCGAAATCGACCGTGCGATCGAAGGAATTCCGGACGCCCAGGATGTTGCGGAATTACGGAAGGCGCAGGAAGCTACGCGAACAATCCTCTCTTACGTAAACGAGATATGGAGGATTCGACAGGACCGGTCGCGGCTGACAGATAACATTTCCAGACAACTCGACGCGCTGAATTCCCTGCAGCTGGAGCTCGGCAAACACGCATTCAAGATCGTCGCACAAGCTAATCAGCTGGATAATAAACGAAAATCGAGGCTTTCCGACACGCTGACCCTCCAATCGGTTCTGAACGACTGCGAAAATCTCGCAATACAACTACGGTTGATGGAGGGCTGGTCTTTTCGTCCGGAAGGAACAGCTGTGCGAGCATCCTTCGAAGATTTTGCACACAAACTGTCAAAATCCGATCGTCTTCTGAATTCATTCGGTGTCCCAGGCGGATCCAGTATAGCCGATCGGATGTCGGCGTTTCTAAAGATAAGCGAGGCTCAGGAAACGAGGAGCCAGCCCGAGGAGTCGGCCATCGCAAACGACCTGGCTGGTTTATCGAAAACATTGAGGGCGGAGAGCGCGGCAGCCGTCAATCAGGCCGCCGCCGATCTGATTGGTCGGAACGGGGGTTCACTCGACGCCGACAAGGTGACGAAAAAGCTCCGGTCTATCGTGAGCAACAGCAGCGACGTAAAAATCACCTTTGCCAGCATTCTGGGCGAACCGACTGAGGATAATGTGAAGGCAGTAGAGCGAGCTCTGTTTGTTTATACGGGTGAGGTAAGCTTGCTGACGGAGTTAGTCCCGATCGATCCCTACTTCGGCGAGATCCCCAATACGGTGAAGGCGATCGCCGATGATTTGCGTGAGAGTGCCGCCGGACTGGAAGCAAATCGAGCTGGTTCCGAGAAGCAGTACCGATCCGCAACTGACAAGATCAACGAGATCTGGGAACTAATGGACGCGTTTGCGGACAGTCAACGGCAAATGGCATCGACTGAACGGTCGCTGGCGAATTCCGTCTCGCTAACATCGATGGCTTTTGGATTTTTCATCGCAATGGCATCAGGTACGGCACTCGTCATCACGCTCAAGCGGCCTATCGGCTCAATTACCGACATTATGCGCCGCTTGGCCGGCGGTTCGTTGGACGTCGTGATTGAAGGAGACCGACGAAAAGATGAAATTGGTGAAATGGCGCGTGCACTTGCAGTGTTCAAAGAGAACGCAGCTCAGAAGATTGCCATACAGGCGCATACGGAAGATCTTCATCGAATGGCAGAGTCGGAGCGGGAGACAAACGAACGCGAACGAGCTCTAACCCAGAAAAATATCGAGCTAGCGGTGACTTCACTTGCTAGCGGTCTTAAAAATCTGGCGAGCAAAGACCTGCGGAAAACTATCGATGTCTCGTTTGCTGGGGATCTGGATACGCTCAGACGAGACTTCAACAGCACTATCAGCGGCCTGAGCTCGACCATGCTGGACGTCAGGGCGACGTCAGCCGAGATTCACATCAATGGCCGGCTACTTGCAGAAGCCTCCGAAGAACTTTCTCGCAGAAATGAACAGCAAGCAGGCTCGATCGAACAAACTGCGGCGGCGATCGAAGAGATCACCATAACTGTCGGGGAAGCGTCAAAGCGTGCAGCAAGTGCCGCTGACATCGTACAGCGGGTCAAGCTGGAAGCAGATGGTTCACTGGTTATCGTAGGGAATGCCATCGGCGCAATGTCACGTATCAAGGAGGCATCCGATCGCATAACGAGCATCGTCACCGTCATCGATGGCATCGCATTCCAGACAAATCTTCTGGCGTTAAATGCCGGAGTTGAAGCTGCCCGAGCTGGAGACGCAGGAAAGGGGTTTGCTGTCGTCGCGCATGAAGTCAGAGAACTTGCTCAACGTGCCGCTTTGGCGGCAAAAGAAATCGGAGCGCTTATTCACCATTCGACCAGCGAGGTGGACGCCGGAGTGGATTTTGTCGAGCAAACTGGCCGCGCCCTGGACGATATCGTGCTGAAGATTGGTGACGTTTCGCGTGATGTCGGCCAATTGGCACTTTCGAGCCAAAGCCAGGCAAGGAGCCTCAGCGAAGTCAACGACGCCGTCAGCACGATGGAAAGAGTGACGCAACTCAACGCTGCAATGGCCGAGGAGGCTGGCGCAGCCACTCGCCGGCTTGCGGAGCAAGTCGACGACCTCGTCCAGCTCGTCGATTCCTTTGCACTGAATGCAACGCCAACCGTTCACACCGAAAAGGCTGCCTAGGCCGGGATTGACCGAACTCGCTGCGCTTACCCACAACCTAACAGCATCAGATAAGGATAGTTGACCTGTTGAAACTCGATGAAAATAAGAAATTCTCAGCCTTTCTTTTTGATATGGACGGGACGCTTCTGACTTCCATAGCCGCTGCCGAGCGAGTTTGGGGTGCGTGGGCGCATCGCCAAGGCCTCGATCCAGTTGCGTTCTTGCCAACAATGCATGGGCAAAGAGCGATCGACACTATTCGTCGGCTGGAACTCCCCGGTTTGGACCCGGAGATTGAAGCGGCAAACATCACCAAAGCCGAGATCGAGGATGTTGAAGGGGTCGTCGCGATCGCGGGAGCCGCAGAGTTCTTAGCTGCGCTTCCTGATGATCGTTGGGCGATTGTCACATCTGCTTCAAAACAGCTCGCGCAAAGGCGACTTGAAGCCGCCGGGCTAGCCATACCTCGCGTTATCGTGACCGGGGAAGATGTCGCAATCGGAAAACCAGACCCCCAATGTTTTCTTCTCGGGGCGAAGCGGCTAGGATTTCGGGCTGCGAATTGTCTTGTTTTTGAGGATGTTGAAGCTGGCGTCAAAGCGGGACGCGCGGCAGGCGCGGACGTGATGGTCGTTACGGCCGCCGGTCATGGGCTCGATTTGCCGGACATCCAAACAATGGATAATTACACCAACATCGTTCCCGTTGTCTCGGCGGAAGGCCTACTGTCGATCAAGCCTATGTGCCAGCCACAGTTTGGCACGTCCGCGAGACCCGTTCCATAAATCAACGGTTATGTCGACGTGGGATGGGAATCGGCAGTCGATGGCTCGAATCCTTTAAGGAAACGATGCACGGAGGCCGCGCCTGTCAGATCCGTGCGATTCCAATAGCGGCGCGCGATATCATGATTGTCCGCTGCGAACAGAGCGACGTGGCGGGTGCGCAGTTACCGACATCAGCAGGCTTCCTCCACCCCACTGAAACGCTCGCCACCAAGGCTCTCGACCAAAAGACCGGCAGGCTGATCGCTTGTAAGCGTCCGGTGACACCGTCTTTGAGATTTCCCGCGAACACCTGAAGTTACGCCACTAATTCCGTCATTAGAGACGTCATCAAGGATGAACTATGGGCCGCATGGAGATTTTGACAGGCGTCGAACGTCGCCGCGACTGGTCTGACGACGAGAAGCTTTCGATATTGCAAGAAGCGGCAGACCCGGATGCCAGGATCGCCGACGTAGCGCGTCGGCACGATATCAAACCGCAGCAGATTTATACCTGGCGTCGGAAGTTCGCGGCGGAGCAGGCTGAGCCGATGGTTTCTTTTCTACCGGTCGCACTGATGGCCACTGGAGCGAGCGACGAAGCTGAGCATCCAACTCCGACGGACAAACCTGCAGGAAAGCGGTCGGCACGTCCCATGCGGATCGAGATTGGTTGCAAGGGTGGCCGCGTCTTGAAGGTCGAGGCCAACATTGCGCCTGACGTCCTGAAGGCGCTGATCCGCTCGGTTGAAGACGCATGATCGCGCCCGGCGCAAATGTGCGCGTCTATCTCGCCTGCGGTGTGACGGACATGCGCAAGGGGATCGATGGCCTGATGGCGCTGGTGCAGTCGTCACTTCGCCAGAAGCCCGCGTCGGGTTCAGTGTTTGCGTTTCGAGGGCGTCGTGGTGATCGCATCAAGCTGCTGTTCTGGGATGGCCAGGGGTTCTGCCTCTACTACAAGGTCCTGGAGAAGGGCCGCTTTCCTTGGCCTTCCGCGACCGATGGCACGGCCCGGCTGACGGCGGCGCAGTTGTCGATGCTGTGGGAGGGTATTGACTGGCGGCGACCCGCCTGGACCTCTGCGCCGACACGGGTTGCGTAAAGCAGATGCCAATCTTTACAGATAGATAAGTGGCAATCTGAGGGCAAATCGGCTATAAAGTTTGGCATGGAAGCGAGCCCTTCGATCCTGCCTGACGACGTCGATGCGTTGCGTGCCATCATCGCCGCGCAGGCCGATCAACTGGCTGAACAGGCTCGAAAGCTTCAATCCCGCGACACGCTGATCGACAAGTTGAAGGCGCAGCTTGCGGTTCTCAAACGGGCACGGTTCGGCTCGTCGTCCGAGAAGATGGACCGCGCCATCGAACAGCTCGAACTGGCGTTGGAAGATATCGAGGCGGCCGAGGCGGAAGCCATCATCTCGGCATCACCATCAATTGCCGGTGCGGCCAAAGCCAAACCGAGCCGCCAGCCATTCCCCGATCATCTGCCACGCCATGACGTGACGCACCAGGCGACTTGCTCATGCCCGGTCTGTGGCGGCTCAGACTTCATCCGCGCTGGCGAGAGTGTCAGCGAGGTTCTCGATTATGTCCCGGCCTCGTTCCGTGTCGTGCGCCATATCCAGCCCCGCTTCACCTGCAAGGGCTGCGACACGCTGGTCCGGGCCGAGATGCCGTCGCTGCCCATCGAACGCGGCAAGCCGGGGCCAGGTCTCGTCGCCCATGTGCTGATCGCCAAATATTGCGATCATCTGCCTCTCTATCGCCAATCCGAGATTTACGCGCGGGAAGGCGTCGATCTTTCCCGCTCGACCATGGCCGACTGGATCGGCAAGGCCAGCACATTGCTGGAGCCGCTGCTGGTGAAGCTTCGGGACCATGTGTTCGCTGGCCATCGACTTCATGGTGACGACACGCCTGTTCCGGTTCTGGAGCCTGGCAAGGGCAAGACCAGGACCGGGCGGTTGTGGACTTATGTTCGCGACGGCCGTCCCTACGGTGACACGATCCCACCTGCAGTCTGCTACTTCTTCAGTCCGGATCGTAGAGGACTGCATCCCAGGCAGCATCTGGCCACCTTCTCCGGCGTGCTGCATGCCGACGGCTATGCAGGCTTCCGAGACCTCTACGAACCACGCAAGCCAGGCGGCCCACCGACCATCCTGGAAGCCGCCTGCTGGGCGCATGCAAGACGCAAGTTCTTCGATCTGACGACGTCGGGTAAAGCGCCGATTGCAGAGGAGGCCCTGCGGCGGATCGGCGAACTCTACGACATCGAAAAGGCCATTCGTAGTGAGCCGCCAGATGTGCGGAAAGCTGTGCGGCAACATAGCAGCACTCCCAAGGCCGAAGCCTTGCGGCTATGGCTGGATGGCAATCTCAAACGCCTGCCGCAAAAATCCGGGACAGCGGAAGCGATCCGATACGCACTTTCCCGCTGGAAATCGCTTTGCCGCTTCCTTGAAGACGGCACCATCGAGATCGATAACAATGCGGCGGAACGGGCGATCCGGCCAATTGCGCTCGGCCGCAAGAACTGGCTGTTTGCGGGATCAGACAAAGGCGGCGAACACGCCGCTGCAATCCTGTCGTTGATCGAGACCGCAAAGCTCAACGGCCTCGATCCGGAAACCTACCTGCGGGAGGTCCTCACCCGCATCGCCGATCATCCCATCAACCGGATCGACGAACTCCTGCCGTGGAACCTGCAAGTTCCGTCAGAAATGGCCTGACCGGACGCTTACGATCGCTTCGCCGTCCGCCTTCGTGGCAGCGCCTAACCGTCGGTTTAAGGTGCTGCGCTTGGTTTAACAAAGCGGCCCGAAGGGCTTCCCAGTTCCGGGTAGAGCCGAGGTTGCTTCCCATCCAGATCCCTTATGCCGAACTCCATTCCGAGTTGAGCGGAGATAAATGCTTCACCTGATCGTTCCATCAGATCTGGGTCACGCCAGAGGCGCTCGATGACCAGTCCAGTAAATTCCGGTGTTTCAAAGTTCGGAAGATCTGCAGCCAACTTAGCGGGGAGATTTTCCTTCGGAATCGCCCTGAGCATGTCAGACAGGATTAGCCCCGGCCAAATCGATACGGACGACACCCCGTGTCGCCGCAAGTCAATTGCCATGTCGAAATTCATTTTGTCAGTGCCAGCCTTTGCCGCGCCATAGGCTGGCCCGTAGTGGTATGACACGGCGCCGTAAAACGAGATATGCGCCATCAGACTTTTGCCAGTCTCGATCATAAGAGGGGCTGCGAAATAGGAAGCCACGTAGTTGGACCGCAGGCCGACCGTGATCATGTCAGCAAGGCCAAGCGGTTTCTCCCAAAATCCACCGGGAGCAGGCAGTGCCCTAAGGTCCACGGCTGCAGCATTATTTACGAGAACATCCAGTCTGCCAGCCTCCTTTCCTACACGCTCCAACAAGGCCTTGACCTGTGAGTCGTCTGCATGGTCACATTGGACAGCAACGCCTTTGCCGCCCTTGGAATTGATTTCTTCGGCCGCATGACCAAGCTCCTCCAGGTTCCGGCCGGTGATATAAACTATCAAGCCCTTACCTCCGAGTGCTCTTGCGATGCCGCGTCCCAAACCACGACTGGCACCGGTAACTACTGCTACATTGCTTGACATAATTTTGTTGCCCTTCGACGACGTTGCCGTCCTCTTGTCAGTGCCTTGCCGGGTTACGTTAATGAACGGTTGTTCGTTTGAATGCGGTTCATTCTAGCGCTGCCATTTGCCTCTATCGGGGACCAAATCACTTTCGAGGGTTTCCCAGTTTGGTGTGGGAAGCCGCCTCAGTGAACAACCCTTTCGAGACGATGAAGACACCGGTATCGAATGACAAACCACCTCGTGTGAGGCGACCCTGTCGGAAGCTGTCGCTCGCTAATTTTTGTTGGGCCTCAGGAATTTGCAGCGAGTCTAATATGCGGTCTCGCATTGTCCAAGGTGAAGTGGGCTGCTAGCGAATTTAGGATATCGGCCTGCGCAGCAAGATCATGAGCCACAGCCGCAGCTTCCTCCACCTTTGCTACATTGTCCTGGGTCGCCCTGTCGATATTGCTCACCGCATCCTTGATGCTGGTGACAGCAATCGATTGCTCTCGTGTCGAGGTGGCGATGGCGTCGACATGCGAATTGATTTCCCGAAAACTCAAAACGATCTTCTCCAAGGTTCCTTTCGTTTCCTGAACCAAGTCCACGCCTTTTTGCACATGACCACTCGACCGCAATACCAACCCCTTGACCTCCTTGGCCGCGCTCGCAGATTTTTGCGCCAGTTCACGCACCTCCTGAGCGACCACAGCAAAACCCTTGCCCGCATCGCCGGCCCTGGCCGCCTCCACGCCGGCGTTCAGCGCAAGCAGATTGGTCTGGAACGCGATGGAATCAATGACTCCTAGAATATTGTTGATCCCCGTGGAGGAACTCTCGATATCGCGCATCGCAGCGATCGCACTCTCCGCGATCCGGCTGGACTGGCCGGCATTCGCCGACAAATCACGAACAAGTTCTCCCGCTTGAGCAGCACGGCGTTCGGCCATCGCAGCCGTAGTTGCAACCTCCTCAAGTGCTGCAGCTGTTTCTTCGACATACGCGGCATGCTTTTGGATCGACAACGACATCTGATCGGAGCCGTTTCGGATCTCCTCGGACGCTGCCCAAACAGTTTGTGAGTTGGTACTCAGCCGTTCTACTATTGATGCAAGCTCTTTGACGGTCGTATTGAAGTCCCTACGGAGAGGATCGAATTCCGGCGGCATCCGATCGCCGATCGCGCACGATAGGTCGCCCGTCGCCAAACGGTGCAAGGCTTTCGCGATGCGGGTAAAAGCCGCTTGACGATCCGCAATCTGCTGCTGTTCTGTTTCGCGCGCAGCCTTCTCGGCCTGGCGTAGTTTTGCAACTTCCCGCATATCTTGCCAAAAGGAGACCACACAATTGCGACCTTCGATGGTCGCAAAAAAAAGCGTGACGACAACGGGCAGGGGAGTACCGTCAGCTCGTTGGTGGAGCCATTCGAAACGGGTCCATCCGTTCTTGAGTGCAAGTTCGGTGTTTTCCGCGACAGCTGCTACCGGATCCCTGCCGTCCGGCTGTTCTTTTGGAGAGAAATCCGCGGGGCCGAGGCCAATTATTTTTTCTCTCGGCATAGCCAGAATTGTTTCTGCGGCTTTGTTGCAGTGAACAAATTTATGGCCCTCTACAACGAAGTAGGCATCCGGGGAATTTTCAAAGATGATATCTGAAACCTGCTGTTCAAACGAAAGATTTCTCTTGAAGATATTCATGTTTCACAATTCTTTTCATTTGGCTCGGCATCGGCATCCCGAAGAATACATTCCGTATTTCGGAGTCGCGCGACGCGTTGCTTTTGGCGGGCAACGGAAACCAAGAACTCATCAAGTTACCTCGAAACTGGATGAGGACCACATGTTTCCTGTTGAAAATCCTGATTCAATGAGTCGCTGCAAATCATTTGGGCGACCTGGTTACCTCTCCGGCACTCGTGCTCGTCACGAGCCGTTCACATGGACGACAATTCGCTGGGGACGGTTAATGAGGCGTTTCATCAAAAGGTCAAACTACACATTGTTTCGCAAATCGGATTCCAGCTTCGCCATCTCTCGGGGAGGGTTCGATACAAGGGCTCCAAGCGGACGATGACGAACGATCGTGGCGGTGGCGGACGATATGATCAGTGGGTAAGCAGCACCGGGTGGGGCACAATCGCTTCTGTTCCAGAGACCCGCAGGGTCGATATCCGATTGGTCAGGGGGCGAAGATCAACAGCACTGCTGGTCTTCAAGGCTGGTGGTGCTTGGCGGCGCCGACTGGTCCGAAGTGATACCGGTTCCTTTCAGACACTGTTGAAATTGCCCATGCAAACCATGTATCGCTGCTCCGAACCCAGGCAGTGTCGAAGCCTGAAGCTGGCGGGCCGCTCGTTCTGACCGGCAAAGCAGGGACGAAGATGATCCGAACAAACCCAACCGACTGCATTGTTGCTGAAGGACGCGATCCCGCAGAACTGTCGGCTGCTCTGTCGACTGATGATGTCAGGATAACAGCACAATCGAACGATAGGGACCGTTTTTCCTTTCGGTTCGAGTATGTCAAAGCCGACGGAATTGTGATCGGGTTCTGCCGCTATGACGGTACATGCCAAATCAAACGCGAAGGCTTGAGCAACCGGTTTCAAATCTTCCTGCCACGTTACGGAGGTACCCGCTTCATAGCCAATGGCCTCGAGATCCCGACATCATCGACCCAAGGTGCCATCCTCGACGGCAAGATCAATCAAGGCGCTGACTTCGCCGGCCCGCGGGGACACCTTTTTTTGACCATTGAAGAGGTTTTTTTGAGAAGCCGGTTAAGCAATTTGCTCTCTATCCCGGTTTCCGGAAGTCTTGATTTTCGCCCGCAGATTGACCTGGTGGACGGCCCCGGTCGGGAGGTAAGGCGTATCGCCGCCGCATTGCGAGCTGGCCTTTGCGACGGCGGGCCACTCAGAAGCGCGCCGGTGGCTCGAAAAAACCTCACTGAAGCGCTCGTCAGTCTGATCCTCGAAGCGTTGCCGCACCGTTTTTCACCATGGCTGGGACGTAATACACCGGCTTTGCCGCGACACGTGAAAAGAGCGATCGAGTTCATGAGGGCGAATATAGGGGAGCCTTTGACGCTACAAAAAATTGCCGCTGAAAGCGGTGTCAGTGGACGGGGTCTTCAAATTGGATTTCAGCAATTTAAAATGACAACCCCCATGGCCTATCTCCGGTATTTGAGGCTCGAAGCGATGCATCAAGATCTCAAGACTGGTCAACCCGAAATGGAAGTGCAGGAAACAGCCTTGAAGTGGGGTTTCACACACTTTGGGCGAATGGCGGCTGATTATTGCGCTCGATATGGAGAACTACCCTCAGAAACCTATAAGCGCGCGCTTGCGGAGTGAACCACTGAACCGCTTTTATCCTTGTGCGGAAGCTTCAACACTGCGGCAACGTGCGTGCCGTAACTTTTGGCTTGCTGCACTATGGGGAAGAAAACTGCTCAACGAGCCACCGACCTGCTGGTCCGAGCGCACGGTCCTTCTGATGGGCAATGACAAGGGGAAAGCTCGGCATCTTGTCGGATCCCTCCCAACTGTCGGGTTCCAGTTCGACCAGACGACCTGCAGCAATATCTTTCGCGACGACAGGCGTGAAGCTGGCGACGGACAACAGATGGAACAGTGCGTCGCGGCCATTCTGGGGCGTTCCTCGGCAGATCTCCGGCCACCATTAAGTTCCATAATAGGCGTTCTGCCTCGAAGGTCGGTTTTTCAAACCCTTAGCTCATTTGAATCAGGCGTCGCCGGTTCAGATCCTTTCAACTGCTGCAGAACCTCGCCTCTGTGATTCAGGCCGACTGCACGAGGTTCAGCTAGCGCCGCTGCGGCTCCCGGCGACGGTAGAGGATTTGAAGATCTCCGTCGTCGGTGCACTCGATCAGCGGCGAGACGGCGAAGATCTGTTTGGTCAGCTTCGATATGAGTATCGCAGCCGATCTATAGCGACATCGGCACACACCCCAAGCACAGATTGCAGAGAAGACTTGTGCGAAGATCCTGAAGCCGGAAGCACTGGAAGAATGGCAGGAGGGCAACCATGGCGTCTGGCGCGATTCCGCTCCGATAGCCGGCGAATTCGACATGATCGCGGTCACACGAGCGCTGAGCATCAAGCCTATTCATATCTCTGCAATTCTACTTCCACCAACAGACCTTCCAGCCACTCTCTGAAGGCATTTAGAGGCGGGTAAGTCGCACGCGACCGTGGCCAAACGAGCCAGTATGCGCCCGAACCCGCTACTGACCTTTTCAAGATGGGAACGAGGCGGCCCTCTTTTATCTCTACGTCAGCGAGATAGTCCGGAAGCAACGCAACTCCCAAACCTGAAATCGCCGCCTGGGTCATGGTGCCAAACTGGTCGAACAGCATCCCTGTCAGCTGCGGAACGTCGGCCTCCTGAGCCCCGAACCACGTCTTCCAAGCGTTCGGACGGGTCTCCAACTGAAGGAGGTGATAACCAGCGACATCTTTGACGCTCTCGATCGGACGCTTTGCCGCTAGGGCCGGCGAAATGCAAGCAGTGAGTCTTTCATCAAAAAGCTTCAGGTGAGCGGCATCGCGCCAGTCGTTGGTACCGAAATGGATCGCAGCGTCGAAGCTCTCGGAATCGAAATTGAATCTCCTAAGACGGGTCGCAAGATTGACCGTGATTCCGGGATGATCCGTCAGAAATTCCCCGAGCCGAGGCGCAAGCCAGCGAGTTCCAAACGCTGGCAGTATCGCGAGAGAAAGGGTGCCTCCGCCTGGATTGGTCGTGAACTCCATGCTGGCCCGTTGGATCAAGTCCAGTGCCCGCGCAATATCCGTGCCATAGGCAATTGCTGCTTCGGTCGGAATAAGCTTTTGCCGGTAGCGCTCGAATAATGGTCGCCCCAGTTGCAGTTCCAGATTTTGAAGGAGCCGGCTCACTGTGCTTTGGGTAAGGTCCAGATCCCGGGCTGCGGCCGACGTCGAACCGGTTCGCAGCACTGCCTCGAAGGCGGAAAGCAAGCTGACGGACGGAACGAAACGTCGTGACCGCATGAGAACCTATGCTTTTTATACATCATCGTAGGGAAAAATGCCGTTATTCAGCGGACGAGGCAAGCATTATCTGAATAGGTATTGCTACCGTGCGTTCCGCACTTGATGGAGATCTCCTTGGCCAACGCTCATCCCTCCAATCAATCTCATACCCAGAAAGCTGATCCCTTTATTTGGAACGACCCCTTCCTGCTGGACGATCAACTTTCCGGCGAGGAGCGGATGATCCGTGACTCGGCCGCCGCCTTCGCCGAAAGCGAGCTTCTGCCGCGCGTGCAGGATGCTTATCTTGAAGAGAAGACCGATCCAGAACTCTTTCGCCTCATGGGCAGGGCCGGCCTGCTCGGTGTAACGCTGCCGGAGAAATACGGTGCAGCGGATGCCAACTACATCGCCTATGGCCTAGTTGCACGCGAGGTTGAGCGCATCGATTCCGGCTATCGGTCGATGATGAGTGTGCAGTCCTCGCTCGTCATGTACCCGATCTTCGCCTACGGCTCGCAAGAGCAGAAGGACAAGTATCTGCCGGGCCTCGTCGCGGGCGAACTGATCGGCTGCTTCGGCCTGACCGAGCCGGATGCTGGCTCCGACCCCGGCGGCATGAAGACCCGCGCCGAGAAGATCGAAGGTGGCTACCGCCTGCGCGGGTCCAAGATGTGGATCTCCAACGCGCCGATTGCCGACGTCTTCATCGTCTGGGCGAAGTCGGAAGCGCATGACGGCAAAATCCGCGGCTTCATCCTCGAGAGGGGTATGAAGGGCCTATCGGCGCCAAAGATAGGCGGCAAGCTGTCGCTACGCGCCTCCATCACTGGCGAGATCGTGCTCGACGGTGTCGAAGTCGGGGAAGAGGCATTGCTGCCTGGTGTCTCCGGCCTCGCCGGCCCCTTCGGTTGCCTCAACCGCGCCCGCTACGGTATTTCCTGGGGTGTGCTGGGCGCGGCAGAAGACTGCTGGTTCCGCTCCCGCCAATATGGCCTTGATCGCGTCCAGTTCGGAAGGCCGCTCGCCGCTACCCAGCTTTTCCAGAAGAAGCTCGCCGACATGCAGACCGAGATCGTGCTCGGACTTCAAGGTTCGCTTCGCGTGGGCCGCCTCATGGACCAACACAAGTTCGCCCCGGAAATGATTTCGATCGTCAAGCGCAACAATTGCGGCAAGGCGCTTGATGTCGCTCGTCAGGCCCGTGACATGCATGGCGGCAACGGCATTCAGATCGAATACCATGTCATGCGGCATGCGCAGAACCTGGAAACGGTCAATACTTATGAGGGAACGCACGATGTCCATGCACTGATCCTCGGACGGGCGCAGACCGGGTTGCAGGCATTTTTCTAATGGCCGACCGCAAGACCACCGCACTTGCCGGACTGAAGGTAATAGAACTGGCCCGCATCCTTGCAGGACCATGGATCGGCCAGACGCTGGCCGATCTTGGCGCGGACGTGATCAAGGTGGAAAGCCCGCAGGGCGATGATACTCGTTCCTGGGGGCCACCTTTCATCAATAGGCCGGACGGCAAGGGTGGCACGGAGAAAGTAGCCGCATACTTCCATGCCGCCAATCGTGGCAAACGCTCGATCGTTTGCGATTTTGCCGTCGCCGCCGATCTGGAAAAGCTCAAGGACCTTATCGCCGAGGCCGATGTCCTGGTCGAAAACTTCAGAGTTGGGGGTCTGAAGAAGTTTGGTCTCGACTATGAGAGTGTGGCGAAGCTCAATCCGCGTATTGTCTATGCGTCCGTAACAGGCTTCGGCCAGACCGGACCACGGGCAAGCCATCCCGGCTACGACTTCCTTATCCAGGGGATGTGCGGCATTATGGACCTTACCGGCGAGCCGGAGAGGGAGCCCCAGAAGGTCGGTGTCGCCTGGATCGACATCTTCACCGGTCTCTATGGCGTCATTGGAATCCAGGCAGCGCTCGTTGAACGTGAGCGCTCCGGCAGAGGGCAGCAGATCGACCTGTCGCTGATGGATACGGGCGTTGCCGTGCTCGCCAATCAGGCCATGAACTATCTCGCCGGCAATAATTTGCCACGCAGATTGGGAAACGCGCATCCGAACATCGTGCCTTACCAGGTCTTCCCGGCCGCCGATGGCCATATCATCATAGCCTGCGGCAACGACCGGCAGTTTACCGCGCTTTGCGATGTGCTGGGACTGGGCGGCTATTCAAGCGACCCCGCCTATGTGTCCAATGCAGCCCGCGTCACGAATCGGATCGCGCTCTGTGAGGCCATTGCCGAAGCCACAAAGTCGCGGGCGAAAACCGAGCTCATTGCGGCTCTTGAGCATGCCGGCGTTCCGGGCGGACCGATCAACACGGTCGGGGAAGCGTTGAACGATCCTCAAGTCCGGGCGCGGGGCTTGCAGATCGAGCCGGAGGGCCTCCCCGGTCTTCGGACTCCCATCCTTTTTTCACGGAGCGCGCTCTCACTCGAACGAGCGGCGCCGATCCTTGGCGACACGGCATGTCACTTTCCTCGATCAGATGCAGAAGAGGGGACGATATGACCGTACACGCGGTGGGCATCATCGGGGCCGGGCAGATGGGATCCGGCATCGCTCAGGTTTTCGCTGTCGCGGGCTTCGACGTTCTCCTTATGGACCAGCACGCTCAAAAGCTAACCGAAGCACTCGCCTACATCGAGACCAATGTCGATAGACAGGTGGCTCGCGGCAAGATCACGTCGGACGCGAAGAGGGCGGCACTGGCGCGCATTCGAACGACGCAGAAAATCGAGGAATTCGGATCGAGCGATCTTGTGATCGAAGCAGCAACCGAACAGGAAGCTCTAAAACTGACAATTTTCGAATCGCTGAAGCCGCATGTAAGGCGGGATGCGATTTTGACCTCGAACACATCGTCGATCTCCATTACCAAACTTGCCGGGAGGACGGCTCATCCTGAACGCTTCATGGGATTGCATTTCATGAATCCGGTTCCGGTGATGCAGTTGGTGGAGCTGATCCGCGGCATCGCCACCAGCGACGACACGTTTCACACGGTGCTTTCGGTTGTCGAACGGCTCGGCAAGACACCGGTGAGCGCGGCGGACTTTCCGGCATTCATCGTGAACCGCGTGCTCATTCCAATGATCAACGAGGCTGTCTACGTGCTCTACGAAGGCGTGGGATCTGTCCGCGACATCGACTTAAGCATGAAACTCGGCGCCAACCATCCGATGGGGCCGCTCGAGCTCGCGGACTTCATCGGGCTGGACACCTGCCTATCGATCATGGGCGTCCTGAACGATGGATTTGCCGATCCGAAATACCGGCCGTGCCCGCTCCTCATCAAATATGTCGAGGCAGGCTGGCTGGGGCGCAAAACTGGTCGCGGTTTCTATGACTATGGAGCTGACGAACCAATCCCGACACGATGAGCTGGGCCCTTTAAAGTACGTGTTCAGATCGACCAGGAATGAGCTTTGAGGAGAACCTGACGATGGGGACGACACCGATCGGCATGGCCAGTTTCGAGGATGATCGAACACCGATGCACGATCTGTTCCCGCGCCTCCAGAAACAACAAAACCAGACCGCCGACACTATGTCGGGCGGTGAGCGGCAGATACTCGCGATCGCACGCGCCATGATGGTCCGCCCGGAATTGATCCTATTGGACGAACCCTCGCCCGGTCTGGCGCCACCCGTCGTCAAACCAAGGCGCCAGTCTCGCTTTCGGCGGAGAACGGCTCGAGCGCGAGAACCCAGGCTTCTATCTGCAACCGGCACTCTTTACCGAGGCGACGAACGCCATGCGTTCGCGCGCGAGGAAGTCTTCGGCCCAGTCGCTACGGTCATCCGCGTTAGGAACTATGAGGAATCTCTGGCCACCGCCAATGACACCAACTTCGGACTGTCTCCGGCATTGCCACGACGAGCCTCAAGCACGCCACGCATTTCAAGCGCAATTCCGAAGCGGAGATGGTGATGGTGAACTTGCCGATAGCCGGTGTCGATTTCCACGTGCCCTTCGGCGGGCGCAAGGGCTCTTCTTGCGGCTCGCGGGAACAGGGCCGCTATGCCGCCGAGTTCTACACCACCATCAAGACCGCCTATACTTTTGCCTGAGGAGATCCCGCCATGAAGATTCTCGTGCCCGTCAAACGGGTTGTCGACTACAACGTAAAGATCCGGGTTCGTCCGGATGGCACGGGTGTCGAGCTTGCCAATGTGAAGATGTCGATGAACCCGTTCGACGAGATCGCGGTGGAAGAGGCGCTGCGGCTGAAGGAAGCCGGCAAGGCCGAGGAAGTGGTGGTGGTGTCGATCGGCCCCGCCAAGGCCGAGGAGACGCTGAGGACGGCGCTTGCCATGGGCGCTGATCGGGCGATCCTGGTCGAGACCGACGATCAAGTCGAGCCGCTCGCCGTCGCCAAGATCCTCAAGGGTGTCGCCGATGCCGAGCAGCCGGGGCTTGTCATCGTCGGCAAGCAGGCGATCGACGACGATTCCAATCAGACCGGCCAGATGCTGGCGGCATTGCTGGGTTCGGCCCAGGCGACCTTCGCCTCGAAGATCGAGATCGGGGACGGCAAAGCGACCGTGACCCGCGAAGTCGACGGCGGCCTGCAGACGATCGAGATCAAGCTGCCGGCGGTGGTCACCTCGGATCTGCGTTTGAACGAGCCGCGTTATGCCTCGCTGCCGAACATCATGAAGGCGAAGAAGAAGCCGCTCGACAGACAAGCTCCGGCCGATTTCGGCGTCTCCACGACGCCGCGGCTGAAGGTGCTGAAGACCGAGGAGCCATCCGGCCGCAAGGCCGGCGTCAAGGTCAAGTCGGTGGCCGAGCTGGTCGACAAGCTGAAGAACGAAGCCGGCGTGCTGTAATCGGGCAGGAACAGGAGTAAATTATCATGACCATTCTTCTTCTGGCCGATCACGACAATTCGAGCCTTTCCGACCAGACCGCCAAGGCACTGACGGCCGCAAGCCAGATCGCCAAGGAACAGGCAAGCGATGTCCATGTGCTGGTCGCCGGCAAGGGCGCCAAGGCTGCGGCCGAACAGGCGGCCAAACTCTCCGGCGTCGCCAAGGTGCTCTTGGCCGAAAGCGATGCGCTCGCCAACAATCTGGCCGAGCCGCTCTCCGAGCTGATCGTCTCGCTCGCCGGCAGCTACGACACGATCATCTCGGCCGCCACCTCGGTCGGCAAGAACGTGCTGCCGCGCGTCGCCGCCCTGCTCGATGTCGCCCAGGTCTCGGAGATCGTCGAAGTCGTCTCATCCGATACCTTCAAGCGGCCGATCTATGCCGGCAATGCCATCCAGACGGTGCAGGCAAGCGATGCCAAGAAGGTCATCACCGTGCGCACCGCCTCGTTTGCTTCCGGAGCAGAAGGCGGCTCCGCCGCGGTCGAGGTCATCCCCGCGGTTTCCGATCCCGGTCTGTCGACGTTCGTCAAGGATGCGCTGTCGGCCTCCGACCGTCCGGAGCTGACCTCGGCGAAGATCATCCTCTCCGGTGGCCGGGCGCTCGGATCGGCGGAGAAGTTCCGCGAAGTCATCCTGCCGCTGGCCGACAAGCTCGGAGCTGCCGTCGGTGCCAGCCGTGCGGCCGTCGATGCCGGTTATGCCCCGAACGACTGGCAGGTCGGCCAGACCGGCAAGGTGGTGGCGCCTGATCTTTATATCGCCGCCGGCATCTCCGGCGCCATCCAGCATCTGGCCGGGATGAAGGATTCGAAGGTCATCGTCGCCATCAACAAGGACGAGGAGGCGCCGATCTTCCAGGTCGCCGACTACGGTCTGGTCGCCGATCTCTTCGACGCGCTGCCGGAATTGCAACAGCAGATCTAGCAGAGCTGACCATGCCCACGACACCAAAAAGGCGTCCTGGCTTCGCAATCAGGAGAGCGGCCACAGCCGCTGGATCCGAGGGCATAGGATTGAAATCCGTCACTTAAATCTGTTGCTCATCCGGCGCCGAACAAACTTAGCTTCTTCAGAAGCGCCTCCGAAATCTCGAACACGCGCGCCGTTCCGCGCCTCATCGAATTCTTGACGCTCGTCTCGTCCAACATCCCACGTCTCACCAGAAGATCCACCGTCTCCTTGACGCCGCTACGCGTCAGAGCCGTAATTATCCATAATGCTGGAAAGGGTTAGCCATCGCCCTTTCCAGAAGGAGCCCGATCCGCGGCCACTCCCGGAAGAGCCCGTCGTTCAGTCGGCGCTGACCGCGATCTTTGACGCCCTGTTCGAAATGCTCGGCGATACGCGGCTGGAGCCCGATCTCGAAGACCTGCTCTGGTCGGCGGTTAACCTCTTCCACCGGGCCGGCGAACGCATCCAGCGCGAGCTTCAGCGAAACGAGGAAGCGCAACACGCCGGGCAGCGGGAGCAGGACGGCTCGGAGGTCAAGAGCGTCGAGCTCGCCGAAGGCATCATGTTTCTCGAACGCCGCAATGCCTTCGAGTTCATGCGCGACTATGCCGCCGATCTCTTCGAGGCTGAGATAAGTTCGGCCTGGCGGCCGCGCACCGGCTCCAAAGTCAGCTGATCCGGTTGTTCGACGGTCGGCCAATCGCCTTGTGCCGGATCGACGCCGCACCGTCAGTTCGGATCCGCTCCAGCAGACGGCGTACCTGGCGCTCGCTCAGAGCAAGCACATGCGCCGCCGACACCAGCGTCATGCGGCGATCACCTTCGATAGAATCTCGATCCGCCGCACATCACGTTCGCTCATCGCCATCAGTCCCATCCGCTTATCTCCCACGTCAGCAAAACGGCAGGAGAGTGACATTCCAACTTTGCAGAAACAGGACACTTCAGCTTTGCGGTTGGAGAATCTAATCCAAGTGCATCATGCCTGTCTTAGAGGGTAGGGGATCAGCCTCCCTCTTGCAAATGCGCCATGAACACCTCGGTTGGTGTCCTGTATCCGAGGCATTTGCGCGGTTGATCGTTGATATGGCGCGTGAGATGGAGAAGGTCGCGTTGTGACACAATTGTCAGGTCTGTGGTGCCTGGCAGAAAACGTCGAATGCGCTTGTTGGTGTTCTCGACGGTTCCTTTTTGCCATGGCGCGCTTGGGTCGCAAAACCAGTTCCGCGCGCCGATCCCTTCTTCCAAAGCCCGGAATCCCGCAAACTCGGTACCGCGATCAAAGGTGAAGCTTTGACGCGCAAAGGCCGGCAAAGGAGAAGAAGCTCTGATGATCTTGTCCATGATCGGGCGAGAATGCCGGCTCGGATTCTTGATGAGAACGGTGTAGCGGCTCTTGCGCTCCACGAGGGAGGTGACATTGGCATGGCCGAGTGGACGCTCAAAGATGAGGAGGTCGCCCTCCCAATGTCCCAATGTCCAAACTGCGATCTATCTCCAATAAAAACAGGACGTTGGGATATGCGGTGCGAGGCTGGAAACACACCGTCGCGCGGCTTCCTGGAGCGCAGTGGACGACGTTTGCGACGCGCTTCCGGTAGATACTGATAGAGACCAAACCCATAATCTTCCTTGCTGTAAATGAAGCGATAGATTGTCTCTTTACAGACGCGGACGAGGCTGTGCCCCTCCAACAACAGGCGCCCGGCGATCTGCTCCGGAGACCAGCGTGCCTCCAACTGGCTGATGATCTCCGTGCGTAAATTCGGGTACCGCCGCAGCTTTCTCAGCCGGCGTCGCCGTTCCTTAGAGATATCGTGAGCTACCGTGCTGTAGTAGCCGTCGTAGTCCGGCAGCTCACGATCGCGAAACGTGTTGCGCTTGATCTCGCGGTAAATCGTCGAACGATGGCGGCCAAGCTGACGTGCCATTTCGTTGACGGGAATTTTTGCCGCCACCAGCTGATGTAGGCGTCGTCGGTCGGCGAGAGCAAGCTGCGTATAGCATCGGGACATGCCAAATCTCCAAAGGGAAGCCATTGTTTCTATTGGCATGTCGCACTTGGAAATAGAATGTACCCCTGCGGCTACAGAGATGTGGCGTAATCTGCATTATGGAACTGGACGCAACATTGCAGCACGTCTCCGTGCGAATGATTTTCGCCGTCTAGGTGAAGCAGAGAGGCCCCCGCACCAACAAGCCTCTCGTCAGCATGGCGTTCCAATCCGCACGCCGATGAAGTCTTCTCTAACCAAGCATAGCGCAACCCTCAGCGAGTTTCCTCCCCTCAAAATGCGCTGACGGTGAGCGCAGCGGAGAACACGAAGAGTGCTGCGGAACTACATCGCCGGGCAAACAAGGGTATCTGCTTTTCGTCTCCCAGCACGATCCTGCCCATCGATAGCCAGACGGCCGAGGTGAGAAGCACCATGGATGCGAGAACGGCGACAACGGCTATCGATGATGCCTGCTGCGCGGGAGGGATTATTGTCAGCCCGATGATGAACCCCTTGGGATTCAACAGGGTAGTTATGGCCAGCTGCCGTATTCTTACGACCGTCACAGGGCTCGATCCGACACCCCAGAGCCGGAGCGCGAGGTAGAAAACCCAAGTCGCCGAAGCAAGTTTGACGGCCTGCGAAATCGCGGGATGATCACGGAGAATGGGAGCGGCCAGAGCTGAGACCGAAAGAACAATCGCAAGATAGGCGAAGACGACCGTTGCAAGAAGCATGATCGCCCGCCTGGACGTCAGCCCCTGAGATGCGATCGCCAATATCGCATTGGTTGGTCCGGGCAAAATGAGAAGCGTGAAAACGCTCGCCGCAAAAGGAAGAAGATGCACGGTTATAAGTCCTTCGGTTCCTGCGTTCCTGACACGGCCGGCCTGACGGGTCGTTGATTAGGATCACTTTCGGCTGGAACATTCTGCGTTGCCTGCCGTTTATTTCAGTCAAACTTGAGGTTTCTCCATGCCTCGCATGATCAGCTTCATGCTCACTCGACTGGCCACGGGCTTCGCAATTGGATGCGTTGTCGGGCTCCTGGTGTGGCAGAACGGCTTTTTGCCCTTCGGCTCCGCGGCAGGGGAATTTCAGAACTACATCGCCCAGGGTCTGTTCATCTATCTTTTCGCGAGCACGATAAGCATGGGCTATCTCGCCACAGCTCTTCTGCTGGAAGCGGAATAGTCCTGTTTTTTCATCGAAGTAGCGACCTATAGAAAGAGCCGGCAAACACCGAGTGCGGCGCTTCGGGCGGACTTCATGCCTGTACTTCGGCCATGATCATATTCCGCGTCTTGCCCTGTATTCTCAGGCGACGTGCCTTGCGAGCGCACAACGCGACCAGAGCGAATGCAGCGCCTCGACCAGATGGGCGATATCGGCGTCGGAATGCAGCGGTGTCGGCGTGATGCGCAGCCGCTCGGTCTTCTTCGGCACGGTGGGATAGTTGATCGGCTGGACATAGACGCCGCAATTGTCGAGCAGCAGGTCGGAGATCCACTTGCACTTGGCCGCATCGCCGACCAGCACCGGCACGATATGGCTCGGATTGGGCATATGCGGAATGCCGTTCTGGTCGAGCAGCGATCTGAGCTTGCGGACGCGGTCCTGATGGCGGGCGCGCTCGAACTGGCTGACCTTCAGGTGCTGGATCGAGGCGACCGCACCGGCGGCAAGCGCCGGCGGCAGCGCCGTGGTGAAGATGAAGCCGGAGGCGAACGAACGGATGAAATCGCAAAGTGCTGCCGACGCGGCGATATAACCGCCCATGACGCCAAAGGCCTTGCCGAGCGTGCCCTCGATCACCGTCAGCCGGTCCATCAGCCCCTCGCGCTCGGCAATGCCGCCACCGCGCGGGCCGTACATGCCGACGCCATGGACTTCGTCGAGATAGGTCATCGCCCCGTATTTGTCGGCGAGATCGCAGATCTCCTTGATCGGGGCGATATCGCCGTCCATCGAATAGACGCTCTCGAAGGCGATCAGCTTCGGCGCCTTCGGATCGGCGGCTTTGAGCTTGGCTTCGAGATCGGCGACGTCATTATGCTTCCAGATCACCTTGTCGCACTTGGCATAACGGATGCCCTCGATCATCGAGGCATGGTTGAGCGCGTCGGAGAAGATGATCAGGCCGGGGATCTTGGCCCCGAGTGTGCCGAGCGCCGCCCAGTTGGAGACATAGCCCGAGGTGAAGATCAGGGCTGATTCCTTGCCGTGCAGATCGGCAAGCTCACGTTCGAGCATGACGTGATAGTGGTTGGTGCCAGAAATATTCCGGGTGCCTCCCGCACCCGCGCCACAGTGGTCGATGGCGGCCTTCATCGCCTCGATCACCTTCGGGTTCTGGCCCATGCCGAGATAGTCGTTGGAGCACCAGACCGTGACGTCCTTTGCGCCATCGGCGGTGTGGCGCGTCGCGCGGGGAAAATTGCCGCGGTGACGTTCGAGATCGGCAAAAACGCGGTACCGGCCCTCGGCATGAAGCCCGTCCAGTTCGTTTTTGAAAAACGCTTCGAAATCCATCATATGCTCCATTCTGCATGCCCAAGCGATATATCGGGACGGCGTCCGCGTATTTGATCTTCGTCAAGTTCGACACGGGAGGGTGATGCCGAGAAGCATGACACGGCTTCGCGCGGACGGCGTGCTTATTTCTTTGTCGTAGACTGAGATGACCCGCGACCGCCCATTCCACGCCGCGATCCATCGAACCGCGGTTTCATTGTTTTCAATCAAAGAAGAAACCGGCGGCCAGGCTAAGGTCGGCGCGCGAGTCGGGAGTTTCCGTGTCAAGCAGGGAAGTTGACAGATGGCTTGCCCGATCCGGAAGATCCGGCAAGCCTCCTCGTCACGTTGGAACATTCTCGTTTTTCGAATCACGAAATGCCCTATCTCGTGTTTCACGCGCTTCCAAACCGCTGCACACCTTTGCTGGAATTACTCCAGCACGACGGCGGCGCGCCAATGCGACCATGCCTTAATCCTGGCCGTGAGCAGCCGATACGTGCAATTGATCCCGATAGCCGGCAATTCCCCCCAAGCCTTCGACGAGAACCTTGATGGCCTTGCGCTTGAGTTCGGATTCCACCTGGCCGTCAACGGTCACTTGCCCATTTCTGACGGAGACCTGCACTCGTTGAGAGGTGAGTCCGAGGTCGGATCTCAGCCTGGTGCGCACCGCCAGTCTGATCGCCTCGTCCCCTCGCGGCAAGGCGGTCGCCGGCGCTTCGGCGATGACCCGCAGAATATCCCTCCGGCTGACGATCCCGACCAGACGCCCGTCTTCGACGATCGGCAAGCGTTTGATGCGATGTGCCTGGAGACTTTCGGCGATATCGGACACTTCGCTGTCCGGCCGCGCGACGATCACATCCTGCGACATGACATCGCTGACACACCAACCGTTGCTGCAGATGTAACGTTCGAGATCGATCTCGGAGATGAGCTCCGGTGCCCGCGCAGGGCGGGGCGTGAGCCGGACCTCCCGGCGCAGAAGCAGATCGCCCTCCGTAACCATGCCGCAAACGCGTCCCTGATCGTCGACGACCGGAAGACCGCTGACGTGGTTCTGCAGCATCATCGCAACCGCATGGCGCACGCTGACCGCCGGGCTGACCGAAACCACCTTCGTGGTCATTATATCCCTTGCCTGCATGGTCGCTGCCTCACTGATCGCGGTTATTGTGGGGAATATGCTAAAGGCCGACCGGCTGCACCGCTTTGATCTTCGTCAAACGTCCTGATCGCCAGCCATCACATCCGGTCCACGATTGGATGGCATCGCTCATTGCGTCGCTTGGGCTCACTGCCCCTCCCCTTGAGCCTCGTTCCACAGCCCCTGCTGCTTCAGCCGGTCGGCCACATCTTTCGGCATATAGGTCTCATCATGCTTGGCAAGCACGGTATCGGCAACGAAGACATTCGTGCCTGATGTAAACATGCCCTCGGTGACGACGCCCTGGCCTTCGCGGAAGAGATCCGGAAGAATGCCGGTATATTGAACCTTCACGGCATTGGCGCTGCCGTCGGTGACGGCAAATTCCACCGTCGAGCCGGCGCCGCGCACGACGCTGCCCTCGCCGACCAGGCCGCCGAGCCGGATGCGGGTTTCCGGCGCCACCGGCGTCTTCGCCAGATCGGCCGGCATGTAGAAATAGGCGACCGACTGGCTGAAAGCGAACATGACCAGCAGCACGGCGGCGGCGATGAAGCCCATGCCGCCTGCTATCACCGCCAGCCGCTTCTGCTTGCGCGTCATTTCGGATTTCCTGTGTCTGTCATGGGAAGGTCAGCATGCCTTGCGAAGCTGATCGACGCTGTCGACGAGAACGACCTTGCCCCTGATTTCGACCCCTGCGGGGACGAGCGCGGCAAAGGCTCGCGAAAGGGCCTCGGGGGCAAGTCCCAGTTTGCCGGCCAGAATCCTCTTCCGATAGGGAAGGCGGAAAGTAACCTGCGAGGCGGACGCCGGGCATCGGCTCATGAGGTAATTCGCAACGCGTTGCGCGGCTGTGTGCAGCCGGTCTCCCGCAATGCAATCCATTGCGCCGAGCAGATATCGGGCCATGATGCGCATGACGTTACGATGCATGACGGGGTGCCGTTCGGCGAGTGCCCGCAAGTCCGCAAGGTCGAACAAGGCGACCTCGGCCCCATCGGCAGACCACGCGCTGTAGGCATAAGAGCCGCCCCCCGAGAGAAGATATTCGCCGAAGGTGTCTCCCGGTTCGCATACGTAGATATCCGCCTCGCGCCCGGCGGATTCCGATTTGGAAAGCCGCACGAACCCGCCGATGACACAATAGACGAATGACGCCTCCTGGCCTTCGGCGACGATCCGCTCGTCGGGAGCGAAGGTGCGAAGCTCGGCCGTGGCGGCGAGTTGCTGCACGATCGCCTGGTCCAAGCCGTCGAACAGGTCAGACTGCAAAAGTGCCGAATTTTTCGCAGGCATCGATCTTCCTTTCGTCTCGGGCCTGTGTGTCATCAAGGTTTCTTCCGGTCGGCTTCGTCTTCGAGGAGAATGCGCCACGCGGCTCCCTGAAGATCGTCGTACTGGCCGCTCTTCAGCGACCAGAGGAAAGCCAGGAGCCCCATGCCGCCCATCAGAAGTGCGATCGGTATGAGATAGATCAGCATGTTCATGCGGTTTTCACCTCCGCTTGCCCGCCGGCCCGCTCCGCGGTGCGGATGCCGGGACGTTTGGCGAAAGCATTGAGGCGCAGCGCATTCGTCACGACGATGATCGAAGATGTCGACATGGCCACCGCCGCGATGAGCGGTGTCGCCAGCCCGGCGATCGCGATGGGGACCGCCAGCACGTTGTAGCCGATCGCCAGCGCGAAGTTCTGCCGGATGAGGCTGGCCGACCGCCGCGCGACGGCGATCGCTTCGGGAACGGCGTCGAGGCGGTCGTTGAAGAAGACGAGGTCGGCAGCCTGCCGGCCGATATCGGACGCCGTGGCGGGTGCCATCGAGACATGCGCGGCGGCAAGCGCGGGAGCATCATTGATGCCATCGCCGACCATGAGCACGCGATGGCCCTGATTGCTCAATCTCTGGCATTCCTCGACCTTCTGCTTCGGCGTCAGGGCGCCCAAGGCCCTGTCGATGCCGAGAGCCAGCGCGGTACTGTCGGTGATGGTCTGCCTGTCGCCTGATACCATCAGCGTTTCAAGGCCGGCCGCATGGAGCTGGGCGATCGTCCCGGCAGCACCCGGGCGGAGCGTGTCGTCGAAGAAGAAGCGGGCAAGAACGACCCCGTTTTTCGACAGGACCACTTCCGAAAACGGACTGTCCACGCTACGGGACATGAAACCGTTTCCGCGGGCAAACATCGCATTGCCCAGTCGATAGACATCCCTTCCATTTCCAGCCTCCAGCCCGCCGCCTGGAATTTCTGTGACGTCGTCGAAGGACGGGAGATGGGCGAGTTCGGCGACCCGCACCAGCGCTTGGGAAAGCGGATGGCGCGAATGCGCGGCCAGACCGCCGGCGATGGCGGTACTCCCCTCTTCGATCGTCTCGACCCTGACGAGGCGCGGCATGCCCATCGTCAGGGTGCCGGTCTTATCGAAGGCGACTGTATCCGCCTCAGCCAGCCGTTCCAGCGCCGAACCGTCCTTGACCATGATGCCCTTGCGGAAAAGCTCGCCCGCAGCAACGACCTGAACCACGGGCACGGCAAGGCCCAGGGCGCATGGGCAGGTGATGATCAGGACCGCGACTGCAACCAGCATTGCATGTTTCCAGTCTCCGCCGAGGAGGCCCCAGGCAAGGAAAGAAATGAGCGCCAACAGATGTACGGCCGGGGAATAGAGTGCTGCCGCGCGATCGGCGATCCGGCGATAGCGCGCCCTTCCGCCTTCGGCGGCTTCCATCAGGCCGATGATCTCCGAGAGAAGCGAGTTCCTGGCAATCCTCGTCGCCTTGAAGACCAGCGAGCCGGTCAGGTTCATCGCACCGGAGTTTACCTCGCTGCCGGCAGCGACCGCGACCGGGCTGCTCTCGCCTGTGACGATGGAGAGGTCCACATCGCTTTCTCCGCTGACGACGACGCCGTCGACGGGAACGCGTTCACCCGCGGCGATCGAAATCTCGTCGCCCACCGCGATCTCCTCCACCGCGATGTAGCGCCGCGATCCGTCCGGCATCATCAGCAGCGCTCCGCGCGGGGCGAGCCTCGCCAGCCCATTGATCGCCGCGCGGGCCTTTTCGCGCATGACGTGATCGAGAGTCCGGCCGATCAACAGAAAGAACAGCAGGGAAACCGAAGCGTCGAACCACGCATGTTCGCCGTGGTGAGCCGTCTCCCATAAGGAAACGGCATAAGAGAGAGTTACAGCGAGCGAGATCGGAACGTCCATGTTGGTGCGCCCGCGCTTCAGCACGTTCCAAGCCGACTTGAAGAAGAAACGCCCCGCATAGACCAGCGCTGGCGCCGCGATCATCGCCGAGATCCAGTGAAACATGTCGCGCGTCGCAGCATCCGCACCCGACCAGACCGATACCGAAAGCAGCATGATGTTGGCGGCTGCAAAACCGGAAACGCCGACCGCCAGGAGATGCTGGTTTCTGGTCCTGTCGCTTTCGGGGGCCGAGGGCGTGAACAGGTGCGCGCGATATCCCACGGCGTTGATCGCCGCGAGGATTTCGGACGGATCGGTCGCGCGCTCGTCGATCTCTTCCTGATAGACGCAGCTTACCCTTCGCGCGGTCAGATTGACCCGCGCTTTCCGGACGAAGGCAAGCGCCGACAGCGCTCTTTCGATAGTCGAGATGCAGGCGCCGCAGTGGACGTCGGGAACGCTGAGATCAAGCTGGCGCAACCCCGTGCCGAGCGGATGGCTGGCAAGGCGGGTTTCCTCGGCGCTGGATGATGTCGCGCTGAGGGCAAGCACGCTTTCGGGGTCCATGGAGCAGCAACTCATTGGCCGAACTCCGCGGTATCGAAGCGTTTGGCTTCGTGCATGACAACGACGCCGTCTTTTCGCGAGATGATCTCGACGATCCAGTCGCCCCTGGCGACCGTATGCTCGGCTTCGAAACGCCCGTCGCCTGTCTTCCCGAGCGTCAGGTGGAAGTCCTCGTGGTCTCCGACCGGCCGTTTGAAATTCAGCACGACATCATCGACGATCGCGGGCGAGCCGCCCTTGTCGTGGATGTCGTAGCGGATCTCGCGCCCGTTGATGGAAAGATCGCCCTCAATGCCGGAGGCGCTCATCGCCTTCATCGCTGCCGCGTTGCGGTTGAATTCCTGGCTGGCGACATAGGTGTTTTCCACGACGAGGCCGCTCCAGCTGGAGGAGGCGTAGACGGCCATGGTGATGTTTACGGCAATCCCCACGGCGAAGAATGCCGAGGTCGCGAGCAACATGTGCAGGCCTGTGAAACTTTGAGCAGAAGCCTTCATTTGACGTCTCCCGGTGCATTGAACGCCGCCCGATAGGTCGCCCGGTCGGCACGGTCCGCATCTTCGATGACGAAGAGGAATTCGTTGATTTCGGCTCCGTCAGGCTTTCGCGTCACGAAGACCTTGAGCGTCGTGGCCGCGTCGGGTTCGGCATGGACGGTAAAACTGCGGCCGTCTTCCTTGCCGAGTTCGGAAATGCGCATCGTCGCTCCCTCCAACCCGACCAGGGTAATGCTCACATCTCTCGGCTTCGGCACCATGTTCAGGACGCGCAGCGTGTAGCCGTTGCGGATCGAGCCGTCGCTTTCCAGGACATATTGCGGGTTCCGGTCATGGACGACATTGAGTTCGAGACGCTCCCGGAAGGCGAGATGCACGACCATGGCAATGCCGATCGATGCCCAGACAACGGCGTAAAAGACGATTCTCGGACGGAAGATGATGCGCCAGTCGAAGTGCCGGACCGCGGAAACGAAACTTCCATCCTCGTTTCTGACCCTGGACGGTTGGATTGGCGTTGTTCCTCCCCCTGTCGCAAGCGACATATTGCTCGAATATTCGCTGAGCGTCGCGTAGGCGATCAGGCCACGGGGCTTGCCGAGTTTGTCCATCACGCCGTCGCAGGCGTCGATGCAGAGAGCGCATGTGATGCACTCCATCTGCTGTCCGTCGCGAATATCGATTCCCATCGGACAGACAGCCACGCAGGCATTGCAATCAACGCAATCCCCGACCGGCAGGCCCTGTGCCTGGGCCTTCTTGGCATGGCGCGACCGCTGTTCGCCCCGCCAGTCGTTGTAGGTGACGACGAGGGAATTCTCGTCGAGCATCGCACCCTGGATACGTGGCCAAGGGCACATATAGGTGCACACCTGCTCGCGCATGAGGCCGCCGAGCACATAGGTGGTCCCGGTCAAGGTGGCGACCGTAGCATAGGCGACTGCGGGAGCCGCGCCGGTGAACAGCGAAACAGCCAGGCTCGGCGCATCGGCAAAATAGAAGATCCACGCGCCGCCGGTGGCGACGCCGATCAGGAGCCAGATCGAATGTTTGATGACGCGTTTCCTCAACTTGTCGAAGCTGAAGGGAGCGGCATCGAGTTTCATTCGTGCGTTCCGGTCGCCTTCGATCGCGCGTTCGACGACAAGGAAGAGATCGACCCAGACGGTCTGCGGACAGGCGTAACCGCACCATGCGCGGCCGACCGCCGAGGTGACGAGAAACAGGCCGAAACCTGCCATCACAAGGAGGCCCGCGACGTAATAGAACTCCTGGGGCCAGATTTCGATGAAGAAAAAGAAGAAGCGCCGCGACGAGAGATCGATGAGGATCGCCTGGTCGGGCGCGTAGGGACCGCGATCCCAGCGAATCCACGGCGCAAGGTAATAGATGCCGAGCGTGATCAGCATCACGATCCACTTGAACCGGCGGAATCGTCCCTCGGCGCGCTTGGGAAAAATCTTCTTCCGAGGCGCATAGAGAGGCTGCCGGTTGCGGCGCGCATTGACCGGCTCGACGCTGACCCGCTCGATGTCATTGGGATCTGGTGCAGTGTAGAGATTCATGGGACCTATCCGGTTTCGCCTGTTCTTCTCCCACCTGCGGCGCATTCCTTCCTTGATGCAGATCAAGAAAGGACGCCTTCCCGAGAGAGACCTCTCCGGAAAAGGAAAAAGGCCACGCCCCGGGGTAAGGGCGTGGCCTGGAGGAACTGCGGAGGAGAGCACCGCTGGGACGTCCTCGACAAATCCAGAACTAGCGGCTCGTCCTGTCGTGATCTTTGAGGCAGGTCAAACTGACGATCGAATTGCCGATCTTTGCCGGATCATCCTGCTCGGAAGATGAAGGTATCACCTTGGCGCGCGCCGACACGCGTGACCGGATGACGGCGCGCGGCGTGCCGTAAAGGCCGAGGATCGGATTGTGGTCATGAGCTGTCATGACTTTTCCCTCACGTTCCGCCGCCGAGCGAATGGACGAAGACGGTCAGTTCCTTGACCGTCGTATCGCCGAGGCGCCCTGCCCAGGCCGGCATGACGCCATGCTTGGGAGAGGCCACCTGGCGAGCGATGGCGTCCTCGCCGCGCGCCTTCAGCCAGATCGCATCGGCGAGATCCGGCGCGCCCATTTCCACCTTCCCCTTGGCGTCCTCGCCGTGGCATGCGGCGCAGTTGTCGAGGAAAACCTGTTTTCCCGCAGCCGCGAGAGCAGGATCAGAGGGCGTGTTGGTCAGCCCCCAAACATAGGCGGCGACCTGCTTCATCTGGATCGGCTCAATGACGTCGGTAAAGGCCGGCATCTCGGAAGCATGCGTTTCGGCGTCCGAATCGAAGCGTATCCCGTGTGCGATCGTCGTTTGGATGGCGTCGAGATCCCCGCCCCATAGCCAGTCGTCGTCGTTGAGGTTCGGAAATCCCGGGCCGCCGCTGGCGCCCGAGCCATGGCACTGCGCGCAGTTCACCTTGAAAGCGGATGCACCGCCGGCAATCGCGAATTCCCGAAGAACAGGATCGGTGTCGATCTCCTCAACCGTCTTGGCGGCGATCAGGTCATGGAACTTCGTCTGGGATGCCTTGGCGAGATCGAGGTCCTGCTGCAGTTCGGCGCGCGTCGAGTAGCCGAAATAGCCTTTTGTGGCGGACGTGATCATCGGAATGGCCGGATAGGCGATGGCATAGCCGATCGCCCAAAGGATCGTTACGTAGAATGTCCAGACCCACCAACGCGGCATGGGGTTGTTGAGTTCGCGGATGCCGTCCCATTCATGTCCGGTCGTTTCGACGCCGCTCAATTCATCAATATGTTTTTCCGACATCTCAATCGTCCTTCAAAGGAATATCGGCAGCCTCTTTCGCGGTCTGCTTGCTGCCCGGGCGAAGCGTGAACACGACCGCGCCGACGAAGAATGCCGTCATTGCCAGAAGGCCCCAGCTGTCGGCGAAGTGTCTCATTGCAGTGTAGGTTTCCATGGATCACCTCAGCGGTAGCCGGTCGCGTCGTCATAGGTCGAGAAATCGACCAGCGTGCCGAGCATCTGCAGATAGGACACCAGGGCGTCCATCTCGGTCAGTTTGGCCGGATCGCCGTCGAAGTCGCCGACCTTCGCCTTCGGATAGCGCGCAAGCAGCGCCGTCGTATCCGCATTCGGATCGGCCTGGGCTTTCATGTCGGCTTCCGCATTCGCCAGCATGTCGTCGTTATAGGGCACGCCCACATCCTCGTTGGCCTTGAGGTCCATGCCGATATCCTTGACCGTCACCTCCTGCTCCTTGAGGAAGGCGTAGCTCGGCATGATCGATTCCGGCACGACCGCCCGCGGGTTTGCGAGATGCTGGACATGCCATTCGTTCGAATAGCGTCCGCCGACGCGGGCGAGATCCGGCCCGGTCCGCTTGGACCCCCACTGGAAGGGGTGGTCGTACATGGACTCGGCTGCGAGCGAATAATGGCCGTAACGCTCCACCTCGTCGCGGAACGGTCTGATCATCTGGCTGTGGCAGAGATAGCAGCCTTCGCGGATGTAGATGTTCCGTCCCGCCAGCTCGAGCGGCGTATAGGGCCGCATGCCTTCCACCTTCTCGATCGTGTTCTGCAGGTAGAACAGCGGGGCGATCTCGACGATGCCGCCGATGCTCACGACCAGCAATGAGCCGACGAGGAGAAGCGTCGCGTTCTTCTCGAGGATCTGGTGTTTATCAAGTATCGATGCCATGTCTCACCTCATTCGGCAGGCTGTGCTTGGGGCACGAAAGTGGTCGGGATCTGAGCTTCGTCGCGCAGGTGGCCGCGGATGGTCATGAACACGTTCCAGGCCATGACGAGACCGCCCGCCAGGTAGAGCGCTCCGCCGACTGCGCGCAGCACGTAGTAAGGGATCATCGCCGAGACCGTTTCCGCGAAGGAGTAGACGAGGAAGCCCTGGGCGTTGTACTCGCGCCACATCAGCCCCTGCTGGATGCCGGCGACCCAAAGCACGGCGGCGTAGATCACGATGCCGAGCGTTGCGAGCCAGAAATGCCAGTTGACCATCCGCAGGCTGTAGAGGCGTTCGCGCCCCCATAGTTTCGGCGTCAGGTAGTAGATCGCCCCGAAGGTGATCATGCCCACCCAGCCGAGAGCGCCGGAATGCACGTGACCGATCGTCCACTCGGTATAGTGGCTGAGCGAATTGACCGTCTTCACCGACATCATCGGGCCTTCGAAGGTCGACATTCCATAGAAGGCGATGGCGACGATCATCATGCGGATGATCGGATCGGTGCGGATCTTGTCCCACGCGCCCGAAAGGGTCATGAGACCGTTGATCATGCCGCCCCAGGAGGGCATCCACAGCATCACCGAGAAGACCATGCCGAGCGTCTGGGCCCAGTCGGGCAGTGCGGTATAGTGCAGGTGATGCGGGCCGGCCCAGATATACATGAAGATCAGTGCCCAGAAGTGGATGATCGACAGCCGGTATGAATAGACGGGCCGATTGGCCTGTTTCGGCACGAAGTAATACATCATGCCGAGGAAGCCGGCGGTGAGGAAGAAGCCGACGGCGTTGTGGCCGTACCACCACTGGGTCAGCGCGTCCTGGACGCCCGAGAAGAGCGAATAGCTCTTGGAGCCGAGGAACGAGGCCGGAACCGCCAGATTGTTGACCACGTGCAGCAGCGCGATGGTGACGATGAAGCCGAGGTAGAACCAGTTCGCCACATAGATATGCGGCTCTTTGCGCTTCAGGATCGTGCCGAGGTAGACGGCGAGATAGGCGACCCAGACGACGGTCAGCCAGAGGTCGACATACCATTCGGGTTCGGCATATTCGCGGGCCTGGGTGATGCCGAGAACATATCCGGTCGCAGCCATCACGATGAAGAGCTGATAGCCCCAGAACACGAACCAGGCGAGGCTGCCGCCGAAGAGACGGGCTCGACAGGTGCGCTGCACCACATAGAACGACGTCATGATCAGAGCGTTGCCACCGAAGGCGAAAATGACCGCCGAGGTGTGAACGGGCCGCAGCCTTCCGAAATTCAGATAGGGCGCGATGTTGAGGTCAGGAAAGGCCAACTGCAGCGCGATGACCACCCCGACGAGGAAACCGACCACGCCCCAGAACACCGTGGCGATCAGGCCGTAGCGGATCACCTCGTCGAAATAGCCCGACACGTCGACCTTCCGCCGCTGGTCCGCCGGTGCGAAATCGACGTTCCTGACCAGCAGCACCGTTCCCACCACGAGGCAGAAGCAGAGTATGCCCATGTGGACCGCAAAGAGATGATCGTGCGCAAATGCGGCTCCCAGCAGCGCTAGAAACGCCGCGACAGCAACCACCATCGTTTCCGTCGTGTAATTCATGATGTCGTCCCCAGTGCAAAGACGACCGCCTCGCGGCCGGCTTTCTCGTCGTTGGAGGCAGGACTGTCACGAAGCCGGCAATTGCTCCTTGATCTACATCAACCAGAAAATGGTAAGGCGGGATCGGGCCGCAGCCGTTACACACTGTTACACTCTTTCACCCTTTGGCACCGTCCGCTCATTCCTGTGTGACGCAGCGGAGTTCTAGTCAGCCTATCGATCACGAGGGACAAGACGATGCTGATGCAGAACAACCAGGCGTTCGAAAATGCGAAGATGACGGGTGATGCGATCCATGCCGGCCAATCTCTTTCATCGCTTTTTCTGACATCGGCGGCCGAGATCGTTCCCGCCGGGAAGGCTATCTGCTGGGAGGGCGACGAAGCGACCCATCTCTTCCAGGTGGAAGAAGGGGTCGTACGCCTCCATCGCATTATCGGCGAAGGCCGCCGAGTGATTACCGGGTTTCACTTTGCCGGCGATCTGATCGGCGCGTCGCTGCAAAACGATTTCCTGTTCACGGCGGAGGCTGTTACCGAATGCAGGATCCGCCGCATAGCCCGGAAGAGCTTCCATGAGGAAGTCGCCCGATCGAACGCACTCGGCCCTGCATACATCTCCCTGCTTTGTCAGGAGGCGGCGGCGGCGCACGAACAGATGGTTCTCCTGTCGAAGAAGAACGCCGAGGAGCGGCTATGCAGCTTCATCGTCAAGCTCGCCTCCCGCCGCAGTCCTCAGCCGCGCCAGGGCCTGGTGCGTGTTCCGATGAACCGGCAGGATATTGCGGACCATCTCGGTCTGACCATCGAAACCGTGTCCCGCACGATTACAAAACTTGCGTCGCGAAACATCGTTGTGCCCGAAGGTAGGCACGACCTCAGGATCGTCAATCTCGCCCGCCTGGCACAGTTGTCCGGTGATGCGGATGATTTTTCGGAGAATTCCTGTCATAGGGTCAAGTTGCACTGATGCAACGAACCGCAGGATCGACGTTCATGCCCCATCGCCTCGTCTCCCCGAGAACTGCATCGTACCAGGAACTGGATGCAATGGTGCACGTGCTCGACGGAGCGGACATTCTGATCCATCGTTTCGACGGAACCGTCACACACTGGTCCATCGGCTGCGAGAACATGTATGGCTGGGCGAGAGAGGAAGCCGTCGGCGAGAAAGTTCACGACCTGTTGGCGACGACCTTTCCCGAACCGGCCGACAACATCCGCGACCAGCTGAAGTCGCGCGGTTTCTGGCAAGGCGAGATCGTTCATCGCCACAAGAGCGGGCACGACATTCACGTCGCATCCCGCTGCGTGCTGGTCAATCTGCCGGACGGGGACCATGCCGTCATTCAAACGAACAGCGACGTCAGCGCATTGAGACGCGCCCAGGACGCGGTTAAATCCCGCGAAGCGCATCTGAGTTCGATCCTGGACACCGTGCCCGACGCTATGGTGGTGATCGATCGCAAGGGAATAGTGCTGTCGTTCAGCAAGGCCGCCGAAAAGCTGTTTGGGCTGTCCTCCGATCAGATTTGCGGCCGCAACGTCAGCAACCTGATGCCGAACCCCTACCGCGACGCTCACGACGGCTATATCGATCATTATATCGAAACCGGCGAGAAACGCATCATCGGCTACGGCCGTGTCGTCACCGGGCAGCGGGCCGACGGGTCGCAATTTCCCATGGAGCTCCATGTCGGCGAGACGACAGTGAACGGTGAGCAGATCTTCACGGGTTTCGTCCGCGATCTCACCAGCCGGTTCAAGATCGAGGAAGACCTTCGTCAGGCCCAGAAGATGGAAGCGATCGGGCAATTGACGGGAGGCATCGCCCACGACTTCAACAACCTCCTCACCGTCATCAGCGGTAATCTCGAAATGATCGAGGACAAGCTGCCGCCCGGCACTCTCCGCGAAATCCTCAACGAGGCCCAGTCGGCCGCGCAGGACGGAGCGATCCTCACGGGCCAGCTGCTCGCCTTCGGCCGGCGGCAACCATTGAATCCGAAGCATGCGGACCTCGGCCAGCTCGTCAGCGGCTTCTCCGACCTGCTCCGGCGAACGCTCAGCGAGGATATCAAGCTGTCGACCGTTATCGAAGGGGCCGGCCTGGACGTGCTTGTCGACAGTTCCCAGCTTCAGAACGCCATCCTGAACATCGCCTTGAACGCAAGGGACGCCATGCCGAAAGGCGGCAGTCTCACGACGACGATCTCGCGCGTCCATCTCGATGCCGATTATGCGAAGATGTACCCGGAGGTACGCAGCGGCAACTTCGTGCTCATCGCCATGACGGATACCGGTTCCGGCATGAGCGAGGAGGTCAGGAAGCGCGCAATAGAACCATTTTTCACGACGAAGGAAGTGGGCTCGGGCACGGGTCTCGGGCTCAGCATGGTTTATGGTTTCGTGAAGCAATCGGGCGGGCATCTCCAGCTTTACAGTGAGGTCGAACGCGGCACGACGGTCCGCATATACCTGCCCGCCATCAAAGGCGCGAAACCTCAGCAACCGGTGTCGGACCAAGGCTCCGGCGAAAACCGGTTGCCGGGCGGGGACGAAACGGTGCTGGTCGTCGAAGATGACGCCCGCGTCCGCCGCGTTGCCGTCGCCAGGCTCGCTTCGATGGGCTATACGGTGCTCGAAGCCGAAAGCGGCCACCGTGCCCTCGATCTGCTGCGGGACAATAGCGAGACCGCGCTCCTCTTTACCGACATCGTGATGCCGGGTGGGATGACGGGCGATGAACTGGCGCGGGAAGTGCGCCTCTTGCGGCCCGACATCGCCGTGCTCTTCACATCGGGATATTCCGAGCCGGGCCTCGCAGCCAAAGGCATTGTTCCCGGCGCGCGATGGCTGCGCAAACCATACACCGCAAAGGACCTTGCGCTGAAGATCCGCGAGCTTCTCGACGCGCAGTGACATCGGCCGCCGCCACCTGGCTTATCGTATGGAACCGACCTTCGCCGAGCCGATAATGCTCCGGCGAGAGGCCGGTTGTTTCGTTGTAAATTGACGATCATTGCCTGATGTCGACGCTCCTCGAAACGCGAGATTTCAGGCCCAATCGCAAGCTTTTTCCTGTATTTGACGAGCGTCAAAGAAGCCCCGCTCCGCATATCTTAAAGCATGTTCACGAGGTCAAATCGCCTCGAAAACAGGAGATATGCACATGCGTTTGAAATTCGCTCTGATCGCTGCAACGGCAGCCCTGATCGCTTCTGCCATGCCGTCGATGGCTGCCGATCATCAGGTTCAGATGCTCAACAAGGGTACGGACGGCGCGATGGTGTTCGAGCCCAGCTTTCTGAAGATTGCTCCCGGCGACACCGTAACCTTCATTCCCACCGACAAGAGCCACAATGTCGAGACCTTCAAGGGGCTCATTCCTGACGGCGCTCCCGAGTTCAAATCCAAGCCGAGCGAACAGTATCAGGCAAAGTTCGATGTTCCGGGCGCCTATGTCCTGAAGTGCACGCCGCATGTCGGCATGGGCATGGTTACGCTGATCGAGGTCGGCGACAGCCCGGCCAATCTCGAGGCCATCAAGACCGCCAAGGTGCCGAATATGGTGCGCAAGCGGCTGGATGCCGACCTCGCCCAGATCACCCCGTAGTCAACCGACCGGTGCGGATGGCCGCGCTTGCGCGCCATCCCGCACGGTGGAGAGCGATCATGTTCAAGCCCATGGCAATTGCTTTCGCCGCAGCGGTTTGCGCCGCAGGCGCGGCCAGTGCCCACATCACCCTCGAGCAGAGCCAGGCGCCGTCAGGCAAGGCGTACAAGGCGGTTCTTCGCGTCGGGCATGGCTGCGAAGGCAAGGCGACGATCAAAATCCGCGTGAAGATCCCCGAGGGCTTGCTGTCGGCGAAGCCGATGCCGAAATCGGGCTGGTCGGTCGAGAAGATCAACGCCGCCTATGAGAAAAGCTACGATCTCTACGGCAAGCCCGTGAAGGAAGGCGTCAGCGAAATCATATGGTCCGGCGGTACCCTCGCCGACGACGAATATGACGAATTCGTTTTCCGCGCGACGGTCGCGAAGGAGATTTCGCCCGGCACCCGCATTTTCGTTCCTGTCGTGCAGGAATGCACCGAAGGCGCCGTCGAACGCTGGATCGAAATTCCGGCTGCGGGCAGATCGCCCGACGATTACGAAACCCCCGCTCCCTACTTCGACGTGGTCGAACAACCGCGTGCGTGAACGGCGGGAGCCGTCGACCATGTGGCCCTCGAAAACAGGAAAGCGGGTGACGCGTCGTCTTCAGGCGGCTCTTGCGGCAGCCATCATCGCCATGGGCATGCTGGTGCCGACAGGCGCGCTTGCCCACGCCGCTTTGAAAAGCTCGACTCCGGCGGCCAGCGAGACGCTTGACCGCTTGCCGGACGAAATCGGACTGCATTTCAACGAACCGGTCAGGCTCATCCGGGCGACGGCAACCGACGGCAACGGCACGAACCAGGCCTTGGACGCCGACACATCGGGTGCGGATGTCCGATTGCGCTTCTCCGATCCCAACATGCGCGGCACGGTGATGGTGAGCTACCGCGTCGAATCCGAAGACGGCCACCCCGTCGGCGGCACGCTGGTATTCAACGTCGGCACGCCTTCTGCAAAGCCGCCGGTTGCGGTTGGCGAGGGCTCCGGTCGCTCTTTGCCGATCGCCATCTGGCTCGTACATGCCGCCACGGTCCTGTTCCTGGCCTTCGTGGTTGGCGGCGCGCTGTTCGATCGGTGGCTGGGCGTCCATAACAGCCCAACAGCGAGTGCCGCGACCGTCATGCTGCCCGGAACCGCGCTGCTGGCGGCGGGACTTTACCTGCAGGGGCTGGACGAAGCGGGAAGCGGTCTGGTCTTTGCCGGTGCGGCACCGCTCGAGATCGCCGTAAAGGGCAATGCCGCAATTTGCGCAAGCCTGTTCGTCCTGTCGCTGCTCACGATTGCGCTGCCCCTCACCCGCTGCCAAACCACCGGGCGCGTTCTTGCCGTCGTCGCCCTGATACTGGCGGCGAGCGCCTTTACTTTCAGTGGGCACTGCAGCGCGGCGGATCCCCGCTGGCTGGCGAGAACCGCCATATTTCTTCACAGTGCGACGCTGCTGTTCTGGGCAGGAAGCCTCCTGCCGCTCTGGCAGCTCGGCCGGACATCGCCGAACCTGCGCCCGCTGAGCAGCTTCTCGCGGATGATCCCGATCCCGTTCTTCGTCATGATCCTTGCCGGGATCGTGCTTGCGATCGTCGAGCTGCCGGCGCTCATCCAGATCCTGTCGTCGCTCTACGGCCGCATCCTTGCGGTCAAGGTCGTGCTCGTGGCCTGTCTTTGCATGGTGGCCGTCTATAATCGCTTCTGGCTCACAGGGCCGACATTGGCCGGAGATCCGGTTGCGAGGGAAAGGTTGCGCCGAAGCATCCTCTTCGAAATCATCCTTGCCGTCGCGATCATCGGCACGGCGGGCCTCTGGCGCTTTGCCGGTCCGGTACAGGCGGAGGCCGCCGAGGTTTCGCCGGCTCTATCGATCCATCTGCATTCCGAAAAGGCGATGGCTCAGCTGGAACTCGGCGCCGAGGCGCATGGAACGAGGAAGGTTCACGTCGCAATCATGGGTCCGGATTTCGATGCCCTCGACCCGAAGCAGGTCGTTCTTCGGCTGAGAAACCCGGGATCGGCGATCGAGCCTATCAAGTTCGAACTCACCGAAGCTCCGGAAGGCGGGTGGGAGGCGGAGGGTATCGCGGTGCGGGATTCGAAGGGCTGGCTCGCCGATCTCGAAGTGCTCGTGGATGATTTCCATGCAGTGCATCTCGAAGGTGGACTGTCGGACTGACGGCCGACCTATTCATAGTCCTGTCTTGGTTTGCCCGCCCGGTAGCAGGAGGTCGAAGACGTGACCATAAGGCGAAATGGAACGCCGCAACGATCCATTGTGTAGTTCCGCGATACGCTCCACGATTTTCAGCCCTATTCCGAGGCTGTCCTTATTCCGGGTTTGGCGAGGAGGATCATCTCCTCGAACGTCCCGCTTATCCTCGACGTGAATACCGTATTCTCCCACCCTGACGACGATCTGCGTCGAATCCGGCGTATGGCGAACCGCGTTCTCGATCAGGTTGCGAAGGGCATCTTTGAGGAGGGCCGGCGCGGCGCTGACAATTGCCGCCTCGGCATCGGCGAACACCTCGAGCGAATGTTTGTTTTCGTAAACCCAAGGCGCAAGCTGCTCTGCAACATCTGTCGTGAGGGCGACGAGATCGACCTCTTCGAACGCGCTGTGATCGAACGTGTCCAGCCGCGCCAGCGCAGTCAGCTGGCCGACGAAATGCATGAGGTCGTCGAGATCTCCTTCGGCTCTCCGCGCCCTCGGATGGTCGATACGACCGAGTTCGAGTTTGATGGCCGCAAGCGGTGTACGGACCTCATGTGCAATGCCGGATGTCAATATCCTCTGTGAGTTCATGAGGTCACCGACACGCTGAAATGCCCGGTTTACGGCCACAGCGAGGTGAGCGATTTCTCGCGGCATTCCCTCGAACGGCAGATGAGATCTGGAATCCATCGGATCAATGAGTTCGGCAGCATCGGCCGCGGCCTTCACGGGCTTCAGAGCGCGGTGCACCGACCACAACGTCGCCCCGAGAACAAGTCCGAGCAGGATGCTCATCGGCACGATCATATGCTCGAGGATCTCGTTCCAGAAGACGCCGTAGGCGAGATTCTCCGGATCGCCCACGGTGGCGACATCGACGAGAATCCGGTGCTCGCCGATCTTGAAAGCTCGCCCTCCGACCAGCGTGAGAGGTTTTCCAGGCTTGATGGTCCGAAGCCAGAAATCCGGCGGGTTGACCTCCGCGGGCAAAAATCGGCTTTCGCAGGCATCGTCACAGGACTCGAAAATCAGATCGCCCCGATCGTTCCGAATGCGGGCGACATAACCTGTTTGCGAATGTCCGTAACGCCGGCTGACGGTTTCGGGCAGTTGGTAGGTAACCGCGCCGTCTCTATCTCCCACGCCCGAGGCAAGCCGCTCGGTCTCCTGCTCGACATATAGGCGGGAAAGCTCGCCTACATTCCAATAGTAGTCAGAGAAGATGACGCCCAGTTGGACCAGCATCGCCACCGTGGCGAAAAATGCGATCCTTCGCGTCAGAACGGCCGTCAGCGTGGGATTCGACCGAATCAATCACGTTCCTCGCGCAGCAGGTAACCGACACCTCTCACGGTTTCGATGACGGCATCGGCGGGATGTCCCTCCAGTTTCCGGCGAAGCCGCGAGACCGCCAGCTCGACGGCATTGCTGCTGCGCTCATCGCCGAACTCGGAGAAAGCGTGTTCCATCTTTCGCTTGGAAACCACCTTCCCGCCATTGCGCATCAGCAGTTCGAGCAGCGACTTTTCCGAGGGGGCGAGCGCCATCTCGGTGCCGTTGCAGGTGACCTGGCGGGACGCCATTTCGAACCTGACGTCAGCAAATTCCAATGTCGGCATGATTGTCACCGGCGAGCGCCGCATCAGGGCGCGAATTCGCGCGATGAGTTCGCCATTGTTGAAGGGTTTGATCAAATAGTCGTCCGCCCCGGCATCCAGCCCGGCGATGCGCTCGTCGACGGCTCCACGCGCCGTCAGTACAAGCACCGGGATCTGCTGCTTTTCGGCACGCAGGGACTTCAGCACGGAGAGACCGTCCTCGTCGGGCAGGCCGAGATCGAGAAGAAGGAGATCATAGCCCGCACCCTCAAGCGCAAGGCGGCCTTCATTCGCCGTCGCAAAGGCGTCGATGCGCCAACCGGCCTCGCGGATGGCTTCGCAAAGAAGTTCGCGAAGCCGGGCACTGTCTTCGATGAGAAGTATCCTCATGCTCTCTTTCGACCCGTCACCATCGACCAGACAAGATTCTCCCTATGTCTCCAGCTTTCAACCAATGCTGCCCCTGCATGGATGAAGGCCAGGACCATGATGCTGTTGGCGAGAGCACCGTGCACCTCCTCAAGCCACTTGTCGCCCCAGAAGGCATCGAGTGTCGTCATCCAGCCGGTTGCCGCGGTCATCGCAAGAAGCGTCATGAGGCTCAGCATCATGATTGATGCCAGGGGATTATGGCCGATGTAGCGCTGCTCCCTGCCGTTGATCATGCCGAGGATCTGCTTCCTGACTTTGCCAGGTGTTGGGAAGAAATCGCGGAACCGCGCATGTCTGGTTCCGACGAAGCCCCAGATGATCCGCATGGCGATGGCAGCAGCGACGACATATCCGGTCAAACGATGCCAATATTTTCCTTCATCCAAAACAAAAAGGTTGAGGATGCAGGCAGTAACGACGGTCCAGTGAAACAGTCTGACCATGGGGTCCCAGACCTTGACGGTGTCGCTTCCGGTCGTGGAGGGCCGAAGGCCCTCCTGCTCCCGCAACTGAACGGGCGTCATGATCAATCGCCTTTCTGGACGATTTCGCCCGATACCGGATTGAAATAGACCTCGGCGCGATTGCCGTCCTTGTCCTTGCCGTAGATTTCGTAGCAGCTTCCGGTGATCTCGAAGGTTTTCACCTTGTAGCCCAGCGCATCGATCTTTTCCTTCATGGCTTTCTCGGGCATCCATTTGGACTTCGGCTCCTTGGTGCAGCTCGGGCTGGCGAGTGCCAAGGCGGGAGTTGCGGCCAGGATGACGAGGGCGACGGTCAGTTTCATCTTCATGGTTCGATCCTTTGCTTGTGCCTTCCATAAGGCGGCAAGCGACTGGATAGAGGCCGGAAGCTGTCTGTTTGCTGTCAGCGAGGTCATTCATGTGCGGCAGGCAGAGACCAGAGCCTGCAGACGACGGCATTTGTTCAGGCTGCTTCGGTCTGCTTGATCGCATCCGTTAGGGCCGCCGCCCGTTCAGCCTCCACCGCCCGCTGCATCAATCTCATGATCTCGCGTTCCGATCTGATATGCCCGCGCATCGAGCAGAAAAACGAACGCAGCTGGTATCCCACGGCCTCCCAGGAGAGCCGGCAGCGCCCTTCGCCCAGAGTTTCCAGCGTAACGACGACGTCTTTTGCGGCACCGCGATCAAACATCCGTCCTGCCCGCCGGCGTTCAGCGGCATCGGCCTTGTCGCCCGCTTCCATAATCAGGCCCAGTCCCGACGAAATAAGGCGCTCTTCGAGCTCATGCGTCGTCTGCAGGAGCGGGATCAGTCCGCTTGAGAGACGGCCGCAGAGGCCTTCGTCGATATGGCAAGGCAGGAAGTCGGCGATTGCCTGGAGCACGTCGCACCATGCCATGAGCTCGCCGTAGCAGCTTTCGAGTTCTGCGAAATCGGTCGGGATCGGGTTTTTCATCATATTACCTTTTGCAAGAATTGACCGACGGCGATCGCTATTGCCGCGAGAACCGCGGCGACGGCGCCCGTTCGCTGCAGAACGCCCAAGCGATAAAGGGCGATTGCGAACACCGTGATTACGGGAGTGGCCATCGATAGCCCCATCTGCGCATCGGTCATCAGGATCTCCTCTCGGCAGAACCCTAGGCTGTATGACCGGCAGGCTCTTTGCGATCGATCAAAGAGATGGCGCGATAGCGCGCACAGCTCTGCCGATCAGGCGGCCTTGCTGTGCGTGCGTCCGAGCGAGCCGAAATAGGCGTCGAATGCCGCCGCAACGGCACGGACCATGAAGCGTGCGTGCTGGGAGACGACGATCCGGTTGTCGCGGATCGTCACGACGCCATCGGCCACGAGTTCGCCGAGACGTTCGTTACGCTCGACGAGGAAGCCGGTGTCGAAACCCAACTCCCTGCTCAGCCTTCCCAGATCGACTTCGAAATCGCACATCAGCCGCTCGATGATTCTGCCCCGAAGCTTGTCCTCTTCGGTCAGAAGATATCCCTTGGCCGTCGGCAGCACGCCGGACGCGACACGCTCCGCATAGAGGCCTAGCGGCACGTGGTTCTGCATATAGCCGGTCGGCAACCGCCCGATCGCCGAAGCGCCGAGGCCGATGAGGCTATCGCAATCGTCGGTGGTGTAGCCCTGGAAATTCCGCCTCATCGTCCCCTGGCGCGCGGCGACCGCCAACTGATCCTCCGGCAGAGCGAAGTGATCGAGCCCGATACGCTCATATCCCGCTTTTTCAAGCTCTTGGGCGATGGCCTCCGCCTGTTCGTTGCGCTGCCTTGCATCCGGAAGCGATGCGTCGTCGATCAGGCGCTGATGCTTCTTGAAGGCAGGTATGTGGGCGTAGCCGAAAACGGCGAAACGTTCCGGACGCAGTTGCACGGCGAGCCGGACGGTTTCGACGCAGGATTGCACGGTCTGCTTGGGAAGGCCGTATATCAGGTCGAAATTGATGCTGGCGACACCGGTAGACCGCAGCCCGGCGACCGCAGCCTCCGTCTGCTCGAAGGACTGCGTCCGATTGATGGCGGTTTGCACGATCGGGTCGAAGCTCTGGACGCCGAGGCTTGCGCGATCGACGCCGTTTTCGCCGAGCGCCTCGATCATGGAGGCGGCCAAGGTGCGCGGGTCGATTTCGACCGCGACGCTTGCGTCCGCCTCGAAAGCGAAGGCGCTCCTGAGCTTCGCCATCAGTGCCGTAAATTCCTGTGGTTTCATGATCGTCGGCGTGCCGCCGCCGAAATGAACGTTCCTGACCGGCACGTCGTTTCCGGCGGCAAAGGAAACGAGCTCGATCTCTTCCCTCATCACATCGAGATATTCGACAACGGGGGCGTCCTGCCGGGTGATGGTCGTGTGGCAACCGCAATACCAGCACATCGAACGGCAGAAGGGCACGTGGAGATAGACGGAAACCGGTCCGGTCTTTCCGATACTTGCGAGGCCCTTGACATATTCATCCGGCCCCACGGCGGCTGAAAAGGCCGGAGCCGTCGGGTAGCTCGTGTAACGCGGGAGCCGCGCGTCGCCATATTTGGCGACCAAACTGTCGGACATTGTCGCATCCTCTGTCAAAATCAGAATGCTTTATGACCTCCGGCCGCGCGGTCTTCCTTGTCCCAGATCAATGAGGACGCTCGGCCGGGAATCATCCGGATATTTGTCCGCCATCAAAGTGGCTTTCCGCAAAGCCCTTTACCGTCTCGTTCTGGCGCGGGACGAGCCGCGATCCCGCCAGTCTGCAAGACGCGGCAAAAGGAAACAGCCAGATGACCGATGCGCAAACCATCCACGCCGAAGCTCCCCACATCGATGTCAGGACGATACATCCTATCGAGCGGCATCCCCGGATTTTTGGCACGCTCAGCGCACTGACCCCCGGCGACGCCATGCTGATCACCAGCGATCATGAGCCCCGTCCCCTGCATTACCAGCTCGAAACCGCATTTCCGGGAAAATTCCTCTGGGAATATCTGGAACAGGGGCCTGACGTCTGGCGCATACAGATCACCCGCCAGGATTCCGGTTGCGACTGCTGCTGCGGCAGCCATTGAGTTCGGGGCAGCGCGATGATGCCGGTGGGAGCGACACTGTCGCGTTGGACGATGTCATATTTCGGCGCGGCGCTTTTCTTCCTGCTCTTGGCGGAAGGCCTGCTTTCGGCCGGAGCCTGGACGCCATCGGCGAATGTTGCCGAACCCCATGCGCTGATCATCGTCCATTGCATCACGATCGGTTGGCTCGGCCTCCTCATGATCGGGGCGCTTCTGCAGTTTACGCCGGTTATGACCGGTCTCGGCCTGCCGACCGGGCGGCTCGACCTGCCTTGCCTTGCGGGTTCCGTCGCCGGGCTCGGACTTCTCCTTTTCGGCTTCCATCTGATCGATGCAGGATCCGGTGCGGCAGGCCCGGTCATGGTCGCCGCATCATCGGTGCTGCCGGCATCGCTGTTGTCGATCGGATTCGTGCTTCTCTCCGGTCTGTGGCGCGGCAGGGCGGCTCACGCCGCCTCGCCGCTCGTCATGATCGGCATGGCATGCCTTGCTGTGACCTTGGCGTTGGGGGCTCTGTTCGCCGTCACGGTCTCCGGGCTGACAGAGGCCACGGGCATCATCGCCTTCGTCGCGAATGCCGTGCCGTTCCACGCGAGCTTCGGCCTCGCCGGCTGGATGAGCTTCGCCGCGATCGGCGTCAGCTATAAGCTGCTGCCGATGTTTTTGCTTTCCGACGATATGAAGAAGTCGCCGTTCATTCGTGCCACGGGAATGCTTACGGCGGGCACACTTGCCGTGGCAATGGCCTCGACGATATCTGCACCCGTCCTGGGCCAGCGCCTCTTCCTGTTCGGATCGCTGCTCTTCCAGCTGCCGGTCGCGACCTACCTCGCCGACCTGTTTTCGACTTACCGCGCGCGGCGCCGGAAGAGCCTCGAACTCAACATGGCTGGATCCCTGCCGGCCTTCGTTCTGCTGGCGCTTTCGGTGCCGATGTTGACTATCGCCCTGGCATCCGATGCCCCGCCCCAGCTTTTCACCGCCATAGGCTACCTGTTCGTCTTCGGCTGGCTGACCGGGTTCGGTCTGTCGCAGCTCCTGAAGATCGTTCCTTTCCTCACCTGGATCGAAGCCTTCGGACCGCTGCTCGGACGCCGGCCGACGCCGCGCCTGGCCGAGCTGATAAACGGACGCCGGGCGACGGCCTGGCTCTGTATCTTTTACCTCGCCGTCATTGCGGCGGCCGCCGCGATCGCGCTCGGATCGGATGCAGCCTTTCATCTTGCGGCGATAGCCCAGACTTTTTCCACCGCAGCTCTCGCGATCGAGCTCGCGCTTGCCCGCACTCTGGCGAATGTCGATCCGGCCGCCAAGAGCGCACCCTTTCAACCGCCGGCGCTTTTTACCGCCGCCAACCACAGAGGTAACGCTCATGGTTCAGCTTCGTGAACTCGACGTCAGACAGATCCTGCGCGACGGCGGGATGCCGTTCCAGCTCATTATGGATACTTTCGCCAACCTCGGCCCCGGCGAGGGCGTGCGGCTTCATGCCATATTCGAACCCATCCCCCTGATCCGCCAGCTGGAGCAGCGCGGCTATTCGCATCTCACCAAACGCCTGGCCGACGACGACTGGGAAATCGATTTCGTTCCCCAGGGAAAGCCGGACAGCGATCCCGTGCCGGCAACTGCAACCGCGGAGACGATCTGGCCGGAACCGACCTGGAACCTCGATCTGACCGACCTCGCCCCGCCCGAACCGATGGAACGCATCCTTTCACGCCTGGAATCGATGGAGAGCGGCGAGGTGTTGTTTGCGCTGCTGAACCGTGAGCCTGTCTTCCTGTTCAACGAGCTCAAGGCGCGAGGCCATGAGTGGATCGGAGATTTCGATGCCAGCGGCAAGATCTACAGGATCATGGTGAGGGCAACGCCGGCGAATGTTTCCGATGCCCGCGCATAAGGTCTCCAAACCAACGATCCTGGCGGCATTGCGCGGGATCGAAGACCCGGAACTCGGGACGGATATCGTGACGCTCGGGCTGATATACGGCATCGAGATTTCGGATGATGGCGCCGTCAGAATAGAAATGACGACGACAACCCGCTTCTGTCCGGCCTCCGCCTTCATCGCCGAGGCGGTGAAGGCCAGGGCGGAAGAGATCGAAGGCGTTTCGGCCGCGGTCGTCGATATGGTCTACGAGCCGGCCTGGTCGCCGGAAATGATCGGACGATTGCCGGGCGCCTGAATGGGAGCGCCGCCACCGGTAAACGGGGCGGCGCTCTTCCTCATGGCTTGCGCGCGGCCAGAGGTTTGCGGTCCCGGCACAGGAACGGCGCATGTTCGAGCGCAAACAACCCGAAGGCAACCGTCCAGCCGACAGCGGACGCCATCAGTATCTGGGTCGTGAAGGCGGGCGTCAGCTCTGCCATGGGCCGAAGCAGGGCCACGGCGGCAAGCACGATGTAGGATGCATTCGTCACCCGGCTCGACTTCAATTTCCGGCCCGTATGACCTCGGCTTGCTCGGGTCATGACCGCCAGCATCATCATGGACATGGCGCCGATCGCAAAGAGATGAAGAACGGCGACCTGGGGCAGCCCCATCGGCCCGAGGGCGACGGCGGCAAATCCCAGCGGTACGAAACCATAGGCAATGTGAAGCACGAAGAGGATGGGCTCCGGCCAGGTCGTCCATCCCCGCCAGCGGAAAAGCCGTATTGCGTTCATCATTGCCGCAACGGCGGCAAAAAAACCGGTCGCGACGGCTTCGGGCGCAACCGCCCAGGCGGCGAGAGAAATGGCGCCGACGACGATCGCCGCCGCGTCGAAACGATTGTAGGCGACCGGAAAATCCGTGCGGCCGCGCTGATTGATCCAGTTCCTGGTAAAGCTCGGCAGAATGCGCCCGCCGACGATCGTGACGAGCAGGACATAGGCGCCGAGGCCGAGACGGATGGCAAGCGCCGGATTGCCGTCTCCGATCACCTCGAGATGAAAGAAGAGATTGGCCGCCGACAGGACCGCCAGCCCGGCGATGACCTTCAGATCTTTCCATTTCCTTCCCGCAATCACCTCTCGTGCCGATAGGGCGAGCATGAGCGGGAGAAAGAGGCTGTCGATCGCGGCGGCGGCCGTCAAACCAATGCTGCCGCTGAACAACATGGCGAACCGGCCGATGCACCATACCGCAAAGAGTGCTGCCAGCGGGCGCCCCGAGATGGGAAGGCGGCCGGTCCAGTTCGGGATTGCGGTCAGGAGGAAGCCTGCCAGGACAGCCGGCGCGAAACCGAAGAGCATCTCGTGCGCATGCCAGTAGAGCGTGCCGTAGTCGCTTGCCACGGCGACGCCGTCGTTCAGGAACGCCGTCCAGAGGCCGATGCTGACGATCGCCCACAATGCCGCGGCCAGAAAGAAAGGCCGAAAGCCGTAGGAGAACAAGACCATGCCGGAACGGCTCATTCCCCGCGGCGCCCTGGTCTCCACGTCCTTTATAGTCTGCATGGTCAAGATCTCCATTTTGATCATGCAGAAATGCCCGGATGGAAGATGGCAGTCGTTGAGATTACGCAAAGAAGATCTTTCGAACTTTGCGCCGGCACAAACAGCCAGTTTGCGCCACGTCAAAGATTTCCGTCGGCTTTGTTCTACTCTCCCCTTCGACAGGGCGGCGTCCGCCCGGTCTTCGACTACAGGAGATTAGCAATGACGAATACTCTGCAAATGACCCGGCGCACGATGCTGACGGGTGCTGCTGTTGCCGGAGCGCTGACGCCAATCATCGTATCCAACACGGTGGCCCATGCCGATGAAGAGGTCGCCGCAGCGGAAGCGCTGAAGACCGTCAAGCCGAGCAAGGTCGACATATCGAAGCTTCCCCGCGAGAAGGTCGAGCTCGTCAAGCCGCCCTTCGTTCATGCGCACGAGCAGAAGACCGCGGACGGGCCGAAGATCAAGGAATTCACGCTTACCATCCAGGAAAAGAAGATGATCCTGGACAAGGATGGCACCGAGATCAACGCCATGACCTTCGACGGATCGGTTCCCGGTCCCTTGATGGTGGTCCATCAGGACGACTATGTCGAGCTCACGCTGGTAAACCCCGACACCAATGCGATGCAGCACAACATCGACTTCCATGCCGCCACCGGCGGGCTGGGCGGCGGGGCGCTGACGGTCGTCAACCCGGGCGAGAGCACCGTTCTTCGCTTCAAGGCGACCAAGGCCGGCGTCTTCGTCTATCACTGCGCCCCTCCCGGCATGGTTCCGTGGCACGTCACATCGGGCATGAACGGTGCGATCATGGTGCTGCCGCGCGAAGGTCTGAAGGACGGCAAGGGCAAGCCGCTCGTCTACGACAAGGTCTATTACGTCGGCGAGCAGGATTTCTACGTGCCGCGCGACGAAACCGGCAAGTTCAAGACCTATGACAGCCCCGGAGAGGCGTATGAGGATACGGTGGCCGTGATGAAAACGCTGACGCCCACCCACATCGTCTTCAACGGCGCGGTCGGAGCCCTGACCGGCGACAATGCGATGACGGCCAAGGTCGGCGAAACCGTGCTGATCGTTCATTCCCAGGCCAACCGGGACACCCGGCCGCATCTGATCGGCGGACATGGCGAATATGTCTGGGCAACCGGCAAATTCCTCAACCCGCCCGACACCGACCAGGAAACCTGGTTCATCCCCGGCGGCACGGCAGGTGCCGCCCTTTATACCTTCGCTCAGCCAGGCATCTATGCCTACGTGAACCACAACCTTATCGAGGCCTTCGAGCTGGGGGCAGCGGCCCACTTTAAGGTGACCGGCGAATGGGATGACGATCTCATGACCTCGGTCAGGGCACCGTCGGCAAGCTGACCTGGCGGAGGGGGCGGTGCGCGGGCCAGGGGTGGCCCGCGCACCCATCTCATTTTGGGGGCGCTATCTGCGAAAAACCATGGCCCGCATTGCAGCCATCGAACCAGTTTCAGGCATATCGATTGCAATTCCCCTTGCGCTGCTCGTGGCACTTTCGGTCGCTGTCGCAGTGCAATCGGGATTGCTCGTGACGGCGGGCCCCGACAGGACGGTTGCCGCGCCGCAGACCGTCGTGATCGCGCCGCATGGCTTCGCCTACCGCGACGCCACCGAATATTTCCGCAACGGCCTGGCCGTCGATGCGCCCAAGCTGGATAGGGAAGTGACCACGACGCTCGAAATCATGAAATATCAGACCACGCTTCGCGACTATAACCGCTGCGTGGCCGATGCCCGTTGCGAGCCGGCCGAACAGCGATACGAGACGCCGTCCCAGGAGAAAATCCCCGCAACCGGCGTGAGCTATGACGATGCGGTCCGCTACGCGGCCTGGCTTTCGGAACGCACTGGCGCCGAATGGCGGCTGCCGAGCGATTTCGAGCTGGCCTATGCCGCGGCCGATCGTTTTCCCGACGATGCTCTCGGCATCGACCCCAACGACAAGAACCCGGCAAACCGCTGGCTTGCGGACTACGAGCGCGAAGCCCGCAGGGCGGCGGCGATCGACCCACGGCCGCAGCCGCAGGGCTCGTTCGGAATCAGTCAAACCGGACTGGTCGATTTCGCCGGCAACGTCTGGGAGTGGACCTCGACCTGCAACAAACGGGTCGATCTCGATAGAAACGATCCCGCGGCAGAGCCGGACCCCAGGAATTGCGGCATCATGATAGCCGCAGGCAAACACCGCGCCCCGATGAGCAGTTTCGTGCGAAATCCCAAGGGCGGCGGATGCTCGGTCGGAAGCCCGCCCGACAATCTCGGCTTCCGCCTCATTCGCAGGCCGGGCTTTCTGGAAAGCGTGAAAGACTTCGCGCAAAGAGCAATGGCGGAAATGTTCGGACCGGCGACGAATGCCCGGGGCAGAGCAGGATGACGATGAAAATTGACCGGACGATTTTGAAATCATTGCCGCTCTTCGAGCGCATGACCGATGCGGATCTCGATTCGATGCTGCAGCACGCGTTGCCGCGCCGCATCGCGCCGGGAGACGCGGTTTTCGAGCAGGGCGCTCGGGCAAAGTCGTTCTTCCTGCTCCTGCACGGACGTCTCAAGGTGACGCAAGTGACGCAGGACGGACAGCAGATCATCGTTCGGATGGTTCATCCCGGCGACCTGTTCGGCTTTGCAATGGCGCTCCGCCGGGAGGATTACCCGGGAACGGCCGTCGCGGCGGCTGAGAGCCTCGTCATCGCCTGGCCGACGGACATGTGGCCGCGGTTCGTCGAACAGAACCCGCGCCTTGCCGTGACCGCGATGCAGACGATCGGCCAAAGATTGGAGGAAGCGCACACGCGCATCCGTGAAATGTCGACAGAGGAAGTGGAAAAGCGAGTGGCCCACGCCGTCCTCAGGCTTTCCAAACAGGCTGGCCGGCCGGTTGAAACGGGCATCCGCATCGATTTCCCGATATCGCGCCAGGATATCGCCGAAATGACCGGAACGACGCTGCACACCGTCTCGAGAATTCTCAGTGCATGGGAGGCGAAGGGAATGGTGAAGGGTGGCCGCCAGAAGCTGACGGTGACCGATCCCCAAAAGCTCCTCAATCTCGCCGACGGCATACGGGATTGATGCCGATCGGGAATTGCCTGCAAAACCAGGAGAATGAACTTGACCGAGTTCCTTGCCGCCTTCGCGCTTTTCGTAGCGCTTCACTCCATCCCGGCCGTACCGGTCATTCGCTCCGGGATCATTCACCGCGTCGGTCGGCCGATTTATTTCGGCAGCTATTCGGTCATTTCCATTCTGGCGCTGATCTGGGTTTTCTCCTCGGCGCTCGCAATGGATTACATGCCCCTGTGGGAGCTGCGGCCGTGGCATGCCGCGGTCACGTTCGCACTCGCGCCCCTGGGCATCTTCCTCGTCATCGCCGGACTTTTAAGCACCAATCCTCTTTCGATCACGCTGAACGCGTCGCCCACACTCGGTTCCGTCACCAGAATCACCAGACACCCCGTTCTTTGGGGATTTGCCGTCTGGGCAGGCGGCCATATCGCTGCAAACGGCGATCTGCGCTCCCTATTGCTGTTCGGAGGGTTTGCCGGATTTGCATTGGCGGCAATTCCGATGATCGAAAAAAGAGCGAAGCGGCGCCTTGGCAACTCCTGGGCTGATCTGGCGGAACATAGGTCGATCTGGCCGCTCGCTGCCTATTTCAAGGGAGAGCAGCCGATGATCGACATGCCAATTCTGCTCGCGGTCCTCATGACCGCGAGCGTGACAGCGTGGCTCCTGCTCGCACGAGGTCATAGCGCGATGTTCGGTGCCGATCCCGTCGCCATCTTTGCCTGACCAACGCGCTGCCGCCCTGCCGCGAGACAATGACCGGCACGCGCCGCCGTGGCCACGCGGATATACCGGCATCGCATTGATCGAGGTCAAAGTGTCTTTGCGCTGGCGTCGTAACGTTGGAGAAAATCTGGAAGCAACCGCGACCAGCCTACGAGCGGAGCAATAGAATGCCGTACGATATCATTACAGCAAGCCTGAACGCGAGGGACAAGTCCGGGCGCATCGAGGTGCGTTTCGGCGCCGACAAAAAGACTGTTGTCGTCTCGCGACGCGCATTGCTGTCTATCGCCTCGCCTCCTCGCGCCACCGAAGTGCGCCTTCTTCAGCACATCGACACGTTCTGTGAAATTGCGGCAAGCTGCCTCGCATCGGAAGGGATGGACGGGGATACGATTCTGATCACCGCAAACGACGTCCGCAGGTGGTGCCATGCCTGGGAGTCATCCGGCTTGGCGGCCGAAGCGCCGGCAGCACCCCGTCTTCTGCTGGTTTGAGACCGGATTCTGAATCGGGATCTGAATCAAAGCAGTAGAGGATGAAAAGCCGCTCGCCCTTCGGCATCGTTCCCTCCCCCTACCGATGAGAACAACCGACCGGCTGCTGGTGACATCGGGACAGCGAGCGTGTTAAAGACGATGCCATTGGACACGATCTGTAACGAGCAACGGCTTGACGGATGGACGATGGCAACAGCTCAGAATGACGCGCATCTTCTCGTCGTTGACGACGACCCGCGCATTCGCCAGATGTTGACGCGCTATTTCGAGGGCGAGGGCTACTCAGTCTCCGCCGCCGCCGACGGGACCGAGATGCGGGTACGCCTGCGCCAGCAGACCTTCGATGCCATCCTCCTCGATCTCGTCCTTCCCGGCGGCACTGATGGTCTCGATCTTGCCCGTGAAATTCGGGCCACCTCGGATGTCCCGATCATGATGCTGACCGGCCGGGACGATGTCGTCGACCGGATTGTCGGCCTGGAGGTCGGCGCCGACGACTACATCGCCAAGCCTTTCCATCTCCGGGAAGTCCATGCCCGTCTGAAGTCGATCCTGCGCCGCCGGCAATCTTCGCCGCGCAATGCAGAAGCCGCGAGCGAGGAGATCATCGGCTTCGAGGATTGGAAGCTCAATCTCAGCCGTCGTCAGTTGCTCGACCCCGACGGCGCGGAGGTCGAGCTGACGACCGGCGAATTCGATATGCTTGCGACCTTCGTGCGGCATGCCGGCCGGGTCCTCACGCGCGATGTGCTGATGGATCTCACTCGGGGACGAAATCTCGAAGCCTTCGACCGGACGATCGACGCCCAGATCGTCCGCCTGCGCCGCAAGATCGAAACCGATCCGAAGAAGCCGCAATTCATCAAGGCCGTGCGTGGCGTCGGTTACGTCTTCACCGCCAGGCTCGACTGACGTTCTCAAAAGATGGCGCCGTGTCCAGACCAGCCATTTCCTCCGCGACGAGGAGCTGGTCAGGCAGAGTTTCTCCGAGAGAACGGGTTCTCTTCGGGATTGCGCCCGCCACTCCGGGTTTATCACGGCATCGGAGTACTGCCGGAAGGCGACGTCTCCTGAGTCACGTCATGTCCATAGCGCTATTAGGGCTTTTCTCCAGGCGGTACCCGCTTTGATCCAAGGAGATTTCAGCGAAGCTTGACGGAGATCAACGATAGTCGCTCGAGACGCCACCATCATGATGTCTGACCTGAAGGAGGTTCGTCGTGAGCGATACTGAGCTTCGAAGGTACATCTCGATGCGCTGCAATTGAAGTCGAGCGCCGATGCCGCCCACATCTGCCGCAGACAGCGGCGTCGTGCCTCTGACGGACCGTACCAAGCCTATTCGCATACTCGACGACCGGCTGTCGGTTGGTGGAGGGGCCGGCAAACGGCGGCCAAGGAGGATGTCAATGACGAACGAAGTGATGGAAAATAAACTGAAAGCCTTGAAGACGGACCTGCAACGCCGGCTGTCGGCGATTGACGCCGATCTCGGTGCCGCGCTGGATCCAGATAGCCAGGATCGTATCACGCAGGTCGAGAACGATCAGGTGCTGACGGAAATGAGACGGGAAGCGAGCGAGCAGATCGCATCGATCGACGCTGCTCTCGAGCGGCTTAAACACGAAACGTTCGGTCGTTGTGTCAGGTGTCTCCGGCCAATCGAGACAAAAAGGCTGGATGCCCTTCCCTACACACCTCTTTGCGTCGCCTGTGCTCACCTGTCGATCTAGCGACCGACAGCGGCAGACTGCCCGCAGAGATCGCGTGAACGACCCTGCCGGGTCGCGTGCCCCGATGGCGGGGCCACGCCCATTCACTGACAAACGTGTCGTCCGCAACCGAAATCACCGGATTGTGACACGCTCGATGAAAGGGGCGCGCGCGGGCAACGGCTCTCGCCCCAATATGGTTTTCAGTATTGCGATTCATCAATGCGTGAAACGGGCATCGGCCTATCATGACATCGCAAACATGAGCGAAAGGAGCGCGTCATGTCATTGGGATTACGCGAATACACGCAGGCCGAGTGCCGTTCTGCCCTGGAAGAGGCTCGTTTTGGGCACCTGGCCTGCTGCAAAGACAGCCAGCCATATGTCGTGCCGATCTATTTTTCATACGAAAATGGCGTGGCCTATTGTTTTTCGATGCCTGGCCGCAAGCTGGAATGGATGCGAGAAAACGATAAGGTCTGCCTGCAAGTGGATCAGCGGGTGGGCGGCGGCTGGGCGAGCGTCATTGTCGAGGGAAAGTTCGAAGAGTTTCCCGATACCGATGTCGGCAGGAGCGAACGTCTGCACGCATGGGAGCTGTTGCAGAAGCACTCGGATTGGTGGGAAGTTGGCTCGCTCAAGCCGAAAGAGCTTCCGGTCCTGGCCGAGTCTCCGCACGTATTCTTCGGAATTTTTGTTCACGCTTTGTCGGGCCGCGTTGTTTTCAGAAGTGACTAAAAGGCTGGAGTGGGAGATGCAGAGAACGCAAAACTGCAGATGATGCAGCGCGCGCTGTTTGGCGCCACACTCGAGATCAATTTCCAGCGGCCGCCGTTCAGCAGCGGTCGTTGCCCTGGTGCCTTCGTCACGGCGGCAGATGCCAAACAGGTCGTCCGATCCCGCGAGAATAGGATTGGTGATGCATGTCATCCAATTGCACAGGCTTTTGGACGACATGCATAAGGACAAAATCCAAGCACGCCGCTCTGGAGAAGGCCGATCCCTGCAGCCTGCGTGCCCGCAGCCGAACATGTCGAACCGACCGGCCCAGCAATTTCAATGGGCCATGAAGATCGGCATCTTGCTTTCTTCGATCATGCTGCGGGTCACCCCGCCAAAGATCGTTTGCTGCCAGCGGGGATGATTGTACGCGCCCATGACGATGAGATCGGCGGAGACGTCGACCGCGTGCTGCCGCAGGACCTCGTCTGCCGGCTGTCCGCCGCTGGCGACGCGGTCCACCTGAACCTTGACGCCGTGACGCGCGAGATAGGCGGCAATGTCGGCGCCCGGTTCTTCCCCGTTCACGCCTGCCCTTGCCACCGGATCCACCATCGTGACGTAGACGGTGTCGGCCTGCCTCAGCAGGTCAAGCGACTGGCGAGCGGCGCGGGAAGCTTCATCGCTCGAATCCCATGCGAGAAGAACCGATCTCGACGATGAATTCATTGCCCGCGTTCCGCGATTGATGAGGATCGGAGTGGGCGTTCGGAAGAGAGCACCGTCGATGATGCGTTTGCGAAGCTCTTCGTCGCGGGCCGCCTGCCGTCCGATCAGGACGACATCGGCATAGAGAGCCCTTTCGGCGATATCCTCGTCTGCCAACGCGAATTCGGTATAGACGTCCTGAACCTCGTAGGAGATATCGCTTCGGCCGAGAATTTCCTTGATCTCTTCGGTCTTGTGGGAAAGCGCGTCGATCTCGCGCTGGCGCTCCTCGATCCAGACGGGCGAGATGGCATTATAGTCCCCGATGATCGGAGACGCTCCCAGCGCGATGACGAGCGCATTCAGATGCGCAGCCTGAGCGCCGCAAAAGTCGATTGCGGTTTTCAGATCTTCCTCGAACTGGTTGACGCCGAGGATGCTTAATACTGTCCTGATTGTCATGTCGATATACCTCTCTGATTGGTGTCAGAAGGATAACCAGCCTGGCGGCGCGTTCCTTGACCTTCGTCAAAGCGATGTCGATTTTGGCGGTATAGCCTGTCTATCGACAGACAGGAGCAGTCAAGGACATCCCATCCCGGCCCCGGCCCCGGCCCCGGCCGTAGCCGGATGAGATCGGACAGCGGGACTGGCATGATGCCTGTCAGAGTGTCGCCCTCAACCTGGCCGACCGGTTGAAGGATGTAGCCGACCGCAAGAGCCGCGCCGTCATTCTGCGCAGGCTTGAACGGTGCGCGGGACGCTGGAACCGGCCAGAACGAAGATGGGAGGTCATAGATGTTGTCGACGGAACGAGACTTCAGACGAGGCGGCGAACGGTTCCCTATTCCTTCACAAGGCGAGGTCGAGGGTAGGCTTCTGATGTTCGAAGTGGTTGCCGCCACCTGCTTGCAGGAGCTTCTCGCCAAGCGGGACTCGCATCTTGTCTCCGGACTTCGCCGGAAGCTCCTTCGAAACCTGAAGGAAAAATGCGCCCCTTTGAAGCTATGTGCGGATGACGAAAGATCCGCGAAGGAATTCGCGCTTCAATTGTTGAAGGCGGCCTTGCAAAAGGCGGAAAACGAGAGGCAGGCGGAGTAGCGAAGATCTGCGGGAGGTCCAACGAGCAGAAGTGCAGTTACCTTCAATGCCGGATCCTCAAGCTCGAAGATCGGCGTCTTCGAGATTGGCGCCTCTGTATCGACTGCGGCGAGATTGCTCAGCCGGCTTCCAGCGAGCGGTAGATTTCTTCTTCCTGCGCAAAATGAAGGCGTGTTATGGCCTCCAGGCCGTGCAGCAGTCGCTGGACCTCATAAAGCTGCGTATCTGTCGGCACCTCGCCGGCAAACGCTTTGCACACATCGCTGAGGTTGTGGATTTGCCGTTGGATCTCCATGTGAGTCCGGCTCATGCCGGCCAGAACGTCGGGTGCTGCACTGTGTCGGCGCAGGCGCGCATAAACCTTCTCATCCTGTTTTTCGTGTGGAAGCAGGCGCTCACGGAGTTCGCGATCCAGCTTTTCGAGTTCGTCTTTTGTCTGCTCCCTGGGGAGGCGTTGTATGCGATCCGCCGTGATGCGGATGTCGTCGACCACATCGGCCAGAGCTGCATGTTCAGCCTCCAGTTGCAGCAGATCTTCGTTGCTCAGTCGAGCGGATGCGGTGCCTAACGACAGAGGCGGACCGAGGGCGCGGAGCGCATTCATGATGACGACGACGTCGATCGCCTCCTGAAAAAGCGCTCCTTCCACCGGTGTCAGATGACCAAGTGCGGCCGCGACCATACCTGCCATTGAGAGGGCCATGCCGGCATAGACGCTCTGCAGCGCAATCCTGCGCGAACGTCGCGCGACGTGGATGGCGTCGACCAGCCGGTCCAGCCGGTCGACCAGGATCACGACATCCGCTGCTTCGGATGAGGCAGCGGCCCCCCGCGCACCCATGGCAATGCCGACATCGGCGGCTGCAAGCGCCGGCGCGTCGTTGACGCCGTCACCGATCATCAGGACTGGACGGCTTCTTGCTTGCTCCTTTTGTACGGCGATCGTCTTGCCCTCGGGCTTCATTTCGCTGATGACCTCATCGACCCCGACAAAGGCGGCGACCTCTTCAGCGAGGTCGGCGCGGTCGCCTGTCGCAAGGACAATGCGCGCGATGCCGGCGTCCCGCAGATGCCGCAACACATAACCGGCTTCGGGACGAATTTGGTCCGCGAGGAGGATGGCGCCGGCCAGTGCGCCATCGATTGCGACAATGACCGCGACCGTTCCGTCGCGCCGTATCCAGCTTTGGATTTCTTCGCGAAAGTCCGAGTCTTGAAGCCTCGCGCTCGCGAAGTTCCATCCGCCGGCCAGAACGTCATGCCCGCCGACGCGACCCGTCAACCCGGAGCCGGGAGCTTCGCGCACATCCGAGGGCGTGTCGAGCAAGAGCCCTCGCTCGCGGGCCGCGGTCACGAGAGCCTGCGCCACCACATGGGGAGAGCTCTGATCCAGCGATGCCGCCAGTCTGAGGACCTCGAGTGCGTCGAGATCACCGCGCGCCTTTATCTCAATCAGCCGCGCACGGCCGTCGGTCAAGGTTCCGGTCTTATCGAGGAGAGCGGTCCTTGCGGCTGCAAGCGCTTCAAGAGCGCCTCCATCCTTCACCAGGATGCCTTTCTTCGCGCAGCGGGAGATGCCGGACACGATGGCGACCGGCACGGCCAGTATCAGCGGACAGGGGGTCGCCACGACAATGACGGCCAGGGCCCGTGTCGCATCTCCGGTGAACGCCCAGGCGGATATAGCGATCGCCAAGGTCAAAGCCAGGAATACCATGCCGAACCGGGCGGCCAGCCGCACCATCGGCGCTTTGTTCTCCTGGGCCGCCTTGACCAGCCGGATGACCCCGGCGTAGGTGCTGCCCGCCGCGGCACTCGTCGCCTGCATGTCAAAAGCATCGCCGGCATTCGTTGAGCCGCTCATCACCGCCTGCCCGGATTTTCGCCGGATCGGCAGTGCCTCGCCTGTCAGCGCGGATTCATCGAGCACGGCGGCATTCCCGGCAACGATGCCATCGACGGGAACAACTTCGCCGCGGCGCACAAGAATGCGATCGCCGGGCACGATGGCGGACAAGGCGACGTCCTGGATGCGGCCGCATTCATAACGGGCTGCGCTGTTCGGCACTTTGCCGAGCAGCGCCGTCATCTCCCGGCCCGCCCGGTTTTGGGCAAAGTTCTCCAGGAACTGCCCGCTGGTAAACATGAGTGCAACAATAATTCCGGCAAGATACTCGCCGAAAATAATGGCGCCGCCCATCGCCAGCGCCGCGATGAGATCGAGGCCGAATTCTTTCTTGCGAAGGCTGATCCCTACATCGATCAGGAGGGCAGCCAGGACAACCGCCGTTCCCGTCGTCCATAATTGCGTGGCAACATGCGGTTGCCCCGCAAATCTGGCGAGCCCACCGACGACCAATGCCAATGCGACCAAGGGCAGCATCCATGTCTTTGCGCCACGCCAACCCCGTATCAGCATGTGGGTTCTCCTACCCGAGACCGAAGCGCCGAACGCGCCAGTAAGCCATCTTCAGCGCATGCGCTCAAAAATTACGCCGGCGCCAAGCACCCGTCGAGCCTTGAGAATGCTCCTGCTGCGGAGGACATCGTTTGAGGAAAATCAAGAAGAGGCTGGAAAGCGAGGCCGGCGAGCGCATTCGGAGTGCGAGATCGGTCCGCAGCACCAGCATTGCGCGGAGAGCGGAGCGGTCATTCCGCAACGGCACCGATCACAAGGTCATATTTGACGCCGATCAAAGCGGTCTGCCTGCATCGCGCTACCTTGGTTTCGCGGCTCAGGTAATGGCCCGCCCATTCAAAGATTTCGGTGCACCGCGTTCATAGACGTGATGCGAAACCCACTTCGTCATGGAGTCGAAAATGCGCGTTGAAACCATCATGACTTCGCCGGCGATCACCGTAACGGCGTCCTCTTCCGTCGCGGAAGCCGCCAAACTGATGCTCGACAACAGGATCAGCGGTCTGCCGGTCGTCGACGCCAACGGAACGCTCGTCGGCATCGTCAGCGAAGGCGATTTCCTGCGCCGCAGCGAATTGAACACCGAGCGTAAACGCTCATGGCTGCTCGAGTGGCTGGCCAGCCCCGGAAAGATCGCCGACGACTATGTTCGTACCCATGGGCGACGGGTCGAGGAGGTGATGACCTCGCCGGTCAGCGCAATTGCGCCGACAGCCGCCATTTCCGAGGCGGTCGGATTGATGGAGCGCCGGGATATCAAGCGCCTTCCCGTCGTGGCCGATGGCAGGCTCGTCGGCATCCTCGCCCGCTCCGACTTGTTGCGGGCACTCTCGCAGGCCCTGCCGCCCATTTCGGCTTCCGCCGGGGACGCAGAGGCCCAGGCGGCGATCGAGGCCGAACTGGCAAGGCAGAGCTGGAGCCGCAATGGCTTCATCCACTGCCATGTCGCCAACGGCGTTGCCGAACTGACCGGCACGATCTTCGATGAACGCGAGCGTCTTGCCGCAAAAATCGCGGCCGAGAATGTGCCGGGCGTCACGTCGGTCAGGGATCTCCTCGTCTGGGTCGATCCCTACTACGGCATAGCGCTTCCGCCGCCGGCCGCCGAGGCCAGGCAGACTTGAAACTTCAGGGAGACACATCATGGAACATCCCGCGCCCGTCATTCGCAATGGCGCCGGCCGTTCTGGTTCGGTGACGTCGCCGTGGCTGCAGAGCCGAGGCGCTGCCGAATATCTTCGAAGCGCAAATACGAGGCCGGGACGCTGAAATGCCGAAAAGTCTGTTCGGTTTCGTGTTCCTCATGGGTCGCCATCACCAGATCGCGATCGCGGCTCTTTCTGTTGTTCTCTTTCTCGCCGGCACTGCACCGCTGGAAGTCCAGAGGCGCATCATCAACGCCGCCACAGACGCAGCTCCCTACCAGACCATCCTGATCCTCGTGCTTGCTTATCTCGGCCTTGTCCTCCTGGAAGGGCTGACCAAATTGCTGTTGAACATCTACCGTGGCTGGGTTGGCGAGGTCGCGGTCCGCTGGCTGCGCAAGTCGGCGCTTGCCGCCTCGGAACCCTCGAGCGAGGCTCCCATCGATGCCGTTGCCGAAGGCGTGCAGCTCTCGATCATCATTGCCGAGGCCGAACCGGTCGGCGGTTTCGTCGGCACCAGCATCTCGGAGCCGCTGCTGCAGGCCGGCATCCTTATCGCGGTCGGCGGCTATATGATCTTCCTGCAGCCCCTGATGGCGCTTGCCGTCGCCGTCGTCTTTCTTCCGCAGATCGGCTTCGTGCCGCTGATGCAAACGGCGATCAACCGCCGGGTCGAAACCAAGATCACCGTCATGCGCCATGTCAGCCAAAGCATGGTCCAGCATGTGGCGACGAATGATGCGCTCGATGCCCAGGGCGCCCGGGTGGAGAGGCTCTTTTCGCTGAACATGAGCATCTACAAGATCAAGTTCACGATGAATTTCATGATGAACCTGATGACGCAGCTCGGTTATGCCGGCATCTTCGCGCTCGGCAGCTATTATGTCGTCACCGGCAGGACGGAGATCGGAACCGTCGTCGCCTTCATTTCCGGGCTCTCCAAGATCAGGGATCCGTGGGGAGAACTTATCGACTGGTACCGCGATCTGAGGGTGACGCAGGTCAAATATGCCATGATCCGCGATGCGCGGGCTGCTTCAGAAGCGCCAGGTGGGGCGTTTATCAATGACGCGACGACCGCCACTGGCGCCACGGAGGCTTGAAGACTTGCCGCGGCTACGGCGGTATCTTCCCTACACGGCTTTGGCCTCGCGGACTCGTCTAATCCGGTCATGCCGCCAGAGCTTGTCGCTCCGAAGCCGATTTGAACATCGCCCGCAGGCTCTCAATGTGACAACAGGACAGGCAGGGTGATGCCGGTCAGTATTGATTGGGTGGCGCCGCCGAGCACGAATTCGCGCAGGCGAGAATGGCCGAAGCCGCCCATCACCAAAAGGTCGGCTCGCACTTCGAAGGCTTTGCTTTGTAGCACCTCGCCGATCGGTTCGCCACGCGCGCGCACCCGTGTCGTCTCTGCCGGTACCCCGCTCTTCAGCAGGTTCTCGACAAGATCGTCGCCCGTCTCATATGCCATCGGCTTCTCGTCGATGACGGAAAGTACGCAGACCTTGGACGCCTTCTCCAGGAAAATGGAGGCGTCATGGGCTGCCCGAGCGGCTGCGCGGCTGCCATCCCAGGCGATGGCGACACGATCTATCCGGCCGCCGAAGGGCGCCGAGGGATAAAGGATGAGCGGCCGGCCGGACCCGAACAGCACCGCCTCGACGACCGGACGCGAGATCCCGGCAGATTCCAAAAGCACGAGGTCGTAGGCGCGCGCCGCTTGCGCGAGCGCTTCGACGACGAAAGGCTCTTCGACCTTGATCTGTCGCGTGCGCGCATCGACAGAAGCCGCCTTTGCCTCGTCGACCGCCAGCCGGGTCAGTGCCGAGGCCTGCTTGCGGCTCAGCGCCTGCGCATCGCGCGCCATCTTCGCCGTATCGATGATCAGCGACGACAGTGCATTGGAGACATTGGGAATGGTGATCTCCACTGTACAGACGGTGAGTGTCGCCTGCATGTGGTGCGCAAGTGCGACGGCATTGGAGATCATGAATTCGGAAGTCGCATCAGGATAGGTGAGGAGCGGAAGAAAGATATGCCGTTTCATGATTGACTCCGAATGAGGATCGGGACCCGATGCCGGCATTTTGAAGCTTGCCGGGAATTGCGCATTGACATGCCTCAAAAGGAGCTCTGCGATCTCGAATGGTTGGCGAGGGGTGGCCACAACATTTTGATCGGTCGCAATGACGGACCACAGAATGGTGATGAGCGTTCCCGGAACAGGGAGATCGAAAACGGGCGGCTGTCTCGCCGGTCTGTCGCAGCGCTGCGATGCCAGTTCAGCCACAGGCCAAGCTTGATCTCGGATCGTGACTGCTACCTGCGCCGTCATTGCGCGCGATCGGTTGATCTGAAGTTCGTGGGACCATTGGCGGATTGGCTGCCGCCAGCCAGCGGTCTGTCGAAAAATACGTCCTGGTCCTCATTTGCGGATCTGAGGTCGCTTTGAGGCCAAGAGCAAAATTGAAGTTATTTTCGCTGCCGGCTTCGCGCGTGAAGCTCAGATAGGCGCCGAAACGTTCGGATTCGACATCGCGGAGGTTTTGGATCGACGCAAGCGTATCCTCGAAATCGCGCCAGCACGCCTGCTTCACAATGATCTCGAAAATGCGCAGGACGGCCGGGTCGAGACGTCCCTCAGCATCTGTCTTCGGCCCGATGATCTTGGCGCGGATCTCAAGAATATCGCCCGTTTCATTTCCACGAACCTTGACGAAGGTCGAACTGAGGGGACGGATCTCGTCCCGTTCGTAGATGCGCTGAAAATAACATTCATAGCTGCGGTTGCGCATCGATGCGGCCTTCCATTCGCTCATCTCGATGCCCGCCTCTCGAAGAGCGCTGCAAATATTCGACCCCGACATGCGCCACATCCGCAGAAACTGACTTGCCAGCTCCAGCTTCGGGATCTCGATCAGCCGCAGCGATCCAGGCATCGGCGCAAGAGACGGAGGAGCCGCCATATCGGGGCGGACGGCTATGGGTGGTGATCGGGCAGCCTTGTCGAGAGCCCGATGTTCAAAGCGACCAATCGGAGTTTCGGGCTGGCGGATTTCACGGAAAAAAACAGCGGTAGCGGCAAGAAGCAAAACGGATATCAAAAGCAAAAGCAGCCGGCGGCGGTTGCTCCGCAATGGCAACGTCCAGTGCCGAAATCGGCTGTCGCGAGGAGGATCGGTTGCTGACGACATTTTATCCACGGCGTTCCCTCACAAGCAAAACAAGAGCGGCTGCGAGTTTGGCCTCAATTGCCACGATCCTGTCTGCGGCCAGCCGGCCGGAGTGCTGACCAGATCGGCCCGGCGCCGACGACCGTTTCCTGAGTGGGCAACGGACGTGAAACGGTACAGTCTATTCCCACTCACCTTCAACACAGCGAGTGTGAAGTCGCGTTTATGGGGCGTCAAGCAGCGACCCAGTGTACGGCATCGGCGGCTGGAATATTGCGGAAGAATAGGCCGGCGGCCTGGGCAGGCGATTATGATCGCGTCGCGACGGCCGCGTTGCCTCTTCTGCCTTTTGATCGATTCTGTCTTCGACACAATCCGCCTTCCAGAACTTTTGCACTTAGGCGACGATCTTTAACCGATCTCGACCGCTCTGTTTTGCATGGTAGAGCGCCTCGTCCGCCCGGGCGTATAACTCGCGCGCCGTCTCGCCCGGGCGCAATTCGGCGAGTCCAGCCGAGCAGGTATAAGAGAATGTCGGCGCCGAGCGGATGGGCCGCGCACCTCGAACCGCCTTCAGGATCCGGTCGACGATCAGTTCGCCTTGCCCGAGCGTCGTATCGGGCAAAATCAACATGAATTCTTCACCGCCGATGCGCCCGAAGCTGTCGCGGCGGCGAACCAGAGGTTGGACGCGGCGTGCAAAATCGATGAGCACGCCGTCGCCGGCCTGGTGTCCGTATTGGTCGTTGATGCGTTTGAAGTAGTCGAGATCCATGATGCAGGTGCAGCCGCTGGCCGATTCCGCCGATGCCTGGCGCGCGACCATGCTGTCGAGCGCCGCCATCATGAAGCGGCGGTTGGAGATGCTGGTCAGTTCGTCCGTCTGCGAAGCCCGCAACGCAAAATCGCGATCCTGCCTCAGGTCGCGCTCGCTCGTCTTGATATGGGTGATATCGCTTGCAATGCATAACATCCAACCGTCGGCTTGGACGGTCTCGGTCATCCAGAACCATCGGCCGTCGGCCACATCGGTTTCAAAGGCACGGAACGGGAGCTTGCCACGCCGCGACTGTGCCGAGACCAGCCATGTCTCGAAGTCGGTCGCCTTGATGATCGTGCCCTTCCCCGCCTGCGTATTTCGCCGCATGAGATCGGCCCACAAGGGCGTTTCCTCAGGTTCCAGGGCGTAGGTGGCACGAAAGGCCGCGTTTGCATACTGCAAACGATCATCCTGATCGTAAAGCGCAATCAGGACTGCGCTCTCCTCGCTCAAACCCGCGAGCCGTTCCGATATATTGTTCATCCGACTGTTCCAGGCATCTCAGAATCACGGTGGAATCAGATTATGTTAGCAAAACCTAAAGAGATGATGGATGCCATGCCGCTATCGCAATATTGTGGGCCGCGAAAGCCAAACCGGCTTTCCCCGTGAGGCTGCCAAGCACGGGCCTTTTCCGCGGCGCGTAACTTAAAAATGTTGCACAACGACGGTTCCCAATGGATTGATCCATCGCGCGCTGCGCGAGTGTGAGGCGGACGGCGCGCAAGAGTTACCGGAGACCATCAATGCGTGAATATTCTATCGCGGCTATCCCTGCGGACGGGATCGGACCTGAAGTCATTGCCGCAGGGCGAACGGTGCTCGCAAGTCTGGAAAAACGTCTCGGCGATGTCAGGTTCGCCATCGAAAACTTCGATTGGGGTTCCGACTACTACAAGAGACACGGCGTGATGATGCCGTCCGACGGGCTCGAGCGGCTGAAGAAATTCGACGCGATCTATTTCGGCGCCGTCGGAGCGCCTGACGTACCCGATCATATCACCCTCTGGGGGCTCAGGCTGCCGATTTGCCAAGGCTTCGACCAATATGCCAATGTTCGGCCGACCAAAATCCTTCCGGGCATTACCCCTCCGCTGCGCAATTGCGGCGTCGGCGACCTCGACTGGGTCATCGTCCGGGAGAATTCCGAAGGAGAATATTCCGGCCATGGCGGCCGCGCCCACCGCGGCCTGCCCGAGGAGGTCGGAACCGAGGTCGCCATCTTCACGCGCGTCGGCGTCACCCGCATCATGCGCTATGCCTTCAAGCTGGCGCAGGCGCGGCCGCGCAAATTGCTGACGGTCGTGACGAAATCGAATGCCCAACGCCACGGCATGGTCATGTGGGACGAGATCGCTGCTGAGGTGGCTGCCGAGTTCCCCGACGTCACCTGGGACAAGATGCTGGTCGACGCCATGACGGTGCGGATGGTGCTGAAGCCTGAGAGTCTCGACACGATTGTCGCGACCAACCTGCATGCCGACATTCTGTCCGATCTCGCCGGTGCGCTCGCCGGCAGCATCGGTGTCGCGCCCACCGCGAATATCGATCCGCAGCGCCGTTTCCCCTCGATGTTCGAACCGATCCATGGCTCGGCCTTCGACATTACAGGCAAGGGCATCGCCAACCCTGTCGCGACCTTCTGGACCGCCGCCCAGATGCTCGATCATCTCGGCGAGCAGGAGGCCTCGGCCCGTCTGATGCGCGCCATCGAAGCGGTCACAGGCGCGGGCATTCTCACACCCGACGTCGGCGGCACCGCCACGACCAGGCAAGTCACGGACGCCGTCTGTGACGCAATCCATTCCTCCAACGTCTGATCGGGCAGACGACTGCTGCAATCGCGACCGGCCGAATGGCGTCACACGTCACGGCATCGCCGGTCAGACGGCATAAAATTCTGTTGCAGCCCCCGCCGCATCCCGTTCGTCCCTCTCCGAGCCCACGAAACGCGATCGACATGAGGCTTCGCTGTGCTACTGTCGCGAGGGTGGCGGCACAATATGCTGCGGCCCTTGACAGCTTCGACAGGCGGAGTGGACGGATGAAACTCGACCGGATCGATATTAAAATTCTGCATGAATTGCAGAAAAATGGCCGTGTCACCAATGTTGAGCTCGCCGATCTCGTCAATCTTTCGCCCAGCCCCTGCCTGATGCGGGTGAAGAAGCTGCAATCGGAAGGTTATATCGAGGGCTATTCCGCGCAGATCAATGTCGCCAAGCTCGGACAGACGCTGACCGTATTCACGGAAATCACCCTGAAGAACCACCGGCAGATCGATTTCGCCCGGTTTTTGACGACGGTCGAGAAGATCGACCAGGTGATCGAATGCCATCTGGTCTCCGGCGGCTACGACTATCTTTTGAAATTCGTGACTGCCGGGATCGGCGAGTACCAGACGATCATGGAGCGGCTCTCCGACATGGAGATCGGCATCGACAAGTATTTCAGCTTCGTCGTCTTGAAGTCGCCAATCGTCAAAGCGCATATGCCATTGACGAGCCTGTTTCCGCTTTAAAGTTCAGCTTTTCACGGAACACAGAACCGCTCTCAGCTTTTGTTTTTATGCATTCCCGGCAAAGGCGCTTCGCGCTTGCCTGGGAAAAGCGCTTCGCACCTTTTAGCCCCGCAAGGCCGCGCGTATATCGGGGTCAGCAAGCGTGTCATCAAGCGTTTTGCGCGTGCGCTCGACGATTGCATCGATGTCGGCGTCGGTGCAGCAGAGCGGCGGCGCATAGCCGAGGACGCCGTTGGCGAAAGCACGGATGACCAGGCCGTTTTCCCAGGCGCGGTCGAAGACCCGGCGCGCCGGTTCGGCGGCAGCCGGCAACGGCGTCTTCTTTTCCTTGTCGACCACCAGCTCGACGGCGGCCAGCATGCCGCGACCGCGCACATCGCCGACGAGCGGATGGTCCTTGAGGCCTTCAAGCCCTTGCATCAGCCGTACGCCGGCCTTCCGGCCGTTCGCCAGCAGGCTGGTTTCGTAAAGCTTCAACACTTCCAGGCCGACAGCGGCGCTGACGGGATGGGCCGAATAGGTGTAGCCGTGACCGACGGCCGCGCCGCCGGCGCCATCGGCGATCGTCTGGTAAACATGGTCGCTCATGAAGACCGCGCCCATCGGCACATAGCCGGAGGTCAGACCCTTCGCCGTGGTGATGAAGTCCGGAACGATCTCGTCCTCCTCGCACGCAAAGAGCGGGCCGGTGCGGCCGAAAGCGGTGATCACTTCGTCGGCGACAAACAGGATGCCGAGTTCGCTGCAGAGCGCGCGCATCGCCTTCATCCAGCCCTTCGGCGGCACCAGCACCCCGCCCGACCCCTGGATCGGTTCGGCATAGAAGGCGGCGACACGTTCGGGGCCGATCTCTTCAACCTTGCGCCGCAGGGCTGCGAGGGAGGCATTGATGATGGCCTGCGGATCCTGGCCGACAGGGTTCCGATAGGCGTAGTGGGAGGGAATCTTATGCTGCCAGTCGAAGGGAATGCCGAAGCCGGCGTGAAACGACGGAAGCGCCGTCAGTCCTGCCCCGACGGTCGATGAACCGTGATAGCCTTGCTCGAGGGAGATGAACTGGTCGCGCTGCGGCTGGCCGCGGGCAATCCAGTAGTAGCGGATGAACCGGACCGTGCTGTCGACGGCATCGGATCCGCCCAGGGTGAAGTAAACATGGTCGAGGTCGCCCGGCGCCCGTTCGGCCAATTCCGCGGCTAGCCGGATCGCCGGTTCCGAGCCGAGACCGAAATAGGTCGTCGCATAGGGCAGTTCGCGCATCTGCCGCGCTGCCGCCTCGACGATCGATTCATGACCGTAGCCGGCATTGACGCACCACAGGCCGGCAAAGCCGTCGACCAGCTGCTTGCCGGAAGCATCGGTCACCGTCGCCCCCTTGGCGGAAGCGAGCACACGCACGCCGAGTTTTTCGTGATTGCGGTAGGAGGCGACCGGGTGCACCAGATGGGCGCGGTCGAGTTCGACAAGAGAATTGCTGTACATGATACTCTCCGGATCAGCCCAGCGCCTGGTTGGCCAGGGCGAAGATGGTGGCGACGGATTCGGCGCCTGGAATCGATGGCTTCATCATGGCGATGCCGCCGCCGACATGGGAAAAGCCCTGTTCGGCCAGCCAGTCGGAAAGGCCGGCGGCCGCTGTCGTATCGACCCTGAGGAACATACCGGGCCGCCGGGCGATGAAATGCGCGACGAGCGCTTTGGCGTCCTCCAGGTTCCCGGCAATAACGGGGCCGATGACCTCGCCCCGGCCGAAGGTGCGAAGCACTGCAAAACCGGTGACGCGTCCGTCGCGGCGGACCACGGCGATTTCGCCGACCTCGGCGAGATAGGCGATCAGATCGGTGCGATCGGCGCCGAAGGCCTGCCGATCGAGTTTGGTGACTGTGGTGAAATCGCTCTTGGTGGCGGCTGAGGTTGCCGTCGGCGCGGCGATCTCCGCTGCGATGCCCTGATGCTGCAGAATTCGGCCGGTCGGACGGAAGCCGAGCTTTTCATAGAGGGGAAGGCCATCGGCGGTTGCAACAAGCCGGAGCGGCCGTTCGCCGGCAAGCTCTATCGCGGCATGCATGAGCTTGCGGCCAAGACCGCGGCCGCGCATGGCTTCATCGACGATGACCATATTGATCGTGGCGCAATCCTGCTTGTAGGGGGTCACGAGCACGGTGCCCACTACCCGGTCGTTCTCAATGGCCACGACGCCCTCGCTCAAGGCAAGCGCCATCTGCCAGTCTTCAGGGCGATGAGGCCAGCCGGCCTGCCGCGACAGGTGGACGGCGGCACCGAGGTGTTCGGCGCCGAAAGCGGCAAAATCGATCTGGCTTGTTTGCATGGCATTTCCTTCATTTCTGAATGGAAGTGTGAAGGAGTGCGGGTTGGCTAATCGTCTGAAGGCTGCGCTCCGAGCGGTATCTTATCGTTTTCCCTTTGTCGCCCGCCGCATCTTATGCTGGCATGCGGGCTTCAGACTCCGGGCGTTGCGATCGCCCAGGCGGATGCGGGGCTCCGTCTCCAGCCTTGACGGAATCCGCGGGCGCCTCTTCTCGTTATTCGCCGTCGTTCGGCATCCGCCGGCGCGGAAGCGACACAAGCATCTGCCAAAGCCGCCTTTCGATACGAAATAATCTGCTTCGATCGCCGCCACATTCAGGCGAGCCGGGGGACGGGCCGCGACTATCATGGCGTCAAATGCCTCGCTCCACTCTCCAAAGGATATGCCCATGACCCTGTTGCGTCCGAAATACGTCACCTTCGACTGCTACGGCACGCTGACCAATTTCCAGATGGCGGAAGCGGCGCGTGACCTTTATGGCGACCAGCTCGACGAGGCTGGCATGGCCGAGTTCATCCGCAACTTCGCCGCCTATCGCCTCGACGAGGTTCTGGGCGACTGGAAGCCCTATGCCGCGGTCGTTCACAATTCGCTCGAGCGCAGCTGCAAGCGCAACGGCGTCAAGTTCAAAGACGAGGATGCCCGCATGGTCTATGAGCGGGTGCCGAGCTGGGGTCCGCATGCGGATGTGCCGGCCGGCCTTGCGAAGGTTGCCAAGGAGATCCCGCTGGTGATCCTGTCGAACGCGATGAATGCGCAGATCATGTCGAATGTCGAAAAGCTCGGCGCTCCGTTCCATGCGGTCTACACGGCCGAACAGGCACAGGCCTACAAGCCGCGCCTGCGGGCCTTTGAATATATGTTCGACATGCTCGGCTGCGGCCCCGAAGATGTCGTGCACTGCTCCTCGTCGTTCCGCTACGACCTTATGTCGGCTAACGATATCGGCATCAAGAACAAGGTGTGGGTCAACCGCCGCCACGAACCCGCCAACCCATTCTATGGCTACGTCGAGATCGCCAATATTTCCGGCCTGCCCGGCGTTTTCGGTCTTTAGGCTCTGTTGATAATGGAATCGAGACGGTCGATTTTTGGTGGGGGTGGGATTCCCGTTTGGTTTGAAGCCGGTAGAATCGCGGTGTGATCGACGAGGCTTCCATCCAACTGCGCTATGCTGCGCTTGAACCGGTTCTGGACGAGCGTGGGCGGCGGCGCTTTGCGGCAGCCGAAGCGTTGGCGGGCCGGTCGCGGCGGTGTGACGGCGGTCTCCCGGGTCACCAGTCTGGCGCGCAGCACGATTGCCCGGGGTCTGGCGGAATTGCGCGGCGAGGTCGCCCCGGAGGCGGCTTCGGGTCGGGTTCGCCGCCAAGGCGGCGGCCGGCGTCCGTTAGCCGCTACGGATGCGACGCTTCTGGCCGACCTCAAGGACCTGGTCGAACCGGCCACGCGCGGCGATCCGATGGCGCCGCTGCTGTGGACGGCCAGGAGCCTACGCAATCTGGCAAGCGCTCGGCGCACTTGGACATCGCATCGGCCACAACGTGGTGGCCGATCTGCTGCGCGACATGATTCACCTGCCGCGTCAAACACCTACGAGCCGGATAACAATTATCTTGCAATAGTTCTCCACGTGGCCGGAAATAATTTTCTATCAATTATATAGAAAAAGAAAGACCCGTCGTTCTCAGCGCTTTTGTTCATGGATACCGTGTCCCACGCTGATCGAAGACCTTACGTGCTTCCGAGCAGCCCCGAACCACCCTTCGGGAGCCCTTGGTGAAGACATATCAACCCGAAGCAGTTCTATGAAAGTGCTCATATCAGATCAGATTCTCACCATTGCCGGCGCGCTTTTTTACAGTGAAGGTATCCGCGCCGTCGGCATCGACCGTATCATCGACGAGGCGAAAGTCGCCAAGGCAACGCTCTACCGGCACTTTCCGTCCAAGGATCATCTCGTTGCCGCCTATCTGCAACATCGTCACGACCGGGTCATCCGTTCGCTGCACGAGGTTCTGGAGAGGGCGGCGCGTCCAAGAGACCAGATCAAGCTGATCTTCGAGCAGTTGCATGAGAAAGCCGATAGCCCGGAGTTTAGAGGCTGTGCATTCGCACTTGCGGTCGCCGAGCACGGCGATTCCGAACGTGTCGTCTCCGTTGCACGAACCCACAAGAAAGCCGTCGGCGACATTTTCCGCGTCATCGTGTTGAAGGCCGATATCACGACAGGCCAGACGGCCGCGCATCTTTCGTTTCTTTATGAAGGCGCGCTTGCGACGGTCGCCGTGGGGCGCGATCCGCAGGCCGTTCTCGTCGCTCGTGACTGCGCCCTGTTGGCGTTCGATGCAGCAATTTCCTCAACCATAGCTTTTGAAAGAGCAGACCATGGCAAAGACAATTGATTACTTCTTCGGTATCGGCTCGCCCTGGGCCTATATCGGCCTTCAGCCGTTTAAGGCACTTGCGGCGCAGCATGATGCGAAGATCCGCCCCTATGTCATCCCCCTGATCGAGGACAACGGAGCGATCTATTCCCGCAACCGGCCGGAGGCACGCCGCGCCTACTGGACCAAGGATCTGAAACGCTGGGCGGCCCTGCGCGGCAAGGTGCTCAATTTTGAAAATCGCGCTGCCCTTTCCGATCCGACGCCGGCCGGCCTGTTGGTGATTGCCGCCATCGAAAATGGCGCCGACTGGCTGAAACTCACCGGCGCCCTTCAGGAGGCCTTCTGGACGCGCGGCGAGGACATCGGTAAGCTCGAAGTGCGTCAGGCGATTGCGAATGCGGCGGGATTGAACGCCGCAGAACTCGAGGCTTTTGCTGGGGGCCCCGCCGCCCAGTCGATCTGGACATCGAACATCGAGACCGCCAGGGCCGCCGGCGTCTTCGGCCTTCCGACCTTCCGCTTCGAGGATGAACTCTATTGGGGGCAGGACAGCCTGCCCTTCCTCGAACGCCATCTGAATGGCGAAAGGCTGGTCGCCTGATCGGCGTCCTATCGGACCGGCGCGGCAAAGGCTACGCCGGATCATACACCGCGCGCTCAAGACCGCATTCCGGAGCTTCTCATGTCCCTTTCTTTGCCCGGTTCGCTCGTCTCCACCGAATGGCTGGCGGCGCATCTCGATGACCCGACCCTCGTCATTCTTGACGGTTCGTTCAAGCTGCCCGGCGTGACACCAATCGCTGCAGAAGATTTCGCCGCACGTCACATTCCCGGTACCCGCTTTTTCGACATCGATGCAATCGCCGATCACGAGACGACCCTGCCGCACATGTTGCCCTCGCCAGCCGCCTTCGAACGCTTCGCCGGAGACCTCGGCATCTCGAATGATAGCGTCGTCGTGGTCTACGATACGCCGGGACTGATGTCGGCCGGACGTGTCTGGTGGACCCTACACGTTTTCGGCCATGACAAGGCCGCGATCCTCGATGGCGGCCTCAAGAAATGGTTGGCCGACGGACGGCCAGTGACGGACGCAGTCATCGCTCCTGCTCCGACGCATTTCACCGCTACATTCGACCCGACCGCTGTCCGCGCCAAGACGCAACTTCTCGACAATCTGCAAAGCCAGGCCGAGCAGGTGATCGACGCACGTTCGGCCGGACGTTTTACCGCTGAGGAGACGGAAGTACGGCCAGGCCTGCGGTCGGGCCATATTCCCGGCAGTCTCAATCTGCCGTTCACCGCGCTGGCGGACCCGCACACCGGCGAAGTTCTCCCGGTTTCGGAACTGCGCAAGGCATTCGAAGCGGCCGGCCTCGATTTCTCCAAACCCGTGATCGCGAGTTGCGGCTCGGGGGTGACTGCCGCAGCCCTTGTCTTCGGGTTGCATCTGGTCGGCAAGGACGATGTCGCCATCTATGACGGTGCCTGGACCGAATGGGGCCAGCCCGGCGACACGCCTGCCGAAACAGGCGCCGGCAAGGACCAAAGCGGCAGATGAGGGCGCTTTCTACTACCCTTTCGCAGATGCTGCTCGAGCGGTTCGGCGACCGTTTTTCGACATCGCAGGCGCTGCGCGAACAGCATGGACGCGGCGAATCCCATCATACCCCGGCTATCCCAGACGCTGTTGTGTTTGCGGAAAGCACGGACGAGGTGGCTGAGATCGTTCGGCTCTGCGCGGCCGAAAATGTCCCCGTCATCGCCTTTGGCGCAGGCACGTCGCTCGAAGGCCATCTGACGGCAGTCCGCGGCGGCATTTCCATCGATCTTTCCCGGATGTCGCAGATCATTCGCGTCAGTGCCGAAGATCTCGATTGCACTGTGGAGGCCGGCGTCACGCGCGAACAGCTCAACGCTTATCTGCGTGATCAGGGCCTGTTCTTCCCGATCGACCCAGGGGCCAACGCTTCGATTGGCGGCATGGCAGCGACCCGTGCATCGGGCACCAACGCCGTGCGCTATGGCACCATGCGCGAGAACGTGCTGTCGCTAACTGTTGTGCTGCCGACAGGTCAGGTCATTCACACGGGCGGACGGGCGCGCAAATCGTCTGCTGGGTATGACCTCACCCGCCTCTTCGTCGGCTCTGAAGGCACGCTCGGCATCATCACCGAGGTGACGTTGCGGCTGCAGGGCATCCCGGAAACCATCTCGGCGGCCCTTTGTTCGTTCGAGAGCGTGGAGCAAGCGGTCGCCGCGGCGATCGCGATCGTGCAGCTTGCCATCCCTGTCGCCCGGATGGAACTGATGGACCGTGGCCTGATTTCTGCCACCAACGCTTATTCCGGTCTCTCTCTCAAGATTGAAGATACCCTCGCCTTCGAGTTCCACGGATCCCCTGCCTCGGTTCGGGAGCAGGTCGAATTGGTTGGAGAAATCGTGAAGGATCACGGTGGCAAGGACTTCGAATGGGCCAATGCGCCGGAAGAACGAAATCGCCTCTGGAAAGCCCGCCACAACGCCTTCTACGCAGTCGTCTCGCAACGGCAAAATGCCAAGGGCTGGTCATCCGACGTCTGCGTTCCGGTATCGGAGCTCAGCGGCTGCATTCTCAAGACGCGCACGCTGTTGCAGGACTGCAGTGTTCCGGCTGCCATTCTCGGCCATGTCGGCGACGGCAACTATCACGTGGTCTTCGCCGTGGATCCGGAAAACAAAGCGGAGCTCGCGGAGGTCGCGGCCATCAACAAGAAGATGGTGGAACACGCAATCTCCGTCGGTGGGACGTCGACCGGAGAACACGGCGTCGGCACGGGCAAGGTCGGCTATCTACGCCAGGAACACGGAGACGCCGTCGAACTGATGGCCCTGCTGAAGAACGCCATCGATCCCAAAGGCATCATGAACCCCGGCAAGATCCTGCCCGCGTAGGTGCTGTCGATTTTTCCACCCTTGCCGCGGGAGACGGTGCGATGGACGGCTTCAAACCCCACAGCTCTCATTGGGGCGCATTCTATGGACGGCACCAGAGCGGCGAGCTCGAAATCCGTCCCCATCCCGCCGACCCACATCCATCTCTCCTGCTCGGCAATCTTCCCGCAATCGCCCATAGCTCCGCCCGCATCCGGCGCCCGGCCGTCAGACGAGGCTGGCTTGAAGGCAAGCCTGATAATGCGCAGAAGCGCGGGAGCGACGTCTATGTCGAGGTCACTTGGCCGGAAGCGCTCGATCTGGTCGCCAACGAGCTTCGCCGTGTCTACGGCGAAGCCGGACCGCAGGCCATCTTCGGCGGTTCGTACGGCTGGTCCAGTGCCGGACGGTTTCATCACGCGCAAAGCCAGATCCACCGCTTCCTCAACGTGCTCGGCGGATATGTCAGATCGGTCAATACCTACAGTTCGGGCGCGGCGATGGTCATCATTCCGCATGTGCTCGGCCCCTACGATCATTTCGACCGAAAGAGCGTCACCTGGGAGGCGATCGAACGCAGCAGCGAGCTGATCGTTGCCTTCGGCGGCATGGCGGTCAAGAACACCGATGTCCATGGCGGCGGCATCAGCCGGCATGTCGTGCGCCCCGCCCTGAGCGGTGCCCGTGCGCGCGGCGCGCGTTTCGTCCTCATAAGCCCGCTCAAGGATGATATTGCGAGTGATCTCGATGCGGAATGGCTGCCGGTCATCCCCGGAACCGATGTCGCACTCATGCTTTCAATCGCCTTCGTCCTCGTCAACGTGGGGCGGCATGATCGGGAATTTCTCGACCGTTATACGGTCGGCTATCCGCGCTTCGAGGATTATCTGCTGGGCCGCGAGGATGGTATTGAAAAGGATCCGCAATGGGCATCGGGCATCTGCGGTATCTCTGCCCAGACGATTGTGGATCTGGCGCGGAGCATGGCGAATGCCCGGACGCTGATCACCGTCAGCCACTCGCTGCAGCGCGCCGACTACGGCGAGCAGCCGGTCTGGATGGGGATCGTGCTGGCGGCCATGCTCGGGCAAATCGGCCTGGATGGCGGCGGCTTTTCCTATTCGCTCGGCGCCCTCGGCAATATCGGCAAGCGCCAGCTTGCCGTGCCCCTGCCGACGCTCAAGCAGTTCCACAATCCGGTACCGGATTTCATTCCCGTCGCACGGATCGCCGACATGCTGCTGAAACCGGGCGAACCGTTCCACTACAATGGTCAGGCTCTGCGCTATCCGGACATCCGCCTCGTCTATTGGGCCGGCGGCAACCCGTTCCATCACCATCAGGATCTCAACAGGCTTCGCCGGGCGTTCAAGAAGCCGGAGACGATCATCGTGCACGAGACGGCCTGGACGTCGTCGGCACGCTACGCCGATATCGTCCTGCCCGCGACTACAACGCTCGAGCGTGACGATATCGGTGCCGCCGACCGCGACCCGATGATGATCGCCATGAAGAAGCTGATCGAGCCGGTCGGTGAAGCACGCGACGACTACGAGATATTCGCTGATATCGCAGGACGTCTCGGCAAGCGCGGCGAATTCACCGAGAACCGGTCGAGCCGCGAGTGGCTGGCTTTCCTCTTCGAGACCACGCGAACAGCACTCGCCGCTGCCGGTCATCCGGCGCCGGATTTCGAAACGTTCTGGGAAAAGGGAGAGCTGCTGCTACCGGTAAAGCCTGACGATGGCGGGCCCGCGCGCGCATTCCGGGGCGATCCGGACGCTAGTCCGCTGCCGACGCCATCGGGCAAGATCGAGATCTTCTCTGAAACGATCGAGAGTTTTGGTTATGACGATTGCCGCGGCCATCCACGCTGGTTTGAGCCGGATTCGACGACGAAGGCGGCGGAGGGGCACTATCCCCTCTATCTCGTCTGCAACCAGCCCCACTCGCGCCTTCACAGTCAGCTGGACTATGGTGACTTCAGTCGTTCCACCAAGATCGGCGGCCGGGAGCCGGTACGCATCAACCCGGCCGATGCGGCAGAGCGCGGTATTTCGGACCGCGACATCGTCAGGCTGTTCAACGCTCGCGGCAGTTGCCTGGCGGCTGCGATGATCAGTGAGGATGTAAGGCCTGGCGTGATGCAGCTTGCCACCGGTGCTTGGTTCGAACCTGATGATGCGGATGCCGAGATCGCCATGTGCATTCATGGCAACCCGAATATTCTCACCCGCGATGCCGGCACGTCTCAGCTCGCGCAGGCCTCGACCGGGCAGCTGACGAAGGTCGATGTCGAGCGCTTTGCCGGGGAACTGCCGGCCGTGCGCATTCTCGAAGGGATGACGTTCATCGAGGAATAGATTGGCAGAGCCACCACGCTCACCGGGCGATCAACCCCGGAAATGCTGATCCAAGCGCTTCGGATCGCGCTGATAAAATAATCTACAAATTTGGTAGAAAAAGAACAACCAGTCTTTCTCGAAACCGATCCGCTCACATAGGCTCCTGTTTGTAATCAGCCCGGCAACCAAACAGGACCGCTTCATGAACGACCGTTCTTCTCGCCTTCTTCTTTCCCGGCGCCGTCTGCTGACCGCCACCTCTGCACTGGCATTTGCCGCTCTGGTCGCAACAGCGGGTGTAACCCCGGCATTGGCCGAGGATGGAGCGCATGACGGCGGAGATGTCGTCTTCCTGATCGACTCGCTAGGCGACACCTGGATTCCCAACAACAGTGCGATCTCAAGCTTTCAGGGCCACATTTGGGGCCATGTCACCGACAAGCTTCTTTATGTCGATGCCGACGGCAAGGTCAGTCCGTGGATCGCCGAGCGTTGGGAGCAGAACGACAATGCAACCGAATTCACCCTGCATTTGAAGAGCGGCGTGACCTTCTCCGATGGCAGCCCGCTCGATGCGGCGGCCGTCGTTGCCAATCTCGACATCTGGTATGCCGGTCGCAAGAGCGAGGGCATCAATCCGATCGGCCTCTTTCCCAAGACCTATGATCATGCCGAAGCCGTCGATGCAACAACCGTGAAGGTCTTCTTCAAGAAGCCGACGCTGGGGTTCATTCCGACGCTCGGCTATCATGGCTCGATTCTTGTCTCCCCGAAGACCATTGCCTCGCCGGCAAGCAGCCAGGCCGATCTCAGCAAGACCTCCGGCAGCGGCCCCTATGTCGTTGAGTCCTGGAAGGAAGGCGACTACGTCAAGCTTATCAAGCGTAAGGATTACAACTGGGGTCCTGCGGCGGTCGGCCAGACAGGTCCGGCCCATCTCGATACGATCACCTACAAGCTCGTCTCGGAACCGTCGCTGCGCGTCGCCGCCGTCCAGTCCGGCCAGGCCGACGTTGCCTATAACGCATCGCCGCAGGAACTCGAGTCCCTCAAGTCGGAAGGACTCACCGTGGCGACGCCCCGCTATCTCGGCTTCGTCAACGGCTGGGCTATCAACACCAAGCTTGCGCCCTATGACGATGTAAAGGTTCGCCAGGCGCTTCAGGCCGGCATCAATCGCCAGGAGATCATCGACACGGTCTACACGCCCGACTGGAAGCTTGCGACGTCGTTCATCCAGAGCAACGTTCCAGGTGCGAGCGACCAGAGCACGCTCCTCGCCTACAATCCCGAAAAGGCAGAAAAGCTTCTCGACGAGGCAGGCTGGAAGAAGGGAACGGGCGGCATCCGCGCCAAGGATGGCAAGCCGCTGTCGCTGACGCTGAATTCCAACCCCTACCTCGCGACATCGAAATCGATCGATGAACTGATTGCGCAGCAGCTCGGCAAGATCGGCTGGAAGGTCGATATCCGTGCCTATGACGTCGTCACCTACGGCCAGAAGGTGAAGTATGGTGGCGCGGGCGTACCGGCATATGAGGTGACGCGCTCCTTCATCGACGCCGGCACCGTCGCCAGCATCCTGACCAATGCGAACAATGGCGAGAACTGGTTCGCGCTCGACGAGAGCGACAAGACCCTCAACGACCTGCGCGACAAGATCGCCGGCGCCGGCTCCATCGAAGCGCGCAAACCGCTGCTCGACGAACTGCAGAAATACGTCCTCGACCAGGGCTATTTCATTCCGCGAACCCAGATCGTCCAGCGCATCTACGTGCAGTCGCCGAGGCTCAAGGGAGAGGTCTACAACGGCGTCGCCTATGCCAGCTACTACACCGCCACGAAAAGTGAATAGCCCGGCCGTTCAACAGATACAGAGGTGATGGGCATGAACAAAGCCTATTTCGACTACGCCGGAAAGCGCCTCCTGCAGGCGATCGTCGTGATCCTGCTGTCTTATGTCTTCACCTTTGTCGTCGTCAGCATCCTGCCAGGCGATCCGATTACCAACGTCCTGAACAATCCTCAGAACGGCTTCACACCGGATGAGATTAAGGAGATCATCGCTGCGCAGGGCCTGGATAAACCGATCCCCGTGCAGCTTTGGAACGCCTTTTCCGGCTTTGTGAGCGGCGATCTCGGCCTGTCGATGCGGACCAACCGGCCGGTTGTGACGCTGATCGCGGAGGTTCTGCCGTCGACACTCGTGCTTGCCTCGGCGGGCCTTGCGGTTGCGCTGTTCCTGGCGGCAATCATCGCCTACGGCACACAATTTCTGCCCCGGCGGTTCGGCCAGGGACTGCTCCGCGGTTTCCCGTCTCTGTTCCTGTCGGTTCCGAACTTCGTGATTGGCCTGGTGCTGATCCATCTCTTCGGTTTTCAACTCGGCGTCTTTCGCGTTATCGAGCCCGACAGTTTCTGGGCGACGCTTTTCGCAGCGATCGCCCTCGGCATTCCGATCTCGGCGCAGATCGCCGAAGTCCTGATTGCCAATCTCGACCACGAATCCGACCAGGACTATGCCGCCGTCGCACGCGGACGCGGGCTCGGCCAAATGCGGCTCTTCGTCATGCACTTGCTGAAGCCGTCCTCGCTGCCCGTCATCACCGTCGTCGCTCTAACGATCGGTGAATTGCTCGGGGGCTCCCTGATCACCGAGACAGTGTTCGGCCGGAACGGGCTCGGCAGCCTGGTACAGCGGTCGGTCAGCACGCAGGACCTGCCGGTGCTGCAGGCGGTCGTTTCGCTCGCCGCGGTGGTCTTTGTGGTCGTCAACCTGATCGCCGACCTGACCTACCCGCTGCTCGATCCTCGCGTGAAACTCCTTGGGACGCAGCAGCGCCGTCCGACGAGCGCCGACGACAGCTCTCTCCCCATCTCCAAGGCGGTGACCCCATGACGCTCGCCTCGCTTTCTTCCAATCCGCGTGTGACGCTGATCGGCCGTCTGACGGGCCTGCGCGTGCCGCCGCTCGTCATCCTGTCGTTCCTGGTCGTCGCCCTGGCGATCGCCTGGTCATTGGCGCCTGGCCTCTTCACGAGCTACGATCCGGTGAACGACACCCCCGCCCAGAAATTGCTCGGCCCAAATGCGGCGCACTGGTTCGGCACCGATCATCTCGGCCGCGATCTCTACGCCCGCGTCGTCTATGGCACGGCCTCATCGGTGGCGAGCGCATTGATCGCGGTCGTCATCGGCGTCGTTGCAGGCGGTGTTGTCGGACTGCTGGCCGGTTTCTTCGGCGGCTGGGTGGACACGGTGTTTGCCCGGCTCGTCGATGTCTTGCTGGCAATCCCCAAATTCCTGCTTGCCGTCATCGTCGTCACCGCAATTGGATTCGACACGACCAATGCGGCAATCGCGACGGGTGTCTCCGCCGTTGCCCTTTTTGCCCGGGTGATGCGCTCCGAAGTCATCAAGACCCGGCAGGCGACATTCGTCGAATCGTCCTTTCTCCTCGGTGGCTCGCGCTGGCACATTCTGTGGCGCCACGTGCTCCCGAACGCATCGCGATCGGTGCTGCCGCTTGCCGTCCTCCAGTTCGGCGATTCCATCCTGGTGATCGCCAGCCTTGCCTTCCTTGGCTACGGCGACCCGCCGCCTGCTTCCGACTGGGGCCTGCTGATCTCGATCGGCAAGGATTACCTCAAATGGCCGTGGCTGGTTTACGCCCCGGCCCTCGTCACGATCGCAACCGTTCTCTCCGTCAACAGGATCAGCCGATGGCTCCGCAAGACAGACTGACCATGCTTTCAAACCGCCCGTCGACCCCGCTCTTGCGGGCCGAAGGATTGTCGGTCGCCTACGGCGCCAACAGGGTCGTGACCAATGTCGGCTTCGAGCTTCAACGCGGCAAAGGTCTCGCGCTGATCGGCGAATCCGGATCGGGCAAATCCACCATCGCCCGCGCCGTCTTGCGGCTGCTACCGGCGACGGGACATGCTACCGGCCGCGTCGAATTCGAGGGCCAGGAGCTTCTGCGGCTTCCGGAGCGCCGCTTCCGCCCCTTCAGGGGACGCAGGATCGGCTTCGTGCCGCAGGACCCCGGCAATTCCCTGAACCCGGTCCGCACGATCGGCGCGCAGGCAATGGAAGCCGCCGCACTGCTGGACCAACCGGACAAGGCGCTTCGCAAGGCACTCGTTCTGGAGACATTCGCGCAGGTCGGGCTCGACAATCCGCAGCGTGTCTACGACTCCTATCCGCATCAGCTTTCCGGCGGCATGCTCCAGCGCGTGCTGATCGGGCTCGCCGTTCTGCCGCGGCCCTCGCTGCTGGTCGCAGACGAGCCGACCTCCGCGCTCGATGTGACGATCCAGAAACGTATTCTCGACCTCCTGTCGAAGCTGCAGGAGGAGTTGCAAATCAGCCTTCTCCTGATCACCCATGATCTGGCGATCGCAGCCGAGCGCGCAGATTCCATTGTCGTTCTCAAGGACGGCGCCATCCAGGAGGCTGGAAACACCGCTACGGTATTCTCCGCCCCTTCCTCGACCTACGCCAGAAAACTCCATGGTGACGTGCCAGCCCTCAACCCGGACCGGTACCGGAAGTTGCGGGAGCCCGGTTTCCGACACCTCGGCGCCAGGCGCGAGAAGACACCAAAGATCGAGGTCAGTGGCGTAACGAAGACCTTCACTGTCGACGGCAAGGTTCTGACCGCCGTCAACGACGTCTCGTTCGACGTTCAGGCGGGAACGACGCATGCGCTGGTCGGGGAATCCGGATCCGGAAAGACAACGGCGATCCGGCTTCTGCTCGGGCTTGAGCAGCCCGATACCGGCAAGATCGCGGTCGGCGGCGAACAGGTCAACGGCAAGTCACCCGAACAGCTGCGCTCTGTCTGGCGCCAATTGCAGCTCGTCTATCAGAACCCCTTCACATCGCTCGATCCGACCTGGAACGTCGAGAGGCTCGTGCGCGAGCCGCTGGACCGCTTCAAGATCGGGACAGATCACGAGTGGGCGCTTGCGGTGCGCAAGGCGTTTGCAGATGTCGGGCTGGGGGAGCATCTCTTATCCCGCAAGCCCGCCGCCTTGTCCGGCGGCCAGCGCCAGCGCGTTGCCATTGCCCGCTCGCTTGTCCTGAAACCCGATGTGATCGTGCTTGACGAGCCCACCTCCGCGCTCGACGTCAGCGTTCAGGCCGATATCGTCGAAGTGCTGCTGGCGCTGCAAGTCAAGCTCGGCCTCACCTATATCTTCGTGTCGCATGATCTGGCGCTGGTGCGCCAGCTTGCCCACACGGTCTCCGTCATGCAGCGCGGCCGCATCGTCGAGCACGGTACCGTCGGAGAGATCTTCGACACACCCCGCCAGCCCTATACCCGTTCGCTTCTGGAATCGATCCCGTCAGGGGCCGTGCGTTTTGCGCGAACCCAGCCCCTGCAGCAGCGGCAGATCTTCAACGAGGAAAAGATCGCATGACCGTCATCGCCCCTGCCGCGGCACCGTCCGCGTCATTCCGTCCGAAGAAGCGGCTGGGCTTCAACACGCGCGTCTCGTTCACCGACGAGACCGGCCCGGCTCACGGGCTGCGGGAGGGTATCGAACTTTTCAAGGCGGCAGAACGTCTGGGCTACCAGTCGGGTTGGGCCTATCAACGCCATTTCGACCATTATCTGTCCTCGCCGCTCCCTTTCTTTGCCGCAGCCGGCCAGCATACCAGTCATATCGTGCTCGGCTCGGCCGTCATTCCGATGCGCTATCAGGATCCCATCCTGCTGGCGGAAGCCGCAGGCACGACAGATCTCCTGATCGGCGGCCGGCTGGAACTGGCGATCTCGACCGGCTCCAACGCTGCCTTCGATGCCGTCTTCGGCACGGTCGAAACCGATGCCCGGACGGAAGCCAAGCGCCGCCAGGCCCGTTTCCTGTCCGCGATCGCAGGCGAGGTTCTGCACACCGTCGCAGAATCCGGCCAGGGGGCCGCGGAGGGCAGCCAACTGAGGGTGACGCCGCACAGTCCGACCCTTCGCTCGCGCATCAGACAGGGTTCCGCCAGCCTTGGATCGGCGATCCAGGCCGCCGAACTCGGCATCGGGCTGATCGCCGGAACCGTGCAGCATGACCACGCCGACGGCGAGAGCTTCGGAGCCTACCAGGCCCGCTGCATCGAGGCTTTCCGAGCCACCTGGCGAAGGGAACGGACAAGCGAGCCGCCGCCTGTTGCGGTGGCAGCGTCGATCCTGGTCGGCACCACGCCGGAACTTCGCGAACAATACGCCGCCTATGATCTCGAGCGTCGCACCCAAGGCATCGCAGCATCGCGGCCGAAAGGCGCACTTGAGCCGAGCTCGCGGACCAACCAGCCGCCGGGAAGCCAGATCTCACCGGTCTTCCACGGCACGCCGGACCAGGTCATCGAAGCCGTGTTCAGTGATCCCGGCCTTGCCGCGGCCGACGAGGTCGTCCTCTTCCTGCCGCCTGCCTTGGGTCTCGCCGAGAACATCCGGCTCCTCACCGATCTCGCCGGAACCGTCGCCCCAAGCCTTGGCTGGTCTCCCGACTTGTAAGGCCTTCGCTTAACCAGGTCTTCCACGCGAGCGATTAGAGAATATTTTCTATAGTTTCAGTAGAAATAGAAAGACCTGTCTTCCTTACTCTTTAGCTGCCGCCTAACTTTCGTCCAGCATTCGACAATCAGAGGAGCTCCCATGTCCGCGGAATTCATCAGCGTTAGCTTTCCCAACGCCTCGAACGATCTCGATCCCATCCCGGACGCTCCGGTCGATCCCCGCTATCTCGAGCGCTATGCGCGCGCGCTCGATGACTACGGCTTCAATTATACGCTGATCCCCTACTCGTCCTCCTCCTTCGACCCCTTCACCATTGGCGCCACCGTCCTTGCGCATACGAAGAACATCAAGATCATCGTCGCGCTCAGGCCCAATACCGTCTATCCGACGGTGGCGGCCAAATCGCTTGCCACACTTGACCAGTTGAGCGGCGGGCGGGTGGTCGTCCACTTCATTGCCGGCGGCAGCGATGACGAGCAGGCCCGCGAGGGCGACTTCCTCAACAAGGAGCAGCGCTACGAGCGGCAGGAGGAATATATTCGTATCCTGCGGCTTGCATGGAGCTCGACCGAGCCCTTCGATTTCAACGGCGAATATTACCAGTTCAAGCAGTTCCGCAGCGCCGTTCGTCCGACGAATGGAACCATCCCTATATCGGTCGGCGGGTCGTCGGACGCCGCCTACCGGATCGGCGGCTCGCTCGGCGATATCTTCGGACTATGGGGCGAACCGCTGGCCGAAACCAAGCAGCAGATCGAACGCATCTACGCCGAGGCAGCAAAGGCCGGCAGGACCGACCGGCCGCGGATCTGGGTGACCTTCCGCCCGATCGTTGCGGAAACCGACGAGCTTGCCTGGGAAAAGGCCCATCGGGTGCTCGACCGTCTCAAGGACAACCGGGAAAGGGGCCTTCATCGCGTGGCCCCCTCAGCCCCTCGCCCCGCCAATGTCGGTTCGCAGCGGCTTCTCGACATTGCTGCACGCGGCGACGTCCATGATCGCGCCCTGTGGTATCCGACGGTCACGGCGACCAATGCCTCCGGGGCGACCACCGCGCTCGTCGGATCGCCGCGCACGATTGCCGATTCCATCCTCGACTATATCGATCTCGGCGCCGACCTGATCTCCATCCGCGGCTACGACAATTTCAACGATGCCGTCGACTACGGGCGCTATATCCTGCCCTTGGTGCGCGAGGGCATACGCGAGCGGGAAGAGGCAAAGAAGAAGGCCGCCGCCTGATGACCGCGCGAGAGACAGCTTTCGATCCAAGTCTGCTGAGCGCGACGACGCGTGCTCTTGCGGATGCAGCTCCCGAGGCGGACCGGACCGGGGATTTTCCCTGGACGGGGATCCGGGTGGTTCATCAAAGCGGCCTGCTCGAAAGCACAGTCGCGGCGAGATATGGCGGCGCCGGCGCAACACTCCACGAGGCCGCAACGATCCTTGCGGCCCTCGGCCGCGGTGACCCATCGGTCGCGCTGATCAGCGCCATGACGATCTTCAACCACCTCGGCCAGGCAACCAAAAGCCATTGGCCCGAGGACCTCTACAAGCGCCTGCTTGCTGAGGCCAAGCAGCATCCGCTGCTGCTCAATGCCGCGCGTGTCGAACCGGAACTCGGCTCGCCCGCGCGTGGCGGCCTGCCGGCGACGGTTGCCCGTCGCACCGCATCCGGCTGGTCAATCACAGGCCGCAAGCGCTTCGTCACCGGCGCGCACGGTCTAACCCATTTCCTGGTCTGGGCCCACACCGATGAAACACCTACCCGGGTCGCAACATTCGTCGTTCCGAACAAGCTTCCGGGCATACGCGTTATCGAGAACTGGAACAGCCTTGGCATGCGTGCATCCGGCTCCCACGATGTCGAATATACCGATGTCGAAATCCCGCTCGAAAATGTTATCGATCTCGTCGATCCGTCAATCGCACAGCAGGATAATCGCGCCCACGCGGCAATCACACTGGCGCTGACCGCGCTCTATCTCGGGGTGGCCGAAGCGGCACAGGAGGCGTTCATCCGCTTCGCTCATGAGCGTATTCCGACCAACCTTGGCCATCCGATCGCCCGCACCGAACGCTTCGTGACGCTCTCCGGCGAAATCGATCTTCTCGTCTCCGGCGCCCGGCAGATCATTTTCGATGCCCTGCAGGACAAGCAAGCCGAGGCAGAAAAGCACATCCGGGCCCGGCTGCTTGCCGGCCGGCAGTTGCGCGACGCTGTGCAGATCGCCGTGCGCGGCATCGGCAATCCCGGCCTCGGGAACGAATTGGGGCTGGAACGCCATTTCCGGGACATTCAGTCGGTGCTCGTCCATGCCCCGCAGGAGGACACGTCCGTTGCCATTCTCGGGCGCGCCGCCTTCGAACGTTGGAAGAGCGAAACGGACGCGTCATTGGCGCCTCCGGTCAATCTCACTGTATTGAAGACGGCCTGATTATGAAACGCTACATCATCATCGGCGCCGGCGCGGTCGGTGCGAGCCTCGCCGCCGAATTCGAGACGCATGGCATCCCCTACGTGCTCGTTGGGCGCGGCGCCCAGATTGTCCATATCGCCGCTCACGGTCTCTCGTATCGCCGGCCGGGCGGACATCGTGTGCTCCGGCTCAACACCGCCGATACGGCTTCGCCACCGGCGCTTCGTCCGGGTGATATTCTGGTCCTTGCGGTCAAGGCACAGGATGTCGAGTCGGCCACGGAATTTTGGGCCTGGCGGCAGATCGAGGGTGCAGGCTTTGCATCGGAACTGCCCCTCGTGACGTTGCAAAACGGGCTGGCCGCGGAAGGCATCGCGCTGCGGCGCTTCGATCGTGTTTATGCGGCGAGTATCCGCATTCCGGCGCGTTACACCGTCACCGGCGAGGTGGTCGTCGGAGGCGAGCCGAATGTCGGCATCGTCGCCCTTGGGCGCTACCCCGAAGGGCTCGATGACACGGCTTTGTCGATCGTCGCCGATCTTGCAAAGGCGGGCTATCTCACTGAGGCGCGCCCCGACATCCAGCGATGGAAGGCGGCCAAGCTGGAGCATAACGTCACCAATGCGGTCGAGCTGTTCGCAGGCCCTTCCGAACTCCGCTCAAAGGCCGCAGCCGGCCTGGCGCAAGAGGCGCGCGCCGTTCTCATTGCTGCCGGCTACGATCCGGCGACCCCCTCGGAGTGGAAAATCGACATCTCATCCTGGCGTGTCGCACCAGAGAGCGGCATAAAGCCCGGCCAGCAATCGACCTGGCAAAGTTTCACCCGCGGCACCTCAAGCGAGGTCGACTACCTGAACGGCGAAATCGTCAGGCTCGGACGAATTCACGGTGTCGCAGCACCTCTCAACACCGCCTTTCAACAGGCCGCGGCGAGGCTTGCGATCGAAGGCCGTCAACCGGGCACGAGGGATATCGGCGAAATTTACCCAGTCGTTACCGACGGGGCTGCGCTATAGCCTGCCCGCAGTCCTGCAAACCGACCGAAAGGAAGAACATGGGAACCCCAAGGATCGTCGCAATATCGGGAAGCTTCCTTACGGGGTCTATGACATCGCCGACAATGCCGGCTGGGTCAGTGTCAGCATCGACTACGACAAGGCCAGCTTCGCGGTCAACGCCATCCGCCGCTGGTGGCAATCGATGTGCCTAAGCGATCTCCGATCGCGCGAACTCTCCAGAGATGTAAAGCTCGAGGGGCCGGCCTGCAGCCGGATCGACCGAAGCCGAAGATTGCCAAGATGCGTGTCGCGATGGCGGTGACGTAAGATGTGGCGCACGCGTGCGCCACCACTTTGCTGGTTCTCATCGCTTCAGATTCAGCTCAGCCCGCCGATGTGGAAGCTCTTCATTTCGAGATATTCCTCGATGCCGGCCTGCGCTCCCTCCCGGCCGAGGCCGGACTGCTTGACGCCGCCGAAGGGGGCGACTTCGGTGGAGATCGCGCCGGTGTTGAGCCCGATCATGCCGAATTCGAGGGCTTCGCCGACGCGCCAGGAGCGCTTCAGGTTTTCGGTGTAGAAATAGGCAGCCAGGCCGAAGGGGGTGCCGTTGGCGATTGTAATCGCCTCTTCTTCCGTCTCGAAGCGGAAGAGCGGGGCGACGGGGCCAAAGGTTTCTTCGCTGGCGAGCAGCATCTCGGTCGTCGCCTCCGTCAGCACCATCGGCGCGGCATATTGCGAGCCTTCCGCCACCGAGTTGTTCCGGGCGGAAATCTTGGCGCCCTTGGCCAGGGCGTCGTCGACATGGCGGGTGATCTTCTCGATGGCGGCAGTGTTGATCATCGGGCCGATGACATTGCCGGGTTCGGTTCCCGGACCGACCTTCATGGCGTTGACGCGGGCGCCGAGCTTCTCGGCAAAGGCATCATACACCCCGGCCTGCACCAGGATGCGGTTGGCGCAGACGCAGGTCTGGCCGCCGTTGCGGAACTTGGCCAGGATTGCGCCTTCGACCGCGAGATCGAGATCGGCATCGTCAAAGACGATGAACGGCGCATTGCCGCCCAGTTCGAGGGAGAGCCGCTTCACGCTGTCGGCGGCGCCGCGCATCAGCAGCGAGCCGATCCGGGTCGAGCCGGTGAAGGAGATCTTGCGAACCGTCGGGTTTGCCATGAACTCGTTGCCGATCTCCGCCGGCATGCCGGTGACGATGTTGATCACGCCTGCCGGGATGCCGGCGCGCTCGGCAAGCACACCCATGGCGAGCGCCGAGTAAGGCGTGAACTCCGAAGGCTTGATGACAACCGTACAGCCGGCCGCCAAGGCGGGCGCCACTTTCCGGGTGATCATGGCGATCGGGAAATTCCACGGGGTGACGATGGCGCAGACGCCGACCGCCTCCTTGAGCACGACGATGCGGCGATCTGGCGTCGGCGAGGGAATGGTATGGCCGCCGATGCGGCGGGCCTCTTCGGCAAACCATTTGACGAAGGAAGCACCGTAGCGGACCTCGACGCGCGATTCATCGAGCGGCTTGCCTTGTTCAAGCGTGATGAGCAGCGCAAGATCCTCGAGGTTCTCGATCATCAGCGCATACCAGCGCTCGAGCAGAACGGCGCGCTCGGCATGCGTCCTCTTCTTCCACGGGCCGAAAGCCGCCGCGGCTGCGTCGATTGCCGCGCGGGTCTCGGCGGTTCCCATATCCGGAACAGTGCCGAGCTTCTCCTGGGTCGCGGGATTGGCGACGCTCACCGTCTGGCCCGAAGTTGCGCGCGACCAGATTCCGTCGATCAGGCCGGCCTGTTGGAAAAGGTCTTTGTCTTTCAACTCGAGCATTTGGTTTCCTCTCTGATCATGGGCTGCCGCCGCAAAAGCCATTGTGATGGATGAATTCGGTCTTGCGCCGTCATCGATGCGCGTTCCTGAGCCAACCTACCGAAATAGGACAAGCAGCATGCTTCGACTGTGGGGGGCGCCGCGGTGGAAAATAACGTTTTGAGCGATGTGACAGTCATCTCGGCGCGGCAGAGGTCAAGCACGACCAGACGTCCGCGACAGGATGTTCTAGAAGTAGCCGAGGATGGATTTGACCTCGAGATATTCCAGCATGCCCTCGATACCGTACTCGCGCCCATTGCCAGATTGCTTGAAGCCGCCGAAAGGCGCGTGCGGATCCCAGGCCGGATAGTTGAGATGCACCTGACCGCAGCGGATCCGGGACGCGACGTCCCTGACGGCGTCGATATTCCCGCCCTGCACATGCGCGCCGAGGCCGTAGACGGTGTGGTTGGCGATGGTGATGGCTTCTTCCACCGTATCGTAGGGAATGAGGCAGAGAACCGGGCCGAAGATCTCCTCCTGGGCGATGCGCATGTTGGTATGCACGTCCGAGAAAATCGTCGGTTTAACGTAGAACCCGGCATTCAGACCGGCTGGGCGACCCTCTCCGCCGGTGACGAGTGTCGCGCCTTCGGCAATGCCGACGCCGATCATGGTCTGGATCCGATCGAACTGGGCGCGGTTGGCGATCGCGCCGTGCGTGGTGGCTTTTGCGAGGGGATCGCCGATGACGATCTCCTCTGCGGCCTGCCTGGCGAGGGTTTCGATCTCGGGCAGCCGCGCCCGCGGCACGATCATACGCGTCGGCGCGCTGCATGATTGGCCGAGATTGCGGAAGGCTGCGGCTATGCCCATGGAGACGGCGCGGTCGAGATCGGCGTCCGGCAGGATCACGTTCGGCGACTTGCCGCCAAGCTCCTGGGCGACGCGCTTGACGGTCGGTGCAGCTGCCTGGGCCACCGCGATACCCGCACGGGTAGAGCCGGTAATCGAAATCATGTCGACGTCCGGATGGGACGCGAGAACCGAACCGACGGACGGGCCGTCGCCATTAACGAGGTTGAAGACGCCGGCAGGGAAACCGGCTTCCTCGATCGCCTCTGCAAACAGCAGCGCGTCGAGGGGAGAAAGCTCGCTGGGTTTCAGCACGACCGTGCAGCCTGCGGCGAGCGCCGGCGAAACCTTGGCGGTGATCTGGTAGAGCGGCCAGTTCCATGGCGTGATCAGCGCGCAGACGCCGATCGGTTCGTGGGCGATGGCGGTGTGGCCGCGCTGCTTGACGAAGGGAAAGGCTTCCAGGACATCGCGAGCAGCCTTGACATGGGCGATCGCCATCGGCACCTGCGCGCTGCGCGCATATCCGATCGCCGCGCCCATTTCGAGGCTCAGGCATTGTGCGAAGAGTTCGCTGCGCGCTTCGAGCAGCGCCTGCAGGCGATCAAGCAACTCGATGCGATAGTCCGACTTGGTCCGGCTCCAGGCGGCGAAGGCCCGCCGGGCCGCGGAAACCGCAGCGTCGACATCCCAGCCGTTTCCGAGCGCAAAGTGGGTCACCACCTCTTCCGTGGCAGGGTTGACCACCACGCCCTTGGCGCTGCCGCTCGCTTCGAGCCATTGACCGTCGATGAAGAATTTTTCGAGACGGCCGCTGCGGGACAGGTGTTCGAGAGGCGCCATCATCCGACAAGGTCCTTCATGCGGTAATAGGCGCCGACGACGGGCAGGAACCACGGGTTTCCGGTATGCATGGGAACGGCGGGCCATGCGAAGCCCTCGAGCGGATTGGCGTCCTTGCGCCCCATCGCCATATCGGCCAGCGCGCTGCCCATGAAGGTCGACAGCTGGGCGCCGTGGCCGGAATAGCCCATGCTGTAAATGACACCCTCGGCATTGCCCGCGCGGGGATAACGGTCTTGCGTGCAACCGACGAGGCCGCCCCAGCAATAGTCGATCTCGACGTCGGCAAGCTGCGGAAACATGCCGACCATCTGCCGGCGCAGAAGCTGGCCGGAGCTGACGTCGGTTTTCTGGTTGGACACGGCCGAAAATCGCGCCCTCCCCCCGAACAGCATGCGGTTGTCGGGCGTGAGGCGGAAATAGTTGGAGATGTTGAGGGAGTTGGTGAAGTTGCGGTGGCCCGGAATCGTCGCGGCGGCCTCCTGCGGGGTGAGCGGGCGTGTCGCAATGATGAAGGAAGCGATCGGCACGAGCCTTCGGCGGAAATAGTTAAAGGGACTTGGCGTATAGGCGTCGGTTGCCAGAATGACCTGGCGAGCGGTGAGCGAGCCGGTCGGTGTGGTGAGCCGCCATCCGTTCGGCAAGGGCTCGCGGGCGGTGACCGGGTTCCGCTCCCAGATCGCCGCGCCATGGCGGCGGGCCGCCTCGGCCATGCCGTTGGCGTAGCGTCCCATGTGCATCATGGCGGATTTCGGATAGAGAATCCCGCCGTGGAAGGCATCCGATATCACCTCCTTGCGGAGGTCTTCGCGCGTGAGCCACTCGGCCGACGGGTCGACCTCGCGACGGATTTCCTCGGACATCGCCTGCAGCTTGCCGACATGCGAGGGCTTCGAGGCAAGCTTGAGCTTGCCGCCCCTGCGGAAGTCGCAGGCGATCTTTTCCTCCTCGATGATCCGTTCGATCATGTCGATGGAATCGTCATAGGCGCGCCACAAGCGGCGCGCCCGATCGTCCCCGAGATGCTGCCGGGCGGCGCCGAAGCTTGCGAAATGACCGCTGTTAAGGTGCCCGCCATTGCGTCCCGACGCGCCGTACCCAACGTGCTCGGCTTCCAGCAGAGCGACCTTCACACCGGATTGCGCGAGTGTACGCGCGGCATTGAGCCCGGTGAAGCCGGCGCCGATCACCGCAACCTCGAAATCTCCCGAGACGGGCTCGACGATGCCGCCGGTGAATGGGATCGAGGTATCATGCCAGTAGGACGCAAATTTCATTGGCGCATGTCCTTATGCTCGTCTGATCCGAATGCATAAAGTATATGCCCGCCGGCGTTGGAGGAGTGCGGCGCAGGCGGCCTCGTTTCGCAACAATTGCCTGTGTTCGGGGCGGCAAACCACAGCATATTCTGTTTATGCGCCCCACCCCGGAAGCCACAGATTAGCCCCGTCATTCGGCGCGCCTCGTCGGCGATGGCTCAGTCGTAAACGCAGACGTAGATCTTGCGCACGGTTTCGACGGTACGCCAGACGCCGACAAAACCAGGCTTCATCACGAAGCTGTCGCCGGCGCGGTAGGTCTTCGTCCCCGCGCCTTTCTCATCGATTTCAACGACACCGGAAAGGATGTGGCAGAATTCGTAGACCGTGCCCTTGATGGAATGGGTTTCGCCGGGCGTCGCTTCCCAAACGCCGGTGAGCACCTTCTCACCTTTCGAGGCATCTTGTGCCCAGGTCTTGTAGGCCGGATTGCCGGAAATCAGCCGGTCCGGGTCCGGCAGGGACTGCTTTGGCGTAAAATTCGGCTCGGTATCGATGGTCAACAGAAGCGACATGTCATTTTCCTCGTTTAATAACCGCGTGTCCGATCGACCAGGCCGATCAGGTTTTTGCCGGCGCGGTGGCGTCGGATATTGTCAACGACCGCGTGTGCTGCCGTTTCCGGCTGGGTGACGGAGGCGATGTGCGGTGTGATCGCCACTTTCGGATGCTGCCAGAGCGGATGGTCTGTCGGCAGCGGCTCGGGGTCGGTGACATCGAGCATTGCCGCGGCGAGATGGCCGCGATCGAGCGCCTCGATCAGTGCCGCCTGGTCGAGGTGGCCGCCGCGACCCACATGCAGCAGTCGTGCGCCGGCCGGCAGCCGGGAGAAGAGTCCGGCATTGAGAATGCCGCGCGTCTCATCGGTGAGCGGCAGCAGGCAGACCAGAATGTCCGTCTCTGCCAGAAAATCGGCAAGCCCATCCGTGCCATGATGACAGGTGACGCCGTCAATTTGCTTTTTACTCCGGCTCCATCCTGCAAGAGGAAATTGGAACGGCTTCAGGCGCTCGATCGCCGCCTGCGCCAGGATGCCGAGACCCAGGAAGCCTATTCTGCGCCGGGAGGCCTGCGGTGCTGCGAGGGGCTGCCAGGCAGACTGTTTTTGCAGCTCCCGATAGGCGAGCATCTCCCGGTGGAGCGTCAGGACGCCAAGAGTAACGTATTCCTGCATCATCCGGATAATGCCGTCCTCGACCATGCGGACGACTGCGACAGGCTCCGGCACGCTGTCTTGTTTGAATTGATCGACGCCGGCGCCGATGGAAAACAGCACTTCGAGATTGCGGTAGCGCGAGATGTCGCCGGGGACCGTCCAGGTCAGGAGATAACGGACCTTGTCCGGATCCACCGGTTGGCCCTGCCCGACGAACGGCAGATCCGGAAGCTCGCGCGCAAAAATCTCCTGGAAAATTGCACCGCGCGTGGCATCGGAATTGAAGAGAAACGCCATGGAAATCGCTTATCCTTCAGCCTTCGGCAAGGTGGGTGCCGAGCTTCTCGATCATCGTCCGGCATGCCGCGAGTTCGCCAATCTCGATATATTCGTCAGGCCGGTGCGCGCGGCCGATATCCCCGGGACCGCAAATGATGGAATCGATGCCGGCCTGCTGGTAAAGACCGGCCTCCGTACCGTAGCTCACGGCAGCAAGCGGCTCCTGCCCTGTCAAATCCCTCAGCAGGGTTGCGAGTTCGCTGCTTTCGGCGAGCGCTAGTCCGGGATAGGCGCTCAGCTCCTGCCAGCCGACTTCGAAGCCCTGCTCTCTGAGAGCTGCGAGCCTGGCCCTTACCGGCGTGAGCAGTGATAACGGCGAGATATCAGGCAGAGCGCGGAGTTCGACATCGCAGGTGCAGCGATCCGGAATGATGTTGACGGCCTGGCCGCCGGCAATGACACCAACCTGCAATGATGAGTAGGGAGGCACGAAATCATGGTGGAACGAGCCTGATGTCAGGGACTTGCCGTATTCCGCGACCTCTGTGATCAGATTGGCCATGGCGTGAATGGCGTTAAGCCCCAGATCGGGGCGTGAGGAATGCCCCGATCGGCCGATCACCTCGAGCCGCACGGCTGCCTTGCCCTTATGCGCCCGCACGGCCTGCATCCGGCTCGGCTCACCGACGATCGCCCCCAGCGGGGCATTGCACAGCTTTGGCAGCTCGGCAATGAGATGTGGTACGCCACGGCAGCCTGCCTCCTCGTCATAGGACAAGGCGAGGTGAATTGGCCGCCGCAGCTTCATGGCGGCAAGCGTCGGCAATGCCGCCAGGGCGCAGGCGAGAAAGCCTTTCATATCGGTGGTGCCGCGTCCGTAAAGCCTCTCGCCTTCTGCACGCAGGACGAAGGGATCCGAACTCCACTCCCGCTCGCCGGCCGGCACGACATCCATGTGCCCGGATAGAATGTAGCCTCGCCCGTCGCGCGGCCCGACTGTTGCAAAAAGATTGTAGCGGTCGCCTTCCGGGCCAGGATGGACGGTCACCCCGGCTCCCGCCTTCCGGCAATAGTCGCTGATCCACTCGGCAATCGCCCCGTTCGGAGTGCCGACGACGGAGGGGAAAGCGATCAACCTCGCGAGAATGTCTTTGACGTCCATGAGTGACCAGGTTGCCTTTGGAGTGGTCTGATGCATGTCGCTGGGAAATCGCGACATGCATAAAAGCAAGAAGTTTTCGATGTTGGTCAGCCTAAGCAAAGGCAGGAGTTTTGCCTGCTGAGTGGAGCCTCGCTTCAGCCGAAGATTCCGAATTGATCCGACGAACAAGCCGATCCTGCTGGCCCTGGCGTGCAATATTGTGACCTGGTTGCAATCGGCGCAGGATCGATGACACTGTCTGCCTCGAGTGGGGTTTGGTGATCTGGCGAGCGGAGCGGATACCCGAAAATGCAAAAATCAGTGCGCCTGAAATCGTTCGAATTGATTGCGCAGGATATAGACAGTGTCGATGTCGGCCTGCTGCACGCATTGTCGATCGGCGTCGGCTGGCCGCACCGGCCGAAGGACTGGGATTTCCTGCGGCGCGCCGGCCGGGGCATCGTCGCCGTCGATGGCATCGGACGCGTCTTCGGAAGCGCGATGTGGTTTCCGCATGGGGATGATTTCGCCACGATCGGGCTGGTGATCACCTCGCCGCGCACCCAGGCGCAAGGGACCGGGCGATGGCTGATGGAACAGGTGTTCGAGAAGTGCGGCGACCGCGATCTGAGCCTGAATTCGACCCATGCGGCTTACAGGCTTTACGTTTCGCTCGGTTTCACCAAGGAAGCGATTGTCTATCAATACCAGGGAAATGTTGCGCCTGAGCTCCCTCCCCTGCCGGAGCTTAACGGGCAGCTGAGCGCGCTGTCCCGCGATAAAATCGCCGAGATCAACGCTCTCGATGCGCGAGCCTTCGGCACCGACCGCGAGAAGCTGGTCGCGTTGCTTGCGGAGGGTGCTTCCATTTACATGCTCCGGCGCGACGGCGAAATCGTCGGCTATTCCATGTGTCGCGAGTTCGGACGTGGCCGTGTGGTTGGTCCGATCGTGGCGAGCAATGATCAGGATGCGATCAATCTGACCGCCGTCCATCTCAAGGATCTGGCAGGCGGATTCGCGCGTGTCGATACGCGGGAGAAAGGCCTGTTCGCCGAGTTCCTGCAGCAGAACCGGCTCGCCGTTGCGGACACCGTGACGACCATGTCCAGAGGGCGCCGTTTCCTGAATGGCAAGAGCGGCGAACCGGCAGTTTATGGTCTGGCCGGCCATGCGTTAAGCTAGCCGCGCGATACCGCTGCAGAGCTTTTGCAAAGAAAACTCAAACGCCATATCCTCGCTTCGATGATGCCCCTTCCTCTATGGTGAGGGAAAGCAAGGACGAAGCATGGGACAGGATACAAGCCACCTGCAGGAGCGGATGACGATTGTCGGCGATCTCAAGGCCGCCTCCTTTGTCCCCTGGATCCGGCGCCATGCCGCCAAGCTTGGGCTCTCGCACCACATATCCCATACGAGTTCGAAGCGGATCGAGGTCGAGGTTTCCGGACCAGGGGATTTGATCGACATGATGGAGGTGGGCTGCTCTCTCGGGCCAATCGACGTCTGGGTCGAGAGCATAGAACGCACGGCCATTAATCGCGAAATAGCCTAGCGCCGGCCGCAACCTTTTGGTGTGTGCATATAATTTAATCAACGTTGCCAATGCGAAATAATTATGCAAACGTGAGGCCGTCGAGCGTGATGCCCCAGGGGAGCGGGCTCGGCAAAACAGCGATGTTCAGGAAGTCTCGTCATGCCATCCGATACGACCGGCTTTTGGACGCCAGTCGCCCTCTCCCGGGATTTGCCGGCCGGAACCGCGATGCCGGCGCGGACGGCATCTGGATCGATTGCCCTGTGGCGCAGCGCTTCGGGGCGCCTATCGGCATCGGCGGATCGCTGTCCGCATCGCGGCATGCGCCTGTCTCACGGCTTCGTGCGCGGCGAAGCGCTTTCCTGCATCTATCACGGCTGGAGTTATGACCGGACCGGACATTGTCTGCGCATCCCCGCCCATCCGGGGCTGGCGCCACCGGAAACCATCCGTGTCGCCACCTATGATGTCGAGGAAGTCGGCAGCGTGATCTGGGTGGCCATGGGCACGCCGGCGTCGAAGCCGCCGCGGCTTGAGGGCCTTATTCCCTTGCGCTCCCTGACGGCGTTTGCCGGCATCGCGGCGATCGAGGCGGCGGCCGATACGAAGGCGAGCCCTGACGGTATCGTCGAGATCGACGCAGCCACCGGAACCATCTGTCTGCTATTATCCCCCCAGGAAGACGGGCAGACGCTGATCCATGTGTTGCTGAAGGGCGATCCCGGCCCCGCCGGGGCGATCGGCGCTTCACGAGCCGCCGAAAGCCTGCGTCGCCGGGCCGAGGGTCTTCAGAAAGAGGAGATCGCGCGGTGAGCATCCAGGCGATGATCGACGAATGGTATCCGGTCGGGCTTTTCAGCCAGCTCGACCGCGCCGGCCACAGGACGGCGCTGATGGGCGAGCCGATCGACGTCGCATGTGATGCCGATGGCAAGGCGAGGGTCACGGGCGGCGACGACCGCGTTCTGCCGGTGCGTGTGCGGTACGGTCACGTCTGGTCCTCGCTCGGCGCGCCGAAGAAGGAGCTTTTCCCCATTCCCGAGGCGGATCAGCCGGGCCGCCGCTTCGTCGACGTCGGCGTGGTGCGGGTGCGCTGCTCGCCGCTGCGTGCCGTCGAGAATTTTCTCGACATCGCCCATTTCCCCTTCGTCCACACCGATATTCTCGGCGCCGAACCGCACACCGAGGTTCAGAACTACAAGGTCGAGATCCGCGAGGAAGAAGACGAGGTCTGGGCGACGCAGGTGAAATTCTACCAGCCGCAGGCTGCCAAATCGGCAAGCGGCGGCATCACCACCGAATATATGTACCGCGTGCCGGCGCCGACCTGCTCCGTGCTTTACAAGACCTGCCCGCCGCGCCCGAGCGAATGGGATGTGATCACCCTCTTCGTGCAGCCGCTGGCCGAGGACCTCTGCGACGTCTGGCCGTGGATGGCGCTCTTCGACGACGAGACCGCGATGACCGACCTCATCCACTTTCAGCAGACGATCTTCCTGCAGGACCGTTCGATCCTCGAAAACCAGATCCCGCGGTTGTTGCCGCTCGACCCCGGCATGGAAATCCCGACGCGGGCCGATCTGACATCGATCGCCTACCGGCGCTGGCTGAAGCGTCACAATTATACCTACGGCGCACAGCTGGTGGCGCAATGAAGCTCTACGACTACATCCTCTCGCCGAGTTGCTACAAGGCGCGCCTGATGGCGGCGCTGACCGGTGTGAAGCTGGAATTGCGCCCGGTCGATTTCCATCCCGGCGCCGAGCATCGCGGCCCCGAGCTGCTTGCGCTCAATCCGGCGGGCTCGATTCCGATCCTGGAGGATGGCGACCTGATTCTGACCGAATCCTCGGCCATTCTCGTTTATCTCGCCGCCAAGGCGGCACCGGAATGGCTGGGCAGCGGCAAGGCCGAAGAAGCGGCGCGGGTGCAGCAATGGCTGTCCTTCTCCGGCCGGCTGACGGCAAGCCTCGGGGCGGCGCGTCTGCATGAAATGCTGCTACGCCCCGGCGATATCGATGCGCTGCAGGTCCAGGGCACCATGGCGCTCCGCGAGCTTGAGGCCGGCCTCGTCGAACAAGGCTTTCGCGGCATGCGCTTCCTCGCCGCCGACCGGCCGACGGTCGCCGATATCGCCTGCTTCCCCTATGTGGCGCTGGCCCCCGATGGCGGCGTGACGCTGGATCCTTATCCCGCCATCCGGCTCTGGTCCCGGGCGCTGCGCGCCCTCGACAATTTCATTGAAATGCCCGGCATTCACCGGCTGCACGAATTGAAGCCCGAACCGCAAGATCGAAGCGGGCGAGGCGTGAGATGACCGGCTATCTCCTGAAGAACTGCGCAGCCGTAATCGCCGACGAGGGCCAGGGGCCGGTCGTCCATCGCAATGTCGATCTGCTGACCAGCGGCCCGGCGATCGTGGCGATCGGCGAAAATCTGGCGGCGGACGCGTTGCCTGCCGGCACGACCGTTCAGGATGCTGCCGGCTGGTTCGTCTATCCGGGCCTGGTTAACACCCATCACCACTTCTTCCAGTGCTTCGTGCGCAACCGCGCCGACCTCGACTGGACGAAGCTCTCGGTGATCGAGTGGCTGGAGCGCATCTACCCGATCTTTTCGCAGCTCAACGAGGAATGTTTTTACCACGCCTCCGTCACGGCGATGGCCGAGATGATCAAGCATGGCTGCACCACGGCTCTCGACCACCAGTATAATTTCCCCCGGCATGCCGGGAAGCGGCTGATCGACCGGCAGTTCGAGGCGGCCGAGCTGCTCGGCATGCGCTTCCATGCCGGCCGTGGCGGCAACACCCTGCCGAAGTCGGAAGGCTCGACCATTCCCGACGAGATGCTGGAGACGACCGACGAATTCATCGCCGACTGCGCCCGGCTGATCGACACCTATCACGATGCCAGCCGCTTCAGCATGCGCCAGGTCGTGGTCGCGCCCTGCCAGCCGGTCAACTGCTATCGCGAGACCTTCGTGGAATCGGTAGCGCTGGCGCGCGATCGCGGCGTGGTGATGCACACCCATGTCGGTGAGGGCGAAAGCCCGGTCATTCAAGCCCGCCACGGCATGCGCACGGTCGACTATCTCGAAGAACTCGGCTTTGCCGGGCCCGACGCCTTCTATGCCCATTGCTGGGAGCTGACCCACGACGAACTGAGGACGATGGCGGCGAGCGGCACCGGGGTGGCGCATTGCCCGGAACCGGTCTATCTGGTCGGCGCCGAGGTCACCGACATTCCCGCCATAGCCGCCTTCGGTCTGCGTGTCGGCCTCGGCTGCGACGGTGCTGCCTCCAACGACAATTCCAATCTGATGCACTGCCTGCACTCCGGCTATATGCTGCAGTGCCTCGTCGCCTCCAGTCGCGCCCATCCGGTGCCGCCGCCGGCCGACTTCCTCGGTTATGGCACGACGGGTGGCGCCAGCCTGCTCGGCCGTCGCGATATCGGCAGGCTTGCGCCCGGGATGGCCGCCGACCTGTTTGCGATCGACACCCGCCGCATGGATTATGTCGGCACGCGGCATGACCCGCTCAGCCTGATTGCCCGTGTCGGCATCGGCATGGCGACCGACATGACGATGATCAACGGCCGCATCGTCTGGCAGAAGGGCGAATTCCCTGGTCTCGACGAGGCCAAGCTGGCTGCCGACGCCGAGGCCGTACTATCCGCCGTGGAATTTTAAAGAACCAAAAGAGGGAACTGAGACCATGACCAAACTGACCCGCAGAAACCTGATGACGGCCGCTGCCGCCACCGGCCTTGCCGGTGTGCTCGGCAGCCGCATGGCTTTTTCCGCCGACGAGCCGCTCGGCATCACGCTCGTCGTCCCGTCGCCGATCGGCGACGTCGGCTGGGGACATGCGCTGGCCGCCGGTCTCGAGCCGATCAAGGCTGCTTACGGCGACAAGGTGAAGGTCACCGTGCTGGAGAATATCGCCGAAGGCCCGGATGCCGACCGCATCATGACCAAAACCGTCGCCGACGGAAACAAGTTCCTGGTCGCCGGCTCTTTCGGTTATCAGAACGGCGCCCTGCAGATCGCCCGCCGCGATCCGAGCGTCACGGTCCTGCACGCCTCCGGCTTCCAGGTCGCTCCGAACTTCTCGCCTTTTGCCGCCAAATATTTCCAGGGCACTTATCTGCTCGGCATGGCCGCGGCAGCGCTCAGCAAGACCGGCAAGCTCGGCTCCGTCTCGGCCTTTGCCATCCCCGAACTCATCACCTCGATCAATGCTTTCACGCTCGGCGCCCAGGCGGTCAAGCCGGATATCGAAGTCTCGGTCGTCTGGGTCAATTCCTGGTTCGACCCGGCCAAGGAGCAGGAGGCGGCCAAGGCGCTGATCGCGCAGAAATGCGACGTGATCTTCTCCAACGCCCAGGACACGCCGTCCGTCATCTCGGCCTGCGAGGAAGCCGGCGTCTATGCCTTCAACCTCAATTCCTCGATGAAGAAATATGCGCCGAAAACCTATCTCGGCTGCGTCTCGACGGATTGGTCGCCTTTCTTCAAGGCCTCGGTCGATGCCCATCTCGCCGGTACGTTCAAGGGCGCCAATGCGTTCCTCGGCGTTGCCGACAAGGTCGTCGAGGTGGTTGACTGGAGCGCCGATATTCCGGCCGACGTGATGGCCAAGATCAAGGCGATCGAGGCAAAGATCGCCGACGGCAGCTTCTCGCCCTTCACCGGGCCGATCGCCAAGGCCGACGGCAGTGAAGGTGTCGCATCGGGCGCCACCATGGCCGACCCCGAGATCATCGCCATGAATTGGCACGTCAAGGGCGTGTCGACGCCGCTGCCGAAATAAGTCATGACCACCCCGCTGCTGTCACTGCGCGGCATTTCGAAGAGCTACGGCCAGATCCATGCCAACCAGGCCATCGATCTGGACGTGGCTCCGCAATCGATTCATGCGATCCTCGGCGAAAACGGCGCGGGAAAATCGACGCTGATGAAGCTGATCTACGGCGTCGAGCAACCGGATGACGGGGATGTCATCTGGGAAGGAAAGCCGTTGCGTCTCGCCTCCCCCGCGGAGGCAAGGCGCAACGGCATCGGCATGGTCTTCCAGCACTTTTCGCTGTTCGAGACCCTGACCGTCCTGGAGAATATTCGGCTGGTCGTGCCGGGTGGGAAGGCTGAGCTCAAGGAGCGCATCCGGACGCTCGGACGGGAATTCGGCCTTGAAGTCGATCCGCTTGCCCATGTGCATGCGCTGTCCGTCGGCGAGCGGCAACGGGTGGAGATCATCCGAAGCCTGATGACCAATCCGAGGCTGCTGATTCTCGACGAACCCACCTCCGTCCTGCCGCCGCAATTGGTGGAAAAGCTCTTCGACACCCTGCGCCGGCTGCGCGACGGCGGCGTTTCCATCCTGCTGATTTCCCACAAGCTCGAGGAAATCCGGGCGGTCTGCGACCGGGCGACGATCCTGCGCGGTGGCCGCGTCACCGGGGATGTCGACCCGCGTGAACACGATGCTCATGACCTTGCCGGCATGATGATCGGCCGCGATATGCCCGCACCCATCTCAGCGCTGCCGCTGTCCGGCGGGGAAAAGCGGCTGGAGATCATCGGTCTGGACTATCGGCCCGACGATCCCTTTGCGGTGCCGCTCTCCGGCATCAGCCTCGAAGTGCGTGCCGGCGAGATCCTGGGCATTGCCGGCATTTCGGGCAACGGCCAGAGCGAGCTTGCCGCGCTGATTTCAGGCGAGACGGTGCTGGGGCGCGACCAGCCCGACCGGATCTACATGATGGGAACGGATGTCGGCAGGCTCGATGCCGCCGCGCGCCGCGCGCTCGGATTTGCCTTCGTCCCGGAAGACCGGCTCGGACGTGGCGCCGTGCCCGAAATGTCGCTCGTCCTCAACAGCCTGCTGACGGCCCACCCGCTCAAGCTTTTGCGGCGCGGTCTCGTCGACAGGGCGCGGGCGATGGCGTTCACCAAGGATTGCATCCGTCAGTATGATGTTCGCACCCCCGGCCCGGATGCGGAAGCCGGGACGCTGTCCGGCGGCAACCTGCAGAAGTTCATCGTCGGCCGCGAAATCATGCTGTCGCCGAAATTGCTGTTTGCGGCGCAGCCGACCTGGGGTGTCGATATCGGTGCCGCCGCCGCCATCCGCAGCCGCCTGGTCGCCTTGCGCAATCAGGGCATGGCGATCCTCGTCATTTCCGAGGAGCTGGAAGAACTGTTCGAGCTCTGCGATTCCATCCAGGTGCTGTATCACGGCCGGCTCAGCCCGCCGCTCGCCACGCGGGACACCAAGCCCGAGCAAATCGGCCGATACATGATCGGGGCCCAAGCCGCGCCCGAGAAAGTCCATAGATGAGCGCTTGGTCTCCCGCTTTCCTCCCCACCCTCGTCCGCCGCGAGCGCGCCTCGCTTGTCGCGGCCTTCCTCGCGCCTGTTATCGCGCTCGGGGGAGCCATCGTTCTCAACCTTGGCCTTTACATCTTGATGGGCCGCGACCCGGTCGCGGTCGTCCATGCGATGCTGCTTGAGCCCTTCCTCTCCTGGGCGTCGTTTTCGGAAGTGCTTTTGAAGGCAGGCCCGCTCCTGCTGATCGCCCAAGGACTGGCGATCGGCTTTCGCGCCAAGGTCTTCAACATCGGCGCCGAAGGCCAGTTCATTCTCGGCGCGATTTTCGCCTCTGCCATTCCCGTCTGGTTTCCCCAGGCGACGGGCCAGTGGATCTGGCCGGCGATGCTGCTGCTCGGCGCAATCGGCGGCGCCCTCTGGGCTTCTTTGACCGCCTTCTGGCGCGTACGCCTCAACGCCAACGAGATTCTCGTTTCGCTGATGCTGAGCCTCGTTGCGGTGCAACTGCTGAACTACCTACTGCTCGGCCCCTGGAAGGATCCGAACGGTTTCAACTTCCCGCAGTCGGTGATGTTTCAGTATGATGCGATGGTGCCGACCTTGATTGCCGGCACCCGCCTCAACCTCTCATTCCTCATCACGCTCGCCTTGTCGGTTGCGGCCTGGGTCTTCATGCAGAAGAGCTTCATCGGCTACAGGCTGCAGGTCGGCGGCCTGGCGCCACGCGCTGCCGGTTATGCCGGTTTCAGGGAGGGTTGGGCGATCTGGCTGTCGCTGTTGATCGGCGGCTTTGCCGCCGGTCTTGCCGGGGCTGCCGAAGTCGCCGGTCCGCTCGGCCAGCTGCAGCGTTCGATTTCGAGCGGCTATGGCTATGCGGCGATCATCGTCGCCTATCTCGGCGGTCTGCATCCGCTCGGCATCATTGTCTCGGCGCTTGTTATGGCGGTGATCTATATCGGTGGCGACAATGCCATGGTCTCGGCCAACCTGCCGATCGCTGCCGTTCGGGTCTTCCAGGGCAGCCTGCTGCTCGCCTATCTCGTCGCCATTGCCTTCGTACGCTACCGTCTCGAATGGCCCCGCCCCGCCCATCGGAGCCCCTCATGAACGCCATCGAATTCATTCTGGCCGGCATGCTTGCGGCTGCGACCCCCTTTCTTCTCGCAGCACTCGGCGAGCTTGTGGCAGAGCGCGCCGGCGTCCTCAACCTCGGGGTCGAGGGATTGATGGCTCTCGGCGCTGTGCTTGCCTTCATCGTCGTCTATCAGGGCGGCGGACATCTGCTGGGTTTCGTCGTCGCGGGGCTGGGCAGCGCAGCCCTGTCCCTGCTCTTTGCCTTCGTTACGCTCGGATTCCGGGCAAACCAGGTGGCGGCGGGCCTTGCCATCGGCATTTTCGGCCAGGGCCTCTCCGCCCTTTTCGGCAAGTCCTATGAAAGCCTGACGGTCAAAGGACTTCAGAAACTCGCCCTTCCCTGGTTTTCGGAATTGCCTGTTATCGGCGGCCTGTTCACCCAGGATATCGTCGTATGGATTTCGCTCGCCGCGACGCTTACGCTCTGGGCGATGTTTGCCTATACCAAGCTCGGTCTCATCATCCGCGCCGTCGGCGAGAATCCGAAGGCAGCCCATGCCATCGGCTATTCGGTGATCTCGGTCCGCGTCCTTGCCATCGCCTTCGGCGGCGCGATGGCCGGTTTCGCCGGCGCCTATGCGGCGGTGGTCTACACCCCGCTCTGGGCCGATGGAATGATCGCCGGACGCGGCTGGATCGCCATCGCCCTCGTCGTCTTCGGAACCTGGCTCACCGGCCGCATCTTCCTCGGCGCCTGCCTCTTCGGGGCGGTCTCGCTGGTCGGCCTTGCCGCCCAGGCTACCGGGCTCGACGTTCCCTCGCAGCTGCTGTCGAGCCTGCCCTATCTCGTCACCATCATCGTGCTCGGCATCATCTCCGCCGATCGCCGCCTGCTGAAGCTGAACGGCGTCGCCTCGCTCGGCGAACCATTCGAGCGATAAGGACGCGCGCCGCTGCGATGCCGGCGAAGAACCCGTGCTCAGCCGCGATCACGCTTCTTGCGGCCCTGCGGTTCAAATTGGACGAGCAGCGATTTGAGTTCGATCTCGCGAACGCGGCGTGCCGCTTCGTCGGGGCTGACCCATTCGAGAATGCGCTGGTCCCGCTCCTTGAAATCGCCGCTGATATCAGTGACTTCAATCTGAAACATGTCGACGATACAGGGGGCTACGTCGCCATTGTCGAGTTCCTTCAGATAGGTATAGCGACCGACCGGTTTTTTCTTCACCGTCCCGCGCATACCTGCCTCCTCCCAGGCCTCGATTGCCGCTGCTTCGAAAGGCTTTTTCCCTTTCATCGGCCACCCTTTCGGAATGACCCAGCGTCCACTGTCGCGCGATGTGATCACCAGTATTTCGATCGCGGATCCGGCATTGCTGCGGCGAAAGCAGAGAGCGCCGTACTGTTGACGGAATGCACCGGCGAACAGCATTTCAGGAACAGCAGCGAGCTGCCGCAGTAGTGGCTGGGACTTGTCCGGTCGAGGCTTCCTGGTTTTTCTGCTCGGTGTCATACCGCATGAATTACCGAATTTGCTTGTTGCTTCAATTGCCTGGGCGTGTTTATGACAGATTTATGACAATCGGCCGCATGAGGAAGGTTCCCAGGCATGATGAGCATTTTTCGCAAGCTGATGCCACGGGAAGATAGATTCTTCGAAATGTTTTCCAGACACGCGCAAACTGTCGTTGCCGCCGCGCACGCCCTCGATCAACTCCTGAAGGCCAATGATGTCGAGAAAAACTGCGAGCGCATCGTCACATTGGAAAACGATGCCGACGGCGTCACGCGCGAGGTTCTGCTTGCCGTTCGACGAAGCTTCATCACGCCTTTCGACCGGGGGGATATCAAGGATCTTATCCAGTCGATGGATGATGCGATCGACATGATGCACAAGACGGTCAAGACGATCCGCCTGTTCGAGCAATCCAGTTTCGATCCGTTGATGCAGCAGATGGGCAGCGAAATCGTCAAGGCGGCAAATCTGGTGGCGGAAGCGATACCTCTCCTCGACAGATTGGGAGCCAATGCGCAGCGTCTGACGGCCATCGCGGAGGAAGTCACCCGCGTGGAGGAGCGCTCCGATGAGCTCCACGACCAGGGCCTGAAGGATCTGTTCTTGCGTCATGGCGCCGGCGGCAATGCGATGGCCTACATGATCGGCAGCGAAATCTACGGAGAGCTGGAGAAAGTCGTCGACCGCTTCGAGGATGTCGCCAATGAAATCAGCGGCATTCTCATCGAGAACGTCTGATGGATGCCTCCCTCGCTCTGCCGCTGCTGGTCGGTCTCGTCGCCGTCGCCCTGTTCTTCGATTTTCTCAACGGCCTTCACGATGCGGCCAATTCCATTGCCACGATCGTATCGACCCGCGTCCTGCGACCGCAATACGCGGTCGCCTGGGCGGCGTTCTTCAATTTCATCGCGTTCCTGTTCTTCGGCCTGCATGTCGCCGAGACGCTGGGGACCGGCATCATCGATCCGGCGATCGTGTCACCTCAACTGATCTTCGCCGCGCTCATGGGCGCCATCATCTGGAATATCCTCACCTGGATTTTCGGGATTCCATCCAGTTCGTCGCATGCGCTTGTCGGTGGGCTGGTCGGGGCCGGTCTGGCGAAGGTGGGTTTCAGCTCGATCGTCTGGGGCGGCCTTCTCAAGACGGTCAGCGCCATTTTTCTCTCGCCGGCCATCGGCTTCCTGCTTGCCTTGGTGCTGGTGCTCGCCGTCTCCTGGTTGTTCGTCCGGCAAACGCCGTTTGCGGTGGATCGGACCTTTCGCATCATGCAATTTGTGTCCGCTTCGCTTTATTCACTCGGCCACGGCGGTAACGATGCGCAGAAGACGATGGGCATCATCGCGGTGCTCCTGTTCAGCCAAGGATATCTCGGCTCGACCTTCTACGTGCCTTTCTGGGTGGTGCTTTCCTGCCAGTCGGCCATGGCGCTCGGTACGCTCTTTGGCGGATGGCGGATCGTTCATACCATGGGGTCGAAGATTACCCGGCTCAACCCCATGCAAGGTTTCTGCGCAGAGACAGGCGGAGCGCTGACGCTGTTCGGCGCCACGTGGCTCGGCATTCCCGTCTCGACGACGCATACCATCACCGGAGCCATCGTTGGCGTGGGCGCGGCGCGGCGTGTTTCCGCCGTGCGCTGGGGATTGGCCGGCAATATCGTGATAGCCTGGATCGTAACGATGCCGGCGGCCGCAGCGATATCCGCAGCGTTCTACGGCCTGGCATCTCTGCTGCGGTGAGATGAGGACGGAGCGATGTCGCCACATTCGGCGATCAATATAGCCGCTCCTGCGAGGATTTTCGTGGCCGGATCATCGAGGCAAACCGGAACTTCGAGTGGCCAGACTCTGCTTCGCCGTCGGTATCGCAACGGCTTCATCGACGCGTGCGCTGCACAAATAGAGCGCTTCCGCCGCGGAGACGGCAACAATGGTCGCACAAAATATCGCCAGACTTCCGGAGTGACTAATAAATAGTCACTGCGCGAATCGTACAGATTCTCCTTTAATTCCATATTGTTAATAACGGAATCCGCAGCTGGCACGATGATTGCAGGTTCCAGTACGCCCCGGTCAACGGCGACTGAGGCGGATAGGCGCGGCATAAGCGCCTGCACAAGACATCGACGTCGCAAGGATTGCCATCCGGGATTCTCCCATCCCGTGGACGCATTCCGGCGGCGTTTTTTTGTGTCCAAATTCAGCCAGCAGAGGGAACCTGCGCATGACAAAGAATTCGACAACCGGCATCACCCGCCGCAGCATGCTCAAGACGACTGCGACGGCCGCCCTCATCGGCGCCGTCAAGACTGCTTTTCCGTCCGGCGCCTTCGCCGCTGGTCCGGGCCCTGAAGTGAAAGGCGTCAAGCTGGGCTTCATTGCCCTGACGGATTCCGCGCCGCTGATTATCGCCAAGGAGAAGGGCCTTTTCGACAAATATGGCCTGCCGGAAACGGACGTCGCCAAACAGGCCTCATGGGGTGCGACGCGCGACAATCTTGTGCTGGGTGGCGGCGCCAACGGCATCGACGGCGCGCATATCCTCTCACCGCTTCCCTATCTCATGCACACCGGCAAGGTGACACAGAACAACAAGCCGGTGCCGATGGCGATCCTTGCCCGGCTCAATCTCGACAGCCAGGGCATCTCCGTTGCCAAGGAATATGCCGACACCGGCGTGCAGCTCGATGCCTCGAAGCTGAAGGCGGCGTTCGAAAAGAAGAAGGCGGAGGGCAAAGAGATCAAGGCCGCCATGACCTTCCCGGGCGGCACCCACGATCTGTGGATCCGCTACTGGCTTGCCGCCGGCGGCATCGATCCGAACAAGGACGTTTCGACGATCGTCGTGCCGCCGCCGCAGATGGTGGCCAACATGAAGGTCGGCAACATGGACGTCTTCTGTGTCGGCGAACCGTGGAACGAGCAGCTCGTCAACCAGGGCATCGGCTTCACCGCAGCCACGACCGGCGAGCTCTGGAAGGGCCATCCCGAAAAGGCGCTGGGGCTGCGCGCCGAGTGGATCGAAAAGAACCCCAACGCCGCCAAGGCGCTGCTGATGGCCGTCATGGAGGCGCAGCAATGGTGCGACAGCATGGACAACAAGGCGGAGATGGCCGACATTCTCGGCAAGCGCCAATGGTTCAACGTCCCGACGAAGGATGTGCTCGGCCGCCTCAAGGGCGACATCAATTATGGCAACGGCCGCGAGGTCAAGGCCACCGACCTCTACATGAAGTTCTGGAAGGACGGCGCCTCCTATCCGTTCAAGAGCCACGACAGCTGGTTCATGACGGAAAACATCCGCTGGGGAAATCTGCCGGGCAATACCGACGTGAAGGCGCTGGTCAACCAGGTGAACCGCGAAGACATCTGGCGCGAGGCGGCCAAGGATCTCGGCGTCGCTGCAGCCGATATTCCGGCATCGTCTTCCCGTGGCAAGGAAACCTTCTTCGACGGCAAGGTCTTCGACCCCGAAAACCCCTCCGCCTATCTCGACAGCCTTTCGATCAAGGCCGTCGCCTGACCCCGCCTCCGGCGCGCCATCGGTGCGCCGGCCTTTCATTCACGTGAGGAGCGCGCCGATGTCCGCTTTGGCAAATAACCACAATCCCTCCACTATTGCCTCCGCCAAGCCGGTGGCAAAGATCGTGCCGTTTTCCGGCAAACATGGCTCGCGGTTCAACTTCCGACAGGCGGGTTTGACCGCACTTTGCAATGTCGTTCCGCCGATCGCCGTGCTCGCACTCATTCTGCTCGTCTGGCAGGTGCTGTGTTCCTCCGCGGACGCGTCTTTGCCCTCGCCGCATCAGGTCTGGCAGGAAAGTTACGATCTGATCGTCTATCCCTTCTTCAACTACGGCTCCCAGGATATCGGGCTCGGCTGGCGCGTGCTCGTTTCGCTGCAGCGCGTCGCCTATGGTTTCGGCCTTGCCGCGGTCGCCGGCGTCATCATCGGGGCGATCATCGGCCAGTCGGTCTGGGCGATGCGCGGCCTCGATCCGATCTTCCAGGTGCTGCGCACGGTCCCGCCGCTCGCCTGGCTGCCGCTGTCGCTCGCAGCCTTCCAGGATTCCAATCCTTCGGCGATCTTCGTGATCTTCATCACCTCGATCTGGCCCGTCATCATCAACACCGCCGTCGGCGTCCGCAATATCCCGCAGGACTACCGCAACGTCGCCGAGGTGCTGCGGCTCAACCAGTTCGAGTTTTTCTGGAAGATCATGCTGCCTTCGGCAGCCCCCTATATCTTCACCGGCCTCAGGATCGGCGTCGGCCTCTCCTGGCTCGCCATCGTCGCGGCCGAAATGCTGACGGGCGGCGTCGGCATCGGCTTCTTCATCTGGGACGCCTGGAACTCGTCGCGCCTTCCGGACATCATCGTCGCGCTCGCCTATATCGGCATCGTCGGCTTCGCCCTCGACAAGCTGGTGGCTGCACTCGGCAAACTCATCACCCGCGGCGCCATGGCCAACTGAGGAACGCACCTATGAACGCCTATCTCAAACTCGACCATATCGACAAACATTTCGATCGGGGCGGTGTGCGCGCCGAGGTGCTGAAGGACATCAACCTGACGATCTCAGAGGGTGAATTCGTCTCGATCATCGGCCATTCCGGCTGCGGCAAGTCGACCCTGCTCAACCTGATTGCCGGCCTGACGCCGGTGTCCGCCGGCGCCGTGCTGCTTGAAAACCGCGAGGTCAACGAACCCGGCCCGGAACGCGCCGTCGTCTTCCAGAACCACTCGCTGCTGCCCTGGCTGACCGTCTACGAGAACGTCAATCTCGCCGTCTCCAAGGTCTTCAGCCGAACAAAGACCAAGGCCGAGCGGCACGACTGGGTGATGGTCAATCTCGACCTCGTGCAGATGGCGCATGCGAGGGACAAGCGGCCTTCGGAAATATCCGGCGGCATGAAACAGCGCGTCGGCATTGCCCGGGCGCTGTCGATGGAGCCGAAGATCCTGCTGCTCGACGAGCCCTTCGGCGCGCTCGATGCGCTGACCCGCGCCCATCTTCAGGACGCGGTGATGGAAATCCACGCCCGGCTCGGCAATACGATGGTGATGATCACCCATGATGTCGATGAAGCGGTGCTGCTGTCCGACCGCATCGTGATGATGACCAACGGCCCGGCCGCCCGCATCGGCGAAGTGCTCGATGTCAAGATACCCCGCCCCCGCCATCGCATCGAACTCGCCTCCGACCGGACCTATCTCAAATGCCGCGAAGCCGTGTTGAAGTTCCTCTATGAACGCCACCGCTTCATCGAAGCCGCAGAGTAGACCGGGAAACAATCTCGGGCGCTTGCTGGTGGTGATTTTTGTCTTGGTGGCGGGTGCAGGGGCGTGATTTTAGGCGTCGCGTCCCTCTCTCTTCCCCGGCCATTGCCGGTCCCCGCCGAGATCTGCCCGCCGATCCCGGAAGGGCACGAACGTCACAGCAGCATCGAGGCTCCGCGATCGATGTAGGTATCCAGAAATTGCTCAAGCCGGGGGTTTCTCGGCCGCTTGAAGACGTCCTGCGGCGGGCCGGTGAACAACACCTTGCCGTGATCAAGAAAGACGATCTGCTGGCCGACCGTCGCGGCAAATCCGATCTCGTGGGAAACGACGACCATCGTCATGCCCTCGTTGGCGAGATCGCGCATGACGTTGAGCACCTCGCCGGTGAGCTCGGGATCGAGCGACGAGGTCGGCTCGTCGAAGAGCATGATTTTCGGGTTGAGGGCAAGCGCCCGGGCGATGGCGACGCGCTGCTGCTGCCCTCCCGAAAGCTGCGAAGGGTAGTGCCCTGCCCGGTTTTCCAGGCCGACCTTGACGAGCTGGGCCATTGCCCGCTCCTCCGCATCCCTACGGCTCATCTTGTGAACCGTCTTCAGCGCTTCGCTGACATTGCCGAGCGCCGTCATATGCGGCCAGAGATTGAACTGCTGAAACACCATACCGATCTGCGATCGGATCTGCCGGTTCATAGCCGCCGGCACGCGCTCCCGGACGCCCTTGGCGTTTTCCGCAAAACCCAGCACCTCGCCGTTGACGGTAATCGTCCCCTTCGTCGATTCCTCCAGAAATGCCATGCAGCGCAGCAGCGTACTCTTGCCGGATCCCGACGGGCCGATGATGCAGGAAACCTGTCCTTGCTCGATTTCGAGGTCGATGCCGTGCAGCACGGTGGACGCGCCGTACGTCTTGACGAGATTTTTGACTGCGATCGCAGGAACGCTCATATGTTGAAAAACCTGAATCTGGAGAGTTTCGTTTCGGCGAGATGACCGAGCCATCCGGTGATTTCGACGAGCGCCCAATAGAATAGCGCAAGCACGAAGAGCGCCTCGACGAAGGCATATTGCTGCGAGCCGATGGCGCTGAGCGTCGCCGTCAATTCCGGCACGGTGATGATGGACAGCACCGCCGTCTCCTTCATGAGGATGATCGTCATGTTGACCGAAGGCGGCAGCACCAACATCGTCATCTCCGGCAGCAATATGCGCCGGATGATCTGCCCTTGTGTCAGGCCAACGCACAGGCCAGCCTCGATATGTCCCTTCGGGACGGCGGCAAAACCCGAGCGGAAGATCTCGCTGAAATAAGCCGCGCCGTAGATGGAAAGGCCGATGATGCCGGCCGGGATCGGATCGAGTGACAATCCGACGAAGGGGCCGCCGTAGTAGACGAGGAATATCTGAATCAGAAAGGGCGTGCCGCGCAGCACCGCAATGACAATACCGAATGCCTTGTCCGGGATGACGCCGCCAAAACGTCTGGCAACGGCGATAAGGAAACCGAGCGCGGCAGCCGCCGGCGTGGTGACGAGCCAGATGACGATGGTGAGCCACGCGCCGCTGACGATGTCCGGTAAGTTGTTGACAATCACATTGGTGTCGAAGGTCATCGCGGCACTCCCGGCAGGGAGCGTTCGATCAGACCGCCTGCAAGGGCAACGATCCAATTGATGACGAAATAGATCAGGCCAGCGGAAGCAAAGATCTCGATCGGCAGGAAGGTGCTGCCGGCAAGGTCCTGGGCCATGCGCGTCAGCTCGATGACCCCGACGACCGAGACCAGCGACGACGCCTTCAGGATAAGGATCGCTTCGTTGACGAGCGCCGGAAAGGTCAGACGCAGGGCGATCGGGGCCTTGATCCGACGGAAGATCTGAACGGGAGTCATGCCGACCATTTCGGCAGACTCGACAAGGCCCGTGGGAACGCTGGCAAAACCGCCGCGCAGATTTTCAGCCTGATAGGCCGCAGTACACAAGGAAAGGCCGACGATGGCCGCAACGATGCTCGGCACGTTGATGCCGATCACCGGCAGCAGGTTATAGATCAGCAACAGCTGCACCAAGAGCGGCGCGCCGCGAAAGAAGCTGATGAAGATCTGCGCCGGCAGCGCGAAAAGCCGTTGCCGCGAAAGCAGCATGGCGGAAATGACGATCGCGATCGCAAAGCCGATCAGGATCGAAACCACGCTGATCGTCACCGTGTAGATCGAGGCTTGCAGAAGCAGTTCGAAAAGTTTGATGGACATGGACGATGCTTGCCTGCGTGCTGCGGCCGTGAACTCCGATCTCACGGCAGATTGCGCCCCGGCGAATCCCGGGGCGCGTGCAATTCACCGGTGGCCGATCAGAATGCCGGGTCCTTGACGGCATCAGGCGTATCGAAAGACGCGCCGAACCACTTCTTTTGCAGCTCCGCCATACGCCCGTCTGCCTTGATCTTGAGCATCGCGGCATCGATCGCATCCATCAGGGCCGCATGATCGGCATCCTTGAGGCCGATGAAGCCGAAATAGGATTTCTTGCCGAATGGCGGCAGGACGACTTCGAACGTGCCCTTTCGCTGGCTGGCGACGAAGGCGATATTCGGCAGCGAATTGGCGACACCGGCAATACGGCCGGCTGCGAGATCGGCGTAGGATTCGGTGAAGGCCGGATATTCGCGCACATCGACCTTGGTCGGCAGCGTGGCGGAGAACTCCTTCAACTGGTCGAGCTGGGCGGTTGCCTTGCCGACGCCGATCGTCTTGCCGGCAATATCTTCCGGCTTGCTGATCGTCGTGTCGCCGGCCTTCTTCAGAATGGCGATCGTCGCTTCGGCGATCGGCGGCGTGAAGCGATAGCGCTCCATGCGCTTTTTGGTGATCGTTGCAGGGCCTGCGACGACATCAAACTTACCCGCCTCGAGCGCAGGGAAAACGCCGTCCCAAGGAAGCGCCACCCACTCGATCTTGACGCCGAGTTCCTTGCCGATCTCGGCAAAGAGGTCGACGTTCAACCCGGTATGTTCGCCGGCATCGATATAGTCGAACGGTGCGAAAGCCGTTTCGGTGCCTACCTTGAGGGTGCCGGCTGCCTTGACGGCCGCCAACGTATCGGCTGCATGGGCGCAAACGGCTGCTCCGAGGAGGAACGCAGCGCCGACCAGACCCTTCAGCAATGGATTTGCCTTCATGATCATCTCTCCAGTTTTATTCCCCCGGCGGAGGAGTTGTGGTTCCCGACTTCGATTTCCTCTGCGCGGATTTCTATGCTCCGCTTTTGACTATACAAATAGATATAGGCGGGCCTAGAGTGTCAATGCAAAAGACGAGGAACGCAAAATTTGTGCCGGGTGGCAGCGATGACCGTTCCGGATCTGTGATCGTTGACGCCGGATGAGGTGTGGGCTTGGTGTCGATTTACCAGCGTATTTTCACGGATATCGAGACGAAGATCATCAGCGGCATTTGGCGGCCGGGTGACTGCATTCCCGTCGAGCGCGAACTCGTGAGGCAATACCAATGCTCGCGTATGACGGTCAGCAAGGCGCTGTCGGCGCTGGCCGAGCGCGGCATGATCGTCAGAAGGCGCAAGACCGGTTCGTTCGTCGCATCACCTCAGATCGACCGCACGGTGATGGATATCCAGGATATCAGCACCGAAGCGGAACTGGCAGGGCACGAACACCACTTCGAAATCCTTGCCCGCAAGATCGAGCGCCTTGGGGAGGCGGAAGCGCAGCAGCTCTCGGAAGCTGCCGATGCAGAAGTCCTCAGGCTTCAATGCCTGCACATCGTCGACGGCAGGCCGAATGCCATCGAGCGGCGGATTATCATGCTCGATGCCGTCCCGCGGGCGAGAGAGGAGAGCTTTGCTTCAACTCCGCCCGGCAAGTGGCTGCTTCAGGAAGTGCCCTGGTCCAAGGCCAAACATGTCATTCGTGCCGTCTCGGCGGATACTGCGACCGCCCGAATCCTGCAGACGGAAAGGGGCGAGGCGTGCCTGAGCTTCATCCGCCAGACCTGGCAGAACGGCCGCACGGTGACCTATGTCGAGTTTATCCACCCAGGCGACCGGTTCCAGTTCGCGGGGACGTTTCATCCGATGGCAAATTGAGTTTGGCGCAAATCACGAGAGGTTGTGCAAGTGACCGAAGAGCGCCTCAAGGCGATCCCGCTGAAAAGCCTGCAAGCCTTCGAGGCGGTGGGTCGCTGCGGCGGCGTGACCGCCGCGGCACTCGAGCTCAAGGTCTCGCCGGGGGCCATCAGCCAGCAGATTCGCAAGATCGAGAGCTTTCTGGGAGTTTCGCTCCTGGAGCGCAGCGGACGAACCGTGGAACTGACCGCCTGGGGACGGCTCTACCATCAGGAGATATCGAAGGGGTTCGAGCAATTCGCGCTCGCCCAGCAACTGCTGGAAAAGGCCCGCAATGAGACGGCATTGGTGCTCAGTGCGCTGTCCTCCGTCGTCAACAAATGGATCGGCAGGCGCATCTTTGACTGGCAGGCGCTTCATCCCGACGTGCAGGTGCGGATCATCGGCCGCGACAGGGAACCCCGGATCGGTTTCGACGATGTCGATTTCCGCGTGAGCTACGGGTCTGATGTCCTGCAGCACGAACATTATACCGAATTGTTTCGGGACTGGGTCGTGCCGGCCTGCTCACCGGCGCTGATGCGGGATCGTGCGCATGTGGCTCGCGAGCTCTTCGAACAACCCCTCCTCCATGTCGAGTGGGAACGGCACTTTACCCCGTACCCCAGCTGGGCGGAGTTTGCCGCCAAGGCCAACGTCCCCTTCGATGCGTCGACATCAGGCCTCTCCTTCACCCTGTCGAGCAGCGCAATCGATGCGGCCGTCAACAAGCGCGGCGTCGTTCTCGCGCAGATGTCGATGATATCAGATGAGCTTGAGGCGCAGACGCTGGTCATTCCGGTCGACATGCGCATTGCGTTGCGGGAAAGCTATTTTCTCGCCTGGGATCGTGCGGCCTTGCAGAAGCCCCACGGGCGCGAATTCCGCGACTGGCTCATCGCTATTTCCCGTCAGCAGGCCGCGGCGTCGGCGCCCAAGCCGATAGTTTAGAAAAACTAAAACGGAACTCAGCTGCGCGATATTGATGAAAATTTGCGCCGGGCGATAATTTGCGCAGTCGCCATGCCTTGGCGGCGCAACCCGACATAACAGGAGAGCTCAATGGCGCGGACCGACAAGATGAAACTCGGGACTTTCGTCTATACCTTCGGCTTTCATCCCGCCTCCTGGCTGCATCCGGCAAGCGACGTCCATGGCGCAAACGACTTCACTCATCTGCTCGATGTCGCCAAACGATCCGAAGCGGCCAAGTTCGATTTCATGTTCATGGCGGATTCTCCCGCCGCCGCCGTCGGCGATCCGAATGCGCTTGCCCGCATCCCGACCAAGATGAACCGTTTCGAACCCCTCTCGCTGCTTTCGGCACTTGCCGTCACCACCAGCGATCTCGGTCTGGTCGCGACGGTGTCGACGAGTTACTACGAGCCATTCAATGTCGCACGTCTGTTTGCCTCGATCGACCATCTGAGCAAGGGCCGCGTCTGCTGGAATGTCGTTACGTCGGATCACGACGAAACCGGCTACAACTTCAATCGCGAGGGGCTCGATCCGCATGCGCTGCGCTACGAGCGCGGCAACGAGTTTGTCGATGTCGTGTTCGGTCTCTGGGACAGCTTCGAGGAGGGCGCACTGCTTCTCGACCGTGAAAACGGTGTCTATTATGACAAGGACAAGCACCACACGCTCAATCATAAAGGCAAGCACTTCCAGGTTCGCGGTCCGCTCAACATTGCGCGAACGCCCCAGGGCCGCCCCGTCATCGCCCAGGCGGGCGGTTCGGAACCCGGAATGGACATGGCGGCACGCACCGCCGAAATCGTCTTCAGCCTCGCATCGAATATCGATCGAAACCGCGCTTTCTATGAAAACGTCAAAAGCCGTATGCCGGCCTATGGGCGCGATCCGGACGACCTGAAAATCATGCCGGGCATCGTCATCAACGTCGGTGAAACCGAAGCCGAGGCAAAGGCCAAGGTGGATTATCTGATCGACAAGATGCATCCCGATGTCGGCCGGCTGATGCTCTCCGAATTCCTGGAAGCGGACCTGCGCGACGTGGCTCTCGACAAGCCCTTCCCCATGGATCGGCTGCCGGCGGCGCCAAAGGGATCGCGCGCCCTGTTCGACGAACTGGTCGATTTCGTCAGAAGCGGCCGCACCGTCGGCGAACTCATCCGGCACTATGCGGAGAAGCATACCGGAAACGGCATGACGGGCACGCCGGCCCAGATTGCCGACTACATGGAGGAATGGTTCGAGACGCGCGCCGCCGACGGCTTCATCCTGATGTTCCCGACCTTGCCGTCCAGTCTCGACGACTTCGTGCGGCTTGTGCTGCCGGAACTTCGCCGCCGCGGGCTGTTCCGCGAGGAATATGAGGGCAAGACCTTGCGGGAAAACCTCGGTCTTTCAATGCCTGTCAATCGCTTCGCCAAAACGAAGGAGCCAGCCTGATGAGTGCCGAGGCTTTGATCAGCGAAGCGGACTTCAAGCTGTCGATGCGTCATCTGGCCGGTGCCGTCAGCGTGATTACGGTCGGCGACGGACAAGACCGCACCGGCTTCACCGCAACGTCGGTCTCCTCGCTGTCGGCGGAACTGCCTTCCGTCATCGTCAGTGTCAACCGGGCGTCTTCCTCATGGCCGGCGCTGCAGCGATACGGCTGCTTCTGTGTCAACGTGCTCGCCGCCGACCAGCAGCAGGTGGCGCAATCCTTTGCCGGTTTTGACGGGCGAAAGGGCTCGGAGCGCTACGGCGATGCGGGATGGCATCATCTCAAGACGGGTGCTGCCGCCCTTGAAAATGCCCTGACGGTCCTGGACTGCAAGCTCGAAACGGCATTTCACTACAGTTCCCATGCGATTTTGGTCGGACATGTCTGCGCGATCGAAATCCGCCACGGCATAGGACCGCTGCTTTACTGGCGCGGTGGCTATCACCAACTTCCGGCGGAGGTCGATCGCAGCGGTCTAGCGAAGGCGCTCGGTCAATAGCCCGATCGAGGCGACATCCGCATTGGCAAAGGCAAGTCTGAGGTAACGCTCCTGTCCTTCGCCGAAATAGGCGCCGGGCAAAGAAACAATGCCGGCTTCCCTAGCGAGCTTTTCGGCAACCTCTGAAGACGATCGATCTGCGTGGGGATGGCGGACAAAGGCGAAATAGGCGCCGATCGCTCCGATCTCCCAATCCGGTAGCCCGGAAAAGACCTTTCTCAACGCGTGAGCCCTGCGGGCGATCTCCAGCCGATTTCCGGCCCGCCAATCGGCGAGCGCCGGGATCGCCGATGCAACGGCGATCTGAGCCGAGCGCGGTGCGCAGATCTGCATATTGTCCATCACCTTGGCGATCTCGGCGATGAGTTTGGGTCCGGCCGTGATCGCACCCAGCCGATGACCGGGAATGCAGAAGGATTTCGAAAAGCTGTAGAGAAGAACGAGCGTGTCCTCCCAGTCCGGCTCGGACAGCAGAGAGTGCGGCCGCCCGTCATCCTCGCCAAGGAAATCGCGATAGGTTTCATCGAGAATCAGCCAGGCGCCATATTTCCGGCAGAGGACGAAAAGCTCGTGCAGCAGGCTTGGCGGATACACCGCCCCGGTGGGATTGTTGGGTGTCACGACGGCAAGCACCTTCGCGCCGGCCGCAAGTGCCGCTTCGGCCGAACGCGGATCGGGAAGAAACCCGCCGGCGGGATCGCAATCGACCAGATGCCGCCCAATTCCGAGCATCGACAGCGTCGTGTCGTGATTGAAATAAAAGGGATTGGTGAGAGCGACCGTATCGCCCGCGCCCGCAAGCGCGATCGCCGCGCACATGAACGCCTGATTGCAGCCGGCGGTGATCTGGATATTGCCGGCGGAAACATCGGCGCCGTAGAGCTCGGCAACGTGAGCCGCATAGGTCTTGCGCAACAGAGGTTCGCCCTCGATCGGCCCGTATCCGGTCATCGCCTGTTGTCCGGCCGCCTCGCCGAGAAGCCGAAGCATCTCCGGATGTGCGGGATAGCCGGGCACGGCCTGCGACAGATCGATGAGCGGCCCTTTTTCTCCTTTGTATTCGCGGCTCCAGGCGACGACGGAAGGAATGGGCGGGGCAGAGAGGCGGGCAACGAGGGTATTGGGTTTTGCAGCGATCATGTCGATTTCTCTTTGATACCGATTGCTACAACGATACCAATTGCTTTCTCAACCTCTTTGTCTGACGAGACGGATCTGAAGCGGAGACGCAAGCGCATGGTGTGGGACAAAACGCGGCTCGAACAGCTGCGCGCAGAATTTGCAGATGCCAATGGCGGCGAGATTTTCGACGAGAAATTTCGCAAAGTGGCGGAGAAGATCATCTCCAAGAGCGGCACGCGGCTGGCGCCATACGCCGGAGTTCCGACCTTCCTCAGCGCGCCTTACATGCAGGTCGCGGCCGAGGATCCGGACTTCGGCAATCTCCAGGTTGCAATCACCGGCATCCCCATGGATCTTGGCGTCACCAATCGTCCAGGCTCGCGTTTCGGACCGAGAGCGCTTCGCGCCATCGAAAGGATCGGCCCGTACAATCACGTCCTCGCCACGGCGCCGGTCTTCGATCTTCGGGTCGCCGACATCGGCGATATCCCGTTCCAAAGCCGTTACCGACTGGAACTCAGCCACGACGACATCGAAAAACGCATCGGCCAGATCATCGATGCCGGCGTTGCCCCGCTTTCCGTCGGGGGCGATCATTCCATCAGCCACCCGATTTTGAAGGCCATCGGTCGGCAGCAACCGGTCGGCCTCATTCATATCGATGCCCATTGCGACACAAGCGGCGCCTTCGATCAGACGAAGTTTCATCATGGCGGACCGTTCCGCAATGCGGTGCTGGACGGCGTGCTCGATCCGACAAGGACAATCCAGATCGGCATCCGTGGTTCGGCGGAATATTTGTGGGAATTCTCCTATGCATCGGGAATGACCGTGATCCACGCCGAGGACATCAGCGGAATGGGGATTGCGGCCGTCGTCGCCAAGGCAAAATCCATCGTCGGCGATGGCCCGACTTATCTTTCCTTCGATGTCGACAGCCTCGATCCGAGCTTTGCTCCCGGCACGGGCACGCCCGAGGTCGGTGGATTGACCACACGTGAGGTGCTTGAACTGATACGCGGGCTGAAAGGGGTCAACCTGGTGGGTGGTGACGTCGTCGAAGTGGCTCCGCAATATGACGCAACGACCAACACAGCGCACGCCGCAGCACAGGTGCTCTTTGAGATTCTGAGCCTCATGGTGTTTAGTCCATCGATCGGCAAACGCTAAGGCCGACCTCTCGGTCATCTCCGGCAATTGGACGGATGGGCCAAGACCATGTCATTGGCCGCGGTGGTCACCAATCAAGGCTGCGCTGGCCTCGGCTTTTCCTGGACGGCTGCCGCCTATCTCTAACTTGAGCGACGCGTCGTCCCTGCCCGAGCATCGATCCCGATCAATCCGGCTGCCATGGCTGCATGGCGAGCACATTGCCGCCCAGCCTGGCGAAGGCGCGCTGGCGGCAGGAGAAGACCAGGATCTGCTGATCGCGCGACTGGCGATGCAGGGCATCGAACATCCGCTCGATGCGGTCGTCGTCGGAATAGACCAGGGCATCGTCGAGGATGACGGGGGCCGGCCGGCCGTCGCGGGTGAGCAGCCGGGCGAAGGCAAGGCGGGTCAGCACCGAGAGCTGTTCCCGCATGCCGCCGCTCAGCCGGTCGACATCCTCGTCCAGGCCGTTGCGGCGGACAATCTGCGGCAGCAAGCTGTCGCCGTCGAAGGTGATCGAGATGTCGTCGAACAGCAGGCCGACCAGCGGCGCGAGTTCGTTCATAACCGGCTTGAGATAGAGGTCGCGCGCGGCCGCCCGCGTTGCCGTCAGCGCCTTGCGCAGGCGATCGAGCACGGCGACCTCGGTCTCGAAACGCTTTACCTGCTCGCGCGCCGCGGCGAGCAAATCGCGGATCTCCGACCAGTTTTCTTCCACCGCGCTGTCCGAGCGGGTGCGGATCTGACCACCGAGATCGGCAAGCTCTTCGCGCAGCCTGGCAATTTCGCGTCCGGCGGCGTCGGCGACCGAGCGCGCCCGGGCAAGGGCGGCCTCCGCGCCTGCGAGGTCCCGCCCTGTCCGGCGCAAAGGCCCGGCCCGGAGTTCGGCCGCATCGAACTGCTCTTTGGCGCTGGAAAGTTCGACAGCAAGATCCTGCTGCACATCATTTCGGACAGCTTCGGGGCCGATGATCGCCTCGATCGCCTCGAGTTCCTGGTGAAGCCTGGCATGCTCGGTCTGCGCGCGCAATATGGCCTCGCCGGCCTCGGTGCGCATCATCGACGCTTCCCGCGCCCGGTTCCGCGCCCGTTCGATGCGCCGCGTCGCATCCGCGAGACGGGTGCGCACCTCTTCCGGGTCGGCGTCGAGTTCGACCGGACCCTCGCTGAGTTCGGCAAAGCGCGCGGCGTCGAGGTGAAGCGCGTCGATGCCCTTCGGGGCGAGATCGGCGAGCCGCTGGCGTGCCCGCACCAGCTCCTCGTGCTTGCTCCGCGCGGCGATATCGCGCTGTCGCGCTGCGAGCAGACTGTCGACACCGAGCTTGGCGAGCAGTGTCTGGCGGGCGGATTGCGCGGTCTCCAGCGCTCCGTCCTGTTCCGCCTGCCGGCTGGAATGGATGGTCAGGGTGCCGACGCCCGCTATGTCGAGCCTCGCCATGCCGGCAAAGCTTTTATCCTCGCCGCCGGGCAAAGGCTGGCGGTCCATGCTCACCGTTCCGGAGACGTCTTTGAGGTAATCGATCCGGAGGGTGGGAAGGCCGACCTCGGCGGCCGCGCGCAGGCCGACGATCTTGAGATCAAGCGCTTCGAGCCGCTCGATCGCATCGGCTGGAATGGCGAGCAAGGCATGCGCCGCCTCCCCGTCCTCGATCTGCTGCCGCGCTGCTTCCGCCTGTTCGAGACGCTGGCGAAGCTCGGCCAGACGCTCGGCGGCGTGGCGTGACCGCAGCGCCGCCTCCAGCCGCGCGAGCCATTCGCGGTTCACCCGCTCCTCTTCTTCGGCCGCCTGCACCTCCGCCGCTGCAGCCTCGCTTTCAACAAGCGATGCGGTGCGCCGCTCGGCTGCATTGGAAAGTTCTTTTTGCGCCAGGGCGAAACGCCGCGCGAGCTCGCCGCTGCGGTTCAATGCCGTGAGGAAGCGGTCGTATGCCTGCTGCGCCGCATCGCGACGGCTGGCGGCTAGAGCGGCTTCGGCATCGAGCGCCTTGAGTTCCCTCTCATGCAGTTTGGCGGCTTCGAGCACGGCCTCGGCATTGGCAATCGCCGCCTTCCGGCCGGCCTCCTCGTCCGTATTTTCCAATTCGCGGAGCCTCGCCTGCACGGAGCGGCGGCGGTCGAGCGCGCCGTGCAGCATCTCGACCTCCTTGGCCAGCCGGGCCTCCTCCGCCTGCAGCCGGTCTCGCTCCTCGAGCGCGGCGGCAAAGCGGCCTCCGGTCTTTGGCCGGAGCGTCGTGGTGACCAGGCGATTGAGCTCTTCCTCGCAGGCTTCGAGCACGGCCGTCATGCGCCGTCCGCCGGTCAGCGCCTCCACCTCGCCCTGCACCGAAGACAGCAGGCTTTCGCGCACCCGCTTGTCGTTTTCTTCCTCGCTCTTGCTGCGATTTTCGATGCCGGTGACGCCCTGGCGCACCCAGAGCAGGCCGGCCGGGCCTGATGTTCCGCCGGAAATGAGATCGCCGATGAAAGCCTCGGCCTCGTCGGCCTGGGCGACGATCCGGCCGCTGCCGAGATCGGTGACGCTGGCGCGCCGTCCACTATAAAATTGCTTGGTCAGGCGGTAACGGCCGGTTTCGATCGAAATATCGGCCTCGACGATCGGATTGCCGCCGCTATAGGGGCGCAGCATCTGCACGTTTTTCGGCGTGCCGCTGTGCGGCTGGAAGAACAGCGCATGCAGCGCCTCGAAACAGGTCGATTTGCCATGTTCATTGGCCGCGCTCAACACATTGACGCCGTCGGTGATGCCTTCGACGGCGATGCCGCGACCGGCGAAACGTTTGACATTGTGCAGGCGAAGGGCGGTGAGCTTCATCGATCGATCGTCTCGCAATAGGAAAACAGGCGGATCAACGCTTCGCGCGACACGCCTCTGTCGTCGCCGGAGCGGGCGTCGTCCAGGCTTTCGGCCAGCAGCAGTTCGGCCGCGTCGCGCAGCGCGCCGGCTCGGTCGATGATCTCGAGATCATCGCTCTCGCAGTCGGTTCCGAGCAGATCGGTATCGATCTCCAGATGCGCAAATTCCGGCGCCACCTGCTCGAGCAGGCTGATCATCGCCGTCCGCCCGTTCAACCGCGCACGGCCGGACAGCGCGACGCGCAGCAGGGTTTGCCGCCGCGTAAAGGGTTCCGGCAAAGCGGCCTTCAGCGCTTCGACCCCGTCCTCCGACGCCAGCAGCGGCAGCTGCAATGTCTGCCAGGAAAAGCTCGCGGTCGTCACCGCCGTCGTCGTCGGCATCGCCCCCGGCCCGGCAATGGAAACGACCATCGCCTGCCCCGGCCGGTCATGTTTGAAGCGGTCCGGCTCGGGCGCACCGCTGTAATATGTTCTGGCATCGACAGTCACCGGCCCGTGCCAATCGCCGAGCGCCATATAGTCGAGGCCGGCGAGCGTCGCGCGGTTCGGCGCAATCACGTTCGTGGCCGTGGCATCCTCGGAAAACTCCTGGATCGGCCCATGGGCGAGGCCGATGCGGATAGCGCCGTTTGGCGTGGCGGCACCGGTCATCCATTCGGTCAGGTCGCGGCCCGGCCGCCTGGTCGTGCAGGGCGCCGGCAGGAGGATGACCTCGGGGGCAAGCATCATCGGCGCCGCTTCCGTCGCCAGAATGACATTGTCGGGCAGCACGCCGCGCGCCGCGCTCCAGAGCTGGTCGGCCAGCAGTGAATCGTGATTGCCCGGAAGCAGGACCCAGCGCAGCGGCCTGTTCCGGGCCATCTCGCCGAGCGCTTGCCGGAGCACGGCGGGCGTCGGCGTCTCGGTATCGAACGTGTCGCCGGCGAGCAGGATGGTATCCGCCCCATGCTCGCGCGCCGCACTGGCAAGCCTGGTGATGACGCCATGTCGCGCCTCGCGCAGGCGCCCTCTCAAATCCTCCGGAAGATTGCCGAACCGCTTGCCGATGTGAAGGTCCGAACTGTGCAGGAAGGAAAACATTCGCCAGCCATGTCTACGATGCGCCGCGAGCCTCCGAGCATGGCCAAGAGCACCGTCCGCAGCGTCGTGATTCCATTGTTCCGCGACGACCATGCCTCCCGGCAGAGGGCTAGGCAAGCCTATCCTGGCCGAGCCGGCTGTTATCCAGTGCTTGTCTCATGTGTTGGTGGGCTGCCCTGGCGTTCACCGTCAATATGGCAGCCTCGGTGGGTTCGGCCGCCGTTTTGCTTGCCCTTAGCGGTTCCGATCGCCATTCCGGCACGCCGTCCCTCATAGAAGGCGTAGGGGGCCTGCCTCGGCGCCACGCCGTCGCCGATCTCGACGAAGGGGATGGCGAGCTCGGCCAGCTCCAATGCGAGCCAGTTCGCTGCCACATTGGTCGTGGAGAAGACGAGGCTGTCGGCGTCGATCGTCTCCCGCTTCCCGGTCAGATGGGAGACGAGCACGGCGGCATTGCCTTGCCAGCTGTCTATGCTGGTCTCCGTGCGGAATTCTACGCCGAGCATGCTGAGGGTCCGGCGCAGGGGAATGTCGGCGGAGGTGCGCTGCAGTTCCTTTCCGATGAGCGCGTCGGGCGTTACGAGCACGACCTCGTGTCCCTGTTCGGCAAGCTTCCAAGCCGTGCCGCAGCCCTTCCAGCCGCCGGTTTCATCGACCACGACAACATGTTTGCCGAGTCTTGCCTGACGGGCCATGACGCTTTCGGCGGAGAAGGTGTTTCCTCGCTCGATCCCCTCGAGCGACAGGCGATCGGGCATAGCCTTCTGAAAGCCGGAGTCCTGCGGCAGCGATCCCGTCGCCAGGATCACCACGTCGGCGCCGATATCGGCGACGTCGCTTCCCTCGATATAGCTGTTGAAGCGAACCTCGACGCCGAGTTTTTCGAAGCGGGTTTCGTACCAGGCAATGAGATCCAATATCTGCGCCCGGCGGGGCTGCTCGCCGGCAAGGCGGAACGCGCCCCCCAGCCGATCCGAGGCTTCCGCCAGGATAACCCGATGGCCCCGTTCGGCGGCCACGCGTGCCGCTTCCAATCCCGCCGGCCCTCCTCCGACGACCAGCACGAATTGAGGGTTTTCGACAGGTTCGAACCGGTCGCCTCCCCATTCGGCCTCGCGCCCGACGGAAGGGTTGATCAGACAGCTGATCCAATAGTCGCGCGACCGGCGGCCCCAGCACATCTGGTTGCAGGACAGACAGCCCCGGATATCCTCGGGCGTTCCCAAGCGCGCCTTATTGGCAAGATGCGGATCGGCGATCTGGCCGCGGACGATGGAAACCAGATCCGATGCCCCCTCCCCGAGCGTGATTTCGGCATTCTCGGGTGTGCGAATATGGCTCTCCGCCGTTACCAGCGCATGGTTCACCACCTGCTTCAGCCGCGCCGACAGCTCGACACCCAATCGCTCGGGATAGAGAAAGGTCGGCATCAGGCTGCCATAGTCGAAATAGCCGCCCGAGCCGCAGGTCACGTAATCGATCAGCCTCTCGTCATCGAGGCTAGCGACGATCTCCGTCAACTGGTCACGATTCAAAGCGGTCGGACAGCCCGGTTCGTCGCTGACGGTCAGCCCGATGATGAAGCCCGGGCCGCAGGCGTGCCGTATACGGCCGAGGATTTCCCGCGAGAACCTCATTCTGTTCTCGAGACTTCCGCCCCAGCGATCCTCGCGGCGGTTGTAGAATGGTGTCCAGAACTGATCGAGAAGACCGCCATAGGCGGCCCAGACCTCGACGCCGTCAAAACCTGCCGCCTGACAGCGCAGCGCTGCCTTGACGAAGGCGTCGATGGTTTCCTCGATCTCGCCCTGCGTCATCGCATGCGAGCCGTCGCTGTCATGATAGCTCGGTCCTCCCGAAGGCGACCAATGCGGATGAAAGGAAAGGTCGGAGTCGCCGTGGCTTCCGACATGATAGAGCTGCTGGACGATGACGGCCCCATGCCGTTTCACGCTTTCGGTCAACGTCTTGAACGCTGGGATGACGGAGTCGTCCGATGTGCGGAAATTGCCGCGCGTCAGCACGGTCGCCGGGTGGACAGGCATCGGCTCAACGACGATCATCGCCGCCCCGCCGATCGCCCGTTCGACATAATAGGCGGTGGTCTGTTCGCCCGGCAGCCCGTTCACGGACATGTTTGCCGTGTGAGCGCCGAACACGATCCTGTTGCGGAGCGTATGGCCCGCGAGCGTGATCTCGGAGAAGGTCTTCGGAAAGGAGGTCGTCATCGTGAATCCTGGCGGGTTTATGGTCTGCCGTACGGATGCGCGGGCCTCGACGGCCCGCGCGGTTATGTTCAGAGGGCGGCGGTGATTTTTTCCGCCACGTCGGCGCTCAGCCATGATTTCCAGATATCCGGATGCTCCTTGAAAAAGTGCACCGCGCCGTCATCGCCGCCGGCCTGAGTATCGGTCATCCACGACATGACCGAACTGACGGTCTGATTGTCCCATGACCGCTTGCGGAGATAGTCCATGACGCCGGCATTGTCGCTTTCCGTCAGTTTCTGCGAAACAAGCGTCACGACATGGTCCTTCGGCCATTCGTTCTTCTTCGGATCGAGGCAATCGGCAACGGTGTTGCAGCGCTTCCATTCCCCGGCATCATGCGGGACTCCGGCTTCCAGACGCACCATGGAATATTTCCCGAGAAGGGCGGTCGGCGACCAGTAATAGCCCATCCAGCCCTCTTTATGTTCATAGGCCCGCGCCATGGCGCCGTCGAGGCCGGCCTGGGTTCCGGGATCGACGAGCTCGAAGCCCTTGGCTTCGCCGCCATAGGCCTTGAAAAGCTGGGCGCTGACGACCGAGCCGCCCGATCCTGTCGGGCCATTGAAGACCGCTCCTTTCGACGTGTTCTCGGGCGCCGGGAAAAGCTCCGGATGTGCGAAGGCGTCATCGACCGTCTTGATCTCGGGATGCGCGTCGACGATGAATTTCGGTATATACCAGCCCTGGATGCCGCCATCGGACAAAGCTGGTCCGATATTTACAATTCTGCGCTCGTCGACACCCCGTTTTACGATTTCCGGGACGAGATCGACCCAGGCCTCGCCGGCAATATCGGGCTGTCCCTTTTCCACCATCGAGGTGATGGTCGGCACGGTGTCGCCGGGCACGAACTCCACCTGACAGCCGAAACCGTGCTCGAGGATGAACTTGTCGACATGGGCGAGAAGTTCGCCGCTTTGCCAGTTCATGTTGGCGACGGTGACGGTGCCGCAAGCGGCGCTGGCGCCGGATGCGATGCCGGCGATCAAGGCGACCGTCGAAATTGCGAGAAATGTCTTCATCATATTCCCCTCTTTTGCGCTTTGGCCTGTCTGCTTGGCGGGAGGGTATGCCGGTTTTCCGAGCCTCGGAACCGCGCCTCTCCACGCAAATCGATGGTATTTGTCTTGGCGGCTGCGGTATTGTACGTTTAGGACAATTTCGGTGGCCCGGAGGACCTTCTTTTGCAGCGCGACTACTCCCAACTAGGCCCAAGCAAGCCGCCGCCCGACATCACCGCTCCGCTCAGGGTGGGGATCGTGGCGACACCCAATTTCACGCTGATGCCGCTTGCCTGCTTCACGGATTTTCTCCGGCTCGCAGGCGACGAAGGCGACTTCAGCCGGCGGATCTATTGTGATTGGGAGCTGCTGTCGCACAGTCTCGATCCGATACGGTCGAGCTGCGGCCTGGAACTGACACCCGGCAGGACGTACGGAAATCCGCGTGACTACGACTTCATCGTCGTGCACGGGGGCATACTCCATGGCGACCACAGGATCCCGGGGGAACTCTACGACTTCGTCACTGCGGCCGTCCGCAAAGGCGTGCCGGTGGCCGGCAATTGTTCGGGAAGTTTCGTGCTGGCCGAGGCGGGCCTGCTTTCCGGAAAGAGATGCGCGGTCCATTTCACGCTGGCGGGGCTGCTGCGCCAGACCTTCCCGGATATTATTCCCGTCACCGACCGGCCGGTCGTGGTCGACGGAAACGTCATAACCTGTCCCGGCGGATTGGCTTCGATAAAGCTCGCAATGTATCTGGTCTCCAATGCGTGCGGGGAGTCCCGTGCGCACAAGGCGTTTCACTATCTTCTCGGCGATCACGGCTTCGACAGGCAAGGCGCGATCGAAGAGTCCGATCTCGGCATGAAGTGCGGCGACCGCCGCGTGACGAACGCGATCGGCCTGATGCGGCAAAAGATGTACGAGCTGTGTTCGCTCGCCGACATCGCGGCGGGCGTCGGTACATCGGAACGAGAGCTTTCCCGGCTTTTCCAGAAGCATCTGCAGGTTGCTCCCGGCGAGTATTGGCGCCAGATACGCCTGAAAGCTGCGAAGTGGATGGTGCTCAACAGCGATCGGTCTATCGCCCAGATTGCCTATGAATGCGGGTTTACCGATTGCGCCCATCTGGTGAACTGGTTCAGGCGCACCTATCACATCACGCCTGCAAAACTTCGCAGATCGCATCGCGAACTGGGAGTGCGCTGACGAGAAGGCTGTTTCAGCCCAGGCCCGCAAAAGCTCTTCCGTCTCCATCGCCTGCGGCGAAAGTTCCCCGGATCGGCGGACGATCAAAAGCCTTTCAGGCGATGGCGCCGGGAGCGATCGCCAGCAATTCGGCGGCGTTCTCGGCTTTGCGGAAACAATCGAGGTCGTGCAGCGGAACCGGTTTGGCGAAGAAATAGCCTTGCAGGTCGGTGCAGCCGAGGGCTGCCAGAAAATCGCGTTGATATTCGGTTTCGACCCCTTCGGCCGTCGTCGAGATGCCGAGGTTGCGGCTGAGCGCGACGATGGCGCCAATGATGGCCGCCCCGTTGGCTTTTGTGCCGAGCAGCGAGACGAACGAACGGTCGATCTTGATGCGGTCGATCTCGAAGCGCATCAGGTGGCTGAGGCATGAAAACCCGGTTCCGAAATCATCGAGCGAAATCTGAACACCCCGGCTGCGCAGCGAGCCCAGCACCGAATAGATGTCCGAGTTATCCTCGATCAGCGACGATTCCGTCAGTTCGAGCTCGAGCCGCGATGGCGGCAGCCCGCTCTCCTGCAGCACGGCGAAGACTTCCTCGGCAAAATTCGGCCGTCTCAACTGGGCGGGAGACACGTTGACGGCAACAAATGTATCCTCAGGCCATGTGCAGGCGGCACGGCAGGCTTCGCGCAAAACCCAGAAGCCGAGCGCGTCGATAAGGCCGCCCTCCTCGGCGACAGGGATGAAGCTCGCCGGCGTCAATAGGCCGCGCCGGCTGTGACGCCAGCGCACCAGCGCCTCTGCTCCCGACGCCGCGTATCCGCCGTCGGCACGATGCACCGTTTGGTAATAGACCTCGAGCGAGCCGAAGTCCGGTCTGTTCAGAGCCGGATCGGCGCGTAGACCGTCGCCGGATGAGGCCGTGCTTTTGGCCAGCACCTCCCGGAGTTCGTTCTTGAGAATGTCGCGCGCATTCCTGCCGCCGTCCATGGACGGCGAATAGACGCGCCATTGACCTCTGCCGCCCATCTTCGCCTCGTAGAGTGCGACGTCGGCATAACGCATGATGTCGTCGGCATTCCGGCCGGCATCCGGCACGATGGTTACGCCGATCGAGCCGCCGACGCGGGCGACCGCCTCACCGCGCAAAAGCGGGAAGGGTTTGCCAAGTTCGGCAACGATCGCTTCGCAGATTGCCGGCAAGATCTGATCATCCTTAATGTCCCGGAGAAGCAGGGCGAATTCGTCGCCACCGAGCCGGGCAAGCGTGTCGGCTGGACGCAGCACGGAGCGGATCCGCTCCGCCGCCATTCGGATCAGTTCATCGCCGGCGGCATGGCCGAAGGTGTCGTTCACGGCTTTGAAGCGGTCGAGATCGAGAAGCGCGACGGCCGAGCGCTCGGTCGAGTTCTCGGTCTCGGCCAGGCACGCGTCGAACCGCATGGCAAACAAGGCGCGGTTGGGGAGGTCGGTCAGCACGTCATGCAGAGCGAGCTGGCGTGCATGCAACTCGCTTTTCCTCAATTCGCCGAGGCTGCTGCGCAGGCGTACCAGCAGGACCGAGAACAAAATGGCGATCACCAGGGCGGCAATCGAAAGCGCCGGCATCAGCCGGCCGATCACCCTGGAGCCCGGAAGATCGGGCCGCCAGACAATAAAGCCGATCGGCTCGCCGTTCGCCGTCGCATCGATCTGAAACGCAACTTCGTTTTCATCGGCATCGGCGGTGCGGGCAAAACGCGCGCCGTTGAGGCCCTGCTGCCGGCTCAATTCGTCCAGCGCCGGACCATCGAGAAACCGCACGACGATCAGGAATTGCCGCATCGGCTGCTGCTGCCTCTGATCGGCCTCGTTGATGGCGACGACGCCGACGATCGTCGGTCGGCCTTCCAGCCGCATCAGATTGGCGAGCGCACGGTTGGGGCCGGCGGCATTCGCAAGGCGGCTTTCCATCGAGGACGGCGTTCGTTCGGAAGCCGTCCCCTGCCTCACGCCGAGGCTGGCATCTTGAAGGAGCGGCAGGAAGAGGGGCTTCATCCAGCGGTAACGCTTTTCCGTTTGGGCGTCCGCCAGCATCAGCAGTTGCGCCTTCTCGTCGACGACGAAAGCCTGGTCGTAGCCGAAGGCGGACATGGCTGTCTGGCTGATCGCGCTGCCGGCCGCCGCCGTCAGAACCGCATCGAGGCTGGAGGAGCCTCCGGACGACCGTGCGGCAGGATAAACCCGTGTGAGGTAGCCGTTGCCGAACTGGCCGATAACATGCGCGACCTGATCGACCTGTTCCCGCAGGCGCGCGTTGACGAGATTGCGCTGTCGATCAAGGGCCGCAGCGTCGCTCTCTGTTCCCGCCCACAGCGCTGAAAGCACCACCAGCCCGATCGCGCCAAGCCCGCTGACGGCGATCAGAAACAGAATTCTCCCCGAAGCGATCCAGGATTTCTGAAACGTATTGGAGCTGGACGGAAGAACGATATGCAAGCGTAACCCCAGAACACCACTACACGGGCGCATGCCCAACGCTAACAAAGAAGCGTTCACGTAGAATTAAAGGCTGCGGTGCACTATCGGTTGAGATCGACCCTGCCCCGAGGAGTTTCCGGCGATGTTGCGCATATCCATTCAGACTGTGTTGCGCGGCGCGCTGATGGCGGCCGGGTTGGCTAGCCTTTTGGCCGCTACTTCGCCGCTCCAGGCGGCTGCGCAGGATCGCATGCCGATGCGAGTTGCGGTCGAAGGCGCCTTTCCGCCGTTCAATTACCTCGATGCGAACAACAAGCTGCAAGGCTTCGACATCGATATCGCCAACGCTCTGTGCGAAGTCGGCAAGTTCGAATGCCAATTCATCATCGAGAAGTGGGACGACATCATCCCCGATCTCGTTGCCAACAAATACGATGCGATCATCTCCTCCATGTCGATGAGCCTCGAGCGTCGGCAAAAGGTTGCCTTCACCGAGAAATATTACAACAGCCCGTCGGTGTTCATCGTTCGGAAAGGTTCCTCGATCAGCGATGTCAGCCCTGCCGCCCTCAAGGACAAAAAACTCGGGGTGACATCGTCGACGGCGCAGGAATCCTATGCCAATCATCTCTATCCCGAGATGAAGAAGACGGTTTTTCGCTCGTCGCCGGAATTATACAAGGGTCTGGCGGACGGCAGCGTCGACATTATCCTCGAGGATAAACTTGCCATCTACGACTGGATTGCCAACACCAAGGCGGGAAGCTGCTGCGAGTTCAAAGGGCCGGATCTGGTTGACGTCACATATTTCGGCGAAGGTGCCGGTATCGCGTTGCGGCTGGATGACAAGGAGCGCCTTGCGCGCCTGGACGAAGCGTTGAAGACCATCAAAGCCGACGGCACCTATGACATGATCAACGCGAAATATTTCCCGTTCAGCATCCAGTAGCTGGCCAATCAATTGTCATCTGACAAATGCGGAATGGCCGGTTTTCCGCCGGCCATTCCTGTCAGATAAAATTTTTCGGTCGTAGTGGCTAGCTAGGCGGCCTTCGCCACCTCGCCGTGCGGATCGAGGACGTATTTCGTCGCCGCGCCGTGGTCGAAGCTTTCATATCCAGCGGCGGCATCGTCGAGCGGGATGACTTTGGCGTTGACGATATCGGCAATCGGCAAGCGGTCATGGAGGATCGCCTGCATGAGCTGGCGATTGTATCTCAGCACCGGCGTCTGGCCGGTGTGGAAGGACTGCGCCTTGGCCCAGCCGAGGCCGAAGCGGAGCGACAGATTGCCGTGTTTGGCGGCATTGTCGACGGCGCCCGGATCCTCGGTGACGTAGAGGCCGGGAATGCCGATCGAACCGGCGGCGCGGGTGATCTCCATCATCTGGTTGAGCACGATCGCCGGCTGCTCGCCGCCCGAATGCCCCCTCGCCTCGAAGCCGACCGCGTCGATGGCGCTGTCCACCTCGTTGCTGCCGACGACTTGGGCGATCATATCGCCGAGACGGTCGCTCTTGGAGAGGTCGATCGGTTCGAAGCCGACCTTGGCTGCATGCGCCAGGCGATCCTTGTTGAAATCACCGATCATCACGACGGCAGCGCCGAGGATGCGGGCCGAAGCTGCAGCGGCGAGACCGACAGGGCCGGCGCCGGCGATGTAGACGGTCGAGCCGACGCCAACGCCTGCGCGCACCGCGCCGTGGAAGCCGGTGGGCAGAATGTCGGAAAGCATGGTGAGATCCCGGATCTTCGCCATCGCCTTGTCCCGATCCGGGATCTTCAGCAGGTTGAAATCTGCGTAAGGAATGGTGACGTAACGCGCCTGTCCGCCGATCCAGCCGCCCATGTCGACATAACCGTAGGCGCCACCGGCGCGGGCCGGGTTTACCGTCAGGCAGACGCCGGTATCCTGGGACTTGCAGCAGCGGCAACGGCCGCAGGCGACGTTGAACGGCACCGAGACGATGTCGCCGATATCGAGCATCTCGACGTCGACGCCTTTCTCGATGATCTCGCCGGTGATTTCATGGCCGAGGACCAGGCCCGGCATCGCCGTCGTGCGGCCGCGGACCATGTGCTGGTCGGAGCCGCAAATGTTGGTCGAGATCACCTTCAGGATGACGCCGTGTTCGATGCGGCGGCCGTCCGGCGCTTCCAGCTTCGGGTCGTCGATGTCGCGCACTTCGACCTTGCCCGGCCGGAGATAAACGACGCCTCTATTCTTGCTCATGGATTCCTCCCATTGTTTGAATGCCTCGATCTGCAACCGATGCAGCCGATGGCAATCCTTTCCTCCGGTCTGCCTCCTTCGCAGGCCGGTATTCACAACGCCGCACGGAGCGACTTCGAATTTCGCAGATAGGCACACAGGCTGGATGGAGGAGAGAGTGACACGATAGGTTTGGTCTGTCGTTCCGCTCGTCATCGCCCGCCGCAGTCCGCAGATCTGCCGCGCAAAGAGCTGGTTTCGGGCTCCAGAACCTCCTTTCGATCCATCTCGATATCTGTCCGGATGTCTTTCCGGCGATCTCCATCAGGATTGAGTTCTTCTACCTCTGTGGGATGGCCCCGGCGTCAGACCGGTCTCCCGATGGTTCAAGTCGCCAACTCGCGAGGCGGCGCCTAGAACATCACAAACAAACCACGCCGGGCGGAAAACAGCGCCCGAGAAAACGACATGGGCGCAACTCAAAGACGACAGGCGACGACGTCGCGGCGGGTTGCCGCCCGGAACAAGGATTTGCTCCCCCGAATAGGGCGGTTTTCCGGACCGTTTCAAAGATTTGATCGTGGACCTTAGCCGTCGTACGCCCGGCGGCCGCGTTTGGCGTCGAGTGCCGTGTGCCAGAACACGGCGCCGAGGATGATCGCGCCGCCGAAATAGGTGGCGATGGGCGGCTGTTCGGAAAACAGCAGCCAGACCCAGAAGGGCGTGAGCACGATTTCCATCGTGCCGATCAGCGCTGCTTCGGCCGGCGGCATCCGCTTTGCCCCGGCAAGGAAGAGCACCAGCGCCAGGGAAAAATTGGTGGCGCCGAAGGCGGCAAGGACGATCCAGTTGTGCAAGTCGAGCGAGCCGACCGAACCGAAGGGCGCAAAGATGACAAGCGTGAGGAAGGCGCTGACGACGGTCGGCGGCAGGCTCGGCACGCCGGGATTGATGCGCGGAATGATGATGACGAGCGCGAAGGAGGCGGTCATGCCGAGCGCCAGCAGATCGCCCCAGCCGGTGCCGCCGCCGATCGACGAAGCGACGATGATGCCGACGCCGAAGAGGGACACGGCGCCGGCAATCATCGTCCGCCTGGCGACCCTCTCCTTGAGGATGAGCCAGCCGAACAGCGCCGCGATGAAGGGCGTCGTCGCATAGATCATCGTCACATTGGCGACGGTGGTCATGTAAAGCGCCCCGATGAAGCAACCCTGACTGAAGGTCTGGCATGCGATCATCGCAAGTCCCGACGGGTGGAAGACGGAACGCCATTGCTGCCGCGAGATACCCCCTTCGAGGAAAAGGCAGGGGATCAGCAGGAACAGGCCTCCGAACAACGACCGCCAGGCGATCGCCGTCCATACGTCGGTGGTCAGGAGCCGCGAGTAAACACCGCTCGCGCTCCAGGCAAGGGTCGCGGCAACGATGAGAAGCACACCCTTCTCGTGCTCGCTGCCTGCGAGTGGTCTGGCCGGATTTTCAATGGTCACGCGGATAGTCTCAAAGAAGGAAGTCGAACGCCGCCCATTTCTGCGCCAGCAATTGACATTAGACAAGCGAATAGTAGAGATAGCTACCATCGATTTTTTCTATGGCTTGTCATGCACGAGGCGATCGAAAGCGACCTGCTGCGAACCTTTCTCGTCGTCGCCGAGACGTCGAACTTTTCCGCGGCCGCCCAGCGCATCGGGCGGACACAATCGGCCGTCAGCACCCAGATCAAGAGGCTCGAAGCGGCGATCGGCGAGCCGCTCTTCGAGCGCGGCGCCCGCGGCGTGCTGCTCACGCGCCCGGGCATACAGCTGGTGCCCTATGCCCGCAGGGTGATCGATCTCCTGAACGAGGCCGCCGCGACGATCCGCAGCAAGCCGCTGGACGGGCCGGTGCGCATCGGAATTCCCGAGGAATACAGCCAGACGGTGCTGCCGGCAGCGCTTGCGGCTTTCGCCGTGCGCCATCCGGCGGTCGAGGTCACCGTGTCCTGCGACTATACCGTCCGTAACCTCGCCGCCCTCGAGCGGGACGAACTCGATCTGGCCGTGGTTTTCGACTGGAGCGATCAGACGAAAGGTGAGGTTCTCTGTATAGACCCGACCGTCTGGGTCACATCGATGGTGCACCGGCTGCATGACATCGATCCGCTGCCGATTGCGACCTATCGCAACTCCGCCTGGTCGCGCGATTATGCGCTCCGGTCGCTGGAGCAGATCGGCCGCAATTACCGAATAGCCTTCATCGCCGATACCGGCTCGGGGCTGAAGAATGCCGTGACCGCAGGCCTTGCCGTCACCACGCTATGTCGCAGCAATATTCCGCCCGGCTGCCGCGAGTTGACTGCTGAAGACGGCTTCCCACCGGTCGACTCCTCGAAAGTCGTGCTCCGGCGCAATCCCTACCGATCCAATGAGGCAGTTCGCGAACTCGCGGATATGTTGCGAGACGCCTTCCAGCCTACGTCGACGTGACGCGGCGGCGCAGGCGACGCCGGGTCTCGGACGGGCTCTCGGAGAAACTCGCCCGGTAGCTTCTGGCAAAGGCGGAAGCCGAATTGAAGCCGGTTGCTGCCGCGATGTCGGCGAAAGAGGCCGTCGTCTCGATCACTTTGCGGCGCGCCGCGTTCAGGCGCAGCGCGAGATAATGCACATGCGGCGGTGCGCCGATGCTCTGCTGGAAGAGGTCCTGCAGATGCCGGGCGCTGATGCCGACCCTGCGGGCGAGCCGCGCCAGAATGAGTGGCTGCTCGATATGCTCCTCCATCAGCCGTACCGCCTGCGCCACGCGGGGATCGTGCATGCTGAGCCCCGCCGAGGCTGCGGAAAGCGGTTCGTCGCCATGGAAGGAGGGCTGCTCGTAGCGGAACAGCCGGCTGACCTCGAGCGCCAGCGAATAACCCTGCCGCTGCCTGATGATCTCCAGCATCAGGTCCACGGTCGGCAGCGAACCCGATGTCGTCAGCCGCTTGCCGTCGATGACAAAACGATCCTTGACGGCCCGCACCTCAGGATAAGCAAGCGCAAAATCCTCGTAGTCCTCCCAGTGGACGGTGGCCGGCAACCCGTCGAGCAGGCTTGTCTCCGCCAGCAGCCACGTGCCGGACTCGATGCCGGCGATGACCGTGCGGTAACGGGCGGCCTGGGAGAGCTGCATCTTGAGTGCCGGCGTGGCGCTGTCACGCCAATTGTAGCTCGCCAGCACGAAAAGCGGCCTGTCTTCGGTCGTCGCCCGGAAGATCCCTTCGGCCGGAATGGCGATATGGCTGGTGGTCGGGACCGGCGCCCCGTCCGGCGTCAGCAGTCGCCAGCGGTAGAGTTCGCTGCCGGAGATGCGGTTGGCGCCGCGCAGCGGCTCGATGACCGAGGCGATCAGGATCAGGTTCGTATCCGGCAGGACGAGAAGATCGATGTCGAGCCGTTTGGTCGATCGCTGCAGCAAAGCCACCTCCATCAATTCTGATAATGTATCAAGGACTTCTGAAAATGCAAAGCATCCCAATCCTTGCTGTCGCGTAATGGGGACAAGACGGGGAGAACAAAAACATGCCTCTAGCGATGAACCGCGATGTCTTCATCACCTGCGCCGTGACCGGCGCCGGCGATACGGTTTCGAAATCCAGCCACGTTCCCATTACCCCCAAGCAGATCGCGGAGTCCGCGATCGACGCCGCCAAGGCTGGGGCGGCGGTTGTTCACTGTCATGTCCGCGATCCGGAAACGGGAGCGGCCAGCCGCCGCAACGATCTCTACCGGGAGGTCACCGACCGCATCCGCTCGGCCGATGTCGACGTCGTCCTCAATCTGACCGCCGGCATGGGCGGGGATCTGATCTTCGGCGATGTCGAAAGACCCCTTCCCCTCAACGTAAAAGGCACCGACATGGCGGGTGCTACCGAGCGCGTCAGCCATGTCGCCGAATGCCTGCCGGAGATCTGCACGCTCGACTGCGGCACGATGAACTTCAACCTCGGCGACTATGTCATGACCAACACGCCGGCGATGCTGCGGGCGATGGCAAGCAAGATGACGGCTCTCGGCGTGCGGCCCGAGATCGAGGCTTTCGACACCGGCCATCTCTGGTTCGCCAAGCAACTCGCCGAAGAAGGGCTGATCGAAGACCCGGTGCTGATCCAGCTTTGCATGGGCATCCCTTGGGGCGCGCCCGACGATCTCAACACCTTCATGGCGATGGTCAACAACGTGCCTCAGAGCTGGGCCTTTTCGGCCTTCTCGATCGGCCGCAACGCCATGGCCTATCCGGCCGCAGCGGTTCTCGCCGGCGGCAACGTCCGCGTCGGCCTCGAGGACAACCTCTTCGTCGGCAAGGGCCAGCTCGCCACCAATGCGCAGCTCGTCGAAAAGGCGGTGCAGGTGGTGGAAGGCATGGGCGCCCGGATCATCGGTCCTGAGGACGTCCGCAAGAAACTCAAACTGACAAAGCGCTGAGGGCGGGATGACAGGGATCAGCAAGGCAGCTTGTATCGGCGGCGGCGTCATCGGCGGCGGATGGATCGCCCGTTTCCTGCTCGCCGGCATCGACGTTGACGTGTTCGATCCGCATCCGGAGGCGGACCGCATCGTCGGTGAAGTAATCGCCAATGCCGAAAAAGCCTATGCCATGCTGACCGGCGCGCCGTTGCCGCCGCGCGGCAGACTCACCTTCTGCAAGACGCTTGAGGAGGCTGTCGCCGGCGCCGACTGGATTCAGGAAAGCGTTCCGGAGAGGCTCGACCTCAAGCGTGGTGTCCTCACGCAGATCGATGCCGCGGCGCGGCCCGACGCCCTGATCGGCTCTTCCACCTCGGGCCTGCTGCCGACCGATCTGCAGCGCGACATGAAGCATCCCGAGCGCCTTTTCGTTGCCCACCCCTATAATCCCGTCTATCTCTTGCCACTCGTCGAAATCGTCGGCGGCGAGAAGACCTCGGCCGCGACCATCCAGGCGGCGATGGACAGACTTCAGCCGATCGGCATGAAGGGTGTCCATATCGCCAAGGAAATCGAGGCCTTCGTCGGCGACCGGCTGCTCGAAGCGCTCTGGCGCGAGGCCCTTTGGCTGATCCACGACGACATCTGCACCGTCGAGACGCTCGACGACGTCATCCGCTATTCCTTCGGCCTGCGCTGGGCGCAGATGGGACTGTTCCAGACCTACCGCATCGCCGGCGGCGAAGCCGGCATGCGTCACTTCCTCGCCCAGTTCGGCCCCTGCCTCGCCTGGCCCTGGACCAAGCTCACCGATGTCGTCGATCTCGACGAGGCGCTGATCGAAAAGATCGGTCGGCAATCCGACGAACAAGCTGGGGGTCTTTCGATCCGCGAACTCGAACGCATCCGCGACGAAAATCTCGTCGGCATCCTCCAGTCCCTCAAAGGCGGCGACAGCGGCAAGGGCTGGGGCGCCGGCAAGCTCCTGAAGGATTTCGAACAATCGCTCTGGGCGAAGGGCGGCGGTGCGGCCGCGTCCTTCGATCCAGCGAAGTCGCTGCGGCTCGTCGAAACCAAGGTGAGCCCGGCCTGGGTCGACTATAACGGCCACATGACCGAACACCGCTACCTCCAGGTCTTCGGCGACACCTCAGATGCGCTGCTGCGCCTGATCGGCGTCGATCTCGCCTATGTCGAGGCGGGGCAGAGCTACTATACGGTGGAAAGCCACATCCGCCATCTCGGCGAAGCCAAACTCGGGCAGGCGATCCATTCGACTTGTCGAATTCTTGATGTCGACGAGAAGCGGCTGCATGTCTTTCACACGCTGTATGACACGACGACTGGTGAAGTTCTCGCGACCGCCGAGCAGATGCTGCTGCATGTCGACAGCAAAGCGGGCAAGGCCGCCCCGGCGCCAGCCGCCGTGCTCGACAAGGTCAAGGCGATCGCCGCGGTTCATGCGGAATTGGCGCTGCCCGAAGGCGCCGGCCGTCACGTCGGCCAGAGGCGGTAGGAGGAGCGGCATGGATTTCGGTCTCAGCCAGGAACAGGAAATGATCGTCGAGACGGTTCGCGGCTTCGTCGAAACCGAAATCTATCCGCATGAGAACGAGGTTGAGCGCACTGGTTTCGTTCCGCCCGAGCTTGGACGCGAGATCCAGCGCAAATGCATCGATCTCGGCTTCTACGCCTGCAATTTCCCCGAGGAGGTCGGTGGCGCCGGTCTCGACCACCTTACTTTCACGCTGGTCGAACGGGAGCTCGGGCGCGGCTCGCTGGGCCTGACGGTGTTCTTTGGCCGGCCCTCCGGCATTCTGATGGCCTGTGAGGGCGAGCAGCGCGAGCGTTATCTTCTGCCGGCCGTGCGCGGTGAGAAGATCGACGCGCTCGCGATTACCGAGCCCGATGCCGGTTCCGACATGCGCGGCATGAAATGCACCGCCCGCCGCGACGGCGGTGATTTCGTCCTGAACGGCACGAAACATTTCATCTCGCATGCCGACGTCGCCGATTTTGTCATCGTCTTTGCCGCGACCGGTGAGGAGGAGACGCCGAAAGGCATCAAGAAGAAGATCACCGCTTTCCTCGTGGATCGAGGCACGCCGGGCTTCGAAATCCTCAAGGGCTACGAGTCTGTTTCGCATCGCGGCTATCACAATTGCACGCTGAGCTTCGAGGATTGCCGTATTCCCGAAGCCCAGGTACTGGGCGAGGTGCATCGCGGCTTCGATATCGCCAATCAATGGCTTTACGGCACGCGGCTGACGGTCGCCGCCACCTGCGTCGGCCGGGCGCGGCGTGTCTTCGATCTGGCGCTCCCCTATGCCGCCGAGCGCAAGCAATTCGGCAAGCCGATCGGCGCCAATCAGGGCGTTTCCTTCAAGCTCGCCGACATGATTACCGAGATCGACGCGGCCGACTGGCTGACGCTTGCCGCCGCCTGGCAGCTCGACGCCGGCCGCCCCGCGGATCGGCAGATTGCTTCGGCCAAGCTCTATGCCTCCGAAATGCTCGCGAGGATCACCGACGAGGCGATCCAGATCTATGGCGGCATGGGCCTGATGGATGACCTGCCGCTTGCCCGCTTCTGGCGCGACGCCCGCGTCGAGCGCATCTGGGACGGCACCTCCGAAATCCAGCGGCACATCATCAGCCGCGATCTGCTTCGGCCGCTGGGAGCGTGAGCCGATGACCTCAAGACCGCTCGATCGCCTGCTCAGACCGCAAACGATCGCCGTCTTCGGCGGCCGTGAGGCGCGCAGGGTGATCGAGCAATGCGACCGCATGGGCTTTTCAGGCGAGATCTGGCCGGTCCATCCCAAACTCGACGAGGTGCTCGGGCGGCGGTGTTATCGCTCCGTATCCGATCTGCCATCGGCTCCGGACGCCGCCTTCGTCGGCGTCAACAGGACGCTCACCGTCGACATCGTGCGCAGCCTTTCTGCGGCCGGCGCCGGCGGAGCGGTCTGTTATGCCTCGGGCTTCAGCGAGGCGACGGCGGAACTCGGCGACGGCGCAGATCTGCAGCAGGCGCTGCTGGCGGCGGCCGGCGACATGCCGATCCTCGGCCCCAACTGTTACGGGCTGATCAATGGTCTCGATGGCGCACTGCTCTGGCCCGACCAGCACGGGATGAAACGCATCGAATATGGTGTCGCGATCCTCACACAGTCTTCCAATATCGCCATCAACCTGACCATGCAGGCACGCGGGTTGCCGATCGCCTATGTGGTGACGGCAGGCAACCAGGCGCAGACGTCGCTTGCCGATGTCGCCTGCGCATTGATCGACGATCCGCGCATCACGGCGGTCGGCCTTCATGTCGAAGGGTTCGGCGATCTCTCCGGCCTCGAACGCCTTGCCGCCATTGCCCGCCGGTTGAAGAAGCCGGTCGTCGTGCTGAAGGTCGGCAGGTCCGAACAGGCAAGACATGCGACGGTGTCGCACACCGCCTCGCTCGCCGGCAGCGATGCGGTGGCCGATGCCGTGCTTGCCCGCCTCGGCATCGGCCGTGTCCAAAGCCTGCCGGCCTTGCTGGAAACCCTGAAGCTGCTGCATGTCGCCGGCCCTCTGCCAAGCCATTCGATTTCGTCGATGAGCTGCTCCGGCGGCGAAGCTTCGCTGATGGCCGATGCCGCCGTCGGCCGCAATGTCGAATTCCCGGCGCTGGAGCCGCAACAATTGCCGCGTCTGCGGCGGGTCCTCGGCGAGATGGTGGCGCTCTCCAATCCGCTCGACTACCACACTTTCGTCTGGGGCGATTTCGAACGCCAGACCGAAGCCTTCAGCGCCATGTTCGAAGGCGGCTGTGCGCTCAATCTCGTCGTCCTCGATTTTCCGCGCGGGGACCGCTGCGATGCGGCCGAATGGGTGATGACGGCGGACGCGGTGATCGCCGCGGCCACTGCCACCGGCGCGCTGGCCGGCCTTCTGGCGACCCTTCCCGAGAATATGCCCGAACCGGTCGCCGATCGGCTGATGGCGAATGGCATCGTCGCCTTTTCAGGCATCGACGAAGCCATCATTGCGGCGGAAGTCGCCGCCGGTATTGGCAAGGTCTGGGATCGCCCGCCTCCCCTGCCGCTGCTCGACGTGCCGTCCATCGACGGCGAAATCGAGACGCTGACAGAAGCCGATGCGAAAACGGAACTTGCTGCCTGCGGCCTCCCTGTTCCCTGGGGGCTGCAGGCTTTTTCTCCCCGCGAAGCCGCAGAGCAGGCCGAGCGGCTCGGTTTTCCTGTCGTGCTGAAGGGCCTCGGTATTGCGCACAAGACCGAGGCCGGCGCCGTCGTGCTCAACCTGAGGGATAGTGAGGCGGTGTTGAACGCGGCGGCGGCAATGCCGCCGAACGGCGGCTATCTCGTCGAAAAGATGATCGATCCGCCGGTCGGCGAACTCATCATCGGCGCCGTCCGCGACCCTGTCTTCGGATTGTCGCTCACCTTGGGAGCGGGCGGAATCTTCGTCGAATTGCTCGAAGATTCCGTCATCCTGCCGCTTCCGGCGACGAAAACCGAAATTCATGCGGCGATTTCTCGCCTCAAGCTGGCAAAATTGATCTATGGCTATCGCGGGCGGGCGAAAGGCGATCTCGACGCTGCGGTTGCCGCCATCGCAGCAGCGGCAAATTATGTCGTAATGAACGCGTCATGCCTGGAGGAACTGGACATTAATCCATTGATGGTTCTTCCCGAAGGGCGCGGGGTTGCCGCAGTCGATGCTTTCATACGGCGGAGGAGGTAGCAGAGGTTGAGCGATCCCATTCGCACACGACAGGACGGCGGCGTGCTGGAAGTCGTCATCGACCGGCCGAAGGCGAATGCCATCGACCTTGCGACCAGCCGTGACATGGGATTGATCTTCCGGGATTTTCGCGACGACCCGGCCTTGCGCGTCGCCATCGTGTCGGGCGCGGGCGAAAAGTTTTTCTGCGCCGGCTGGGACCTCAAGGCGGCGGCATCAGGCGATGCGGTCGACGGCGATTATGGTGTCGGCGGCTTCGGCGGGCTACAGGAATTGCGCGACCTTAACAAACCCGTGATTTGTGCTGTCAACGGCATCTGTTGCGGCGGCGGGCTGGAGATCGCGCTTTCGGCCGATCTGATCATCGCCGCCGAGCATGCGAGTTTCGCCCTGCCGGAAATCCGCTCGGGCACGGTCGCCGATGCCGCTTCGATCAAGCTGCCGAAGCGCATCCCCTACCACATCGCCATGGACATGCTCCTGACGGGCCGCTGGCTCGACGTTCACGAGGCGCATCGCTGGGGTTTCATCAACGAGATCCTGCCGGCCGAGCGGCTGATGGAGAGAGCCTGGGAGCTTGCCCGGCAGCTGGAGAGCGGGCCGCCGCTCGTCTATGCGGCGATCAAGGAAATCGTGCGCGAAGCGGAGGGTTCGACGTTCCAGACTGCCATGAACAAGATCACCAAACGGCAGTTTGCGACCGTCGACAGGCTCTATTCGAGCGAAGACCAATTGGAAGGCGCGCGGGCTTTCGCGGAGAAGCGAAGCCCCATTTGGAAAGGAGAATAGGGAGGCGGCAGCAACCGCAGCATTTTCCCGCATGATGCGGGCACCGGAGGCGGAGAGGAAACCGCCTGCGATCCTGCCCGGAAGTTCTGTCAACGCACCAAAGAAGGAACTGGGGAATGAACGACTATACGAAATATCTCGCAAGCCGCGTCACCGCGGGCGGGCTCAGCCGCCGCGAATTCATGGGACGCGCCATGGCGGCCGGCATCACACTCGCCGTCGCCGACAAGCTCTTCACCGAAAGTGCTGAAGCGGCCGAACCGAAACGCGGGGGCCACCTGAAGCTCGGCCTCGAAGGCGGCGCTGCCACCGATTCCAAGGACCCGGCGAAATTCCTGTCGCAATTCATGTTCTGCGTCGGCCGCTGCTGGGGCGACATGCTGGTCGAATCCGACCCGCTGACGGGTGCTGCCGTGCCGGCGCTTGCCGAATCCTGGGAGCCCTCGAAGGACGCGGTGACCTGGACTTTCAAGATCCGCAAGGGCGTCAAGTTCCACGATGGCAAGGAACTGACGATCGACGACGTCGTTGCGACGCTGAAGCGTCATACCGACAAAAAATCGGAATCCGGCGCGCTCGGTGTCCTCGGCTCGATCAAGGAGATCAAGGCCGATGGCGGCAATCTCGTCCTGACGCTCAGCGAAGGCAATGCCGACATGCCGCTGCTGCTCTCCGACTATCATCTGGTCATCCAGCCGAACGGCGGCGTCGACGATCCGCTCGCCTCGATCGGCACCGGTCCCTACAAGCTCACGAGCTTCGAGGCCGGGGTCCGCGCCACTTTCGAGAAGAACAAGGACGACTGGCGCAGCGACCGCGGTTACGTCGATTCGATCGAGATCATCGGCATGAACGACGCCACCGCCCGCATCGCGGCGCTGTCGTCCGGTCAGGTGCATTATATCAACCGCGTCGATCCGAAGACCGTCAACCTGCTGAAACGCGCGCCCAATGTCGAGATCCTCTCGACCGCCGGCCGCGGCCACTACGTCTTCATCATGCATTGCGACAAGGCGCCGTTCGACAACAACGATCTGCGCCTGGCGCTCAAATACGCCATGGACCGTGAGACCATGGTGCAGAAGATCCTCGGCGGCTACGGCAAGGTCGGCAACGACTTCCCGATCAACGCCACCTATGCGCTCTTCCCGGAAGGCATCGAGCAGCGCACCTATGATCCCGACAAGGCCGCGTTTCACTACAAGAAATCAGGCCATAGCGGCTCCGTCCTTCTGCGCACATCGGAAGTCGCCTTCCCCGGCGCCGTCGATGCGGCCGTCCTCTATCAGGAAAGCTGCAAGAAGGCCGGCATCGAGATCGAGGTCAAGCGCGAACCGGGCGACGGCTACTGGACCAATGTCTGGAACGTCCAGCCCTTCTCGACCTCCTATTGGGGCGGGCGGCCGACCCAGGACCAGATGTATTCCACCGCTTACCTCTCGACGGCGGACTGGAACGACACCAAGTTCAAGCGTCCCGACTTCGACAAGCTCTTGCTGCAGGCCCGCTCCGAACTCGACGAAGCCAAGCGCAAGGAACTCTACCGGACCATGGCGATGATGGTGCGCGACGAGGGCGGCGTGATCCTGCCGATGTTCAACGACTTCGTGAACGCCTCCACCAAGCAGGTGAAGGGTTATGTCCACGACATAGGCAACGACATGTCGAACGGCTACGTCGCGACCCGCGTCTGGCTGGACGCCTGATGGCAAAGGGGCGCCTGCCCCTCCGATCTCCAATGAAGCCGGGACCGTGGGATGAAAGCCTGCGGTCCTCCCGACGTTTCAGCGCTAGGTCTTCGCCATGACCAATCCTGTCCCCAGCAATATCCTGCCCGGCCTCCGGTTCCGGCAGCGTTTTCCGCTGCTTGCCCTCATCCTCGAGCGCTTCGTGCTCAGCATCGTCCTGCTTTTTGCCGTGTCCATCCTGATCTTCGGCGGCCTGGAAGCTTTGCCCGGCGATTTCGCCACCACCTATCTCGGCCAGTCGGCGACGCCGCAGGCCGTCGCCAATATCCGTGAGGATCTCGGGCTCAATCGCCCGGTGACGACGCGTTATGTCGAATGGCTCGGCAATGCCGTCCAGGGCGATTTCGGCACCTCGTGGGCCAGCAAGAATTCGGTGAGCGAACAGATCGGCAAGCGCTTGGGAAATTCGCTCTTTCTGGCGGGTTTCGCAGCGCTGATCTCGGTGCCGCTCGCCGTCGGGCTCGGCATGTTCTCGGTGCATTTCCGCAACCGCATGCCGGATAAGATCATCAACGTGATTTCGCTGGCGGCGATCTCGCTGCCGGAATTCTTCATCGGCTACCTCTTGATCCTGTTCTTCGCGGTGAAGTTCGGCATGGCGACCTTTCCGGCGACCGTCTATGACAGCATGGGTTTCGTCGAGCGGCTGAAGGCGATTGCGCTGCCGACGGCGACCCTGGTGCTCGTCGTGCTCGCCCACATGATGCGCATGACGCGGGCAGCAATCCTCTCCGTCATGTCGTCGGCCTATATGGAGACCGCCGAGCTGAAGGGTCTCAGCGGCTTCCGCTCGATCGTCAAGCACGCCGCTCCCAATGCGCTGGCGCCGATCATCAATGTCGTTGCATTGAACCTCGCCTATCTCGTGGTCGGCGTCGTCGTTGTCGAGGTGGTCTTCGTCTATCCCGGCATGGGGCAATATATGGTCGATGCGGTCACCGTGCGCGACATGCCCGTCGTGCAGGCCTGCGGCCTGATCTTCGCGGCCGTCTACATCTTCCTCAACATGACGGCGGATATTCTGGCGATCGTCGCCAATCCCCGGCTGAGGCATCCGCGATGAGAGCAAGAGACATCCCCATCACCGCCTGGATCGGCATAGCAGGCATCGCCGTTGCCTTCATCTTCGCGATCTTCGCGCCCTGGATCGCGCCCTATGGCGAGACGCAGGTCGTCGGCGACGTCTGGGCGCCTGCCGACGCCAATTACGTCTTCGGCCTCGACAATCTCGGCCGCGACATCCTCTCGCGCCTGATCTACGGCGCGCGCACGACGCTGCTCGTCGCCTCCGCCGCCACCATCATCTCCTTCTCGCTCGGGGTCATTTTGAGTTTCACCGCAGCAGTGTCACGCGGGCTGATCGACACGGTCTTGTCGCGCTTCAACGATTTGATGATGTCGATCCCGACGCTGATCTTCGCGCTGGTGGTGCTGGCGGTGCTGCCGCAAAACATGATCGTTCTGATCCTGGTCATGGCGATCCTGGACTCCACCCGCGTCTACCGTCTCGGCCGCGCTGTGGCGCTCGATGTCGCGGTGATGGAATTCGTCGAGGCGGCCAAGCTGCGCGGCGAAGGCAAGCTCTGGATTATCTTCCGCGAAATCCTGCCGAACACGCTGTCGCCGCTGCTGGCCGAGTTCGGGCTGCGCTTCGCCTTCTCGATCCTGTTCCTCTCGACACTGTCCTTCCTCGGCCTCGGCATTCAGCCGCCGGCAGCCGATTGGGGCGGCATGGTCAAGGACAACAAGGACGGCATCATCTTCGGCATCTCGGCCGCGCTGGTGCCGGGCACGGCGATTGCCGTGCTTGCCGTCTGCGTCAACCTCGTCGTCGACTGGCTCCTGAAACGCACATCCAGCCTTAAGGGAGGGCGCGGCGATGCCTGAGCTTCTTTCCGTTCGCAATCTGAAGATCGAAGCGACCAGCTATCCGCCGGGGGAGCCGCCCAAGCGGGTGACGATCGTCGACGGCGTTTCCTTCGACCTGCAGAAGGGCAAGGTTCTCGGCCTGATCGGCGAATCCGGCGCCGGCAAGTCGACGATCGGCCTTTCCGCACTCGGCTACGGCCGGGGCGGCGCCGAAATCACCGGCGGCGAGGTGCGGCTCGACGGAGCCGATATCCTGGCGCTTGGGAAGAACGGCATCCGCAAAATCCGCGGGGCGCGGGTCTGCTATGTCGCGCAGTCGGCGGCCGCCGCCTTCAACCCGGCGCATAGGCTCGGCGACCAAGTGATCGAGGCGTCGGTCAAACATGGGTTGATGAGCAAGGACGAGACGCGCAAGCGGGCGCTTTATCTGTTCCGTGTCCTCGGCCTGCCCAATCCGGAAAGCTTCGGCGAGCGCTTTGCCCATCAGGTCTCCGGCGGCCAGTTGCAGCGGGCCATGACGGCAATGGCGCTCTGCTCCAACCCTGAACTCATCGTCTTCGACGAGCCGACCACCGCACTCGACGTCACTACGCAGATCGACGTGCTGGCGGCGATCAAGCATGCGATCGAGGAAACGCACACCGCCGCCCTCTACATCACCCACGACCTTGCTGTCGTCGCCCAGATCTCGGACGACATCATGGTGCTGCGCCATGGGAAACAGGTCGAATATGGCAGCGTCAAGCAGATCATCGAGGCGCCGCGGCAAGACTATACGCGTGCCCTCGTCAATGTCAGGCAGGCCTATCGCGACGAGGCCGCCGATCAGTCCGCGGCCCTTCTCAGGATAGAAAACGTCAGCGCCGAATATTCCAACGGCTTCAAGGTGCTGCACGACGTTTCGCTGCACGTGCCGAAGGGACAGACGCTCGCGGTTGTCGGCGAATCCGGCTCGGGCAAATCGAGCTTGGCGCGCGCCATTACCGGCCTCCTGCTGCCGAGCAGCGGCCGCATCCTCTTTGACGGCAAACCGCTGATGCCCGATCTCAAGAGCCGGCCGAACGACGACCTCAGACGCATCCAGTTGATCTACCAGATGGCCGATACGGCGATGAACCCGCGCCAGACGGTGCGCGACATCATCGGCCGGCCGCTGACCTTCTATTACGGCCTGAGAGGTGCGGAGAAGACCGCCCGGGTGAAGGAATTGCTCGACCAGATCGAAATGGGCAACGGCTTCATCGATCGTTATCCGGCCGAACTCTCCGGCGGCCAGAAGCAGCGTGTGGCGATTGCCAGAGCCCTTGCCGCCAAGCCTGAACTCATCCTCTGCGACGAGCCGACCTCGGCACTCGACCCACTGGTGGCCGAGGGTATCCTCAAGCTGCTGCTACGCCTGCAGGAGGAAGAGCAGCTCTCCTATATCTTCATCACCCACGACATCGCGATCGTCCGGGCGATCGCCGACAGCGTGGCGGTGATGCATCGCGGCAGACTGGTACGGTTCGGGCCGAAATCGGTGGCGCTGTCGCCGCCCTTCGACGATTATACCGATCTGCTGTTGAAATCCGTGCCCGAGATGGAAATCGGCTGGCTGGAACGGGTGCTTGCCACGCGGCGCATGGAGAGCGCCGGTCACTGAAAGGCCGATCACTGAAAGGAACGAGCATGGCCTCGCGCGGCTTCACCACCATCGAGAACGAATGGATTACCCTCAAGGATGGAACGCGGCTTGCCGCGCGCATCTGGATGCCTGACGGCGCGGCAGACGATCCGGTTCCCGCCGTTTTCGAATTCCTGCCCTATCGCAAACGCGACGGAACCAGCCTTCGGGACGAGTCGACCTATCCGGTCTTCGCGGCCGCAGGCATTGCCGGCGTGCGTGTCGATATCCGCGGATCGGGAGAATCCGAAGGCGTCATCGATGGCGAATATACCGAGCGTGAGCTTGCCGATGCCTGCGAGTTGATCGCCTGGATTGCCGCGCAGCCGTGGTCGAACGGCTCGGTCGGCATGATGGGAATCTCCTGGGGGGGCTTCAACAGCCTGCAGGTCGCGGCATTGCGCCCGCCGGCGCTCAAAGCCGTCATCTCGATCGCCTCGACCGTCGACCGTTACAACGACGACATTCACTACAAGAATGGCTGTCATCTTTCCGCGCAGCTCTCCTGGGCGGCGACCATGCTCGGCTATCAGTCGCGCCCGCCGGATCCTGTCCTTATCGGCGAGCGCTGGAAGGAGATGTGGCTGGAACGCCTGGCCGGCGAGCCCTTCTTCATGGAGGAATGGCTGAGCCACCAGCGGCGCGACGATTTCTGGCGTCATGGCTCGATCTCGGAGGATTTTTCGAAGGTGGAGGTCCCGGTGCTGGTGATTGCCGGCTGGGCGGACGGTTACCGCAATACGCCTCTGATGACGGTCGAAGGCCTCGGTGAAAAAGCCAAGGCGCTGATCGGTCCCTGGGTTCACAAATATCCGCACTTCGCCTGGCCGAAGCCGCGCGCCGATTTTCATGGCGAAGCAATCGCCTGGTGGAACAAATGGTTGCGCGGGGAGGACAATGGCGTCGACGGGCTGGCGCAGACCCGCGCCTATATCCTCGATGCGATCCGCCCTGCCGCGCGCCGCGACAGAGATCCTGGCTTCTGGATCGCTAGGGATGTCTGGTCGCCGCCGCACATGCAATGCTTCTATGTCGAGCAATTCGGCCGGCTGACGGAGGGCATGCCGATCCCGCATGCGCCAGAGCATCCCGTCCATCTCCATTCTCCGCACGACACCGGCACGGCATCAGGGGAATATTTCACGCTGAAGCCCGACGCCGAATTGGCGATCGATCAGCGCTCGGACGATGCCGGTTCGCTGGTCTTCGATACGATGCCGCTTGCCGGCGATTGCGATTATCTCGGCCGGCCCGTGTTGACGCTTGCGCTGCGCGCCCACGCAATGGGCGGCAATCTCTGCGCCCGGCTCGTCGACGTCCATCCCGACGGCACGGCTATGCGGGTTGCCTTCGGCGTCCTCAATCTCACCCATCGCGACGGCAATGCCGATCCGAAACCGCTGGTGCCGGGCGAGACGGTGTCGATCCGGCTCGTGCTCGACGCCTGCGGTTACCGCTTCCGCAAGGGACATCGCATCCGCCTTTCGCTCTCCACCGCCTATTGGCCGATGATCCTGCCACCGCCTGAAGACGAGGGCATCGAAGTCGATATCACTTCGCTCGGCCTGGGGCTGCCGATGCTCGGCGAGCACCAGCGGATCGACATCGAAGAACCGGCCAATCCCGATCCCTTGCCGAAATATATCGAGCACGCGGCCGCGGCGACGAAGCGGCAGGTCGTTCGCGACCTCTCGGCCAACCGGACGGAATATCATATCCATGAGGATAGCGGGCTTACCGAACATCCTGAGACCGGCCTGTCGACCCGGCAATTGCGGGAGGAGGTCTGGTCGATTGCACCGAATGATCCGCTATCGATGACCGGGACGTCGACCTGGACCTGCGACATGCGCCGGCCCGGCTGGTTTGCCCGCACGGTCGCGACGGCGCGAATTGCCTGCACCGGGACCGAGTGGATCATCAGCGCCGTCGTCACCGCTTTTGAAGATGACGTGCAGATCTTCGAGAAGGTCTTTGCGGAGAAGCGGATCGCGCGCGACCTGATGTGATCGTTAGAGCCTTGAAAAATGTCTGACGGCCTCGCAAACGGCGCGGAAGCCTTCCTGCGCGCCATCGCTGATGTGGCGGGCCCGCAGCCATGCATGCACCATCTGCGGCTCCTCCCGGAACCAGACTTCGACACCTTCGGCGGTGAGCCGGGCGGCATATTGCCGTCCGTCGTCCCGGAGCGGATCGAAATGGGCGACCGTGATGAAGGCTGGCGGCAGTCCCGCAACCGAAGATGCCGTCAACGGCTGGGCGATTTCGTTTCCATCAGGCGCCTGCAGGATATCGCGGTAATAGGCGACGTCCGCCGTCGTCAGGCCGGGCGCCGCGGCCATTTCGACATAGGAACCGGCATCGAGGTCGCCGCCGAGCGCGGGGTAGATCAGGACCTGGCCGACAATGCCGGTTAGGTCTTCATCGCGTGCCCGCAAGGCAAGGCCGGCCGCAAGGTTGCCGCCGGCGCTGTCGCCGATCAGCACGACCTTGTTGCTGGCGGCAAGCAGATGTTTGAGCACGGCGAAACCGTCATCCGTCTGTGCCGGCCAGCGATATTCTGGGGCCAGCCGGTAATCGACGGAAACCAGTTCTGCGCCGGCAAAATCGGCGATCTCGGCGCAGATGGCGTGATGGCTTTCGAGCGAACCGACGACGAAGCCGCCGCCGTGAAGATAGAGCAGGATGGTGCGCGTGCTGATCTTCCGTGGGCGATAGCGCCGGATCGGGATACGCTGGAGCATGCCGTCCGCAAAGATCATATCCGGGGGAGCCGAGCGGTCGAAGCGGGCGCAAAGAGCGTCGTACCAATGCCGCTGCTGCTCGACCGATGCCTGGACGGCATCCGGCGGATAGAAACTATCGCAAATCTCGAGAAACTGCAGAATGCCCTTTTCGGTGGGGACAGGCGATGGAGCGGACATGCAGGGTCCTTTCGATTTGGGACGTACAGATCATGTCCCTGGCCGACTCTGACCCCATCATGCGCCTTTGCCTCGAGGGTAATCTGTCTGGCCGCGACCCAAGGATGTCGCGATGCTTCCTTATTTTGTCCTGCGTTTCCAAGCTTTGCCGCTTTTTCAAAAAAATCCGATAATTTTTTATGGTCGACCCAAGGAAAGCCATTGGAGAAACGTCTCAATCCCGAAGTAGCATCTTGGCTGATAGCTTGGGGGTAGGTGCGCATTGGATGCGGAGCTCATAGAACGAGCGCAGGTGGGTGACCGGGAGGCCTTCGGTCAACTGGTCTCGCGCCATTATGATTTCGTCCACGCGACGGCGTGGCGATGGTCGGGCAGTTCCACCGACGCCGACGATATCGCCCAGGAGGTCTGCGTCAAGCTCGGCGCTGCGATCCGCGGCTTTCGCGGCGCCAGCCGCTTCAGGACATGGCTCTATATGCTGACGCTCAATGCCGCCCGCGACCATAGACGCAAGCTTGCGCGGGAAGAGCAGACATTCCGCGCTTATGCCGCCGAACCGCAGCCGGACGCGCCGGGCAGAAATGATGACGAGCTGTCGAGCGAATTATGGGCGGCCGTGCGTGCTTTGCCGGAACGGCAATGCGACGCCGTGCTGCTCGTCTATGGCGAAGGCCTCAGCCATTCGGCTGCCGCCGATGTCATGGGCTGCTCGGAGGCAACCGTCTCCTGGCAGGTGCACGAGGCGCGCAAGAGGCTGAAGGCCATGCTCGGCAAGGAAGAGGTATGATGGACAAGGAACTCGAAAAGCTCTCCCGTCTCACAGCCCCGGCAGCCGATCCGGAAGCACGCGCGCGCGCCCTTGCCGCGGCGATGCAGGCCTTCGACAGTGCGGAAAATAATGCGGCGGCAGCCCAAGGAAATGCGAAAGGCCGGCGTCCAAGCTCCATCATTAACTGGATATGGAGCCCTGCCATGAACAAGAAATTCCTCGCCGGTTCAGCCCTGGCGACGCTGCTCGTCATTCCCGCCGCCGGTTACCTTACGTTCGAGCTGACCCGCAACGGATCGCCGATCGTCGACCAGACCGAGATCGCGGGCAACCTGTCGAAGAATGACGCGCCAAAACCAATCGAGGGGTCGGCCCGCCAGCCGGCGAAACCCATTGCGATTGTGCCCCAGCCTCGGCCGGCGACCCCCGAAACGAGCGAACTTGCTGAAGAGCCCGCTGCTGACAGCGCGCCAGCTTTGCAGGACAAGGAGCAGCGAGCTCCTGCGAAAACAGCTGCGGCGCGGCGATCTGAATTCAGCGCTGATGAGATATCCTCACTCCTGCCTAAATCGGAAGGGTCCGCGGCGGCTAAACGTTCTGTGCCGGCCGCTCCCGGCATCGTCTCTCAGCAACCTTTGGCTGAACCGATGACCGTTGCCCCCTCGCCTGTTCCGGCTGAGGAAGGGCGTGTCCAGATCCAAGTCGAAGCTGATCGCGAACGCTTTGCCAATGCCGCGGCAAATCCGATCAAGAGTGTCGCGACCGATCCGGTCTCGACCTTCTCCGCCGATGTCGACAGCGCCTCCTATTCCTTCGTTCGCCGGTCGCTGACCAGCGGCGCGCTGCCCGATCCGCAATCGGTCCGCGTCGAGGAGATGATCAATTATTTCCCTTATGATTGGCCGGGTCCTGACAATGCCGACCAGCCTTTCAAGGCGACCGTGACCGTGATGCCGACCCCGTGGAACCACGACACGGAACTGATGCATGTGGCGATCAAGGGTTATGACATCGCGCCGGCGACCGTACCGCACGCCAATCTGGTCTTCCTGATCGACGTCTCGGGCTCGATGGACGAGCCGGACAAGCTGCCGCTGCTCAAGAGCGCCTTCCGGCTGCTCGTCAACAGGCTGAAGTCAGACGATACCGTCTCGATCGTCACCTATGCCGGCAATGCCGGCACGGTGCTGGAACCGACGCGGGTGGCGGAAAAATCGAAAATCCTCTCGGCGATCGACAGGCTGGAGGCTGGAGGCTCGACCGGCGGCGCCGAAGGCATCGAGGCGGCCTATGATCTTGCCAAGCAGGCCTTCGTCAAGGACGGCGTCAACCGGGTGATGCTGGCAACGGACGGCGATTTCAATGTCGGTCCCTCGAGCGATGAGGATTTGAAGCGCATCATCGAGGAGAAACGCAAGGACGGCATCTTCCTGACCGTTCTCGGCTTCGGGCGCGGCAATCTCAACGATTCCCTGATGCAGACGTTGGCCCAGAACAGCAATGGCAGCGCCGCCTATATCGACACATTGGCAGAGGCGCAGAAGACGCTGGTCGAGGAAGCTGGGTCGACGCTGTTTCCGATCGCCAAGGACGTCAAGTTCCAGGTCGAATTCAACCCGGAACGGATCGCCGAATACCGGCTGATCGGCTACGAGACGCGGGCGCTGAACCGCGAGGATTTCAACAATGACCGTGTCGACGCCGGCGATATCGGCTCCGGCCATAGCGTCACGGCAATTTACGAGATCACGCCTAGGGGAAGCCCGGCGGTGATGAATGACGACCTGCGCTACGGCGCGGCCGACAAGGCGCCTGCCGCGACGTCGGATCGTGCGCGTGGAGGCGAGCTTGCCTTCGTCAAGATGCGCTACAAGCGGCCGGGCGAGGAGAAGAGCGCCCTCATCACCACGCCCGTCGGCGACAGCAACACGGTCGCCACCGTCGATGCGGCGCCGCAGGATGTGCGCTTCTCGGTGGCCGTCGCCGCCTTCGGCCAGAAGCTGAGCCGCATCGCCGCCGTCGATGCCTATTCCTATCAGGCGATTGCCGATCTCGCTGCGGCATCGCGGGGGACGGACCCCTTCGGCTACCGGTCGGATTTCCTCGGTCTTATCAGGCTGGCGGATGGCCTCACCCAACGCTGAAGAGAGAAGCACCGCAAAGCAGAGGCCGCCTGGGAAGTCGGCCTCTGCTACTGGGCGTTTGAAAATGGCGTTCAGCTGCGGGCAAATTCGAGAAGGGGACCGATGTCATGACTGTCGGCGGATCGAAGTGCCGCGATATAGCGCATGCGTAACTCGCCCACGTCGCCGAGGCTCCCGCTCCCCCAACTGAAGGGCTCTTCATTCAGTTTTTCCACGAGAAGATCGGCCGCCAGTCGCGCATGGCGCCCGTTGCCGTTTGGGAACGAGTGGATGGCGACCAGACGATGGTGGAATCGGATTGCAATCTCGTCCGCTGCGAAGGTCTCATGCTCGATCCAGTATCCTACGTCGGCAAGCAAAGCGGCGAGCTCGACCGAGATCCGATAGGCCTGAATACCAATGTTACGTTCCGTCGCTCGGAAGTTACCTGCCCATTGCCAGACTTCGCCGAACATGCGTCGGTGCAATGTGCGCATGAAGTCTTCCGTCAGCATCCTGTCGACCGGCATGCGCCGACGTCCGCGGACCCAGGCTGCGCCCTTGACGATGTTCTCCTGTTCGGCCTCGTTGAGGTCGTTTCGATGCGTGATCCAGCTTTGAAGCAGGCCCTCGCGTTCCTGCGGTTCGAGCGGTGTTGCGTCCTTGGGTTCCTGGAAGAGGTCGGTCATTTCTCTGACCAGAGATCGCGCTCGGAAAGCTGGTCACGGATGTAGGCCTGGATACGAGACTCAAAATCGACGTCATCGGTTCCCTGTGCCTCCAGGCGCATCGTATGCGCGACCCGCTGAAGTTCGCGCAGCGCGATCTTTCTTGCCCGCTCATTGAGCGCAGCCTCGATCGACGTATTCGGGACCAGTGCGTAGACGAGGGTGCAGTCGAGCGCCTCGGCTGCACGGCGCAGGGTGCTAAGCTGAATCGTTCCGGACGCCTCCGACTTCTCGATCGCTTCCACTGTCTGCGGCCGGATCCCCATCCGGGAACCGAGTTGCGCTCCGGTCATGCCGAGTGCGTCCCGCAATGCGCGAACCCAACCTTTAGGGGGCGCCCTGAAATTCTCCGTAGGCTGTAGCGCGCGAAGACGTTCGTCAAGCCGTTTCCGCGCTCGTTTTCGCACCTCGCCCTTGATCACTGAAACCTCCTGACCCTATTGCGAAATCATATCGCAGACTGATCCTACCCAATTAAATAACAGTCGATAGACTGATAAACAATGGACTAAAATCAGCTTATAGCATGAATAATGTGCGCATTGATCAGGTCGTGGACTGATTTTGTTGTGAGTCGGGCAAAAGAGAAGAAGAGCGGAACCGTCGCAAGCCCGCCGGCCCGAGGGTCAGAAATGGCCAGCCAGAGCCCACTCGTGACCCTTCCGATCCCTCAAGATATTATCAGGCCTCAACCGAGACCGGAGCGACAGCGCGCTCTATCCCGGTCTCGATCCGTTGGCCGTGAGATAAACGGCGTAAAGAGACGTGGTTGCGGTGATGAAGAGACGGTTCAGTTTCTCGCCTGCGAAAGCGACATTGGAGACGATCTCGGGAATATGGATCTTGCCGAGCAGGGTGCCATCCGGGTCATAGGCGTGCACGCCGTCGGCGGCGCTCGCCCATATTCTTCCCTTCCTGTCGACGCGAAAGCCGTCGAAAAAGCCTGAGGTGCATTCGGCGAAGATGCCGAGATCGGTCAGCTTTCTATCGCCTGAGACCGCGAGTTTTCTGATATGCCGCGGACCGCCCGGCAAGTGTGAAGCCCCGGTGTCGGCGATGTAGAGAAGGCTCTCGTCGGGTGAGAAAGCCAGCCCGTTCGGCTTGACGAAATCCGACGCCACCTGCTCGGTCGCGCCTGTCGTCGGGTCATGCCGGTAGACATGGCATCCGCCGATTTCCTCTTCGCCGTAATCACCCTCATAATCGTGGAGGATGCCGTAGCTCGGGTCGGTGAACCAGATCGTGCCGTCGGATTTGACGGTGACGTCGTTGGGAGAATTGAGCCGTTTGCCCGCAATGCGATCGGCGAGCACGGTAATCCCGCCGTCGAAATCCGTCCGCGTGACCCGGCGCGTCAGGTGCTCGCAGGTAACAAGCCGGCCCTGATTGTCAACCGTATTGCCGTTCGAGTTGTTGCTGGGCGAGCGGAATACCGAGGTCTGCCCGCTGGTATCGTCGTAGCGCATCATGCGATTGTTGGGGATATCCGAGAAGACCAGATACCGCCCGGCGGCAAACCAGGCCGGTCCCTCCAGCCAGCGGCCTCCCGTCCAGAGCCGCTCGACGCGGGCATGGCCGACGAAGCAGTTTTCAAAGCGCGGGTCGAGAACTTCAAACCCCGTACCCTCGATTTCTCCGAACATGATGCTCCCTTATCCCTTATTGTTATCGATACCACTTTGCCCTGTTTTGCGGTCTTCGTACAGAGATCGATGGACTGTGGAACGCTGCACTGCCGCAATAATATCGATTGTGCGATGATAGCGATAACTTTATCGTATCCCGACTTGCCCAACTCGGAAGCTGTTTGAAAGCGGAGCCGGTGAAAAACGAGGATGAGCCAAAAGATAAGCGTCTCAAGGGAGGAGACGCCCAGAAGCTGACGATGGCTGAAGTCGCCAAATATGTCGGCGTCTCGGCCATGACTGTTTCGCGCGCCTTTCGCCAGGACGCCAGCGTTTCCGAAGAGACCCGCAAGCGCATCATGGAGGCGGTCGACGCGCTGGGTTATGTGCTCGACCTTTCGGCCGGCAGTCTTTCCTCGCGGCGCAGCGGCTTCATCGCGGCCCTGGTGCCCTCCATCAACAATTCGAATTTCTCCGACACCGCCCGCGGTATTACCGATGCACTGGAGAATACCGGCCTTCAGCTTCTTCTCGGCTATACCGACTATTCCGCCGAGAAAGAAGAAAAGCTGATCGAGGCGATGCTGCGCCGCCGCCCCGAAGGCATCATCCTGACAGGCGGTTCGCACACCGACCGCGCCCGACGCATGCTTGACAAGGCCGGCATTCCGGTGGTGGAAACCTGGGAGCTTCCGGAGGAGCCGATCAACCATGTCGTGGGCTTTTCCAACAGCGAGGCGATGTCGCTGCTGGTGCGGACGCTCGCCGGCCAGGGTTATCGGAAGTTCGGCTATATCGGCGGAACGACGGCGCGCGATACGCGCGGCAGCCAGCGGCGAAGCGGTTTCCTGAAGACCGTCGAGGAACTGGGCCTGGGACCGGGCCGGGCGATTTCCTTCGGCGTGCCGCCGATCACCATGGAACAGGGCGGCCAGGCGATCGTGAGTCTGCTGGAGCGCTGGCCGGACACCGAAGTGGTTCTTTGCGTTTCCGACCTTTCCGCCTTCGGCGCGATCATGGAATGCAAGCGCAGGGGAATGAGCGTGCCGGGTGATATCGCCATTGCCGGCTTCGGCGATTACGAGATCTCGTCGATCTGTCATCCCAGCATCACCACCATCAATGTCGACTGTTACGGCATCGGCCGTCAGGCCGCCGCCCGCCTGCTCGATGCCCTGCAGGGCAGCGGCGAGGCGACTGGCGACGAGATCACATTGACGGGCTACAGGGTCGTTCTGCGCGGAAGCACGGATCGCGGCGCCTCATAGCCGGCGACAATATCAGAAGGCGATCTGCACCTTCATCGACTTGCTGCGGTCGCTGGCCAGTTCGAAGGCGGCGACAGCCTCGTCGATCCCGAAGACGCCTGTCAGCAGCGGTTTCAGATCGACACGGCGCGCATTGATCAGTTCGACGGCGAGCCCGAACTCTTCGTGAAAGCGGAATGTTCCGCGCATCTCGATTTCCTTGGCAACGATCATGTTCTGCGGGATGGAGACATCGCCGCCAAGGCCGAGCTGCACGAGCACGGCACGGGGCTTCAGCACCTCAAGGCCGGCGCGCACGGCCCGCTCATTGCCCGACGCCTCGAACATGACGTCGAAATATCCCTTGTCGGCGCCGTAAGCGGCAAGGTCTGCAGCATGCGTGGCAACATTGATCGTGCGATCGGCGCCGCTGGTGCGGGCGATCGCCAGAACGCTGTCGGTCACATCGGTCGCGACGATTTCGCGGGCGCCGAGAACGCGCGCCGCCACGATCGCCAGCATGCCGATGGGACCGCAGCCGGTGACGAGCACTCGTTTTCCGAGCAGCGATCCGGCGCGGCTTGCCGCATGCAGCGTCACGGCAAAGGGTTCGGCGAAGGCAGCCTCATGAATGGAAATGCTGTCGGCGACCTTGTGGCATTGCCAGCGCTCCGCCACCAGCCGCTGGCGAAAACCGCCCTGGATATGCGGCATCGGCATGGCGCTGCCGTAGAACCGCATGTTCAAGCAGTGGTTCTGCTGTCCCTTCAGGCAATATTGGCAATGGCTGCACGGCCGGCTCGGGGAAACCGCAACGCGGTCTCCAACGGCAAGATCGCTCACGCCGGCACCTAGCGCCTTGACCGTGCCGGCGATCTCGTGGCCGAGGATCATCGGTTCGCGCAGACGAACGGTGCCGAAGCCGCCATGATTGTAATAATGCAGGTCGGAGCCGCAGATGCCGCCGGCTTCGATCGATATCTCCACCTGCCCAGCTCCCGCAACCTCCGGCTCGCGCTCTTCGACCCTGAGATCCTTGGCGGCGTGAATGACGATGGCTTTCATATCGGGATCCTCATACGACCGGAGTCGGAAGCGCGCGACCGGCAAAATGCGCGGCGAGATTGTCTCTGACCAGTTTACCCATGGCCTTGCGGGTTTCGATGGTGCCGGAGCCGTGGTGGGGCTGCAGCACGACGTTTGGCAGCGTCAGGAAGCGCGCATCGATTTTCGGCTCGTTGAGGAAAACGTCAAGGCCTGCGGCCTGGATGGTGCGGTTCTGAAGCGCTGCGATCAGTGCCTCCTCGTCGACGGTCGTTCCTCGCGAAACATTGATCAGCATGCCTTCAGGACCGAGTGCTTCAAGCACCTCGGCGTTGATGATCTTCGTGGTCGCGGCCCCTCCGGGAACGATGACGATCAGGAAGTCGGCCCAATTGGCAAGCGCGACCAGATTGGCTTCATAACCATAGGCGACATCCTGGTCCCTATTGCGGGCGAAATAAGAGATGTCGCAGCCGAAAGCGGCAGCCCGCCTGGCGATCGCCTTGCCGATCCGCCCCATGCCGACGATCCCGACCTTCTTGCCCGAAACCCGCGTCACCAGCGGCATGGGAACGTTGCCCCACTGGCCGGTGCGGACGAAAACGTCGGCCTGCGGAATCTGGCGCGCCGTGGAAAGCAGCAGTCCGATGGCGATATCGGCGACGTCTTCGGTCAGCACGTCAGGCGTATTCGTCACGCGAATGCCGTTGGCGCGGGCGTAGGACAAGTCGATGGCGTCGGTGCCGACGCCGTAACAGGAGACGACCTCCAGCTTCGGCAATTGCTTCATCAGATCGGCGGAGGCGCCGAGTTCGCCGCGCGTCGCGATGGCGCGGATATTGCTGCCGACTTTCGAAATCAGTTCCTGCCGATCGGCGGCTTCCCACAGGCGGTGGACGCGGTAGGTCGCCTCCAGATCCACCATGTCCCATTCCGGATAGGCCCCGGCCATCAAGATTTCTACGTCAGGCATTTCGTCTCCATCCCGCATTTTGGCTGTTGATTATGTTATCGATAACATATAATCCGAGAAAGGGATGTCAAGTGAGTTTCACCGCAAGTGGCGGTATAAGCCGTCATTCACAGCGACACCGGAGGAGTGATTTGCATGAAGAACCTGTTTGATCTGACCGGGCAGCTTGCCCTGATCACCGGCTCGAGCCAGGGGATCGGTTATGCACTGGCCGAGGGCCTGGCGCAGCATGGCGCCGAGGTCGTCATCAACGGCCGCACGCCCGAAAGCGTCAAACGCGCAGTCGAAAGCCTCAAGGCTCAAGGCCTGTCTGCCCATGCGGCCATCTTCGACGTGACCAGCAAGGACGCTGCCGCGCAGGGGATCGCCGCGATCGAGGCCGATATCGGTCCGCTCGATATCCTGATCAACAATGCCGGCATGCAGTTCCGCACGCCGCTGGAAGACTTCCCGGCGGACAAATGGGAACTGCTGCTGACCACCAATATTTCCAGCGTGTTTTACGTCGGCCAGGCGGCCGCCAAAGCCATGATCGCCCGCGGCCAGGGCAAGATCATCAACATCGCCTCGGTTCAGAGCGAACTGGCCCGTCCCGGCATTGCCCCCTACACGGCGACCAAGGGCGCGGTGCGCAATCTGACCCGCGGCATGTGCGCCGACTGGGCCAAGCACGGCCTGCAGATCAACGCGATCGCGCCGGGCTATTTCAAGACGCCGCTCAACCAGGCGCTCGTCGACAATCCCGAATTCTCGTCCTGGCTCGAAAAGCGGACGCCGGCCGGCCGCTGGGGCAATGTCGAGGAACTGGTGGGTGCTGCCGTTTTCCTGTCGGGGCGCGGTTCGTCCTTCATCAACGGCCATACGCTCTATGTCGACGGCGGCATCACGACCTGCCTCTAACGGAGGTGAGATGATGAACCTCGAGAAAAAGGCACTGCCCCTGGCCGTCGTTGTCATGGGCGTCAGCGGCTGCGGCAAATCCTCCGTTGGAGAACGCGTCGCCGCGCAAAACGGCATGCCGTTCCTGGAAGGCGACCAACTCCACCCGGCTGCCAATGTCGAGAAGATGGCCAAGGGCATCCCGCTCACCGACGATGACCGCCTGCCCTGGCTCGACCGGATCGGCGAGGAAATAAGGGCGGCGCAAAAGGCGTCGCAAGGGCTGGTGGTTTCCTGCTCCGCGCTGAAAAAAAGCTATCGCGACAGGCTGAGGCAGGCGGCGGGCGGGCGCCTGGCCTTCGTTTTCCTCGACGGATCGCGCAAGCTTCTGCTGTCGCGGATGCAGGCACGTCAGGGCCATTTCATGCCGGCCTCGCTGCTCGACAGCCAGCTGCAGACGCTGGAGCCGCCGACCGGTGAGCCCGGTGTCGTGACGGTGGCGATCGATGGTGCTTTGGATGATATGGTGGCGCTGGCTTGTGAGGGGCTGAGAGGCGCCGCCGTCAAGGGAGGGTTTCATGCAGGATGACTACAGAGCAGATGTCGCCGTCATCGGCGCGGGCATCATGGGAGCGGCGATCGTCACGCGATTGATCGAGACTGGCCACAAAGTATCGGTCTTCGATCTCGATGTTGAAAAGGTCGCGGCATTGGCGGCCAAGGGCGCCCGCGCGGCCGCTTCGGTGGAGGATGCGGTCTCGCGGTCGCAATTCTGCGTGCTCAGCCTCAATCACGCAAACATCGTCCGCGCCGTCGTCTTCGGCGAGAAGGGCGTTGCGGCGGCGGCGAACGCCGGCAAGCTGCTGATCGACATGTCCTCGATCGACCCGGCCGAGACCGCCGACATGGCGAAGCGGCTGCGTGGGGAAACGGGCATGGCCTGGGTGGATTGCCCGCTTTCGGGCGGCGTGCCCGGCGCGCTCGGCGGAAAGCTGACGATCATGGCCGGCGGCAGCCCCGAGGATTTCGAACGGGCGCGGGTGGTGATGCGGCATCTTGCCGCCAATTATACGCTGATGGGTGGCTCCGGCGCCGGCCAGACCACCAAGCTGATCAATCAGCTGTTCTGCGCCGTGCTGTTCCAGGCGGTCGCTGAAGCCGTCAAACTGGCGGAAGCCGGCGGTGTCGATCCCTCCGCCATTCCGGCCGCCCTTGCCGGCGGCAGGGCGGACAGCCGGATATTGCAGGAATTCATGGCGAAATTCGCCGCCCGGGATTTCCAGCCGACCGGCAGGATCGACAACATGCTGAAGGATCTGGACTCGCTTCAGGCCTTTGCGCTGAAGACGAAAACGCCGCTGCCGATGACGGGCGCGGTGGTGGAGATTCATCGCGTGCTCTGCGCTGCCGGCCTTGGGCCGAAGGACTCTGCCGAGATGATGCGTCTGCTCGACGGATTTAATGCCGACTGACGTCAAATTTCAGGCGTTGGAGATTGCTATTTTCCGCTTGACTACTGTGGAATGTTATCGATAACATCCCTTCATGACGTCAGCTGCAGCTTTGGGAGGAGCCACAGTGGAAGCCAAGAGACTGCTGGAGTTCCAATCGATCACCAAAAGCTTCGGCGGCACGCAGGCGCTGCGTGACGTCTCGATCGACCTGCGCGAGGGCGAGATCCTGGCGCTGCTCGGCGAAAACGGCGCCGGGAAATCGACCCTCATCAAGACGCTGGCCGGCATCTACAAGCCCGATCATGGCGACATCCTGTTTCGTGGCCAGAGCTATCACCATCGCCCGCCGAAGCCGAACGAGCGGCAGCCGGTCGCCTTCATCCATCAGGATCTCGGCTTGATCGAGTGGATGACGGTCGGCGAGAATATGGGCCTGTCGCAGGGCTTCTCGATGCGGCGCGGCCTGATCGACTGGAACAGGACGCAGGCCCGCGCCAAGGAAGCCCTGAAACTGGTCGGCTGCGACTTCGATCCGACGACGCGGGTCTCGGCCCTGTCGCGCACCGAAAAATCGCTCGTCGCCATTGCCCGCGCGCTTGCCGTCGAAGCCGACGTTCTGGTGCTCGACGAGCCGACCGCGAGCCTGCCCGCCGACGAAGTCGATCGGCTGTTCAATGCGATCCGCCCGCTGAAGGAGCGCGGCGTCGGCATGATCTACGTCTCCCACAGGCTGGATGAGATCTTCCGCATCGCCGATCGCGTCGCTGTGCTTCGCGACGGATGCATGGTCGGACAGAAGCCCGTCAGCGAGACCACGCCTGACGAACTGGTGACGATGATCATCGGCCGCAGCGGCGACAGTCTTTTTTCGAAGACCGAGATCAAGCCCGGCAAGGCGATCGTCAAGGTGCGCGACCTGGTCTGCGCCGGCACGAGCCCGATATCCTTCGATATAAGGGAGGGCGAACTGCTCGGTCTTGCCGGACTGCGCGGCGCGGGCCAGGAACGCATCGGCCGGGCGCTGTTCGGCTGCGAGCCCTTCAACGGCTCGGTTCTGCTGCATGACCGGGCACCGGACCTTTCGAGCCCGCTGCGGGCGATGGCGTCGGGCATCGGCCTGATCGCCCGTGACCGGACGGAAGAATCCGTGGCGCTGTCGCTTTCCATTCGCGAAAATACCTACCTCAATCCGGGTGCCGTCGGACGTGGGCTGTTGTCCTTCCTGTCGCCGCGCGGCGAAGCCGATCTTGCCCATGCGATCGGCCATACCGTCGGCCTCAGGCCGAACGACCCGGACCTGCCTGTCGAGGCCCTGTCGGGCGGCAATCAGCAGAAAGTGGTCGTCGGCCGCTGGCTGGCGACCGGCCGCAAACTGCTGATCGCCGAAGATCCGACCGCCGGCGTCGATATCGGCGCGCGTGCGGAGATCTACCGTCTGATCACCCAGGCACTGGAAGCCGGTCTCGCGGTCGTCGTGGTGTCGACCGACTTCGAGGAAATCGCCCATATCTGCCACCGCGCGCTGGTTTTCTCGCGCGGCAAAATCGTCAGCGAACTGACTGGAAGCGCCCTGACGACGGAGGCGGTGATAACGGCCGCATCCGCATCGGAAGCTGCTTGAGCCATCGGGAGAACAGCCATGCAATCCATTGAATCCACCGCGCTGGAGCCGACCAAGAGCGAAATGGCCGGCCTGTCCACCGGCCAGAAGATCGGACGCCTGATCCCGGTTTACGGGCTGGTGATCCTGACCCTCGGGCTGATCGTGCTCTTCTCGATCCTGCTGCCCGATACGTTTCCGACCGTGTTGAATGTCCGCTCGATCGTCTCCGACAAGGCGATCATCGCGCTTCTGTCGCTGGCCGCGATGATCCCGATGGCCTCGGGCCGCATCGACCTGACCGTGGGTTACGGCATCGTGCTCTGGCACATTCTCGCCATCAGCCTGCAGACGGTCTACGGCCTGCCCTGGCCGGTCGCGGTCCTGATCGTTCTCGCGCTCGGCGTTCTCACCGGCTTCATCAACGGCCTTTTGGTCGAGGTCGCCAAGATCGACAGTTTCATTGCGACGCTCGGCACCGGGACGGTCCTCTACGCGCTTGCCCTCTGGCATACCGGCGGGCGACAGGTGGTCGGCGTCCTGCCTGAAGGGTTCTACGCGCTGAACGGCACCATGCTGTTCGGCCTGCCGATCACCGGCTTCTACGTGCTCTTGATTGCCATCTGCATGTGGATCGTCCTCGAATACCTGCCGATCGGCCGTTATCTCTATGCCATCGGCGCCAATCCCAAGGCCGCCGCCCTCAACGGCATTCCCGTCCGCAAATTCGTGATCGGCGCCTTCGTCACCTCGGGGCTGCTGGCGGCCCTGACCGGGGTGCTTCTCGCCTCGAAGCTGCGCATCGGCCAGGCCAGCGTCGGCCTCGAATATCTGCTGCCGGCGCTTGTCGGCGCATTTCTCGGATCGACGACGATCAAGCCCGGACGGGTGAACGTCTGGGGCACCTTGATCGGCGTCATCATCCTGGCAGTCGGCATTTCAGGAATTCAGCAATTCGGCGGGTCGTTCTTCGTCGAACCGCTGTTCAACGGTGTGACCCTGCTGATTGCCATCGGCATAGCAGGTTACGCCCAGCGCAAACGCGGAGCTGTGAGGAGGATCACACCCGCATCCAAATGAAGGTGCCGGCTCACCGGTATCTCACAACAAACAAAATGGAGGAGTGAACATGAAGCGCAGAATGTTATTGCAGGCAACGGTCGCAACCGTCGCCGTTATGCTGAGCATGCCGGCACTGGCCGATTCCATGGCCGACGCCAAGGCCGTGGTCGACAAGTATGCGTCCAAGGTCAGCGCCTGGGATGGCCCGACGAGCGGCCCCAAGGGAGCGACCGGCAAAAACATCGTCATTCTTGCCGCCGATATGAAAAACGGCGGCATCCTCGGCGTGGTCAATGGCGTTCAGGAAGCAGCGGGTGCGCTCGGCTGGACGGTGAAGGCGCTTGACGGCGCCGGTTCGATCGGCGGCCGCACGGCAGCCTTCGGCCAGGCCATGGCGCTGAAGCCGGATGGCATCATCATCAACGGCTTCGACGCGGTCGAGCAGAAGCCGGCGATGGAAGCGGCCAAGGCGGCCGGCATTCCGATGGTTTCCTGGCACGCCGCCTCGGCCGTCGGCCCGGTTCCCGAAGTCGGCGTCTTCGCCAACGTCACCACCGATGCGATGGAAGTATCGAAGTCGGCGGCCGATTGGGCCTTTGCCGACGCCGGCGGCAAGCCGGGTGTCATCATCTTCACCGACTCGACCTATGCGATCGCGATCGCCAAGGCCGACCGCATGAAGAAGGAGATCGAGGATCTTGGCGGCACGGTGCTCGAATATGTCGACACGCCGATCGCCGAAACCTCCCAGCGCATGCCGCAGCTGACCACGTCGCTTCTGCAGAAATATGGCGCCAAGTGGACGCATTCGCTTGCCATCAACGACCTCTATTACGACTTCATGGGACCGTCGCTCGCCTCGGCCGGCATTGCCGGCGACGGAAAACCGGTGAATGTCGCAGCCGGTGACGGTTCGGAAAGCGCCTATCAGCGCATCCGCGCCAAGCAGTATCAGGCCGTCACGGTGGCCGAGCCGCTCAACCTCCAGGGCTGGCAACTCGTCGACGAACTGAACCGCGCCTTTGCGGGCGCTCCGTGGTCGGGCTATGTGTCGCCGCTGCACGTGGTGACGAGCGCGAACGTCGAATTCGACGGCGGGCCGAAGAACAGCTTCGATCCCGACAACGGCTATCGCGATCAGTACAAGAAAATCTGGGGCAAATAAGCCTTCCCAAGGGCGTATCGACGGATACGCCCTTACCCCTGCCGACACCACGCCAATATCGATCCAGCTCCGGCGAGTTTTGGAAAAGAGAACCCATGATCATTCGTTATGCTTTGTTTGAAGGCGAAATCCATCCCGGCCGAGAAGCGGAATTCCGCGACTTTGTCAGGCAGCGGCTCGTCCCTCTCTGGACGAAATTTCCGGGCGCCGAGGAGGTCCGGGTGCTGGATGGCATGGAGCGCGACGAAGGCGCGCCGGTCTATGCCATGGCGCTCGCCATTCGTTATCCCGATATGGATGCGGTCAACGCAGCGCTTCGCTCCGATGTCCGCTTCGAGAGCCGTGAGGTTACCGGCGAGCTCCTGCAGCTCTTCACCGGCAAGGTCCATCATCACGTCTTCTCGGCCAACGAATACGCACCGGCCATTGCCTGACCGCCGGGCGGCTTTCGTACCGGCTCGAGCGATGCAGGCTGCCCGGCAGCAAAATTGAGAGCAGGGATCGATCAATCCTAAAGCGCCTGCGAACAAGCGTTCCGGGCGCTTTTCCTGTTGGGACGCTGCCAAGGTCACGGGCGCAATTGTTCCGGCTGCCCGACCTTTGGCATAATTTTTCATCGGCGCCGCCATTATTAAAATTAAATAGTCTACTGATTTAATAGGTAATGCTCCATCTTACCTCGCATGGGCGCCCGGCGAAGCAGATAACCGCATGATCTCCCAGGAGGCCTTCTTCTTCCAACCACACAGATCCGCAGCATCGCATGAGCACTCATTCCGAATTTCTCTGGTATATTCCAAACGACGTCAGGCCCGGCCATCGCGGCGATTCCGCCGTCGACAAGCACAACAGCCTCGATACGCTGACCAGCCATGCGAAGGCGCTGGAGGAGCATGGCTGGAAGGGCGCGCTCATCGGCACCGGCTGGGGCCGGCCCGACACCTTCACCGTCGCGGCCTCGCTTGCCGCGCGCACCACCACCTTCGAGCCGCTGATTGCGATCCGCCCAGGTTATTGGCGGCCGGCGAACTTCGCGTCCGCGGCGGCGACGCTTGACCACCTCACCGGCGGCCGGGTGCGGATCAACATCGTCTCGGGCAAGGATGATCTGGCCGCCTATGGCGACAGCGAGGGCGACCAGGCGCATCGTTATGGCAGGACGAGGGAGTTCATGCGGCTGGTCCGCAGGTTATGGACGGAAGAAAACGTCACCTCGGCGGGCGAGCATTTCCGCGTCACCCAATCCACCGTGGTGCCGCGCATCGAGGTTCGCGGCGACCGCCGGCACCCGAAATTCTATTTTGGCGGCGCATCCGAGGCGGCCGAACGGGTGGCGGCCGCCGAGGCCGATGTCCAGCTTTTCTGGGGCGAACCGCTCGACGGCGTCCGGGAACGGATCGATCGGCTCAAGGGCCTCAGCCGGGACCTCGACCGTGACCTTCCCCCTTTGGAATTCGGGCTGCGGATCACAACGCTGGTGCGCGACACGACGGAACAAGCCTGGGCCGATGCCGAAACGAAGGTCGCAGAAATGGCGAAGAGCAACGGCGCCGGCTGGCACGATCACCAGCGCGTGCTTGCCGTCGGCCAGCAACGACTGCTCTCTCTGTATGAGCGTGGCGACGTTCTCGACGACAATCTCTATACCGCACCGGGCAAGTTCGGCGGCGGCGGTGCCGGCACCACCTGGCTGGTCGGTTCGGCCGCGGATGTCGCCCGCTCGCTGCGCAAATACCAGGATCTCGGCATCACCCATTTCGTGCTGTCCGACACGCCCTATCTCACCGAGATCAGGCGGCAGGGCGATCAGCTTCTGCCGCTGCTGCGCGGTTGACACTTGCGGAAAGGTCAGCTCGTCGCAGCTACGCGTGACAATCCCCCAAGGGCGGCTCTAACAAGCTGCGACCGAGATTAACGGTCGCCTTCAGTCGTTTCGGAGATAATGATTCGTCTGGAATGTAAGAAGAGCGGGTTTCCCTAGTTTTACAACACATGATGTGCCTCGATTCCGCCGAACAACTTGCCATATTGTTTTCGGCCGAAGCTTCTGCCCATTTTCCGAAAATATGCGGGCAGAATAGCCGAAAAGCGCAGCGGAATGACCGGCTGTCGGCTCCGTTTACACTATCTAAAATATATTTTCTTATTTTTCCGCATATCGGAAGGACGTTCTCAGCAGCGTCACCTATGCCATGACGGCACGCCAGGCACCCGAAAATCTCGCATGAAATCGACGATGTTACTTGGACGGACGACCGCCCGGGCAAAGACGCCTTTAGCGACGGATCTGAGCCCCCGTGTTCGAACGGGATAGGGGAACGGCCCTGGCGTCCAGGACATTGAGCAAATCTCGCCAACACGACGGAGAGGCGAAATGAACAGTATTAAGAGTTTCGGGATCGCGGCGCGTCTCGCGCTTGGCTTCAGCTTCCTGGTCATGCTGATGGTGGGCCTCAGCATCTATTCAGCGGTAAAGGTTGCCGAGATCAACAGTAATCTCGGGACGATCAATGACGTCAACAGCGTCAAGCAGCGCTTTGCCATCAACTATCGCGGCAGCGTGCACGATCGGGCGATTGCCATTCGCGACGTCACTCTGGTGACGTCAGCCGATGAACGCAAGGCGGCCGAGGCGTTGATCGCAAAGCTCGCCGCTACCTATGCCGAGAACGAAAAGCGCATGGCGGACATGGTTGCATCTCCGGCCGGTGCGACGGATCAGGAAAAGACCATCCTCGGCGAGATCGCCGACATCCAGGCGAAGACCAATCCCCTGGTCGCCCAGATCATTGCGCTGCAGGAAAAGGGTGACGGCGAGGCGGCCCGCAAGATCCTGCTCGAGCAGGCCCGGCCTGCTTTCGTTGCCTGGCTCGGCGCCATCAACAAGTTCATCGACTACCAGGAAGGGCTGAACAAATCGATTGGTGGCGACGTCCGCAGCACGGCGAGTGGCTTCAAGCCGATCGTGTTGACCGCGCTCGGCATTGCGGCGGTTCTTTCGATCATCGCGGCGGCCATTACCGCACGCACGATCGTTGGTCCGCTGGCAAAACTGCAGCTTTCGCTGAAGGCCATGGCGGAGGGCAATCTTGACGGGGATCGTCGCCTCGAAGCGCGCGGCGATGAGATCGGCAAGCTCGCACGCGCCGTCGCCGGCTTGCGCGACGCGATTTCGGCCAAGGCGGAACGGGAAGCCGATGTGGAGGCCAAGCGGGCCGTCGCGGAACGGCACAGGCTCGAGCAGGATGCCGATGAACGCCGCACCCTTGCCGAGCAGACGGACCGGGCTGTCGGCCAGCTTGGCACTGCACTGCAGGCGCTGGCCAATGGCGACCTGACGCAGCAGATCGACACACCGTTCATCCCGTCTCTGGAAAAACTCCGCGCCGACTTCAATACCGCGGTCGAAAAGCTCCGCGCCGCCATGCAGAAGGTTGCCCAGAACGCCAGCGCCATCGCCGCCGGCGCACAGGAAATCCGATCCTCCTCGGACGATCTCGCCAAGCGGACCGAACAGCAGGCCGCTTCCGTCGAGGAAACCGCCGCTGCCCTTGAAGAGATCACCACGACCGTCGCCGACTCGAGCAGCCGGGCGCAGGAAGCAGGACAGCTCGTTCGCAAGACCAAGGATAGCGCGGAACGCTCGGGCAATGTCGTTCAGGACGCGGTCGACGCCATGGGCAAGATCGAATCCTCCGCCACTGAAATCGGCAGCATTATCGGCGTCATCGACGAGATCGCCTTCCAGACCAACCTGCTCGCGCTGAATGCCGGCGTCGAAGCCGCCCGCGCCGGTGAAGCAGGCAAGGGTTTCGCCGTCGTTGCCCAGGAGGTGCGCGAATTGGCGCAACGCTCCGCCAAGGCGGCGAAGGAAATCAAGGAACTGATCAATGCTTCGAACGGCCATGTCAAAAGCGGCGTGGCCTTGGTCGGCGAGACCGGCAAAGCCCTGAAGGAGATTGTCGCACAGGTGCAGCAGGTCGACGGCAATGTCGGCGCCATCGTCGGCGCTTCGCAGGAGCAGGCAACCGGGCTGAAGGAGATCAACACCGCGGTCAACAGGATGGATCAGGGCACGCAGCAGAACGCCGCCATGGTCGAAGAAGCGACGGCCGCCGCCCATAACCTCGCCAAGGAGGCCGACGCGCTGTTCCAGCTCTTGGGCCAATTCAGCATCGGGGGCGCTGTGGCAGCACCTCGGCGCATATCGCAGCCCGCTGCCGCGGCACAACATGCTCAGCCGGTTTCCTCGCCCGCCCGCCAGATGATTGCCAAAGTCGGCAAGTCGTTCCAGTCGAGCGGCAATGCGGCCTTGGCCGGCGATTGGGAAGAGTTTTAAGTCGCACTGATTTCTCTCCGGCTTCCGCCGGACGGCAATGGCGAAGGGCAGCGTTGGCTGCCCTTCGCATTTTCATCTTAGATCCGAAGAGGTGAGCATGATGTTATCCAAAAACCGCTCACACTTTTCGGCATCATGCTCTAAGCCCGCACCGGAGCCCTGGCCGGAAGAAGGGCGTTGATCACGACGGCAACGCCGATATTTGCCGCAAGCGCCAGCAGTCCAGTGTAGACGGTGAAGGGCTCGCCGCCGAGGCTGATCAGGTGCAGCGGCTTCCAGCCGGCATCCCAAACGAGGAAGGTGCCGCCGCAGAAGCCGACGAACCAGCCGGCAAGCAGAGCGGGTGCACGGAACCAGTTGGTGTAGAGACCGAAGACCAGGGCCGGCAGCGTCTGCAGGATCCAGATGCCGCCGAGCAGCTGCAGGTCGAGTGCGAACTGCGTCGGCAGGAAGATGATGACGAGAAGCGCGCCGACCTTCACGACCAGCGACGTCACCTTCGCGACCTTAGCCTCACCCGCATCGCTGACCTTGGGATCGACATAGGCCTTCCAGAAATTGCGGGTGAAGAGATTGGCGGCGCCAATGCTCATCACTGCCGCCGGCACCAGCGCGCCGATGGCGATCGCCGCAAAGGCGAAGCCGGAGAACCAGCCGGAAAACAGCGTCTTGAACAATGTCGGAACGACGTCGTTGGCGCTGTCGAGCTTCAGGTTGGCGGCATGGCCCATATAGCCGAGCAGCGCCAGAAGGCCGAGCAGCAGCGTATAGGCGGGCAGCATGATCGCGTTCTTGCGGATCGTCTTGCCGCTGTTGGAGGCGAAGATGCCGGTCAGCGTGTGCGGATACATGAAGGCCGCAAGCGCCGAACCGAAAGCGAGCGTGGCATAGGCGACATACTGATTGCCGCCGAGCAGCAGGCTGCCGGAGCCCTTGGCCTGGAAGGCCGCATCGGCCGAGGCGAAGACATTGGCATAACCGCCGAGCTTCGACGGGATCAACGCCACGGCGGCGATCACCACGATATAGATCATGATGTCCTTGACGAAGGCGATCAGCGCCGGAGCGCGCAGGCCCGCCGAATAGGTGTAGAGCGCCAGTACGATGAAGGCGATTGCCAGCGGCAGTTCGCCATGCAGCCCGAGCGCCTTCAAGACCGCCGTCATGCCGACGAGCTGCAGGGCGATGTAGGGCATGGTGGCGATGACGCCCGTGGCCGCGACGGCGAGTTCGAGACCGCGCGATCCGTATTGGCCATGCACGACGTCGGCGGCCGTCACATAGCCGAATTCCTTGGCGCGTTTCCACAGGACCGGCATGACCATGAAGACGAAGGGATAGACGACGATGGTATAGGGCAGCGCGAAGAAGCCGTAGGCGCCCACCGTATAAACCAGTGCCGGGACGGCGATCACGGTATAGGCGGTATAGAAATCGCCGCCGACGAGAAACCAGGTGATCCAGGTGCCGAAATTGCGGCCGCCGAGGCCCCATTCATCGATATGGGCGAGTGTCTCGGGCTTGCGCCAGCGGCTGGCGACGAAACCCATGACGGTGACGAGGGCGAAAAAGAAGATGAAGACGGCCAGCGCCGTGCCGTTGATATCAGTCGTCATGGCGGGTGCTCCGATAGGCGATCCAGGTCAGCGTCGCGGTGATCGGCACCCAGAGGAGCTGATACCAGTAGAAGAAGGGGAAGCCGAAAAGCGACGGGTCGCGAAGATTGTAGAACGGCGGCCAGAGCAGACCTATGTACGGAATGATCAGCAGCCAGAGCGCTGCCTTGCTACGTGGTTTTTCCATGTCGGGATACCTTTCAGGCGCCGCGGGGCGCGGTCGCCATGTTCCAGTTGTCGGCGTGGAAGGCAGGTCTGTCAGCCGGCGGCGGCGGCAGGCCCGGTTCGGGTCGCTCGAGCTTTTCCGGACGTTCGGAAGCTGATGTAACGCATATGAATTCCTCCCAACGGCCAGCACTTGGCCAGCCGTGAATGGAGTCCTAGGGCGCTGGTTTCATCCCCACAAGATAGGTGCCGGGGTGAAATGCCGGGGCCTACCCAGAAGTGGGTAGGCGCGGATTCGCGTCGATTTTCGCAGCGATGCCATGGTCGAGCGCGTAGCGGATAAGGCCCGCCGTCGTTGCGATACGGAGCTTTTTCTTGAGGTTCTTGCGGTGCGTTTCCGCCGTGGCCGAGCTTATCCCCAGCGCTTCGGCGATCTCCTTGTTGCTCCTGCCGGCAACGATCAGCCCGAGGGTGTCACGCTCGCGCGGCGTCAAGGGATCGCTCCCCTCCTCCGCCCGTTCGCCCATCAGCGTGTCGAAGACGCCCGAGGAGAAATAGGTGCCGCCGCCGGCGACGGTTTCGATGGCGGAGACGATCTCGTCCGTCGAGACGTCTTTGAGGACGTAACCGGCGGCGCCGTGCATGACCGACGAGGAAATATACTCGCGGCTGTCATGCATGGAGAGCATCACGACGCGGGTCTGCGGCAGCTCGTTCCTGAAGAGTTCGATCGCATCGATGCCGCTGAGCTTCGGCATGTTGATGTCCATCAGCACCACCTGAGGCTGGACCTGCCGGGCGATGTCGAGCCCGGTTTGGGCGAGCCCGGCGGTGCCGGCGACTTCGATGTGGTCGAATGTTTCGAGCACGGCCTTCAGACCGTCGAGCACCAGCGGATGATTGTCGATCAAGAGCACTTTAATCGTGGGGCGTTCCGTCATGCCGCTTCCGCCTGCCGGTCGGCGGGACGATTGGCCGATTTCGGCAGCATCGCCGTCAGCGTCGTGCCGGTCTCGCTGCTGTTGATCAGCAACAAGCCGCGGAAATGCGCCATCCGTTCCTGCATGTTGCGCAGGCCGAGGCCCGATCTGCCGGATGCGCCGTCCTTGCTACCGTCGAAACCCGAGCCGTTGTCGGCGATCGTCATACGGGCGCGGCCACCGTCGCTCCAGAGCTTGACCGTAAGCCGGGAGGCGCCCGCGTGCCGCTCGACATTGTTGAAGGCTTCCTGCGCGACGCGATAGAGCGCGGTATTGGCTTCGGCCTTCAGCGTATCGGTGAAACCTGAAGCGTCGATATCAGTCTCGATCCCCGTCCGCTCGGCGAAATTGTAGCAGAGTGCCTCGAGCGCCGCCGTCAGGCCGAGGTCGTCGAGCACGCGCGGGCGCAGATCATGCGACAGCCGCCGGATCTCCTTGATGGCGCCGTTCAGCGCCTCGATACCGCGGTCGATGGTCACAGCCGCATCGTCGACATTGGTCCTGACCTTGCGGCCGGCGAGATCCATCGCATAACGCACGCCGACGAGATTCTGGGAGATGCCATCGTGCAATTCGCGGGCAAGACGGGCGCGCTCTTCTTCCTGGGTATCGATGACCCGCTGCGTGAGCGCCTTAAGCCGGCTATCGGCCATGCGGCGCTCATGGAAGGTCAGCAGCATGCAGGTGGTGAACACGACGAGCACCGAAGGGACGGCGATCAAGGCAACGATGACGAAGGTCCGCCGGATGTTGGCGCGCATCACCTTGTTGGCGGCGGCACTTTGGGCAAAGACGTCATCCAGGTAGACGCCGGTGCCGACGACCCAATGCCATTTGTCGAGGCTGACGACGAAGGAGAGCTTGTCGGCGATCTGCCCGGTCGATGGTTTCTGCCATTTGTACTGATGCAGGCCGCCTCCCGCCTTTGCCGTGGCGATCAGTTCGGCAATCACCTTGTCGCCATCCGGATCGGTGAGATCGAGCCAATTGTGCCCATGTCGGAAACTCTGGCGCGGATGGACGATATTGTTGCCGTCGTAATCGTAGACGAAGAAATAGCCGTCCTTGCCGTAATCGAGCGAGGTCAGAATCGCAGCCACCTGCTGCTTGGCTGCCTCGTCGTCGGCCCCGGCCTTGTCATAGATCGTCTGGATGGCGGAGAGGGCAAGATTGGTCAGATTGAGGATCTCGGCTTCCTTGGTCTTCAGCATGTTTTGCTCGAACGTGTCGATGCTGTTCTTGGCGAGGTTTGCCGATTGCCAGGTGATGAAGGTGGTGATCGCAAGGATCGAGATGACGAGCGGGACGATCGCCAATGCGATGATCTGGTGTCGTAACGTCAAGGATCGTTCCTCCCGAGGATTTGCGCCCGGAATTATGCTCTTTGCCGAAGGCGAGTCCAGCAGCTTGTCGGCGTGCGAAGCCGGGCCGGCGCTATTCCAGCGGCACGAACAGGCCGAGCTTTACGTCGCGCAGCACGACATTGGTGTGCATGCGGCGGATCTGCGGATTGTCGGCCATGATCAGGGCGGCGATATCGTCATAATGCTCGACGTCGCGGGCAGTGACGATCGCGATCAGATCGACCGCGCCGGTGACATAATAGACCTGCTGGATATGATCCTGCTTTTCCGCCCACTGGCGGAACTTCGCCAGAGCGTCGTAATTGTCCCGCTCGATCTCCATCCCGACGATGAACACCATCGATGTCCCGGTCGCCTTCCGGTCGACGACGGCAACCTCCGCCTTGATGATCCCCTCCTCGCGCAACCGCTTCAACCGCCGCTGCACCGCCGAGACCGATAGTCCGATCCGCTCGGCGATCGTTTCGGCCTTCAGCTGGCAGTCGCGCTGAACGATATCGAGTATGTCACGGTCAAAACGATCCAGTTGTTCCATTATCCAGTCCTAATTCTTGCCGCAGCATTTCACGCGTTCTGCTGCATTCGCCGCGTGAGGAAGATTATTTTGCACAAATTATGCAGAAGAGACAAAAATTGCGCGAAAAAACCGCGTTCTTTTATCATTATCCTTTGCAAACTCAGTTCAGCCGGACCCATGCATGTCGGATCAACCCTTTCCTGCTCTTCGCGTCGAAGATCTCCATAAAAGCTTCGGCTCGCAACTGGTTCTCAAGGGTATCTCGACCGAGGCCCACAAGTCGGATGTGATCTCCATTATCGGCTCGTCGGGTTCTGGCAAGAGCACCTTCCTCAGATGCATCAATTTTCTGGAAATGCCGGATCGCGGCCGCATTGCCGTGAACGGCGAGGAGATCGCGCTGAAACCAGGCCGCGGCGGGCGGCTGCAGCCGCGCAGCTGGCGGCAGATCGAACGGCTGCGGACCGGACTTGGTATGGTCTTCCAGAGCTTCAACCTCTGGGCCCATCGCACCGTGCTCGAAAACGTCATCGAGGCGCCGGTGCATGTCATGGGCATTCCCAGGCGTGAGGCGATCGAAAAGGCCGAGGCCCTGCTCCACAAGGTCGGGCTTTTCGACAAGCGCGACGCCTATCCCGCTTTTCTCTCCGGCGGCCAGCAGCAGCGCGCGGCGATTGCCAGGGCGCTCTGCATCGATCCCGCCGTCATGCTGTTCGACGAACCGACATCGGCGCTCGATCCGGAGTTGGTCGGCGAGGTCCTCAAAGTCATCCGCGATCTCGCCGAAGAAGGCCGGACGATGCTGATCGTCACGCATGAAATGCGTTTCGCCCGCGATGTCTCCAGCCGCGTCCTCTTCCTGCACCAGGGCCGGATCGAGGAGGAAGGTCCGCCGGAGCAGATATTCGGGGCGCCCGTCAGCGCCCGCTGCCGGGAATTCACCGGTCTCAGCACCCACTGATGCACCCAAGCCGTCATCGATAACACCAACCAGGAGAACCCTGCGAATGAAACTGCTCCCCATGCTCTTTGCCGGCGCGGCACTTGCGCTTTCCGCGGTCACGGCGCAGGCCGAAGTCCGCTTCGGCGTCATGAACGAATCCTATCCTCCCTTCTTCGCCAAGGACGCTTCGGGTGAGTGGCAGGGATGGGAGATCGATCTCATGAACGCCGTCTGCGCGGAGATGAAGGAAAAATGCTCGATCGTCGACATTTCCTGGGATGGCCTCATTCCGGCCCTGCAGAGCAAGAAGTTCGACGTGATCTGGTCGTCGATGTCGAACACGGCGGAACGCTCGAAGGTGATCGACTTCACCGACAAATATTACAACACGCCGAGCACCCTGATCGGCCCCAAGGACCAGAAGCCGGGCGCCACTGCCGAGGATGTGAAGGGCAAGACCATCGGCATCCAGGTGTCGACGATCCAGTCGGAATATTACAAGAAGTATTTTGCCGGCGCCGCCGAGGAGAAGACCTACCAGACCCTCGACGAGGCTTTCCAGGATCTCGCCTCCGGCCGTATCGACTATGTCTTCGGCGATTCGCTGGCGCTCGACGCCTTCCTGAAAAGCGACGGCGGCAAGGATTGCTGCGCCAAGATGGGTGATGTCGCCGACGACAAGGAAATTCTCGGCGCCGGCGTTTCGGGCGGTCTGCGCAAGGAAGACACCGAGCTGAAAGCCAAGCTGAATGCGGCGATCGCTGCGGTTCGCGCCAACGGCCAGTATGACGCGATCACCAAGAAATACTTCGACTTCGACATCTACGGCGCGAAGTAAGCAGTCCTGGAGATGGCGACCGCGCAACAAGGCATTCTGGAGCTGCTGTCTCCCTATCCTCCGGGATGGGGCGGCGTTCTGCTGGCAGGTGCGGTCTCCACGGTCGCCATCTCGGCCTGCGCCTTCGCGGTCGGTCTTTTGCTCGGCACAGGCGGCGCGCTTGGGAAGCTTTCGGGAAATCGCCTGCTCCGCCTGCTGCTCGATTTTTATACCACCGTCATCCGCGCCGTTCCCGAGCTGATCCTGATCGTCGGGCTCTATTATGCCGGCACCGACGGCCTCAACCGGCTGCTCGCGGCATTCGACCTGCCGCCGGTCAATGTGAACGGTTTCGTTGCGGCGGTTGCCGTGCTCGGCTTCGTGCAGGGCGCTTACATGACGGAAGTGCTGCGCGGCGCGATCCTCGCCATTCCCGTCGGCCAGATCGAGGCGGCCAAGGCCTTCGGTATGGGGCCGATGCTGCGCTTCCGCCGCGTCCTGCTGCCGGCGCTCTTGCCGAACGCGCTGCCGGGGCTTGCCAATCTGTGGATGTCGATCACCAAGGATAGCGCCCTGGTCGCGGTCGTCGGCTATCAGGAACTGGCGCTCGCCACCCGGCTCGCCGGGGCGAGCACCAAACATTACTTCGTGTTTTTCCTGGCTTCTGCCCTTCTCTACCTCGCCATCACGCTCGTCTCCAACGTCGTCTTCAAACTGATCGAGGGGCGGGTGCGGCGGGGGCAGCCACGCCTTGCCTGAGGAGCGCGCCCCGTGAGTTTCACCTGGATCTCTTCCTATTGGCCGCTGCTTCTGACAGGCGCCTGGCAGACGGTGTCGCTGCTTGTCATTTCCGTTGTCTTCGGTTTCGTTATCGCCATCGGCCTCGCCTTCGCGCAGGTCAGCGGCGGCAGGCTGACGCGGCTTCTCGCCCGCGGCTACTGCACCTTCTTCCGCGGCACGCCGCTGCTGATCCAGCTTTGGCTTCTTTATTACGGCGTCGGCTCGCTGCTGCCGATGATCCCCGGCATCCGCCAGAGCCTGTTCTGGCCGATCCTGCGCGAGGGGTTCTTCTTTGCCGCCGTCAGCTTCACCCTGAACTACGCAGCCTATGAGGCCGAGGTGTTGCGCGGCGCGCTGCTTGCCGTTCCCAAGGGTGAGCTCGAAGCCGGCCGGGCCTTCGGCCTGTCGCCCTGGAAACTGACCCGCCGCATCTGGCTGCCGCGGGCCATTCGCATCGCCCTGCCGACCATTGCCGGAGAGATCGTCATGCAGCTGAAGGCGACGCCGCTCGCCTTCACGGTGACGGTGATGGATCTCTATGCCGTCGCCAACAAGGTTCGCCAGGACACGCTGCTGGTCTACGAACCGCTGCTGGTCGTGACCGTCTTCTATCTCGCCCTCACCGCAGTGATCGCCCGCGTCTTTCGAGGTTTCGAAGCGCAGGTGCCGGTTCGCCGCTAGACCGGCGGAAGCTGACACATTGTTTTGAAAAGTCCGCGGCCGGTGACGGCGCGAAAGCATGAATGGAGACGACCTCATGAGCACAACGCGAATTCTCGATGGCGGCATGAGCCGCGAGCTACTGCGGCTCGGTGCCGAATTGAAACAGCCGGAATGGTCGGCCCTGGCGCTGATCAATTCGCCGGATATCGTCCGCGAGGTGCACAAGGAATTCATCGCCGCCGGCTCGGAGGTGATTACGACGAACAGCTATGCGCTGGTGCCCTTCCATATCGGCGAGGACCGGTTCCAGAAAGAAGGGGCTGAACTGATCCGCCTCGCAGGCCGTCTGGCGCGCGAAGCGGCCGATAGCGTCACCGATCGCAAGGTTCTGGTCGCCGGTTCGCTGCCGCCGATCTTCGGCTCCTACGAACCTGAGAATTTTCAGCCTTCGCGGGTACAGGATTATCTCAAGGTGCTTGTCGAAAACCTCGCGCCCTTCGTCGACATATGGCTCGGCGAGACGCTGAGCCTGATCGCCGAGGGCGAGGCCGTCCGCAAGGCGGTGGCGGCAACGGGCAAGCCGTTCTGGATCTCCTTCACCTTGGCGGACGACGCGGCTGTTATAGCGGGCGGCGAGCCGAAGCTTCGCTCCGGCGAAAGCGTCGAGGCGGCGGCATCCTGGGCGGTCGCATCAGGTGCTGAAGCCTTTCTGTTCAATTGCAGTAAGCCTGAAGTCATGCAGGCGGCCGTCGAGACGGCAGCGCGTGTGTTTCGCAAGGCGGACGCTCGGATCGAAATCGGCGTCTATGCCAATGCCTTCGAAGGGGAAACAGGCGATGCGGCCGCCAATGAGGGGCTGCACGATACCCGCGACGATCTCAACGACGATATCTATTCGCGTTATGCCTGCTCCTGGGCCGAAGCCGGTGCCACGATCATCGGCGGCTGCTGCGGTATCGGGGCTGCCCATATCCATCGCTTGAGCAAGACGCTTTTACGCTGAAGCGGCCGGTTGGCGGCGCGGCCATGCCGCCGTCGCCATGCGCCGATCGGGAGGGGCCTGCCGCTGTTTTCCAGTGGCGGATCTTATGTTTTTCCTGGCGGAGAGCCGGACGATAAATAACTTGATTTATTTGATCATATTTTATAACCCGACCTCGTATTTAACCGATGGATGGTCGTCATGAATTTTAAATCCGTGGCCAGCTGGCTGGCTGCTTCACTTATTTCTATTTCCGCTGTTTTCTTCGCACCGTCTGCCATGGCGGAACAGAAAACGATCACCGATGTGATCGGCCGCGCGGTGAAGGTCGACCTTCCCGCCAAGCGCGTGGTCCTCGGTTTCTATTTCGAGGATTACATGGCCGTCGGTGGCGAGAAGGCCTACGATTCCGTCGTCGGGATTTCCCGTGAGGCATGGGAGGGCTGGGTTCCGGCAAATTGGAAGATGCACCTTGCCCACCGCCCCTCGCTCGGCGATATCGCCGATGTCGGCGAGGTGGAAGCGCAGACCTTTTCCATCGAGAAGGTGTTGAGCCTCAATCCCGACCTGGTCATCCTGGCCGACTGGCAATACCAGGCGCTCGGTCAGGACGCCCATCGCCTGGAAGAGCAAGGCATTCCGGTGGTCGTCGTCGACTACAACGCGCAGACGGTCGAGCGCCATGTCGCCTCGACCGTGCTTTTCGGGCAGCTGACCGGTCAGGACGCACGCGGCAAGGAAATCGCCGATTTCTACGCCGGAGCGCTGAAGGACATCGCCGATCGCGTCGCCGTATCGGGCAAGCCCAAGCCGAAGGTCTATGTCGAATTCGGCAACAAGGGACCGGCGGAATATTCCTTTACTTACGGCAAGAACATGTGGGGCGCCATGTCCACCGCAGCCGGCGGCGACAATATTGCCGCACCCTTCGTCGAATGGTGGGGGGCGATCAATCCGGAGCAGGTGCTGGCGTCGAAGCCCGATGCCATCTTCATTTCCGGCCGTGAGAACAACAAGAGCGAGACCGCCCTGCCGATGGGCGAGGGCGTGAAGGCCGATGAAGCCCGCGAAAAACTCAAGGCGTTCGAGACCCGCCAGGGCTGGAACGAACTGCCCGCCGTCAAGAACGATGCGCTCTTCGGCGTCTATCAGGGCGCGTCCCGCACGATCTCGGATTTTGCGATGGTGCAGTATATCGCCAAGCAGCTCTATCCCGAGCAGTTCACGGATGTCGACCCGGTTGCCAATTACCTCGGCTATTACAAGAAGTACCTGCCGGTGGTTCCCGAGGGCACGTTTGCTATCGCGGTCAAGGGTTGATCCCGGCACGTTCACCTCTGCGAGCGCCACGTCACCGATGGCGCTCGTTTCCCTTCGAGACAGGTTTCCCGATGACTGTGACCGCCCGCAATGCCGAAGCGATCGGTGCGCACCGGCTGCGTGAGCGCAGGCGCTGGCGCAGCCTGCTGATTTTTGTGCTGCTCCTGGTGATATGCCTTGTTCTCGACATCGCCACCGGTCCCTCGCTGCTGTCGCCGGTGGAAGTGGTGCGCTCGCTCACCGGGCTCGGCGAGCGGGCGGCGATGACCGACGCCATCGTTCGCGGCCTGCGCCTGCCCATGGCGCTGATGGCGCTTGCCGTCGGCGCAGCCCTTGGAGCCGGAGGCGCGCAGATGCAGACGCTTCTCAACAATCCGATGGCGAGCCCCTATACGCTCGGCATGGCGGCGGCGGCCGGCTTCGGGGCCGCGCTGGTTCTGGTGCTCGGGGGCTTGGGCCTCGATCCGATGATCGCCGTGCCGCTCGGCGCTTTCGTCTTCTCCATGCTGGCGGCGCTGTTTCTCTTCACGCTCGCCTCGATGCGGCGGATGACGGCGGAAACCATCATTCTCGGCGGTATCGCCCTCTTGTTCCTGTTCCAGTCGCTTCTGTCGCTCATCCAGTTCCTCTCCTCGCCTGAGTTGTCGCAGCAGATATTGTTCTGGCTGTTCGGCAGCCTGACGAAGGCAACCTGGCCGACGCTCGGCCTGACCGCAGCCGTGACATCCCTCTGTTGCGCCCTGCTGATGGCCGACTCCTGGAAGCTGGCCGCCTTGCGCATGGGCGAGATGCGGGCCGCGAGCCTCGGCGTCAATGTCCGGCTGCTGCGCATGAAGGTCCTGGTCATCGTTGCTGTGATGACGGCGACCGCCACGAGTTTCGTCGGCGTGATCGGCTTCATCGGTCTCGTCGCCCCACATATCGCCCGCATGACGGTGGGCGAGGATCAGCGTTTCTTTCTGCCGATGTCTGTTGTGTCAGGCGCGCTGATGCTGTCGGCCGCCTCCGTCGTGTCGAAATCGATCATTCCAGGTGCTTTGTTTCCGGTCGGCATCGTTACCGCCATCGTCGGCGTGCCGTTCCTGCTGTGGCTGATCTTTGCGCCGAAGAAAGCAGGCGCATGATCTGCTTGGAAAACATCGCCATCGAGCGCGGCGGGCAGAGAATCGTCTCGGGCATCGACATCTGTCTCGAAGCCGGCAAGATCCATGCCGTCATCGGCCCCAACGGCACGGGCAAGACCACGCTTTTGCGGGCACTCTTCGGCGACCTGCCGCTGGCCGGGGGCAGATTGACGCTCGGCGACAACAGTCTTTCGGCCGGGCGGACGAGCGCGCGGACGCTGAAGTCATGGCGTGAGAGCTTCGCCTATATGCCCCAGGATACGGCCGCCGACATCGCGCTGTCGGTTCTCGAAGTCGTGGTTCTCGGCCGGCTGGGCCGGCTGTCGCTGCACATTGACGACGAGACGCTCGACATGGCGATGACACGGCTTTCGCAAGCCGGCATCGCTCATCTCGCCGGGCGCGACATCGCGTCGCTGAGCGGCGGACAAAGGCAGATGGCGCTGTTTGCGCAGGTTTTGATGCGCGCGCCGAAAGTCATGCTGCTGGACGAGCCTGTCAGCGCCCTGGATCTGAAGCACCAGATTGCCCTGCTCGATCTCGTGCGCCGGGAAACATGCGCCAACGGCTGGGTCACCATGGTCGTGCTGCATGATCTCAATCTGGCCTGCCAATATGCCGACAATTTACTGGTCATCGCGGACGGCACGATGAAGGCGAGCGGTCACCCGCAATCGATCATCACGCCGTCGCTCATCGCCCAGACTTACGGCGTCGATGTCGAGGTGCTGCGCGACCGCCGCGGCCAGCCGGTGATTCAGCCGCTGGTCGTCGAGAATTTGTAAGTCCTATCGCGTCGCGGTTCATTCCGCTTTCGGCGCCGTTTTCTGCAGTTCGACGAGAAGCTCGATCAGCTTCGGGGCCATGACCCGGATTTCCGAAAGATGGACGGCACTCAGCCTCGTCAGGAGTTCGTCGGCCTTCGCGGTCAGGAGCAGCGTCTGCCGGCGCCTGTCGGCCGGGTCGGTATGGCGTTCGACCAATCCGGCATCCGAGAGCCGTCCGACGAGCTCGGTCGCCGTATGGGGCGCGATGAGCAGCCGCTCGGCCAGCATGCCGATGGTCATCGCTTCGCCGCCGCGTTGTCCCTTGATCGCCAGCAGCGCCTGATGCTGCTGCACGGGCAGTCCCTCGGACTGGGCGGCAGAGGCGCTGAAGTCCATGAACTGACGAAGCGCGAAGCGGAGGTCGGCGAGCGCCTGGTAATCCTCCTGTCTCAGCGGCGGCGGGATTCTCTTCACACTCATTCTCCTCTGCCGCCTGCGATCCGCAGCGCGAATTGTTCCCGAAATTGAATAGAGGCGCACTCGACAGCCGGTCAAGTGAGGCATCTTCACGCGACATTTTCGTCTCGGTGTTTTCGTCCATTGATTTATATCGTATTACGATATAATGGCCTCAAGCCTACCCATTTCCGCGTAGCAGAGGTTTTCATGGCGCAGCATCAACCCAGCAACCGGCCGCACGATTTCACCGGCGGTCTTTCCCGGCGCGAGGCCGGGGATTTCACCACCGACAGGCGGGTTCTCGTCCTGATCGGCATGTCCCTCATCGTCGGCACCGCAGGCGCCTTTGCCGCCTGGTGTCTCGTCAGCCTGATCGCGCTTGTCACCAATGTCGTCTGGTTCGGGCAGCTGGGTATCGAGCCCGCCTCTCTGGCTGCGGTGCCGCGCTCGCTGTGGGTGGTGCTGGTGCCGCCGCTCGGCGGGCTCATCATCGGCCTGATGGCCCGCTTCGGATCGGAGAAGATCCGCGGCCACGGCATTCCAGAGGCCATCGAGGCGATCCTGATCGGCGGCAGCCGGATGTCGCCGAAGGTGGCGGTCCTCAAGCCGCTGTCATCGGCAATCTCGATCGGAACCGGCGGGCCGTTCGGCGCCGAGGGGCCGATCATCATGACCGGCGGAGCGATCGGTTCGCTTTTCGCGCAATTCTTTCACATGAGCGCGGCTGAGCGGAAGACGCTGCTCGTCGCCGGTGCCGCCGCCGGCATGACGGCGATCTTCGGTTCGCCGATCGCTGCGGTCATGCTGGCGGTCGAACTCTTATTGTTCGAATGGAAACCGCGCAGCTTCATTCCCGTCGCCGTTGCCGCCTGCGTATCGATCTGCTGGCGCCCACTGCTGTTCGGCGTGGGGCCGCTGTTCCCGACCCATTTCCAGGTGACCTTGCCCTGGTGGGGGATCTTCGCCTGCGCGGCAATGGGCATCATCTCAGGCCTGCAATCGGGATTGCTGACGACGCTGCTCTACCGGATCGAAGACCTGTTCGAGGCCTTGCCGATCCATTGGATGTGGTGGCCGATGTTCGGCGGTCTCGTCATCGGTCTCGGCGGCCTGATCGAGCCGCGGGCGATGGGTGTCGGTTACGACATCATCGAAGGCCTGCTCAACAACCGGCTGCTCGCGCCGGCTGTCCTGTCGATCCTGCTGGTAAAGACCGTCATCTGGCTGTTTGCCCTGTCGTCGGGCACCTCGGGCGGCGTGCTCGCCCCGCTCCTGATTTTCGGCGGCGCTCTCGGATGGCTGGTCGGACTTGTCATGCCCGGCAATGACCCGGGCTTCTGGGCGCTGCTTGGAATGGCGGCGATGATGGGCGGAACCATGCGCGCGCCGCTGACGGGAACCTTCTTTGCGATGGAGATCACCGGCGACGTCAGCACGCTCGTTCCGCTGCTCGCGGCAACAGTGGTGGCCTATGCCGTCACGGTCCTGCTGCTGCGCCGCTCGATCCTCACCGAGAAGATCGCGCGCCATGGCCAGCACATCACCCGCGAATACGGCGTCGATCCGTTCGAACTCTCGCGGGCAAGGGAGATCATGATCGGCGATGTCGATACGCTTGCCGTCACTATGACGGTCGGAGAGGCCTGCGATTTCTTCGCCTCTGAAGAGAAGACCCATCGGATCTACCCGGTGGTCGATGCCGGGGGCAGGCTGGCCGGCATCGTCTCGCGGGCCGATGCCCTTCTCTGGCAGGGGAAGGCGGAACTTGCCGCCCAGACGCTCGGTGAAAACGTCGCGGACGATTCCGTTCCCGTGGGGCATCCCGATGATACGGTCGCATTCATCGCCGACCTGATGCTGTCGACCGGCGACGGTCGCATTCCGATCGTCGACCCCGCTTCCGGCAAGCTGTGCGGCCTGATCGCCCGCAAGGATCTGCTGCGGCTGCGCAGTTCCTACCGCTCGGCGGAACTGGATCGGCGGCCTTATCTGACTGCCGGAGCAAAGAGTAAGGCGCGATAGCGGTCCGCGCGCGTCCTCCGCATCGCTACTGCCGCGCGTCGCATGGATCAGACCCCATGCGGCGCGCAGACGTCTGAAGAAATCAATGCAGTCCGAACAGGTTCAGCAGTTCTTCGCGGTGCCGGACGAATTCCGGCGCGCTACGGTCGCGCGGGCGCGGCAGTTCGATGTCGATCAGACGCGGCTCGGCTCCCTTTTCCCGCGGCAGGATCAAGATCCGGTCGGCGAGATAGATCGCCTCCTCGAGATCGTGGGTGACGAGAATGGTCGTCACATCCTCATCGCGCCAGATCCGGGCGAGTTCCTGCTGCATGCCGATCTTGGTCATCGCGTCGAGGGCGCCGAGCGGCTCGTCGAGCAGCAGGATTTCCGGCTGGACGGCAAGTGCCCGGGCGATGCCGACACGCTGCGCCATGCCGCCGGAGAGCTGTCGGGGATAGGCGGTCTCGAACTGCTGCAGGCCGACGAGCTTGACATAGTGGCGCGCCCGTCCCCTCGCCTGCTCGCGCGACAGGCCCCTGGTTTCCAGCCCGAAGGCGACATTGTCGAGCACATCAAGCCAGGGCAGAAGCCGCGGCTCCTGGAAGATGACGGCGCGCTCGGCGCTGACGCCGCGTATCGCCTTGCCGTCAACGAGGACGTCTCCGCTATCGGAATCCTCCAGCCCGGCGAGAACCCTGAGCAGGGTCGTCTTGCCCGAACCGCTGGCGCCGACGATGGCGAGGCTTTCGCCAGAGCGGATATGGAGATTGATATCCTTCAGAACCTGCAGCGGCTTGCCGTTCAGCCTGTAGGATTTGGAGAGGCGACGGATCGTCACCTCCCCGCGGCGAATGTCCTCAGCGACGCTCATCACGCTTCCTCAATTGCTCGCCGGTTTGGCGTCGGCGGTAAACAGGATATCCTTGGCCGCCAACTGGCCCTGCTTCAGCTTGCCTTCGCGAACCAGGACGTCGATCCAGAACTGGATATCACGCTCGACCGGCAGACCGCCGGCGCGCACGCCATAGCCACGGAAATACTGTGCGATATCAGCGTTCTCGCCACGTTCGGCGAGCGCTTTGGCGAAAATCTTCTTGGTTTCTTCGGGATGCTCACGGGCATAGTCGAGGGCGCGAGCCGACTGCTCGACGAAGATTTTCGACGCTTCCGGATGCTGTTTGATGAAATCGCGGCGCAGGACCACGAAGCCGCCGGCGATGTCGCCAAGCACGTCGGTATCATCGAAAACCGCACGCAGGCCGCCATTCTTGAGCGCCGCGCCCTCGAAGGTCGTCTGCCAATAGCCGAAGGCGGCAATATCGACCTGCTTGGAGCGCAGCACCTGCTCGAGCTGCGGTCCCGGAACGACGACCTGGTTGGCGGAGTCGCTCGGCAGGCCGACGGAATGCAGGGCCTCGCGGATGGTGTAGTCGAGATGCGCACCGAGCGTGTTGACCGCGATGCTCTTGCCGACAATGTCCTTGATGCTTTTGATCGGGCTGTCTTCCAGCACGTAGAAGGTCGACTGCACCTCATCATTGATGCCGTTCGACGGATAGGCGGCGACGAAGTCGTTGCCGCCGATGATCGAATTCAAGACGGCTGAGGTGGCGGCGCTGCCGATCTCGACATCGCCGGAGGCCAGGGCGATCAGAGAGGCCGGGCCGCCCTGGGCATAGCCGACATTCTCCAGCGTGATGCCGGTGTCCTTGAAGTAACCGAGTTCCTCGGCAAGCTCATGGGCGGCAAGGCCGCCTTGGCTGGCGAGGTAGCGCAGCTTCACCGTGTCGGCGGCTGCGGCCGGCGTGGCAAGACCGAGAGCGATCGCGGCCGGCAGGAAAAGATTGCGGAGATGGAATGTCATGGGGGAGTCCTTTCAGAGGAAAATTGGTGGAGGCAGTCAGCGGCTCGGCTGGGACCAGCGGCAGAGACGGCGCTGCAGAAGAACGAGCAAGGCATTGGCGGCAAGCCCGAGGAAGGCGAGCAGCAGGATCGCCGCAAACATCAGCGGGATCTGGAAATTGTACTGGGCGTTCATGACCTGGAAGCCGATGCCCTTGTTGGCGCCGATCATCTCGGCGGCGATCAGCAGCAGAAGCGCTGTTGTGGCCGAAAGACGCAGGCCGACGAAGATCGCGGGGACGGATGCCGGCAGAATGACGCGGCGGAAGACGGTGAGCGGCCCGGCGCCATAGGTGCGGGCCATCTCGATGAGCTTCTGGTCCACCTCCTTAACGCCGCTGATCGTGGCGAGCAGGACCGGAAACAGCGTCGCCCAGAAGATAACGAAGATCTTCGATGTTTCGCCGAGGCCGAGCAGCAGGATGAAAACCGGATAGAGCGCCAGCGCCGATGTCTGGCGGAAGAGCTGCAGGATAGGATCGAGCGCCTGCTCGACCAGGCGAAACTGACCCATGAACAGGCCAAGCGGAATGCCGATCACGACGGCAAAGGCGAAGGCGGTTCCGGCTCGCTGCAGGCTGATGGCAATGTCATCGAGCAGCGCGCCGTTGGCAAGGTTGGTCCAGAGAGTGGACAGGATCACGTTCAAGGGTGGGAAGACGGCAGGATTGACCCAGCCCCTGGTGCTCGACACCTGCCAGAGCACCAGGAAGCTGATGAGCAGGCCGTAGCGCGGCAAAAGCGATGCGAGCACGCCGCGCAGCTGGAGTGCGAGAAGGAAAGTCGTGCTTTCGCCGTTTTTCAGGCGGCCGAAGCTTCTCGGAAGGGTCTGGTTGATTTCATAGGCCATGGTCCGCTCCTCACTCTGCTGCCTGGAGAGCTGCATGTCCTGCAGCCCATCGATTGCTCGGGAAAGGCAGGCCGAGGTTTTCCCTCAGCGTCTTGCCCTCATAGGCCGTGCGGAACAGGCCGCGGCGCTGCAGTTCCGGAATGACCAGATCGACAAAATCGTCGAGCGCCGTCGGCAGCCAGGGCGGCAGAATGTTGAAGCCGTCGGCCGCCTCGTTCTCGAACCATGTCTGCAGCGTGTCGGCAATCTGCTCGGCCGTGCCGACGATGGTGTAGTGGCCACGGGCCGATGCGATCCACTGATAGAGCTGGCGGATGGTGAAGTTGTTTTCGTCGGCGATCTGGCGGATCAGCGCCTGGCGGCTCTTCATGCCTTCGGTCGGCGGTGCGGGCGGAAGGGGCCCGTCCAGATCATAGCCGTGCAGGTCGAGCGTGCCGCCGGTCAGGCCGTTGAGCAGGCCGATCCCGTCTTCTTCGACGATCAGCGAGGTCAGGCGGTCGTATTTCTCGCGTGCCTCGGCTTCGGTCCTGCCGACGAAAGCGGAGACGCCGGGCATGACCAGGATGTGATCGGGGTTGCGGCCGAGACCGCGGGCGCGCGCCTTGATATCCCGGTAGAATTCCTGGGCGGTTTCGAGATGCTGATGGGCGGTGAAGATGACTTCGGCCGTTGCCGCGGCGAGCCCGCGTCCGTCCTCGGACTGACCGGCCTGGACGATGACGGGATGGCCCTGCGGCGAGCGCGAGACGTTGAGCGGGCCACGCACGCTGAAATGTTCGCCGCGATGGTCGGTGTCGTGCAGCTTCGCCGGATCGAAGAACACGCCCGTTTCCTTGTCGCGGATGAAGGCGTCGTCCTCGAAGCTTTCCCAGAGTTTGCGGACGACGTCGACATGCTCGGCGGCACGGCGATAGCGCTCGGCATGCGGCAGCTGGGTATCGCGGTTGAAATTCTGCGCCGTGAGGTCGCCGGTCGTGGTCACGACGTTCCAGCCGGCGCGGCCGTCTGAGATCAGGTCCAGCGAGGCGAACTTGCGGGCGGTCGTGTAAGGCTCCTCATAGGTGGTCGAGGACGTCGCGATGAAGCCGAGATGCGTAGTCAGAGGCGCAAGGGCGGAGAATAATGTCACGGGCTCGAAGCCGGCGACACGGGCATTGCCGCCTTCGCGTGCCCCGCCGAAACCGACAGCCAGTCCGTCGGCCAGGAAATAGGCGTCGAAGAGGCCGCGCTCGGCCGTCAGCGCCAGCTGCTTGTGAAATTCGAAACTGGTGGCGCCGTCGGCCGGTTGGTCGGGATGGCGCCATGAGGCGACATGCTGTCCGCCACCGGGAAGAAATGCTCCAAGCCTGATTTTCCGTGTCATCTGGCGTCCTCTCCGTTTGCCTCAACAGCCCCGCTCCTCCACGAGGGCAGGTATAAATTCGTCTATCGAGCCGTCAGGATAGGTTCTCCATAGATTTTATAGAGAAACTTAATTTCATAGTTTGGGGAGAAGAGTGAATAGATTTTCGAGATCGGGAGAAAATTGGAAATCAACGATGGCGCTCGCCAACCGGCGGGCAACTGGTCTTGCGCCTGATCGCCGATGTCTTTGATCGGGCCGGCGGATACGCAGCACCCGCCAGGCCCGGCGAAAAGCCGGGCGAGCGTGCCACGATTTGAGGGAGCATGCCGGGGGATGACCGGTTCAGGCACGACGTCCGTGCCGCCGGGATCGATGCCTGGGTTTCTACCGGGGCGTCAGCCCCGTTTTGGCCGGGCCGGGGCATGCTCCAGGCCGGCGGCGGCCTTTCTCAGGCAGTCGAGATAGCGATCGCGGTTGGCAATGCCGTCATCGCGGGGCGTGACAAGGCAGAGCGTTGCGGCGGCATGGCCTTCCTCGCCGCGCACCGGCACGGCAAAACAATGGGTGAAGCTGTCGACGATGCTGTTGAAGGTGAAGAGACCTTCACGCTCGGCTTGGCGCACCTCGGCGATGAACGTTTGCGGATCGAGCCATTCGCCCCCCGGCAGGCGGAAATCCTGCGGCGGAATGAAGTTCAGGATCTCCTGGTCCGACAGATGCGCGACGAGCAGGCGGCCCGACGCCGTCCACGGGATCGGCACCGACTGGCCGACATCCGTCGAAATGCGAAAGGGCCGCGCACCTTCGCGCATGCGCACCACCGTGTACCTGTTTCCATCCAGCATGCAGAACTGCGCCGTTTCCCGCGTCTCGTCGGCAAGCTGTTCCAGCGCCGCCTCGCATTCGCGGGTGAAATCGAAATGATTTTCATAGGCGGCGCCGAGGAAATAGAGTTTGCGGCCGAGATAGACCCGCCCGTCGCCGCCGGTGAATTCGAGAATGCCGTTGCTCAGCAGCAGGTTGACGAGTTCGTAAACCGACGAGCGCGGCGCGCCGATCTGCGCGGCGATTTCGTTCGGCTTCAGGGCCTGGCGCTTCTGGCGCAGGAAATCGAGGATTTCGAAGGCGCGGTCGAGCCCGCGGGCGCGTTTGCCGGCTGCTTCGTCCTGAACTGCATCCATTGCTGTCGATCCCAATTTCTGTTCGGCCAAGCTTTTCAAATCCTCCGTCGCATCTGTCAACCGACCTCCGTCATTCCCAGCGGACGAAATTTTTTTTCATCCCTCTTGCGAGGCTGAAAAATCGGCATAAGATCACTTCGTCCGGTATACGGATCATATGTACATTATATTGGACATTGATGGCAAGCCTTCAAGGCTGCCGCACAAAAAAGGGGATCGACATGAAGAATTTTGACAGCAGCATTTCCGCTTCACTGCGCCGCCGCCTTCTTGCCGGCGCCGCCGCCGCCGCGGCCCTCCTCGTCTTTTCCGCGGGCACGGCCTCGGCCGCTGCCAATTGCATCAAGGGCGACAGGAAAGCGCCCTACACGATCGGCTGGGCGAACATCTACTCGGTACCGACCTGGATGAAGCAGACCGAAGGCACCATCAGCGCTGAGGTGGAGGAGCTGAAGAAGGCGGGCCTGGTGAAAAACCTGATGATCACGGACGCGCAGGGCAATGCCCAGACGCAGATCCAGCATATCCAGTCGATGATCGACGCCAATGTCGACGCCATCGTCGTCATCGCCGGCTCCTCCAACGCGCTCGACCGCGTCATATCGGATGCCTGCGACAAGGGTATCGCGGTCGTCAATTTCGACAGCCTCGTCAACACCGACAAGGTGACGGCGAAGATCAACACCGATTCCAGTCAATGGGGTGCAACCGCAGCCAAATGGATGGTCGCCCAGCTTGGCGGCAAGGGCAAGATCATCATCATGAACGGCCCGGCCGGCATTTCGGTGAGCGACGACCGCCGCAAGGGCGCCCAGCCGGTCCTCGATGCCAATCCGGGTCTCCAGGTGATCACCGAGACGAACACCGAATATAACGTCGCGCCGGCACAGGAAGCGATGACCAGCCTGCTCTTCGCCAACCCCGAAATCGACGGCGTTCTGTCGCTCGGCGGCGCGCTGTCGGCCGGCTCCGTCCTCGCCTTCGAGCGCCAGGGCCGCGACCAGGTGCCGACAACAGGCGAAAACGCCAGGCAGTTCCTGGAACTCTGGAAGGAGAAGGGCCTGAAGGGCTGGGCGACGATGCAGCCCAACTGGCTCGGCGCGCTTTCCGTCTATACCGCCGTGCAGGCGCTGCAAGGCAAGGACGTGCCCGCTTTCGTCAAGGTGCCGCTGCCCGTTATCGACGACAGCACCATCGGCAGCTACCTCGCCCGCGCCGACAAGTTCCCGGCTGACGGCTATATCTACTCGGATTACGACCAGGCGCTCTTCGACAAGCTGCTTGCCAAGTAATCCACCTAAGTAGTCTCGGGCTGAGGAAACCGTCATGACGGAAGAACGGCCCCTGCTGGAAGCCCGGCAGGTGTTCAAGGGATTTTTCGGCAATCCCGTTTTGAAGGGCGTCGACATTGCCCTTCTGCCGGGCAGGGTTCACGCCCTGCTCGGTGAAAACGGCGCCGGCAAGTCGACGCTGATCAATCTTCTGTCCGGCGCGCTCCACCCGGACAGCGGGTCCATCCTCGTCGACGGCAGGCCCGTCGGGCGTTTCAGTCCGGCGGCGGCGCGTTCGGCCGGCATCGCCGTGGTTCAGCAGGAACTCAGCCTGACGGCCAGCCTGTCGATTGCCGAAAACATCGGAACCGGCGCCTTTCCGCGCCGGTTCGGCCTCATCGATTACAGAGCGCTTCACCGCGGCGTGCGTGAGGTCTGCGACATGGTCGGGCTCACCGAACCGCTCGACATGCCGGTCGCCGATCTCGCGCTCGGCCGCCGTCAGATGGTGGAGATCGCCAAGGCGCTGTTCCGCAAGCCGCGCGTGCTGATCCTGGACGAGCCGACCTCGTCGCTTTCCGCCCACGAAGCCGGCATCCTTGCTCGCCTGATCGAAACGCTCAAGGGGCGCGGCACCGCCCTTCTCTATATTTCCCACCGCCTGAACGAGGTGCAGGCGCTCTGCTCGCATGTCACGGTGCTGAAAGACGGCTTGGTCACCGCCGACCAGTCGTTGTCGGGCATCGACGGCGAGGGCCTGGTGCGGCTGATGGTCGGCCGCGAGACCGGCGACCTGTTCCCGCCGCGCGCCGCTACGAAGCCCGGCGAAACACGCATCAGCGTCGAGGGTTTCTCCGCCGGCATGGTGCGCGACATCGGCTTTTCCGCCCGCGCCGGCGAGATCGTCGGCATCGGCGGGCTCGTCGGGCAAGGCCAGGAAGACCTGCTGCTCGGCCTCTACGGTGCGATTCCAGCCTCGGCCGCCCGTGCGGAAGTATCCGGCAAGTCAGGCCTGCCGGCTAATGTCGGTGCGGCGAATGCCGCCGGTATCGTCTATGTCCCGGCCGACCGCAAGCACGAGGGGCTGGTGCTGTCCCACTCCATCGCCTCCAATCTCACCCTTCCCTCGCTCGGCCGGCTCGCTCGCAAGGGCTTTCGCGACCGGCTGACAGAAAGCGGCCTGGTCGCCGATCTCGCACGCCGGCTGACGATCAAGGGTGATACCGCTCGTCCGGTGCAGGCGCTGTCCGGCGGCAACCAGCAGAAGGTGGCGCTCGCCAAATGGCTGCCGCTCGATCCGTCGGTGCTGTTGCTCAACGACCCGACGCGCGGTGTCGACATCGAGACCAAACGGGAGATCTATCTGATGCTGCGCGCCTTTGCCGCCGAGGGGCGGCTCGTCATTCTCGCCAGTTCCGATACGCCGGAGCTCGTGCATCTCTGCGACCGCGTCGTGGTTCTGCGCGAGGGGCGCATCGCGGCAACACTCTCGCAGGATGCCATCAGCGAAGGGGCGATCGTCGGCGCGGCCATGGGCATAACAGCCGCGACGCAGGGAGAGGCGGCATGAGCACGATTTCGTCACCCCGGCTCTACGGCTCGATCCAGCTCCGCCGCAACCGCGGCCTTGCCGGCCTCTATCTGGTCGTCGCCGCCTTTCTCATCCTCTATGCGCTGCTCTTTCCCGGCATCCTTTCGATCGGCGGCTTCTCCAAGTTCACGCAGAACTGGTTCCCGCTCGCGCTCGTCACCATGGCGCAGGCGCTGCTGATGCTGAATGGCGGCATCACGCTGGCGATCGGCCCGCTCGTCAGCCTTGGCGCGGTGATCGCGGCGACGACGATGCAAGGGGCGCTCGGCGTGCCGGGCGGTATTCTTGCGGTCGCACTCGCCGGCCTTGCGATCGGCGCCGTCATCGGCGCGATTGTCACGCATCTCAGATTGCCGGCGATCATCGTCACGCTTGCCGGCTCCTTCATCATCGGCGGGGTGGCGCTCATTCTGCTGCCGCGGCCGGGCGGGTTCATTCCCGACTGGCTGTCGACGGCGCTTGCCGGCCACACGCCCGTCGCCTTCCTGCTGCTCGTCGTGATCCTCGTGCTCTGGAAGGTCTTTCTCGCCACGCCGCTCGGCCTCGGCATCTATGCGGCCGGCGACAATCCGGTCGGCGCATTTCGCTCCGGTGTCCCGGTCGAACGGGTAAAGGTCGCAGCCTTTGCGCTCTCCGGTCTGCTTGCAACGCTGACCGGCCTTTTCGTCGCGGCGCAGACCGGCTCGGGGGATCCGGTGATCGGCACGCCCTTCACACTGAACTCGATCGCCGCCGCCGTGCTCGGCGGCGTGGGTTTTCTCGGCGGCAAGGGCACGATGCGCGGGGCGATCTGCGGCAGCCTGCTGCTCTCTGTCATGATCAACGTCATGTTCTTCCTCGGTTTTCCGCCGGTCGCGCAATATGTCGCGCAGGGGCTGATCATCGTCGGCGCAGTCGCCGTTCCGGAACTTCTCGGGCAATGGAGGGCAAGGCGATGAATATGATCAGGTCCGCCTTCCGCAATCCGCCGCTGCTGACCTTGCTTCTGGTCGCGCTCGTCTGGATCGTCGCAAGCGTCATGCTGCGCGGTTTCGGCGCCTATGGCCACCTGCGCTATCTGCTCGAACTCGCCGCAGTGATCGGCATTGTCGCCGCCGGGCAGACGCTCGTCATCCTGATGGGCGGCATCGATCTGTCGGTCGGTGCTGTGATCACCGTCACGGCGATCCTGCTGCCGTTGATTTCGCCGGCCTGGGACCCGACCGGCCTCGCCGGCATCGCGGCGGCGCTTGCCATCGCCACCGGCATCGGCCTGATGAACGGCGCGGGTGCTGCCTATCTTCGTGTGCCGCCGATCATCATGACGCTTGCCATGGCGACCTTCCTGCAGGGCCTGCTCGTCATCGTCGCCGGCGGCAGCGCGGTCACCGTCAGCAATCCGGCGGTGATCCTGCTCGGGCAGGCGCGGCCGTTCGGCATTCCCTCGGGTATCCTGCTGTGGCTCGTCGTCGCAATCGTCGTCCTGCTGCTCGTCCACCGCATGCCGATCGGCGCCCGTTTCCTGGCGCTCGGGGCAAACCCGCTGGCGGCCCGGCTGTCCGGCGTCAGCGTCACCCGCAACACGCTGGTCGCCCATACCCTGTCGGGTTTTTTCGCCGGTCTTGCCGGTATTCTCGTGCTCGGCATGAACCGGCAGGGCTATGTCGGCATCGGCGACCCCTATCTCTTGACCTCGATCGCCGCCGTCGTGCTGGGCGGCACCTCGATCCTCGGCGGTCGCGGCACCTATGCCGGGACCATTCCCGGGGCGATCCTGCTCGTCACCACAACGGCGCTGATCACCGTCGTCAATGCCTCGCCAGGCTGGCGGTCGATCATGTTCGGCACGCTGATCCTTGCCCTGCTGCTCGTTTCCGGCCGCGAGGCGCGCCGATGACGGAGCGCTATGACGGGCCGGTGATCGACCCGCACCATCATCTCTGGGACCTCAAGCTGCAACGCCACCCCTGGCTTCAGAAGGCGCGGACATCCGGCGAGGAGATGGTGTTCGGCAGCCTGGCGCCGATCCTGCGCGACTACGGCATCGACGATTATCGCGCCGACGCCGCGCGCCAGAACGTGGTTGCGACGGTGCATGTGGAGGCCGGCTGGTCCGTTGCCTACCCGCTGGAAGAGAGCCGCTGGCTGGATGGCCTCGACCGCAGCTCCGGCGTGGCGCGCCGTTATGTCGCCCGCGTTCCCCTCGACGGGCCGGATGCCCGGCGCCTGCTCGAAGCCGAAGCTGAAAATCCCAACGTCGTCGGTATCCGCGATATTCTGAGCTGGCATCCCGATGCGGCGAAGCGTTTTGCACCGCGCCCGGATCGCATGGGCGATCCCGCCTGGCGGGCGGGGCTTGCCCATGCCACGCAGCTCGGGCTGGTCTTCGACCTGATGCTCTATCCCTGGCAGATGGTCGAGGCGCTCGATCTGGTGCAGGCCTTTCCCGAAACGCTTTTCGTGCTCAACCACGGCGGCAGCCCTGCCGACCGGACGAAGGACGGCATAGCGCTCTGGCACCGCGGCCTGCGGGCGCTCGGCGGCGCGCCCAACGTGCGCGTGAAGATTTCCGATCTCGTTGCCTATGACCATGCGTGGACGCTCGAAAGCCTGCGGCCGGTGATCGAGCATTGCCTCGATTGTTTCGGTCCTGAACGTTCGATGTTTGCGAGCGACTTTCCGGTCGCGGGCCTGCATGCGTCGTTCGACGAGGTCTATCAGGTTTTTCGCGCGGTCGCCTCGCGGCTCTCTTACGACGAACAACGGGCTTTGTTCTTTGCCACCGCCAACGACACCTATCGCCTCGGTTTGGCCGATCCGGCCGGGATCGGGAGAGGCCGCCATGTCTGACCTTCATGCCGCAGCGGAAAATGGGCTGATCGACGAGCGGGTGCGCGGCTTCCCACCAGGCCACCCGCCGCTGCCGCTTGCGGAGATCGGCCAACAGGGATGGAGACCTTATGACGGCAGGATGGCCCTGCCGCTGATCTCGCTCGACCGGCAGGCCTTCGCCTGTAATGTCGACCTGATGATGGCCTATGTCAAAAGCCATGGCGCCGAAATCGCACCGCACGCCAAGACCCCGATGTCGACGGCGCTGTCGGACGCGCTTCTTTCGGCCGGCGCCTGGGGCACGACGGTTGCCGACATCCGCCAGGCAGCCGTGCTGCTCAAGGCGGGACAGCGCCGGTTGATCCTCGCCAACGAGATCGGCGGGATCGCCGCCGCCCGCCGGCTTGCGGCTCTGCTCGGCCATTATCCCGACGTGGAATTGCATGTCTTCGTGGATTCGACGGCGCTCGTTGCGGCGCTTCGCTCCGCCTGGCAGGAGCGCTCGGATTTGCCGCCTCTCGGCCTGCTGCTGGAGTTCGGTGCCGGCCGCGCCGGTATTCGCAGCGCCGAAACCGCGGCGGCAATTCTCGACGCGATCCTGGCGGTGGAGACGCCGGCCTTCCGGCTGACCGGCATCGCCGCCTATGAGGGTGCGGCCGCAACCGGTAACGCTGATGAGACGATGCTTCGCATCGACGCTTTGATGGCGATGACATCGGATTTTCTGCCGAAGATACGCGCCCGCATCGGCCAGGAGCGTCCGCTTCTCGTCACGGCGGGCGGTTCGGTCTTTTTCGACGTCGTGGTGGCGCGACTTTCACCCGCCGTCGCGGCCGATCCCACCTGCCGGCTGGTGCTGCGCAGTGGCGCGATCTTCTTCCACGATCACGGCATCTACGAGCGCGGCCTTGCCGGCCTCGATGCGCGCGGCGGCTTGCGCATCGCCGGCAAGACGGTTTCGGCGGCGGCCGGTTTCCGGCCGGCGCTGCGGGTCTGGGCCGAGGTTCTCTCCCGGCCGGAGCCGCGGCTTGCGATCTCAGGCATGGGCATGCGTGACGTAGCGATGGACCAGGGCCTGCCGCGGCCGTTGGCCATCTATCGCAATGGCGTGCATTTTGCCGACCTCGGGGGCGCCGAAGTTTTTCGCCTCAACGATCAGCACGCCTTCGTCGCCCTTGCCGAGTGCAGCGACGTTTCGGTCGGCGACGTCATCGAGTATGGCATCTCGCACCCCTGCACCTGCCTCGACCGGCATGCCATCCTCTACGGCCTCGATCCGGACCACGTGGTGACGGCGGCCTATCTCACCAGCTTCGGCTGACCTCTCCCTCCAAAAGCAAGAAAAGGAAAACCCGCTTATGATCCAGCGTTACCAGAAGGGCTCGCGTATGAGCCAGGCCGTCAGCTATGGCGGTCTCGTCTATATTGCCGGCCAGGTCGCGGAAAATCGCAAGGCTGGCATCGAGGAGCAAACCCGCGATGTGCTCGCCAAGATCGACACCCTTTTGAAGGAAGCCGGCACGGACCGCTCGCGCCTCCTCGCCGTCGACGTCTTCCTGCCGGCAATTACCGATTTCGAGGCGATGAACGGCGTCTACGACAGCTGGATCGACATCGACAATCCGCCGGCTCGCGCCTGCACCGAAGCACGCCTCGCCGATCCCGATCTGCGCGTCGAAATGACCGCGGTCGCGGCGCTCTAAACGGCACGGCAACCGCCGGCACTGGAGAGATCATGCACAGCGGCCTCATCAACCCGATCGACTTTTCGCGCGAGGGCCGGCAGGCCGGCCACCTCGCCATTCCCTATTCGATCGACCGTTCGCCCTATCATCAGATCCGTATTCCGATCCTTCGCCTGCAGAATGGCGAGGGACCGTCCTTGCTACTGATGGCCGGCAATCATGGCGATGAATATGAAGGCGAACTGCAGCTCGGCCGGCTGATGCGGCTGCTGGAGGTCGCCGACATCCGCGGCGCCGTCACCATCCTGCCGATGGCGAACCTGCCGGCGGTGATGGCGGCCAAACGCTGCTCGCCTTTCGACGGCGGCAATCTCAACCGGGCCTTTCCCGGCGATCCCATGGGGTCGCCGACGGCGCGGATGGCGCATTTCCTCGAGCACGAACTCTTGTCCCGCCATGACGCCGTGCTCGACCTGCATTCGGGCGGCACGTCGATGGCGCACCTGCCTTGCACGCTGATCGAGCGGCAGGCCGATGCCGCCCGCTTCGAACGGTCCATCTCGCTGATGCGCGCCATGGGCGCGGCACATGCCTTCATTGCCGATAACGGGCCGACGGCGCCGACATCGATGGGCGCCGCGGCACGGGCGGGGATCATCGGACTTTCCGGCGAATTCGGCGGTGGCGGCACCGTCACGCCCGAGACGATGGATTTCACCGCGGCGGCGATCGACCGGCTGCTCGTCACACTCGGTATCATCGAACGTCCGGTTCTGTCGCGTCGACCGCTTCCCGAGCCCGGGCCGTTGCAACTGCTGTCGCTATCCCGGCACAGCCAGGGCATCTATGCCAACCGCAGAGGCTGGTTCGAGCCGGCCGCAGCCCTCGGCGCCACCGTTGCCGCCGGCGACCTGGCCGGATGGTATCATGATCTGGAACGCCTGGAACAGCCGGAGGAAGATCTGCGTTTTGCCGAGAGCGGCATCGTCATTTCCCGCCGGCTGCATTGCGACAGCCAAGCCGGCGACTGCCTGATCCAGGTCGCCGAACCTATCGCATCGTGAGAAGCACCGATCGCGTCAAGTGATGGCGTCGACCGCTGCCTTGACCCAGTCGAGGCGCTTGGCCGGGATGAGACCGTAATTGTAGAAGTTCACGCCGTCGGCGCCGGCATCGACGGCGGCCCTGGCGCGGGCCGCCAGCACCGCGGGCGCACTGACTTCGGGATAGAAGACGCGCAGGCCGACCCCGAGGAATTTGTCCGGCCCGATTGCCGCCCGGCCGGTGCGGATGACATCGCCGACGGCATCGGGCGCCATATCGTAGCAGCAGAGGATGGCGCCGTCGCAGAGTTTACCGACGGCTGAGAGATCGACGCCGCCGAGCCAGCCGTCCTTCAGGTCGATCAGCACAATGCGGGTCGCCGGATCGGCGGCCGCCTTGATCTCGCCGATCAGGCTGGTCACCGGTTCGCTGCGCCAGGCGAGATAGGCATGGAGATCGGGATGGTCGCGGAAGGCCTCGACGCCGGCTGCCGGAAAGTCCGGGAATTGCCGTTCCGGCACTGCCCGTTCGCAGAGTTCGGCGATGAAGCGCGCGACCGACCGGCGCGCACCTTCGACCGGCACGCCGGCCTTTGCGGCGCGTGCCGTGCAATGGTCGCAGAAGCAGAGCGACAGCAGGAAATCGTCCTCGGCATTCAGGCCGACGCCGTCTTTCTCGTGATGGTATTCATGTGCGAAGCCCATGAAGTTCGGGCTCTCGAGCTCCACCATGTCGGGCCGGTAATTCACCGTGATGTCGCGCACGAGGGTGACGGCATAGTCCCGCGCCGCCGGGCTGGAGGGGCAGAGATTATAATAGTTGGCATTGCCGAAGGCGTTGCGCGTCACGTGGTCGGGATGCAGCATGCCGAGGCGGCTGTTGTGCAGGCAGACCGTCCAGCAGGAGACCTTGAGACCGGTCGTCTCACGTTCTCCAACGAGCGCTTCGAGCATGTCGCCGCGCTCGGCGACATTTCCCGCCATCAGCGGCCGGATCGGCTTGTCCTGCCAGAGGCTTTCATCCGGCCGGAAATAGACCGTCCCGTCCTCGGGAAAGTAGGCCTTCTGCTGCGGGCTGCGCGGCTGCAGGAACCGGCCGGCATGATAGGAGGTCGCCAGGCTGACCGCTGTCAGGCCCGCCCGGCCGGCAAGCTCGGCAGCAAAGGCGTCGAGCCCCTGGTCCTGGATGTCCCAGGGATAAGTCCACATGGAAAGATGCATGGCGCGCCCCGTCGAATCTGTCCACTTTATAGAACATGTGTCCATAATAGTGTCCATATCGATTTTCTGCTCGCAGGAAGCCTTTGCCGGAAGACCGCGAGGTCCGATCCGCCAGCCGGTCTGACGCCCCAGCTGTCAGGGAGCGTCTCAGATATCGACGACGAGGCCCTTGGCTTTCAGCACCGCTTCCAGATTGCTGACCTCGATGACCGATTTTCCCGCCTTGTAGGCGGCGACATAGCCGGCCTCGGCATCTTCGCGGGCCTGCGAGAGCCGTGCGGCTTCTTGCGCTTCCTGCCTGCGGACGACCACCAGCCCGTCGGCATCGCCGACGATGATGTCGCCGGGATGGATGATTTCGCCGCCGACGATGATCGTGTCGTTCACCGCCGCGATGGTTTCCTTCACCGTGCCCTTGATGCAGACGCTGAGCGAGAAGACCGGGAAACCGAGTTCTCTCAGCTGCAGGGTGTCGCGCACGCCGGTATCGGTGACCAGGCCGCCGATGCCCTTGGCGAGGCAGGCATTGGCAAGCACGTCGCCGAAGGATCCGGCCTCTTCGTATTCGCCGGCAGAGACGACGATGATATCGCCGGGCTTGGCGTAGTTGATGGCCAGCTGCAGCATGATGTTGTCGCGCGGCGCGCATTTCACGGTGAATGCCGGGCCGCACAGTTTCATGCGGTAGTCGACCGGCTTGAGGCGGGAGGAGAGCGCGCCGCGACGCCCCTGGGCTTCGTGGATGGTCGCGGGCGAAAATTTGGAAACGGCCTCGATGTCAGCTTTGCTGGGCCGTTCAGCGATGTCTTTTATATGAATCATGGATGCCTCACATCGTTGGTAGACGGCGGGCATATCCCGCCGTCTTATCTCGGTTGATTGTCATCGGGAGGTTCCGAGACCGGTTGGCCTACGGGATCGGGTCGAACTTCAGCTGCGCAAGCGGCACGACCTTGTCGGTGCGGGTCATCTTGTATTCGGTGTTCGGGCCGAGCCACTTGTCCCAGATCTTGTTGATCTCGCCGGACTCGTCGAGCTTGTGCAGGATCTCGTTGACCTTGGCGGTCAGCGCCGGCTGATCCTTGGCCATGCCGATGCCGATCGGCTGATAGAGCATCGGCTCCTCGATCATCCGCATCGGCTTGCCCTTGCTCTTCGATTCATTGACGAACTTGGTCGTCGTCATGGTGTTGGCGACCATGCCGCGCGCCTTGCCCTGCTGAACGGCGAGATAGGCGGAAGCCGTGTCCTGGAAGGTCAGCGGGTCTGATTTGTTGAGCTTGATCGACATTTCCGAGGTCGAGCCCTTGGTCGAGGCGATGCGCTGGCCGGCAAAATCGGCCTTCGTCTTGCCGGCATCGTCCGCCGGCACGATCAGCATTTCCTTGGCAAGATAATAGGGATCGCTGAACTGGATCTGTTCGGCGCGGCTCAGCGTATAGGCGAGGTTGGCAACGGTGATGTCGACGCGGCCGAGCTTGACTTCAGGCACGCGGGCCTCGACCGAAACCGGCTTGATCTCCGCCTTGACGCCCAATTCCTTGGCGATGGCACCGCAGAGATCGACGTCGAAGCCGGCCATTTCGCGGGTCTTCGGATCGGGAGAAGCGAAAGGGGGAACGTCGGCAAATGTCGCGCAGCGCAGGGTTTTCGCCGACATGATGGTGTCGAGCTGATCGGCCTTTGCCGGCACGGCGGCCGCCAGGCCGGCAAATGCGGCGGTGAGGGTCAGGTATTTCCAGTTCATTGCTGTTCTCCTTTGTTTTTGGTGGTTGGTATCAGTGCCTGAGATCAGCGAGGAAACGCTGAGCCCGGGGATGGCGCGGATTGCTGAAGAATTCCTCGGGGGTCGCCATTTCGATGATCTGGCCGGCATCGATGAACCAGATCCGATCCGCGACATCGCGGGCAAAACCCATTTCGTGGGTGACGCAGAGCATGGTCATGCCTTCGGACGCCAGGCTCTTCATCACCGCCAGCACTTCGCCGACCATCTCGGGATCGAGCGCGCTCGTCGGTTCGTCGAACAGCATCACCGGCGGTTCCATGGCGAGAGCACGGGCGATTGCCACCCGCTGCTGCTGGCCGCCCGACAACTGACCGGGATAGGCCCGGGCCTTGTCGGCGAGGCCGACACGATCGAGGAGCTTGAGAGCCTTTTCGTGCGCGACGTCGGGCGCCACGCCCTTCACCCGGATCGGCGACATCGATACGTTTTCGGCGACCGAAAGATGCGGAAACAGGTTGAAGTTCTGGAAGACGAAGCCGATCCGGCTGCGCATCGCGTTGAGTTCCCCAGCCCGCATGGCGGCATGAATGTTTTGCCCGTCGAGCGTAATCGACCCGCTGTTGATCTCCTCGAGGCGATTGATCGTGCGGATCAGCGTCGATTTTCCCGAGCCGGACGGGCCGCAGATGACCACGACCTCGCCGCGCGCCACCTGCGCATCGATATCCTTCAGGACCGGATAGTCGCCATAGCTCTTGCAGACCTGCGAAAGCCGGATCGTCTGCGATTCCTGTGCTGAAACCGACATTGTCATAGCTGCTCCGATACGATTTTCGACGGCGTGACTACGGAGGCGGCGGGAAGACCGGACAGTCCGGCACGCCGCCGCGTAATGCGTCGCTCGAGGCGATTTGCGAAGTAGGTGAGCGTCCAGCAGATGATGAAGTAGACGATCGCCAGGATGAGGAAGACCTGGAAGGGCTGCGTCAGGAGCTGGTTGTTGACCTGGCTTGCCGCGAAGGTCAGGTCCGGCACGTTGATCACATAGCCGAGCGTCGTGTCCTTGATCGTCGAGACGAAGGTGGAGAGAATGCTCGGGATCATGTTGTAGAGCGCCTGCGGCAGGATGACGAAGCGCATCGCGCCCATATAGCCGTGGCCGAGCGCCCGCGCCGCATCCATCTGGCCCGGTCCGAGCGCCACGATGCCCGCACGGACGACTTCGCTGAGAAACGCGCTCTGATAAACCACCAGCGTCGTCAGCATGGTGACGAAGCTCGGAACATCGGCACCGGTCAGGAGCGGCACCAGGAAATAGCTCCACAGGATGAGCATCAGGAGCGGCACGCCCCTGGTGAAATAGACGAGTGCCGTCACCGGCCAGCGCAGCAGCCGCGACTTGGAGAGCCGCGCCATTGCGAAGAGGATGCTGGCCGGAAAAGCGAGAATGATGCTGAGCGCCGAGAGGATCAGCGTATTGGCGAGCCCGCCGAGCGGCCCGTTCGGGTATTGGCCGATCAAGAGCAGCAGCCAGTAGTCGCGGACGATGGCGATCATGTCCTGGATCATGCGCGCGCACTCCTGGCAGGATCGGCGCGCATCGACAGATAGGCGCCGATGCTCATGATCACGAGCGAGAAGAAGAGGTAAAGAACCGTGCCGATCAGGTAGATCTCGAAGGTGCGGAAGCTGAGGTTTTCGATTTCCTTGACGGCATGCGTCAGTTCCGACGCGCCGATGACGACGGCGAGACTGCTGTTCTTGAACAGGGAGACGCTGTGATTGATCAGCGGCGGCAGCGCGTTGCGCACGCCCTGCGGCATGATGACGAAACGCATCGCCGAGACGTAGCCATGGCCCAGCGCACGGGCGGCCTGCATCTGGCCGGGACCGACCGAGCGCACGCCCGAACGAAGATCTTCGCTGAAATAGGCAGCCTGGCAGAGCCCGAGTCCGATCACCGCGAAGATCGCCTCGGCATTATGGCTGGCGAGCCATGTCGCGACGCCGTTCGGCATCAGGGTGAAAATCCCGAAATACCACAGCATCAGCTGCACCAGAGTCGGGACGTTGCGGTGATAGGATACGTAAGCGGCGACCAACGGATCGCCGAAGCGAAAGGGCGACAGGCGTATGCCGAGCAGCAGCAGTGCCAGCGTCATCGCCAGCGTCCAGGACCCGGCATAGATGATGAAGGTCATCTCGATGCCATGCAGCAGCATGGCGGCATATTCGGGATTTCCCAGGATTGCCGAAAGGTCGAAACCGCTCACGGAGTTGGCTCCCCGGATGGATCTGTCTTCGGCTGCGGTCTTGCGGTCTGCAGACCGCCCATCACCTGCAGTGTCGGCGTAATTTCCATATGTCCGATGTTGACGGCGACGGGAGCCGATATGGCGAAGGCGATCGCGTCGGCGATATCGGTGGCTTGCGGCAGTTCGAATCCGTCGATGAACCGTTCGCGAATGCTGGGATCATTGCCGTGGACGTGATTGAAAATATCCGTGGCGACCCGGCCGGGGCAGATTTCCGTGACCCGCACCCGCTTGCCGAAAGCGTCGATGCGCAGCTGGTTGGACAGCATGCTCACGCCTGCCTTGGTGGCGTGATAGGATGAATTGCCGCCGAAATTATAGGCGCCGGCGATCGACGAGATGTTGATGACATGGCCGCGGTCGCGCGCCACCATGCCCGGCACGACCAGGCGGCAGAGATGCAGGACCGCCCGGAGATTGACGTCGACGAGGAGATCGATATCGCCCTCGTCGGCTTCCAGAAACTTCTTCGGCCGGTCGACGCCGGCATTGTTGACGAGAATGTCGAATTCCACCCGACGCGCGAGCTCGGCGATCGCCGGCCGATCGGTCACATCGATAGCGTGGGCGATGCAGCCCGTACGCTCGGCCAGTTGCTGCAGCGCCTCGGCGCTGCGGGCAACGGCATGGACTTCAATGTTCTCCCGACGCAGCCGCTCAACCACGGCTGCGCCGATCCCGGAGGAGGCGCCGGTCACCAGTGCGGTCTTGTAGTCGGAGAATGGCATTGTCGTTCCCTTGTTGTTGTCAGAGACAGTAGCGAAGCTTTAACCCCTTGCCTAAGACCGATTATCTCTGGAGCAATAAGCAACGGTTATGGAGTAGGTGCGGCCTGCAGAAGAAGAGAAAGCGGCTGCCCCGGCATTGCCTCGCAGCCTCGTCTCGGGCCGCCTCGCGTTGCAAAAGCAAGGCGCGTCTGCAAACATGTCCTTCGCAGATCAGAACGGTACCCCGATCCCCATGGACATCAGACGCCTCAAATCTTTCATCGTGATCGTCGACAGCGGCAGCATCACGCGAGCGGCGGATCTTTTGCATATCGCCCAACCGGCTCTGAGCCAGCAGCTGGCGGCGCTGGAAGAGCATTTCGGCCACAAGCTGCTGATCCGCAGCCAGCAGGGCGTCAGCATGACGGATGCCGGACACGCGGTATATCGCCATGCGCAGATTATCCTGAGGCAGATGGAGCAGGCGCAGGCCGATGCATCGGCTGCCGGCAATTCGCTGGCCGGGCGCGTGTCCGTCGGTCTCGTGCCGTTCAGCAGCGCGGCGACCCTCTCGGTCGACCTGCTGGCGGAAACCCGCAAACGCCATCCCGGCATTCTCTTACATCTGACCGAAAGCGTCGGCCAGACCTATAGCCAGATGATCATGAACGGCCGGCTGGAGATGGCGCTTCTGCATGGCACCGGGCCGATCAAGGGCGTGCGGTTCGAGCCGATCCTCAGCGAAGAGTTTTTCCTGGTCGCCCATCGCGACTTTGCCATTGAAGCGGACGCGAAACCCGTATCCGTCAACGCGCTTGACGGAATACCGCTGCTCTTGCCGCCGGCTTATAATTTCGTCCGCCGCGCCGTCGATACCGCCTTCACCCGCACCCGCACCAATCTGAAGGTCGTGGCGGAGGTCGAAATCGTCCGCACGCTCGCCCGCGCGGTCGGCAGCGGTCTCGGCGCGACCGTCATGCCGAAAGCCATCGCCGACCGCATCGTCTCGGAATCGAGCGAGCCGCTGATCTGCCGGCTCGTCTCGCCGCGGATCGAGGAAACCCTGTCGCTTTGCGTTTCCGACCAGAACCCGCTGTCGGAACCGGCGCTTGCCGTCCGAGATATTCTTCTCGAACTGACGGCGCGGCTGAAGGGTTAACGGCTGCCCGGTCAGCGCATATCCTTGCAGAACTCGGCGATGCGGGCGCAGCCTTCGCCGAGTTTTTCCATGCTGGTTGCATAGGAAATGCGGAAGAAGGGGCTCATTCCGTAAGCAGCACCTTGCACGGTCGCGACGTGATGCTCCTCGACGAGCGCCATGACGAAATCGACATCGGTCTCGATTTTGCGGCCGCCCTTGCTGGTCTTGCCGATCAGCCCCGATATGTTGGGATAGATATAGAAGGCGCCTTCGGGCTTGTGGCAGCGCAGTCCTTCCACCTCGGACAATTTGCCGAGGACGAAATCGCGTCGTTCCTTGTAGATCGCCGCACGCTCCTTCAAGAGATCCTGAGGTCCGTCGAGGGCCGCGGTTGCCGCGGCCTGCGTGAGTGTGGCGATGCCGCCGCCATTCTGGCCGTTGACGTTGCTGACGGCCGAGATCAGGTCTTTCGGCCCGGCGCAAAAACCGAGCCGCCAGCCGGTCATCGCATAGGCCTTGGAGACGCCGTTCATCGTCAGGACGCGATCGTACAATCTCGGCTCGACTTCCGCGATCGTGCAGAACTGGAAGTCGTCATAAACAAGGTGCTCGTAGATGTCGTCGGTCATGATCCAGACATTGGGATGGCGCAGCATGACCTCGGCGATGGCGGCCATCTCCGCCCGGGAGCAGGCTGCCCCGGTCGGATTGTTCGGGAAATTCAGGAAGAGCCATTTGGTGCGCGGCGTGATCGCCGCCTCCAGATCCTCTGCACGCAATTTGAAGCCGGTCTCTTCGTGGCAGGGGACCGCCACCGGGACGCCGCCGGCGAATTTGACGATGTCGGCATAGCTGACCCAGGAGGGCGTGGGAATGACGACCTCGTCGCCCGGATTGCAGGTTGCCAGCATGGCATTGAAGATCACCTGCTTGCCGCCGCCCGAGACGACGATCTGGCTGGCATCGTAGTCGAGATTATTGTCGCGCTTGAACTTCCGGATGATCGCGGCTTTCAGCGCCGGCGTGCCGTCCATCGGCGGGTATTTCGTATCGCCGGCAAGTGCCGCCGCATGGGCCGCCTCGATCGCATGCGCCGGCGTGGGGAAATCCGGCTCGCCGGATGAGAGGCTGACGACCTTGATGCCCTTGGCGGCCAGTTCCCTGGCGCGCTGGGTCATGGCGGCGGATGCGGAGATGGAGACGTTTTTCAGGCGGTCGGCTTTGATGGACATCGACATGGTCCTTCGATGAGGGATGGGAATGGGTGATCGCCGCAGGCGATCGGGATTACGTCAGAGCATGATGCCGAAAAGTGTGGGCGGTTTTCGGACGACATCATGCTCTAACTATTTAATCTAGAACGGGATTTAGATTTTAGGCCAAGCGGCCTAAAATCATCCTGTTCTAGTCTGCGAGTTCGGCGGCGGGCGCGAGCGCAGCACCCGTGGCTTCGATCTCGCCGCGTACGATGCCGGCAAGCTCCAGCGCGCCGGGCGTGTCGCTGTGGACGAGAATGGAGCGCGCCGGCATCGCGATCACGGCGCCATCGATCGTCGTGACTGTTCCTTCGAGGAGGAATTGTCGTACGCGGGCGCGGACTGCGGCTTCGTCCTTGACGAGGGCGCCGGTGAGCCCACGGGCGACAAGTCTACCCTCGGCGTCATAGGCCCGGTCGGCAAGGAAAAGCGCTAGCGTCTTCAGGCGGGCACGTTTGGCCGCCCGCTCGATCTCGCTGCCCGACGTGACGAAGACGACAAGATTGGCGTCGACGGTGGCGATCGCATCCATCATCAAGTCGGCAAGCACGGGGTCGCGGTTGACCATGTTGCCCATGGCTGCGTGGAAGCTGATATGCGAGACGGTGACCCGCTCGGCTCTGGCGATCGCCATCAACGCGCCGAGCTGGTAGAGCATCTGCTGGCGAAGCTCGTCCGCCGAAAACGGTATTTCGCGCCGGCCGAAGCCTAGCCGGTCGGGCAGGCCGGGATGGGCGCCGATGCCGACGCCGTTCTGTTTCGCCAACCGCACCATGCGCCCCATCGTATCCGGGTCGCCGCCGTGGAAACCGCAGGCGATATTGGCCGACGAGACGATTTTCATCATCGCTTCGTCGTCGCACAGCCGGTAGGGACCAAATCCTTCGCCCATATCGGAATTCAGATCGATCTTCATCAGTTCCTCCTTTCGACAGCCTTAGGCCATCGCCTTCAGGGCGCGTTTGACCATCCCGGATGTTTGCCTGACGTCTTCGACATAGCGGGCTACAGCCTGTTCCACGATGCGCGCTTGCGCATGCGTCGATCGGACGAATTTCAGGCGGGCGCCGATGCGGGCCTGCCCGAGTCGCCAGAGGTCGCACTCGATCACGCCGGCAATCTTCGGATATCCGCCGGCGGTGTTCGCATCGCTCATCTGCACGATCGGTTCGCCGCCGGGCGGAACCTGGATCACGCCGGGCACGACGCCGTGAGAGCGCATCTCGATCGACGCCGTCGGCGTGATCGGCTCGCCCGATAGACGGTAGCCCGTGCGGTCGCTTCGCGAGGAAATCCGCCAGGTCTGGCTCCAGAAGGCTTCGCCGTCTCCGGCGAAAAGATTGTGCTCGCCGGCCGGCAGGGCACGGATCGGCAAGGCGCCGTCTATGGAAGCCGGGAAGACCTCGCGCAATGCCACGGCCGGCTCGACGACGGCGAGGCCTGTGGCCGGCAGCATGGCAATCTCCAAGTCCTCGCCGAGCGCAATCCGATCGCCCTTCGCCAGAGGCCGGCCGGCATTGCCGCCGAAGCCGCCGCGCAGCGACGTGCTGCGCGAACCCATGACAACGGGGATATCCAGCCCGCCTCCGACCGAAATATAAGCCCGCGCGAGCCGCGGCGGCTGCCGCAGCTCGAGAACCTGTCCGGGTTCGGCCGTATAGGCGCACCAGGGGATGAGGTCCGATCCATCGAGACTGACATGGCCGTCGGCGCCGGTCACGGCAAAGACGCTGCGCCGCTCGAAATGCAGTCGGAACGGGAAGGTCTGCACCTCGATCACCGCTGTATTCTCGTCATTGCCGACGAGAATATTGCCGATCCTGACCGCAAGCGGATCCATGGCGCCGCTCGCCGATACGCCGATGTCGCGATAGCCGGGGCGCCCCAGATCCTGCACCGTGTTGAAAGGGCCGCTATCCAAGATTTCGATCATAGCTCGATCCTTGCCGGCAGGAACCGCACCGTATCTCCCGGCGCCATCATGGCGGGGGTCGGCGAGGTTGGGTCGAACATCTCAAGCGTCGCGAAGCCGATGGAATTCCAGCCATTGGGGCCGGTCAGCATGGCGACGCCGGTCTGCATGCCGCCGATGGTCACGCAGCCCTTCGGCATCTTCAGCGACGGCACGGTCTTTCGCGGCATGTAGATGCGCGGATCGAGGCCATGCAGATAGCCGAAACCCGGTGCGCTGCCCAAGGCGAAGACACGATAGGTGGCCTCATGATGGATGCGGACGACCTCGCGGTCGCTAAGCCCCGAGAGATCGCAAAGGGCCGGAAGATCGGTCGCATGTTCGCCGCCGTAATGGACGGGGATCTCGATGGTCTTGCCGTTGAGATCGATGCTGCGGGCATTCTCCCATGCCTCAAGCAGCCGGGCGACCACCGCATCGGGATCTTCGGGCGTCTCCTTGAAGATCACCAGCAGATTGGTCATCCCCGGAATGTCTTCCGAAAGCTCCGCCCAGCCTTTCACCGTCTGGGATAGAGCCCAGATCCGCCGCTGCGCGATGAGATCGAAATCGCCTGGCGCTTCGAGCAGGAAGGACCTGGCGCCGATCGCGGAAACCCGCGCCCGGCTTTGGGTGGCCGGAACGATTTCGCGTTGCGAAGCATGTCTGTTCGTCGTGGCGATCATGATGGCAGCTCGATTTCGAACAGAGGGTCGCCGAAGCCGATCAGGGCGCCGGGCTCGGCGAGCAGCCTGGTCAGAACACCCGACCGGCCGGCGCGAAGGGGAAGCAGCACATGCCCTATCCTGACGAAGCCGAGAATATCGGTATCCGATACGGAGCGCGGCAGATTTCCGGACACGGTCGGGACGGCCGGATGTTCGGCGCAGAAATGTCCGGCCACCGGCGCCTTCACGACGACAGGTGCGGCGCCTGGAGCGCGGGCTGCGGCTTCGTGGGCGCCGATCTGGGCACCGCCCTCCCCTGAAACGACGATGCGAAGCTGCCCTTCCGGCCGAGAGATTTCCAGGCCCGCCACTCCGGCAGCCGTCAGCGCGTCGGTGAGCAAAGCGATGGTTGCGGGATCGCTGAAATCAATCGCGCTCATGCCGCCGCCCTCCGCAGCTTCAGCCATTGCTCGAGATAGTGGATGTCGGTCTCGCCGCGCGCGAATGCGTGATCCTCGAACAGGGCGCGCAGGAAGGGGATGTTGGTGGCGATGCCGTCGATCTCGGTGCCGGCAAGCGCCTCGCACATTTTGGCCATCGCTTTCGCCCGCGTCGGCGCATGGACGATCAGCTTGGCGATCAGCGAGTCGTAATAGGACGAGACCCGGTAACCGGGATGAATATGCGTATCGACGCGGATGCCCGGCCCCTGCGGCAAGACCAGATGGGTGACGACACCGGCCGACGGCAGGAAGGTGTCGGGATCCTCGGCATTGATGCGGCATTCGAAAGAGTGGCCGTCGCAGGTCACCTCGCTTTGGGTGAGGTGGAGAAAGTCACCCTGGGCCGCCCTTATCTGCGCCTGGACGATATCGACCCCGCTCGTCAGCTCGGTGACGGGATGCTCGACCTGAAGCCGTGTGTTCATTTCAATGAAATAAAAGGCGCCGTCCTCATAGAGGAATTCGAAGGTGCCGACGCCGCGGTAGCCGTTCTGACGGCAGGCCTCGACGCAAGCCATGCCGACCGGCTCGATGATCTCGGGCGCGATCCCCGGCGCCGGCGCCTCTTCCACCACTTTCTGATGGCGGCGCTGCATCGAGCAATCCCGGTGACCCAGCCACACGGCATTGCCGTGGTCGTCGCAAATGACCTGGATCTCGATATGGCGCGGGTGCTGTAAGAATTTCTCCATGTAGAGCGAGGGCGAGCCGAAAGCCTTGCGCGCCTCCTCCCGTGTCAGCGCGATCGCTTCATGCAACTGGCCGGCCTCCGGCACGACGCGCATGCCGCGCCCGCCGCCGCCGCCCGACGCCTTGACGATGACGGGATAACCGATCTCCCGCGCGATGCGCTCGATTGCGGCCGGATCGTCGGGCAGCGCGCTATCTGGGCCGGGAACGCAGGGGACGCCGGCCGCCATCATCGCCCGCTTTGCCGCGATCTTGTCGCCCATGGTGGCGATCGATGAAGCCGTCGGGCCGATGAAGACCAGCCCGGCCTTTTCAACGGCGCCGGCGAATGCGGCGTTTTCCGACAGAAAACCGTAACCGGGATGGATGGCGCCCGCGCCGGTCAGGCGGGCGGCGAGAAGAATGGCATCCTGATTGAGATAGCTCTTGCCGGCAGTCGGCGGACCGATGCAGAGAAAACTGTCTGCGGTCTTGATATAAGGCGCCTGCCTGTCCGCCTCGGAGCAGATGGCAACCGTCTTCAGGCCGAGTTCGCGGCAGGCGCGCTGAATCCGGGCGGCGATCTCGCCGCGATTGGCGATGAGGACGGTATCGAAACGGCGCCCTGCGGCAGCGGATTGTTCTGGTGCTTCCGGCATCAGGCGATCTCCGCCAGCAGGTCGCCGGTCTCGACCTCACCATTGTCGATAGGGGTCAGGTGCGTGATGCGCCCGGATCGCGGCGCGGCGATGGTGTTGAAGACCTTCATTGCCTCGATGATGAAGAGCGTCTGCCCCTCCTCCACCGCGTCACCGATCGCGACGAATGGCGGCTCGCCGGGCGCCGGGGCCTTGTGCAGCACGCCGAAGACGGGCGCCTTCACCGCATGGGAGGTTTTCTCGATGGTCGAAGGCGCATCAGTGACAGGGCTTGTCGTCGATTCCGGCTTTGGCGATGGCTCGGCAACAGCTGCCTCTCCCGGCGCAGTGCGGAAAATCCGCACCGTCACGTCCTTCTCCGTCACGGTCAGCTCGGTAATATTAGATCGTCCGACAAAGTCGATCAGCGTCTTGATCTTCGAGAGGTCCATATGCGTGCTCGGAATTTCAAAAATTCCACCGTGCAGACCTGAAGTTTGACGTCGCCCGGTGTCGTGATTTTCGTAGCACGATGCGTCGACTGATGGGGTCAGACGAAGTTTTGATGGAGCGCAATCTGCGCCCTATGGGCGTGACGCCGAGCGCGTGCGAATTTCCCTCGACGGCAGCTGGTGGCGGCCGGAAATCGCTGGCAAGGGAGCGAAGGATCGCGGCCTCGGAAAGATTGCCCGTGGCATTCGGGTGTGGGGCAATTCGTCGTCAGCTCCCCGAGTTGAAAGCCATTTTCGATCTCATTGCTCCTGCGGCGCTTGTTCTGCCGGCCGGCAGTGTTATATGTAGGTAAATACCTACATGGAGTGTGCCATGACGATTACGACACTTTCGAGCCGTGAACTCAATCACGATGTCAGCAATGCGAAGAAAGCTGCCAGAAAAGGGCCGGTCATCATCACTGACCGCGGCAAGCCTTCCCATGTCCTTCTGACATATGAGGAATTCGAGCGTCTTTCCGGCAGGCGTCAAAGCCTGGTCGATGGGCTTTCCATGCCGGGCCTTTCGGAAATCGATTTCATGCCATCGCGGGTCGACATCAAAACCCGCGGAGTCGACCTGTCTTGAGCTATCTGCTGGATACGAATGTCATTTCCGAACTGCGCAAGATTGGTGACGGCAAGGCCGATCCTCAAGTCGTGGCATGGATCGAAGCGGCAAACGTTTCGGACTTCTATCTCTCTGCAATTACCATTCTCGAATTGGAGCGGGGCGTGCTTGCCGTCCAACGGCGAGATGCTCGGCAAGGTTCACGCCTGCGTGCATGGCTGGACGACCATGTGCGTCCGCAGTTTGCCGGCCGGATACTGCCGATCGATGATGACATCGCGACGCGCTGTGCGCATCTGCATATTCCCGACCGCCGCAACGAGGCAGATGCGTTGATTGCTGCGACCGCACTCGTTCACAGTCTTACCGTGGTCACGCGAAACGTGAGAGATTTCGACGGCACCGGTGTCGTCATCATCGATCCCTGGCAGGGTTGAGCAATGTGGACGCCTTTATCGATTTGAGCTGGCGTCCGATTTGACCGCTCGGCGCTTCTGTCCAAGGTGCCCAGCCGCCGCTTGCTCGTCAATCCTTCGGAGGAGCGATGCTCTCCCGCAGGATGAGCTGGCTGCGAACGACATCTAGACACCCCGCACGAGCTCGATGCCGTTTGCGCTCGCCCACTGTCCAATATCCTGCTTCGTCAAGGCGGTCGCCATCAGATCCGGAAACTGATCCGGCGTGCAGGCAAAGACAGGACAATCCATCGCGGCGATCGCACCGGCATGACGCACGTCGTAGCTCGGCCGGCCATCGTCGGAAAGTGCCAGCAGAACGATGACGTTGACGCCGGACTGCTTGAGCGCGGCGACGCGCGCCAGCATGGAGGCGGAATCACCGCCTTCATAAAGGTCGGTGACGAGAACGAGATGTGTCTTGCCTGGCCGATCGATCTTAGTCTCGCAATAGGCGAGCGCCGCATTGATATCAGTGCCTCCTCCCAGTTGCACCCCGAAGAGAACCTTGACCGGATCGGATAGATCCTCCGTCAGATCCACGATTGCGGTGTCGAAACAGACGAGTTTCGTCGACAGAACCGGAATGGACGCCATGACGGCCGCGAAGATCGACGAGTAGACGACCGAAGATGCCATCGAGCCCGACTGGTCGACGCAGAGCATGACGTGATCGAGATCTGCGCGTGTCCTGGTTTTGCGTGCAAAACCGATCAGGGTCTCCGGCACGACTGTTTTGAAGTCCTGCTGATAGTGGCGAAGGTTGGCGCGGATCGTCCGCGGCCAATCGATATCGGCGTGACGGGGCCGGTGGGTCCGCTGAGAGCGGTTCACTGCGCCGGTCAGCCGCTCTACCGTCTTGGACTGCAGCCGTTTCATCAGGTCATCGACGACCTTGTTGACCACCATGCGGGCAGTTTCCATCGTCTTTTCGGGCATTGCGCCGCGAAGCGAGATGAGATCCGCGACGAGATGCACATCCGCTTCCAGCGTCTCAAGAAACTCCGGCTCCAACATCAGCGCCTTGAGATTGAGGCGCTCGAACGCATCCTTCTGGATGATCTGCACGACAGGCGTTGGAAAGAACTCGCGAATGTCACCGAGCCAGCGCGAGACCTTGGGCGAGGAAGCGCCGAGGCCGCCGCGCCCCTTGCGGCCCTCGGTTTCATAGAGAGCCGAAAGCGCCCGGCTTAGCCGCTGGTCGCGCTCACCGAGACCATCCATGTCGTCGTCGCCAAGTGCCAGCTTCCAGCGGCGGGTGCGTTCGGAAGTCATGCGTCCATTCCCAGTATCTGTTTCAGCAAAGGTAGTGCGCGTTCGAAAGCAGGGTTGTGCTTGACCGCATCGGCGGCGACTGGCCTTTGCTTTTTTCCACCTGCGATCCGCTCCAAGATCCGTTTCCGGCCAACCGTGTCGAAACCGGCGAACGCGCGGCGCAAAAGTGGCAGGTTGTTGATGAACAGGGTTTCGTCCAGCCCGCAAAGCCATTCGTCGATCAGGAAGAGCAGTGTCTGATCCTGGATGAGCACTTCAGCCGCCCCAGAGAGAAAGGCCTCGATGAAGGAGCCAGCCCGGTCAGGCATCTCGCCGAGGATCTGCCGCGAAAAGGCGGCTGCTATTTGCGCCTCATCCCAAAGACCGAGATCGTGCAGCCGGCGAAGGCTGAAACCGACTACCGGCGCGACCGCCTGTTCATCATCGACCATGAGAGCGAGTTGGCGCCGCCATTCCTCAAGCAGCGCTGCATCGCCGAAAAGGCCGAGAGCCTCGTCGTAAGCGCGCATAGCGCTCACGCGCTGGGACGTCGCGTCATCGTTCAACTGGCGAGAGCCGATCCGGATGCCAGCATTCACTTCAGCGCTCAGCGCCCTGACGAGCGCTTGCAGTTCGAGTTCGGGCAGCTTGCGGGCGGTTCCGTAGCGGACGATGCGTACGAGCGGCGCCACCGCATTCATCAGATCGGTAATGTCATTATTGTGCACGGCTGCGGATTGCAGAAGATCGATGCAGACGCCTGCCGCCTCCGGAAGATCGGCAACCAGTGCGCCACGCACGAGATCTGAGAGCGGCGCGATGCCGTTTGCCTTGCGACCCCGATCGATCGTCGCGGCGGCTGCCGCTTGTTCGATCGTCAACCCCCAGACAAGGGCTTCTGCCAAGCCGACGGTCATGTCCGGAGACCATGCAAGGCGCCAGATCTCGCGGTATGTCCCCCGACCCGCTTCCGCGTCGGTCAGGCGGCCCCAATGGATGCCGATCAGGTTGAGCCGGTGCAGGAAGGTCGATTTCAGGAGGCCAGCCTCGCTGCGCAAATCGAGTTTGACCTCGCCTGCCGCCTCTTCCGGTTTCAGGCGCGTCTTTCGGCACCAGAGTTCGAAATCCTTGGCGAGCGGCATCTGCGGAACCGCCTCGTCGATCTCGCCGATCCTGTCGCCGATATAGAGCTTCCGTTCGATCATCGCGAGCTTCACATGGTCGCCATGGCAGAGGGACGAAAGCGCAGCATCCTGCATTTCGGCGAGCCCGGGCACGCCGAGACCCCTCATGCTGGCAAGTCCAAGTGCGAGCCGCGCAGCCTCGATTGCGGAAGCCGTGGAGGCATCGAACCCTTCCTCTCGCAACAAAGCCGCAGTCCGCGCCTGCCAGATGGCAGCAAAGGCTTCCGGTCCCTCGTGGCGGTGACTTGAATAGAGGCTCCACAGATGCCGGTACCAGCCGGGTGAAATGACACCCGCGCCGTAGCCGGAGGCATAGCTCAGCCGTCCATCACTCCAAGGCGCCCAGGTCGCCTCCACCTTGATCTTCCGCAAGTCCTTGATGATCGCCCGATCCTCGGCAATCGTCGTCTCCGCACGAAGCCCGCCGATGTGCCAGGCGCCGACCACGACCGCGACCTCGCCTTCATGCTGTTTCAGCGCCTCCCGGATGTGCCCCCGCATGAAGGCTTCGCGTCGCTCTTCGCGCAGCCACCGGGCCTCACTGATGCCTCCGGCACCTGCCTGATGTTGACGCGTTTCGGTCATGGCTGTTTCTATGGCGGCAAAGATTTCGAGCGGCGACTGACCGCCACCATGCTGTTCGATCAACCCGTTCCAAAAGGTCTCGCCGTCACCATATCCGGCGGCCGCAGCGAGCATGTCCAGAGGATCGAGATCAACCGGTGGGGTCTCCACCGCCGTCATATCCGGACTTTCGGCCAGGTCATCTTCGTCGACGTCCGGTACTTCCGGCTGGTTCTTCTCCACGGCGGCAAGCGTCTCTTCCCCGGTAATCCTGGTGAGTGCCAGAGACACGGCCGCCGGCCAGTCGATGAAACGTACCGGGCGGTCGTGCGAGAGCGCCCATTGCATGGCAACCCACTCCGGAGAGAATTCCGCAAAGGGTGCAAAGACGGCGTTGGCGGCCTCGTCGGCCGCATAGAACAGCATCGCCAGCGGCGGTTTCATACCCGGCAGCGCGGCATGCCGGATCAGCGCGTCGCCCTCCGGCGATCCCTCGATCAGCACACAGGCAGGATTGAGCGCGTCGAGTGCGCCCTTCAAGAGCGCCGCCGAACCCGGCCCATGATGCCGGATGCCGAAAAGATGCGCCTTCCGCTTCATCGCTCAGATCACCTCGCGGATGGCCTCATAGAGATCGCTCCAGCCGTCACGCGTGCGCACCACAGTTTCAAGATATTCCGCAAGTGCGACACTGTCTTGCACCGGATCCTTGACCACCGCGCCGACGATGTTCGTGGCAAGCGCATTGGCATCGATACGACCGTCGCCGAAATGGGCGGCTTCCGCCCACGCCGAGACGCCGACGGAAATCGCCTCCGCGGTCGAAAGCGTACCGGTCGACGTCTTCAGCTTCGTCTTGCCGTTCAGTGTCTTGCCGTCGCGGATTTCGCGGAAAAGGGTGACGACGCGGGCGAGTTCCTTGTCGGCAGGCTGGATCGGCGGCAGGCTGAGATTGGTGCCGATCTCGCCGACGCGCTTCACGACGATCTGGGTTTCCTCTTCCAGCGTGCTTGGCGAAGGCAGCACAACAACGTTGAAGCGGCGTTTCAGCGCCGAGGACAGGTCGTTGACGCCTTTGTCGCGATTGTTGGCCGTGGCGATAATGTTGAAGCCACGTTCGGCATCGATTGCGATATCGAGTTCAGGCACCGGCAAGGTCTTTTCCGAGAGGACGGTGATCAGCGTATCCTGCACATCAGAGCCCATGCGGGTCAGTTCTTCGAGCCTGAGGAGCGTACCCTCTTCCATCGCCCGCACCAGCGGCGTCTTGACCAGCGCTTCTGGCGACGGCCCCTTTGCAAGCAGAAGGGCATAATTCCAGCCGTAGCGAATCTGGTTCTCGTCCGTGCCCGCGGTGCATTGGATCAGACGCTGCGATGAACCGGAAATCGCGGCCGCCAGATGTTCGGACACCCAGGATTTAGCCGTGCCCGGCAGGCCGAGCAGCAATAGTGCCCGGTCGGTGGCAAGTGTCGCAACCGCAGTCTCGATCAGCCGGCGGTTTCCGACATATTTCGCCGATATTGCAGTTCCGTCAGATGCCTTGCCACCAAGAAGATAGGTGACGACCGCCTGCGGGGAGAGCCGCCAGTTAGCGGGTCTTGGACGGTCGTCGCTCTCCGCAAGTGCGGCCAGTTCGCTCGCATAGTTCTGTTCTGCAGGGCGACGAAGATGGGCTTCAGGCATGTGCGGTCTCCAGGCTATCCATGAGATCGAGGAAAAGGACGGCATTCCCGCTCTTGGCGGGTTCGAGTGCGGCAAGTTCAGCACGCAGCGTCGGACGCATCGATGAGGGAGACATGACGGCCATGCTGTCGAGAATGTCGGCCTCATAGCGCCCATTGTCCTTGCGCAGCGAGTGCCACGGCTTGGATTGCAAGATCGCGCTGAAGAGGTTTTCGGTTGCCTGGCCGTCGAGCCATTGCGCCATCTGGCGGATCGTCCACGGCGATGTGTCGACGGCCCATCTGTCGGGGCGAAAGATATGCTCGACCCAGAGCCGTCGCATATCGGGGCTGTAATCCGCCAGCATTTGGGCATCGAATTGGGAAAAGGCTTCCCAGCTGTCGCGAAGATGGCGGTCGGTGATCGTTCTCACGACATCCAGCCGCCTGTCTCGCGTCGCCATGAAAAGGAAGGCCGCCAGCAGATCGCTCTGCTTCTCGGCCGCGGCCACCATGTCATCGACCGGCAGCGACAAGGCCTCCGCCAGGGTTTCCAGACCGACCGGGCCGAAGGTCTCGTTGAGCCAGGCCATCTTGGTGAAGTCCCTGACGGTCGCCGGCAATTCGAGCGTGAGCGCAGTTCTCTTGAAGATCAGTCCGGCTTTCGAAAGCTTGATGCGCTCGAGGGCTGCGCGCAGATTCGGGTCATCTCCGTCGAAGCCGGGCAATCGGACGAGCAGTCTCTGAGCCAGCTCGCGAACGCGTGGCGCGCGATCCTTTTCCAGTCCTTTGAGAAAGAGCGTATCTTTTTCGGACAGTGCTTCCCGAAAAGCTTCGAGAAGACGCAGGCGGCTATCGGCACTTTCCGATGTCCAGACTGCCTCGACCATTGCCCGAGCCGCATCGGGATCGGAGGCTCTGCGGCTCCTGACATAGCCGGCTTTCACCGCAGGCGAGGCGAGCATCCAGTTGTCGTCATTCAGCCGCTCGGGCGCGAAATAGTTCTGCTTTTGCGCTACCGGCGTTTCGCGTTGCGAAAAGGCAAGCGCTTCGGCACCAAGGCTTTCCGCGTGAGCCTTCACGAAGGGTTCGAGCTTGGGGAGGTCGAACGGGTGCAGCCGAAACTTTCTTTCGGCAAGCGTTCGAACGATCGCCGCAGCCAACGGGCCTGACGCCGGATTCTTGCCCGAAAGCAGGAGGAGCATCAGCTTTCTTGCCGCATCCGGCAGGATTGCTCGGTGATCGACAACGGATTCTTCGACTTGAAACTGCTCCGGACGCTGTGGGCGGTCGAAGCGCAAGGCCTGCCCGGTCAGCGCCAGTGCCTGCAGGCAATCCGTCGCACCGATGGCATCCAGCGGAAGGCCGTCCCGGACGCCGGAGAGCAGTTTCGGCAGGATCACATTCTTCAGATCCGGCACATTCATGCGGTCCACCGCCCCAGTGCGGTTTCCGACCAGCACAATATCAGTTCATTGCCGTCCCAGAGACCTGCGCCATCGATTTCCTCGAATTGCAAGAGCGGCCAAATTGCCGCCGACTGCGCCTTCGCCACCGGCAGGCTGATCTCACCGCCGCTGAGATAGATGTTTTCGCCCGAGCGCATCAGTCGTGCCCCACGAAACATCATCGGATAATCGCCAAGCCACGGTTTTTCGATCAGCGCCTCTTCGTAGCTGACGTAAGCCGATGCGAGGTCTTCATCAGGAAAAGTCAATGGAGTGTCGGACGGCTCGGTGCCGCTGCTCTGCCGGACAATTGCCGCGCGAAGCGGCACGCTTGACGGATAGAAGGCGAGTTCGGCTTCAAAGGTATCGCCAACACTGTAGCCGCTTGAAGAGGCGCCCGTCGAAACCGGGACATATTCGGTCAACACGGCATTCCGGTCGCTGCCATGAAGCCATGTTTCAAGCCGCCGCAGCTTATCAGCCTGCACCTCGCTTCGGACCGCCCAAACGCGCCAGCGACCCGAGATGCGCAATGCGTGCTCATCGGCGAGCAATGCCTCCCGGGTGACGTTCCAGCCGATCATCTGCCGGATGTCGTGACGCAATGGGGCGGGCAGGCCGCCTTGCCGGCGATAGGTGTTTGCCAGAAGGTAGAGCATCCCGAGTTCCTGGACCGCGGTAGAGGGACGCATCGCTTCCGAAAGCGCGAAAAGCCGAGCCGGAATGGTATCCACGCGAATGGCCAGGCCGGAAGCCTTGGCATCGAATAGGTGCTGTGCCATCACCCGGCATGCGGCCGTTGCCTTGGCCGGAAAGGCGGCGAGCCCCGCGTCCAGCTGATCGGCAAGCCAGATATCAAGTTCATCGAGGCCGGCGGCGATGGAAGTCTCGCGCTCGAGCCGGTTGCGCTCCCGGGCTGCGGCGGCACGAGCCTCCCCCTTCGGATCGGCTTCGACCCGGCTGTCCTCAACTGCCGCGATCGAGGCCTTCGGCCTGTCGGTATCGGCTGCAGAGACCGCGGATGGGCCACGTCGGCGCGACAGCCAATCGGTCACCCAATTCGGGGCGGTGCCGGCGGCGAATTCGACCTTGCCCTCGACGCGCATCCACATCAGGGCAATCGAATGCTTGCAGGGAAACTTGCGGCTAGGGCAACTGCATTTGTAGCCGGCATCGGCCTCGGTGACGGAAATCCTATAGGGCGTGGCACCGGATCCCTGGCATTCGCCCCAGATGACGCCTGATCCGTCGTCGGCGAGCGTCGGCCAATTCGAGGGTTTCAGCAGTGTCTTGGCCGCGGCAAGCGAGCCTTGATCGGGTGCAAGCTCTTCGATCTTTGCAAGACTCAAACTCAATGGAACCCTCGACTCGGCTACATCCCACGATGGTGGATTTTCTGGCATGGCATAGCCGAATGTGCAACGCCAACTTGAAGAAGCAAAACAGATCCCGGGGTGCGCTCCGCCATACGATTGCACGCTTGATCGCGTTCAGGTGGCGCGTTCAGGTGGTTGGTTGATCGTCAGCGCTTCGGTGCGGCGACGCTCTCCCGCAGGATAAGCCTGCTGCGGATGACGGTGCGGATTTCCGCCGCCTTTTGCCGCTGGTCGATGGCGTCGAGCAGGAGGTCGACCGCGGCGCGTCCCATCTCTTCCACCGGCTGCTCGATCGTCGAGAGCGGCGGCGAGGAGAATTCGCAGACCGGCGAGCCGTCGAAGGAAACGACGGACAGATCCTCGGGAATGCGCAAGCCGCTCCGCTGGATGCAACTGACAAATGAGATGGCCATGTCATCGCTGGTGGCGATAACGGCCGTCGGCTTCTCGGTCAGCTGCGCGAAATCCTCTGCCGCCCGAACGCCGATGTCGAAGCCGCGCTGATAGCCGAGTTCACCGCCCGAGCGGCGCACCAGCGCCTCGGACAATCCGGCCGCCGCGAGCGCTTCGAGCACGCCGGCATAACGTTCGACATCGTGGTAATTGCCTTCCGGTCCGGCCAGATAGAAGAACCGTCGATGGCCCAGCCGGATCAGTTCGGCGGTGACGTCGCGGACAGCCTCGCGGTCGTTGGTCACCACGCTCTGCAGCCCCGCATCGCTCATGTCGAGCAGCATCGACACGATCGGCAGGCCGGAACCCGCCAGCGAGCGCCCGTCCACCTCCGGAAGCTTCGACGACAGGATGATGGCGCCGCGCACGCTGCCGCCGAAGGCGAGGTCGAGAATATGCCGTTCGGAAATCTCGTCGCGATCGAGGTTGGCGATCATCAGATTATAGCCGCCCTGGATCAGCGACTTGTTGATGCTCTGCAGCACCTGCGGAATGATCTGGGAGACGCCGTAATAGAGCGATCCCGGCAGGATGATCATGATGATGTTGGATTTGCCGACCCTGAGGCCGCGCGCCATGGCGTTCGGCGTATAGCCGAGCTGCCGGGCGGCGGCATTGATCTTGGTGCGCGTCTTTTCGTTGACCCGTCCGGGATTGGCGAGCGCCCGGCTGACCGTCGATATCGCCACGCCGGCAAGCTTGGCAACGTCGGCCATCAACGCGCCCGATGGCTCCTCCCCAATCACATCATTGTTTTTATTCATTTTTATTGCGCTCTCCCGGATGCTTCGATTTGCAACTCTAAGGCAGGCGGCGATTTATAGCAAACGTTTGCCAAAAATCGCTTGCTTAAAAAACCAGCTTGATTATCATCTAGGCATGGCAAACGATTGCCATTCCTTAATGCGTTGAAAATCCATGGCTTATTGGATGCGGAACTCTCGTTCTGCACGCGGGTAGGTCATGCCTTTGAGAAATGGATAGGTTATGGCTACCGGCGACAGGCTGCGCTTCGGCGTCGATCTCGTGACATTCTTCCATCCCGGCTTCTGGGGCGTCGACAGCCATGACGCGATCGTCGATCATGCGCGCGCCGAGCCGCGCGCCTTCTGGGACAAGATCCTCGACAGCGTCCAGGCCTCGGGCGTGACCGGCGTCGAGCTGACCTTCTCTCCCTTCAACTGGCAGGACGCCATCAAGACCTATGGTTCCATCGATGCTTTTGCGGCCCAACTGGCCAGGCGCGGCCTGACGCTGTGCAGCGGCTTCTTCGCGGAACTGGAGGCGGCCGGCGATTTCGCCGAGCCCGAAGCCCAGCGCGCGCTGATCGACAAGGCGGAGCGCTATGCCGACTTCCTGAACGCCTGCGGCAGCGACATCATGGTGATCGGCGCGCCGCTCCGCCAGACGCTCGGCGCCCAGCCGGTACGGTTCCATGATTTCGACCGTGCCAAGGTGATCGCCGATTTCCTCAACCGGCTCGGCGCGACGCTTTATGCCAAGGGCGTGCGGCTGGCGCTGCACACCGAGGCGCATTCGATCTTTGCCGCCGCCCGCGACGTCGATCTGATGATGCTTTTGACCGACCCGGCCTATGTGCATATGTGCCCGGACACCGCCCATATCATCGTTGCCGGTTCCGATCCCGTCCAGCTCGTCGATCGCCATCACGAGCGCATGATCATCGCCCACTGGAAGGATGCGATCGGCCCGATGCCCGCCGACACGCCGATCGACAGGCACATTCATGAACGCCACCAGCCCTATTTCTGCGGCTTCGGCCTCGGGCGCGTCGACTGGCCGGCCTGGATCCGGCTGCTGCGCGACCGCGCCTATGAAGGCTGGGCGATCCTCGAACTCGATGCCGCGCCGGATCCCGTCCGCGACATCGCCAACGGGCTCACGCTCGTCCGGCAGGCGCTCCTGCCGATCTATCGCTGATATTTATTCCGAAGACGACAAACGCCCCGCAAAGAGGGCATTTTCAAGAGGTGGAACTATGAAGACCATGATGAAGCTTTTTCTTGCCGGCGTCGCATTCGCCGGTCTCCTGACCTCGGCGCATGCCGAAGACAAACCGACGATCGAGATCATGTCGTCTTGGACGTCGGGCGGCGAAGCCGCAGCCCTCAACGTCATCAAGACCGAGTTCGAAAAGCGCGGCGGCGTCTGGAAGGATTCCTCGATCGCCGGTTTCGGCGCTGCCGATGCCGCCTTCCAGAACCGTATCGTTGCGGGTGACGCGCCGGGCGCCAAGCAGGGCGTCATTGGCCTTGCCGCCGCCGATTTCGTCAGCCAGGGCCTGTTCAATCCGATCGACGATGTGGCTGCCGCCGGCAAATGGGCCGATGCCCTGCCGAAATCGATCCACGATCTCATTTCCTATGACGGCAAGGTCTATCTCGCTCCAACCGGCGCCCATGGCGAAAGCTGGGTCTTCTATTCCAAGGAAGCCTTCGGCAAGGCCGGCATCGCGCAAGAGCCCAAGACCTGGGACGAGTTCTTCGCCGATCTCGACAAGCTGAAGGCCGCCGGCATCGTTCCGGTCGCCTGGGGCGGCCAGCCTTGGCAGCAGACCAAGGTCTTCAACATGATCCTGCTCTCGCAGGTCGGGATCGACGGTTTCCTGAAGATCTATGTCGACAAGGACAAGAGCCAGGCATCCGTCGACGGCGTGAAGAAGACCCTTGCAATTCTCAGCAAGCTGCGCGGCTATGTCGATGCCGGTGCCGCCGGCCGCAACTGGAACGACGCGACCGCCATGCTGATCACCGCCAAGGCCGGCGTGCAGTTCATGGGCGACTGGGCAAAAGGCGAATTCACCGTCGCCGGCAAGGAGCCGGGCAAGGATTACGGCTGCATGATCGCGCCGGAGTCGAAGGGCATGGTCTATATCGCCGACTCCCTCTGGTTCCCCAAAACAGGCAATGCCGCGACCGACAAGGCGCAGAAGCTGCTTGCCGAAGTCGTCATGGACCCGGCCATCCAGGTCGAATTCGCTCTCAAGAAGGGCTCGGTTCCGATGCGCTCCGACGTCGACAAGTCGAAGCTTGATGTCTGCGCCCAGAAGGGTCTCGAACTGATGAGCGCCGGCGCCATCGTACCGGACCAGGCGATCGTGCTGACACCCCAGCAGGTCGGCGCGCTCGACGATTTCGTCGACGAATATTGGAGCGGCGGTTCCAACGATGCGGGTGCCGCGGCCGGAAACTTCTTCGCCATCTTCGAGTAGGATCGTGCCCGTGGCGTCGGCTGATGTCGACGCCATGGCTGCCGGCCGCCGCGCTCGACGCGGCGGTGCGGCCTCGCTTTTCAAGTCAACGAGCTGGCCGATGTCCATCAAACGCAAGCCCAATCTTTCCGCCACCATCGCGCTGCTGCCGACGTGGTTCGTCGCGGTCGTGGTCTTCATCGGAACCATGGCCTGGTCGATCCGCCTGTCATTCACCAATTCGACGCTCTTTCCGTCCTCGACCTATGTCGGCTTGGCGCAATATTCGAAGCTGTTTTCTTCCGCCAAATGGCTGGCATCGTTGCAAAACGTGCTGATCTTCGGCGTGCTTTACGTCGCGGGCTGCCTGGTGCTCGGCTTCCTGCTGGCCGCGGCACTCGACCGCAAGATTCGTTTCGAAAGCGCCTTCAGGACCATCTTTCTCTATCCCTACGCCATGTCCTTCGTGGTGACCGGGCTGATCTGGCAATGGATGCTCAATCCCACACTCGGCATTCAGGCAAGCGTGCGCTCGCTCGGCTGGGACAGCTTCGTTCTCGACTGGGTGGTCAATCGCGACATGGCGATCTATGCGCTGGTGCTGGCCGGCGTCTGGCAGGGCGCGGGGCTGGTCATGGTCATTGCGCTTGCCGGCATGCGCGGCATCGAGGCCGAGCAATGGAAGGCGGCACGGATCGATGGCATTCCCGTCTGGCGGATCTATCTCTCGATCATCCTGCCACAGCTCGGGCCGGCGCTCGCCGCCGCCGGCATGCTGCTCGCCATGGGCGTGATCAAGACCTATGACATCGTCGTCGCCATGACCAATGGCGGCCCCGGCAATGCGACGGAGGTGCCGGCAAAATTCATCATGGACAATCTGTTCGGGCGCCAGAACCTCGGCCTCGCCACAGCCGGCGCGACGGTGCTTGTCCTCGGCGTGATCGTCGCCGTCGCCCCCTTCCGCTATGCGATGCACATGCGTGACAAAGCAAAGGGGGCGGCGTGATGACCCAGCCTCATCCGAACGGGCCGAAGCCGGCACGGATCACCGCCGGGCGCATCGGCCTCTATGCCTTCCTTGTCGTCGCAACTCTGTTCTTCCTGCTGCCGCTCTACACCATGGTCGTCACCTCGCTGAAGTCCATGGACGAAATCCGGCTTGGGCAGATCTTTGCCCTGCCGACGACGCTTGATTTCTCCGCCTGGGTGACCGCCTGGTCGGGCGCCTGCATGGGAACCGTCTGCGTCGGCATTCGCAGCGGTTTCTGGAATTCGGTGGCGATCACCCTTCCCGCGGTCGCGCTCTCGGTTTTCGCAGGCGCCGTCAACGGCTATGCGCTGTCGCTCTGGCGGCCACGCGGGGCAAACCTGCTGTTCGGCCTGCTGATGGCCGGCGGCCTCATCCCCTACCAGATCTTCCTCTATCCGATGGTCCGGGCGATGGCGAATATCGATCTCTACAATTCGCTGGCCGGCATCATTCTTGTCCATGTCATCTTCGGCCTGCCGCTGGTGACGCTGCTGTTCCGCAACTATTTCGTCAGCGTGCCGGAGGAACTCTGCAAGGCGGCACGCGTCGATGGCGCCGGCTTCTGGCGCATCTTCTTCGAGATCATGCTGCCGATCGCCGTGCCGATGGTCGTGGTGGTCTCGATGCTGCAGTTCACCGGCATCTGGAACGACTTCCTGCTCGGCCTCGTCTTTGCCGGGCGCGACAACCTGCCGATGACGGTGCAGCTCAACAATATCGTCAACACCACGATGGGCGAGCGCACCTACAACGTGAACATGGCGGCGACGATCCTGACCGCCATCGTTCCGCTCGCCATTTATTTCCTGTCCGGCCGCTGGTTCGTGCGCGGTATCGCCGCCGGCGCAGTCAAGGGGTAACGCTTCCATGCAATCTGCCGTCTCCGTCAAGGACCTGAAGATCGCCTATGGCGACCATACGGTGATCGAGAAGATGTCGATCGATATCGCGCCGCGCGAATTCCTGGTGCTGCTCGGCCCCTCCGGCTGCGGCAAGTCCACGCTGCTGAACGCCATTGCCGGGCTGCAGGACATTACAGCAGGCGAGGTCTGGATCTCCGGCAAGAATGTCAGCTGGGAGGAGCCGAAGGACCGCGGCATCGGCATGGTCTTCCAGTCCTACGCGCTCTATCCGCGCATGTCGGTGCGCAAAAACCTCTCCTTCGGCCTGCGCGTCGCCGGCCTGCCGAAGACGGAGATCGAGGCGCGTGTTGCCCGCACCGCCGCCCTTCTCCACCTCGACACGCTGCTTGACCGGCGCCCTGCCGCACTGTCGGGCGGCCAGCGCCAGCGTGTTGCCATCGGCCGGGCGCTGGTGCGCGAAGTCGATGTCTTCCTGTTCGACGAGCCGCTGTCGAACCTCGACGCCAAGCTGCGCAACGAATTGCGTGTCGAGATCAAGAAGCTGCATCAGCGCCTCGGCAACACGATGATCTACGTCACCCACGACCAGGTCGAGGCGCTGACGCTTGCCGACCGCATCGCCATCATGCGCGACGGCGTGATCCAGCAGCTCGCCTCGCCGGCCGAGATCTACCGCCGTCCGGCCAATCTCTTCGTTGCCGGCTTCATCGGCGCTCCGGCGATGAATTTCATCGAGGGCCGGATCGAGCGCGGCGACGCGGCGCCGGTCTTCCGGAGCAACGGGCTGACCATCGACCTCTCCGGCTATTCCTTCCGTGCCGTTGCAGTTGAAGGGCCGGCGACGCTCGGCTTTCGCCCGGAGCATCTTGTGCTCGACGGTGCTGCAAGCAGCCTTCCTACCATTCCTGGCCGCGTTTCGGTGGTCGAGCCGATGGGTTCGGACGCCGTTATCTGGTTCGACTGGGCGGACCAGAGCCTCTCGCTCCGGCTGATGGGCGATGTCACCCTCGAGCCCGGCGATGCGGTCGCGCCCGGACTCGATATCGCCAAGGCTTCCCTCTTCGGTGCCGACGGATCGCGGCTGTGAGGCGCCGTCCCTTTGTTTTCCCGCAATTCCCGACGCGCTTCGCGCCGGCCTGAGGAATTGCTCCAGGACAGGATTTGAAAAGACATGTCTGAGATCGTCTATGATGCGCTGGTGATCGGCTCCGGCGCGGCGGGTTCCTTCGCGGTCAAAGAACTGACGGCGCAGGGGCTGTCGGTGCTGCTGCTTGAGGCCGGCCCTGCCGTCGGGCCTGCGGATTTCGACCCCGCCCGCAAGAAGGCGCCGGCCAGCAGCATCAATATCTGGGAGCGGGCGCGGGCCACAATCAAGGGGCAGCCGATCCAGGCACGCGCGGCGTTTTTCACCGAGCGTTTCAGCCACTTCTTCGTCAACGACCGCAAGAACCCCTATACGACGCCGAAGGGTGAGCCCTTCTTGTGGATCCGCGGACGCCAGGGCGGCGGGCGGCTCCACAGTTTCGGCCGGGTGCTGCTGCGCTGGACCGATGACGATTTCAAGATCCGCTCGCGCACGGGGAAAGGCGTCGACTGGCCGGTCTGCTATGACGAACTGACGCCTTTCTACGACGAGGTGGAGAGCTATCTCGGGCTCTACGGCAACAAGGACAATGTGCCGACGCTGCCGGACGGCATCTATGCGAAGCCGGCCAGCCTGACGCCGGCCGAGCAGATCTTCAAGCAGGCGGTGGAAAGCCGCTGGCCGGAACGCAATGTCGTCTCCTGGCGCTATATCGCGCCCGATGCCGACCGCATGCCGCGGCCGCTGCGCCAGGCAAAGGCGACCGGCCGGCTGACCGTCCGCTACGATGCCGTCGTTCGCCGCATCACCACCGACGACAAAACCGGTCGCGCCACCGGCGCGGAATTCATCGATCGCAACACCGGCGAGGTATCGACGGCGCGCGCCGCAACGGTGGTGCTTTCGGCCTCGCCGATCGAGAGCGTGCGGCTGCTCCTGAATTCGGCATCGGCAAGACATCCGGATGGGCTCGGCAACAGCTCAGGCGCGCTCGGGCGCTATTTCATGGACCAGCTTCCCTGCCTCGCCTTCGGTTCCTTTTCGAAGGCGAAGGGCTGGGCGCCTGATGAATCTGCTCCGACCGATCCGTTCTACAATCCGTCGGGCGGGATCTTCATTCCCCGCTTCGGCGCGGGCGACGCCGCCCGTGGCGATTTCGATTACCAGGGCAGCGTCGGCCGCGCGCCGGTCTCCGGAGACACCGATGCTCGTCTGGCCTTCTTCGGCTTCGGCCGCATGCTGCCCTATGCCGACAATCGCATTACGCTCGATGTCAGGCGCAGGGATGCCTGGAACATTCCCGTGCCGCATATCCGCTGCACCATGCGGGAGGAGGAGCAGGCGCTGCTTCGCCGGCAGGAAGAAACGCTGATCGCCATGATCAAGGAGGTTGGCGGCGATCTGGAATTCATCGGCTCGCCGACCGGCCTCAAGGAGATGGGCAAGGGTGCGTTCCCCGAAGCCGACGCCTTCAGCCGCTTCATGTTCCGCACATGGTTTCGCAAGACCATGTGCATGGGCGCGGCGATCCATGAAACCGGTGGCGCGCGCATGGGCGAAAGCCCGAAGGCGTCGGTCCTCAACCCCTACAACCAGGTCTGGGATGTCCCGAACCTCATCGTCACCGACGCCAGCGCCTTCCCCGGCAGCGGCATCGCCGGCACGACGCTCACCGTCATGGCGCTGACGGTCCGCGCCTGTCGCAACCTTGTCGACCGCTACCGGGCGGGGCAGCTGTAGATGCATTATCGCTTGTGGTGCCCGCGCGGGCGATGCCAGGTTAACTTTTCCGTATAGGCTGTGCGGCGCGCCGGGTTCCGGCAGGGGGCTCTGGAACGAGCCGTCGCCCGGCATCCCGCTCAAATCAACTGCGTCTTCGTTTTGACCGCCGCCGATCTGAGCGATGCCTGCCACAAGCTTCAGCTCCCTTGCGGCGGACTCGGATCCTGTTGGAACAGACGCAATCCGCGATGTTGCTAATCTACAACATGAAATTGAATAATAATTTCTGATCAACCGAAATCACATGATTTACGGCGGCAGAAAATTGCCTTTCAAGATGCTTCCACTACTACTGTAAATGCGTATGTCGGCGTCAGCTGCAATGCAGGCGGGCAAGCACAAGCGCAGCTTCCTGCTTTTTGCAGTGGAGTGCGCTCGGTCTTCGGGTTGGGCAAATGACAAGTGGCGAACAGCTGGACATCGGACTTTCCGGAAGAGAATCCTCGCCTGGGAACGTGAGCGGCATCTCACAAAACGACCTGATCAGAGGCCGGCCGCGCTACAGGATGCGGAAGGCGGGGCAGGCCTTTAAAACAGATAGGAGATCAATCGCTGCCGGCACGCTCGCTTGCAGGCTACTGTTGAAGATAGCGCTGCTCGTTACTTTGATCTGTGCTGGTTTATCGCTGGCAAGCCCGGGTGTGGCTTATGCTGCTTGTACCGTCTTCAACTTCCCTGATGCGAACACGACGCCATCGACAAGTCCAATGGCCGCTGGCGGGTCGATTGATGTCAACATCGGTACCCAGTGCGATCCCGTTGGCCTCAACCCCCTCAACGACCCAAGCGCAACCGCTCCGCAGCATGGCTCGATAACGAACTACAACGCCGCCGCGGGGACGTTTACATACACAAACAATGGCGACGGAGCCACCAGCGACAACTTCATCCTGGTCGATGCCAGCGCCAATCCTTTCACGATCAATATTGCGATTGCGGCAAGTGTGGCGCCACCGGTTGCCGGGCCGGCCAGTGCAACAGTCAGCCATGGAAGCAGTTCGAATCCGATTACGTTGAATCTGTCGGGGGGAGCGGCCACATCGGTGGCTGTCGGCACGCAGGCGGCTCACGGCACAGCCTCGGCAAGCGGCACGTCGATCACCTATACGCCGACGGCAAGCTATGCCGGTCCGGACAGTTTCACCTATACCGCGACCAATGCCGGCGGTACTTCCGCACCGGCAACGGTAACGATAACCGTCAGTTCGCCGACGATCTCGCTCAGCCCAGCGACATTGCCATCCGGCGCAACCGGGACGGCCTATGGCCAGATCGTCACGGCCTCCGGCGGCACGGCCCCCTACTCCTATGCGATCACCGCCGGCGCTCTTCCGCCCGGTTTGAGCCTGTCGGCCGCGACGGGCGCGCTCGCCGGTACACCGACGGCGGGAGGTACATTCAACTTCACTATCAGCGTGACCGACAGCTCGACGGGGGTTGGACCGTTCACCAGTTCGAGGCCCTACAGCATAACCGTTGCCGCACCGACGATCGCGATCAACCCTTCCTCTTTGCCGGCCGCGACGACCGGAACCGCCTATAGCCAGACCATCACCGCCTCGGGCGGAACAAGCCCCTACAGCTATACGGTGACGGCAGGCACGCTTCCGTCCGGCCTGACCCTGTCATCGGGTGGTGTTCTCTCCGGCACTCCGACGGTATCGGGCACATTCAATATCACGATCACCGCGACGGACAGTTCGAGCGGCACGGGACCCTTTACCGGCTCCAGGGCCTATACCCTGACAACCAACATCCAGCCTCCGGTCGCGGGTGGCGTTACGGCAACCATTGCCGCCAACTCGTCGAACAATCCCATCACGCTCAACGTCACGGGCGGAGCGGCGAGCTCGGTTGCGATCGCGACCGGAGCCGTTAATGGCACGGCGATCGCATCGGGAACGTCCATCACCTATACGCCGACGTCAGGCTACAGCGGATCCGACAGCTTCACCTATACCGCAACCAATGGCTCCGGTACCTCGGCGCCGGCAACGGTCACCATCACCGTCAGTCCGCCGACGTTGGCATTCTCGCCGCCGAGCGGCGCCCTGCCGAATGGTGCAGTCGGCACCGCCTACAGCCAGACAGTCACCGCTTCGGGTGGCACCAGTCCTTACAGCTACGGCATTACCGGCTCGCTGCCGGCTGGGCTGACGCTCAATCCGTCGACGGGGGCGATCACCGGCACGCCGACGACGCCAGGCAATTATGGTTTCTCCATCACGGCCACCGATGCCAACAGCGCTGCCACGTCGGCCGCCTATACGATCGCAATTCCAGTGCCCACGAGTTTTGTCTTCTCGCCGGCCGATGGTGCGCTGCCCGAAGCCATGGCGGGCGAAGCCTATAGCCAGCAGATCTCGGCGACCGGCGGGGTCGGCACGAAGATCTACAGTCTAGCCTCCGGCAGTTTGCCGAACGGGCTGGTTCTCAACATCTCGACCGGACAGCTAACCGGCCCGCTGGCGACCGGCACGGAAGGCGATTACAGCTTCACGATCGAGGTCCGCGACGGCAACGGCGCAACTGGAACAGCCTCCTATACGCTGAAGGTGAAGACCCGCACCGTCACTGTCCAGGACATGGTCGTCGACGTGCCGGCCGGTTCGACGCCTCCCGACGTCTACCTCAATCGCGGCGCAACCGGCGGTCCGTTCACCGCTGCGGCCCTCGCATTCGTAGAGCCCGCCAATGCGGCCACCGCGACGATCATCCGGGGTCAGCTGGCCCAGGCCGGTCCGGCGACCCCGGCCGGCTGGTATCTGCACCTTACGCTGAACCCAGCCTATTCCGGTCAGGTCCGCGTCGGCTACAGGCTCGTCAGCGCACTCGGAACCTCCAATACAGCCACGGTCACCTATAATGTCAGCTATGACGCCGGCAAGGTGGCCGAGGATATCGACAAGCTCGTGCATGACTTCGTGCAATCCCGACAGAACATGATCGCCAACACGATCAAGGTTCCGGGACTCCTGCAGCGCCGGCAGATGCAGGAGGCGACCGATCCGATCACCGCGCGCATGATGCCTTCCGAAGAAGGGATGACGTTCGGCTTCGCCACCAGCCTGTCGCAGATTCGCGCAGCCGGTGGTGATGCGGATGCGGCCTCGGCACCCTTCAACGTCTGGATCGACGGCGCCTTCCTGGCCCATGACGACAGGAATAGGGACGACGGCGCCGGCAAGTGGGGCGGCTTTGCCATGATCAATATGGGAGCGGATTATCTGCTCTCCGACAAGGCGTTGATCGGGCTGTCCTTCCACTATGACCGCATGACCGATCCGACCGATCAGGATGCCGAGCTGACGGGCAATGGCTGGCTTGCGGGACCCTATGCCTCGCTGGAAATCGGCAGGGGCGTATTCTGGAACGGTAGCCTGCGCTATGGCGGTTCCAGCAACGCCATCGACACAGAGTTCTGGGACGGTGATTTCGAGACGACGCGGTGGATGGCCGATACGTCAATCGAAGGATTGTGGAATCTCGACGATGAAACCACGATCGCGCCAAAACTGCGGGCGATCTACTTCTCGGAAAAGGTCGACGATTATACCGTCAAGAACAGTTCCGGCGATGCCATCATCATCGACGGCTTCAACGACGACCAGTTCCGGGTCAGCCTGGGTGCCGAAATCGCCCGGTCCTTCCTGCTGGAGAGCGGAGCGAAGCTCACTCCGAAGCTCGGCCTTACCGGCGGCTTCTCCGGACTGGACGGGTCAGGTGCCTTCGCTTCTCTTACCGCCGGGCTGACGATGCAGACCGTAAACTTCTGGATGCTCGACACAAGTCTGCTCTTCGACGTCGAGGGCGACGGGGAGCAATCCGTTGGCGCCAGAGTCGCTGCGTCAAGGAAGTTTTAGAAGCTGCCTCAATTTACTACACTTAAGATAGCAAATTGCTATTGCATTTAACGCATTGATTGAGTGAAGATGCTCTTCAATATCGTTGGTATATTCGGGGGTATGGGTATGTCGGAATTCTTTCTCGGCCAGATCATGCTCACAGGGTTTCCGTTCGCGCCCAGAGGCTTTGCCCTGTGCGACGGCCAGCTCCTGAGCATGAACCAGAACCAGGCCTTGTTCTCACTCTTGGGCACGCATTACGGTGGTGATGGGCAGACGACATTCGCCTTGCCCAATATGCAGAGCCGTACGCCGGTGGGATTTGGATCATCCTACGATCCCACATGGCAGCCTTCGCCCTATGGGATTGGCGCAACCGGCGGCGTCGAAAGTGTGACTTTGCTGCAGCAACAATTGCCTCAGCACATTCACCTGGCGACAGGAACCACGAGCAGCGGCACCGTGCGAAATCCGAGCGATGCGCTCTACGGAACCAACAGCGCGGAAATTTACGGCGCTTCCGGTGGTGATCAGGTCATGCTGTCGAGCCAGACTGTGATGCCCGCCGGTAATGGCCAGCCTCATGAGAATAGGCAGCCCTATGACGTGATCAGCTTTTGCATTGCGCTGTCGGGGATTTTTCCGTCCTCCAATTGAACAGCGCTTGTCAACCCATTGCTTGGAGGATCAATCATGAGCACTCCCTTCGTCGGAGAAATCCGGTTATTTGGCTTTTCCCGAGTGCCCAGCGGGTGGTTGCCCTGCAACAATTCCTTACAACCCATTTCCGAATATGAGTACCTGTTCACGCTTATCGGGACGACGTATGGCGGCGATGGAGAGACAACGTTTGCGACCCCCAATCTTTGCGGGCGCGTACCGGTGCATCAGGGCAGCGGGCCGAACTTGTCGACCTATGTGATCGGTCAATTCGCCGGTAGCGAGAACGTCACGCTTCTGCCTACACAAATGCCATCACACACGCATCCGTATCTTGCCACCACCGGCCTCGCGGAAACGACATTGGTAAGCTCGTCCGAACTCGCCGCGCTGAGCGGCGACACGATGTATGCCACCGATATCAGCGGCGCCACTCCGATCACGGCATCACAGGCGGCAATACAGGCAACCGGATCGACGGTCATGCATGACAATACGATGCCGACGTTGACGGTGCAGTATTGCATCGCATGGGCCGGTATCTTTCCCTCATCCCGATGAGCCCGCTTCATCCATCAAGGACATTGCCATGACACAACCTTATCTCGGCGAGATCCAACTGTTCGGTTTCGATTTTGCTCCCCGCGGCTGGGCATCGTGCAACGGTGCATTGCTCCTCATCCAGCAGAATTCCGAACTTTTTTCCCTGCTCGGCACCCAATATGGCGGCAATGGCAAGAGCACGTTCCAGTTGCCCAACTTTGCCAACCGGGCAGGCTGCAACCAAGGTCAAGGCGTAGGTTTGACGCCACGCATCATCGGCAGCAGCTTTGGCAGCAACGACATAACGCTGACGCAGGCGGAGATGCCGGCACACACGCATTCCTTGACCATCTACAATCAAGGCGATGCGTCCAAGCGCGCCGCCTCGCCCAGTGAAGGCAATGCCCTGAGCCTGCCGAATTCGAGCAGTCCGTTTCTTCCCGATGCCCAGCCGAATACCCAGTTTGCCCCGAACGTCATCGGCATTGCAGGCGGGAGCCAGCCGCATGAAAACCGTCAGCCTTTTCTTGCCGTCAACTTCTGCATCGCGCTGGTCGGCGTTTATCCATCCTTCGATTGATGATCGGCCCGCTACTAGAGTTTCCTGCGCGAACGATCCGTTATCGGCTTTGTGTTCCGGCCTGCATCCTGCGTCCGGCAAAGCCGGACGATCTCCCCTTTCTCCGTCAGCTTTACCATTCGTTCCGGAGGGATGAACTGGCTCGGATCCCGTGGTCGCAAGAAGACAAGCAGGCATTCCTCGATCAGCAATTTGATTTTCAACATTGCTACTACGTCGCCGCATTCCCGCAAACGGACTTCCTGATCATCGAGAAGGACGGCACCGCCATCGGCCGCCTCTACATCGATTGCGACGCTGATATCTGGCATATTGTCGATATCGGCTTCCTCCCCGAATGGCGTAATCTGGGCTTCGGCTCCGGGACACTGAAAGCCATTCAACATGCGGCAGCGATAGGGGGAATCCCGGGAATCGTATTGCATGTCGATCGAAACAACAGGCGCGCATACGACCTTTATATGGCCTTGGGCTTCATGGTCGTTGAAACGACCGTTACCCACGCTCGTATGGAATGGCGCTCGCACCGGCTCCTGCCAGAAACGGCGGATGAGCCGTCAGGCGTTAATTGAAGATGGCCTGATAGATGATCCCGTCTTTATCCCTGGCGACCGGTACAAGGAAAATATCGAGAATCCCAAGTGTGGCGTTGCGCAGCCTGTAAATCTGTTGTGGCAACAGCACCTTTGACGCGCTGCGGAACAGCAGTGAAAACGGCGCTCTCACCATCTCCGCAAAGCCCCGCTCGGGCAAGGGCCGTGCCTCGGTCAGCGTAAAAACAAGGAGCCCTGTCCCCATATCGACTTCGAAGCCTTCCCCGACACAGCGCGCGAAATGATCCAGCGTTACGATCGCCATCCGAACCCCACTTGCCTGCTCCCTCTTTGCTTGCAAATACCAGTGCTTCATGCCCTGGTTGAAGCTTATCAAGAGATTGGAGTGACGCAAGCCGCTCTCCCAGCAGGCCGGCGCGTTAAAGCCCAATCGGGATCCAGCTCTCGGTTGGCCAAACCGTCACACAAACTTCGCACTGACATGCTCCTGTCAAAAGAAGCAGAAGGAAAAAGGCCATGTCGCAATCACATCAGGACCAGCTCGACCGTATAAAGGCCGAAATCGCCGACAGCTTCGATGAAGAGCTGGAAATGCAGATGGAGGAGGATCGGCTGGACGACCTGGTCGCCGAAGGGATGTCGGAACCGGCCGAGCAGACGCTCGAGCGAAAGATCTACTTCCGGGAACTCTTCCAGCTGCAGCACGAACTGGTGCGCCTGCAGGATTGGGTTCAGCATAAGAAGCTGAAGGTGGTGGTGCTGTTCGAAGGCCGGGATTCGGCCGGCAAAGGTGGGGCGATCAAGCGCGTGACCCAGAGGCTCAATCCGCGCGTCTGCCGGACAGTCGCACTGCCCGCCCCGACCGAGCGGGAGCGCCATCAATGGTATTTCCAGCGTTACGTCCCGCATCTTCCCACGGCCGGCGAAATGGTGCTCTTCGACCGCAGCTGGTATAACCGCGCCGGCGTCGAGCGGGTGATGGGTTTCTGCACCCCGGAAGAACTCGACGAATTCTTCCGCTCAGTGCCTGAATTCGAACGTATGCTGGTCCGTTCCGGGATCGTGCTGATCAAATACTGGTTTTCGATCACCGACGAGGAGCAGGAATTCCGCTTCAAGATGCGCATCCACGATCCGCTGAAGCAGTGGAAGCTTTCACCGATGGATATGGAAAGCCGTGTCCATTGGGAGGAATACACCAAGGCCAAGGAAGAAATGCTGGCGCGCACGCACACCAAGGAAGCGCCTTGGTGGGTGGTGCAGGCGGTGGACAAGAAGCGGGCGCGGCTCAACTGCATCGCGCATCTCCTCGAGCAGATTCCTTACGAGGATGTTCCGAAGCCCGAAATCCAGCTGCCGGACCGCATCCGCCACGCCGACTATACCCGGGCGCCGGTGCCCCCTGAAATGTGCGTACCGGAGCGTTATTGAAGCAATGGCCCACCAGGATATCATAGCTGAAGACCACGGCCCCACATGGCGCGGAAACGCTAAGTGAGGCCGTGGCGTTGCGGTTGAATCGCCGCCGGTTCGCCTGCCCTCAGGTGGCGATGCCGGCCATATGGTTCAACTCCTCGACAGCCTCGTCCGGCAGGACCAGCTCGGCGGCGGCGAGGTTCTCCCTGAGATGGCCGATGGACGAGGTGCCGGGGATCAGCAGGATGTTGGGCGCCCGACGCAGCAGCCAGGCAAGCGCCACTTGCATGGGCGTCGCATCAAGGCGTGCGGCGACGTCGGACAGGGTGGAAGACTGCAGCGGGGTGAAACCGCCGAGCGGGAAGAAGGGCACATAGGCGGTGCCGTCGCGCGCAAGCGCGTCGATCAGGCGATCGTCGGCCCGATGCGCCAGATTATACTGGTTCTGTACGCAGACGATCTCGGTGATCCCGCGCCCTTCGGCGATCTGCTTAGATGTGGCATTGCTCAAACCCACGTGACGTACAAGGCCCCGCCGCTGGAGATCGGCAAGCACGGACAGAGGCGCTTCTATCGACCCTTCGGCAGGGCCATGCAGGTCGAAGGCGATCCTGAAGTTGACGACATCGAGCACATCCAGGCCGAGATTGCGAAGGTTGTCGTGGACGGCCGCCGTCAGTTCTTCAGGCGAGAAGGCCGGAATCCAGGATCCGTCCGTGCCGCGCCGTGCACCGATCTTGGTGACGATGACGAGATCGTCGCGATAGGGGTGGAGCGCTCCGCGGATGATCCGGTTGGTGACGTGCGGACCATAGAAATCGCTGGTGTCGATGTGGTTGACGCCTGATGCAACTGCCTCGCGCAGCACGGCCAGGGCCGCGCCATGGTCTTTGGGCGGACCGAATACGCCGGGGCCGGCAAGCTGCATGGCACCGTAGCCGAGCCGCTTCACGCTGCGGTCGCCGAGTTTGAAATTTCCGGACTGATCGATGGTGGGCATGATCTCACTCCTTTCAAGAGCTGACACCAAGATAGGCGTTGTTGGCGCGTATGATAATCGGGTATAATCCGCACGGGCCGTGCGGAGTGGCGAACAGTGAAAACAGATCTGGGAGATCTCAACGCCTTTGTTGCCGTGGCGCGGGCCGGCGGTTTTCGCGAGGGCGCGCGTGTCAGCGGCAACAGCGCCTCCTTTCTCAGCGAAGCGGTGCGTCGCCTCGAAGCTACGCTCGGTGTCAGGCTGCTCAACCGCACCACACGCAGCGTCGTCCCGACCGAAGCGGGCAAGGGCCTGCTGGAGCGGCTCGGCCCGGCTTTGACCGAGGTGGAGGCGGCGCTGGACGTCGTCAATGGATTTCGCGACAGGCCGGCCGGCGCGTTGCGGCTCAACGTGCCGGTCAGCGCGGCGCGGCTGGTGCTGCCTTCCATCGTTCCGCCGTTCCTCGCCGCCTATCCCGACATTCGCCTCGAGGTGATTGCCGAGGAGAGTTTCGTCGACGTGCTTGCCGCCGGCTGCGACGCCGGCATCCGCTACGACGAGCGGCTGGAGCAGGATATGATCGCCGTGCCGATCGGGCCGCGTGTCCAGCGTTTTGCCACCGCAGCCTCCCCCGAGTATCTCGACCGCCACGGCCGCCCGCAACATCCGAGCGAACTCCTCGATCACGCCTGCCTGCTGGGCCGCTTTGCCAGCGGCGCGCTGACGACACCATGGGAATACGAACGGGATGGCGAGGTGGTGCGGGTCGAAACTTCAGGACCACTGATCGTCAGGGTCGGCGGGGCGACCGATCTTACCGTCGACGCAGCAATAGCGGGCACAGGGATCATCTGCGTTTTCGAGGATTGGCTGCGCCCGTATCTCGACAGCGGCGTGCTCGAGCCGATCCTCGAACCCTGGTGGCAGCGTTTCTCCGGGCCGTTCCTCTATTATCCCGGACGGCGTCTGGTGCCGGCCCCGCTCCGGGCATTCATCGATTTCATCAAGGGGCCGGCTCGGCAGGCTTGAGCAAGGTGAGAGTCGGCCTCGATATCGTCGTCGGAATTTCCTGATCTTCTTGTGCTCGTTCCTCAATGCACGCTTGGGGTTTCCATGATCATTGCGAAGTCCTCGGCGACAAGTTCGCTGACGGCAATGAGGATTTCCTCGCGGGAAAAGCCTGAGGTCAATGCGCGCTGGATCAGATCCTCAAGATCCGGCTCCACGACATCGCGGCAATCGTCAAGGCGTTCTTCCGAAACAGTGAGGCTGTTGAGTTCGTCCATGGTCTGTCCTTTCGAGGGAATGAAACCGCCGAAACGCGGGAAGGCCGGTCGGGATGGGTGATGCTACTCGTGTTGGCCCAGCGAACAGGCCTTCACGCTGTATCTTCCTGCGTGCAGCCTTGTGCTGCCGACTGATCGCCCGGGCCTTTGTTTGCGGGGTTCCCCATCGCGTTGCCTCTAAGGGCACGCCGATGCACAAGTGTCTCGTTCAAAGCGGCGCAACAACCCCGATCTCCGCTTGGAACGGGAACAAACCCAAAATAGGTCTTGAGAAGCGTGATTGTGACGGATGCCCGAGATAACAGGCGTCGGCATCCTCAATCGCCTTGAGATATACTTGATCCGATTTTATTCAAGTTATCCGGGTGTAATTTGAGCCGATTTTTCTAAGGTTTGACTCAAATGTGACATTATTCCGCAGCAAGGGAAGCAACGCGGAGATCAACAACCAAATTAACCTTCTGTTAAATAGGCCATTGACTTATAGTATTAATAGGTTGTTAAAGGAGCCGCTCGCTGAGGTCGAAATGACCCGTTGATAAACAATTTGGAGAGAGAGCAATGGCTTCGCCGATACACGCAACTGATGATAGTGCAACATTCCTTGAAACTGATGTTATTTCCGGAAATTTGCTTTCCAACGATTCCTCCGATAACGGCCACCTGTACCTGCGCGCCTTCGACGGCGAGACTGTCGGCGCCAAGCAAGGCAACAGCCAGGTCACTGAGATCCATGGCGATTACGGCACGTTCTTCGTCAAGCCGGACGGCAGCTACACCTATGTCCTGAGCGACGCTGCCAAGATCGGTTTTGCCAACGGCGAATCGTACCAGGAGAGGGTCTCCTACAAGATCTCCGACGGTAGCGGTCACACCGACGTCGGCGTCTTCACGCTGAACATTCAGGGCGTCACCCAGGTCAAGCCGGTCGCGGTCGACGATACCTTCCACTTCACCGAAGGCAGCGCCATCGCAGGCAACGTTCTGGACAACGACATTGCCGGCGACAACGGCAAGATGTTCCTCCGTCAGTTCCTGACCACGAAGGTAGACGGCAACACCGACGCCGTTACCGACGTCGCCGGCACTTACGGCACGTTCCACGTCAAGTCGGACGGCTCGTTCACCTATGATCTGAACACCGATCTGACCGACGGTCAGACCTACACTGAAGTTCTTCGCTACTACAAGATCTCCGATGGCGAAGGCCACACCGATACTGCCAAGGTGACGCTCAACATCACCGGCACGGCTTTTGACGCTACCCATATTTCTTGATCAAGCGCATTAGATCAGTGAGACACGACGCCCGCCGCGCAATCGGCGGGCGTTTTCGTCTGTTCGCTTGTTTGACGGGAGGCCTGAGATCCGATCACATTCGCTTGAATCCGCGAATAATTCTTTTTAGCTAGTTCTTATAAACGCCGGGGAGCGCTAGTCTCGATGTTCGGAGGATACGCCGTTGACCGAACACATCGAACCCAGCCAAATCGAAACAGACGATCTGACCAAAGTCTGGTCCGTGACCGAGTTCTGCGCTCGTCACCGTATAGATGCCGAGCAACAAGCGCGGTTGCTTAAACTTTTCGGGCCGTTCGCGACCGCCTGCGAACTGCTGCACAATGCCAAGCGTGCCCCAAGATTCCGATGAGGCTTCCCTCTCATTCTTCTACGATCTTCTGACAAATCCCGGCAATTGGCTCGGTGAACAAGACAGCGCAAGACGTCACGTGATCGCGCGACGCCCGCTGTCTTGCCTCTCCGTGGACTGTCTGCGGGGACCCAAATGTCGCGATCGTTGCAATTGGCGGAACCGTCGTCGTGAAGACGAGGTGCCCAGATGGATCATGTCGATATTATTGATGCTGCCTGTCAGGCCCCCCCGATGGCCAAGGCGGCTCGCTGATCCCCGGCCATCATAAATCCAATACCACTTTCATCGCCGATTGACCTGCAGAGCACTCTTCAAGGCCTGGCCGACCAGGCCGATTTTCCTGAATTGCTGCTCACTCTCTGCACAAAATCTGCAATCCGGCGCGGCATCTTCCCGCCATGAGCAAGAACGACATCCCGCCCTGCGGCACCCCACCCGCCTTACCGGATAGCCTGCGCAATGACGGATGGTGGCTGGCCGCGTCAAGCGGGCGTCCAGGCACGCCCGCCGTGGTGAACCCGGTTTACAGGCTCATCCTGATCGAAAAGCCGCATCTGCGAGAGGAGCAGCAATGGACACAACCGATACCCTGACGGAGCCGATGCCCATCAAACGTGGCCGCGGCCGGATTGCCGCCCTGCTGGCGCTTGTCGCGCTTGCCGATTTTCTGATCTTCGGCTCCGCCCCTGGGATCAATCTTTTTCTCTTTGGCTTCGCCGTCTGTGTCGCCATTCTGCTCTCGGCTCGGAAGAAGCCATCGCCTTTGACGGCGGCTTTCCTGCTGATTTTTTTGTTCCTGGCTTCGGCGCCCTTGCTGGAGGCGCCCTCGTTGACGGGCCTTGCCCTTTGTTTCGGCGCGCTGATGGCGGTTGCTTTGGTCAGCGCCGGGCTCGTGCCCCGTCGCCTCACCGGCCTGCCCCTGGTGTTTTTTCGCTTTGCCCTTGTCATTCCCCTGCGGCTTGCGGCGGATTGCAGGAAATATCTGGCGACGCCGGCCAAACATTTCTCCTTTGTCGGCTTCCGCCAAAGTGTCGGCCTTTGGCTCATGCCGCTTGTTCTCGCGGCGGTCTTCGTGTCTCTCTTTGCCGCGGCAAACCCGCTGATCGAGATCGCGCTGCGCAGCATTCGTTTTGCCGTTCTCTTGCAGTTTCTCGATCTTTGGCGGATCGGCTTCTGGATCATCATCGCCGTTGCGGTCTGGGCATTGCTGCGGCCGCGGCTGAAGCGTCGCGCTGCGCGGTTGCGGGCCGAAAGGGCCTTCATGATCGTGCCTGCCAGAAATGCGCCGCTCGGCCATGCCTCGCTGCTGCGCTCGCTCGCCCTGTTCAATGCGGTCTTTGCGGTGCAGACGCTTCTCGATCTCGTCTATCTCTGGGGCGGTGCGGATCTGCCCGATCACATGAGTCATGCCGAATATGCTCATCGCGGCGCCTATCCGCTGATCGCGACGGCGCTGCTTGCCGCCGGTTTCGTCCTTCTCGCCATGCGGCGCGGCGGTCCCGGCGATCATAGCCCGCTGATCCGCGGCCTCGTCCACGCGTGGATCGGTCAGAACATTCTTCTCTGCCTGTCGTCGATCTTGCGGCTCGATCTTTACGTCGGGGCCTACTCGCTGACGGAACTGCGTATCGCCGCGGGTATCTGGATGGGCCTCGTTGCCATCGGCCTTGTCCTGATCCTGCTGCGCATTCTGCTCAATCGATCCAACGAATGGCTGATCGCCGCCAACCTCGTTTCTCTGATCTCGGTTCTCTACGTCAGTGCGTTCGTCGATTTTCCCGATGTCATTGCCCGCTTCAACGTCGCCCACAGCCAGGAGAGCAGCCACGAAGGCCCGCCGCTGGATATCTACTATCTTTCCACGCTCGGCCCGTCCGCCATTCCGGCCCTTGATCTCCATATCAGCGCGCTACCGGAATACAGGACCGACAAGATCAGCGAAGCGCAGCTCATCCGGGGCTCGCTCGTCTGGCAATTCGAGCATCGCCCGCGCGACTGGCGGAGCTGGAGTTTTCGTTCTTGGCGACTGGAGGCCTATCTTCTGTCTCCCGCAGCCATTGCAAGATAGAACGAGAACGATAACAACAGGCACGACAAACCAACGCAGGACCGACAATGGCGCAGCGCATTCTCGTCGTCGACGACGAACCTCACATCCGCGATGTGATCTGCTTTGCCCTTGAGCGCGCCAGCCTGACATCGACGGCAGCCCGCAACGGCGCCGAGGCGATAGCGGCCTTTCGGCGCGGCAACATCGATCTGATCATTCTCGATATCGGCATGCCCGATATGGATGGTCTGGAGGTCTGCCGCCAGATCCGCAAGAGTTCCGGCTTGCCGATCCTGTTTCTTTCCGCGCGCGACGAGGAGATCGACAGAGTGCTGGGTTTTGAAATCGGCGGGGACGACTATGTCACCAAACCGTTCAGCCCGCGCGAACTCGTCGCGAGGGTCAAGGCGATCCTGAAGCGCAGCGGCAATGAAACGGGGCTCGACAAACGCCGCGCCACTCTCGTTGCCGGCGAACTCAGCCTGGATCGCCGCGGCAGAACGGTCACGTTTGGCGACAGCGCTGTCACGACGACGGCGCTCGAATTCGCCATCCTGGAGGCGCTGCTGTCACATCGGGATATGGTCTTTAGCCGCGAACAGCTGATGGAAGCGGCCTATGGCCCGAATACCTATGTTTCAGACCGGACGATCGACAGCCATATCCGCAACATCAGAGCCAAATTCTCCACCGCCGGCGGTTCCGGAATCATCGCAACCGTTCACGGCGTCGGCTTCAAACTCGGCGGCGATATCGGGAGGAAGAGCTGATGCCGGCACCGAAAGTCCGGCCGAAGTGGCGGCCGGCGCTGGCGCTGATCGTCTATGCCGTGCTTTTGACCGTCATGGCGCTGCCGGTCCTGATCGTCGTCTGGTTTCGCGCCGTCGAGGCAAATTCAAGCCGGATGGCGCCGGCCGAGATCGGCGCCCTCGGCATCGTCTTCCTCTTGACGCTCGGCGTTGCCTATGTGCTGACCCGCACCATCACCGGCCCTATCGACGCCCTGATCGCCCGCGCGGCAGAAATCGCCCGTGGCGGCAAGGCGGCGATCCGGCCGCTTGAAAGCCATGGAACCCGCGAGATCGCGGTATTGTCGCAAAGCTTCCTCGATCTTGCCGGGAAACTGGTCGATCGCACCGAATATGTCCGCTCCTTTGCCGCCCATGTCTCCCACGAACTGAAGTCGCCGCTGACGGCCATTCGGGGCGCGGCAGAGCTTTTGCGTGACGACGATGGCGAGAGGCCGATGACGAAGGCGGAGCGTTTGCACTTCCTCGACAACATCGTTGCCGACGCGCTGCGGCTCGATGCCTTGCTGCAGCGTCTGAGGGATCTTGCGCAGGCGGAGACGCCGGTGGCGGAGGGCAACAGCAGCGTCACCGACATCCTATCGTCACTGCGCCTGCGATTTCCCGCGCTCGGTATTTCGGCGAGCGGCGATACGGAAATATCGGTTGCTCTTTCCCAGGAGGCGGCCGGTATCGTCTTTGCCAATCTCGCCGAAAATGCCGTTCAGCACGGCGCTACGGCCTTGGAATTCACCGTGTCGCCAGACGTCCGGACAGCCGTCATTCTCCTCCGTGACAATGGCCGCGGTATTTCCGAGGCAAACCGCGAACGGGTCTTTCAGCCGTTCTTCTCCACCCGCCGCGAAGAGGGCGGCACCGGCATGGGTCTCGGTATCGTCCGCGCCATGCTGGGCTCTCACGGCGGGACCATCCGCCTGCTGCAGACGCCCGGCGCCGGCGCCGGCTTCGAAATCACCATGCCGATGCAATTGCCGAACGTGCTCGCACCCGATCCGTAGACCGTAGAAGACGCCGATGGAGAGCGTCGGCGCCGCCACACCGGTCGTTGAATGTCGAATTCGCGCGAGTGCGTCAGGCAATCGCCGGACTGGCCCGATCGGTTTCGGATCGGCAACAAGGCCGCGCCGCTCAGCCTTTCACGGCGCCCATCGTCATCACGTTCGTGATCTGCTTGTGCAGCAGAAGCACCAGCAGCAGCGGTGGCGCGAGATAGATTGATGCCATCGCCATGACGCCGCCCCACGCGACGCCGTCCTCGTTGCTCATCGCGATCGCGATGATGACCGGCGCCGTGCGAGCATCGTTCGAGGTGAACACGAGAGGAAAAAGATATTCGTTCCAGGAGCCGATCGCCACGACGAGCGACACAGCGGCGATTGCAGGCGTCAGGAGAGGCAGGGTGATTCGCATGAAGGCGCCGACGCGGGAGCAGCCGTCCATCATCGCTGCTTCCTCCAGTTCGATCGGGATATCGTCGACGAAGGTCTTGATGAGCAAGGTCGCCATGCTCACCGCGAATGCCGCGCCGCACAGAACGAGGGGCGTGATCGTATCCAGCCACCCCAGCGCGTTGAAGACGGGGTACAGCGGAATGACGACGATGATCGACGGAAACATTCTCACGAAGATCATCAGGAATGCGGGCACCTTCAACCAGGGTTGACGCAACCGGGAAAAGACGAAAGCGGCAGCAACCGCCATCACCAGCGTCAGAACCGTCGTCAGAACGGTGACGATGAAACTGTTGAACAGGCTGCGCCAGAACCGCGGAAACAAGGTGGCGATGTTCTGATAATTGCTCACTGTCGGCTCAGCCACCAGTGTCGGCGGATAAGACCAGATCAGTTCCCCAGGCTTGAACGAGCTGCTGATCATGAAGACGATCGGAAAGAACGCCCAGACGACTGCGACGCAAAGAAGCGCGAAGACCAGGATTCGACCGGTCGGATTTCCGTTCATTGCTCAGGCCTTGCTTTTGGGAAACATATCGCGATAGGCGCGCCAGATGATCAATGCGGCCATCGCCATGGTCAGTGCGAGCATCACCCAGCCGACGGACGCACCCATTCCGAACCGAAACGTTCCGAATGCCGTGCGGTAGAGATAATGCGACAGCAGCGAGGTTGAGGTGCCGGGTCCGCCGCCCGTCATGGTCTGTATGGTGTCGAACTCACGCACGGCGAAAATGGTCTCGAACAGCGCCATGATCGACAGCGCCGGCATGATGAAGGGGAGCTTGACGTACCAGAACACCTGGAACGAATTCGCGCCGTCCATTCGGGCGGCTTCCTTAACCTCATCGGGAATGCCTCTCAGTGCCGCAAACAGGATGATCGCGATGAAAGGGAAGCCGCGCCAGACGGCCACGATAACGACTGCGATCATCGATGTTAGCGGCGTGGACATCCACGGAACCGGCGGCAGTCCGAGAGACGAGATCACGTAATTGACCAGGCCGTAGGACGGATCGAGCAGGTTTTTCCAGATGACGACGCCGACGACCGGGCTGATCGCGAAGGGTGCGATCAAAAGCGCCATCCAGATGCGACGGTAGCGAAGGTCGTTGTCAAGGATCAGAGCGATACCGAGAGCGACGAGCAACTGCAGGCTGACGACGCCGATTACATAGACGATGTTGCGCAGCAGGATCGTATAGAACACCGAACTGTTGAACAGCGTCGTGAAATTCTTCCAGCCGACGAACTTCGTTGGAATCCCCGGTGAATAGTCCGTGAACGCGGTCGCGAGCAGGACGGCCGCGGGAATTCCGATGAACAGCAGAAGCAGCAAAATGGGCGCGGCCATCGCACCGATGGCGACGAAGTCCTCGGCCGTTCTGGTTTTTTTGTGCCGGCGTCTGCCCTGAGCGGCGGTGATGCTGTTCGTAGCCATGCTTGTCTTCCGATTGAAAAGGCAGGACGGAGCAGACGAATCGTCTCCGCGGCCGTGCCGGCGATCAGATTTCGCCTCCGGCTCAGGGCCGACCCGTAAGGGTGCGCGCCCCGAGCCTTGGCGATCGGGATCGCATTCGTCGAAATTACTCGTAGATACCCTTCAGGTCATCTGCGAGGGTGTCGAGCGTTTGCTGGGCTGCGGCGCCGTTCACGACAATATCCTGGACGGCGACCGCGACGGCATCGCTGGCTTCGCTAAGGCGAGGATTGCCCGGAAGCGGCGGGCGCGAGATTGCGAGCGTATCGATGCCCACCCTGTTGGCAGCGACCGTTTCGCCGAGCTTGGCGAGCGGTGCGGCGCGGCACGGCTGGTTGCCGTTGGACATCATCATCGCTTCCGGTCCTGGACCTGCGAGATATTTGATGAGGTCGTAGGCCTGCTCCTTGTTCTGTGAACCCTTCAGGATGCCGGCGCCCCAATAGAAGGACTGACTGCCCGCAAAGTCGACGCCGCCCTTGCGCAGTTCGTCGAGGATCGGAACGTGGAACGGGATGGTTCCGCCGGGACCAAGGGCCTGCGGCGACTCGAAGCGCGAGGTGAAGTTGTCGTTGCTGACGACCATCGAAAGACGGCCCGACGTGAACAATTGATCGGCGTCGATGCTGGACCAATTCGGAGGCATGATCCCCTCCGCATAGAGGCGATGCAGGAATTCGGCCGCCTTGACCATTGCCGGGCTGTTGACCACGACTTCGCCCTTCTGGTCGATGATCGATCCACCGAACATCGCTCCGATGGTGGCAAAGCCCGATGGAACCTGGTCGCTGATGCCGCGCACTGCGAAGCCGTAAACCTTTTCGCCATTGGGCTTGGTGAAGGTGGCTTTCTTCGCTGCTTCGTAGAGCTGCTCCGGCGTCTTCGGCGGCTCGGCCACGCCCTGATCGGTGAGATACTTCTTATTGCCCCAGAAGATCCAGACACCGCAACGTAGCGGCACGGTGTAGTGCTGATTGTCGATCGTTCCGGCTTCCACCGGCGCCTTGACCCAGTCCTGCGGGAAGCCTTCGACGGCATTCGCCGACATATATTTATCGAGCGGCTCGAGAAATGTGGCAAGGCGCGGGTTGGCCATCAACTGCGAGACCATGATGATGTCTTCCGCAGAACTGTTCAGCGTTCCCAAACGCGGCAGTGCCTCCAGGATACCCGGACCCGTCTCGACGTTGACCGCGACCTTGATGTTCTTCTCTTTTTCGAAGTCGGCCAGCGCATCCTTGCCGTTTGCGACGCCCACGCCGCGCATGGAGGCCTCATGGATGTTCACGCCGACAACGGTCAGCTTCTTTTCCTGCGCAAAGGCTGTCGACGAGAGCGCTGCGATGGCGGCAACGGACAGAATTCGAATAGTACGCTTCATTTGCATCCTCCCAACTGTAACGCGATTTGGTGCGCTGACGGCGCCTCCCCGGCACCGGGTCGCTGATTTCAAATTTCGACCGATCCAACGACATATTAAAACTGTTAGATCGGTCTAAATTTGTCAACTTCTTTTCCATTTTCTCTATTGTTGACACATGGATCGGTCTAAATTATCCAAAATACGGTCTTGGAGGAGCATTCATGGAAGCAGGCGTCAAGCCAATCGAACTCGGCGTCGGCCGCCAATTGCTGTTCGACGACCATCTGATTGCCACATCCGCACTCGAGCGGGTGTTCCATCAGCCGAAAGTGCATCCCGCAACGCCCGTGCTGAAGCCGGAAACGCCGATCGAGATGAACGGCGGCTATTGCCCGGTCGCCTGCACGTTCCAGGACGGCGCCTTCTTCGATCCGGAAGATCAGCTCTTCAAGATGACCTATCACGCCGGATGGTTCGCCTCGACCGCTCTGGCGACGAGCAAGGACGGCATCCATTGGGATCGACCGGTGCTCGACGTGGATGGCGTGACCAACCGTATTCTGCCGATCGGCTATCCGCGGATGAGGGATGGGGCCGGCTTCTGGCTCGACACCTTCGCCAGGGACCGGTCCGAGCGTTTCAAGATGATGGTCTACTACCGCCACGGCTCGCACCCGAGCACGCCCTACACCGACTACGACTTTGACGGCGTCAAGGAACAGTATGCGGAGGTTTATACCTCGCCGGATGCGATCCATTGGACGCAGAGGGGCCGGACAGGCGAGTGTGGCGACAACAGCAACTTCTATTTCAACCCGTTCGACGGCAGATGGTACTATTCGCTGCGCGTGCATGCCGACCGCGGCCGCCAGCGCAGCTACGTCGCCCACGCGGATTTCGTCGAGGGCCGTGCGTGGGCCAGGGAAGACCGGAAGAACCTGGTCGTTCCCGACGAATTCGATCATGCAAATCCGTCGGGCGAGCTTCCCTCCGAAATCTATAACTTCGACGCCGTCGCCTACGAGGGCGTCATGCTGGGCATCTACGGCATGTTCCGCGGTCCTCAGAACCCGGACAGCTTCTACCGCGGTCTACCCAAGATCACCGATCTCGAGATCGGTTTCAGCCGGGACGGCCTCGACTGGATCCGCCCGAACCGGGGAAAGCCGTTCCTCGCACCCTCGCAGCGCCCGGGACAATGGGACCGAGGCTACCTGCACGCGACCGGCGGCGTTTGCTTCGTCGTCGGCGACGAACTCTATTTCTACGTCTCCGGTTTTTCCGGGCATTCGCCGATGCTCGGCACGCACGCCTACGCCGGCGGATCGGTCGGCCTGGTCACCCTGCGGCGGGACGGCTTCGTCTCGCTTCATGCCAAGGACGCCGGCGAGATGACCACGAAGCCGATCGTCTTCTCTGGCGGGCACTTCTTCGTCAATGCCGATTGCGCCGCCGGCCGTTTGCGTGTCGCCGTCCTCGACGAGGAAGGACGCGCGATTTCCGGCTACGGAGAAGAGGACTGCCATGCGATCACCGTTGATAAGGTGACACAGTCGGTAACCTGGAAGGCGGGCGATCTGACCGCCTTCGCAGGCCGGCCGCTCCGTTTCCGCTTTCTTCTCGAGAACGCGCATCTCTACTCGTTCTGGGTCAGCCGCTCGGCGGCCGGTCAAAGCGGTGGATATCTTGCGGCAGGAGGGCCGGGCTATTCCGGCGTGATCGATGAGTGACATCCGCGGCAGAGTGAGGGCGATCCGATGAGTGACGAGACCGAACGCCGTCTGACGATCGACGACGTCGCGAAAGTGGCGGGCGTGTCCCGCTCGACCGTGTCGCTCGTCCTGCGCAACAGCGGCCTAGTGGCCGAACGAACGAAGATCGCCGTCCGAGAAGCCGCGGAGCGTCTCGGATACGTCTACAACCGGACGGCCGCGATCCGGGCCCGCCACAGCTATCTGGTCGGGATCATCATTCCCGACCTGACGAACCCGTTTTATTCGGAACTGACGGCGGGTGTCGACCAGGTTCTGAATGACAGCGGATGGATATCGCTTCTCGGCAATTCGTGGGAATCGTCGGCCAGCCAGGAGAAGATCCTGCGTCGCATGCACGAACAGAATGTCGACGCGGTGATCATCTGCCCGGTGACCGCCGCGGATCAATCCGCAGCCGAGAATCTGGCGCGCTCCGGGCTTCGGGTCCTGCAGGTGCTTCGTCGCACCGAGGCCGATACGAGTTACCTCGGCATCGATTATGCGCACGGCGTCGCGCTGGCGGTCGACCACCTGTCGGAACTTGGGCATACCGATATCGTCCTTCTGGGCGGAGAGCGTGTCTATTCGGCGGCCACCGAGCGCTACGAAGGTTATATCTCGTCGATGCGTTCGCATGGGCTTGAACCGAGGCATGTCCCATGTGCGCTTCGCCGCTCCGCCGCGGCCGAGAAGGTGCGAGAGCTATTCGACAAGGAAGAGCGACGGCCGACGGCGCTCGTCTGCTTCAACGACGTCGTCGCGATCGGCGCGATGGCGAGCCTGGAGCGCATGGGCCTCAAGGTCGGTCGGGACGTGTCAGTCGTAGGATTCGACAATGTCGCCGATGCCGAGTTCGTCCAGCCGCCGCTGACCACCATCGATACGCACGCTCGACAGCTCGGCGAACGGGCCGCGACGCTGGTTCTGGACAGCATCCGGAATGGGTCGCCCATGTCAGCCACGACGATCATGGAGACGAGCCTGGTCGTGCGAGACTCGACCGGCAAGGCGCCGCTCAGATCCTGATCAAGCGTCGCGTGCGGCCGATGGCCGCTTTCCGGACGTGGGAGAAGTCTTCCGCGTTCCCCATCATTTGACCGAAAGGAACGTCTTGATGAAACCCGATATCCTTCTTGTCGAACCGCTAATGCCGGTCATCGAAGCCGCGCTGGATGCGAATTACAGGCTGCATCGTCTCTACCGCGCTGACGACGCAAGGGAGATCGAGGCCGCGCTGCCACGCATCAGGGCCGTCGTGACCGGCGGAGGAAGCGGTCTCTCGAACGATTGGATATCGAGGCTGCCGGCCTTGGGCGTCATCGCGATCAATGGCGTGGGCACCGACAAGGTCGATTTGAAATTCGCCCGGAGCCGCAACATCGACGTGACAACGACCCCTGGAATCTTGACGGAAGACGTCGCCGACATTGGCGTCGCGCTCATGCTCGCGCTGCTGCGGCGCGTTACGGAAGGCGATCGATTCGTCCGCGCCGGCCGATGGCCGCAAACCGGCTTCCCTCTTGGAAGAAGTCCCAGGGGCAAGCGGGTTGGAATCCTTGGTCTCGGCCAGATCGGCAAGGCGTTCGGACGGCGAGCCGAAGCGTTCGGAATGCAGGTCGGATATTGGAACCGTTCCCTCGTTCCCGATTGTGCCTGGAAGTCTTTCGGTTCCGCTGCGGCTCTGGCCGCCGAAAGCGACGTCCTCGTCGCCTGCATAGCTGCGACCGCTGCGACGCAGAACATCGTGGACGCCGAGGTGCTGCGCGCGCTCGGTTCCGACGGCATCCTTGTCAACATTTCCCGCGGCAACGTCGTCGACGAAACGGCGCTGCTCGAAGCCTTGAACGACGGCGTCATCGGCGGTGCCGGCCTGGACGTCTTCGTCGATGAGCCAAACATTCGCCCGGCATTCTGCAACGCGCCGAACACGGTCCTCATGCCGCACCAGGGAAGCGCCACTTACGAGACCCGCCTTGCCATGGGAGAGCTCGTCGTTGCGAACGTCGGAGCCTATTTTGCGGGGTCGACCCCGCCCACCACCGTAAACTGATAGAACCCGTTTGCGCAGGGCGAGAACGTCATCCTGTCGCTTGGCGTTGAAGACTGCGAACGCGCGCGACTGCGAGATTACGCCGAAGCCCGCAGCATCAACTCGGCATTGAGAAGAATGCGGCCCGCCGGGGTGGCGGCCCCCTCCCCCTCTCCGAGCTTGTCGAGCAGCAGCTCGATCGCCAGCCGGCCGATCTCGTTATAGTTCTGCGCAACCGTCGTGATCGGCGGGCAGGCGTATCGGGACAGGGGATGGTCGTCATGACCGGCGACGCGCAGGTCGTGGTTGGCGCCGTGGCCGACCTTGACGCCCAGCTGGTAAGCGGCGGCGATGACGCCGAAGGCGACGCGGTCGTTGGCGCAGAGCACGGTCCGCGTCGGGAAGCCCTGGCCCGATGTCAGGATGCGGGTCGCCTCCTCGAAGCCGAAACGCTCGAAATCCCAGCTCTTGCTATCGCTAAGCTCGATAATGCTGGGTGGCATGCGGAATTGCTCCATCGCCTCCAGATAGGCCGTCTGGCGTGTCAAGGCGTTGGTGTTGACATGCGGCATGCCGAAGTAGCAAGGCGGTTCGCCCGAGCGGCAGAGATAGTCGACGATCAGGCTGAAACTCTGACGATTGTTGGTGCCGACGAAGGAGGAGGTCTCGTCGAGCGGCGAGTCCACATAGATGAGGGGCACGCTGCGGCCGAGTTCGTCGAGCGTCGCATGATGGGATTCGACGCCGAGCGGCGCGATGATCGCGCCGGCGACATTCATCGATTTCAGCGTCTTGATCGCCCGGTCCTCCATCTCGGCCTTGCCGTCCGATGACAGCACGATGGCGAGGAAGCCCGTCTCGTTGGCGATCATCTCGATACGGCGGGTGAGCGCCATATAGAAGGGGTCGGTGGAATTGGGAATGATGACGCCGAGAATATTGCTGCGCCGCCGGTTGAGATTGACGGCGAACATATTCGGCCGAAATCCCGATTTCTTCAGGGCCTGCTCGATCGTCTCTCGGGTCTTCTGGCGCACGGACATCGGGTCGCTGAAATATTTCGAGACGGTGGGACGCGACAGGCCGACGAACTCCGAAAAGTCCTCCATGGTTTTGATCGTCTTTCCCACCATCTGATCTCCTGACACGGCGTCTCTGACGGCTTTCTAGATGACTCATCGCCGAACGAAAAGCGGCCTGTCGTTCGGTCCCGATGATGGCGAGGATCGACCTAGTCGATGGAGAACTGCACCTTCATCGTCGCAGGATCGGCGGACTTCTTGGTGATGAAAGGCAGCACCTCGCCGAGCGGCAGGCGATGGGACACCAGCGCCGCCATCGCACCCTCGTCCCGTTTGAGGATGGCAAGCGCCTCGGGAATGTTGCGGTTCAACGAATGAGAGCCGGCAAAACGGATCTGGCGGCGGAAGATCTCGAAGGGGGCGATGGAAATGCGCTGGTCGGGCGCGCAGACGCCGAAGACCAGAACCGTGCCGCCATCGGCCGCGAAGTCGATCATGCCTTCGACGACGCGGGCGATGCCGGTCGCGTCGGCGACGAAATCGAAGGCTCGGCGACGGTTCGCAAGCGCCTGGGATCCCGAGACGGCCGTCTCCAGCCCCAGCTTTTCGGCAAAGGCAAGGCGCCCCTCATTGATGTCGGCGACCGTCACCGACGCGACACCCTCGGCCTTCAAGGAAAGGGCAAGCAGCAGGCCGATCGGTCCGGCGCCGAAGATCAGCGCGGTTTCCGTCCGCGTCGGGCCGGCCCGCAGACCGGCGCTGTTAAGGCCGTTCAAGACGCAGGCGAGCGGCTCGGCGAGTGCGGCAAGGTTGAAGGCGAGGTCGCCGATCTCATAGAGGTGATCGGTCCTGACCAGGCTGTATTCGGCGAAACCGCCGTTCTCCGTCACGCCGTAGGCCTTCAGGTCACGACAGAGATTGGTCAGTCCCTTGCGGCAGGCCGGGCATTCTCCACAGGGAAGATTGGGGTCGACGACGACGCGGGCGCCGACGGCAAGGCCGGAGACCTCGCCCGCGACCGCCTCGACCACGCCTGAATATTCATGGCAGGGAACCAGCGGGAAACGGCCCTCGCCGTAACGGCCGTGAAGGACGTCGATATCGGTATGGCAGAGGCCGGCCGCGCGCACGCGCACCAGTGCATGGCCAGGCCTCAGTTCTGGCAGCGGCAACGTCTTGGTGACCGCGACGCCCTTTTCGGTATAGCAGATGGCTTCCATCTCTCTGGCTCCTGGATTGGTGGCTGGATCGAGCGATCAACTCATCCAGTTGCCGCCGTCGACATTGTAGGTCTGGGCGAGAATGTAATCGCTGTCGGCGGAAGCGAGGAAGACGGCCAGGCCTTTGATATCGTCAGGCGTCGCGAAACGGCCGATCGGGACGGATTTGGCGACGGCGGCCTTCTTCTCGCCCGGCTTCAGGCCTTCCCACTTGGCGAAATGGGCATCGACGATATCCCAATGCTCGCCGTCGACGACGCCCGGTGCGATGGCATTGACGTTGATGCCGTATTTTACCAGCGCCAGTGCGGCCGACTGCGTCGCCGAGATGATCGCCGCCTTCGAAGCACAATAGAGCAGCACCAGCGCCTCGCCGCGTCGGCCGGCCTGGCTCGCCATATTGATGATCTTGCCGCCCCTGCCCCGCTCGATCATGACGTTCGAGACCGCCTTCATCATGAAGAGCGGGCCCTTCAGATTGATCGAGAAGACTTTGTCGTAGCTCGCTTCGGTAATCTCGTTGACGGGCGCCATGTCGAAGATCGCGGCGTTGTTCACCAGGATGTCGATGCCGCCATGCGTCTGGTCGATCTCCTTGACGACGGCGTCGATGGCCGAGAGATCGGTCACATCGAGCTTCATCGCCGTGGCGGCAGGGCCGATCGCGTCCGCCGCCTTGGTCGCCCTCGCGATATCGATGTCGGCGATGACAACCCTTGCACCTTACTTGACGTAGGCTTCCGCGAAGCCCAGCCCGATCCCGCGCGCGCCGCCGGTAATGAGCGCAACCTTGTCTTTCAGTCTCATGATCATGTTCCTTTCCCTGGAAAGCGTGCTCAGTGCGTCGAAATGGATGTGTGGCGCATTCTCTCCAGCGCCAGCCCCTGTTCATCGAACAGGTGGCAGTCGCCGGCATTGAAAGACAGCCGTACTTTTTGATGCAGTTGGTGGCTATCTGCTCCGTCCGTCTCGACGATAACGAGTTGTCCGGGCATGATCTGCACATAAACATAGGTGTGACCGCCGAGTCGTTCGACGACCATGATTTCGCCCTCGACCAGTCCCTCGGCCCCGATCGTGAGATGCTCGGGCGCAGCGATTGGGAAAAACCAGAGCCGGAGTTCCGGCAGCTGACACTGCCGGAACCCTCCGGGAGGAGCCCGCGGCCTTAGCCGCGGGCGAGGCCGCCACTCACTTGGGGTAGCCGGCCTTTTTGATGTCGCGCTCGACCTGTTTCTGGGCATTGTCGAGGGCAGCGTCGACGGTCTGCTGGCCGGCCAGAGCCGCGGAGATCTGCTGGCCGACAATCGTGCCGATCCCCTGGAATTCCGGGATGGCGACGAACTGAACGCCGGTATAGGGGACCGGGTCCTTGGTCGGCTTGGACGGATCGGCCGAAAGAATGGCCTTCAGCACCGTGTCGGCGAAGGGAGCGGCCTTCTGATATTCGGCGAGTTCATAGGTCGACTTGCGGGTGCCGGGCGGAACCGCGACCCAGCCTTCCTTCTCGCCGACCATCTTCACATAGGCTTTCGACGTCGCCCATTTGATGAACGACTTCGCCGCTTCGGACTTGGTCGAAGTGGCGGGGATGGCAAGGTTCCACGACCATGACCAGCTCGATCCGTTTGGCGTGACATTGACCGGAGCGCGGGTAAACGCCGTCTTGTCGGCAACCTGGCTCTGCTTCGGATCGTAGACGCGCCCTGCCGCGGACGTCGCATCGATCCACATGGCGCAATGGCCGGTCGAAAACAGCGCCTGGTTCTCGTTGAAGCCGTTCGAGGTGACGCCCGGAGGACCGTATTTGGTCAGGAGATCGACATAATCGGTGACCGCCTTCTTCCACGGTTCGGAATTGATCTCAGGCTTCCAATCCATATCGAACCAGCGGCCGCCATAGGTGTTGATCATGGTTCCCAAGAACGCCATGTTCTCGCCCCAGCCGGGCTTGCCGCGCAGGCAGAGGCCGTATTGCTCCTTGGATTTGTCGGTGAGCTTCTCGGCAAACTCCCTGATCTGATCGTAGGTGGGCTGCTCCGGCATCTTCAGGCCGGCGGCGTCGAACAGGTCCTTCCGGTAAAGGGTGAAGGAACTCTCGGTATAGAACGGTACGGCGTAGAGCTTGCCGTCGACCGTCAGGCCGGTCTTGATGGGGGCGAGCAGGTCGCCATAGTCATAGTCGTCTCCCAGATCGTCGAGCGGCTCGAGCCAGCCCTGCTTGCCCCAGATCGGCGCTTCGTAGCCGCCGATCGTCAGGATGTCGTACTGGCCGCTTTTGGTCGCGATATCGGTCGTCACCTTCTGGCGAAGGACGTTCTCCTCGAGCACGACCCAGTTCAGTTTGTTGCCGGTCTCCTTTTCCCATTCCGGCGACAGTTTCTGCATGATGATCATATCGCCATTGTTGACGGTGGCGATCGTCAGCTCCTCGGCATGCGCCATGCCGACGGCCAGCGCGAGGCCGGCTGCGGATGCAGACAGAATGACAGTGAATTTGTTCATGGTCTCCGCTCCTCCTTTACGGGTGTTTACGCATAAACTTACATGCGTAAACTTTCTATCTGCTTCTCCATTGATATTGTCAAGCAGGTTTTAAGCGGCCGGTTTGGCCACATGGGGGCGAATTTATATCGGAAATCTCGTAATAGAGCTGGAAAGATGGGATTTTGCAGCGCAATGCGTTTTCGATATTCGCTGTCGCACCGCAATAAAAACTTGTCACGCGTAAAATTACAGTTGACTGACTTCGGCAGGCGGGTTACGGCCGAAACGGGACGCGTTTTTAGAGACGCGCGGAGCGCGGACGCCGCCGCTTCCCGCATAAGGAGATTGCAGATGCCGTTACCTCACAGGGCACTCGCGCCGGAAGCGCTCGGCCCGACGATCACCGTCGGGGAAATCCTGGTGGAAATCATGGCGACCACGGTCGGTGCCGGCTTTCTGGAGCCGCAATCCCTGACGGGGCCTTATCCCAGCGGTGCGCCGGCCATTTTCATCGATCAGGTCGCGCGCATGGGCGGTGCCGCCGGCATCATCGCGAGCGTCGGCAATGACGATTTCGGTCGGCTGAATGTTGAACGCCTGCGGCGGGACGGCGCCGATGTGTCCGCCATCGCCACCAGCGCTGACTGGCCGACAGGCAGCGCGTTCGTTCGTTACCGTCCGGATGGCGCCCGCGATTTCGTCTTCAACATCGCCAGATCCGCCGCCGGTCAGATCGCCCTCACACCGGCCGCTGAAGCTCTGGTTCAGCGCGCCGGCCATGTGCATGTCATGGGAACGGCACTTTCCATTCCCGGCGCCCGCGAGGTGATCCTCTACGCTATCGAGACGGTGTGCGCTCGCGGCGGCTCGGTGTCTCTAGACCCCAATCTCCGTAAGGAACTGCTGACGGATGACGGCGCTCTGGAAAGCTTCGACAAGGTGCTGGCCGCAGCCGATCTGCTGCTGCCATCAGGCGACGAGCTTTTGACTGCCGCCGGAGTAAGCGAAGAGGCCGGGGCTGTCGCAAGGTTGCTGGAAGGCGGCATCGGTGAAATCGTCCTGAAACGGGGCGAACAGGGCGCGTCGTTCTTCGGTCGCGATCGCCCGCGCGTCGATTGCGCCGCCTTCGCGGTTGCCGAGATCGATCCGACCGGCGCCGGGGACTGCTTCGGTGCGGCCTATCTCACCTGCCGCCGCAAGGGCATGACCCCGGAGGCAGCCCTCCTCCATGCCAATGCGGCCGGTGCCCGCAACGTCACCCGGCTCGGCCCGATGGAAGGCGTTTCCACCCTTGCCGAACTGACGGCCTTCATCGCTGAGACCCCGAGGAGATAGACAATGGACCGGATATTGACCCGCCTCGCCGCTGCGCGGCGCAACGGAGCGCCCTTCGGCATCACCTCGATCTGTTCGGCCCATCCCGTCGTTCTTAGGGCGGCGATCCGGCGGGCGGTGCGCGACGGCGGCCCGCTCCTGATCGAGGCGACCTGCAACCAGGTCAACCATCTCGGCGGTTATACCGGCATGACGCCGGAAGCCTTCATCCGCTTCGTCGAGCGCATTGCCGCCGAGGAAGGGCTCGATCGCTCGCGGATGATTTTCGGCGGCGATCACCTCGGCCCCAATCCATGGAGGAAGGAAAAGCCGGCGGCCGCACTCGAGAAGGCAGAGGCGATGGTCGCGGCCTATGTCAAAGCCGGGTTCGGCAAGATCCATCTCGACGCCTCGATGGGCTGCGCCGGCGAGCCGGCCGCGCTCGACGATGCGACGATCGCCGAACGCGCCGCAAGGCTGGCGCAGGTCAGCGAAATGGTCGCGAAGGCAAGCGGCATGCCGCTGCCGCTCTATATCCTCGGCACGGAGGTTCCGGTGCCGGGCGGCGCCGATCATGCGCTCGCCGAGCTCCGGCCGACCGCTGCGAAGGATGCCCTGGCGACGATCGCCATTCATCGCGAGATCTTTTCTCGGGCGGGATTGGAGGACGCCTTTTCCCGCGTCATCGCTTTCGTCGTCCAGCCCGGCGTCGAATTCGGCAGCGAGAACGTCATCGGCTACAGGCCCGAGCTTGCGACCGAATTGACCGCACTGCTCGACGAGGAACCGCAATTCGTCTTCGAGGCCCATTCCACGGACTATCAGACGCGTGATGCCTTAACACGGCTGGTGCAGGACGGCTTCCCGATCCTGAAGGTTGGCCCCGGCCTGACCTTTGCGCTGCGCGAGGCCGCCTATGCGCTTGACATGATCGCGACCGAAATGGTGCCGGGTTACGGCGACAGGCCGCTTGCGGCCGCTATGGAGGCGCTGATGCTGGCAGCACCCAGCGACTGGCAAGCCCATTATCACGGCGACGAGACGGCTTTGCGTCTGCAGCGGCACTACAGCTACAGCGATCGTATCCGCTATTACTGGAACAGGCCCGAAGCCGACCGGGCGTTCGAGAGTCTGCTCGGCGCCCTGCGCGGAAAGACAATCCCGGAGACGCTGCTGCGTCAGTATCTGCCGCAGCTTTCGGCGCCCGAAGCCAAAGATCCCGAAATCATGTTGATTGCCGCGGTCGACCGTGTGCTCGCTGATTACCAGAGCGCCTGCGGCACGGCGCCCTGAACTTCGCCGGGAAAAAGGGGGACGCTTGGCTGCCCGGCGGAGAACCGCTCCCCCTCTCCGACCCTTACCGCGTCGTATAGCCGCCATCGACGACAAGCACTTCGCCGGTGACGTAACTTGCCGCCGCCGAGCAGAGAAACAAGGCAGCACCGGCCACTTCCTCCGGCTGTCCGACCCGTCCCATCGGGGTCATGCTGCGCCAGGTCGGAAACCAGTCGGGATTGTCGATGCCGCCGCGCGACAGATCGGTCTCGATATAGCCCGGCGCAATGGCATTGACGCGGATATTCTCGGCCGCAACTTCGCTCGCCAGGCTCTTCGTCATCATATGGACGGCCGCCTTGGAGGTGTTATAGGCGACCTGGTTCTGCGGGATATTGGACACGATGCCAGACATCGAGCCGATATTGAGGATGACGCCGCCGCCCTGGCGGCGCATCGGGGCGAGTGCGGCGCGGCAGGCACGGAAGACCGCGTCGACATTGACGGTCATGATCTCGCGCCAGATGGCATCGGAGAATTCCCCGCTGTCGCCATGAATGGCGATGCCGGCATTGTTGACGAGGATGTCGAGCCGGCCGCCCCGCGAAAGGGTCTCAGCGACGAGCGCGTCGGCAGCCTCGTCTTTCGTCAGGTCGGCGGCAATGAAATCGCAATCGACACCGGCCTTGGCGAGCCGATCTTCCGCCGCCGCATTGTGGGACCTTCCCGTGATGAGGACTTTGGCGCCCGCCTCGCCGAGCGCCTCGGCGATCGCAAGCCCGATGCCGCGCGTGCCGCCGGTCACCAGCGCCACCTGCCCGTTCAGGCGAAATCTGTCGAAGATCATGTCCGTTTCCTTTCTGCGATTATCGGCGGCGCATCCTCGTCAGATGTCGGTGCTCTGCGGCAGGATGACGAGATCGCGGATGGTGATGTTGCGCGGGCGGGTCAGCATGAAGAGAACGGCTTCGGCCACTTCCTTCGGTTCCATCAGGCCGCCGGCGGCAAGCGCCTCATCCAGCTTCTCCTGCGGCCAGTCGCTGAGAAGTGCGGTGACGACGGGGCCGGGCGCGATGGCGCCGACACGCAGGCCGTGTTTGGCCACCTGCCGTCGGAGCGTATGGACGAAGGCCTGAACCGCATGTTTCGAGGCCGTATAGATCGGCTCCCAGACGACGGGGATCATCCCCGCAACCGAACTCGTCAGAATGATATCGCCGGTCCTGCGTTCGACCATATGCGGCAGGACGGCATGGACCGACCGGAAGGCGGCGTTGACGTTGAGATTGAGCATCCGATCCCAGGCGTCGGGGTCGCCGGTGAGCACCTCGCCGCCGATATAGGAGCCGGCATTGGCGTGGAAGATATCCAGCTGGCCTGTCTCCTCCAAAATCGCAGGCATCATCTGAGCCATGCTCTTCGGATCCATGAGATCGATGACCAACGGAATAGCGTCTGCACCGAGCGTCGAGCAGATTTCCCTCAAACCCTCCTCGTTGCGGTCCACCAGCACGACCCGTGCGCCGGCGGCAAGCATGGCCTTGGCGCATTCCAGGCCGATACCCGATGCCGCTCCGGTGACGGCCGCGACTTTTCCAGACAGATCCTGTCCCATTTTCTTCCTCTGCTTTCCTGTTGATTTAGGCCCTGCCGTGCGAAATGCGCGATCGGCGTGCCAGCGAGTCGACGATGACGGCGACGGCAAGCACGGCCCCCGTGATCATGTACCGAAGCGACGACGACAGATCGAGGAGCGTCAGCCCGCTGGCGATCGACTGGATGACGATGATGCCGAGAAGGGCCGAATAGGCGCTGCCGCGCCCGCCGAACAGGCTGGTGCCGCCGATGACCGCCGCAGCGATGGCGTTGAGATTGACGTCGCCGGTGCCGGCCTGCTGGCTGGCGGTCGCCAGCCGCGCGGCTGAAAGCACGCCCCCGGTCGCTGCAAGCAGGGCACAGGTGACGAAGGCACTGGCATAGATGCGCGACACGTTGATGCCTGAGCGGCGGGCAGCCTCTCTGTTGCCGCCGACGGCCTGCATGGAGCGCCCCCATTTGGTGCGGGTCAGCGCATAATTCATGGCAGCGACGAGCCCGACGAAAAGGCCGAACATCCAAGGGATGCCGCGCGACTGGTTGAGATAGAAAGCGACCGCTTCCAGGGCGACGGTGACGACGACGGCGCGCAGAAGCAATCCTGTGACCGATTTCGAGGATAGGCCGGCAGCCCGTCGTCGTGCCGCCGTGCGGTAGCTGGAAAAAAAGAAGGCAATGCCGGCCAGCGCAATGAGCGCATAGGCGACCACGTCCGGCATCACCATGATCTGCCCGAAATTCACCAGCCAGGAGCCATAGGTCAGATTGATCGAACCGGTCGAGCCGAGGATATAGAGCTGCAGGCCGAGAACCGCGAGCAGTCCCGACAGGGTGGAGACGAAGCTCGGCATGCCGAAGCGGTTGAAGAGGAAGGCATAGAGCGAGCCGATCAAGGCGCCGACAACCATAGCGGCGAGAATGGCCAGCACCACCGGCCAGCCCTGGTTGATCCAGAAGACGCCGGTGAGCGCCGAGGCGAAACCGCTGACGGAGCCGACGGACAGATCGATTTCTCCGACCATCAGGATGCAGACGATGCCGAGCGAGATGACGCCGACCGTCGAGCAATCGAACAGCATGTTGACGAGGTTGGCGCTGGAGAGAAACACCGGATTGAGCGCCTGAAAGACCGTCCAGATGATCGCCAGGCCGACGATGACAGGCAGCGAGCCGAGGTCGCCGGAGCGGATGCGATCCCAAAAGGCGCGGATCGAGCCGGCAAGGCTATCGTCATGGCGCACCCTTTCGTCACGCCGGTCGAGGAGAACAGGCGCTGCCGGTTCGTTCTGCAAGGTCTTCATCATGGTCTTCCCTCCTCGTTCTCTAGGCTTTGTGCCTTGCGGCGCGTGGCGCGGCGGGAGACGGAATTGTTGGATGCGCCGGTGATCGCGCTGACGAGCTCTTCGTTGGAAGCGTCGGGCATGAAGGTGCCGTTGTTGCGCCCGAGCCGAAGCACGACGATGCGGTCGGCGACCGCACGCACATCCTCCATATTGTGGCTGATCATGATGACGGCGAGGCCGCGTTCACGCACGCGCTCGATCAGATCCAGCACCTCGGCGGTCTGGGCGACACCAAGCGCTGCCGTCGGTTCATCGAGCATTATCAGTTTCGGTTCGAGCAGCAGCGACCGGGCGATCGCCACGGTCTGGCGCTGGCCGCCGGAGAGCGAGGCGACGGGCTCGCGCACGCTGGGGATTCGGGCCGAAAGCTCGTTCAGCAGCTTCCAGGCGCGGATCTCCATCGCGACCTCGTCGAGCTGGAACGGATTGAGCTCCTTGCCGAGAAAGATATTGGCGACCACATCGAGATTTTCGCAAAGGGCCAGATCCTGGAAGACGGTGGCAATGCCGAGGTCGAGGGCGGCACTTGGGCTCGACAGGTTTGCCTGTTTTCCCTCGAACAGGATGGTGCCCGAGCTCGGCTGATGCACGCCGGCCAGGATCTTGACCAGCGTCGATTTGCCGGCGCCATTGTCGCCGACCAGCGCCACAACCTCGCCGGCATGAACGTCGAGCTCGATATCGGTGAGCGCCGACACGGCCCCGAAGTTTTTCGATATTCCGCGCAGGCTGAGGACAGGCTGGCGGGAGCCGTCAAGGCTATGAGAGGTTTCAGACATCGCCTGGCCTTTCGGAAAGAAGCAAAAACCGGAAGCGCGACCGGCGATCCGGCCGCGCTTCCCTTGGCTCGATTATTGGGTGATGCCGAGCTTCTTGCAGCCGTCGGCATAACGGCCGGTGCACAGTTCCTCGGCCGTGTTGATCTTCTTGTCGATGATCTCGGCCTTGAGGTTTTCGGCGGTGACGACGGCAGGGACGAAGAGCTGCGCCGGCGTGTCGTAAAGCGTCATCTCGGCCTTGATCGTTTCGCCCGCCAAGAGCTTGACGGCGACGTCGGCCGCGGCCGCGGCGACGATTTCGCTCGGCTTGGAGATCGTGTTGTACTGATCCCCCGATATGATCAGCTGCAGTGCGGCGATCGTCGCGTCATTGCCGGTCACCGGCGGCACGGGATCGACACCGGCTGCCTTGAAGGCGGCGATGGCGCCACCGCCGGTGCCGTCATTGGCGGCGACGACGCCGACAATCTGCTTGCCGAAACGGGTGATCTGGCCGGCCGCCCATTGCTGGGCATTCGCCGGCTGCCAGTTCGGCGTGTCGAATTCGGCAAGCGTCTTATAGCCGCCGCTGGCAAGACCCTCGTGAATGCCGTCCTTGATCAATCCGGCGGCGGCATCGGTCGGCGAACCGTTGATCTGCAGAATGCCGCCGCCATCGGTCGGCACATTCTTCGCCTTCAGATGCTGGACGAGCGATTCCGCGATCGCCTTGCCGATCGCCTTGTTGTCGAAGGAGACGTAGAAATCGGCCTTGCCCTTCGGGATCGGGCGATCATAGGCGATGACCTTGACGCCCTGGCTCTGGGCGAGCTGGACAAGCGATGCGGCCGCTGCCGAATCCACCGGATCGAGCACGATGACCTTGGCGCCCTGGGTGATCGCCGAATTGAACTGCTGCTGCTGTTTGGCAATATCGGCGTCGGCATTCTGATAGAGGACCTTGCAGGACGCGCAGAGCTTCTTCATCTCCGCGACGAAGCCCGGATGGTCGTGCTCTTCGTAACGGGTCGAGCCCTGGTCGGGCATCAGGAAGGCGACCGTCGCATCGGCAACGGCGCTTTGGGCAAAGGCGGACGTCCCGCCAAGCAGGGACAGGGCAAATGCTGCGGCACCTGCCGCCTTCATCGAGAATTTCATCATTTCCATCTCCTCCCATTGGAAAAAATTGTGTAGCTTCGTCGTTGCATTGTTCTGCTGTGGCCGTTCGACTGAACGAACGACCATGCCTGTCCCGGCGGTTTGCAGTTTGTCTCAGGACAAGCGTCTCCCGTCGCGAACCGCTCGTTGCGCGCTCGCGTCCAAATCAGTGTCGGTTTGGGTTCCTCCTCCTCGTCCTCCCTGTTCGCTGTCTTCGGCGGGCTTTCCTGGTACTTCTCGTGCGGCTGGCTCAGGCCGCCTTCGCCACGTTGATATTGTCACCCAGCAACCGCCGGAAGCGGGACGGCGTCATGCCTTTTTCCGCGAGAAATTGGCGGTTGAAGTTGGATAGATTGTTGAAGCCGACTTCGAAGCAGATATCGGTGATCGAGGCGTGGTCGTCGCTCATCAGGATCTGGCAGGCGAGATTGATGCGCAGACGTTTCACATATTGCACGAGCGACATGCCGGTATGGCGGCGGAAGGCGCGCGAAAAGGCGCCTGTGGACTGTTCGGCAATCCCGGCGAGATCGGCTTCGTCGAAGGATTTCGTCAGGTTCTCCCGGATATAGGCGAGCGCCTTGTTGATCCCGGCCGACATGTAACCGGACGGATCGGGCAGATAGCTGGGGCTGGCAAGAAGCTGAGCATCCTGTGCCCGGCTGAGCAGGCCGACCATCATCATGAAGAGCTCGATGCGCCGTACGCCCTGTGCCTGCTGCACCTCGTTCATCAGCGGCGCCACCTGCCGGCTGGTCTCGGCGCCGAAGAGCACGCCGCGGCGGGACGCTTCGAGAACCGGCTCGAAGGGGCCGAGTTCGGCCAGCACTTTCATCGTGTCGCTGATGAAGTTTTCGCTGAACTGGATAAGCTGGCATCGAAGCGGAATGCTCGATCCTTTTGGAACGTCGCTGATCCAATTGTGGGGAAGATTGGGGCCGGCAAGCACCAGATTGCCCGGCTCGAACTCCCCGATGAAATCGCCGACGAAGTAACGCCCGGTTGTCGCCACGACGAGATGGAGTTCGTATTCCGGATGAAAATGCCAGCGCACCGTATGATAGGGATAGCCATGCGCCTTCGTTGCGAAGGATTCGCCCGGCCTGATCTGAACGACTTCCAAGTCAGGTTCCATTGTTTCCTCCTCCGAGGGGCGGGTTCCAAGTCCGCACGCCAAATTCCCGTTTGGCTTATTGTTGTAGGCGAGTGTAGTGGGCTCGTTTCACGCCCGCCACCACGATTCCCGGTCAAAACCGATACTTTTTTGATGATTGGCGTCGCGCAGCCGGTGTAAAGACGGCAGCAACGGGCATCGCTCGTCCTCCAGGGACGTATCTCAGGCCGCCAGGGCGGCAATGACGTTCCTGACCAGCGCCGCCGAGGACAGCCGGCTCGTGGCACAGCTCGGGGCGCCGATCGCGCCGACACGCACGGAGACGCCGCCGCGTGCATTGGCGATCGCAAACATCGACTCGTCGGTCAGATCATCGCCAATGGTGATCGGGTTCCTGTTCTTGAAGGGGTCGGCTTGAAAAAACCGCTCCAGCGCATCCCCCTTGCTCGACCGTGCCGGCCGCAGTTCGAAGACCATTTTGCCGAGCTGCAATGCCCAGTTCGGCCCGGCAAGCTCCGCATAATGATGCATCCGCTCTTCGAGGATCTTTTCATAGTCGGGTGCCAGCCGGTAATGCGCGGCGACGGCCGCGCCTTTATCCTCGATCAGAACGCCTGGATAGTGCTCGGCTTCCGTCGTCAGCGCATGCTTCAGCGCCTGGAATTCAGGTGTGGCCTCGACGGTGTGCATTCCGGCAGCGCTCCTGATTTCCGCGCCGTGAAGGCCTGCCGTCGGAAATGCAAAGGGTTTGAACAGTGCGTCCGCATAGGCAAGCGATCGTCCGGTGACCAGTGCCAGGGCGCCGCCGAGCTTGTTCGACAGGCGATGAAGCTGTCCCGGAAGAGCCTCGGGAACTTCGATTGCATCCGGTGTCGGCGCAAGGTTGAGCAGCGTTCCGTCGATGTCGAGAAACATCGCCCAGCGCTCCGGTTCTTCCAACACCATTGAAAGCATTTCCTGGGTCGCGGCGTCATCCTGCACGGTCTTCTCCAAATTCCTGCAATCATTGAAGCTAGGTCGCAGGCCGTCGAGGGCAAGATGGTTATCTGCCTCTGGAACATCCATGGGCAAATCCGCGTTAAAATTCGCCCACCGTTCAAGCGCTCGCACAGCGAAAGGTACTTTGATGGTCAAAAGCAATCCGGAGCGCCATGATGAATTCAATGCCCCGTTAGCGCATGGCGCGACGGTTCTGCCGGCGGTGACCATCGACGATTACAACAATGAGCTTCGTGACAAGGATGGCTTCGTCGGCGACAACGCCAACAAGAAGACCTTCCAACTGAAACTCGACGAGTTGCGAAAACGCCTCCGCAAAGTCGGAGACGATCCGATCGGCAAGATTGCGACGGGAAAGCTCTCCAAAAAGAAAATCGACGCTCTCCTAAAGGGCGATGATCTGGAAGCGGCGGCGCTGATCATGGGGGCCGTCGAGGATTTTGCGCAGGACTTTGCCGATGTGATCGGCAAGTTCCTGAAGGACAAGCGGTGGGGAAGGACGGAACGCATCGTTGTTGGCGGCGGCTTCCGGCGGAGCCACTTTGGCGAACTGACGATCGCGAGGACGATGGTCATTCTCAAGGCGGCCGGCATCGACGTCGAGGTGGTGCCGATCGTTCATCATCCCGATGAGGCCGGACTGATTGGAGCGGTCCACCTCATGCCCTCCTGGATGTTCAAGGGCCATGAAGCCATGCTCGCCGTCGACATTGGCGGCACGAATGTTCGCGCCGGCGTGGTGAAATTCGGAGACGGAGAAACCCAACTTGCAGAGGCGAGTGTCTGGGAATCAAGCATCTGGCGTCACGCCGACGACGAGCCGAGCCGTACGGCAACGGTCGAGAGGCTGGCGGCGATGTTGCAGCAGTTGATCGACAAGGCCGAAAAGGCCAATCTGAAACCTGCTCCGATCATCGGCATCGCCTGCCCCGGCATCATCAAACCCGATGGCTCGATCGAACGCGGCGGACAGAACCTGCCCGGCGGAAACTGGGAAAGCGACAGCTTCAACCTTCCCGCCGCGCTGATGAAGGCCATTCCTGAGATCGGCGACGACAGCACGTTCGTGATGATGCACAACGATGCCGTCGTGCAGGGATTGTCGCAGATCCCGTTCATGACCGACGTGTCGAGATGGGCGGTGCTGACCATCGGCACGGGTTTGGGCAATGCGCATTTCACCAATCGCGATGGAATAAAACCGCGATAGCGCTTGCCAAGAACTGACCCAGCCTTCGCTGACTGACCCGTTGCACTCGGTAAAGACATCGAACGTAGAATTTTAGAAAATGCTTGTTTAAACCGTGGTCCTCGATCATGTTCGCATTGGAGTAGGGAATCGAGACTGAAGCGACCGTGACGGAGGGACCACCATGTCGTTTTACCTGATCAGAGCCCTGGCGGCGGCCGGGGGCATCTTCGTTGCGGGCGGCACGATGGCTGCAGACATCTATTCGCCGATGACGCCGGAGGGCCAGAAGGTCAGCACCGAGAGCGGCTGGACGGTTTCCGTCGCGCCCTATTTCTGGGCAGCAGGGCTTTCGGGGGACGTCGCGCAGTTCGGATTGCCCGCGGCCCATGTCGATACGAGCTTCAGCGACATTTTCGACCATCTTGATTTCGGCGCGATGGCCATCGGGGACGCTCGATATGGACCTTACAGCATCTTCGCCGATGTGATGTACACGAAGATTTCCGGTCAAAGCGGCACGCCGAGAGGCATTCTTGCCGACGATGTCGAACTCACGTCCGAGACCTTCGCCGGCTTTCTCGGGGCCGGCTACGCGATCTACGAGGACGAGGCCGCGCGCCTTGAGATCGCGGCCGGCTTGCGCGTCTGGGCCGTCGAAAGCGAACTCTCCTTCAGCGGTGGCCTTCTCGACGGAGTTTCCAAAACCGACGACGCGACCTGGGTGGACGCGCTGGCCGGCTTTCGTGGCACCTATTCATTGACGCCTGAAGTTTATCTAACCGGATGGGGCTTTGTCGGGGCCGGCGGCGCCGACCTCGACTGGGACGTCGCGGCAGCGATCGGCTATCGCTTCACCGACAGCGTATCTGCCGTTGCTGGATATCGCGCTCTGGGCGTTGATTACAGCAAGGACGGCTTTGTGTTCGACGTCGTTCAGCAGGGCCCCGTACTCGGGCTCGAAGTCCGCTTTTAGTCAGTCATCACAAGAGCCAATCGAAACCGCGTGCAACCGTCTGTTCGTCGCGTCATTGCGCCGCGAGTGGGAATGCTGCGCCGGCTTTCGTCACCGGCGGCGGGTTCCACCTGCCCGTCAGGGCATCGGGTTCGGGCGCATAGAGCCGCATCGTCAGATTGTACGGTCCTGCAGGTGCGGGCAGCCAGTTCCATTCCTTGTCCTTGCCGGGGCTCTCGTGCTGGAAATAGAGATCGAGCGAGCCATCGGCATTGTATTGGAACGGCATCCAGCTGCTGACCGCGAAGCGGTTGAGGGCATTGGCGACCTGAAACCCGTCATTGTCATACAGCGTCACGGACCAGAAGGCTTGGACCGGCGGAATCTGCTCCTTGTCGAAGTGGATCGTGTAGTCGCTCTTCCCATCGAGCGGGTGGCCGTTTTCGTCCGCAAGATTGAGCGGATAGATGGCGTCCTCCGGCAGGTTGGCGCCGAGACCCTGCTGAGCAACGATGGCACGCTTCAGATAGTAATTGCCGTAGGCGCCCATGGTGTCGGTATTCATCGACCAGCCATTGGCGACGCGCGCCAGGGTCTTCACCTTCCAGGCCATCAGCGCCTGAGCGTCCTGGGGGACTGTCTCGAGTGCCGTCTGGACAATCGCATCCGCCTTGGAAAGATCGAAGCTCTTGCCGGGTTCAAGACCGATCCGCTTCATTCGGGCAATTATCGGCTGATCGGTGAGGTGCGGCCGATGGACCTTCAGGAGCTCGGCAGCGTAGGCGAAATAGGCTCCCGCCGGAGCAGTATCGACCTGGGTCTTGGGTGGTGTCTTCATGTCCACCGAGGAATCGATGTTCACCGCTGCCGGTTTTGGCTCTTTGCCCCATTCGGAGAGCAAGGTGACCATGTACCCATCCTGAACCTTATGAACGGCGTCATAGTCTGGGGGGCCGTCTGTTTTCGTCCGGCCGATGATCCAGACATAGGGGGTTGGTGCATCGATCCTTTGTGTGCCTTCCGGCAGCTTGAATTCGTCGAACCCGTCGCGCAGATCCGGCCGCCAGCCGGGAGGGGCGATGAGGAAATGGCCGGCCGCCGTCCCGGTGGTTCGCCAGCCCGGAGCCGCAAACACATCCGTCCACATGTCGAGCATCGGCAGCAGGTAGAAGCGTCCGCCGGTGTCGGGAGCCGAAACCACGACCGGTTCCTTCGTCAGATCAAGCCAGGCGCTCGAATACAGCGTGTCGAAATTCGGTCGAACCACCACCTTCATGTCGGCCGGAGGGAACGCGGGGATGTTGGCGAACCGATTGGGCGGACCGCCGATCGCACCTTCCTTGGCTTCGACGTTGGTCAATTGCTTCCGAGTGACGTCCATCGATAGCAGTGGATAGAAATAAATATAGGCATCCACGCCGATCGCGTGAGCTTCCTCTTGGGTGATGGCGCTCGCATCTGTCGCGCCGATCGAAAGGGCCGCAAGGCCAAGAGCGAGAAAAGTGACCGGCCTGCCTCCGCAGGACAGGATTCTGGCATCATCCGTCAAACCACGCATTGCGTCCTCCCACTGTCAAATTAGGTGAAATGCGAATGAACCTGCTGAATGGATCCCCTGTGGCAGATAGCTGCCCGATGGCTAGTGACTGTTCGGATTGCAGATGGAAAGCTGAACTTGGGGTGTCGTGATCAATGGTCGCTCCGCCGTCTCGCGCGAGCTTCCCGGCCCTCCGGCTATCCGGGGTCGCAGAGAAAGGAGACGATGGGCGTTGTTTGGCGTGGCCGACGGGGGCTGCTTGCGGGCCGGACGTTCGGCCTGAGCCTGGCAATCGTCCTGATCGTGCTCATCCGGCCTTCTTCTCCCCGTCGTTCATCAGATGTCTCAAAGACTTCGTATAGACGGTCGTAGTCCGAGCGTCATTGACGCGCGTCAATGCCAAGGCCCGGCATGGCGCTTCCTGTCCGGAGCGCTCCGCAAGGGGCGATCTGCTTCTCTCAGGCCAGCCGCGCGACCGCGATGCGGGGGTCGATCGGCCTGACGGCGTCTTATGGTAAATGGCAGGTAAACAAGGAGGAATTCCGCAAACGGAAGGAAAGCGGCTGATAAGTTCCGCTAGGAAGGATACGGTTTGGTGGGAGATGCGAGAGGGGCTGGTTGGCTTGCTACCCTCCAATGCCTTCTAGCATAGCCACCACGACCTGATTCGCCTAGCGCTTGCCTTAGCAAATCCTTGCTGTCGGCGCATTCGGCTGGTTCGGCGCATAGTGCAGCGGCCGGGCAAGCCTCATCAGGCGATTCGTCGGGTCGCAATTCTCCCCGATTGTGAATGGTAGCGGCGCATTCTGTCGGCAGCGATGAGCCCCTCCCCTTTTCCGCCCACATCGAAAAGATGGTGATAACGCCGGCAGGCGGTTCTCGGCGGGTTCAAATTGCGCTTATCTCTATGCTCGACACAAGCTCCATACGCAGACGAAAGATGGAAGATGAACTTCAAGGGAATAAGCGCTCCGCTCAATGCCGGCCGTCTCGAACAGATGCTCGGCCTTGCCCCGTCCCGTCGCGATCCCGAAGCCCAAGACGCAAATGACAAGTCTTCCGGCAACGAGCCCGTCCGCGGGATGGAGGCCGAAAGCCTGTACCGATCTTCTGCCTATAAATGAGCATTGGCTGAGGCGATCTCAGCCAAGCGACGGAAGTCGCTCTGAGTCGGCAATGGCGGTTAGTTCTTTCGAAAATGTGTGGCGATCGTTCAGGCCGGCTTCGGCGGAATGCGGCGTGGCCGCCATTGTCAGCTGACAATTGCGCTAAGATTCCGGAATTCCACAGGATTTTCTCATCGAATCCGGTTTGTTATATATGCGCTAACCAAGAAATCGCTTGACCGACTCACCAGACTCACGATCATTTGCGCAAAATTACCCGATTTATCAGGATTTGCGTGAATGCCGACCAAGGCCGCGATTGTTGAGAAAGCCAAGAGAGCGAGTCAAGTCTCGATCGATGAGACGATCGCGCAGGACTCGACGATGCTCAGCAGCCAGCTGCAGGTGCTGTTCGAGCGTTTGTTTTCGCCCGATGCCCGCAAATCCCTGCGGCGATTCAGCAGCACCGAGGCCGCCAAGCTGCTCGGCGTCACCGACAGCTACGTTCGCCACCTCGCCGCTCAGGTCGAAAGCATCAATCCCGAAAAGACGGCGTCCGGGCGCCGGGTGTTCTCCCTCGAGGAAATCCATGCGATGCGCCAGCATCTCGGGCGCACCAAACCCTCCTATCTGCCGATGCGCCGGCCGGGCGACCATCTCCAGGTGATCGCCGTCACCAATTTCAAAGGCGGCTCGGGCAAGACGACGACGTCAATCCATCTGGCGCAGTTCTTGGCGCTCCGCGGCTATCGTGTCCTCGCCGTCGATCTCGACCCGCAGGCGTCGATGTCGGCGATGCTTGGATATCAGCCGGAATTCGACGTCGGCGAAAACGAGACGCTTTACGGCGCCATCAAATATGACGAGACGCGTCGCGACGTTGGCGACATCGTCCGCCAGACCTATTTCCCCGGCCTCGATCTCATCCCCGGCAATCTCGAACTGCACGAATTCGAACATGATACCCCAAAGGCGCTGGCCGACACCAACCGCGACGACCAGGACATGTTCTTCATGCGGGTCGGCAATGCGCTGCATTCGCTGGAGCAGAGCTATGACGTCGTCATCATCGATTGCCCCCCTACCCTCGGCTTCCTGACGCTGTCGGCTCTCTGCGCCGCCACCTCAGTGCTCATTACCGTTCATCCGCAGATGCTCGACGTGGCGTCGATGAACCAGTTCCTGACGATGACCTCCGACCTCCTGTCCGTGGTCAAGGAGGCTGGCGGCAATCTCGATTACGACTGGATGCGCTATCTGGTTACCCGCTATGAGGCCAATGATGGCCCGCAGGCGCAGATCGTCGCCTTCCTGCGCAGTCTGTTCGGCGAGCGTGTGTTGACCTCGATGATGGTCAAGTCGACGGCGGTTTCGGATGCGGGCCTCTCCAAGCAGACGATCTACGAGGCGGGACGCGAGACGATGCATCGCCAGACCTATGATCGCGGAGTCGAGTCCGTCGACAACGTCAATGCCGAGGTCGAGCAACTCATTCGCAGTGCGTGGAGCAGGACATGAGCCCAAAAGGTCGCGATATCCTGAAGAGCATGGTTGGCGCCGTGGAGCCGACACGGCCGGAGGCGCCGGCTGCGCCGCCGCCGCATCGGCCCTCGGGCGCGGTCAAGGCGATGAACCTGTCGCTCGGACGGTTGGGTGAAGAAGCGGCGGCCGCCAAGGCGCTGCGCGAATCGCTGGCCGCCGGCGACAAGGTGCTGGAGATCGATCCGGCAGCAGTCGAAATGTCCTTTATCCGCGACCGCATCCCGGTCGATAGGGATGCCGAGTTCGAGCGGCTGAAGCAGTCGATCCAGGAAAGCGGACAGCAGGTTCCGATCCTTGTGCGGCCGGATCCGGTGAAGGCGGGCCATTACCAAGCCGCCTACGGCCACAGGCGTCTGCGTGCGGCCGCGGAGATCGGGGTCCCCGTCAAAGCCGTCGTGCGCAAGCTCACGGATGAGGAACTGATCCTCGCACAGGGTCAGGAAAATGGCCCGCGTGTCGACTTGAGCTTTATCGAACGGGCGCTGTTTGCACGGCGCATGGATGAACACGGCTTCAGCCGCGACATGATTGCCCAGGCGCTGGCGACGGACAAGCCGGAGACGTCGAGGCTGCTGCAGGTAGCGCAGACGATCGACCCCGACATCATTCTTGCAATCGGACCGGCGCCCAAGGTTGGCCGCCCGCGCTGGCTGGCTTTTGCCGAAAAGTTCAGGGAGGCCGGCGGGAAGAAGAAGGCGCAGGCCGCAGTCGGCGCTGCCGCTTTCCACGCGTTGGAGAGCAATAGTCGCTTCGATGCCATCTGGAAGGCGCTGGAAGAAAAGGGTGCGCCGCAGCGGGCCGAGCAGACGCTTCGGACCCAGAGCGGCGGCACGCTCGCTTCGGTCAGCCGCTCCGGAAAAACCTTTCGCATCACCGTCAAATCGGCGGCGTTTTCGGAATTCCTGGCTCGGCGGTTGGCAGGCCTCGCTGCCGAGTTCGAAGAGGAAAATGAGGGAAAATGAGGCAGTTAGGCCGGTTGTCAGCTGACAATCGGGATAGGAGATAACGCGCAAAAGAAAAAAGCCCCCGAACGTCACCGTCACGGAAGCTTTCCTCGTAGTCTTGAACACCTCCGAGAATCGCACTTCCGAGAATCGCTGTCAAGAGTTTTTGGCGCCGTTTTGGCGAGCAGACTTCTTTTGCCTCGTTGAGGTGGAAGAGATGGAAATCGGAAATATAACGACGCCCTTCGGGCGGCGATCGATGACGCTTGGCATGCTGGCAAACCAGGTCATGGCCGGTGAGATCAAGCCGGATCAGTCGGTCGACAAATGGAAGTTGTTTCGCGCGCTGTGCGAAGCAAAGCCGCTGCTCGGCATCAGCGATCGGGCACTTGCCGTGCTCAACGCGCTCTTAAGCTTTTATCCGAAGAACGAGCTGGCCGAGCAAAGCGGCTTGATCGTATTCCCGTCGAATATCCAGCTTTCGCTGAGGACGCACGGCATGGCCGAGCAGACCGTCCGGCGCCATCTCGCCGCGCTCGTCGAGGCGGGGCTGTTGCTGCGCAAGGACAGTCCCAACGGCAAACGTTATGTCCGCAGGGACAGGGCAGGGGAGGTCGACGAGGCCTTTGGTTTCTCGCTGGCGCCGCTGCTTGCCCGCGCCGAGGAGATCGAACGGCTTGCAGCCGAAGTAACGGCAGAGCGGCTGCATGCCCAGCGGCTGCGCGAACGGATCACTCTTTGCCGGCGCGACGTTGCAAAGCTGATCGAGACGGCCGTCGACGAGGAGATCCCCGGGGATTGGCAAGGCCTCTATGGCGAATTCCGAGACCTTGTCGAAGGCCTGCCTCGGTCGCCGACGACGGGGCAGCTCGAACAATTGCTGGATGAATTGACGGCCCTGCGCGCCGACATCCTTAACCGGCTGGAAATTCGGGTAAAATCGACAAAACAAAGCGGCAATGCCCATCATATCGAGCGTCACATACAGAATTCAAATCCCGACTCCAATTCTGAACTTGAACCACGCTTCGAACCGAAGCAGGGGGCGATGGCTGAGCAAGACAACCGGCTAACCGCCGTGGCGCGGGAGCAGGGCAGGGGGGAGGCAGCCGTTTCGAACAGGCAGGACGAAGCGCCAGGCCGACAACCGGGCAACCACGATGAGCGTGGCGGACTGAAAACCTTCCCGCTCGGCCTGGTTCTGCAGGCCTGCCCGGAAATCCTTGCCTATGGTCCGGGCGGCGCGATCCGCAATTGGCGCGATCTGATGGCTGCGGCCGTCACCGTTCGATCGATGCTGGGCGTCAGTCCCTCGGCCTATCAGGAGGCGGCAGATGTGATGGGTCCGGAAAACGCCGCGACCGTGATGGCCTGCATCTTGGAGCGCGGTGGCCACATCAACTCGGCCGGCGGCTACCTTCGTGGCCTGACGCGGCGAAGCGAAAAGGGAGAATTTGCGATCGGCCCGATGCTGATGGCGCTGCTGCGGGCCAATGCGCCAGCCGGCCGAAAAGCCGGATAGTCTTGGAGCGCCGTGCGTTCTTTTGGTCGCACCGCGCTCTGACACCCTGAAACTGCGTGCGTGTTAGCGGATGAGCCTGCGCTCCAGAAATGCCTGCATGTCGCGGCGTCCGTCGGCAACGCAGTAGACGACGACATCGGTGCCCAGGATGCGATAGATCAGGCGCCATGGCTTGTGGTGGAGTTCGCGATATTCGGAGATTCCAATGCTCGCCAATTCCTTCGGAATATTTCCGCGGGCCGGGAAATCTTCGAGATCGGCGCAGGCGCTTTCGATGTCGCTCAGCACGCGCTCTGCAGTTCCGGCGCCGTCCCGGCCGGCGATGAACCGATAGAGATCCTCAATGTCGCGTTCTGCGTCCTCGGCGAAAAGAACACGATAGGCCATCAGGACTGGCTATCGGCCAGACGTTTGCGGATGCGCGCAAAGCTTTCCGCAGCGGGGCGCAATTTGCCCTCGTCGACCTGCCGATTGGTGAGCGCCAGCACTTTCAGGAGCGCCAGCGTCTCCTGCGTTTCTTCATATTGTCCGACATCCTGAAGAATGGCCTTCGCCTCGCCATGCAGGGTAATGACCACCGGCTGTGGATTATCCTTCAGCGTCCGGATGATCTCGGGCGCATGCGCCTTGAGATAGCTGATCGGCTTGACCTGTTCTGACAGCTTCATGCGGGTACTCCTTTCGACCAGAATATAGATCATCAAATGGTCGATTGGAAGAGTTCGGCCAGCCCTCCCGACATGCGATCGGGAGGTTCGGTGCGCGCCTGTTTTTTTCCTTCAGCGGCTGCGAAAGAGAAAGTCATTTCTTATAAAGAAGTTTGTCTACTGATTTTATAGACTAAATTTTGCAACCAACGATCGGATCGTGGTGTCATGACCTACCTTCTCAGCCTTCTCGACAAAAGCCCGATCGAACAGGGGCTTACCGCGGCGGATGCGTTGCGGGCGACGGTCAAGATTGCCGCCCGGGCCGAGGAACTCGGTTATCACCGTTTCTGGGTCGCGGAACATCATAACATGTCCAATCTGGCGAGTTCCGCGCCAGAGGCGCTGATCGCCTATCTTCTCGCCAGAACCTCGAAGATCCGCATCGGTTCGGGCGGTGTCATGCTGCAGCACTACAGCGCCTATAAGGTTGCCGAGACCTTCAATCTTCTGGCCTCGCTGGCGCCCGGCCGCGTCGATCTCGGTGTCGGCAAGGCGCCGGGCGGTTTTCCGCTGTCGACGCGCGCGCTCCAGCTTGCCGTCGATCCGTCCAGGAAGCCGGATTTTGCCGACCAGCTTTCCGACCTCAACACCTATCTTGCCGCCGACCCGAATTACGACGGTGCGCAGGCGACCCCTTTCCCGCCCACTCCCCCCGAACGTTTCCTGCTCGGCGCCAGCGTCGAAAGCGCCGAACTTGCTGCCGAGAAGGGCTGGGAGTTCGTTTTTGCCGGTCACCTGAACGGCGATCCGGACAATCTGCGCAGGACCTTCGAGACCTATGAGCGGGCATCCGGCGGCAAGCGGCCGATCTTGGCGCTCGCAGCCTTCGCCGCCGAAAGCGAGGACTATGCCCGCGAGCGCGTCGGCAAGCTGCGCATCGTCAAGGTGTTCCTGCCGAACGGTCAGACCGTCAATGTCGGCAGCGAGGAGCAGGCGGCCGAATTCGCCCGCCAGGCCGGTGTCACCGATTACCACATCGAGGAGAAGGTGCCGAGCGTCCTGCACGGCACGGCAAAGCAGATCCGCAAGGAATTGGATGCGCTTCACCGCCGCTACGGCGTCAAGGAGTTCGTGCTCGACACGCCGGCGCTTTCGGTCGCCGAGCGACTGGCTTCCATCGAGTTGCTCGCCGCCGAGCGGCTTTCCCTCGTCGCCTGACCGTTTTCAAGGAGATCGATCCCATGGCTCAGAAACACGTCACGTTCGGCATCATGCTGCAGGGTCCCGGCGGCCACATGAATGCCTGGAAACATCCGAGCGGACCGGCCGATGCCAGCGTCAATTTCGACTTCTTTGTCAAGACGGCGCGCAAGGCGGAAGCGGCCGGCATCGCCTTCGCCTTCGTCGCCGACGGGCTCTATATCAACGAGCAGTCGATCCCGCATTTTCTCAATCGGTTCGAGCCGATCGCCATTCTCTCGGCGCTTGCGGCCTCGACCTCGAAAATCGGCCTCGTCGGCACGGTCTCCACCTCCTACAGCGATCCCTTCACCATTGCCCGCCAGTTCGCCTCGATCGATCTCATCAGCGGCGGCCGGGCAGGGTGGAACGCGGTCACCTCACCACTCGAGGGCTCGGGGCGCAACTACAGCCGCGAACATCCCGAACATGAGCTGCGCTACGAGATCGCCGAGGACTATATCGATGCGATCAAGGGCCTGTGGGATTCCTGGGACGACGACGCTTTCGTCCGCAATCGCGAGACCGGCGTCTTTGTCGACAAGGCGAAGATGCATCGTCTCAACCACAAGGGCCGTTTTTTCCGCGTTGAGGGGCCGCTCAACATCGGTCGTTCCAAGCAGGGCCAGCCGGTGGTCTTCCAGGCGGGAGCCTCGGATTCCGGCATCAGGCTCGCCGGCAAACATGCCGATGCCGTCTTCACCAATGGTGGGCCTTTCGAGGAGGCGCAGGCCTTTTATCGCCAGCTGAAGGACAGCGTCATTGCCCATGGGCGCCCGGCGGCGGAGGTCGGCATCTATCCCGGTATCGGCCCGATCGTTGGGGCAACGCCTGACGAAGCCGAAGCCAAGTACCAGGCCATCCGCAACCTCGTCACGATAGAGGAGGCACTCGCCTATCTCGGCCGCTTCTTCGATCACCACGATTTCAGCGTCTATCCTCTCGACGAGCCGTTCCCCGAACTCGGCGATATCGGCAGGAACAATTTCCGCGCCACCACCGACCGCATCAAAAGGACGGCGCGGGAGAAAGGCCTGACGCTCCGCCAGGTCGCACTCGATTCGGCAACACCGCGCACCGCCTTCATCGGCACCGCCGAGCATATCGCCGGCGAGATCATCCGCTGGGTGGAGCAGGGTGCGGCCGATGGGTTCATTCTCGGCTTTCCCGTCATCGCCGAGGGTTTCGACGATTTCTCCAGATATGTTCTGCCGATCCTTACCGAACGTGGTTATTTCGATCCGGTCCTGAAGGGCGAGACGCTGCGCGACCATCTCGGTCTGCCCTTCCGCGAAAGCCGCTATGCGGCCGGCGCCGATCAGCTCGAGCGCGGAAAGGCTGTCGGCGCCTGAGGCGCCGGCGAACCGCCATGGATATCATCGCTCAAAACCCGCGCAGCAACGATCCGGTCGAGAAGAACATCGCCTCTTATCTCGACGAGATCATCGCGCTTCGCCACGACCTGCATCAATATCCGGAGCTGGCGTTCCAGGAGCTGAGGACCAGCAAGCTCGTGGCATCCCGGCTTTCTGCCTGGGGTTATGAGGTGGCGACGGGCATTGCCGGCACCGGCATCGTCGCCACCCTCAAGCGCGGGGGCGGCAAGAAGCGGATCGGCATTCGCGCCGATATGGATGCGCTGCCGATCGAAGAGGCGACCGGCCTTGCCTATGCCAGCAGCAATCCCGGCGTTATGCATGCCTGCGGCCATGACGGCCATACCTCGATCCTCTTGGCCGCTGCCCGCTATCTTGCAGAGAGCGGCAATTTCAGCGGCACGCTGCGGCTGATCTTCCAGCCCGCCGAGGAGATCGGCGCCGGTGCCCGCAAGATGATCTCGGAAGGCCTGTTCGAACGTTTTCCTGTCGATGCGGTCTTTGGGCTGCACAATTGGCCGGGTGTGCCGACCGGCCAATTCGGCTTCGTAGCCGGCCCGGCCATGGCTTCGGTCGACAAGGCGGTCATCAAGATCATCGGCAAGGGCGGCCATGGTGCCGAACCGCACCGGACCGTCGATCCGGTGCTGGCTTCGGCCTCCTTCATCACTGCCCTGCAGAGCGTCGTCTCGCGCAATGTCGATCCACAGGATATGGCGGTCGCCACCGTCGGCTCGATCCATGCCGGCTCCGCCTCGAACGTGATCCCCGAGAGCGTGGAGATGAAGCTCACCATGCGGGCTTTCAGCGAGACCGTCCGCCAGCTGCTGCAGAAGCGTATTCCAGCCCTTGCCCGTGCCCAGGCCGAAAGCTTCGGCGCCGAGGCGGATGTGAACTACCGCCTCGGCTTTCCGGCGTTGGTCAATCACGCCAAAGAGACGGCATTTGCCCGTGATGTCGCCTATGACGCGCTCGGCCTCGCCGCGATCGAGAAGGATTTCCGGCCGAGAACCGCAAGCGAGGATTTCGCCTTCATGCTGCAGGCCAATCCCGGCAGCTATCTTTTCGTCGGCAATGGCGACAGCGCTCCTCTTCACAGCGCTCACTACGATTTCAACGACGCGATCATCGCGCCCGCCGCCCGCTACTGGGTGCGGCTCGCCGAAACCTTCCTCACTGATGACAACGGGTGACGAACGATATGAGCGATACGTTTCTCTATACGAGCCCTCTCGATCCGCGCGCCAAGCCGCTGATCGATGAATTGATCCACGAATATGACAGCCGCTACGGCACCTATTTCAATGCCGAAGGTGCGGCCGCCGAACTCAATCGCTATCCGGCTGAAGCCTTTGCGCCGCCTCACGGCAATTTCCTGCTGCTGATCCGCAATGGTGAAACCATCGGCGGCGGCGCCTTCAAGCATTATGATGAGCGCACGGCCGAATTTAAACGCATCTGGACGCGTTCCGACCTGCGCCGCCAGGGGCTTGCCCGCAAGGTGCTGGTGGAGCTGGAGATCCAGGCCGCCCGCCAGGGCTATGCCCGTATCTACCTCACAACCGGCTTTCGCCAGCCCGAGGCCGTCGGCCTCTATCTGAACTATGGCTACACCGCGCTCTTCGACACATCAGCCGATCCCGAAATCTACAAGAGCCTGCCCTTCGAGAAGGACATCACCCATCTCGCCGGGCCTGCTCTCGAAGATGCGGCACCGCGCCTGCGCGTGGCCGGCGCAAATCACTGAAAACGGCAAAGACCGACAATCATAAAAGGGAAGCACAATGGCACTGACGACGGATTTCGCCGGTATCGATCCCGGCAGCAGGACGGCAGAATCGAAGGACTATTCCCGTTACCGCATCGTGCCGGCACGCCATCCCGGCCGTCTGGCAGGCACGATCTTTGCCGCCGTCGTCATCATTGCCGTGCTCTATTCGACCTTCACCAATCCGCGCTGGGGTTGGAACGTCTTTGCCGAATGGTTCTTCGCCGAGCCGGTGCTCGTCGGCCTCGGCAGGACGTTGCTCCTGACCGTGCTTGCCGCCATATCCGGTTCCATTCTCGGAACGGCGCTGGCGCTTGCCCGCGTCTCCAGATCGCCGCTGCTCTCCGGTCTTTCCTGGGGCTATATCTGGTTGCTGCGCTCGATCCCCGTCATCGTGCTGCTGCTGATCTTGAACAATCTCGGCTACCTCTATGAGACGATCAAGATCGGCATTCCCTTCACCGATACGGTCTTCATCGACTATCCCACGGTGCAGCTGCTGACGCCGTTTGCCGCCGCTTTCCTCGGTCTCACGCTCAACCAGTCGGCCTTTTTCGCCGAGATCGTCCGCGGCGGCATCCTGTCGGTCGACCATGGGCAGCTGGAGGCCGCCGCCGCACTCGGCCTGCCGCGCCGGCGCCAGGCCTTTCGTATCGTGCTGCCGCAGGCCATGCGATCGATCCTGCCGACCGGCTTTAACGAGCTGATCGGATTGGCGAAGAGCACGTCGATGGTCTACGTTCTGGCGCTGCCGGAACTCTTCTACACGGTGCAGGTGATCTACCGCCGCAATCTCGAAGTCATTCCGCTGCTGATGGTGGCGACCGTCTGGTATCTGATCATCATGACGGTGCTGTCGATCGCGCAGCGCTATATCGAGCGCTACTTCTCCAAGGGCGCCGTGCGCAATCCGACACCGCTGCCTTTTCAGGCATTTTTCGAGCGCTTCCGCCGTCCGCTTCCTGTCCTCGATGCGGCAACCGACACGGTGCGCAAGACCGGCTTCCGGGATGCGGCGGTCCTCAGGGCCGCAGGCGGCGCAGTGCGTATCCAAGGCATCTCGAAGAGTTTCGGCTCGCTGAAGGTGCTTGATAAAGTCGAGCTCAGCCTGCCGGCCGGCAGCGTGACCGCCATCCTCGGCCCATCCGGTTCCGGCAAGTCGACGCTTCTGCGCGCCATCAACCATCTGGAGCGTGTCGATGAGGGCTTCATTTCGGTCGACGGCGATTTCGTCGGCTATAGCAGGAAGGGCGACACGCTCTACGAGCTCAAGGAGAAACAGATCCTTCAGCGCCGTGCCGATATCGGCATGGTCTTCCAGAGCTTCAATCTCTTCCCGCATCTGACCGTGCTCGAAAACCTGATCGAGGCGCCGATCCAAGTGCGCGGCGTCAGCCGCGAGGATGCCGTGCAATTGGCGCAGGAGCTGCTTGCGCGCATCGGCCTCAGCGACAAGATCAACGCCTATCCGCGCCAGCTCTCCGGCGGCCAGCAGCAGCGCGTGGCGATCGCCCGCGCGCTGGCGCTCCGCCCGAAGGTGCTGCTCTTCGACGAGCCGACCTCGGCACTCGATCCGGAACTCGTCGGCGAAGTGCTCGATGTCATCAAGGAGCTTGCCCGCACCGGCACGACACTCGTCATCGTCACCCATGAAATCGGTTTTGCCCGCGAAGTCGCCGACACCGTCGTCTTCATGGAAAGCGGCCGTATCCTCGAAGCAGGCCCGCCGGCCCGGATCTTCACGCAAGCCGAGCACCCCCGAACACGCGAGTTCCTCGCCAAAGTTCTCTAGCGCCTGACAGCGCTGGCGAAATGCCGGGCCGCGACGGGCTGCTCCGGTGGAATGACAATAATCACAACCTCAAGATGAAATGGAGAAGGGGCATGACATTTGCAGTTAAAGCAAGGCTTCTGATAGCGGGAGCCGTCACCGTTGCCGCGATCGGTTTCGGTTCGGCGCAGGCCCAGCAGAAGTTCGATCTCAGCCCGGAACAGCCGAACCGGCTGCGGCTGGAAAAGAACGACAAGCGCATTGCCGAAGTCAAGGACTTCAAATTCGTCGAAAGCGGCGTCTTCACCGTCGGCATCAGCTCGAGCGGCAACCTGCCGCTGCATGATTATGCCTCCGATTCCAAAACGGTGATCGGCTACGACGTCGACCTCGCGCAGGCGATTGCCGACAGCCTTGGCCTGAAGCTCAATCTCGTTTCCGTCGCCTGGGCCGATTGGCCGCTGGGGCTGACCTCAGGAAAATTCGACGCGGTGATCTCCAACGTGACGGTCACGGAGGAGCGCAAGGAGAAATTCGACTTCTCGACCTACCGGAAGGACGAGCTTGGCTTCTACGTCAAGGCGGATAGCCCGATCACGGCGCTCAAGCAGCCGAAGGATATTGCCGGCCTGAAGGTCATTACCGATGCCGGCACCAACCAGGAGAAGATTCTGCTGGAATGGGACCGGCAGAACGTTGCCGCCGGCCTGAAGCCGATCGAGGTGCAATATTATGACGACGACGCGGTGAAGGATCTCGCCGTCCAGTCGGGCAGGGCCGACGCCGTCTTCAGCGTCAACGCGACGCAGGCCTATTCGGCGGGGATAAACGGCAAGACCAAGCTGGTCGGCACCGTCAGCGGCGGCTGGCCGATCACCGCCGAGATTGCGGTCACCACCCGCAAGGGCAGCGGCCTGGCGGCGCCGGTGACCGATGTCGTCAACGACCTGATCGCCGGCGGCGCCTATAAGAAAATCCTCGATACGTGGAATCTCGGCCCGGAAGCGATCGACAAGGCGCAGACCAACCCGCCCGGCTTGCCGAAGAGCGGCTCCTGATGCTTGTCCGGCCGGCAGTATTCCTGCCGGCCATCCCTGCCTGCCAATTTGGAGATTGAAGACGATGATTGCCTTTCCGGCATTCCGGACCCTGCTGATCGCCGCGATCGCGTCCGGCCTTTCCTTCGGCGCAACCCGTGCGGCCGACGAGTTCGACCTCAGCCCGCAGCAGCCGGGCAGACTGCATGCCGCCAGGAACGAGGCGGCAATTGCCGCGATCTCAAAGGATTTCAAGTTCGTCACGCCAGGCAAATTCACCATCGCCGTCAGCCCCGGCGGTCCGCCGCTTTCGACCTATGCGACCGACGCCAAGACCGTCGTCGGGGCCGATCCCGACTATGCCTACGCCATTGCCGACAGCCTCGGCCTGACGCTGGAGATCGTGCCCGTCGCCTGGATCGACTGGCCGCTCGGCCTCACTTCCGGCAAGTACGATGCCGTCATCTCCAATGTCGGGGTCACCGAACAGCGCAAGGAGAAGTTCGATTTCTCCACCTATCGACAGGGCCTGCACGGTATTTTCGTGAAATCCGACAGTGCCGTTGCCTCGATTAAGGAGCCGAAGGACGCCGCCGGCCTCAGGATCGTCGTCGGCGCCGGCACCAATCAGGAGCGCATCCTGGTGAAATGGAGCGAGCAGGATGTCGCCGCCGGCCTGAAGCCGATCGAGCTGCAATATTACGACGACGAGGCGACGAGCCTTCTTGCGCTGCAGTCGGGCCGGGCCGATGTCATCGTTCAGCCGCACGCGCAGCTGGTCTTCATCGCCGCGCGCGACAAGAACATCAAGCGTGTCGGCACGCTGAGCGCCGGCTGGCCTGATCGTTCCGACGTCGCGATCACCACGCGCAAAGGCAGCGGGCTCGCCGATGCGCTGACTGTCGCCACCAACGGCCTGATCAAGGACGGCACATATGCAAAAATCCTCGACCATTGGCATCTTTCCGAGGAAGCCTTGCCGGCATCCGAGACCAACCCGCCCGGCCTGCCGAAATACTGATGGGATGACAGGCGTGGGCAACATATCCATCAGCCATATCGGCTTCCTCACCCCCGGCAACTATCCCGACGACGATCCGCTGTCGGGATTGGAGCAGACGCTGCAGCAACTGCAATATGGCGAGGAGCTGGGCTTCGAGAGCGCCTGGGTCCGCCAGCGGCACCTGGAGCCGGGGATTTCTTCGGCGAGCGCCTTCCTGGCGGCGGCCACGCAGCGCACCAGCCGGATAGAGCTCGGAACGGCGGTCATTCCGATCGGCTATGAAAGTCCCTATCGGCTTGCTGAAGACCTGGCGACCGTCGATGTTCTCGCACGCGGGCGGCTGAACATCGGCGTCAGCGCCGGCCGGCCGCTGCATGCCGAGCTGATCGCGCCGCTTGTCTTCGACGGCGACTGGAGCGGTTACGATTTCTCGCATGATCGCGTGCTGCGCTTCGCCGACAATCTGCGCGGCACCTATCTCGGTGACGAGCGGACCTTGATCAAGACGCCGTTCGGCCCGCAGCGGCCACGCCTGCAGCCTTATGCGAGGGGGTTGATCGACCGGATCTGGTATGGCGGCGGGTCGCAGCGTTCGGCCGCATGGGCCGGCCGCAATGGCTTCAACCTGTTGACCGGCAATGTGATCACGGGCGAGGGGACGGATGATTTTTTCACCGCGCAATCGCGGTTGATCGAAACCTTTCGCAGCGCCGGCAGCCATCGCCGAGTCGCACTCGGTCGCGTCATCGTACCTTTCGACCGCGCCGATGCGGCGACGCGCCGGCGGTATCGCGACTATGCCGATGGCCGCCACGCGCGGACGCTTTCGCCGCAGGGCGAGCGGCGCACCTTGTTTGCCCGTGATGTCGTCGGCACGTCGGACGAGATATTGGAGCAGCTTTTCGCCGATCCCATCCTGCCCGAGGTGGGCGAGCTGCGGCTGGAGCTTCCCTACGAGTTCGAGCACGAGGAATATCGCCAGATCCTCCACGACTTCGTGACAACGATCGCACCCGAGCTCGGCTGGAAACGGCAGCCGGAAATCCGGGTTGCTTCCTGACAGCCGCCACGACGGCGATCTCATCGCCGCCGCAACAGTCATTTACGAGGAACATTGATCAGTGACCAAAACGGTAGAGTATTTCTTTTCGATCGGATCGCCCTGGTCCTATATCGGCTTCGACGCTTTCACCGAACTCGCAGCGAAGAACGACGTCGTCATCACGCCCTATCTGACGACGGTCGTCGAGGAAAATGGCGGCATCTTCTCACGCAACCGTCCGGAAATCCGGCGCGCTTACTGGACGCGGGATCTCAAGCGCTGGGCGCGCGTGCGCGGCAAGGAACTGCGGCTCGATCATCGTCCCGAGCTCGGCGATCCGACGCCGGCCTCCCTCTTCGTAATTGCAGCCTATCTCGACGGACAGGATTGGATCGGCGTTGCCCGCGCCCTCCAGCACGCCTTCTGGAGCGAAGCGAAGGATATCGGCAGGCCCGATGTGCGCGAGGCGATCGTCGTCGCCGCAGGTTTCGATGGGGCGGCCCTTCTCAGGCGGCAAGCCGACGACGATGTCCAGAACAAGTGGGCGGCGGATCGCGTTCATGCCCGCGACAGCGGCGTCTTCGGTTTTCCCACCTATGTCTATGACGGCGAGATTTATTGGGGACAGGACAATTTACCGTTCCTCGAACGCCATCTTCGCGGCGACAAGCCTTGAACTCGGGTAAGTCCGCGCTTCGTCGATCATCGGAAAGCCCGGGTTGAAACGGATTTTTTCAGATAAGTCTATAAAATAGATAGTCTTTATTCTCTACTGCGAAAGCCGTTCGATACATTGGTGTGGTTGAAGGGGAAACCACACGCATGCTCGACAGAACGTCACAGGCCGCCGCCATTTCGTCGCGTTCGACGGAATGGCCGACAGTCATTCTTGCACTCGTTATCCATGGCGGATTTCTCGCGCTGACTTGGTGGTGGCAAGCATTGCCGATGATCGTGGCGGTGATTGCCGGAGGCTGGTTGATCGCCTGGCATGGATCCCTTCAGCACGAGGTCATTCACGGCCATCCGACAGGAAACCAAAGAGTAAACGACGCGATCGGATCGATCCCGCTGTCGCTGTGGCTGCCCTATCCGATCTATAGGGAAAGCCATCTGGAGCATCATCGCGACGAATATCTGACCGATCCGATCGAGGATCCCGAATCCTCCTATTTCACCAGGGCGGCCTGGGAACAGCTCGGCGCGGCCGGCAGGCTGCTGGCGCGGTGGAACACCACCTTATTCGGCCGTTTGACCATCGGCCCTGCCGTGATGCTGCTGAGTTTCCTCGGGCAGGAATGGCGGCTGGTCCGGGCGAACGAACCGGGACGGCGGCGGATTTGGGCGGTGCACGGCATCGGCGTCGCCTTCGTGCTCTTCTGGGCGACGATCGTTTGCGGCGTGCCGCTGTGGCTTTATCTTGCTTTCGTCTATACGGGTGCGGCGATGACGCGGCTCAGATCCTATGCCGAGCACCGATATGCCGACAGCCACGAGGAACGCACCGCCATCGTCGAAAACAGCCGTCTCTTCGGCTTGCTGTTTCTCTACAACAATCTGCACGTTCTCCATCACCGTCGGCCGGGCATCTCCTGGTATCGTCTTCCTGCGGTCTATCGGCACAACCGCGAAACGCTCATCCGTTCGAATGGCGGGCTTGTCTATGACGGCTATTGGGATATCGCACGCCGGTTTTTGCTGAAGCCGCACGACGATCCCAAGCATCCCCGCCACTCATAGCGGGTCGCGGCCTGTCGGGCGCAGCGGGCCTTGCTCCCCGCGGGCGATCATAGCGGATGAAATTCCGTTATCTTGGCGATATTGCGCAATCCCACCGAAACAGCTCCATTCTATTGGAGGAAAAGATATGGGAAGATTTTTTTACATTGTTTGCTGCAATTAGTTCTTTTATCTCCCGTTTCATTGAAACGCGAAACGCTGCTGTATTGATCGGAGAGAAACGATGAACCCCGCCATGAACATGATGCCGATGATGAACAACATGATGCCTGCCATGATGAACCCGATGATGGGTGGAATGATGCCGATGATGTCGGGCATGCCCATGATGAACGGCGCGATGATGCCGATGATGATGATGATGGGCGCCATGAAGTGCACCATGACCGCCGAAGGCATGGTCTGCGAAATGAAGCCGATGGAAGGCATGGACAAGGACATGTTCATGGAATGCTGCAAGCGCATGATGTCGATGATGTCTGGCGGCATGCCTGTCATGATGAACTGCGGCGGCATGATGATGTGCTGCATGATGGCCGCCTGAGCCGTCTCCAGCGCATCTGAAAAGATGCGCGGCGCTGTCATGGCAAGGATGACCGAGAGCCTCCGGAGACGGGGGCTCTTTTTGCGTCAGACGCGAACTTCTTCGAGATAGGTCGTCACCAGAAAGAGGATCGCTTCCGTTCCGGTCATGTTTCGGTAAATATGGGGTACGTCGGCCTCGAAGATGATGGCGTCGCCTTCACCGAGGATATGCGGCGCCTGCCTGCCGGCGATGATTTCGACGGTGCCTTGGGCGACAACCAGATTTTCGACCGTTCCATGCTGATGAGCATCGGCGTTTTCGGTGTGGTGGGGAGCGATCCTCAGCTCGTAGAATTCGACCTTCCGTTCGCCTTCGAAGGGGAACAGCGCCCTCGTCCGGAAGCGCCCCTCGGAAGAGGCGAGGATTTTCGATCTTGCCCGCGGCACGGTAACGATCGCGGTTTCGCTGCGTTCGGCGATCAGGGCGGCACAGGGAATGCCGAGAGCCAAGGCGATCTTCGAGAGGATACTGAGCGTCGGGCTGCTTTTGCCGGTCTCGATCTGGCCGAGCATGGCGCGGCTGACGCCGGCGATCTTTGCCAGCCTGTCGAGGGAATAGCCGCGGCGGGTGCGAATGCGCCGCAAATTCTGTCCTGTCTGAACGGTGATCTCCTCGGCGGCGTCTATGGCTTCGCCGTCGGAGAGAAGCGCTTGATCAGGCGCCATATCCGGCAATGCCCATCGCCATGACCGGGACAAAGCCCCAATAGGGCACCCACATCAGAACGGGCTGCATGGCAAAGGATACCGGCGTCGCCGCCTTGAGCGCATCGGACGCATCTTTGCTGCGCGCCTGCCGGTAGGCCTGGAAATCGATGACATCAGCCGTCTGCAATGGCATGAAAAACTCCCGCTAAAATCTATAAGGATTGTATATTTTTGACAGCGGAAAGGGCAGGGTGTGTCATCCAATCGTTCGCCTGAACCGGAAATCTTATACCAATAATATTCGACCTTACGGCAAAGCCATTTATCGCAAGCCGTTCGCAAGGTCTTGCCGACGGCATCATTGAGCCGCCGCCGCCGGGTTCCTCCATGCCAAGACGCGCCCTTCCCACAGCCGCTATCCCGATCCATGACGATCACCATGCAGCCTATGCGTGCCGCGGCGTGGGCGAACGTTTTTTTCAACCAGGCGAACAAGGAGAGACGCATGTTCCTTTAATCTATCAATTTTATAGACAATATTTGAGGCAATCAAAGAGAGGAAAAACCATGTCAGGTTTCAAACTCGTCGGCATAGCCGGCAGCTTCAACCGTCCATCGAAGACGCTGGCGCTTGTGCGGCACGTCGCCGAACGCGCGAGCATTCGCTACGGATTTACGAGCAAGACCTATGATCTGCATGATGTCGGTCCGTCGCTGGGCAGCGCTTTGTGGCGCAAGGACCTCGACGAGCAGGCCAGACATGTCGTCGACGAGATCGTGCATGCCGACGCGCTGATCATCGGCTCACCGACCTACAAGGGTTCTTATCCGGGCCATTTCAAGCACCTCATCGATCTGATCGATCCGCACGAACTTCGCGGCAAGCCGATCATCATCACGGCGACAGGCGGCGGCGACCGGCATGCGTTGATGGTCGAGCATCAGCTTCGGCCGCTGTTCGGCTTTTTCATGGCCCACACCCTGCCGACGGCCGTTTATGCGTCCGATCGCGATTTCACCGATTATGCCGTCTCGTCCGATCCGCTTCTGAGCCGCGTGGGCGAGGTGGTCGGCGAATTGGCAGCCTTCTTTCCGGGCGCAAACCCGGCATTGGCGGCGGCGGAATAAGGGCCGTCGCCATGGCCCGATCTCAGGAAGCAATGATCCCCGATGCGGAAAGGCCGGCTTCCGGCGAGCAATTGTGGAGCGTCTTCGAATTCGCCCGACGCTATCGCCTGGCCAAACGCGAGGAGAACCGCCTGCTGATGCTCTACAGACCGACTGCGTCGCTTCACGAGCTTCTTGCCAATGCGCAACGCCATTCGCTGATTTCCTAGAGCGTGTTGCGCAGAAGTGTGCAGCGGTTTTGGCGATGCGTCGATTCAAAGAGTGAGAGCACGATTCCAGCCGGAGAATATCGGTCCCTGACAGGAGGTTCGCATGACGCTTGATTTCCACTCATGGCTGAAACGCGCGGTCGGTTTGGTCATGGCGAAGATGCCTGTTGCGCGGAGGCCTATAGACGCCTCGTCCGGGCGGGACGACGAGCGGGACCGGTCGGCCCGCGAATACGAACTCCACTATTGGGGCACTGTGCCCGGCCTTTGGTATTGAGGAGGTAGCGTCATGGCAGTCGTCTTTGAGAGCGGCCCCGGCCGGCACGGCGGGAGAAGAGCAACGGCAAGCCTGATGGCGCAATTTCGGGATGCGGCCGGGCTCTGCGCGATCATCGGCTCCTTCACCTTTCTGTTCGCTCTGGTGATTGGGCTGATTCGATGAGCGAAGTCCTCATCCTTCCCGGCCTCTTCGGCTCGGGAGAAGGGCATTGGCAACAGCACTGGCTGGAGGATCAGCCGGGCAGTCGTTGCGTCGCTCAAAATGACTGGGATCGTCCGAACCTCGACGCCTGGCTGCTGCAGCTGGAAGGCGCGCTTGACGAAGCGGGCGAGGCCTATCTCGTTGCCCATAGTCTCGGATGCCTGCTTGCCGCCCGGCTGGCGGGGCGAAATGCAGCACGCCGCGTCAAAGGGGCGCTGCTCGTCGCTCCCTGCGATCTGCAGGCCACCGAAATCCTGCATCCGGGACATATCACCTTCGGCGGCATGCCGACGGCGCCTCTGCCTTTCCCCAGCATCGTTGTCGGCAGCATGAACGATGCCTACATGACGGTCGACCGGCTGACGCTTTTCGGCCGCCTGTGGAACGCCGAGACCAGGAATATCGGCCTTGCCGGCCACATCAATGTTGCCAGCGGCTTTGGTCGCTGGCGCAGCGGCTACCGGCTGCTGGAGGCCTTGAAGACGCAGGCGCGGGGGCGCAGGCCTACGGTTTCCATGTCGCCGGCCTTTGCGGTGTGAGGCAGCGCAATGTCCGATATCGTCGCCGACCTCTTGCGCCTGAGTGAAGATCCGAATGCCGATCCGAGGAGCCGGCGCCGGCAGACAATGGAACGGCTGGTGCAGACGCTGCTGGCCATGGCCGATGCCGAAACGGGATCGGAAGATGCGCAGCATCGCACGTCGATCGTCCGTCTCACGACGATCATCCGCGACATGACAGGAAGGATCGCAGAGGCCGATGATGCGACATTCTCGGCAATTGTCAGGGAAGCCGCGCTGCTGCTGCGCAGCTTGCAACTGCGGCAGGCAGAGCCCGCCACATCCTCGGTGCATTGACGGATGACCGGCCTGGGAAGCACCATTTTGATGCCCGGACCGAGAATGGCTCTGACGGACGAACTTGTGTCGCTGAGCCTTCGCCCCGAGGTCGATGTCGGTCCGGAACCGCACCGAAAACCGTTGACCGAGGCGGAGCTGGAGATGCTGGCCGAGCGGCTGTTTCACGAGTCGGCGGGCGCGCCGCTTTGGATCTTCGCCTACGGATCATTGATATGGAAGCCGGACTTCGATGCCGTCGAAGCACAGCATGGCGCGACACGAGGCTGGCACCGCTCCTTCTGCCTGGAGATGACCCGCTGGCGGGGAACGCGGGCTCAGCCGGGCCTGATGATGGCGCTTGACCGGGGTGGCCGTTGCAACGGCATCGTCTTCAGGCTCGCCGACGACGATCGCCTTGGCCAACTGCGGCGATTGATCCGCCGTGAGGTCGGCACAATGGAAGACGCCGCGACGGTTCGCTGGATCCCGGTCGCGACCGCGCATGGGTTGGTACGCGCGCTGGTCTTTTGGGCTGGCCCCAAGGGCGAGCGTGTTTCCCGCAAATTGCCGCTGGAGACGGTGGCGCGGGTGCTGGCGCGCGCCTGCGGACACATCGGCTCCTGCGCCGAATATCTGTATCTGACCGTGAAGCATCTGGAGGAACGCGGCATTCGGGACCGCAATCTATGGCGGCTTCAGCAACTGGTCGCAGCCGAACTCGTCGCCATACACGGGCTGAACGGGGCATCAGGCAGCCGTTGAACAGGGCTGCCTGGTGCCATTCGGTCAGAGCTTGCCCTTCCAGGGCACGAGGAACGCTTCCAGAAAGCGGATAGCGGCCGAGAAGGTGAAGGCGCAGATCGCGATGATGCCGATGCCGACGAAGACGACGTCGGTCGCCAGGAACTGCGACGCCGACATGATCATGAAACCGATCCCGCGCGTGGAGGCGATCAATTCGGCCGCGACCAGCGTACCCCAGCCGATGCCGAGCGCGATGCGGATGCCGGTGAGGATCTCGGGCAGGGCCGACGGCAGGACGATATCGAGGAAGAGCTGCAGCCGGCTGGCGCCCAGCGAACGGGCGGCATTGACGCGCTCGATCGGCAGCGAACGAACGCCGGCCTGGGCCGACAGGCAGATCGGCGCGAACATCGCCAGCACCAGCAGCGTGATCTTCGACGTTTCGCCGATGCCGAGCCAGATGATCATCAGCGGCAGGTAGGAAAGCGGCGGAAGCGGCCAGTAGAACTCGATCGGCGCGTCGAGCACGCCTTTCGCCCAGCGATTCAGCCCCATCAGCAAGCCCAGCGGAATACCGGCGGAAATGGCGATGAGGGCTGCGACGACGATGCGGAACAGGCTCGCAAAAACATGCTCGGAGAGCGACGCGCCGGCGTAACCGTCGCGATAGACGGCGCCGATCTGCGTCAGCACCTCGTCCGGGCGCGGCAGGAACAGATGTGGAACGACGCCGAGCGCCGATACGACCCACCACAGCAGCAATATGGCAAGCGCCGTGGCAATGCTGATGACCACCGTCGATTTCTCACCGGCGCCGAAGCTAGCCATTTTCACGAGCTTGACCTGGTGGTCCTCTCTACCGGCCGCAATCGGCGGGGCCTGGACGATATCGCTCATGCGGCGCTCCTCAAATCTTCGGTGCTGTGCAGAATGGCGCGGATTTCCTCGCGCAGCTCGGCAAATTGCGGCGACGCCTTGATCGACCGGGCGTCGCCGGTTTCGGCGAAGCGGCGGACGAAATCGAGATCGAAGCGCGCCACGACGCGTCCCGGCCGCGGCGACATGACCAGGACCTGCGTCCCCAGGAACAGGGCCTCTTCGATCGAGTGGGTGATGAAGAAAACCTTCTTTGCCGTTTTATTCCAGATGGAAACCAGCAGCTCCTGCATCTGTTCGCGCGTCAGGCTGTCGAGCGCGCCGAATGGCTCATCCATCAGCAGGATGTCGGGATTTGTCGCCAGAGCCCGGGCGATGCCGACACGCTGGCGCATGCCGCCGGAGAGTTCGTAGGGAAAAGCGCCGGCGAATTCATCAAGGCCGGTGAGCCTGAGCAATTCCAGCGCGCGCGCTTCGCGCTCCTTGCGCTTGACGCCGGCGAATTTCAGACCGAGCGCGACATTGTCGGCCACGGATTTCCACGGCAGCAGCGAGTCCTTCTGAAAGACGACGCCACGATCGGCACCCGGCCGTTCGACAGCACGGCCGTCGAGGGTGATCCGGCCTTCCGAAAGCGGAAGGAAACCGGCAATCGCGTTGAGAAGAGTTGACTTGCCGCATCCCGACGCTCCGAGTGCCACGACGAAACCTCGTTCGGGAATATCGAAAGACACGCGATCGAGCGCGTGAACGGTACGCCCGTCGCGGGCTGCGAAGAAAACGCTGGCGTGATCGACTTTAAGCATGGTGCCGCTCGCAAATTAGACGCCGACGCGGCAAGCCGCGCCGGCGTCGGGGAGGATCAGTTGCTGACGGCGGTCAGCGCGTCGGCGGTGACGAAGGCGCCGTAATTCGCCAGTACGTCGGACACCTTGCCCTGTTCCTTCAGGAACGAAGCAGTGTCCTTGAGGATCTTGCCGGCACCCGCCTTTTCGCCGCCGCCGAGCCAGGCATCCGATGCCTGGACCTCGGGCGTGAGCAGCGTCAGGTTCTTCAGGGCCGATGCCTGCTGGTCGGCTGTGCCGCCGAGAAGCTTGGCGAGCGACTTGGCATTGTCGCTGTCGGGACCCCAGGCAGCTTTGTCCGAGGCGAAGGACGCGTAATATTTGTTGATGACCGAGGCGAAGCCTTTCAGGAAGGCTGGGTTGTCGGCGGCAAATTTCGAGGTCGCGACCCAGGCCGAGAAGGTCGGCGCACCCTTGTCCGCCACGTCCTTGGAGGTGACGAGAACCTTGCCGTTTTTCTTCAGTTCGGTGAGCGCCGGATCCCAGACGAAGCCGCCATCGATATCGCCGCGGTTATAGCTGGCGACGATTTCGGGCTGCGGGATGGCGAAGACCTGAACGTCCTTCTCGGTCAGGCCGAGCGATTTGATCAGCGCCAGCAGCTGATAGTGGTCGGTGGAAACAGGCGCGGCAGCAAGCTTCTTGCCCTTCAGATCGTTCAGGCTTTCGATGCCGGAACCGTTGCGGACGACGAGAGCCTCGTCGATGCCGGAGATGGAGGCGAGGTAGAAGGCCTTGACCTCGAGCCCGCGCGAGACCGCAGCCGCAAACGGGCTGGAGCCGACATAGCCGACCTGGACGTCGCCGGAGGCAATCGCCGCAAAGATCTCGGCGCCGGAGTTAAACCTGCGAAAGTCGATCTCGTATCCGGTTTCCTTGGCGAATTCGCCATTGGCGATCGCCACGGAAGACGGCAAGGCGTCGGTTTGATAACCGACGACGACCTTCTTGTCCGCGGCTTCCGCGATAACCGCCGTTGCAAGAGTGCCGACGCCGATGGCGATCGCGGCAACCAATTTTTTGAAATTCATCTTGAGCCCCTGTGTTTGAGGGCCACCCGGCCCCTTGATCTCACCCTCGAAAGGGTAATGGGTGGGAATGGGCTAGCGGGAGAAATAACAAACTATATTTATAGACAATGGAGACATTTGTTTTCATGATTCCGTTGCCGGTGCAATCTGGAAGGGCCTGCGGGTGACGCGGGCTTGAACGACGAGATGCCTCGATGGCGGTGTGAAGCTTCAGGGAGAATGCGTTGATATACGATGTGATCGTCGTTGGTTCCGGTTTTTCAGCGATCGCTGTGACCTGCAATCTCATCGAGCAGCTTCCCGTCTCGGCGAAGGTTGCCGTCGTCGGTGACGATCCCGGTTTCGGCCGCGGGACGGCGTACCGGACGGAACTTTATCTCCATCGCCTCAATGTTCCAGCCGGCCGCATGAGCCTGCTGCCGCATCATCCCGACGATTTTGTCGACTGGCTGAAAAGCCGTGGACGCCAGCTGCAGGCCGGCGATTTCGCCTCGCGCAGCGATTACGGTCTTTATGTTAGAGATACGCTTGCGCGGCTGCTGCGAAAGCGGGACGGCCGTTGCCGGGTCGACTTCATCAAGGCCAAGGCGGCGGGATGCGTGGAGCGCTACGCGAGCACGCTCGCCTTCCACCTCGGCAATGGCGATGAGATTGCCGGGAAGAATGTGGTGCTCTGTCTTGGTGTCGGAAACGCGAACCTTCCGGTCGATCCGGCCGGCGTCCCGCCATTTTTGCGGTCGCGGATCATCGAGAACCCGTGGCGGCTCTCATGGCTGAGGCGCGTCGCACCTTCCGATGCGGTCTGCATCCTCGGCTCCGGCTTGACGATGATCGATCAGGTTCTCGCTCTTCGCGCCCACGGCCATAGAGGCAGGATCGACGTGCTTTCGCGGCGCGGCCTGGCACCACTCGGACATGCGAAGATGCCGCCGGCGCCTCTGCCGATCGACGTCGAGAGACTTCCCCGGACGATCAGCGTCCTGTTGAAGACCTTGCGGGGCAAGAGCAGGGAGGTCGCCGACTGGCGGAGTGTGATGGACGGCCTGAGGCCGGTCACGCAGGCGCTCTGGCAAAGGCTTTCGAGCGAGGAGCGGGCGCGTTTCCTCAGGCATGCGCTTCCCTGGTGGAACATCCACCGTCACCGGGTCGCGCCCGACGTGTTCGCCGCATTCGAGAAACTGGTGTCGGACGGAACCGTTCGCTTCCACGCGGGCTTCCTGAAATCGCTCGAGGCCGGGCAAGACAGGCTCGTCGCCGGTTACAGGGTCAGGGCGAAGCGCGAGATCGCCGAGATCGGCGCGGACTGGCTGGTCAACTGCACGGGGATGGAGCGCGCCGGGCTCAGCCATTCGCCGCTTTTGAAGGAAATGAGCCGGTTCCAACTGATCGTCCCCGATCCTCTCGGCCTCGGCATCCAGGTGGATGCGGCTTCCGAGGTCATGGCTCCGTCCCGGAGCTCGTCTGCCCGGTTGTTTGCCGTCGGCGCCTTGACGGCGGGGCAATTCTGGGAGATCACCGCCGTCCCCGACATCCGGGTGCAGGCGAAGACCGTGGTCGAAGAGATCGTCAGGGCGCGGCCCGTTTCCGATGCATAGGCCGACAATCCTAGGGCCGACAATCCTGGGATCAGCACGGTGCTGTTGAATTGCCGGCCGCCGACAGCTACAGTATTTGGTAGGCCATAATACGATTCCTAATTCGGCTGCCGCTGGAACTGAGCGTGCAACGTCAATCCAACACTGAGGTACGGTATGAGCGGTGCTCTGAAGGACGCAGCAATCAGGGTCGAGCGTCCTGCGAAGACATTGCGTGAATTGGCACTCGACAAGGTTCGCGAGGCCATCGTCAACGGATATTTTCGTCCCGGAGACCGCCTCGTCGAGCGTGATCTCTGCGCCCAGCTCGGCGTCAGCCGGACGGTCGTGCGCGAGGTTCTGAGACATCTGGAATCGGAAGGGCTGGTCGCCAATCTGCCGAACAAGGGACCGATCGTCGCCCAGCTGGATATCGACGAAGCCAGGCAGATCTATGAGATCCGCGGTGCGCTCGAAGGCATGGCGGCGCGGCTATGCGCGGAGCGTGGCAGCCCCGAGATCGTCGCCGCGCTCGAAGAGTCCCTCACCGCAATCCGCAACAGCTATCGCGATAGCGATATGGCGGGCGTGCTGGCCAATACCTCGTCTTTCTATCAGACGCTGTTCACCATGGTCGACAGGCATGTCGCCTGGGGCGTCGTCAACCTGCTGACCGTGCGCATCAACCACCTGCGCTCGATGACAATCAAGACGGAAAGGCGCGGCATCGAAGGGCCGCTGCAGATGTCGAAGATCGTCGACGCCATCCGCCGCGGCGACGGCGAGGGTGCTCAACGGGCGGCGATGGATCACGTCGCGGCTGCGAGCGCAATTGCCGAGGCGGTCCTGTCTGCGCAGAAGCCTGCCGAATAGGGCTGGGCGCGACCACTGCGATCTTCGCGAGAGAGGGTAGCAAAGCCGTCTGCTGCATCGACATGTGTCGATGCCTTCCCGCATCCTTAATCACGTTCTTGCCGGAACGAGGAGAATCCAAACTCCACGCTTGACACTCAACTTTGCTCGATGTGATGGTATGCCATATTCAATAATATATAAGGCGGTATCATATGGGCTGGGATCGTTTTGACCTTCCGATACGTCGCGTCGCTGCGAGCGAGCGCCGCACCGTGCGGCTTCTGACAATAGGCTGAGTGAAGAAAGCGCTTCCGGGCGATCGGGCCTCTGCGTCTTCGCCGAAACCAACTTGACACTCACATATTATGGTATACCATAATACAAAATAAAGAGGTGAGGTGTTCCATGGCCATTCAAATTCGCAAGACGGGACTGCAGATCGAAACGACGCTGATCGAAGGCGGCAAGACCGCGGCAGTGCCGCTCAAACTGTTTTCCGCTTTTGCAGTCGTGAAGAACCCTTGGGCGGGCCGCGGCTTCGTCGAGGACCTCAAGCCCGAAATCCATGCGGGCGCTCCGGTTCTCGGCGAGTTGCTGACCAAGATGATCATCGATGCCGTCGGTTCCGGCGATGCCGTCGAAGCCTATGGCAAGGCCGCCGTCGTCGGCCTGGACGGCGAGATCGAACATGCCTCCGCGCTGATCCACACGCTGCGCTTCGGCAATTTTTATCGCCATGCTGTCGGCGCCAAATCCTATCTCGCCTTCTGCAACACGCGCGGTCCTGCCAATGCGCCGATCATGATCCCGCTGATGGACAAGAACGACGAAGGCCGCCGTTCGCACTATCTGACCATCCAGACGGCGATCCCCGACGCGCCTGCCGCCGACGAGATCGTCGTGGCTCTCGGCGCTTCGGTCGGCGGGCGTCCCCATCACCGCATTGGCGACCGCTACCAGGATCTGAAGGATCTGGGGCAGGACGTCGCCAACCCTGCGGGCGTTTGAAGGGGTGGGCTCCGAGATGCTGACAGCCGGATCGATCTCAGGCGCCGCTACAGCAAAGAGCGCCGCCGGTGATTTGCCCCGAAAGAAGACGGCAAGCGGAACGGCCTATCACGAGGCCGGCAGCGGCGAACCGCTGGTTCTGATCCATGGCGTCGGCATGCGGCTCGAGGCCTGGGCTCCGCAGATCGCCTTTCTGTCGGCCGGCCACCGCGTCATCGCCGTCGACATGCCGGGACATGGCGACAGCGCAAAATTGCCGGCGGGCAGCCGCCTCGAAGAGTTCGTCGCCTGGTTCGGGCGCTTTCTCGACGAGATGGCGATCGAGACTGCGAATGTTGCCGGCCACTCCATGGGAGCGCTGGTATCGGGAGGGGCGGCGGCGACCTTCGGCGAACGTATCAGCCGTGTCGCCTACCTCAACGGCGTCTACAGGCGCGACCGGCAAGCAAAAGCTGCCGTGCTCGCCCGCGCCGCGGCCATCCCGGTCACCGGCGTCGACAAGGAAGGTCCCTTGGCTCGCTGGTTCGGCGACGATCCGAATAGCGTTGTTGCGCGTGAATTGACGCGGACATGGCTCAACCTCGTCGATCCCGAGGGATATGCTGTCGCCTACGCTGCGTTTGCCGGCGGAGATGAGACCTATGCCGATCGCTGGAAAGACGTCCAAGGTCCGGCCCTGTTTCTGACGGGGTCCGATGATCCGAATTCGACGCCTTTGATGGCGGAGCAAATGGCGGCGCTCGCGCCGCGAGGCTGGGCCCGTATCGTGGACGGTCATCGTCATATGGTGAACCTGACCGCGCCCGATGTCGTCAATTCGCTGCTCGCTGAGTGGCTGTCGTTCGGGGAGGATGAACGATGACAATGCAGACTGTCGACCCAAGGGCATTGCGTGATGCGTTCGGCGCGTTTCCTACAGGCGTGACCGTCGTCACTGCCTGCGACGCAGATGGAAATCCGATCGGCTTCACCGCGAACTCCTTCACATCGGTCTCTCTCAATCCGCCCTTGCTCCTCGTTTGCCTTGCCAAGACCTCGCGCAATTTCGCCACCATGACCGGCGCGCAGCATTTCGCGATCAATGTGCTTTCGGAAACGCAGAAGGACGTGTCGAATACTTTTGCGCGCCCCGTTGAAGACCGATTTGCGGCGGTCGAATGGGCCAAGGGGGCGGCCGGCTGCCCGGTCTTCTCGAATGTGGCGGCCTGGTTCGAATGCGCCATGGAAGAGGTCATCGAGGCCGGCGACCACGTCATCCTGATGGGACGCATCGAAGCTTTCGACAATAGCGGTCGCAACGGTCTCGGTTATGCCCGCGGCGGCTATTTCACGCCGACGCTCGCAAGCAAGGCGGTTTCGGCGGCAGCCGAAGGCAATATCGAACTTGCGGCCGTCGTCGAACGCCGCGGCGAGGTTCTGCTCCTCGGCGACGACGTGCTCTCCCTGCCGAGCATCGATGCTCATGACGGCAATCCGACCGAGACGCTGGAGAAATATCTGGAGACATCAACCGGGCTGAAGGTCAGCATCGGCTTTCTCTATTCGGTCTACGAGGGCAAGAGCGACGGCAAGCAGCACATCGTCTACCACGCTGTCGCAGGCGATGGGGAGCCGGCGAGCGGCAGGTTCGTAAAACCCGATGCACTGGCTGCGGCAAAATTCAAGACCAGTTCGACCGCCGATATCGTCAACCGCTTCGCGATGGAAAGCTCGATCGGCAATTTCGGCGTCTATTTCGGCGACGAGACCGGCGGCACTGTCCATCCCATTCCAGCCAAGGGCGCAAAAGCATGAAGTTCTCCCTCTTCGTTCATATGGAACGGCTCGACGCCAGCCAGAGCCATAAGAGCCTCTATGAGGAATTCGTCGCGCTCTGCGAGATCGCCGACAAGGGCGGCATGCATGCGATCTGGACGGGCGAACATCATGGCATGGATTTCACCATTGCCCCCAACCCGTTCGTGACCATTGCCGATCTGGCGCGCCGCACATCGCGGGCAAGGCTCGGCACGGGAACGGTGATCGCTCCCTTCTGGCATCCGATCAAGCTTGCCGGCGAGGCTGCTATGACCGACATCATCTGCGACGGCAGGCTCGATATCGGCATTGCGCGCGGCGCCTATTCCTTCGAATACGAGCGTCTGCTGCCCGGCCTCGATGCCTGGGGTGCCGGCCAGCGCATGCGCGAGCTCATCCCGGCGGTCAAGGGCATATGGGCCGGCGACTACGCTCATGACGGCGAGTTCTTCAAATTCCCTGCGACCACCTCGGCGCCGAAGCCGCTGCAGCAGCCGAACCCGCCGATCTGGGTCGCTGCGCGCGATCCCAACTCGCACGAATTTGCCGTCGCCAATGGCTGCAACGTCCAGGTCACGCCGCTCTGGCAGGGCGACGACGAGGTCCAGTCGCTGATGGACCGCTTCAACGATGCCTGCGCCAAGAATCCGGATGTCGAGCGGCCGAAGATCATGCTGCTGCGCCATACTTATGTCGGCTCATCGGAAGAGGACGTCGCCCAGGCCGCGCATGAACTCAGCGTTTACTACAACTATTTCTTCGCCTGGTTCAAGAATGAGAAGCCGGTCACCCAAGGCCTGATCGAGCGGATTCCGGATGAGCAGATCAGAGCGAATGCCATGCTGTCGGACCAGGTCATGCGCACCAACAATGTCGTTGGCGACGCCCGGACCGTCATCGATCGGCTCAAGGCCTATGAAGCGCTCGGCTATGACGAATATTCCTTCTGGATCGACACCGGCATGAGCTTCGAGCGCAAGAAGGCGTCGCTCGAACGCTTCATCGCCGAGGTCATGCCGGCATTTCAGGAGTAGGACCATGCGGCGTTTCCAGGATTATATCGACGGCGAATTCTCGGACGGTGAGGCCCGTTATCAGAGCATCGATCCGGCCACAGGCACGGTCTGGGCCGATATGCCGGAAGCGCGCGAGGGCGATGTCGACCGGGCTATGAACGCTGCCGACAGGGCGCTCTACGAAGGCCCCTGGTCGAAAATGACGGCGACGCAGCGCGGCAAGCTGCTTTACAGGCTGGCTGACCTCGTTGCCGCCAACGCGCAGGTGCTGGCCGAACTGGAGACGCGCGACACCGGCAAGATCATCCGCGAAACATCGGCGCAGATCGCCTATGTCGCCGAGTACTATCGCTATTATGCCGGAATCGCCGACAAGATCGAAGGCGCCTACCTGCCGATCGACAAGCCCGACATGGATGTCTGGCTTCGCCGCGAGCCGATCGGCGTCGTTGCCATGGTCGTGCCGTGGAACAGCCAGCTCTTCCTGTCGGCGGTCAAGATCGGCCCGGCGCTCGCTGCCGGCTGCACGATGGTGGTCAAGGCCTCGGAAGACGGGCCGGCGCCGCTTCTCGAATTTGCGCGTCTGGTGCATGAAGCAGGCTTTCCCGCCGGCGTCGTCAACATCATCACCGGCTTCGGCGCCTCCTGTGGCGCAGCACTCGGCCGTCATCCGAAGGTCGCGCACGTCGCCTTTACCGGCGGTCCCGAGACCGCGCGGCACGTCGTTCGCAATTCGGCCGAAAACCTCGCCTCCACCTCGCTTGAGCTCGGCGGCAAGTCGCCCTTCATCGTCTTTGCCGATGCCGACCTCGAAAGTGCCGCCAACGCCCAGGTGGCGGGCATTTTTGCCGCGACGGGGCAGAGCTGTGTTGCCGGATCGCGGCTGATCGTCGAACGCAGCGTCAAGGACAGGTTCGTCGCCCTGCTGCGCGAGAAGGCGGAGGCGATCCGGATCGGCGCACCGCTCGACATGGCGACCGAAGTCGGCCCGCTTGCCACCAAGCGCCAGCAGGACAATATCGGCGCCCTTGTCGAGAGGTCAGTTGAAAGCGGCGCCCGTCTCGTCACCGGCGGGCGCAAGATCGACGGCGAAGGCTTTTACTTCCCGCCGACGATCCTCGATTGCGACGATGTCGCCTCGCCCTCGCTGATCGAGGAATTCTTCGGCCCGGTCCTGTCGGTCGTGTCCTTCGAGACCGAGGCCGAGGCGCTGAGGCTTGCCAACGACACCCGCTATGGCCTTGCCTCCGGCGTCTTCACCCAGAACCTCACCCGGGCGCACCGGCTGATGAAGGGCATCCGTGCCGGCATCGTCTGGGTCAACACCTACCGCGCGGTATCGCCGATCGCACCCTTCGGCGGCTTCGGCCTCTCGGGCCACGGCAGGGAAGGCGGCATGGCCGCGGCGCTCGATTATACCCGCACCAAGACGATCTGGCTTCGGACATCCGACGATCCGATCCCTGATCCCTTCGTGATGAGGTAGCGCCGATGTTTTACGAAATCCGCACCTATCGGCTGAAGAACGGCGCGATCCCGCAATATCTCAAGGTCGTCGAGGAAGAGGGCATCGAGATCCAGAAGAGCCATCTCGGCACGCTGGTCGGCTACTTCTTCTCGGAGATCGGCACGATCAACGAGATCGTCCACATCTGGGCCTTCACAAGCCTGGACGACCGGGAGGCGAGGCGCCAGCGGCTTCTGGCCGACCCCCGATGGCAGGCCTTCCTGCCCAAGATTCGTGACCTCATCGAGGTGGCGGAAAACAAGATTATGAAGCCAGCAAGCTTCTCTCCCCAAGAGCGAGGCGCACTGACGGCATAAGGCATAACCCGTAGGACAAACCAAACAGGGATAAGGGAACATGAAAACGACATTTGCATTCGCGGCGGTTGCCGCCTTCGTCGCGGTCTCCGCGCCGGCCAAAGCCGACAATATGGTCTTCTCGAGCTGGGGCGGAACGACCCAGGACGCGCAGAAGGCGGCATGGGCGAGCCCGTTCACCGAAAAGACCGGTATCACCGTCGTGCAGGACGGCCCGACCGACTATGGCAAGCTCAAGGCCATGGTCGAGGCCGGTGAGGTCACCTGGGACGTCGTCGACGTCGAAGGCGATTTTGCCGCCCAGGCCGGCAAGGCCGGCCAGCTCGAGAAGCTCGACTTCTCGGTCATCGACAAATCCAAGCTCGATCCGCGCTTCGTCACCGACTATTCGGTCGGCAGCTTCTATTATTCCTTCGTCATCGGCTGCAATGCCGATGCCGTCAAAGCCTGCCCGAAGACATGGGCTGATCTATTCGACACGGCGAAATTTCCCGGCAAGCGCACATTCTACAAGTGGTCGGCGCCCGGCGTGATCGAAGCGGCGCTGCTGGCCGACGGCGTGGCTGCCGACAAGCTTTATCCGCTTGACCTCGACCGCGCCTTCAAGAAGCTCGATACGATCAAGTCCGATATCATCTGGTGGTCCGGCGGCGCCCAGTCGCAGCAGCTCCTGGCATCCGCCGAAGCCCCCTTCGGCAGCGTCTGGAACGGCCGCATGACGGCGCTTGCTGCGACCGGCATCAAGGTTGAAACCTCCTGGGAGCAGAACATCACCGCTGCCGATGCGCTGGTCGTGCCGAAGGGCTCGCCGAATGTCGAAGCTGCGATGAAGTTCATTGCACTGGCGACTTCGGCCGAACCGCAGGCTGCCCTGGCAAAGGCCACCGGTTATGCGCCGATCAATGTTGAATCGGCCAAGCTGATGGACCCGGAAACGGCCAAGACCCTGCCGGACCAGCAGACGGCAAGCCAGGTCAATGCCGATATGAGCTACTGGGCTGATAATCGCGATGCCATCGGCGAGAAGTGGTACGCTTGGCAGGCGAAATAGGCTGAAGCTTGAGATCAACGGGCACGGCGAAGGTCGCCGTGCCCACCTGCGGAAATTGACGGGTGGGAAGGACTGTCATGTCGACGTTTAGCGATGCCTCCGGCGTAATTACACCCTTACCAAAGGTACGCAGGCCAACAGGGTTCAGCGGGGTCGTTCCGGCTTTCGCTTTCGTCGGCATCTTCTTCGTCGTGCCGGTGGCGATACTGCTGCTGCGAAGCGTGCTGGAACCCGTGCCGGGCTTGGGAAATTATGCGCAGCTGATCGGCTCCGCCACCTATCTCAAGATTTTCGCCAACACCTTCATCGTCTCGGGTCTGGTCACGGTGATTTCACTGCTGATCGGTTTTCCCGTTGCCTGGGCGCTGGCGATCATGCCGGGGCGGCTGATCTCGGTGATTTTTGCGATCCTGCTTCTGTCGATGTGGACCAATCTGCTCGCCCGCACCTATGCCTGGATGGTGCTCCTGCAGCGGACCGGGCTCATCAACAAGATGCTGATGGGAATGGGTCTGATCGACCAGCCCCTAGCGCTCGTCAACAATCTCACCGGGGTGACGATCGGCATGACCTATATCATGCTGCCTTTCATCATCCTGCCGCTCTACGGCGTGATCAAGAAGATCGACCCGTCGATTCTGCAGGCGGCCGCCCTTTGCGGCGCCAACCGCTGGCAATGCCTGACGCGTGTTCTCCTGCCGCTGGCCACGCCCGGCATGGCGGCCGGCGCCCTGATGGTCTTCGTCATGTCGCTCGGTTATTTCGTCACGCCCTCGCTTCTCGGCGGTACCGCCAACATGATGCTCGCAGAGCTGATCGCGCAGTTCGTGCAGTCGCTGGTCAACTGGGGAATGGGCGGTGCGGCGGCGCTGGTTCTCCTCGTGGTGACCCTGTCGCTCTATGCCGTGCAGCTGCGCTTCGTCGGCAACCAGAACCCGGGAGGGCGTTGATATGTTGCTCAATTTCGACCGTCTCGGCTGGTGGAAATACGTCCTTCTCGGCATAACGCTTCTGACGGCCGCCTTCCTGCTGCTGCCGATCGTCTTCATCGCGGCGCTCTCCTTCGGCTCCTCGCAATGGCTGATCTTTCCGCCGCCCGGCTGGACGTTTCAGTGGTACGGCGAGCTCTTCGCCGATCCGCGCTGGCTGGAATCGGCTTTGACGAGCTTCAAGATCGCGGTCATCGTGACCATCCTGTCGGTGCTGCTCGGGCTGGTCACCTCCTTCGGACTGGTGCGCGGTTCGTTCATGTTCCGCGATGCGCTGAAAGCGCTGTTCCTCACGCCGATGATCCTTCCGGTCGTGGTTCTGGCGGTTGCCCTCTACGCCTTCTTCTTGAGGATCGGCCTCGGCGGCACCTTGACCGGCTTCGTCATCTCGCACCTCGTGCTGGCGCTGCCCTTCTCGATCCTGTCGATATCGGGCGCGCTGGAGGGCTTCGACAAGTCGATCGAGGATGCGGCGGTGCTCTGCGGCGCCACGCCCCTCGAAGCCAAGATCCGGGTCACGCTTCCCGCGATCAGCCACGGGCTGTTTTCGGCCGCCGTCTTCTCGTTCCTGACATCCTGGGACGAGGTGGTGGTGGCGATCTTCATGTCCAGCCCGACCCTGCAGACGCTGCCCGTGAAAGTATGGGCGACGCTGCGACAAGATCTGACGCCTGTTGTCGCAGCCGCGTCGACCCTTCTCATCCTTTTGACGATCATCCTGATGGCCCTGGTTGCCGTCGTGCGTAAGGTACTGAAACAATGAACGAACCATTCCTTCAGATCCGCGGCATACGCAAGGAATACGGCCCTGTCGTTGCCGTCCACGATGTCACTCTCGACGTCCGGCGCGGGGAGTTCCTCACCTTTCTCGGTCCGTCCGGATCCGGCAAGAGCACGACGCTCTACATTCTGGCGGGATTTGACAATCCGACGAAAGGCGACATTACGCTGGAGGGCAAGACCCTGCTCGCCACGCCCTCGCACAAGCGCAACATCGGCATGGTGTTCCAGCGTTACACCCTGTTTCCGCATCTGACGGTGGGCGAAAACATCGCCTTTCCGCTGAAGGTCCGGCGCAAGTCCAAGGCCGAGATCGACAGCAAGGTGAAGGAGATGCTGCGCCTCGTCCGGCTCGAAGGTTTCGAGGATCGGAAGCCCGCGCAAATGTCCGGCGGTCAGCAGCAGCGCGTCGCCCTTGCCAGGGCGCTCGCCTATGATCCGCCGGTGCTTTTGATGGACGAGCCGCTGTCGGCGCTCGACAAGAAGCTGCGCGAGGAAATCCAGCATGAGATCCGCCGCATCCACCAGCAGACCGAAGTGACGATCCTCTACGTCACGCACGACCAGGAAGAGGCTCTGCGGCTCTCCGACCGCATCGCCGTCTTCTCCAAGGGTGTTATCGACCAGATCGGGACCGGCCCCGAACTCTACGCCAATCCCAAGACCCGCTTCGTTGCCGAATTCATCGGCGACAGCGACTTCATTTCCTGCGACCTGGTGTCTTCTTCCAATGGGCAGGCCACCATTTCGCTCGGCGGCGGGACGGTCTTCAATCAAATTCCGGTACATGGAAAAGGGGCATCCGGCGCAAAGGCGGCGCTGATGCTGCGGCCGGAGCGCATTCGCTTGTCGCGCGCTCGAGCCGGCGCGGGTCTCGCCGCCACCGTCAGCGACATCACCTTCCTCGGCAACAATATTCACGTTTCTACAGAAACGGCGAATGGCGAGGCGCTGGCGGTTCGCCTGCCGTTCGGTCATGAGGCGATCACCGGGCTGAGCCGCGGCGATACAGTCCATCTGGATTTCGATCCCGGCGCCGCCCACGTGTTCTGCTGAGAGTTGTCCTATGAAGCTCAATGATCCCTCGCTGTTCCGTCAGGCGTGCCCGGTCGCCGATCGCTGGATCGAAGCGGAGAGCCGGCAAGCAACGACGATCCGCAATCCCGCGACAGGCGAGGCGCTTGGCGCAGTTCCTGATCTCGGGGCCACGGAAACGGAAGAGGCCATCCGCGCTGCCGTCATTGCCCAAAAGCTATGGGCGAAGAAGACTGCCGGCGAGCGCGCCGCCGTTCTCAAGGCGTGGCACCGCCTGATGATCGAAAACCGTGACGATCTGGCGATGATCCTGACGCTGGAGCAGGGAAAACCGCTCGCCGAGGCCAAGGGGGAGATCACCTATGGCGCAAGCTTCATCGAGTGGTTCGCGGAAGAGGCGAGACGCATCAACGGCGAAACCGTACCGGGACACCAACCCGACAAGCGCATCCTCGTCCTACGCCAGCCGGCAGGCGTGGTGGCGGCGATCACCCCCTGGAATTTTCCGAACGCGATGATCACGCGCAAGGTCGGCCCGGCGCTCGCCGCCGGCTGCGCCGTCGTTCTCAAACCGGCGCCGCAGACGCCGTTCTCGGCAATGGCGCTTGCCGTTCTGGCGGAACGGGCCGGCCTGCCGTCCGGTCTGCTCAGCATCGTTACCGGCGATGCGGCGGCAATCGGCGGGGTGTTGACATCAAGCCGCGACATCAGGGTCCTGACCTTCACCGGCTCCACCCGGACGGGCGAACTGCTTTACCGGCAATGCGCGCCGACGATCAAAAAGCTTGGCCTGGAGCTCGGCGGCAATGCCCCCTTCATCGTCTTCGACGATGCCGATCTCGATGCCGCGGTCGAAGGCGCGATCATCGCCAAGTTCCGCAACAATGGCCAGACCTGCGTCTGCGCCAACCGGCTTTACGTCCAGGACGGCGTCTACGAAGCCTTCGCCGCCAAGCTCGCGACGGCCGTATCGGCATTGAAGGTCGGCAATGGCCTGGAGCGCGATGTCGTGCTGGGGCCGCTGATCGACGACAACGCCGTCGCCAAGATCGAAGCCCATATCGGCGATGCCGTTGCAAAGGGCGCCGGGATCGTGTCTGGCGGCAAGCGCCACGCGCTGGGCGGGCATTTCTTCGAGCCGACGATCCTGCGCGATGTCACCGCCGGCATGCAGGTCGCGCGCGAGGAAACCTTCGGGCCGCTTGCACCGCTTTTTCGTTTTCGCGACGAAGAGGACGTCATCGAAAAGGCGAACGACACCGAGTTCGGACTTGCATCGTATTTTTACGCGCGCGATCTGTCGCGGGTCTTCCGTGTGGCTGAAGCGCTGGAATACGGGATGGTCGGCGTCAATACCGGCCTCGTCTCGACCGCCGAGGCGCCGTTCGGCGGCGTCAAGATGTCGGGCCTCGGCCGCGAAGGGTCGAGGCACGGGTTGGACGAATATACCGAACTCAAATATGTATGCCTGGGCGGCATCGCCTGAGCTGGTCGATGCTTGCGCTTCGCCGCAGGAAAAGACCGGAATGCCTCTCGTCAGCATCGCCATGTATGTCACATCGGAACCGCTCGCGGCCGCGACGGGCGAACTCTGGTCGTTCCTCCGGCATTATCTCACGCAAGCCGGCCTGACGGACTTGCCCGAGACGCCCGATCGGACCGTGCCCTATGACGAAGCCTGGCTGAGGCCGGATCTCCTCCTCTCGCAGACATGCGGCTATCCCTTTGCCAGGAACCTGCGCGGCAGGGTTCGCCTGGTGGCGACGCCGGTCTACGGCCATCCCGGCTGTGACGGCCCGGCGATGTGCAGCTTCATCATCGTCCGCAAGGATTCGTCGCTTGGTTCGCTGGAGGATTTGCGCGGCACCACGGCTGCGATCAACAGCCCCGACAGCAACTCCGGCAGTAATCTCTTTCGCGCCGCCGTTGCTCCGCTTGCCCGGGACGGCCGCTTCTTCGGCCGGATCATCGAAACCGGCAGCCATGGCGGCAGCATCGCGGCGGTTGCCGAAGGCCGGGCCGACGGCGCGGCGATCGATTGCGTCACCTATGCCAATATCCGCCGTTTCGATCCCACCCTTGTCGAGGGAGTTCGCATCATTGCCGAAACGCCCAAAGGCCCCGGCCTGCCCCTCATCACCTCAGGCGATGCATCGGACGACAGGGTCCTTCGGTTGCGAGATGCGCTTAGCGCCGCCATCAAAGAACCATCGCTGGCCGCCATGCGCGCCACCCTCGGCCTCGTTGATTTCTCGGTACTTTCCGAAGCCGACTACGAGCCGCTCTTGTCGCTGGCCGGCGAGGCGTTGCCGCAGCTGCGGGCTTGAACGGCAGGCCGATTTTACCCTGCCTGTTCTGTGTCAGAGCGCCGGCTTTGCTTCCGTTTCGGCGAGACGATGAGCGATGCGGTCGGCATTGGCCATGATCGTCATCGTGATGTATTTCGAGGACAGATCGGGAATAACCGAGCCGTCGACGATGTGGAGGCCGGGGTGCAGATTCAATTCGCCGTCCGACGAGGTGCCGAACGCACCGGTTGCGCCCATCGGCAAAGTGCCGGCGAAATGCGCGTCGACACCCGGCTCCGCCAGCGATGCGCCCGGGAGCGGAATGAGTCCCAATCGTTTCCATTCCCGGCGGAGCGCCTTTTTCAAAGCTTCGGCGCGAAGGCCAAAACCGTCTGCGAAGCCGCCGCGGACAGTCAGGCGCTTTCCCGTTGCTGCATCTCGGTGGATGTAGCTCCGGCTTTGATCGCCGGGATAGTAGATCGTCGCCACGAGGAGGCTGCTGGCGATCGTCTCGAATGCGGCGCGTCCGGCCCTTCGGCCGAGCGGCATCCTGTTGATGAAGCTCTGCGCCGGCAGGGAACCGACTTCATAGATGGCGCCCGTCACGTAATCGGATGCGCCTTCGCCATAACGCAGAGACAGTCCAAGCTCCGCCAGACTGTGTGTCGGCGTCGCCGGGCGCAGCAATCGTGCGGGGGAGAGCAGGGGAATGGCCAGAGTAGGACTGTTCAACAGACGCAGTCCCTGCTCGTCAATCGGCAGGAGATCGGCCAGCAGGCCGGCCGTTCCAAGCACGCCAGCGGCAAGAATGATCTTCGGCGCAGAAAATGACGATCCGTCTGCCGTTCCCACAATCCAGCCTGCACTGCGGATCAAGGAGACCGCTCGCATATTGTCGAGCAAACGAAAATGCGGAGATTGTCGTAAGAGAAGCAGGTCTTGCCTGCTGTTATAAATTGCACCGCTGGGACAGCCATAGAGACAATCGCCGCGCAGATCGCATGCCGCCCGTCCGGGCCTCGCTTGCGAAAGGATGGCATTGATTGCCGGATAAAGCCGAAACGATCCATCCGCCGGGGTTTCGGCGTGGTGTTTGCGAAGAACATGGGCGGCGGTTGCACCAAGCGGTAAAACGGGCTCGCCGGCGGCATCAGCCGCAACATCGGCATTATTACTGATGCCGATGCGTTTGGCGACATGTTCGTAGGATCTCTGGAGGGAGGCGATGTCTATCGGCCAATCCGCAATGTCCTCGGCGTCGAGATAGCTGACTTGCGCCCCCCAGATATTGGAGAGGCCGCCGCGGGCAAGGCTGCCGATCGGCGTGAAACCGTTGCCCGATATGCCGGACTGGCGTCGAAAGGGTTCGAGGATCCCGCGTGCGGCAGGCGTCTGCAATTTCGGCGAGCTGCCGTCGTCGCCGCGCAGTGATTCCAGATCGCTTCCGAGGACGCGGACGCTGCGGTTTTCCTCCTGCGGCCCTGCGTCGTTGCCGGCATCCAGCATCAGAACGCGGCGGCCGGCCGCTATCAACGGAAAGGCGGCGGAGACGCCTGCAGGTCCGCTGCCGATGATGATGAAGTCGGCGTCGGGCGCAATCATCGATATCTTCCGGCCAGAAGCGTGCGCAGCGGAAACAGCAGGAGATCGCCGGCAATGGTCAGTGTTGCGTTGAAAAATCCGGTTTTCCTGCCGGGATGCCTTTCCGGTTCACTGGCGAGATCGGCCAGGTAGAGGGCGCGTGCGAGGCGATGTTTCGTCCGGTTGGCCGGCGGTTCAAAGAGCGCCAGCAGGCCGGGGTGCCGGATGAGCGCCGGGGAAAGGCGAAGCGGCGACAGCCCCTCACGCCGAAGTCCTTCGCAGAGCCGGTGCAGCTGTATTGGCGTGGGTCTGATGCCGAGATATCGCAGCAGAGCCTGTGCTTCACTGCGCGATTGCTCGTCGTCGGTTTGGCCGAACTCTTCGGCAAGCACAGTCAGCGGGTCAGCCGGGTTCAACTTCAGAAGCCTCAGACTTTCGCCGCTTTCCATGGGTGCCGCGCCCGCGAGCCCGAGCACGCGTTCCGGATCGACCGTGGGGATCAACGGCAGGAGCTTCGTCATATGGCAGGCAAAAAGGGCAGCGCTCAGGGGGATCGGTATGAAATGGAGGTTGCCCTTGCCCTGGCTGTGGCGAAGAATTCTGAGCCAACCGGCAAAGCTGATGGGTTTTTCCTGCGCGAGCACGAATGTTTGCCGCGGCGGATTTTCTTCTGTCGCCAGCGCCAACAGGCCGGCGGCGACTTCGTCAAGATGAATCGGCTGGACCTCTCGGCTGAGCCCGATCATCGGCAAAATCGGACTCAAGGCTGCCAGCTTGGCCATCAGGCCGTACATGGCCGTCCGCGGGCCACCGTAAACGAGCCCGATTCGCGCGATGCGAACGATCGGCGCTGCGGAGCTGGCCGCCAAATGCTGCTCGATCCTGAACTTGGTGCGGCCGTAAATGTTGAGCGCTTCCTGCCGGGACGAGGTAGAGGAAGAAAAGACGAAGCGCGGCACTCCGGCTGCCCTTGCGGCTTCCGCCAATTTCACCGTGCCTGATATATTGAAATTTTCTTCCTCGGCCGCATCAGGCGCAGTCGCCCAGGAATGGGCGAGATGGACGATTGCAACCGCCCCTTCCAGATCGGAAGCGAGGGGTTCGTCACCGATGCGCCACGTCGTTCCGGGCCGCCGGCCCAGCTCAACCACCTCGAAGCCGCGCTCACGCGCCATCGCCGCAAGTCTTGCGCCGATATAGCCGGTCGACCCGGTGATGATGAGACGCGGTGCCATTCACAGCCTCTATTGTGCAAAGGCGATGCGTGCGCCGCTCCAGTCGAAACGAAACTCGATTTCCTTGAGTTGCGACAGCGCTTGCCGGACTTTTTCCTGACGATCTCTCGGGCAATAAAGCACGAGGAAGCCCCCTCCGCCGGCGCCCGCTAGCTTGCCGCCGATAGCGCCGGCCGCACGAGCTGCCTCGTAATATTCGTCGATCGTGCTGTTCGTGATCTTCGAGGTCAGCGATCTTTTCATCATCCATCCCAGGTGCAGCGCCTCGCCGAAGGCATTGAGGTCTCCACCCATGAGGATGTCGCGCATCTCGTAGCTCAACTGTACCATGCGCTCGACGGTCCGGAATTTATCCTCGTCCGTCTCCATGGCCTGCACCTGCGTCGACAGAACCGAGCGGGTATCCCGCTGGTTTCCGGTGAAAAACAACAGGATGTTGCTCTCGAGCTCAGCCATCTTTTCGGAGCTGAGAACGACGGGCTGAACATTCACGCTGCCGTTGGAGTTGAATTCGATGAAATTCAGGCCGCCATGTGCGGCCGCATATTGGTCCTGTTTGCCGATCGGCTCTTTCAGGATATCGATTTCGAGTTTGCAGGCCTCTTCCGCCAGCTGATCCTTGGAGGCAAAGCGCGACCTGTGGGCATAGAGCGCGTTGATCAGCGCTACGGAAAAGGAGCTGGATGATCCTAGGCCGGTTCCGGAGGGAATGTCGGCGACGGAAGCGACTTCGATGCCGGGCTCGACCCGATGCATCCGCAGGGCCTCGCGCAACAGCGGATGGGCGATCTCTTCGAGCGTCTCGGCGAGTTCGGTGCGCGTATATTTCAGATGATATTTGTTTTCATTGAAGTAGTTGTGCACGATGACGAAGCTGTACTTGGCTATCGCGCAGGACAGGACCGCGCCCGACTGACGGCGGTAATAGGAGGCGATATCGGAGCCGCCGCCGGCGAAACTGACACGAAACGGTGCGGATGAAACGATCAAAGGATTGTCTCCTCGAGATTGATGACGATATCGGCCGATGCCCGCTGCAGATCGATCGCCGGCCATTCTTCCTGAATGCGCGAGGTCAAGAGGTCTTCGGCGGCAGCTGACGTGAGGCCTTTCCAGGCGTAAAAATTATGAAAGCGATTGAACAGCGACGGCTGCGACGCTTCGACGAAGACAGCCATATCGACATCTTCGCGGATCGATGGATGTCCGGCAAAGATGCCGTCGAGGAGAATGACTTCGGCGTCACGGGCATCGTAGATGGCCGCATCCGTGCGCCGGCTACGGCTTGCAGCGTCGTAACCTGGCGCCTCCAACCGTCCGGATTGGCGCAGCACGCTGACGATCTCGGGATAGAGTTCGACCCGGTTGCGTTCTTCCGCGCTCATATCCGGGCGGCGATGTTCGAGCGGCAGGATCCAGCGATCGAGTTCCAGCCTCAGCACCCGGCGCCCCGATTCCGAGAGCAGGCGCTCGACCGCATGCGCAAGCGTGCTTTTGCCGGAGCGGGAACGACCGCATATGCTGACGAGCAGCGGGCCGGCATGATTTGAAAGCCGCTGATCAATCGCTCCGGACAGTTCGCGGCCGATATGCTGATAACCGCATTGAAAGCGAGCGGCGTCATAGACCGTGTCGAAGACGAGATCGGCACGCGGGATGTCAGCCTCCGCGGCGGGATAGCTCTTCTCATCCCGCAGGCCATAACCTGTCCGAACGCCGTAAGCCCAGATGCCTGCCTTGCGGCCCGCACCGATGTCGCGCAGGCTGTCTCCGATGATGACGGATTTCGATCTTTCAATCGGCAGCTCCGCCATTGCCTGGCGGATCATCAGATCTCCCGGCTTGCGGCATTCACAATTGATCTTCAGCGCCGCGACTTCATTGGGAAATCCTTTGTCCGGATGATGCGGACAAAAATAAATCCGGTCGAGGACGCCGCCTTCCTCGGCAAGCTCAGCTTCCAGACGACCAAGAACATGATCGAGGCCGGTCTCATCCAGCAAGCCTTTGGCGACCTGCGGCCGGTTCGTCACAGCGACGGCAAGGAAGCCCGCCTCGCGGGCGAGCCGCACCGCTTCGCCGGCCCGGCCGATCAGTTTCACTTGGTCGGGATGGATGACACCGTGGCCGCCGACATCCTCGTTGAGCACGCCGTCGCAATCGAAAAATACTGCCGGTCTTTTCACGGATAGATGAACGGCATGAACTCTGTCCTGGCGGAGGTCTTCCTCGGCGGCGGTATGCCGGTTTGGCGACCCGGTATCCTTCATATATTCCGGCGTGTCATAGATCGCGACCGGGATGGACCGATCGAGAAGACCGGGAATGACGTCATGAATCATATCCGCCGTCTGCCCCGGCAGGAGCTCCTCGAAAAATCGGTCGGAAGCCACGTATAAACCGGCCGGCACCAGATTGCGCCAATCCGCATCGCGCGGCGCTTTGCGGGGCAAAAGGCGCTGGAGATAACCATCTTTCTGGACGACGAGATCGGATGTGCGAGGATGGTCGTTGGGGTGGGCGATGATGGTCAGGGCGGCAGGAAATTGCCGACGATGACGCGCCAGTGCCGAAAGATCGATATCGAACAGCATGTCGCCATAGACGATCAGCACGTCCCCGATGACGCTGTCCAAAGTCGTCAGGCATCCCGCAGTGCCGAGCGGAGACATCTCGACCAAAACCTCGATCTCGATGCCGAGTTTTTCAGCTTCAGGCCCTAGTGCAGGCTCGAGCTGGCCGCCGAGGTGGCCGCCAAGCACTCGCACATGCCGAACCCCCTCGCGGGCAAGGACACGAATCTGCCGGAGAATGATCGGTACGCCGGCAAGCGGCAGGAGCGCCTTCGGAATGGCGTCGCCGGTCATGCTGCGCGCGCGCGTTCCAAGGCCTCCGGCAATAATGATGGCCTGGCGGATACCGGCGTCAGAAGCCATTCGCCAGGATCCGTTCGACGGCAAGTTCAGCGGCTTCCGTCGATTTTCGCTTCGGAGACCAGCCAAGCGTAACGAGCCGGCTTATGTCGTAGCTGAAGCGCGGCACATCGCCCAGCCAGCCGCGGTCTTCGCTTCCGTATTCGATGGCAGCGCCGGCCGCAACTTTGGAGACCACGATCTCGGCAATATCCCGGACGGATGTTTCGCCGATGCCGCTGGCGTGAAACACCTCATAGGTGCCGGGCGCCTTGTCCCAGGCAAGGAGAATGGCATCCACCAGGTCGCCGACATAGAGATAGGGCTTTGTCTGCATTCCGTTGCCAAGCACTTGGAGTCTGGTCGGATCAGCCTTCAGCCTGTTGATGAAATCGTAGATTGCTCCATGCGTGGAGCGCTCTCCGACGACATTGGGAAAGCGCAGGACAAGCGTCTTGATGCCGAATGATAGGGCGTAGACGGACAAATAGGCTTCCGCGGCAAGCTTGCTGGCGCCATACAGGGAGATCGGCCGCAGGGGGCCGTGGTTCTCATGGATGTTTCCTTCCGCTTCGCCGAACACTGCGGAGGTGCTGGCGAAAAACAGTCTGCCGATCTGATACTTGCGCATGATGGCAAGCAGCGTCGTCGTCGTCAGCTGGTTCAGCTGCAGGTCCAGTTCCGTATTGGCATTGCCTGCAGCAATATCGGAATTGGCGGCAAGATGAAAAACGGCGTCGGGACGGTCCGCCGCAACGAGTTGGTCCATGCCTTCCCGATCGAGCATATCCAGCTGCTGAAAGCGAAAATCCGGTCGACCCCTCAGATGGTCGATGTTGCGCATCCGGCCAAGATGAAGATTGTCGATCGCGGTTACCCGATAGCCCAACTCCAAAAGGCGATCGCAGAGATGGCTGCCGATAAATCCGGCCCCTCCCGTTACCAAGGCATGCATGTCGGCAGCTCCATATGATCTGTTAAGGCTCATCAGAGCGCTTTGATCTTTCCCGAATGAGGACGCGAAAGGACGAATACACCACCGGCCAAGCCGATCAAAAGTTGCAAGAGGCCAAACACCACCGAGAGCGTTGCGGCGTCCGTCGTGCCTATGCCGAACGCCGCAAGTGAAACGATCATGCCGCCCTCGCGGAGGCCCCACCCGCCAACGGAAATCGGCATCATCGCGATCAAAAGCACCGGCGGGAAAGCGGCTGTCGCCTGGCCCCAGCCGAGCGGCAGACCGAGGCCGAGAACGAGGATCTCCAATGAGACGACGCTCACCCCGTGAATGACGAGGGTCAACAGAAATATGCCGACCATTCTCCGGTGGGTGATAAAAGCCTGTAACGCGGTGCTCAGCGCGTGCAGCCTTGCCGGAAGAAACCGGATGAAGAGCCGGTGACGCCAGCCGAATGCGACGGCCAATGCGATGGTTCCCGCGACGCCAAGCGTCGTGAACTCGGTCAGATAGGGGATGGGAAAGTCGAACTGGTAGACGGCACGCATGATGATCAGTCCGATCAGCGCAACGACCGCCAGTCCGAAAAGCGTGAGCATGCGGTCCATGACGACACCGAGCGTGGCTTCGCCGACCGTCAGACCGTATTTCACGGCGCCGAATATGCGTGCGGCATCGCCCGGAATGGGACTTGGAAGAGCCTGATTATAGAACAGACTTTGCATGAAGAGCTTCATGGCGCCCGATATCTTCAGCCTTCGCCCTATCATTTCCGAGAGAAGGCACCATCGCCACGCCGAAAGCAGGGCCTGCAGGAGCAGAAGGAGGATAATGACCGAGATGGTCGTCGCCGACAGAGCCCGGACAGCAGCCCATCCTTCAGAAAAATCTACCTTGCGCGCGATCCATATGACGAGGCCAAGCGCGACGGCCACTTTCAGGGCCGGTATGCCGATGCGCAGCAATGCTTTGGAAGACGGAGCAGTCACGATGCCCGATCCGCGTCGAAACGATAGAGCTTCCAGCCGAACCGATCCATCAATATCAGTGAGGAACGGGGCATCATGTGGGCTATGACGCTGTTGGCGATCGCTATTTTGTCTTCTCCGATACGTTCGGCAAGGAACGCGCTTCCGGCATCGGGGGGAACGATGAAGTAAGCTATACGATTGTTCTTGATGAAAGCATCGATATCCGAACCCGGCGCAGGCAGCACGTAGCGCGGCAATTGCCAACCGCCATCCCGGCCGTCGTTGTAAGCCGTGGACAACAGTGTGTTGGCCGTATCGAAAGGTTGAAAAACGGCGCGCAGGTCATGATCTGCGATGTAGCGATACATGAAATAAGCTTCGCGGTGGCTCTCCATATATTTGTCGACGCTTATCATCCCGAGCGCGACGTCGAATTCTTTCGTCTGGACCGGATCGATGTCGCTGCCGCCCAGGCGATGCCAGTGGGCAATCCAGAGCCCCCCTGCCAGCAAGCTGATGATCACTAGGCTGGCGACCATGCATGCCGGCGAAGAGGCAACTTTCTTAAATGGGGTTATCCGTGGCAGGATCTGCTCGTCGAGCCAACGGTCCAATCGTTCGCGAACCAGAGAGGCGCCGATAAACCCGGTCGAAAAGAACAGCAGATAGGCTGGCGTCGCCCACCTGATATGATTGAACATCACGGTGTACCATATCACAGACATGGCAGCGGTCATCGCTGCGAGAGATGCGATGCGCCGAAAAGCCATGGCAAGGCCGGCCAGTATCAAAGCGAGAGCGACGAAAGCATTCGGCTTGCCGGCGAGGAACCAGTTGTAAAGGATATGGAGGAAGTCGTGCCAGCCTTGCAGCGTTGCAAGGTTCGTCACGAAGTGCCGGTTGGCAGGATCGAAGGCCCGGCCCAATTCGAGCATATAGTCCGCCATCCAGGCATCGGTGAGGCCTGGATGGCCGAATATGAATGGATAGATCGGATTGCCGAGAACAATCAGATTTTTCGCATACCAGTAGCCCGCGACCGCGAGGAATGCGCAGAGGCATGACAGAAAAAGCGGCAGCGATACCCTTCCCCTAAAGAGCGTCGGCATCAACGCCAGCCCTATAAGGCCAACCATTTGCAGTTCCGTGTATTTTCCTCCGACCGCTCCCCCTAATACGAGCGCGCAATGGAAAAGCTCGCCCGGCCGCCGGGTTTCCAGATAGCGCCACAGGAAAAGCACGGCTGCGATCGAGAAACACGACCGGGCCAGATCCGTCATCGGTTCACCGACACTTCCCCTGAAGAAGGGGATGCTGAGGATCAGCACGGCCACCAGGAAAAAACCGCAAGCGCGCCAGCGACTGGCGCAGCTTGAAAGCAGGAACAGAAATCCGAAGAAAATCGCAATATTCATCACCGCCGCGCCGGTCCAGTGACCGCTGACCAGCATGACGAGGGCAAACAGCAGATTGAAGAAGAGCGGAATATTGCCGTAGAAGGGATGGTCAATTTGCGGCGAGACAAAGCCGGCGTGATCGATGATGCTGTTTGCGAGCGGAATATGGAAAACCCACACGTCGGCAATTCCTGATGGAAATTGGGACTGCACGCTCCACACGTAGCAAATTATGAGGCATGTGAAGGCCGCAAGCGCAGGTATCGGATTTCCGTTCTTCGTTTCAGCGGCAATTTTACGAAACAGCGCCGCCAGGTCGCCAAGAACGGCGACGAGATCGCGGCGCCGCCAGATCATCGAGACGACCACCAGAGGGAGAACGATCTCCCATCGCAATCCGTGAAATGCACCAAGGATGGTCGCCGCGCCGCCTGATATCGCCAAAGCCGGCAGAATACTGCTGAATAGAAAGTCGGTGCCGTCCCGGAAGGGCTGATCGCAGCGTCGGTTGAGCCAGGCAACGACGCCTCTGTCGATCACGAGGCCCCATAATATTATGGAAAGAACCGTGCACCAGCCTACGATCATGATCACCCCTTTCGTGGCTCCTATCCCGCGAGAGGAGGTGTAGGCTTCTTGACCGGCAGCATGACCCCGAGTGCTCTGATCATGAGCCCTGATATAAAGATCTGAAACGCCGTGATGATAAGCCAGAGCCCGAAGACGGCCCAGTTCGTTTCGACGCCGATCTCAGGCAGCACATATCCGTTTCCGACATAGGAATCGAACAGCGGAACCGCCAACAGGACGCCAGCCAGAACGGCGATGACGGATCCCCAGATCGTCGCATTGTAAGGCAGCCGCCGCTCGAAGCGATGTTGCACATGTCCCGAATAGTCGAAAATCACTCGACCGATTGCCGCCGAAACCAGCATTGATTGACCGAGAACGGCCAGGGCCATGGCAAACAGCATGGCATTGGACGAGAACCGCACACCGGCGATAGACATAGGCCCGGCGAGCAACGGCAGCATGACGATCAAACCGAGGGCCAGAAGCAGAAAGCCCGGCCAGATGAGAAAGAAATCGAAGCCGTAGACGAACATCGCCTGAAGATTGCGCCAGCCTGCGCGCCACGGCTCCATCCAGCCCCGCCGCTTCATGTGGCTGAGCCGGCCTTCGGGATCCTTCAGGAAGTGGATCGGCACTTCCGTGGTCGGAAGCTCCATATGCACGGATTTCAGCACCATTTCCGACGCATATTCCCAGCCTTGCGAGCGAAGATCCATGCGAAGCAAGGCATCGACGCTGATGCCCCGCATGCCGCAATGGATGTCGGAAAAGCGGCTGCTGAACATTCGGTTGAGAATCCACGTCGTCAGCGGCGTTCCGAAATAGCGATGCAGAGGCGGCATCGCGTTCTCTTCGATCGAGCCCTTGAACCGCGAGCCCATGACGAAGTCGTAGCCCTTTCGAAACGCCTCGATGAATGGCGCTATCTGCCGAAAATCGTAGGTGCAGTCCGCATCACCCATGATGATGAACTTGCCCCGGACGAAGGGAATGGCATCGATGTAAGCCCTGCCCAAACCGCGCTTCGGTGTTCGCAACACGCGGGCTCCCCTGTCGCGGGCGATTTCGGGTGTACGATCGCTTGAACTGTCGACGATCAGGATCTCTACCGCCGCACCGCTTGCCGCAATACCTTCGCGGCACCAGTCGACGAAGGTGCCGATCGTCAATTCCTCGTTGAGGGAGGGGACGAGGATCGTCACTTCAGGGTTGGCGACGTCATCGTCGGGCGTAAGGAGCGCCAATTCCGGATCGTGGATGTGGGAGAAATTCATGCGCGTGAAATGGCTCTTTAGGAGAGGGGCGGCGGGATAAGTCCGCAGGAAAAATCCAATACGGCATGGCATATCGCCAGATGCGCGATCTCCACATAGCCATATTGATCGGAAGCAACGTAAAAGTTCAGGTCACCCAACGCTCGCAGGGGATTGCTGGGAGCGAACCCGCTCAAAGTCAGGACAGCGCCGCCTCTTTCCCGAGCGACGCGAACGGCCTTGGTAATGCTTTCCGACCTGCCCGAACTGCTGATCGCAACCACCAGATCCCCTTCGGTCGCATGCATGTCGATCTGCTTTGCGAATACGTTCTCATATCCGAGGTCGTTCGACAGGCAGGTCAGCGTCGCGCCGTCGTTCATCGACATGGCACGGAGTCCGCCATTTTTGGAATAGTCCGTCGCCATATGGCTGGCGATCGCCGCGCTGCCGCCATTGCCGATGAATATGATCTTGCGTCCGGCATCATGCGTGGCACGGGCCAGTTGCATGGACTCACTCACCGCCGCGGCATAATCCAGGCTTTCTCCATCCGGCCTGGTCGCGCTCGTATTCACGAGCACGTGCCGAAGAAATGTGAAGTAGCGATCCAGATCGCCGGTGGTCACGCGAAGCTCCGAAGGCGTGTTCTCGGTATGCGACATGCTCATTGAGCCCCTACGCTCTCGGTTAATGCAGGTTAGAAAACATGGCGAGGCTGCTAGCCATGTTTTCACGAGACACGAGCGCCTTGAGTCCCACAGCAGAAGGCGATCGGCGTTCCCCGCACGCGGAAGATCGTTTCCATCTGCCGCCGACGAGATTCGTAGGGATGCTTAAATGGGAATTTTTCCCATTTGTCAATCACTGCCCTGATGGATCTGGAGCAATGGCTTCAGCTTTGAAATTGGTGTGCCGTGTGAGCTTGAATAGGCAGACCGGAACGTGATGAATATTGACAATATATGCTACGCCACCCAAGGTAAGACGAAACGAAAAGGATAGGCCGATGGCATCGGGCAGCATTCATGTGAAGGTCAGCGGGCAGCTGCAGGATCATATCCAGCAGCAGATCGGCGATGACGGCCTCTATGAAAACGCCAGCGAATATATTCGTGCTCTGATCCGCCGCGACCTGCAGACCCGCGATGAGGCCTGGGATGTGCTGCAGAAGGAACTTGCGCCGGCGATGCGGGCCGACGACGGCGAATTTATCGCGGTTTCGGCAGAAGACGTCATCCGCCGCAACAAGCGCCGATAGGCTATGACGGCTTATCGATTTTATCCGCGCGCCGACGCCGCGCAGGACAAGATTTGGCGCGATACTTTGGAGGCGTGGGGAGAGAAACAGGCGGACGCCTATATTCTCGGGCTGCACGCCTATCTGCAGCGTCTATGCGCGGATCGGCCGATCTGGCGGCAGCTTCCGCAGCGTTTGGCGGTTCCGGCAGATATCCGGCGTTCGGCCTATTTCGGTCGCTATGAGCATCACTATGTGTTCTTTCGCGAGCTTGAGAACGGTGATCTCGGTGTCATGAGCATTCTTCACGAACGGATGAATCTGCCCGTCCGGCTCAAAGAGGACCTGGTGGCTCTCTCCAGCAAACAACCGTAAGGATCTTCGGCCGGCAGGACGGGTCCTTGGGAGCTTTGGCCCGGCCTCAGAACCGGTGTTCCGCCCCTTCGACCGGATTTGCCCAGACGGTCATACCTGATGCAAACGGCGTCTCGCCTTCGGCGCGCACGACCATTTCGCCGAGTTCGGCAACGTCGAGATAGAGGATCGCGTCGGCGCCGAGCCGTTCCACGTGCCGAATGGTGCCCTGCCATTGTCCGGCGCCTTCGGAAAGCCTGATATGTTCGGGACGGATGCCGTAGGTCGTGCAGTTCATCCGCCGTGCGGTTTCGCCGCCGTAGAGGTTCATCTTCGGACTGCCGATGAAGCCGGCGACGAAGGGTGTCGCGGGATTGCGGTAAAGCTCCATCGGGCTGCCGATCTGCTCGACCTTGCCGCCGTTGAGCACGACGATCTTGTCGGCCATGGTCATGGCTTCGACCTGGTCATGGGTGACATAGATCATCGTCGATTTCAGTCGCGCGTGCAGATCCGATATCTCAAGACGCATCTGGGCTCGAAGCGAAGCGTCGAGGTTGGAGAGCGGTTCGTCGAACAGGAAGACCTTGGGATTGCGAATGATCGCGCGGCCGATGGCGACGCGCTGGCGCTGGCCGCCGGAGAGCGCTTTCGGCTTTCTCTGCAAGAGGGGGGTGAGCTGCAGCGTTTCGGCGGTCGCCGCCACCTTGGCGGCGATTTCGGCCTTCGGGTGGCCGGCAAGCGAAAGGCCGAAACCGATATTCTCGGCAACCGTCATATGCGGATAGAGTGCATAGCTCTGGAAGACCATGGCGATGCCGCGGCCGGAAGGTTCGGCATAGGTCACGTCCTTGCCGCCGATGGTCAGCGTGCCCGACGTCGTCTCTTCCAGGCCGGCGATGATGCGCAGCAGCGTCGATTTTCCGCAGCCCGATGGGCCGACGAACACGACGAACTCGCCGGAGGTAACTTCCAGATCGACGCCCTTGATCACCTCGAGAGCGCCAAAGCTCTTGCGAACCTGTTTGAGAGTGAGCTCAGCCATTCTGCTACCCTTTGACCCCGCCTGCCGTCATGCCCGCGACGATCTGCCGGTTGAAGAAGATGAAGACGATCAGTGGCGGGATCGTCACGAGGAGGATGTTCATGAAGAGCAGATTGTACTGGCTCGAATACATGCTCTGAAAATTATAGAGCGTCAGCTGCACCGTCACGTTCTCCTTGCCGGGAAGATAGTAGAGCGGATTGGTGAAGTCGTTGAAGATCGCGATCGACTGCACGACGATGTTGGTGACCGTCACCGGCTTCAGAAGCGGCAGCACCACCCTGAAGAAGATCTGCCGGGGCTTGGCGCCGTCGATCAATGCCGCCTCGTCGAGATCGCGCGGAATGGTCGAGATGAATGACCGGTAGAGCAGGACCGAAAAGGAGAGATTATAGGCGACCTGGATCAGGATCATGCCCGTCATGGTCTTGAAGAGGCCGACCTCCTGCAACAGGCCGATGGTCGGCACGACAGCCGGCGGCATCATCAGGCCCGTGAAAAGGGCAATGAAGGCCACCTTGTTCCAGGCGGTTCTGCGGCGCTGCATGACATATCCGACCATTGCCGACAGCAGGATCAGGATCGCGACGGAGACGACGGTAATCAGGGTCGAATTGAAATAAGCGAGCACCAGCTGATAGTCGCGCGCCTTGAACACGGCGACGAGATTGTCCCAGAACAGCCACTGTCCCGGCAATTCGAAATCGAGGCGGGAGGCTTCGGATTTCGATTTGACTGCCTGGAGAGCGACGAAGACGAACGGCATCACGAAGATGACGGCCGCCACCGCAAGGGCTATCGCGCCGGTCGCATAAGGCCGGATCCGTCTCATTCCTCGACCTCGCGCCGGTTGAACCATAGGGTGAAAGGCAGGATGATCACCGCGATCAGCGCAAACAGGATAACGTTTCCAGCCGTCGACAGGCCGTAAAAGCCCGCCTGGTACTGCTTGTAAATGACCGAGGCGATCACGTCCGAAGAGAAGCCGGGGCCGCCGCGGGTCATGGCCCAGATCAGGTCGAAGGAGCGAAGCCCGCCGATCAGCGACAGCGTCACGACGATGACGGTGGCGGGACGCACCAGAGGCAGGGTGATCCGGAAAAATTGCTGGAGGCGCGTGGCGCCGTCGATCCTCGCCGCCTCGTAATAATCGGGGCTGATCGCAGCCAGGCCGGCAATGAAGATCAGCGTGGCCAGGCCGACACCCTTCCAGACATCGACCAGGGCTACCGAAAAGAGTGCCAGCGCCGGATTGGTCAGCCATCCCGGCCCGGGAATGCCGAGCGTCTCCAGCGCAACATTGATGATGCCCTTGGTCGGATGCATCATCACCGTGAAGGTGATGCCGATGCCGATCGTCGACACCAGCACGGGAAAGAAAACCAGCGTGCGCAGGAAGCCGCGGGCGAAGATATTGCTGGTCAGCAGCACTGCCAGCAACAGCCCGAAGACGGTCTTCAGGCCGGAGGTCGTGACGGCGTAGATCAGCGTGTTGACCAGACCCTTGACCAGGAAGGGTTCGGAAAAGAACTGCCGGAAATTTTCGAGCCCGATGAATTCGGCCGTCGAAAGATCCCAGCGCGTCAGGCTGTACCAGAGGGACGAGATCGTCGGAAACAGAAACAGCACGCCGTAGATGACTGCGGCCGGAATGAAAAACCACAGCGGGTAGGGCGATTTGCGCGAACGGGGGCGTGTCTCGGTCATGACTACCTCTTCGATCGGGTGGAACCTCGCTCCTTTAGGAGCGAGGTGATTGGCCCGAAAGACCGCTACCAGTTGGGCAGGCCGAGCTGCTTGGCCTGCTTGCGCACGTCGTCGTCATAGAGTTTCGCTGCCTCGGCCGGCTGGCGAATGCCGGAGCCGACCTCGACGGTGATCTGTTCGAGCGCCGGCCCCTTGACCGGCGACACGAATTCCAATGCCGGGGTCGTCATGCCCTTGGTGTCGAAATAGGGAAGCATGTCCTTTACGGCAGGCGGCACGTCGGCCGGCAGATCGCAGCCGTCGATCAGCGGGGGCCCCTGCACGGTATTGGTTTCCACCATGATCTTGCAGCCTTCGACGCTTCCGGCGAAGTCCACGAATTTCTTCGCTTCCTCGGCGTGCTGGCTGGTCAGGGGAATATAGAGGGCGGGCGGCATCCATACCGTCAGGCCGTTGGTCGCCGCATCATCGCTCGGCTGCGCGAAGAAACCGACATCTGCGAGGTTGTCGGGATAATTCTGCTTGAGCGCGCCGATGGCGAAGCTCAGCATCGGATAATGCGCGGCCTCACCGGTCGCGACCATTCTCAGGCCGTCATCATAGCTTGCCGCGCCGAAATCCTCGTTCATCAGGCCGGCGTCGTGAACGTCCTTCAGCCGTTCGAAGCCTTTCATCGCCGCCGGCGTCTCCGCGTATTTCGCCTTGTTGGCGGTATAGTCGGCGGCGAAATTCGGCACGGCGGCATGCAGATTGTAATAATCGGCCAGAACGAACAACTGCGACGTCCAGGTATCGCGATAGGTCTGCGCCACGGCGACCTTGCCGGAAGCCTTGATCTTCGCGTTATTGGCCATGAAGTCGGCCCATGTCTTCGGAACGGTAAGGCCGAGATCCTGATAGATTTTCCTGTTGTAGAGGATGCCGCCGGCCATCGCCGTGCCGAAAGGCACGCCGTAGAGCTTGTTATCGGCCCGGACGACCGACTTGAAGCCTTCGTCCACCTTCGCCTGCGATGGGAGACCGCTCAGATCGACAAGCGTCTGCGTCGGCTTCAGCGCCTGCAGGAGCGAGCCGGAATTATAGAGGAACACATCGGACATCTCCCCCGTCGCCAGGCGTGTCTTGATGATGTTGTCACCCTCGCCACCGCCTGCCCGCGGCTCGATTTCGATCGTCACGTCGGGCGCCTTGGCCTGGTAAGCGGCAACGAGGGCTTCGGCTGCCGCGACCGTGTCGGGATTGTTGTCGATCAGGAAAGACAGCGTGGTTTCCGCATGCGACGGGCTGGCCGCGATCAAGGCCAGAAGCGCCGATGCGCCGGCGAGTATGCGCTTTATCCGATGTGTCATGACGTTCCTCCTCTGAACGATGTGACGTGTATGCTCCTCAGGAATCCGGTAGCGAAAAGACCAGCCGGTGCGTGCCCGAGGGAAGAATGGCTTGCTCGCCGACAGGCTCGCCGTTGAGCGACGGGTTCTGGTGCCGCCACCCGGGCCGGAAGCGGCCGGTGCAGCCGTCCGGAAGGGTCAGCACATAGGTGACCTGGTTGCCGGTGCAATGCCAGCCGGCCTCGATGCGTCCCTGGCTGATGTCATGATGGGCTGAAACCGGTGACAGGGACGGAATCGGCGCGGGATCGACGACCACCTCGGCAAAGCCGGGTGCGTCCGGGTTCGGTGAAATTCCGGCGACGCTTTCGAACAGCCATTGGCAGACGGCACCATAGGCATAGTGGTTATAGCTGTTCATGTCGGGTTCGTAGATGGTGCCGTCGGGCGCCATCGAATCCCAGCGCTCCCAGATCGTCGTCGCTCCCTTCGAGACCTGATAGAGCCAGCCCGGCACATCCTCCTGCAGGAAGACCTTTTCGGCGAGATCGTCCATCCCGAGCTTCGTCAGCGCCGGCAGAAGGGCAGGCGTGCCGATGAAACCGGTACCGATCCTGTAGTCGGCGTCGATGATCACTTGGCGGAAATGCTGCTCAGCGGCTTGCCTATGTTCTGCCGGTATCAGCTCGTGGAGGAAAGCCAGCGCATAGGATGTCTGGTCGTTATGGGCCAGCCGTCCCGCCGGCGTGATGAACTCGTTGGCGAAGGCCGATCGGATCTCGCCGGCGCGCCGTTTCATCTCATTTTCAATCGTATGCTCGCCGAGAACGGCTGCGATCCTGGCCAGAAGGTCGGTCGAGATGAAGTGGTAGAGCGTGGCGGCGCAGTCGTCGGCAATGGTCGGACGAGGCTTGCGGTTGTCGCCGACCGGCTGCAGCCAGTCTCCGAAAGTAAAGCCGCGATCGCCCCAGCGCGACGGCGGGCGCACGAGCGGACCATCCGAGATCGACCAGACGAAATCGACCCAGCGAACCATGGAATTGAGGCACTCCGACAAAACCGCCCGGTCGCCATAATGGCTGTAGAGAACCCAGGGGATGACGACGATGGCGTCGCCCCAGCCGGTCGAGCCGGCATAACCTGGGAAATTGGCAGGATGCAGGCGGGTCGGATCCGGCGAAAAATGCGAGACGGCGCCATCCTCGCGCTGGTCGGCCATCACGTCGCGCAGATATTTCCTCAGGAACGACTGGCTGTCGCTCAGCCAGCAGGCGGTTGCGGCAAAGACCTGGGCATCGCCCGTCCAGCCCAGCCGTTCGTCGCGTTGCGGGCAATCCGTCGGTACTTCGACGAAATTGGCGCGCTGCGACCAGATGGTATTCTCAACGAGGCGGTTGACGAGCGGGTTGCCCGAGGTAAAGCCGCCAGCGGGCTCTGGCACCGACGAGATCGGCACGGAGGCGATGGCAAGGATCTCGGCATCGCCTGATATGGTCACCCTGGCATAGCGGAAACCTTGGAAGGTGAAATGCGGGGCGTAGGTCTCGTCGCCGTCGCCGGAGAGCGTATAGATGGTCTGCGCCACGGCCGTGCGATAATTGCGGTTGTCGAAGTGACGGTCGGGACCGAGCACTTCCGAATGCTCCACCCGCACTTCGGCGCCGGCAGCCCCGCGCACCGTATATCTGATATAACCACCGGCATTCTGGCCGAAATCATAGACGGTCCTGCCGTCGTCGGTCCAGCTTTCCACAGGGGCGAGCGGCGGCAATTCCCGCACCGCCGCGGTTTCATGGGCAACGAGCAACGCCTTGTCGAACGGCAATCTTTCCGTGCCATGGGTCTCGACAAGATTTTCCGCCCGGGCATCATACACCTCGCCGAAATAGATCCCCGACTTCAGGATCGGCAGAAGCCCGCTGCGCCATGTGGTGTCGGTGGAAAGAAGGGTGCCGCCCGGTCCGATCATCTCGGCGATGGCGCCGACCCTGTCGCCCCAGCAGTTCGGGATCGCCTTGGCGCCCCACATCAAAGGTGAGCGGTACCAGCCATCGGCAAGCCAGATCTCGATGCGGTTGAGGCCCGGCTTGAGCAGCTCCGAGACATCGTATCGCTGATAGGCGATGCGATCGTCGTAATTCGTCCAGCCCGGCGTCAGCAGGTCGTCGCCGACGCGGGTGCCGTTGATGAAGCAGCGGTAAAGGCCGAGGGCGGAGATGAACAGTTCGACCGGCAGGCCGGCGCCATCATGGTCGAAGCTTTTGGCGATGAAGCTTGCCGGCGTTCCCTGGCCGCCATCCGACAGCGGCGCGATCATATTTCCGGACCAGGGGCGCGAAACGCGATTGCCGCTGACGGCGGCCGGCTGAAAGTTCATCAAAACCTCCCGATGATTTGTAGAACGTTCTCCATATAACGTTCTACATTTTCTTCGGAAGCGCAATAGAAATTTCGTTGCCAGTCTGCCATGGTGGTGTTGCGGGCGATTGACGACCCGCAGCCGCAAGACAGAGATTTCATGCCCATCGACGACAAACAAACGCGACAACGAAACGATCGGGTGACGATCCGGACCGTGGCAGCCCATGCAGGCGTATCGGTCGCAGCGGTTTCCAAGGTGATGCGAAACGCCTACGGCGTCAGCGAAGCGCTGCGGGCAAAAGTGACCGACGCGATCGATGCGCTTGGATATCGCCCCTCGCGGGCTGCGCGGGGGCTGCGCGGCCGCAGTTTCACCATCGGCGTGCTCTTGATCGACATCCGCAACCCCTTTCTTCCGGAGGTGATTGCCGGCGTCAACGGCGTGCTGGCGCCGTCGCACTATCAGGCGATGATCGGCGTCAGCGATGCGCGGGTGCAGCTCGAGACGTCGCTGATCGAGTCGATGATCGACTACAAGATGGACGGCCTGATCCTGGTTGCGCCGCGCCTGCCCGCGGAGATCATCGCCAAGTTTGCGGTGCAGATCCCGATCGTCGCGGTCGGTTACCACGCTGCCGGCGCCACGGCCTTCGATACCGTCAACGCCGACGATCAGCGCGGGGCGGAGATTGCGGTGGAAGCGCTGCTTGCCTGCGGCTATCGCGACATCGAAATGCTCAGTCTCGGCGAGCGCGAGGGCCATGCGGTTTCGGTCGTGCGCCAGCGGGAGATCGGCTTCCGCCGGGCGATGCAGCGCGGGGGCTTGGGTTCCTCTGCGCCGATCGGCAAAATTCCGATCGCCTCTCCGAAGCGGGAAGAGGCGATGCGAAGGTTCCTATCGAGGAAGGACCGGCCGCGTGCCGTGTTTTGCTGGAGCGATCTCGACGCGATCACCCTGCTGAGCCTGGCGAGGGAGATGAACGTGCGTGTGCCCGAAGATCTCGCCGTCATCGGATATGACAACTCGTCGACGGCCGCCCTCGGGCTCGTCAATCTCGCCAGCATCGATCAGTCGGGCCGGGAGCTCGGTCAGGTCGCAACCCGGGCCCTGATTTCGAGAATTGAAGGCCGCAGCGCGGCCGAGCATATTTTCCAGATACCGTCGCTGGTCAGCCGCAACAGCCTGGTCCGGTCCAGAGACACGGAACAAGGCTGAAGGTAAGGCCGGCAGCGGCGCTCGACGCTTGCCGGCCGCAATTTGTCTCAGGCCGCCTGGCGGATCTTCGAGGGGCGCGTGGCAGCGGCCTTCTCGACCATGGCGGTGACTTCGGCGCGGCGCGCCCCGGACAGCGGCAGGCGCGGCATTCGCACGCGTTCGGAGCCGCGGCCCATGATCTGCTCGGCAAGCTTGATCGACTGCACGAGATCGTGCTCGGCATCGAGATGCAGCAGCGGCATGAACCAGCGATAGATCCTGCGGGCTTCTTCCCAGTCGCCGCGTTCGGCGGCAGCAACGAGCTGCACGGATTCCTCCGGAAAGGCGCTGGTCAGGCCGGAGACCCAGCCCTTGGCGCCGAGCATCAGGCCTTCGAGCGCGACGTCGTCGAGGCCGGCAAAGATATCGAACCGATCGCCGAACTCATTGATGAGATCGGTGAAGCGGCGCGGATCCGGCGCACTTTCCTTGACCGCTTTGATATTCGGCACGTCGGCCAGCACCTTCAGCACATCGGCGCCGATGTTGACGCGGTAGGCCGGCGGGTTGTTGTAGAGCATGATCGGCAGCGAGGTCGCTTCGGCGACGGCGCGGAAATGCGCAATCAGCTCTTCCGGCTTCGGCACATAGACCATGGCCGGCAACAGCATCAGCCCGTCGGCGCCGAGCTTTTCGGCGTCGCGGGCATAGGCGACGGCACGGCGCGTGTCGAATTCGGACACACCTGTCACAACCGGAACGCGGCCGTTGACGACCTCGACAGCGGCTTTCAGGATCGTGCGCTTCTCATCGGGATCGAGCGAATTGTTCTCGCCGCAGGTGCCCATGACGATCAGCCCGTTGACGCCGTCATTGACAAGCGCGTCCTGGACGCGCTGGGTCGCGGTCAGATCCACCGACAGATCTTCGTTGAATTGCGTCGTTACGGCGGGAAATACGCCCTTCCATCCTGTTGTCATCGATCGAAACTCCGTTAAGATTGACCTCGTTATATACAAACTGTCGACAAGACTCAATCCGGCTTGATGCGGAAATTTGAAGACGGAAGACTGTCGTTGCAGGAATCGGCGGAAACGCCATACAAGGCTGTCATGACAGGGGAGGGACGGATGCAGAACGAGGCGGAAAATGTGCGGGTGCGGGGCTCCGGCACGCAGAGCGTCTATGCCAAGCTGCGCCGGGAAATCCTGTCGATGGCACTGGAACCCGGTAGTCCGCTCGACGAGGTTCGGCTGTCGGAACGCTTCGGGATGTCGAGGACTCCCATTCGCGAGGCGCTGTTGCGGCTTGCCGCCGAGGGGCTTGTCACGACACTGCCGAACCGGAACACGATCGTGGCGATGATCGATTTCGCAAGCCTGCCGACCTATTTCGAAGCGCTGACGCTGATGTATCGGGTGACCACGCGCGGGGCAGCCCAACGGCGGAACGAAGCCATCATGAAGACCATCCGCCGGCATCAGAAGGATTTCGCCGACGCCGTTGCCGCGCGCGACGCCTATGCGATGATCGAGGCGAACCGCGAATTTCACGTGGCGATCGCCGAGCTTGCCGGCAATTCCTATTATACGACCTTCTTCGCCAGGCTGCTCGACGAAGGCCGGCGCATCCTTCGCCTTTATTATTCGACCTTCGACGACCGACTGCCGCGCCAGTATGTCGACGAACACGAGGAAATCATTGCCGCCATTGAGGCCGGCGACGCCGAGCGGGCCGACCGGCTGGCGATCGCTCATGCCGGGCAGATCGTCCGCCAGATCCAAGATTATATCGCCCGCGACCTCGACCGGCCGGTGGCGATCAACCTATCTTGACAGGCGTGGGTCAGAAGCGTCCGGGACAGAGGTGAGCGGAACAGAAAAGCAGGAAAACAACATGTCGTGGCGCCACCCCGTACCCCGCATCACCGAGAATGAACGACAAGCCCGCCTTGCCAGGCTTCGAGAAGCGATCGAAGCCGACGGACTGGCCGGCCTGCTTCTCGGCCCGAGCGAAAGCCTGCGTTACTTCACCGGGCTCGTCTGGCATCCGAGCGAAAGGTTCCTCGGCGCGCTGATCACACCCGCGGCCATCTTTTATATCGTTCCCGGTTTCGAGCGCAGCCGCGTCGAAACGCTGCCGCATCTGCCGGGGGAAATCCTGGTCTGGGAAGAGGAGGAAAGCAGTGCCGCGCTCATCGCCCGGCTTGTCGGCCAGGGCGGCAGGCTCGCCCTCGACGATGGTTTGCCGCTGTTCTTCTATCACGCCTTGGCAGCGGCGATGAGCGCCGAAAGGCTTGCCGATGGCGGCCGGCTGATCCGCGATCTGCGGCGGATCAAATCGGACGCCGAGATCGCCCTCATCCAATATGCGATGACCCTGACGCTCGACATCCACAGGCAAGTGCATGCGCTGTTGAGACCGGGCATCAGCTCATCCGAGGTGGTCGATTTCATCGATCGGCAGCATCGCCAGGCCGGCGCCGATGCCGGCTCGACATTCTGCATCGTCTCCTTCGGGCTAGCGACCTCGCTGCCGCACGGCGCCGACGGCGATCAGGTCCTGGGCGACGACGACGTCGTTCTCATCGACACCGGCTGCCGGATCGACGGTTATCATTCCGATATCACCAGAACCTATATGCTCGGCGGCGGCAATGGCGACTTCGAACGCGCCTGGTGGATTGAACGCGAGGCGCAGCAGGCCGTCTTCGACGCAGCCCGGATCGGCGCCGCCTGCGCAAGCCTCGACGATGCGGCCCGCAAGGTGCTCGCCAAACATTGCCTCGGCCCCGACTACCGGCTGCCGGGATTGCCGCATCGCGCCGGTCATGGCCTCGGGCTCGAGATCCACGAGGAGCCCTATATCGTTCGCGGCAACGACACGCCGCTTGCGGCCGGCATGTGTTTTTCCAACGAACCGATGATCGTCTTTCCCGAAAAATTCGGGATCCGGTTGGAGGATCATATCTATATGACCGCGGAGGGGCCGCGCTGGTTCACCGATCCGGCGGCGGGACCGACCGAGCCGTTCTCCTGAGCGGGCGTGGTTCGCCCGCTCGACGCCATCAGCAGCCTTCAATCCTGAAGGCCGGCGGCATTCCTCGCCTTGAGCTTGACCTCGATGACCGGCACTACGACCTTGGGTCGGCGCACGGGCAGCACGAACGTCAACTCGTCCTCGGCGACGGGGAACTGGGTATTTGCCCACAACGTATTGGCGGACGGCTGCAGCCAGGTGACTTCGCTGCCGTCATGCAGGAATTGCGCATATTCGATCTTGCCGGCCAGCGCATCGAAATGCAGATGCTTATAGGGCCAGTTGAAGAGGTGGATATAGAGGCGATCGCCGTTCTGGGTCAGGCGGCAATCGGGCGGCGCGGCGAAATCGGACTGGGTGCAGCCGACGATGCTGCGCTCGTGCAGCGCCATCCACTCCTCATAGGCGGAAAGCGCCGATAGGGCGCGATGGTCGAGCGTGCCGCGCGCCGTCGGCCCGACATTCATCAAAAGATTGCCGCCGATGGCGACTGTGCCGACCAGCATCTGCACCAGTTGCTCCGTGCTTTTCCAGGTATCCTCGTCGCGGTGATAACCCCAGGAGCCGCTGAGCGTCTGGCAGGCTTCCCAGACGACCCGCCTGCCGTCGCGTTTCGGCCAGGCGCGCGGCATATATTGTTCCGGCGTGACGATGTCGGGCTGCAGGCCGGCGAGGTCGAGCCGGTTGTTGATGATGATATCGGGGGCAAGCTCGCGCACCAGACGCACGAGTTTCTCGCTTTCCCAATCTTGATGGCCCTTGCCGACCAGCTCTCCGAGCTTCCACTGCGGATAGCTGAAATCGAACCACATGATGTCGATCTGTCCGAACCCGGTCAGCAACTCGCGCACCTGCTCGCGCATGAAAGCGGCGTAGCGGCTGATGTCGCGGGCTTCATTGATCTTCATGGCATCTGGGTGATTGCGCTGCGGGTGGCGCGGATCGACGGTGAAGTCGGGATGGTGCCAGTCGATCAGCGAATAGTAGAATCCGATCCTCAGGCCCTCGGCGCGGAAGGCGTCGACGAAAGGCCTCAGCAGATCTTTTCCGTAAGGCGTGTTGGTCACCTTGAAATCGGTGGCCTTGGTGTCCCAGAGGCAGAACCCTTCATGATGCTTGGTCGTCAGCACCACATATTTCATACCGGCGGCCCTGGCGCGTCTTGCCCATTCCCTGGGGTCGTAGAGGTCTGGATCGAAATGGTCGAAATATTTCTGATAGTCGGCGTCGCTCAGTTCTTCGCGGCTCTTGACCCATTCGTGGCGTGCCGGCAAGGCATAGAGCCCCCAATGCACGAACATGCCGAACCGGTCGTGAACGAACCAGGCCTTCTTCTCCTCGGGCAAGGCCAGTGACTGCAGATTATCGGCATCCATGGGTATTCCTCCTGTTGGGATTGGAATCAGGTCGTTTCGCGGACAATGAGTTCGGGGACGATGACGATGCCGTGCTGGCGGTTCTTGGTGGCGATGCGGCTGAGCAGCAGGCGTACGGCTTCCTCTCCCATTTCCCGCTTCTGCACCCTGAGCGTGGTCAGCGCCGGCGACAGCAGTTCGGCCGTCGGAATGTCGTCGAAACCGATGAGCGCAATCTGCCCGGGGATCGAAATGCCGGCAGCCCGGCAGGCCTTCATGGCGCCGATCGCATTGAGGTCGTTGTAGCAGACGAGGGCGTCGATCCCGGGCGTGTCCGCCAGCAGTTGCGCCGCCGCTGTCTGTCCCGCCGCCGCGGTGGGATCGCAGTAGACGATTCCTTCTGCCTTCAGCCCGTGGGAGGCCAGCGTCTTGCGAATGCCGACGAGGCGGCTCTTGCCGCCGAAGGAGCTGCGCGGCCCTGCGACGATCGCGATCTTGCGCCGCCCACGCTCGACCAGATGGTCGATGGCCCGTGACGCGCCGGTCTCGTAGTCGGTGACGATGGTTCCGGCGATTTCGGTCGGAGCCTCGCGGTTGATGAGCACCACCGCCCGATGCGGCGCCAGCGCCTTGTGAAGCGCGGCGTCGGGCAGCCGCGCGCTGCAGACGATGATGCCGTCGACCCGATGCCTGAGCAGCGTCTCGATCAGTTCCTCCTCCCGCTTGCTGCTCTCGACGACATTCGACAGAAGCAGGTTGTAGCCGGCGGCACTTGCCGCATCCTCGGCGCCTCGGATCACTTCAGGAAAGAATGGGTTGGTGATGTCGGGAACGAGAAGGCCGATGGTCTTCGATCGATCGGACCGCAGCCCGCGCGCAAAGGGATTGGGCCGATAATTGAGTTCGTTCGCCGCCAGGAGAATGCGCTGGGTGGTTTCCGCGCTGGCGCCGCCCTGGTCGTTGAGGACGCGCGATACCGTCATCGGTGACACGCCTGCGGCGCGGGCGACATCGGCGATGGTGATCTTGGATTCTGGCTCTTTGGGCGTGCGCAATGGGGCGGTCTCTGTCGCGGCAAGTTTTTACGATAACGATAACTAACACAATTTCCTCGAAAGCCAAGTCAATGCTGGTGTTGATCAGGCTTCCGAGAATCTCTTTGACAAGAGTTAACGGTAACGATAACGTTAGGGAAAGAGGAGAATACGTTAACGATAACCTAGAGTGAAATCTTTGGGAGGAGAGAATGCAACACGTCAGTATTCTACGGCGGCAGGTCGTTTCCACCGTTGCCGCGGCGATCCTCATCGGCGCAGGTTGGGCCGGCGCCGCCTTCGGCTTCCAGGAGTCGCCTGATCTCAAGGCGCTGGTCGATGCCGGCAAGCTGCCGCCTGTGGAAAAACGCCTGCCGAAGGAACCGCTGGTGCTGACGCCGCTCGAATCGGTCGGCACCTATGGCGGCACCTGGCGTACGGCGACCTTCGGCGGCGGCGACAGCGAGATCGAGCGTTCGATTGGCTATACGAGGCTGGTCCGCTGGAACCCGGAATGGACCGAGGTGATTCCCGACATCGCCAAGAGCGTCGAGGTCAATGACAATGCGACCGAATATACGTTCACCCTGCGTGAAGGCACGCGCTGGTCGGACGGCGAACCTTTTACCGCCGACGATCTGGTGTGGTGGAACGAAAACGTGCTGCGCAATACCAAGATCACGCCGGCCGCACCCGACTGGCTGACCGCAGGCGGGCAGACCGTCAAGGTCGAAAAGCTCGCCGGCGACAAGGTCGTCTTCAAGTTCGCTGCACCGAACGGCCTGTTCCTGATGAACATGGCGACCGTGCGCGGTTCCGACATCCTGGCGGCCGCGCCGGCGCATTACCTCAAGCAGTTCCACAAGGATTTCAATCCCGACGGCATCGACGCCCTGGTGAAGGCGGCGGGTGCCACCGACTGGGTCCAGCTCTTCAACAACAAGATCGGCTTTCCCGGCCGCTGGCGTGATCTCGGCCGCCCGACGCTCGACGCCTGGGTGCTGACCGCGCCCTATAATGGCACCACCCAGGTCGTTGCCGAGCGCAATCCCTATTATGCCAAGGTGGATACCGCAGGAAACCAGCTGCCTTACTTCGATCGCATTACCATCGACGTGATGCAGGATACCCAGGCAATCATCCTGAAGGCGATCAGCGGCGAAATCGACATGCAGAACCGCTTCATCGAGACGACGGATGCCCGCACCGTGATCGTACAGAACCAGCAGAAAGCCGGCTACGGCCTGTTCATCGCCCGGCCGGCATGGTCGAACGCCCTGCTGATCACCCTCAACCAGACCCACAAGAATCCGGCGCTGCGCGCCGTCTTTTCCAACAAGGATTTCCGCATCGGCCTCAGCTACGCCATCAACCGCGAGGAGCTCAACCAGCTGATCTATGCCGGGCAGGCCAAGCCCTATCAGGCGGCACCCCGCGAAGGCACCGCGCTCTACGACGAGAAGATGGCGACACAGTATCTGGAATATAATGTCGATCTTGCCAATCAGTATCTCGACAAGGCGGGCATCAGCAAACGTGACGCCGAAGGCTATCGTCTCGGTCAGGACGGCAAGCGGATCACCTTTGCGATCGATGCCCTGACCGGAAGCCCGATCCAGGTCGATGCGCTCGAGATGATCCAGCGCTATTGGCGGGCTGTCGGCATCGACATGCAGCCGCGCCCGGCCGAACGGTCGCTGATCTTCTCCCGCCTGCAGAACAACGACAATGACGGCCTGGGATGGGTCGGCGGCGGCGGTTACGACTTCCTCGGCCTGCTCGATCCCAAATGGTACTTCCCGCACGAATATGAATCGAGTTTCGCCACCGCCTGGGGCCTCTACTACCAGAACCCCAAGGATCCGAACGCCGAGGAGCCGAGCCCGGCCGCCAAGAAGCAGATGGATCTCTACCGGCAGGTGCAGGAAGCCCCGACGCTCGAAAAGCAGCTCGCCGCCATGAAGGAGCTGCTGGCGATCACCCGTGACGAATTCTACGTCATCGGCACCAACCTGGAGCCGGACCGCGTCGGCATCGTCAAGACCAACATGCACAACGTGCCCAAGGTCATTCCCAGCACGTCCTTCTACATGACGCCGGGACCGGCAAAGCCGGAGACCTTCTACTACCAGCAGTAACGCGCGCGACCGACAGGGATGGCGTCTACAGGCGCCATCCCCTCAACCAGCCCAGTCCCAATCATCCAATCCGATCGGTGAATGCCGGTCGAAGGAGCTAGACCATGGCCGGCTTCATCATCAGACGTCTGATTTACATGATCCCGATGATGTTCGCGATTTCGATCGTCACCTTCATCATCATCCAGCTGCCGCCGGGCGACTTCCTGACCGCGATGACCGCGCGTCTGGCTTCGCAGAACGAAACGATCGATCCCAGCGTCATCGCCGGCCTGCGCGAGCGCTATGGCCTCGACCAGCCCTGGGCGGTGCAATATTGGAAATGGATCAGCGGCATCCTGCTGCGCGGCGATTTCGGCCAGTCCCTCGATTGGAACAAGCCGGTCAGCGAGCTGATCTGGGCGCGCATGGGCATGACGATGGTGGTCTCGATCACGACGCTGCTCTTCGTCTGGGCGGTGGCCTTTCCGATCGGCATCTATTCGGCCGTGCGGCAATATTCGGTAGGAGACTACGTCGCTACCTTCTTCGGCTTTCTCGGCCTTGCCATTCCGAATTTCCTGTTGGCGCTCGTGCTGATGTATGTTTCGGCGCAATATTTCGGCCAAAGCGTCGGCGGGCTGTTTTCACCCACCTATATCAATGCCGCCTGGAGCTGGGCCAAGCTCGGCGATCTCGTCTCGCATATGTGGATCCCGGTCGTCGTGCTCGGCACCGGCGCCACGGCGGCGCTGATCCGCATCATGCGCGCCAATCTGCTTGACGAGCTCAACAAGCCCTATGTCGACATGGCGCGGGCCCGGGGTTTGAGCGAAATCCGGCTGCTGCTCAAATATCCGGTGCGGGTGGCGCTCAACCCTTTCGTCTCCACCGTCGGCTGGGTGCTACCGCACCTCGTCTCCGGCTCGGTGGTGGTCTCGATCGTGCTCAGCCTGCCAATCACCGGGCCGCTGCTGCTCAACGCGCTCTTTGCCCAGGACATGTATCTGGCCGGCACCTTCATCCTGCTGATGAGCATGCTGACGCTGATCGGCACGCTGATCTCGGACCTGCTGCTCGCCTGGCTCGATCCCCGCATTCGCAACGGCTGAAGGACGATAGATATGACCGATCAAGCCATCGCGCTCGCGCCTGAAGTGATCCGGAATTCCGACGCCGTCGCCGGGCAGTGGAAACTGATCTGGCGGCGCTTCTGCCGCCACCGGCTGGCGCTTGCCGCCGGCGTCGTCATCTTCCTGATCTACATGGTCGCCCTGTTTGCTGAGGTTCTCGCGCCGGTTTCGTCGCAGACCTACGATTCCCGCTACACCTATGCGCCGCCGCAGCAGATCAGATTCGCCGGCCGCGACGCGGCCGGGCAGTTTCATCCGCTTTATGTCAACGGTTATTCGATGAAGGTCGACCCGATCGCCCTCAGCCGCAATTACGTCGCCGATCCGGCCGTCGTCATCCCCATCGGCTTCTTCGTCAAGGGCGAACCCTATCGGCTCTGGGGCCTGTTCGATCTCGACCGGCACCTGATCGGCCCGGTCGAGGCGGGCAAACCGTTCTATCTGTTCGGCGCCGACCGGCTCGGCCGCGACGTCTTCAGCCGGACGGTGCATGGCACCCGTGTTTCGATGTCCGTCGGCCTGATCGGGGTGGCGATCAGCCTGATCCTCGGCATCATCCTTGGCGGCATCTCCGGGCTCTATGGCGGCTGGGTGGACGATGTCATCCAGCGCTCTATCGAACTCATCAACTCGATCCCGACCATTCCGCTGTGGATGGGCCTTGCGGCCGCCGTTCCGATCAGCGCCGATCCGATCCTGGTCTATCTCTGGATCACGGTCATCCTGTCGCTGATCGGCTGGACCGACCTCGCGCGTGTGGTGCGCGGTCGCTTCCTGTCGCTGAAGACCGAGGACTTCGTGATCGCCGCCGGCCTCGATGGCTGTTCGCGGATCATCTGGCGGCATATGGTTCCGTCTTTCATGAGCCACATCATCGCCTCGGTGACGCTCGCCATCCCGACGATGATCCTGGCCGAAACCGCGCTCTCCTTCTTGGGCATCGGCCTGCGCCCGCCTGTCGTCAGCTGGGGCGTGCTGCTTCAGGAAGCGCAGAACATCCTCGCGGTCTCGAGTGCGCCATGGCTGTTTCTTCCCGGTATCGCGGTGATCGTCACCGTGCTCGCCCTCAATTTCCTCGGTGATGGATTACGTGATGCTGCAGATCCCTATGAATACTGACTCCAACTTCGCTGCCGCTGGCGGACGCCGCGCCGATCGCGACGCGCTGATCGAGGTCGACGACCTCAGGACCCATTTCTTTGGCGGCGCGGGCACGGTGAGGGCGGTCGACGGCATCTCCTTTTCCATCCCGCGCGGCAAGACGGTCTGCGTCGTCGGCGAATCCGGTTCGGGTAAGAGCATCACCGGCCGCTCGATCCTCAACCAGGTTCCGCGTGGCGGGCGGATCGTCTCGGGCGCGATCCGCTACCGGCCCGATCCGGCAGCCCCCGCCATTGATCTCGCGAGGCTCGACCCGCGCGGCCGCGACATGCGGGCGATCCGCGGCGCCCAGATCGGCCTGATCAGCCAGGAGCCGATGGCAGCGCTTTCTCCCGTCCATACGATCGGCAACCAGATGGTGGAGGTGATCCGCCTGCATCTGAAGATGGGAAAGAAGGAGGCGCGCGAACACGCGATCGAGACATTGGCGCTGGTGGGAATCCCCCGGCCGGCCGAGCGCATGGAAAGCTATGCCTTCCAGTTTTCGGGCGGCATGCGCCAACGCGTCTGCATTGCGCTGGCGCTCGCCTGTCGTCCGAAGCTCCTGATCGCCGACGAGCCGACCACGGCGCTTGATGTGACCACCCAGGCCAATATCCTCGATCTGCTCGCCTCGCTGCAGGCTGAATTCGGGCTCTCCGTGCTGTTCGTCACCCACGATCTCGGTGTGGTGGCCGAGATCGCCGACGAGGTCGTCGTCATGTATGTCGGCCGGGTCGTGGAGGCGGGCGATGTCGACACGATCTTCCACGCGCCGGCCCATCCCTACACCAAGGCGCTGCTGCAATCCGTGCCGCGTATGCATGGGGCGCCCAGCGAACGGCTCGCGGTCATCGAGGGCATGGTGCCCTCGCGTTTCGCCCGGCCCGAGGGCTGCAGCTTTCATCCGCGCTGCCAGCAGGCGAGGGCGGGCCTCTGCGACCGCAAGGACCCCCAATCCGTTGTCATCGGTGAGGGGCATGTCGCCAGCTGTCTGCTTTACGAGGGAGGACTGTGATGACCGGTTCCGCGACATCACGCAGCCCGCTGCTCGAACTCGACGATCTCAGGATGCATTTCCCCATTCGCAAGGGGGCGTTCCGGCAGGTGGTCGGGCATGTCAAGGCGGTCGACGGCGTTTCGCTTCGTGTCGAGGACGGCGAGACGCTCGGCATCGTCGGCGAATCCGGTTGCGGCAAGTCGACGCTTGCCCGCACCGTCCTGCGCATCTACCGGCCAACCAGCGGAGAAATCCGCTATCGCGACCGCAGCGGCGGCACGGTCGATCTCGCGGCGCTGTCGGGTCCCGCGCTGAAGGACATTCACCGCGATTTGCGCATGGTGTTCCAGGACCCGCAATCCTCGCTCAACCCGCGCCTTCCGGTGATCGACATCATCGGCGAGGTCTTGAGCGTCAACGGCATCGTCAAGGGCCGGGAACTCGAGCACCGGGTCGCCGATCTCATGCAGAGCGTCGGCCTGCGCCCCGAATATATGCGCCGCTATCCCCATGCTTTCTCGGGCGGCGAGCGCCAGCGCATCGGCATCGCCCGGGCGCTGGCGTCCAATCCGCGCCTGGTGATCGCCGACGAAGCCGTCTCGGCGCTCGATGTCAGCGTGCAGGCGCAAACCATCAACCTGCTGCAGGACCTGCAGGAACAGTTCGGCCTGACCTATCTTTTCGTCGCTCATGACCTCTCGGTCGTCAGGCACATCTCGGACAACATCGCCGTCATGTATGTCGGCCATGTCGTCGAAAAGGCGCCGACCGAGCAGATCTTTTCGCGCCCGCTCCACCCTTACACCGAAGCGCTGCTCTCGGCCGTGCCGATCGCCGATCCGCGGCTGCGCCGCCATGGCCAGCGCATCCGGCTGGCGGGCGAGGTTGCCGATCCCGCCCATCCGCCGCCCGGCTGCGCCTTTCATCCGCGCTGCCGCTACGCCACCGCGCTTTGCAAGCAGGAGGTGCCGGCTCTGCGCACCGTCACCGACGATGGGCACGCCGTCGCCTGCCATCACGCCGAAGCCTTGAACCTCAATCCCTTTGCCGACCGTACCGTTCCGGAGTTCAACTGATGCCCGATTTCATTCCACGCTCCGAGCAGCGTCCTATTGTGGATACCTCCTCCAAGACGCTCGATCTCATCTATTTCGATCTCGTCACGCTCGCCTCCAACGAGCAGGACATCCGCCGTCTGCCCGCACACGAAAGCCTCTACGTCGTGCTGTCTGGCCAGGTGGATATCGAGGTGGACGACATCATGTTCGAAGCCGTGGGCCGGCGGGCCGATATCTGGGGAGGCGATGCGGACTCGGTTTACGCGCCGGTCGGCGCCAATGTCCGGGTATCGGCTCACGGCGGTCTGGCGGAAGTCGCCATCGCCGGCGGCCGTTGCGACAGGCGCCACGCGCCGTTCCGGGTGACGCCCGACGAAGTCGACGCGGTCAATGTCGGCTCGCCTGACACGCACAGCCAGCGGCGGATCGTCCATCTGCTCGGCCAGCGGCAGAACGGGCGCTGCGGCAACCTGCTGGTGAGCGAACTCTATGCCGGCGAAGGCTGCTGGTCCGGCTATCCCCCTCACAAGCACGATACCGAAGACGGCGATGCCGAGACGCTGCATGAGGAACTCTATCACTACCGATTCCAGCCGGAGACCGGCTTCGGCAGCCAGATCACCTATGACGAGGATGGCCCGGTCAAGATCCTGATGACCCGGCACGGCGACACCTTCCTGCTCGATCGAGGCTACCACCCGACGGTCACCTCCCCGGGGCATCGCGGCTATATCTTCACCATCCTCGTCGGCAAGCACCGCCGCGGGTTGATCCAGCGCTTCGATCCCGCCCATCAGCATCTGACCAAAACCATCCCCGGCATCGATGCGATGCGCGACAAGTTCAAATAATCCGGCCTGGCCTTTGCTGCCGACTTCCGTTCAAGGAGAAACGATCCATGCGTGAACGTACGCGAATAAGCGTCGATGCCGGTGAAGCGGTGCGCCCGTTCAACCGGTTCTGGCGCGGCACCGGCTTTTCGCCGGCCGAGCTGCTGCTCGAACCCGAGATGCGCCAGATGCTCGCCTATATCGGCGCTCTGCCGAACGAGGGCATCCGGTATTTGCGCGTGCACTACCTCTACAATCTGCTGCGCTCGACCGGCGGAGCCGGCTATGACTGGTCCCTGCTCGACCGCGCGCTCGACGTGATGATCGAGCACCGGCTGAAGCCGTTCTTCGAGCTGATGGGCAATCCGTCGGGCCTCTTCACCGATTACGAAGACATGGATCAGGTCAAGCGCTGGCGCGATCTGGTCACGGCGACGGCGGATCGTTACGGCGCGCGCTACGGCATGGACGAATTGCGCACATGGTATTTCGAAACGACCAACGAGGCCGATTCCGGCTGGTGGACCTACGGGATCAAGGGCTACACCAACTATTACGACGCCTGCGTCGCCGGGCTCGATGCCGTCGACCCGAACCTGCCGATGGGCGGGCCGGGCACCGCCCGCACGCTCTCGCCGATCTTCCGCGCCCTCATGGCCCATTGCGACAGCGGCACGAGCTGCCTGACTGATAACGGCCCGCCGCGCCTCGACTACATCTCGATCCACGAAAAGGGCGTCAACGGCAGCAAGGACGACCTGACGCCGAGAACCAACGCCATCGTCGACCGCACGCTTCTCGTCGTCGACTATCTCAAAGAGCATCACCCGCGCCTGGCGGGCCTGCCCATCGTCAATGACGAATGCGATCCGCAGCTCGGCTGGAGCGATCATCACAGCTGGCATGGCAAGGCCTACTACGCCGGCATCATCGCTCGCATCATCGAACAGCACGACCGGCGCATCATCGCCCCCAAGGCGGCGGATTTCACCTTCCTCAGCAATGACCATGCCTTTATCGGCGGCTGGAGCCAGCGCACGATCTTCGCCTATTTCGGCCCGCGCAATTTCACCAAGGCGCAGTGGGAGCACAAGACCGATCTCGAGACGCTGGTGACGGATGTCGATCGGGCGCCGCCCTTCGACATCATCAAGAAGCCCGGTCTCACATCGATGGAACTGCTGGCAACGCTCGGCGACACTGTCTGCAAGGTGACGGCTGAGCCGCCGCTCACCCCCGATCAGGATGGCCTGGCGATCCTGCCGACACGGTTGCCGGGCGGCGGCGTTTCCCTCAGCCTCATCCACAGCGTCGATGCCATCAATCGTTCCGGCCGGACCGCTGTCCGCCTCGATGTGCGCGGGCTGGTTCCCGGCCGCCACGCGCTTTGCCTGCTGCGCATCGACGAGGAATTCACCAATCCGATGGAGGTCTGGGAAGCGCAGCGCGACGAAAGCAACCCGCGCGGGCCTTTTGAGCCTGTCTGCGCACCGCCGCAGCCTGATGAAGCGCAGTTTGCCGAACTGCGCCGGGCGCAGGAGCCCGCGCTGCTGCATCCGATCAGCACCGTCCAATGCGACGACGGGCGGATCAGCTTCGATCTGGATGTGCCGTTGCCGTCGCTGACGCAGGTGATTGTCGTTCCCGACACCGGCGCGGCTCCGGCGACACCTGTTGGTCTTGTCGTCGAACGCTACCTCGGCCTTGGTGGCCGGGAGGAGCGCATGCTGTTCTGGGCTGGCGGTGATGCCGGCCCGGCCACTTTCTACGATGTGCTGGCCGGCGCCGACGGCGGACCTTTTGAAAAGGTCAGTCCCGTGCCGCTGCTCTCGACGGCATTCCTGCATATGTCGCCGGCGGCGGGTGTGCGTTATGCGGTGTGCGCCCGCGATGCCTTCGGCCGCCGCAGCGAGCTTTGTATCGCCCGCTCATGAACAGCGTCTTTCTCTGGGATTTGATCCATGGATATCGCCTATTTCACCAAGACCCTGGAGGGCTTACCGCTCGAGACGGCGGCTGAGATCACCGCCGGTCTGGGCTTCGACTGTGCCGATCTTCTCGTCCGCGATGGGCACGCCGTTTCCCCCGGCAGGCCGGAGGAGATCGTCAAGGCCGCAAAGCTCTTTGCTGCGGCTGGCCTGCGCACCCCGATGGCGACGATCGATTCCACGCGGCCCGACGATGCCGCATCGCGGCTTCTCGGCTGTTGCGGCGAGGCCGGCATCGGGCAGATCCGGCTTGGCTTCTGGCGTTACGACCCGCTGCGGCGCTGGCAGGTTCAGGTCGACGAGGCGCGGCGTGATCTCGACGGTTTCGAGCGCCTGGCCGAACGCTTCGCCATTAAACTGACCATCCAGCTTCACGGCGGCACCCTGCACAGTTCCGGCGCGCTGGCGATGCAATTGCTGGCCGGGCGCGATCCGATCAGGATCGGCGCCTATGCCGATCCGGCCAATCAGATCATTCGCGAGGGAAGCGAGGACTGGCGTCTGAGCCTCGATATTCTCGATCCGTGGTTCTGCTGCATGGGCGTCAAGAACAGCGGTTGGTTCCCCGGCGCTTACGGAGCCGACGGCCAGCGCGCTTGGCATTCGGACTGGTACGGGCTCGACGAAGGCATGGTGCCCTGGAACGACATCGTCCCGCATCTGGTGGCCACCGAATTTGCCGGCGTTCTCTCGGTGCATTCCCAATACCGGGTTCCCCGGCAACAGGCGCTCGACAAGGTCCGCGCCGATCTTGCCCATCTCAGGCGCCTGGTCGCCGCAGCGAAAGAGTAGAAGCATGAACAAACAGGCTCCCGTCATCGCCGTATTGCTGACCGAAAAAACCCGCCGTATGATGCTGGACGATGCGGCGATCACCCAATTGAATGCTCTTGGTGATGTGCGCTGGCCGGCCGATGCCACAATCGACGCCGGCGATGTCGAGCACCTGTTACAGGGCGCTGTCGCGTGCCTGACCGGATGGGGCACGCCGCCCTTCGATGCCGCCGCGCGCCAGCGCCATCCGCACCTTGCCCTCGTCGCCCATTCGGCCGGCAGCGTCCGCACACTGGTCCCGGCGCGTCTGTTCGACGACGGCCTTCGCGTCAGCCATGCCGCCTCGAAAATTGCCGCCTCGGTGGCCGAATTCGTCGTCGCCGAAGCGCTTCTCGCCCTGCGTGGCATCCATCGGCTACATCATCGGCTGCGCAACGGCGGCGAATGGCTCGACGTCCGCGCCGCCGTGCCGCAGAGATTGCTCGGCGCCAGAACGGTCGGCATCGTCGGCGCCGGCTATGTCGGCCGGGCGGTCATGCGCCTGCTGGTTCCCTTCGGCTGTCGTGTGCTGGTCGTCGATCCCTTTCTCGACGACAATGAGGCGGCGGCACTCGGGGTTTTCAAGGCCGGGCTCGACGGTATGCTGGCGCAGGCCGACGTGGTCTCCCTGCATGCGCCTGTCCTGCCCGAAACACATCACATGATCGGCGCCCGCGAACTGGCGCTGCTGCGTCCCGGCGCGCTGTTCATCAACACCGCGCGCCCGCAGCTGGTCGATGAGGCCGCACTGCTCGCCGAGATCCGCTCCGGCCGTATCGAGGCCGCACTCGACGTCTTCGACGACGAGCCGTTGCCTTTCGATAGCCCCTTCCGCGACCCGGCTCTGGCCAATGTCATCATTTCACCGCATGCTGCCGGCCACACTGAAGAGGCGCATTTCGCTCAGGGGCAGGCGATGGTAGACGAGATCGGCCGGCTGCTGCGCCGCGAGCCGCTCCATCACGAAGTGACCCGCGCCATGCTCGACCGGATGGCATGATATGGACAGAAGCATCGGAGGTTCCGTGACGGCTCCACGCATCAAAATCATTGAGATCGACGCCTTCGAGCGCGATATCAGCCTGCGCCTGCCGTTCCGCTTTGGCGCGGCCACTCTTGAAAAGGCGCCGCAAGCCTTTCTCAGGGTCCGTGTCAAGGATGAAGAGGGGCGAACCGCGATCGGCGCCGCCGCCGAATTGATGGTGCCGAAATGGTTCGACAAAAACCCGGCACTGACGCCGGCGCAGAATGTCGATCAATTGCGCGGCTCGATCCGCGTTGCGGCCGCCGCGTCGCTGGAAGCGTCCGCACCAGCGACATTGTTTGCCGCCGCCCGCCTGAACGAGATGGAAACGGTGCGGCGCCTGCCGGGAAATCCGCTGGCCGCCGGCTTCGGCCCGTCGCTCATCGCCCGCGCCGCGCTCGACGCCTATTGCCGCCTTGCCGGCATTTCCTTCTTCGAGGCCGTGCGGGGCAATCTCATCGGCATCGGCGGCCCGATGCTGCCCGGCGATATCGGCGCGGATGCCGCCTCGGCGGTGCTGGCCGATCTTCGCCCCGCCGGTGCGATCTCGGCCCGGCATACGATCGGGCTTCTCGACCCGATCAGCGATGGCGATATCGTCCGGCCCGTTAACGACGGCCTGCCGGAAAGCCTCGAGGCGGTGATCAGGCGCTATGGCAATCGCTGGTTCAAGATCAAGCTTTCGGGCGCGATCGAGGCCGATATCGACCGCCTGCTGCGGATCGCCGCGGTGCTGGAGAGCGTGCCCGACTATCGGGTGACGGTCGACGGCAACGAACAGTTCGGCTCTGCCGAACAGCTCGCCGCCTTGCTGGCGCGGATCGAGGAGATGCCGCGGCTCGCCAGGCTGCGCGCGGCCATCGCCTTTGTCGAACAGCCGTTCTCGCGCGCGATCACTATGGAAACGCCGCTGGGCGATCTCGCGGCGCAATTGCCCTTCCTGATCGACGAGAGCGACGACGGCGACGAGGCCTTCGCTCGCGCCCGGGCGCTCGGCTATACCGGCGTCTCCTCGAAAACCTGCAAGGGCATCTATCGCTCGCTGATGAAGGCGATCCGCATCAAGACGGGAACCGTGCCGGGCCTGTTCCTCTCGGGCGAGGATCTGACCTGCCAGGCCGGACTTGCCGTCCAGCAGGATCTCGCGCTGGTATCCTTGCTCGGCCTTTCCCATGTCGAGCGCAACGGCCATCACTATGTCGCCGGCATGCAGGGTGCGCCGCAGGCGGAAAAAGCGCGCTTTGCCGCGGCCCATCCCGATCTCTACGAGCAGGGTGCCGAGGGGCCGCTGCTGTCGATCCGCGATGGCCGGATTGCCATCGGTTCGCTCGGGGCGGTCGGCTACGCCAGCGGCGCCCTGCCCGATTTCGAGGCGATGACGCCATTGCCATGACGCCCGAGAAGTTCAGCAAGAGCCGGGGAGCGGTGCCGTGCCAAAGGGTCTTGAACTGTTCGATCTCACTGGCAAACGGGCGCTGATCACCGGATCGAGCCAGGGCATCGACTTCAGCCTGGCGGCGCGCCAAGCACGGCCGTTAAATTAGGCCAGCCAATTTTCAATATCGCGGGGGCCGTAGACGACGGCCACCACGAAGATGCCGTAGGGCATTGGCTCATAGATGGCGATATAGCGCCCCTCGATCAGAATCCGCGCTGTGGGGCTGAGTTCGGGGCGTTCGTTGTCAGGCGCAATTGCGCGCCAGATATCGCGCAAATCTTCTTCGGCACGAGGGCTGAGGAGATACTTAGCCACGCCTGCGGGCTTCCGCCTTCAATTCTGCCAGCAGCGTATCCGCATCGACTGCGCGGCCTTCGCCGCTGGCCATGCCTTCGTCGTAAGCCTTTTTCAGGCTGGCCAGCTCCATCTGCCGGACTTCCTCGCGCTGCGCCCATAGGCGCAGTGCATCGCGGACGATTTCGCTGTTAGAGGCATAGCCGCCGCTCTCGATGGCGCTCTCCATCATAGCCGCTTGGTGCGGTGTCAGGGATACGGTGAGGGTGCGCATGTTCGTGGCTTTCATTCTTCAGGCTTATAGCACAGGCAACAAGAACTAACAAATATTGTTGGGAGCAGGTGTTTTGGCCATGGCGACGCGTCGCTCGATCAGCGAAAAACCGGGCTGTCCTTCCACAGGGTTCCAGCCATGAACTCCGCATAGCCGAGATTATAGACGGCCCGCATATAGTTGGTGTTGAACGGATCGAGCATGGAATAGGGAACCTGCACGTCGATCGATGCGAGATGGAAGCGCGCGCCCGTCAATTTCGAATAATTATAGAGGGCCGTCAGCGCGCTCTGCGTCTGGGATTTGACGAAAATGGAGAAGGCTCTGGCGACCACGGATAGCGTCTTGTCGGGCGTCTTGGCGAATTCGGGCATGAGCGCATTGTTGACGATCACATAGAAATTGACGGTCGCCCGCCTTGTCGGTCCGAGGCGATCGGAGCTCGTCAGCAGTGCCTGCGGGAGTATCAGCACCTGAGAGGCGGAGCCGCCATCCGAATGCATTTCCTCGAAGTGGCGTCCTCCGGACTCGGCCTTGATCATCACTGCCGGATAAACGCCCGGTATGCTTGCCGAGGCCACCATGATGTCCTGAAACAGCCTCAGCGCATCCGGCCGGCCGCTGGTCGCGATGGCGCCCATGTTCCAGACGACGGCTCTCTGCGTGTCGAGGTTGGTCGTCAGGACGAGGAGACGGCGGCCTTTGCAATGCTCGGCCGCAACCTGCCGCAAGATTGCCGGCGTGATGAACTGCTCGACCATTCGCCGCAAGGGATCGGCTCTGAGCAAGCTCGGGCCGAACAATCCGCCGGCTCGCTTGCTGCGGGCGAGCTCTTCGGCAACGCCGCTCGTGTAGAGATGCACCAGAGTATCGTCATAGGCCGATCCGAGGAAGGCAAAAGGCGCGATCAGAGCACCCGTGCTGACCCCCGTCACGACATCGAAGCGAGGGCGGGTCTTCATCATGCTCCATGCGGAAAGGACGCCGACGCTGAAGGCGCCGCCGGCGCCGCCACCTGAAATCATCAGTGCGTCGACGCGATCCCGCCTGGTCGCTGGTTCCCAATCGAGGATGTCCTTCGGCGCTTCGTCGAGCCGGGCATCGAGATAGGTCCGGATCTCGCCATAACCGGCAATCGAAGCCGTTTCCGCCTCCTTCGCATCGAGCGCCCTGTCCATGATCTCGGTGCATCCAGACAGGACAAGCGCGAAAGAGAGCAAGGCGGCAAGGGTTCGCACCAGGCTCCTCCCCAGTCGCCTGGTTGCCGGCAGGCCCGACATCATGCCGTCTCCGTCGAATGGCAGGACGCGCAGGCGGCGCGAGGCCGCCTGCGGGGGAATACGTCCCGCGGCCTTGTTCCGGGGGGAGGAACTCGACCGAAGAGGGTGACGATTGCCAGGGGTCGTCCGTATCGGGCGCGGGACCGTCTGGCCAATAACCCGGCGAGAGCGGTCATCTCGGACCTTGCCCTCGCTTCGAAAGTTCGGGCTTGAAACTGATTGCGGCGTGATCGTTGGATGCATGTGGTTGTTCGCCGGCGGTATCAGGCTCGGTCCGGCGCACCAGGCGCTTGAGTGCCTCATTGAGATCGTCGACGAAGGTGAAGATGACGGGGATGACGATGAGGCTGAGCAGCGTCGACATCATCACGCCGCCGATCACCACGATCGCCATCGGCTGCCGGAAACTGGAATCGCCGCCGGTCAGGCTGAGGGCGACCGGCAGCATGCCGGATGCCATGGCGATGGTGGTCATGATGATCGGCCGGGCGCGCTTGTGGCAGGCATCCACAAGCGCCTCGAACCGGGGCATGCCCTGGTGGCGCGACATGATCGCGTATTCGATGAGAAGGATCGAGTTCTTCGTCACCACGCCCATGAGCATGAGCAGCCCGATGACGGCAGACATCGAGAAGCTGGTTCCTGTCATCACCAGCGGCAGCAGCGCGCCGCCGAGCGAGAGCGGCAGAGCCATCAGCAGCGTGAACGGCTGCAGGAAGTCGTGGAAGAGCAGGACGAGGATCGCGTAGATGCAGAACACCCCGATCGCCATCGCCAAGCCGAAGCTCTGGAACAGTTCCGAACTGCGCTGAAGTTCGCCCTGTTCGACAAGGGTGACGCCCGACGGCAGATGCCGGAGCGCCGGCAGCGCCTGCGCCTCGCGGTTGACGTCGCCCAGGATGCGGCCGTTGAGCTCGACCGATACGGTGACGTTGCGCATCCGGTCGATGCGGTCGATTTCGGAGGGGCTGCCGCCGATCCGGATATCGGCGATCGATCCGAGATCGACATTGCCGTTCGTTCCCACAACCCGCATGTTCTTGATGTCGTCGAGCTTCGTGCGTGTCTCGGGGCTGAAGCGGACGACGATCGGAACCTGGCGCTGCGGCAGGTTGAGCTTCGGCAGATCGGCGGAATAATCGCCGTTCGTCGCCACGCGCGCGGCCTCGGCGATGGCGCTCGACGTCACCCCCAATGCGGCGGCGCGCGCAAAGTCGGGGGTGATCTGGATCTCGGGCGCTTGTCTCGCCGCGGTCGACGTCACCGCGCCGATGCCCTGCAGCGTGCGGAGCTGTTCTTCGAGCGCGGTGCTTGCGCTGTCGAGGGCGTTGGCATCGTCACTGGCAAGGGTGATCTCCAGCTTCGTGCCGTTGCCGCCGCCGCCGACCGCGACCCGCACGCCTGATAGGACCGAGAGAGCCTGCCGGATGTCGTTTTCGATTTCCGATTGCTTGCGGTCGCGCTCGCCGATGGGGGAGAGCACGGCGACGATCGTCGCCGATCCGACGCTGCTCGTCGTGCTGGTGTCGGGGCCGCCGCCGGAGGATGCGGAACCGACCGCGGAGAAGACATGCGTCACGTCCTGCAGCTTGCCGACGAGATCGGCGGCCTGCCTGGTCGCGGCGTCCGTCTGCTCGATGGTGGCGCCCGGCTGCATGGTAAGCGTGATCTGGGCTCGCGCGTCGTCGGAAGCGGGCAGGAAACCGGATTTCAGGAGCGGGATGGTGGCGAGCGAAAGCGCGACGACGACGGCGGTCAGCGCCACCGTGGTCTTCCTGTGGTTCATGGCGGCCTTCACGATTGCCATATAGGCGCGCATGATGCGGCCGTCCTTCTCCTCTATCGGATGGGCCTTCATGAAATAGGCGGCCATCATCGGCGTCAGCAGGCGTGCGACGACGAGCGAGACGAGGACGGCAACGGCGGCGGTGATGCCGAACTGGCGGAATATCAGCCCCGGTATGCCGCTCATGAAGGCCGTCGGCAGGAAGACGGCGACCAACGTGAAGGTGGTGGCGATGACGGCGAGCCCGATCTCGTCGGCCGCTTCCAGAGCCGCGTCGATCGGCCGCTTGCCCATCTGCAGGTGGCGGGCGATGTTCTCGACTTCGACGATGGCGTCGTCGACGAGGATGCCGACGACGAGCGACAGCGCAAGCAGGGTGACGATATTCAGGCTGAAGCCGGCCAGATACATGACGAGGAAGGTCGGTATGACGGACAATGGCAGCGCCACGGCCGACAGGACCGTCGCGCGCCAGTCCCGCAGGAAGAGCCAGACGACGACGATCGCCAGGATCGCCCCTTCGTACAGCATGTGCATCGAGCCATTATAGTTGTCGATGATCGGCCCGAGCGTGCTGTAGGCCTCCTCGATCTGCACGTTGGCATGCTTGGCCGCGAACGCTTTCATGGCCTTGTCGACATCGGCGGCGACACCGCTGTCCGAAAAGCCGTTCGAGCGCTTGATCTCGACCGCGATTACCGGTTTGCCGTCGAGATAGGCCATCGAGGATCGCTCGGCGAAGCTGTCGGTGACGGATGCGACGTCGTCGAGGCGAACCTGCTGGCCGTTGGCCAGGGGAATTCTAAGTTCCTTCAGGGCATCGACCGAGGCGACGGCGCCGAGCGTGCGCAATGTCTGACGGGTGCCGCCGACTTCTCCGAGGCCGCCCGACGTATCGGCCTGCACCGATTTCAACTGCGCCGACACAGTGGTCGCCGTGACGCCGAACGCGGCCATCGTCGTCGGATCGAGATCGACGTGGACCTCGCGGTCGATGCCGCCGATGCGGTTGACCTGTCCGACGCCCGATACCGACAGCAGCGCCTTGGTCAGATCGTTGTCGATAAACCAGGAAAGCTCGGTTTCATTGAGGGCGGTGGACCGGACGGCATAGGTGACCAGCGCCGAATTCTGCACGGTAACCTTGGTAACGCTCGGCGACTGCATCTGCGCCGGCAGATCCGCCTTGGCGCTGTCCACGGCGTTGCGGACCTCGTTCAGGGCCGTTTCGCTGTCCTTCTCCAGTTTGAAGGTGACGTTGATCGACACCGTGCCGTCAGTGATCGTCGTGGTGATGTGGTCGAGATAGCTCAACGAGGCAAGATTGTCCTCGATCGTGCGGGCGACCTCCGTCTCCAGCTGCGACGGTGCGGCGCCGTCGAGCGTCGCGGTCACCTTGATGGCCGGGAGGTCCATATCGGGGAAGTTCTGCACCGGTAGGTGCTTGAAGGCCAGCAAGCCGCCGACGGCAAGCATCGCAAACAGCAGGATCGCCGGGACCGGATTGCGGATCGAAAATGCGGAAAAGTTCATCAGCCTTCTCCCGCGATCTTCACGAGATCGTTGTCCGAGAGAAATGCTCCGCCCGACGTCACCACGCGCGCCGATTTATCGATGCCCGAGACGATCTCGACTTCGCCGCCGTTGCGGCGGCCGGTCTCCACCCGCACCCGTTTTACCCGCTTGTCCTCGCCGGCTGCAAAGACGTAGTTGATCCCGTCGCGAAACACGATCGCCGTCTCCGGCACCGTCAGCGCCGGCGTGGTCCTGAGTTCGATGCTGCCGGTGACGTAAAGGCCGGTGCGCGGGTGCACATCCTGGGGAAGTGCGACATAGACGATCGCCCGGCTCGTATTGGTGTCGACCGAAGGTCCGACGAGCCTCACTTTGCCCTGAATGCGTCCGTCCGGCCCGTCGATGGCGACGTTCAATCCTTCCGAGATGCGCGAGAGATAGCGGGCGGACACCTCGGCCTGCCATTCGACCCGCTGCTGGCGAACCATGCGAAACAGCTCGGTGCCGGAGGAGACGACCGCGCCGAGTTCGGCCGAGCGTGAGGTGATCAGCCCGTCGTCGACTGCCCTCACCGTCGTCTGGTCGAGCTTGATCTTCTGGTTGTCGAGTGCGGCCTTTTCAGAGGCGAGACTTGCTGTCGCCGTCCGCTCGTCGGCGAAATATTCGACGATCTTCTCATCCGAAAGCGCGCCCGAGGGCTGAAGCTGGCGTGCCCGATCCGCATTGGCCTTCGCCTTTGCGAGCGTCGCATTGGCGGTCGCGACGGCCGCCTCCTGCTTGCGAAGGTCGGCCTGCACGCTGTCCTGCGACAACAGGACGAGGGTCTGCCCTTTCTTGACCACGGAGCCGACGTCGGCCAGGATTTCGGTGATGCGCAGGCCGCTCGTCTCGGACGCGATGATGGCTTCCTGCCAGGGCTTCAGCCAGCCGCTTGCGGGAACGGTTTCCGGCCAGTCCCGCTCGGCCGGCGTCGCCAGCGAGACGGTCAGGGCGGGGGCGGCGGCTTGATCCGCCAGGGCATTGCGCAGCGGAAGCAGAAGCGCCGCCGCGACAAGAGCGGTGGCGAATATTCCAGACGGTTTTCTCAACGATATACTCCTTGAGGTCAAAGGCATCGCTGCCTTTTCCCGATCCGCGCCACCTCGACGGATGATTGCCGCTCATGCGCGGCAACCGGCCTCGGCGCGCGTCTATGTCATGGCAGGATAGGTAACGGGGCGAACGTTAAGTGCGGTCAAGTTAGTGTTAAGTTAGGTAAAACTCGCTCATGCCACGATGTTTGTGCTGTATGGCTTGACGGGATTGATAATGGATAACGCGAATGAACAAGGTTCTCCTCATCGACGACGATGCCGAGCTGACGACGCTTCTGCAGGAATATCTGGTCGAGGAAGGATATGACGTCGTAACCGATACGGATGGCCGCGCCGCCATTGCGGCGGCTGCCGGCAATACGGTCGATATCATCGTGCTCGACATCATGATGCCGCGGATGAACGGGATCGAGGTGCTGCAGAGGATCCGGAAGCTCAGCCAGGTTCCCGTGCTGATGCTGACCGCAAGGGGCGATGACGTCGACAGGATATCGGGCCTCAATCTCGGGGCCGACGACTACGTGCCGAAGCCATGTTCGCCGGGCGAGCTGGCGGCGCGGCTGCGCGCCATCCTGCGCCGGGCGGGCCAGCCGGCGGCCGGCGTGTCGACCGACACGATCAGGGCGGGCCAGCTGGTGCTTCATCCGGGCAGCAGGATTGCCGAATGGCGCGGAGAAACGCTTGACCTCACCGGCACCGAATTCAGCCTGCTCGAGGTGCTTGCCCGCAGCGCCGGCCAGCTCGTGTCGAAGCAGGAGATTTCGAAGCGGGCTTTCGGCAAGCCGCTCACCCCGTTCGATCGCCGGATCGACGTTCATATCAGCAGCGTTCGCCAGAAGCTCGGACTGAGGGAGGACGGGCAATCCTGGATCCAGTCCGTTCGCGGCCAGGGCTATCAACTTCTCGTGGACTGACCATGCCCCGGCTTTTCTGGAAATTCTTCAGTATCATCTGGCTGACGCTGGCCGCGACAGTCTCGGTCATCATCCTGCTCGTCAACCTCTTTCAGCTGCCGCCCCCCGGCCGCGACCGGGAATACCAGGAGCGAGCGATCATTCTGCAGCTGACGGCGAACGTGCTCGCAAGAGACGGCGAGGACGCCGCCGCGCGCTTCATCCGCACCAGCGAGGAGACGGTGCCACTCGGCCTGACGCTTTTGAAAAGCACCGAGTCGTTTGTGTGCGCGGACGAGAGCACGGCAGAGATGAAATCCATCCTGAAGGACGGAACTTGCTACCGGATTTCGGTGACGCCGCCAGGCAGTTTTCTTCTCAACATTGTGGACAACCTGGCTCTGCTGATGCCCTGGCTTTCGATCTTCATTGCGAGCACGGTCGCTGCGGCCGCCCTGGCCGGATATCTCATTCGCCCTGTCGTGCACCTTCGCGACGGCCTGAGTGCGCTCGCCCATGGCCGCTTCGACGTCCGTATCGGCGACCAGATGGCCGGCCGAAAGGATGAAGTTACCGCACTGGCGCACGACTTCGATTCCACCGCCGCGCGGCTTCAGGAGCTTCAGGATGCGCAGCAGCGGCTATTCCACGATGTCTCCCATGAATTACGTTCGCCCCTGTCGCGTCTGCAGGCCGCCGTCGGCGTGCTCCGGCAGAGCCCGGCCAAGCTCGGTGCCATGCTGGACCGCATGGACCGGGAGGTCGAACGGCTCGATGCGCTGGTCGGCGAAGTTCTGACCCTTGCCAGACTGACCGCCGGCTCCGGCCTGCCGCTGAAAACCCAGACACTGGATGTCATCGAACTCCTCAATGAAATCCTCGGCGACGCCGCATTCGAAGCCCAGGCCCGGGATGTCTCGATCACGACAGGCGTCGACGGCAGCTTCCGCGCCGAGGTCGAAGGTGAGCTGATCTACCGGGCGCTCGAAAACGTCGTGCGCAACGCCGTCAAATACACGGCCGAACATTCATTCATATCCGTGTCCTGCGAGGCGGTGGCCGACCGCCTCAAAATCTGCGTCACGGATCAGGGGCCGGGTGTCAAACGGGATGAACTCGAACGGATCTTCCAGCCGTTCTCACGGGGAAAAGAGGCGGTGCCGAGAGGCGGATACGGTCTGGGTCTCGCCATCACCAGGCAGGCCATCGAACGCCATGGTGGGCGGGTGCATGCGTCGCTTCCGGATGCCGGCGGCCTGGCCATCACCCTGGAGCTTCCGAGAAGGCCCTGATCCTTCTGCCGGTTTTACCTAACTTTACAGTTTCTTAACTGTCATTAACGCTGGCCTCGCTAAGCCTGAACCTCCGATCCCGGTTCAGAAAGCTCGCCAGTGAGTCCGTCGCACCGCACCAGACTATCATCCCTCCGCTACGCCACCTCGGCTCTTGCGCTGCTGCTCGCGGGCTGCGTCAGCGGCCCGGACCACGTTCCGCCCGAGATGCCGCTCCCCGCCCAATTCGAAGAGGGGGGCAGCAAGAGCAACGGCAACGTCGTGACGGCTGAGTGGTGGACGGCCTATCGCGACGAACGGCTCAACGGGCTGGTGGCCCACGGCCTCAGCGAGAACCTCGATGTGCTGCAGGCGCTGGAGAGCATCAACGCGGCTTCCGCCAATGTCACGGTTGCCGGGGCCGGCGCTCTGCCGAGCCTCAGTGTCGACGCATCGCACACGGTCTCCGGCGAGAAGGGGCGGCTGTGCACGACGGTCGGCACCACCAACACGACAGCCGGCGGGGTCAGCCTTTCCTGGCTGCTCGACGTCTTCGGCCAGTACCGTCGCTCGAAAGAGAGCGCCATCGCCTCGCTGGGGGCCGCCTATGCGACGGCCGACAATGCCAAGCTCACCTTCCTGAAAGACCTGGTCGAGAGCTATATCGACGCCCGCTACTATCAAGAGCGCATCACGCTTTCGCAGGCGAATTTGAAATCCCGCCAGCAGACTTACGAGCTCACACAACTGCAGCTCAAGGCAGGCGCGGCCTCCCGCCTCGACGTGGTTCAGGCCGAGGGCCTGGTACAGTCGACGAAATCGGAAATTCCCGGCCTCGAACAGAGCTTCACCGAGTCGGCCCATCACATCGCCACTCTGCTCGGGATGCCCGCGGCCTCGCTGATGGGCGAGCTGCAGAAAAGCGCGGGTCAGCCGGTCTTCCGCGGCGACATCCGCGCCGGCATTCCGGCCGATCTCATCCGCAACCGTCCCGATATAAGAAAGGCGGAACGCGAGCTGGCCGCTGCCGTGGCCGATATCGGTGCTGCGGAAGCTGAGCTTTATCCGTCGATCTCGCTCTCCGGCTCGATTTCGCCGAGTTGGGTCAAATCGTCAGGCGCCCGCGGCGCGAGCCTGACAAGCTGGTCCTTCGGACCGACGCTCAACCTGCCGATCTTCGATGGCGGCAAATTGCGGGCGAATGTCGATATCGAGAAATCCGATGCCAGAACACAGTATCTGGCCTGGAAAGCGGCGGTGCTGAACGGGGTCGAAGAGGTCGAAAACGCGCTGTCGGCGGTTCGCCACGACACCCAGACGCTGGAGCCGCTGCGCAGGCAGGTGCAGACGGCGCAGGAATCGCTGGCACTGTCGACCACCAGCTACAAGAACGGCGCCTCGTCGCTGCTCGATGTCCTCGACGCGCAGCGCTCCGTCTCGGATGCTGAGGCAAGCCTTGCCGCCACCGTGCAGCAGGTCGCCAAGGATTATGTTGATCTCTACGTCGCCGTCGGCGCCGGTTACCTCACGGGAGAAGAGCCGATCGCCTCGAAACAAGGGGCGAAACCGGGCTGATCGGCCGCCCGGCTATCTGCGGCGGCGCTGGTCAAACGGTGCCCGCGGGCCTTATATTTCAAGATTTTACCCAACTTTACACTGGCTTTACCGCCATTAACGCTGGTCTCGCTAAAAGCTGAACCCATGATCTCTGGTTCAGAAGACTCGCCGATGACCCCCAACGTTCAACCCGTGAAAATGCCAACGCAGGCAGCACTCTGTGCCGTCCTCCTCGCTTTGCTCTCCTCCTGCACGAACGTACCTCTGCAGCAGGGCAGTTCGCTTGGCTCCTATGCGGGAATGACGGCGTCGGGCGGCTCTCTGACCAAGGCAAAATTGCGGGTGAATTCGCCAGCCGTCCTTGCCGCGCAGACGGTACACATTGCTCCGACGAGGGTGGAGAATGCCGGCGGCGGTTCTTTCGAACCGAAAGACCTGGCGCTCCTGACCAACGCCATCGACCGATCGCTGTGCAGGGGGCTCAGCGACCGTTTCAAGGTCGTGGGTCCAGACCAGCCGGCAGATCTCGTTATACACGCGACCGTTACCGACATCGTCGCCACGAACCGTGCGGTTGCCGCGACCTCCACTGTCGCCACGCTCGGCGCTTCGGTGGCGATGGTTCCAATCCCCCGGATTCCGATCGGTCTCGGCGGCTTGTCGGCGGAAGCCGAAGCCGTCGGCCCAGACGGCTCGCAGCAGGCGGCGATGATCTGGTCGCGCGGCGCAAACATGCTGACGACAAAGGCGCGGATATCCTCGGTCGGAGATGCCTATTCGCTCTCATCCGCATTCGGCGCCGATTTCAGCCGGATGCTGGTCAAGGGGCAGGACCCGTTCAAGGCAAGGTCGTCCATCCAACTGGCAAAGACGATCAAGGCGTCCTTCGGCAGCGATCCGGAAGACGACGCCTGCAAGGCATTCGGACCCGCTCCCGGCATCAAAGGGGCGGTCGCCGGTCAGCTCGGCCTGCCGCCGAGCTGGAGTGACAAGGGCGCGGCAGCCTCTCAATGAGTTCTCAACCGCGCGCCGTGTGGCGGCTGCGGCATTTCAAAACCAAGAGAAAGGACATCGACATGAAGACATATATACGGCTTGCGGGGGCAGTGATCGCAGCGCTTGCGGGAAGCCCGGCATTCTCAGCGCAGGAACCGTTTCTGCCGGCCGAAAAAGCGGCCGCAATCCTCGCCGATGGGGCGCCGTGGTCGGCGCTGGCACCCGATGGCAAGGCCCTCAAAGTCACCCTGGCGAAGGACGGCACCGGAAGCATTCGCGGTCCGATGCCGTTTGCGCTCTCCATCAGCTGGACGGTCAAGAACGATGCGATGTGCATATCCGGCAAGATGGGTACGCACTGCCTTCGATTCCGCTCGGTTCCCGGAGGACTGCAGGGCTGGGACGGCGACAAGCCGGATCTGAAGTTCAGCCGTTGACGATGCGCCGCAACATGAGGAGTTCCCGATGAAATATTTGCTGACCTTCGCCACGGTCTTGTTGCTTCTGGCAGCGCAATCGGCTGCCATGGCGCAAGTTCCGCCGCCCATCCCCTTGCTTCCCGGCCCTCCGGGGCCGCCTCCCGTCGTTGTGCCACCACCGCCACCGCCCGAGGCTGCTCCGCCGTCGGAGGAATATTCGAATGAATATGACGGGAGACACTATGCCTGGTGCGCGCGCCGGTACCGGTCGTATTCAGCCTATGACAACAGCTTTCAGCCCTCCAGGGGGCCGCGCAGGGAATGTTACTCCCCCTACGATTGAGCGGGCTCGCCGGAGCGGTTGGCTAACGTCCGGCGGCGTTGAGGAGGCGCAGCGCAAGCTTGAGATGCGGCATGTCAAGCATGCGCCCCTCAAGCTGGATGACGCCCGCCTCCGGCCTGGCGGCAAAGGCGGCGGCGACTTTCTTGGCCCAGGCAATCTCTGAAGCGTCCGGCGTGAAGGCGTGGTTGATCGTTTCGACCTGGCTCGGATGGATGGCCATCATGCCGGAAAAGCCGTCGCGCCGGGCGCGGCCGACATAGGCCCTGAGACCATTGAGATCGCGAAAATCGGGATAGACGGTGTCGATGGCCGGAATGGCGGCGGCGTGCGCCGCAAATAGCGTCAGCGAGCGGGCAAGTTCGTACGGCGGCGTGTAACGACCATCCGTCCTGCGCGCCGTCGCAGCCCCCATCGCGGCGGACAGATCCTCGGCACCCCAGGTCAGGCCGCAGAGGCTCGCTGCGACCTCCCGGTAGCTGCCGATCTCGAAGATCGCGGCTGGTGTTTCGGTTGCGATCGGCAGGATGGGGATTTCAGATGCAAGCAGGCCCGCAAGCTTCAGCACCGAAGCCGCGCCCTCGGCCTTCGGCAGCATGATCGCGAAAGGGTGAAGGCCGTTCAATGCGGCCAGGTCGTCATCGAATTCGGGCGAGGCAAGGGGATTGATGCGGATCAGCAGAGCGTTCTCACCGGCATGGCGCAGGGCGAATTCGTGCACGGCCTCGTGGGCGCGCGGTTTGTTGGCCGGCGCAACCGAATCCTCCAGATCGAGAATGACGGCATCGGCGCCGGAGGCGAGCGCCTTGTCGAAGCGCTCCGGCCGGTCGCCGGGTACGAAGAGCAGCGAGCGCAGCCTCATGACGGCTTCACCTTCAGCATCGCCATGCGCAGGCACTGGCAGACGATCTCGTCACGCTGGTTCAGCGTCACGTGCCGGAAGGTGACGATGCCGGTATCGGGGCGGGAGTTCGAGCGGCGGAGTTCCGTCACCTCCGTTTCCACCCGCAGCGTATCGCCGATGAAGACCGGCTTCGGCATCGTCACCTTGTCGTAGCCGAGATTGGCGATGAGCGTGCCGAGCGTGGTGTCGCCGACCGAAAGGCCGACGGTCAGCGCAAAGGTGAAGGTGCCGTTGACGACGATCCGGCCGAATTCGGTGCCGGCCGCATAATCGGCATCGAGATGCAGCGGCTGCGGATTGTGGGACAGCGTCGTAAACAGCAGGTTGTCGGTCTCGGTGACCGTGCGGCGGATTTCGTGGGCGATGCGGTCGCCGACCGTCCATTCGTCGAAATAACGGCCAGCCATCACGCCTCCTCCTTGATGACGGTAACGACCAGCTGGTTTTCCGAGACCCTGGCGCCGGCGGAAACCTGCAGCTTTCCGACGATGCCGTCGAAGGGCGCGCGCAGCGCATGTTCCATCTTCATCGCTTCCACAGTCAGCAGACGGTCCCCCTTGGTGACATGATCGCCTTCGGCGACCTCCACCGAAATGACGAGGCCGGGCATAGGCGACAGGATCGCACCGTCGCCCGGCCCATGGTTTGCTTCGATTTCGCTTGCGGCGGGTAGGCCGACCGGCCAGGCATTGCCGACATCGAAAAGCACCGTCGTTTCACCTGTTGTGACGGTATTTGCCTCAAGCTCCGGACGTGATTGCCCCCAATAGAGGTGACCGTCGATGCGCACGCGCACCCGGCCGTCACTTGGTCCGGCGATGCGAAAACCGGAAAGCGCCGACCAGGGATCATCGCCGGTTTTCTTCGAAAGAACCGTGGCGGCTCGGTCGATTGCCGTTTGATCCGGTTCCTTCGTCACAAGGCTATCGCCGTGGCGGTCGAGGAAGCCGGTATCGATCCGGACCGCGCGGAAATCCGGGTCGGCGGCGATGCGGGCGAGAAGGCCGGCATTGGAGTGGACCGGCCAGACCTCGATCTCCGCACAGGCGGCTGCGAGCTTCGAAAGTGCAGCCGTGCGGTCCGGCCCATGGGCGATGATCTTGGCGATCATCGGATCGTAGAAGGCGGTGATCTCATCGCCCTGTTCGACGCCGCTGTCGACGCGGACGGTTTGCGGCAGGCTGAGATGGTCGAGCCGGCCGATCGAGGGCAGGTAGCCGGCGGCGGGATTTTCGGCATAGAGCCGGGCTTCGAAGGCCCAACCCTTCATGGCGATCTCGTCCTGGCTTTTCGGCAGCGGCTCGCCGCTCGCGACCTCCAACTGCCAGAGCACCAGATCCTCGCCGGTAATTGCTTCGGTGACGGGGTGTTCCACCTGCAGCCGCGTATTCATCTCCATGAACCAGATGCGGTCGGGATGAAGGCCTTGCGAGGCATCGGCGATGAATTCGATGGTGCCGGCGCCGACATAGCTGACCGCTCTTGCAGCCTTCACCGCCGCATCGCAGATCGCCGCCCGGGTGGCGGCATCGAGGCCGGGAGCAGGGGCCTCCTCGATGACCTTCTGGTGGCGGCGCTGCAGCGAGCAGTCGCGTTCGAAGAGGTGGACGCAGTTCCCGAACTGATCGGCGAAGATCTGCACCTCGATATGGCGCGGATTGGCGATATAGCGTTCGATCAGAACGCGGTCGTCGCCGAAGGCGGCGGACGCCTCGCGGCGGCAGGAAGCGAGAAGTTCGGCGAAATCCTCACGCCGGTCGACACGGCGCATGCCCTTGCCGCCACCGCCGGCAACGGCCTTGATGAGGACGGGATAGCCGATGGCATCAGCCTCGGCCAGAAGCCTTGCTTCGCTCTGGTCCGGCCCGAGATAGCCGGGGGTCACAGGCACGCCTGATGCCTGCATCAATTCCTTGGCGGCGTCCTTGAGCCCCATCGCCCGGATGGCCGCCGGTGGCGCGCCCACCCAGAGGATGCCGGCTTTCTCCACCGCTTCTGCGAATTCGGCATTTTCCGAGAGGAAACCGTAGCCCGGATGGATCGCAGCGGCTCCGCTATTGCGGGCCGCCTCCAGGATACGCTCCGGCGAGAGATAGCTTTCGCGGGCCGGCGGCGGGCCGATGGCGACCGCTTCGTCCGCCTCCCGCACGAAGGGCAGGCCGGCATCGGCTTCGGAATAGACGGCGATCGTGCGGATGCTGAGCGACTTTGCGGTGCGGATGATGCGGCGGGCGATTTCGCCCCGGTTGGCGATGAGAAGGCTTTCCATCATCGCCGCCTCACATCCGGAACAGGCCGAAGCGCGTCCCTTTCGGGATCGGCGCGTTCAGGCAGGTGGAAAAGGCAAGGCCGAGCACATCGCGTGTCTGGCGAGGGTCGATGATGCCGTCGTCCCAGAGGCGGGCGGTGGCATAATAGGGATTGCCTTCGGTCTCGTAGCCGGCGCGGATCGGCGCTTTGAAGGCCTCCTCCTCATCGACAGGCCAGTCCTCGCCGCGCGCCTCCAGCGCGTCGCGGCGGATGGTGGCGAGCACCGAGGCCGCTTGTTCGCCGCCCATGACGCTGATGCGGCTGTTCGGCCAGGTGAAGAGGAAACGTGGACGATAGGCGCGGCCGCACATGCCGTAATTGCCGGCGCCGAAGCTGCCGCCGATAATGACGGTGACCTTCGGCACGGTGGCGGTCGCGACCGCCGTCACCAGCTTTGCCCCGTCCTTGGCGATGCCGCCGGCCTCATAACGGCCGCCGACCATGAAGCCGGAGATATTCTGCAGGAAGAGCAGCGGCACGCGGCGCTGGCAGGCAAGCTCGATGAAATGCGCGCCCTTCAGCGCGCTTTCGGAGAAGAGCACGCCATTGTTGGCGATGACGGCGACCGGCATGCCCCAGATGCGAGCGAAGCCGCAGATGAGTGTAGTGCCGTAGAGAGGCTTGAACTCATGCAGTTCGGAGCCGTCGACAATGCGGCCGATGACCTCGCGCACGTCATAGGGCGAGCGCACGTCCTCAGGGATAATGCCGCAGAGATCTTCCGGATCAAGTTTCGGCGGTCGTGGAGGCTGGATGTCGATATCGACCGATTTGACGCTGTTGAGGCTGGCGACGATATCGCGCACGAGCAGCAGCGCATGTTCATCATTTTCCGCGACATGATCGACGACGCCGGAGCGGCGGCCATGGGTCTCGGCGCCGCCGAGCTCTTCGGCCGAGATGATCTCGCCTGTGGCGGCCTTTACCAGCGGCGGGCCGGCGAGGAAGATCGTGCCCTGATTGCGCACGATCACCGTCTCGTCGGACATGGCGGGCACATAGGCGCCGCCGGCGGTGCAGCTTCCCATCACGCAGGCGATCTGTGGAATTCCCTCGGCCGACATTTGCGCCTGATTGTAGAAGATCCCGCCGAAATGATCGCGGTCGGGAAAGACCTCAGCCTGATGCGGCAGATTGGCGCCGCCGCTATCGACCAGGTAGACGCAGGGCAGGCGGTTTTGCAGGGCGATCTCCTGCGCCCTGAGATGCTTCTTCACCGTCAGGGGATAGTAGGCGCCGCCCTTCACCGTCGCGTCATTGGCGACGATCATCACCTCTCGGCCGGAAACCCGGCCGATGCCGGATATGATGCCCGCTCCCGGCGCCTCGTCGCCATACATGCCGTTCGCCGCCAATGCACCGATCTCCAGGAAGGGGCTGCCGGCATCGAGCAGAAGCTGAATGCGGTCGCGTGGCAGCAGTTTGCCCTTGCCGATGTGGCGTTCGCGCGCTGCTTGCGAACCGCCTTCGCGGGTCTTTGCCGAGCGCTCATAGAGCTCGTCGATGAGCGCTCTGTTCTTGCTGGCATTGGCCTTGAAAATCTCGCTGTCGCGATCGATCGCCGAGGAAATCACCGTCATGATGCGATGAGCTCCCGGCCGATCAGGTAGCGGCGGATCTCGTTGGTGCCGGCGCCGATATCGTAGAGCTTGGCGTCACGCAGGAAGCGTTCGACCGGCCATTCCTTGGTATAGCCTGCGCCGCCGAGCGCCTGGATCGCCTCCAGCGAAACCTTCACGGCATTCTCGCTGGCAAAGAGGATCGCGGCCGCCGCATCGGTGCGCGTCGCGCGCCCGGCATCGCAGGCCCGGGCGACGGAATAGACATAGGCGCGGGCCGAATTCAGCGCGACATACATGTCGGCGATTTTGCCCTGCATCAGCTGGAAGTCGCCGATCGGCTTACCGAACTGCTTGCGGTCCCTAACATAGGGCAGCACCACATCGAGGCAGGCCTGCATGATGCCGAGCGGCCCGGCGGCGAGCACCGCACGCTCGTAATCGAGGCCGGACATCAGGATTTTCACGCCTTCGCCTTCCTGGCCCATCAGCGCCTCAGCCGGCACCTCGCAATCCTGAAAAACCAGTTCGGCCGTATCGCTTCCGCGCATGCCGAGCTTGGAGAGTTTCTTGGAGACGCTGAAGCCGGGCAGGCTCTTTTCGATGATGAAGGCGGAAATGCCTTTCGGGCCGGCTGCAGGATCGGTCTTGGCATAGACGACGAGCACGTCGGCATGCGGCGCGTTGGTGATCCAGAATTTGGTGCCGTTCAGGATGTAGCGATCGCCCTTTTTCTCGGCACGTAAGCGCATCGAGACGACATCGGAACCGGAGCCCACTTCGGACATCGCAAGCGCGCCGACATGTTCGCCGGAGATCAGCTTCGGCAGATGGCGGTGCTTCTGCTCCGGCGAGGCCCAGCGGCGGATCTGGTTGACGCATAGATTGGAATGGGCGCCGTAGCTCAGGCCGACCGAGGCCGAGGCGCGCGAAATCTCCTCCATGGCGACGACATGCTCGAGATAACCGAGACCGGCGCCGCCGAATTCTTCTTCGACGGTGATACCATGCAGGCCGAGCGCACCCATCTCAGGCCAGAGCTGGCGCGGAAATGTATTGCTTTCGTCGATCTCCGCGGCGAGCGGAGCAATATGACCGGCGGCAAATCGCGCCGTCGTTTCGCGGATCGCATCCGCGGTTTCGCCGAGCGAGAAATCAAACATGGCACTCCTCCCGCTAAAATATGTAGCGCGGGTTGCGGCAGGTTCAAATAGGCACGTCCATGTCTCCCATGCCTGTGACAAGCACAGGCGTGAGGGAGGTGAGATGATGCCTACCAGCTTGATGGAGCGCCCGACGCGCTGGCGGCGAGTTCGGTTGGAACGCCAACCCCACTCTCCGTCATCCCGGGCCCCCGAGCCTGGGATCCATGCCGCAGGTGCTGATGGATGCGGTGTGGATGCTCGGCTCAAGGCCGAGCAGGACGGAGTATGGGTTGGCTGAAAGAGCCAATCAGGGCACAGATGCGCGTGTCAGAAGCACCACCCGCCAGCGAAAACAGACAATGCCGGCCGCAGGCTGAGCTGACTCAATTGTGAGGGAAGGTGTTGAACGACCAGCGCCAAATAGCAGCGTGAAGTCTATGACACTGCTGATGATCGCGGGTCTTGGCTACGGCTCGCGGTCTTCCCCATCTCCCTCCCGCCGGAAAGCCTCGGGGCTCTTGCCCATCCATTTCCGAAAGGCGCGGAAGAAGGCACTCGGTTCGGAATAGCCGAGCTGAACGGCAATCTCGCCGATGGTCTTCGTCGTGTTCAGTAACAGCTCGACGGCGAGATCCCGGCGGATGTCGTCCTTGATGGCGGCATAACTTTGTCCCTCGTCGTGCAGCCGGTGGCGCAGCGTGGAGGGCGGCATGCGCATGTCGGCGGCGAACTCGGCGAAGCTCCGCCATAGGGCGGGCGTTGCCTGGCTCAAGCGCCGGCGCACGGCGGCGGCGATGCCGGCATCGTAGCGATATCGCACCAGAATATTGGCCGGCGCTCCGCGCAGGAACTGTTTGAGCGCCTGATCGCTGCGCGAAATCGGAAGGTCGAGCAGGGCGCTGTCGAAACCCAGCCGGCTGATGGCTTGCGAGAAACGCACCGGTGCACCGAAGAACAGCCGGTAGTCGGCGCCTTGTTTGGGCTCGGCGCAGCGGAAATCGACGAGCCGGATCGGGATGCGCCGGCCGACCAGCCAGCAGATGATGCCGTGCAGGATGATCCAGTAGGTCCGGTAGGCGAAGGCCGAACGCGGGCCGCCGGCATCCCTGAGCTCGACCTCGGCGAGACCGTCGCAGATGACGAGCTGTCCCCTGGGGTCATCCAGCACGACATCGAGGAAGCGCAGCGCCCGGCGAAGCGCGTGACCCAGCGTCGGCGCGTGCAGCACAGAGTGGCAGAGCAGCGTGAAGCTGCCGCTGCGCATCGGCCGCCCACCCATGCCGAAGAATTCATCGTCGAGTTCGGCGGCGATGGCAAGCCACAGCGCACCATAGGTCTCGGCCGACACCGGTTGATCGACCCGCGGCGGCAGCCCGACGCTCGTAAGAATAGCCTCTGTCGGCTTATCCAGCCGCCGCAGGCTGTCGAGGGCTTCCTCGACAAAGGCCGGCGCAATCATCCGTCGCTCGATTTCGGCCATCGCACTCTCTATGGCAAAACTGGCCGAAATAATGGAGCAGTTCTGTCATCGCTTGCAATAGGTGGAGCGCATAGAATCGTATCCGTCGGTTGCGCTTGGAGGAGGATGCGGCCGGCAGGGAGGAACCGATTCATGTTGATCCATGGAGCAAGCTTCATCGTAACCGGCGGCGGCTCCGGTCTCGGGGCTGCGACGGTGCGCATGCTCGTCGAGGCCGGCGGGCGCGTGACGATCGCCGATTTGAATGCCGAAGCGGGCGGACATATTGCCCGGGAGTTCGGCAGCGATGTGCAGTTCGTCAAGGCCGACGTGACGGATGGCAACGACGGAGCTGCGGTGATTGCAGCAGCCGTCGAAGCCTTCGGCGGCTTGCGGGGATTGGTCAATTGCGCCGGCGTGGCGCCGGCCGAAAAGGTGATCGGCCGCGACGGGCCGCACCGTTTGGAGAGTTTCGCGCGCACGATTTCCATCAATCTCATTGGCACGTTCAACATGATCCGGCTTGCCGCCGCGGCGATCGAGAAGACGGAGCCGGACGGCGAAGGCGAGCGCGGCGTGATCATCAATACGGCCTCGGTCGCCGCCTTCGACGGCCAGATCGGCCAGGCCGCCTATGCCGCCTCCAAGGGCGGTGTGGCGGCGATGACGCTGCCGATTGCCCGCGAGCTCGCCCGCCACGGCATTCGCGTCGTCGCGATCGCGCCCGGCATTTTCGAGACACCGATGATGGCCGGCATGCCGACGGAGGTGCGGGAAGCGCTTGGCAAGAGCGTGCCGTTTCCGCCGCGGCTCGGACGTCCGGCGGAATTTGCCGGGCTGGTGCGCCATATCTTTGAAAACAACATGCTGAACGGCGAGGTGATCCGCCTCGACGGCGCATTGCGGATGGGCGCGCGGTAAACGCGTCGCCCTAAGGAGGAAAGATGGTTTTGCAGGATCCCATCGTCATCGTCGGTGCGGCGCGCACCCCGATCGGCAGCTTTCAAGGCGAGCTGAAGGACGCCGCCGCACCCGAGCTTGGAGCGGCGGCAATCCGCGCAGCACTTGAGCGCAGCCGCGTCGAGGTCGAGGCGATCGAGGAGGTCGTCTTCGGCTGCGTGCTGCCGGCGGGCCAAGGCCAGGCGCCGGCGCGACAGGCGGCGATCCATGCCGGCTTGCCGTTTGCGACCGGGGCCAGCACCGTCAACAAGATGTGCGGCTCGGGCATGAAGGCTGTTATGATGGCCCATGACCAGATCGCCGCCGGCAGCGCTTCGATCGCGATCGCAGGCGGCATGGAAAGCATGACCAATGCGCCCTATCTCCTGGACAAGGCCCGCGGCGGCTACAGGCTCGGCCATGGGCGTGTCGTGGATCACATGTTCCTCGACGGGCTGGAGGATGCTTATGACAAGGGGCGCTTGATGGGCAGCTTCGCGGAGGATTGCGCCGAGGCCTATCAGTTCACGCGCGAGGCGCAGGATGCCTACGCCATCGCCTCGCTGACGCGGGCGCAGAAGGCGATCGCTGAAGGCTGTTTCGACAGCGAGATCGTCCCGGTTACGGTCAAATCAGGCAAATCAGAGCAGGTGGCGAGCCGCGACGAACAGCCGGGCAGGGCGAAGCCCGACAAAATTCCGACGCTGAAGCCCGCCTTCCGTGACGGCGGCACGGTGACCGCCGCCAATTCCAGCTCGATTTCCGATGGCGCAGCAGCGCTCGTGCTGATGCGTCGCTCGGAGGCGGAGCATCGCGGCCTCACCCCGCTCGCCACCATCCTCGGCCATGCCACCCATTCGCAGGCACCCAATCTCTTCGCCACCGCGCCAATCGGCGCATTGCAGAAACTGTCCGATCGCACCGGCCTGCCGCTTTCGGATGTCGATCTCTTCGAAATCAACGAGGCTTTCGCCGTCGTCGCCATGGCCGCGATGCGCGATCTCAACCTGCCGCATGAAAAGGTGAATGTGCATGGCGGCGCCTGCGCGCTCGGCCACCCGATCGGCGCTTCGGGAGCGCGGATTCTGGTGACGCTGCTTGCGGCGCTGGAACGCTACAACCTCAAGCGCGGCATGGCCGCGCTCTGCATCGGCGGCGGCGAGGCGACGGCCGTCGCCATTGAGCGGCACTAGGAGGAGGGAGAGAACAGATGATCCTTTCCGAACTCCAGCAGCAGATCTCGGATCTCGCCCGCGACTTTGCCCGCGATCGGCTGGCGCCGGGGGCGGCCAAGCGCGACCGCGAGCATCTCTTCCCGCGCGAGGAGCTGAAGGAAATGGGCGAACTCGGGCTGCTCGGCATGCTGGTGCCGGAAGCCTATGGTGGCTCGGATACCGGCGTGGTCGCCTATGCCGCGGCACTCGAGGAGATTGCCGCCGGCGACGGGCCCTGTTCGACGATCATGAGCGTGCACAGCTCCGTCGGCTGCGTGCCGATCCTGAAATTCGGCACCGAAGAGCAGCGGCAGCGCTTCCTGCCGAAGCTTGCCAGCGGCGAATGGATCGGCGGCTTTGCGCTGACCGAGCCGCAGGCCGGTTCCGACGCTTCGAACCTGAAGACAAGGGCGCGGCGTGATGGCGACCACTATGTGATCGACGGCGCCAAGCAGTTCATCACCTCGGGAAAGAACGGCAATGTCATCATCGTCTTTGCCGTCACCGATCCCGACGCCGGCAAGAAGGGCATCACCGCCTTCATCGTGCCGACGGAGACGCCGGGTTACGAGGTGATCCGCGTCGAGGAAAAGCTTGGGCTGCATTCCACCGATACGTGCCAGATCGCCTTCAACGCCATGCGCATTCCGGCGGATTTGAGGCTGGGTGCCGAAGGCGAAGGCTATCGCATCGCGCTCGCCAATCTCGAGGGCGGGCGGATCGGCATTGCGGCGCAGGCGGTCGGCATGGCGCGAGCAGCTTTCGAGGCGGCGCGCGACTACGCCAAGGAGCGTACCGCCTTCGGCAAGCCGATCTTCGAACATCAGGCCGTTGCCTTCCGCCTTGCGGATATGGCGGTTCGGATCGAAGCGGCGCGCCAGCTCGTCTTTCACGCCGCTTCGCTGCGGGAAGCAGAGCTTCCCTGCCTGTCGGAAGCTTCGATGGCCAAGCTCTTTGCCTCGGAGATGGCCGAGAGCGTCTGCTCCGATGCGATCCAGATCCATGGCGGCTACGGCTACATGGCCGATTATCCGGTCGAGCGCATCTATCGCGATGTGCGCATCTGCCAGATCTACGAAGGCACGAGTGACGTGCAGCGCATGGTGATCGCCCGCAATCTATAAGAACGACATCCGGCCCGCTTCCGGGGAGGGAGGCAGGGCCGGCAAAGGGAGGAAAGAAAAATATGGTGGATTCCGCTCGTTTGAGCCTGCATGTCCCCGAACCCGCCGTCCGCCCGGGCGGCCAGCCCGATTTTTCCAACGTCAAGATCGCCAAGGCCGGCGCGGTGCCGCGGCCGGAAGTGGATGTCGCATCAGAAGACATCCGCGATCTCGCCTATTCGATCATCCGGGTGTTGAACCGCGACGGCGAGGCAGTCGGCCCCTGGGCAGGGTCGCTCTCCGATGAGGAGCTGCTGACCGGGCTTCGCAACATGATGAAGCTGCGCGCCTTCGACGCCCGCATGCTGATGGCTCAGCGCCAGGGCAAGACCTCCTTCTACATGCAGCATCTCGGCGAAGAAGCCGTCAGCTGCGCCTTCCGCAAGGCACTTGCGAAGGGCGACATGAATTTCCCGACCTATCGCCAGGCAGGCCTCTTGATTGCCGACGACTACCCGATGGTCGAGATGATGAACCAGATCTATTCGAACGAGAGCGATCCGCTGCACGGCCGGCAGCTGCCGATCATGTATTCCTCCAAGGAACATGGCTTCTTCACCATCTCAGGCAATCTCGCCACCCAATATGTGCAGGCCGTCGGCTGGGCGATGGCCTCGGCGATCAAGAACGACAGCCGCATTGCCGCGGCCTGGATCGGCGATGGATCGACGGCGGAATCGGATTTTCACTCGGCTCTCGTCTTCGCCTCGACCTACAAGGCGCCCGTCATCCTCAACATCGTCAACAATCAATGGGCGATCTCGACCTTCCAGGGCATCGCCCGCGGTGGTTCCGGCACGTTTGCTGCCCGCGGCCTCGGCTTCGGCATTCCGGCGTTGCGGGTCGACGGAAACGATTATCTCGCCGTCCATGCCGTCGCCCGCTGGGCGGCCGAGCGCGCGCGGCGCAATCTCGGGCCGACCTTGATCGAACATGTCACCTATCGCGTCGGCGCGCATTCGACCTCCGACGATCCGAGCGCCTACCGCCCGAAGACGGAATCGGAGGCCTGGCCGCTCGGCGATCCCGTGCTGCGGCTGAAGAAACATCTGATCGTCAAGGGCGTCTGGTCGGAGGAGCGGCATGTGCAGGCCGAAGCCGAAATCATGGACGAGGTGATCGAGGCACAGCGACAGGCGGAGACGCACGGCACGCTGCATGCCGGCGGCAAGCCTTCGGTGCGCGACATTTTCGAAGGCGTCTATGCCGAGATGCCGGCGCATATCCGTCGCCAGCGGCAGAAGGCGGGGTACTGACATGGCCAGGATGACGATGATCGAGGCCGTGCGCAGCGCCATGGATGTCTCGATGGCGAAGGACGACAATGTCGTGGTCTTCGGCGAGGATGTCGGCTATTTCGGCGGCGTCTTCCGCTCGACGCAGGGCCTGCAGGCAAAATACGGCAGGACGCGCTGCTTCGACACGCCGATCAGCGAATCCGGCATCGTCGGCACAGCGATCGGGATGGCGGCCTATGGGCTGAAGCCTTGTGTCGAGATCCAGTTCGCCGATTATATGTACCCGGCCTATGACCAGCTGACACAGGAGGCGGCGCGCATCCGCTACCGGTCCAACGGCGATTTCACCTGCCCGATCGTCGTGCGCATGCCGACAGGCGGCGGCATCTTCGGTGGCCAGACGCACAGCCAGAGCCCGGAGGCGCTGTTTACCCATGTCTGCGGGCTGAAGGTGATCGTGCCGTCCAATCCCTATGACGCCAAGGGCCTGCTGATCGCGGCGATCGAGGACCCCGATCCCGTCATGTTCCTGGAACCGAAGCGGCTCTATAACGGCCCCTTCGACGGTCATCACGAGCGGCCGGTGACGCCCTGGTCGAAACATGATCTCGGCGAAGTGCCCGACGGCCATTACACCATCCCGATCGGCAAGGCCGAGGTGCGGCGCGTGGGATCGGCGGTCACGGTGATCGCCTACGGTACCATGGTGCATGTTGCGCTGGCCGCGGCCGAAGATGCCGGCATCGACGCTGAGGTGATCGATCTCCGAAGCCTGCTGCCGCTCGATCTCGATACGATCGTCCAATCGGTATCGAAGACCGGGCGCTGCGTCGTGGTTCATGAGGCGACGCTAACCTCGGGCTTCGGCGCCGAGGTCGTGTCGCTGGTGCAGGAACATTGCTTCTATCATCTCGAAGCGCCGGTCGTGCGCGTTGCCGGCTGGGACACGCCCTATCCGCATGCGCAGGAGTGGGATTATTTCCCCGGTCCCGGCCGGGTCGGGCGGGCGCTTGCCGAAGTCATGGAGGCCTGAGCCATGGGCGAATTCATCATCAAGATGCCCGATGTCGGGGAAGGGGTCGCCGAGGCCGAACTGGTGGAATGGCACGTGAAGCCGGGAGATCCCGTCCGTGAGGACATGGTGATCGCCGCCGTGATGACCGACAAGGCGACGGTGGAAATTCCCTCTCCCGTCGAAGGCACCGTCATCTGGCTCGCCGGCGAGATCGGAGACCGTATCGCGGTCAAGGCGCCGCTGGTGCGGATCGAAACGGCCGGAGGTGCCAGCGAGGCCCAGCCGATGCAGACCTCGCAGGCGCCGGTTGCCGAAGTGGTCAAAGCGGAAATCGCCAAGCCCGCCCCGGCAGCGCCGGTCTCCACGGCGCCGGCTGCTGCCGCGCCGCCCACCGAAAAACCGCTTGCCGCCCCTTCCGTTCGGCTCTTTGCCAGGGAAAGCGGCGTTGATTTGAGGCAGGTGCAGGGGAGTGGACCGGCCGGGCGCATCCTGCGCGAGGATATCGAGCAGTTCCTCGCCCAAGGCACCGCTCCTACGACGGCAAAGAACGGTCTCGCCAGGAAGACGGCGACGGAGGAGATCAAGCTGACCGGCTTGCGCCGCCGCATCGCCGAAAAGATGGTGCTGTCCACCTCGCGCATTCCCCACATCACCTATGTGGAGGAGGTGGATATGACCGCGCTCGAGGAGTTGCGCGCCACGATGAACAGCGACCGCAGGCCGGGTCACCCGAAGCTGACCGTCCTGCCGTTCCTGATGCGGGCGCTGGTGAAAGCCATTGCCGGGCAGCCGGAGGTCAATGCCACCTTCGACGACGATGCCGGCATCATCACCCGCCATAGCGCCGTCCATATCGGCATCGCCACGCAGACGCCGGCCGGGCTCACCGTGCCTGTGGTGCGGCATGCGGAAGCGCGCGGCATCTGGGATTGCGCCGCCGAAATCGGCCGGCTGGCGGAAGCGGCGCGCTCGGGCACGGCGACGCGCGACGAGCTATCCGGCTCCACCATCACCATCAGTTCGCTCGGCGCACTCGGCGGCATCGTTTCGACGCCCGTGATCAATCATCCCGAAGTGGCGATCATCGGCGTCAACAAGATCGCCACGCGGCCGGTCTGGGACGGCACGCAGTTCGTGCCGCGCAAGATGATGAACCTCTCCTCCAGTTTCGATCATCGCATCATCGACGGCTGGGATGCGGCGACCTTCGTCCAGCGCATCCGCACGCTCCTCGAAACACCGGCGCTTATTTTCATCGAAGGCTGATCCATGAAAGAGATTGTCTGCAAGCTCCTCGTCATCGGCGCCGGCCCGGGCGGTTATGTCTGCGCCATCCGCGCCGGCCAGCTCGGCATCGATACCGTCATCGTCGAGGCCGGTAAGCCAGGCGGCACCTGCCTGACGGTCGGCTGCATTCCTTCCAAGGCGTTGATTCACGCGGCCGAAGAATTCGACGCCACGCAGAAGATGCTCGCCGGCAAGAACCCGATGGGCATCCGCGTCGAAGGCGCGTCGATCGATTTCGCAAGGACGATCGCCTGGAAGGACGGCATTGTCGGCCGGCTGACGGGCGGCGTCTCAGGGCTGCTGCAGAAAGCGCGGGTCAAGATCGTCCACGGCCGGGCCCGCTTCCGCGATGGCAAGACGGTGGAGGTCGAGACCGAAACCGGCCAGCAGATCATCCGTGCCGAAACCGTTGTCATTGCCACGGGTTCCGATCCGGTGGAGCTCGCCAGCCTCCCCTTCGGCGGTCGTGTTATCTCCTCGACGGAGGCGCTGTCGCTGACGGCACTGCCGAAGAAGCTCGTCGTGGTCGGCGGCGGTTACATCGGGCTGGAACTCGGGATGGCTTTTTCAAAGATGGGCTCCGAGGTGACTGTCGTCGAGGCGACGCTGCAGGTGTTGCCGCTTTATGATGCAGAGCTGGTGCGACCCGTCATGCGAAAGCTGACCGAGAGCGGCATCCGGGTCTTGACGGGCGCGAAGGCGATAGGCCTCGCCGACAATGGCGAGGCATTGATCGTCGAAACGTCGGATAGCCGGCGTGAAACCCTGCCGGCCGACCGCATCCTCGTCACCGTCGGCCGCCGCCCGCGAACGGCAGGCTCCGGTCTCGAAGAACTCGACCTCGATCGCGCCGGGCCCTATCTCAGGATCGACGACCGATGCCGCACGTCGATGCGCGGTATCTACGCGATCGGCGACGTGACCGGCGAACCGATGCTGGCCCATCGGGCCATGGCACAAGGGGAGATGGTGGCGGAAATCATCGCCGGAAAGAAGCGCGCCTGGGACAAGCGCTGCATCCCCGCCATCTGCTTTACCGATCCGGAAATCGTCAGCGCCGGCCTGTCGCCGGCGGAGGCGCGGGCTCAGGGCTATGAAATCCGCACCGGCCAGTTTCCCTTCAGCGCCAACGGACGGGCGATGACGATGCTGTCGGAAGAGGGCTTCGTGCGGGTCGTCGCCCGCGCCGACACCAATCTCGTCCTCGGTCTGCAGGCGGTCGGAGCCGGCGTCTCCGAACTGTCGGCGGCATTTGTGCTGGCCATCGAGATGGGTGCGCGCCTCGAAGACATCGCCGGCACGATCCATGCACATCCCACGCGTAGCGAAGCGGTGATGGAGGCGGCGCTGAAAGCTTTGGGAAGCGCGTTGCACGTTTGAGCTGAGGCGGATTCTAGGTAAGGCATTCAATTTACGGGATAAATGCGAAAATTCGGGAGAATCATCACTTCGCGACGCCGCTATTTCGCTCAAGCTTCTCCAGATGCTCGGAGTTCAGCTGATGTCCGATATGGCTGAACCACCCTGCTGCCTCACCAGATCGGGGTGCTCACGCGACCAATCCTGCGATGCGCGGAATAAGCCATAACATCGCGGCGGTTCCGATCATGTAGGCGCCGGCCTTGCGCGCTTGAGCGAGTGGGACCGTCACCAGTGCCCCCGCCACCCTCAGCAAGACCGAGGCCGCGGCGACGAAGATCAGCTGTCCTGCCTCGACGCCGAGGTTGAAAGTCAGCAGACCCAGAGGCACGTCGGATTGCGGCAATCCAATTTCCTTCAGGGCGCCCGCAAAGCCGAAACCGTGCAGGAGCCCAAATGCGAAGGCCACGACCCATGGGACGCTTTCGGAAAGCCGCATCTCGCCCGGCTTCATCCGAACCAGTTCGCTCGCCACGAAAGCAATGCTGAGAGCAATCGTCGCTTCGACCGGCTTTTGCGGCAGACTGAAATATCCGAGCGAGGCTCCCGCCAAGGTGATGCTGTGGGCGATCGTGAAGGCCGTGATGGTCTTGATCAGCATTCGGCGATCTCGAATGAGCAGCAGAAGGGCGAGAACGAAGAGCAAGTGATCGAATCCCGAGAGTATGTGGTCGACGCCCAGCAGGAAATAGGTGCGTGCAACGTCGAGGAAGCTCTTCGCGCCCGCGACGGTGAAAGAGGGGGCGTCCGGCATGACGCGTACGACCTCTGTGTCCCCGCTTCGATATTCGATGCGAACGAGCGCTTCCGTCAGGGTCGACCTGAGGCCCTCAATGGTGATCTCGCCGCCTGTCAGTCCGCCCGGGCAGCCGACCGTCCACTGCTCCAGATAGGCGCTGCCGTCGATCGATCTTGCTCGTCCGGCTTTTTCGACGCATGGCGCCGGCAGAACTGCATTGAGACTGAGGCGCATATCGCCCTGCGCCGGCACTTTCCAGATGACCGCGAATTCATCGCGCGTCGTTTCGCGCAAGTCGAGATAGGCAGGCCTGATCTCATGAGCCCTGCCTGATGTGGCTGGGAATAGCGGGATAAGCACCGCCAGCAATGCGCCGTACCGCATCATGGGCCGGCTTCCGCGCTGGCCGGGAATTCGATGCTGACCGTATAGTGCTTGAACAGCTCGGCAAATCGCTGGCCTTCCAGCTCCTCGCGCTTGGTGTTCGTCCATTCGCGCGCGACGGCGCTCCGCACCTCCTCGAGCGCCGGCACCCGGCCAGGCACTCGCTTCGACACTCGGATCAAATGGAGGCCGAAACCGCTGGCGATAGGCCCCGTCCATCGATCCAGGGGTGTCTTGTCAAGCTCCTCGGTGAACTCGGCGCCGAAGGTTTGCCCGATCGATGTCTTGCTCGCAAGCGGCAGGTCGGGCGGAAGCAGGGTGGGGTCGCCCAAAAAGGCGAGATTCGCGGCGGGATCGGCCTGCAGCGCCTCGAGGGCGGAGCCCGCGTCCCGAGCGGTTGCGTCGCCGTGCCGTTGGGGGTTGAAAAACACTTGCTGGAAGGCAAGCATCGGATCAATTTCGAACATGGCTGCATTGACCTGCAGATAGGCTTGGAGATCCGCATCGGTCGGCGTCAGAACTTCAGCGGCGGCGGCGTCGAGAAATTCCATTTTCTGGCGCAAGCGGCGACGAACGACCGTGTCGTCTCTATCGAGCCCGAGCGCCAGCGCCCCGCGCACAAGGACTTCTTCTTTCACATAGTCGTCGATCAGGGCTTTCAGCTCCTCCGCGGTCGGTGGGCGCTGCCGGCTCTTCGTGAATACGGTCGCCATCTGCTCGATCTTCGGCGCCGTAACGACAATGTTGCCCGGCTTGTCTCCTAAACCGGCGCCCAGGACCCTGTAACCGACGAAGATCGCCAATGCGAGCAGCAGAAAATGAACCAGCGGCTCGCTCAGCACGCGCTTCAAGACAATCACGCTCGTTTGTCGGCGGGACGATGGACCCGACGGTACGGCGGCCGGTTCAGCCACCTGCGAGGCGATCATGGCGTGTACCAGATCGGCGAGGTATAAGCGCGTTCGGTCACGGTCATCCGCGTACCTTCAAGCGGCTTCGTTCCGTACCGCTTGGCATCGTAGGCGGTCCACCGCGGTGTCGGTATTTCGATGACGCGCCCATAATAGAATGCCCTCTGCTTGGGATCGAAGCCGGGATCTTTCCAGACCGCGATCAGTTCCGGAGCGCCGATCGTGTTGGTCCACGTGGCGTCCTGAAGGTTCACAGTGCTGCCGACCGGCGGCAGCTTGCCATCGGCGCCCGGCTTGCGGTCGCCGCTCCAGGCGACGTCGTAGACCTGCTCGTGGGTTTCGCCCTTGTCGTCCAGCCAGCCCTTGACGATCTGGTAGCGGTCGAGGTTGGCTCCGATCGGGTCCCGTAGGGCCGCGACGAGGAACGATGGTGCCTTTCCTTCCGGCGCTGCTCTGAGATCGCCACCCATCGGAACGCCTTTGGCGTAGCCGATTGCGCCGGGGTTGCGGGTCTCGGCATCGGCCGGTTCGAAATTCCAGCCGCCGAAGAAGCGTACGCCCATGCGCGACCCCGTCGTGGCATAGGTCTCCTTGCGTTGCATGGCGTCCCATATCGACTCGCGCGTATTTTCAACCGCCCAGACGGCCGCGTAGCCCGACGCACCGACTTCCCAGTCCATCACCGTAATGCCGGTCTTGTCGTCTTTGACAAAGGTTGCCGTCAGACGCTCGGGGCTCGGCTCCTGTGGCGTGGTCTTGCCAAAGAAATTTTCCTCCTCCATCGCCGAAAGGCCCGTGTGTGCGTCGGAGCTGCCGACCAATCCGAACTTGTAAGGGTTCGTACCGAGCTCGGCTTCGAGTTTGAGGCCGTTCTTCAATGCAGACCGTGCATATTCGAACTCGAGCATGGCAGGCGTCTTGCGTTCGCTGGCATCGAGATTGCCAAAATCCCAGATCTCGAAATCGGCAAACTCGTCGTTCGGCGACAGGAAGGGGTGTGCCTCTCCGGTTCCCTTCGTCTGAGTCGTTTCGTAGAGACGTTCCCACCTGGAGCGCTGCTCGACATAGGTCTTATCGACCGGCTTGCCGGTGAAGGATTCGATCAGCGGGAACATGCGGCCGTTGGAGAGATTGCCGTTATGCGCAATCGCCAGCACGTTGCCGCCGGTCTTGTCCTCATAGGCCTGCATCCATTGCCATAGGTCGCGCGGGTTGTCGCTGCCCAATGGTTTCAGCGTCGTATAAGGCACGACCTGAGCGGCCTTATCGGCGTTGTCCCGGTAGATGACGTTGCGATGGAGGTTGTTGCCTGCCGTATTCGACGTCCATTCATAGCCGATGAAGGCCGTGAACCGCCCGGGTTCGTTATATTCCTCGGCAGCCTTTATCGTGTCCTGCCACGCATTCTTGTAGGGAAGCGTGTCCGGCCCGTAGATCATGCTCTGCGGAAGCGTTCCTTTGCCGAAACTGAAGATGATCTGAAGCGCCGCGGTAGCGCCCTGGCCTGACTTGATCATATCGTACCAGGTCTTGGCCTGCGGATCGGCGATCACTTCCGCCTTGCCGGCGAAGAGATCGGGGAACATGCCCATATTGTCGGAGTGATCGGCAACGACCAGAAAATCGAGCGGCCGTGACAGCTTGGCAGGTTGGCCGCTTGAGGCCATGACCTCCTCACCGCGGGCGAAGCGGTAAGCGTCGCGTGGCGTCAACCTCGCGCCGAACGCGCCGGCGTCGAAGGAGGCTCCCGTATGTAAATGCGTGTCGCCAAAAAGCGGGCGGGTTGGAAAATTTCGTCCCGCATAGGGCGAATAGAGAGGTTTGCTGGCGAATACCCTTCCAGCCGCGCCGCTGTCCAGAGTGCCGATATCGGTGGCCTGCTGAGCCACGGTCGGCAAGGCGAAGCCCAAGCTTACGAGCCCGGCAATCATCATTGTCGCAGTTGTCGTTTTCATCGCCGTCCCCCTCGCGGCAAGAACATTACAGGACAGATGCGGACCGCGCGTTGATTCGCATCAATGGCTGCAAGTCCTTTTCTCCGCGGCACTCTGCCCTGATCGTCTTCCGGGGATGGGAGACAGTAGGAAAACAACGTGCGCGCCCGTCAGTAGAGTATAGCGTGAGCAAGCCGTTCGTTACGAGCATCAGTCGGCCTGAAATTACTGGTGTGGAGGCGGTGCCTCCGACCGTCGCGTTGCCCGTGGCCTGAAGAGATGTCGTTCTCAATCGTGATTGGACATCGGCTGCAGCCTGAGCGAGGCTATTTCTGGGAGCGGACCATCTATTTTCTTAAGATAGGAGGCCGAAATGGAACAGCATGCACTTGAGCAGTTGAAAGCCATCGCAAAGGTCAGCCCGACCTACGCACACCTTGAAATGACGCGGCGCGAGCGGCTTGAACGGTGGGCTGAAATTCTCGATCGCAGTCCCAGGCAGTTTCTGAGGACGCTTCACGAAACCGAATACCAGCCGATAACAGAGCGGATGGCGATGCGGGGCGACGACAGTCCGATTTCCGTTGCATTCGCCGATCCAGTCCTGCGGGCGGCGGGAATGGAAAACGACAGCTACGGAGAAGCCAAACGGTTCTTCGAGCTGAGCGACCATCAACTGCATGATATCGTCTGCTTCTGCCATTTTGGTGAACATGTCAGCGCGGCAGTGGTCGCCCGCCGGTTGCGGTCGATCGCAGATCACAAGCCAGGCGGCTTTTTTTCCCGGCTGCGTGCGTTCTTTGGCTGATTGCAGATCATAGGCCAGGATCGGCTTGTCGCACCCCCGCGGGGGTGCAGGCAAGATAATGGCATCGGAGGAAGGCGGTTCCCTTCATGAACGGCCACCTTGCCCTCCTATGTTGTCGCGATTTGGCTGTAAGACAAAAGCGTGCTCAATGATGGGCCGGACACCCGCACCTGTGGGACGGTGAGCGTCGGCTAAGGTCTCCGGCAGGACAGTTTCTATAGAGACAGGTTCTTGTTCAACCCTCTCGGTGAAAGGTGCGGACTGCTGCAATCCATTCGCGGGTTCGTCGCTCGGGATCGGAATTGCGCGTGATATCGGTCACGACTGCAGTACTGTCGGCCCCATTCTCGAATACGCCGGCAATGCGTTCCACCGTCAGCCCGCCGATCGCGACAAGCGGTATGTCGCCGATGCGGGCCTTCCATGCGCCGATGCGTTCGAGGCCCTGCGGCGCCCAGGGCATCGCCTTGAGGATGGTGGGATAGATCGGACCGAGCGCGATATAATCCGGATGTGCGGCAAGCGCGACCGCCAGTTCGGTCTCGTCATGCGTCGAAAGCCCGAGCTTCAAGCCTGCCTCACGGATGGCGCCAAGATCGGCGGTGGCCAGATCCTCCTGGCCGAGATGGATGAAATCGCAGCCTTCCTCGATGGCAACCTGCCAATAGTCGTTGACGATCAACTGGCATGCATGGGCTTTGCAGATCGCCGCCGCCTCGCGGATCTCCGCACGTATTTCCGGCAGAGCGCGATCCTTGATGCGCAGCTGCACGGTTTTGACCCCGAGCGGCACGAGCCTTCGGATCCAGCTGGTGCTGTCGACGATCAGATAGAAAGGATCGAGCGTCATGCGAAAACCGCCTTTCCGATCACAGGCGTCGAAGGCACGGCCATGTCGCGCGGCTCCAGCATGCCTGCGCCGAACGCCTGCCTGCCGGCATCGATTGCCTTAGCAAAGGCTTCCGCCATTGCCGCCGGGTCGCCGGCGCCGGCAACGGCAGTGTTCAGCAGCACGGCATCGAAGCCCAGCTCCATGACGATTGTCGCATGCGAAGGCCGGCCGATGCCGGCATCGACGATCAGCGGCACGTCGGGAAAGTGCGCCCTCATCGATCGAAGTGCGGCAAGATTATGTGGTCCCGCCGCCGATCCGATCGGCGCACACCAGGGCATCAGCACCTGGCATCCGGCGTCAATGAGACGCTCGGCAACGACCAGATCGTCCGTCGTATAAGGAAAGACCTGAAAACCTTCGCCGGTCAGGATGCGCGCGGCTTCCACGAGCGCGAAAACATCCGGCTGCAAGGTGTCATGATTGCCGATCACCTCCAGCTTGATCCAATCGGTGCGAAACACTTCACGGGCCATCTTCGCCGTCAGCACCGCCTCGGACACGCCGTGGCAGCCGGCGGTGTTGGGGAGAACGTGAACGCCGAGCGCACGGATCATGTCGAAGAAAGCGCCGCCATTGCGCCCGCCCGCCATTTCGCGGCGCAGCGATACGGTGACGATCTCCGTTGCGGATCGTGTGATGGCTTCGGCGAGGATCGCCGGCGAGGGGTAACGCGCGGTGCCGAGAAGAAGGCGCGATCCGATTGGGCTTCCGTAAAGATCAAGCATGCTCAGCCTCCCTGCATCGGGGTCAGGATTTCGATCCTGTCGTTATCGTTCAGCATGTGTTCGTCGCGATCCTCGCGGTGAACCAGTTCGCCATTGACGGCGGTCGCCAGCCAGTCGCCTTCGTAGTCGAGTGCGGCCAGAAGCTGCGAAAGCGTCGTGGCGGCGGTTGTCTGAGCTTCGCCATTGATGATCAGCTGCATTGGATTTCCTTTGCTTCGGCTATTTGGAAAAAACGAGATCGGCGGCCTCAGCCGCCATAGTGGGCGCCAGCAGAAAACCGTGGCGATAAAGGCCATTGAAAACGATGACCTTTCCTTCCCGCACGACGCGCGGAAAATTGTCGGGGAGGGCAGGGCGGATGCCGGCGCCGGTTTCGACCACGGCGGCGTCGGCAAAGGCCGGGTGCAGCGCATAGGCCGTGTTCAGCAGCTCCATCAGCGAGCGTGCCGTGATCGGACCGTCGGATTCGGTCTCGATCATCGTCGCACCGATCATGAAAAACCCGTTGCCGCGGGGCACGACATAGAGGGGAAAGCGTGGATGCAGCAGGCGGACGGGCCGGGCGAGCGTGACCTCATCGGTATGGAGATAGAGCATTTCGCCGCGCACGCCGCGCAGATCGCGATCTCGTCCGATGCGGGCAGCACCGGTACAGTCGACGATATCGGAGAAATCGCCGTCGCTCGCAGCCGTGTCGGTAAAGGCGACGCCCTCTGCCGACAATTGCTCTTTTAAGCCGCGCAGCGCCTGACGAGGGTCCAGATGCGCTTCGCCCTGGAAGAACAGGCCATGCCTGAAACGGCCGGCGAGCATGGGCTCGAGCGTCGCAATATCCTGCTCTTCCACCCATCGATAGCCGGTCGTGCGGCTGGAAAATCGCTTCAGCTCACCATGGTCGCGCGTCGAGGCGACGACGAGCGTGCCGTTGCGCACGACGTTGCCCGGCAGGATCGCCTCCCATCGATCGGCGGCATCGAGGCCGCGTGTGAGCACGGCCTCGCCGGCGCTCTCCCGCTCGCACCAGGGCGCCAGCATGCCGCCGGCGAGCCAGGAAGCCGCATGAGCGAAGTTCGGGTGCGGGTCGAAGACCGTCACATCGGCACCACGGGCATGCAACTCGCGGGCGACGGTGAGGCCGGCAACGCCGGCCCCTTTGACCAGGACACGCATTTTCACTCCGCTCCTTGGGAACGCGTATCGATCGGCATGTAGAGATCGCCGCCCTCGCGGTATTTCGCGGCCATCGCGTCCAGCCCCTCCTTTTGCGCTTCGGCGCGAATGTCATGCGATATGCGCATGGAGCAGAATTTCGGGCCGCACATCGAGCAGAAATGCGCCACCTTGTGCGCTTCCTTCGGGAGGGTCTCGTCATGGAAGCTGCGGGCGGTGTCGGGATCGAGCGACAGGTTGAACTGGTCTTCCCACCGAAATTCGAAACGCGCCCGCGACAAGGCATCGTCGCGCAGGCGAGCGGCCGGATGTCCTTTGGCAAGGTCAGCCGCATGGGCGGCGATCTTGTAGGTGATGACACCGGTCTTGACGTCGTTGCGATCCGGCAGGCCAAGATGCTCCTTCGGGGTAACGTAGCAGAGCATGGCCGTGCCGAACCAGCCGATCATCGCCGCGCCGATGCCGGAGGTAATATGGTCGTAGCCCGGCGCAATATCGGTGGTCAGCGGTCCCAGCGTGTAAAAGGGCGCCTCGCCGCAGACGGCGAGCTGCTTGTCCATGTTTTCCTTGATCTTGTGCATCGGCACATGGCCGGGTCCCTCGATCATCACCTGGCAATCCTTGGCCCAGGCGATTTTTGTCAGTTCGCCAAGCGTTTCGAGTTCGGCAAATTGCGCGGCATCATTGGCATCGGCGATCGAGCCGGGGCGAAGGCCGTCGCCGAGCGAGAAGGAGACGTCATAGGCGCGGCAGATATCGCAGATCTCCTCGAAATGCTCGTAAAGGAAGCTTTCGCGGTGATGATGCAGACACCACTTGGCCATGATCGAGCCACCGCGCGAAACGATGCCGGTCACACGATTGACGGTGAGCGGGATATAGTGCAGCCGAACGCCGGCATGGATGGTGAAATAGTCGACGCCCTGTTCGGCCTGCTCGATCAGCGTATCGCGGTAAATCTCCCAGGTGAGGTCCTCGGCAATGCCGCCGACTTTTTCCAACGCCTGATAGAGCGGCACCGTGCCGATCGGCAGCGGCGAATTGCGGATGATCCATTCCCGGATATTGTGGATATTGCGGCCGGTCGAAAGATCCATGACGGTATCGGCGCCCCAGCGGGCGGCCCAGACCATCTTCTCGACTTCTTCGGCCATCGATGACGTGACGGCGGAGTTGCCGATATTGGCGTTGATCTTCACCAGAAAATTCCGGCCGATGATCATTGGTTCGCTTTCGGGGTGGTTGATATTGGCGGGGATGATCGCCCGGCCGGCGGCGACTTCCCGGCGGACGAATTCCGGCGTCACATGATCCGGAATATGGGCGCCGAAGCTTTCGCCGTCGCGTAGCAGCGCTTCTGTCTTGGCTTTGCGGCCGAGATTCTCGCGAATGGCGATGAACTCCATCTCCGGCGTAACGATACCGGCCCGTGCGTAGGCGAGCTGGGTAACGGCCTTGCCGTCCTTGGCACGCAGCGGCCGGCGCCGCCCCGGAAATTCCGGCGTCAACCGGTCGCCACTGACAAAGCCGTTGTCTTCGGGGCGGATATGGCGACCGTCATAGGGTTCGACATCGCCGCGGGCCAGCACCCAGTCGCGGCGCAGTGGGGGCAGGCCCTGTTCGATGCGGATCTCGGCGCCTTCGATCGTGTAAGGACCGGAGGAATCATAGACGACGACGGGCGGCTCGCCAGATGTCGGATGGACGCTGATCTCGCGCATCGGCACGCGGATGTCGCTATGGATTTCTCCGGGGATGTAGATCTTCCGCGAGGCCGGCAGCGGGCCGGTCGTAACGGTCGGGGTGAGATTTTTTGCGGCAAGGGTCATGGTTTGAGGCTCCAAATTGCAGTTGGAGACCCAGTCAGTCAGCCGGAATGATGAAAAGACGCCGGCATGGATTCCACGCGTGAATCCGAAGCCATCGAGCGCTTGCACCGTCCCTACGCCAGTATGAACTGGATCAGGTTCAACGGGTCACTGCGCCACAACAGGCAAAGCCATATTGTCCAGCAGTATCTCAGCCCCTTGCCGGGACCCCCCTGGTGAATGCTGCGAGGCTACGTCCTCGGTCGAGTTCATGTCAACCCTGAAACTGCAAGTAACCCGGTTTTCCGGCCTCCGTCATCCAGCCGCGCAATGGCCGCCAGCGTCGGCCCAAAATCCGCGTAGCGTTCGCGAACCACCGTCACCGCGTAATCGTGAACACCGTCGAGAAGTAGCGCTAATTCGGGAAGTTCGCGATCGTGGAATGTATTGTACCTGATCTCGCGATAGATCGTCGAGCGGTGCCGCCCGAGCTGGCGCGACCGAGGTCGGCGAAACGCTGCAGACGGATCTGCAATCCAAGCCGTTGACGCATAAACCCAGGCGTTCAGCTTGAGCGTTTACGCCCAGTTACACGCGCATTTACCGTTACGTACTTCCGCTCGTCTCCATAAAGAACAAGTCTCCTCCGGCGTCGTCTGACGACGATTGAGATCCGGCGGCAGCGCCGCCCGGCAAGGGAGACTGCCATGTTGAACGATCTATCAGAGGGGATGGCGTCATGACGATATCCTTCCCCCAGAAGCTGTTTTCGGCGACGGTCGCAGTCGCGATGACGTTGGCATCGACGACCTTCCTCTCCTCCGCGGTGGCCCAGCAGGCTACCCCCGCAGCACCCGCTCCGGCCGCCGAACCCGCAACGCCCCAGGATACCTCGAAGCCCAATATTCTCGTCATCTTCGGCGACGATGTAGGCCAGACGAATATCAGCGCCTATTCCTTCGGCCTGGTGGGCTATCGCACGCCGAATATCGACCGCATTGCCAAGGAAGGCATGATGTTCACGGACTACTATGCCGAGAACAGTTGCACGGCCGGGCGCTCCACCTTCATCACCGGCCAGGTCTGCCTGCGCACCGGCCTCTGCAAGGTCGGCATTCCCGGCGCGACCGTCGGCCTGCAATCGCGTGACATCACGATCGCCCAAGCGCTGAAGCCGCTCGGCTATGCGACGGGCCAGTTCGGCAAGAACCATCTCGGCGACCGCGACGAATATCTCCCGATCAAGCATGGCTTCGACGAATTCTACGGCAATCTCTACCACCTGAATGCCGAGGAGGAGCCGGAGCGGCCCTATTATCCCAAGGACGATCAGGAATTCGTCCGCACCAGTTCGCCGCGCGGCGTGTTGAAGGCGTCGGCCGATGGCAAGATCGAGGATACGGGTGCGCTGAACACAAAGCGCATGGAAACGATCGACGACGAGACGACGGCAGCCGCGATCGATTTCATGGGCCGGCAGGCAAAGGCCGGAAAACCCTTCTTCACCTGGATGAATACGACGCGCATGCATGTTTACACGCATGTGCGGGAACAGATGAAAGGCCAGAGCGGCATGCCCGGCAACGAATATGCCGATGGCATGATCGAACATGACGGCGACGTGGGCAAATTGCTGAAGGCGCTTGATGACCTCAATATCGCCGACAACACCATCGTCGTCTATACCACAGACAACGGCCCGAACCAGTGGTCCTGGCCCGATGCCGCCACGACATCGTTCCGCAGCGAAAAGGATACGAACTGGGAGGGTGCTTTCCGCGTTCCGGCAATGGTGCGCTGGCCGGGGCAGATCAAGGCCGGCGAGGTTTCCAACCAGATGATATCGGGGCTGGACTGGTTCCCGACGCTGGTGGCGGCGGCCGGCGATCCCGGCATCAAGGAAAAACTGGCAAAGGGCACGACGATCGGCGGCAACCAGTTCAAGGTGCATCTCGACGGCTATAACCAGCTGCCTTACCTCACAGGTAAAGGGGATAAGTCCGCGCGCGATGAGTTTTTCTACTTCAACGATGACGGCGAGCTGGTCGCCTATCGCTATACCAACTGGAAGATCGTCTTCTGCGAGCAGCGTCAACCGGGCGGCTTCACGGTATGGGCCGACCCCTTCGTCTGCCTGCGCGCTCCGAAGGTCTTCAACCTGAGAATGGACCCCTATGAACGTGCGGACGTCGTGTCGGACCAGTACTACGATTGGCTCGCCAAAAACGCCTATCTCATCCAGTACGGCGTCTGGCGTGTGGCGCCCTTCCTTCAGAGCTTCCGGGAATATCCGCCGAGCCAGCGCCCCGCGAGCTTCAGCGTCGACCAGATGGTCGAGGCGCTGATGCGGTCGCTGGACCAGAGCCCGGCCAACGCACAGTAGCGGCCCGAGTTCTGCAGGGAAGGGGCGCGGCGGCCGGCATTTACACCCCGCTAACGTAAATGCCGGCGCTATTTACCGTTGCGTACTTACCCCACGGCGGGTGGCGGGCGAACATGCCGGCGCAGGAAACCGGAGGCGGCGATGGCTTTGGCATTCGACGAGGTTGCAACGCCCGGCGGGGCGCAGGGCGGCATGATCTGGGTTCCCGGGGGCACGTTCGTCATGGGGTCGGACCATCACTATCCCGAGGAAGCGCCCGCCCACTCCGTGAAGGTCGACGGCTTCTGGATCGACGAGACGCCGGTGACCAATCGCAAATTCGCGGAATTCGTCAAGGCGACGGGCCATGTCACGATGGCGGAGAAGACACCCGACCCCAAGGACTATCCGGGCGCGCTTCCGGAAATGTTGCGGGCCGGCTCGCTGCTTTTCGTTCAGCCGAAAGCGGTCAGCGGGCCTGATATTTCGCAATGGTGGACTTTCAAATTCGGCGCCAGCTGGCGCCGGCCGCTCGGCGGCCTGAGCGACCTGCGCGGCAAGCTCGACCATCCGGTCGTGCACGTCGCCTGGTCTGATGCAAGGGCCTATGCCGATTGGGCCGGGCTCGATCTGCCGACGGAGGCCGAATGGGAGTTCGCCGCCCGCGGCGGGCTCGACGACGCCGAGTTCGCCTGGGGCGACGCGTTGACGCCGGACGGCAAGCTCATGGCCAACACCTGGCAGGGAAGGTTTCCGACGCATTCGACCAAGCCGAAAGGCCACGAGCGGACATCGCCGGTGCGATCGTTTCCGCCGAACGGCCACGGCCTCTACGACATGATCGGCAATGTCTGGGAATGGACCGGCGACTATTGGACCACCCGGCATCCCGAACCGGCGGCCAAGAGCTGCTGCATTCCGAACAATCCCCGGGGCGGCGATGCCGAGGCGAGCTATGACCCCCGCCAGCCCGAGATCCGGATTGCACGGCGCGTGCTCAAGGGCGGCTCGCATCTCTGCGCCCCCAATTATTGCCGGCGCTACCGGCCGGCGGCACGCCACGCCGAGCCGGAAGACACCTCGACGAGCCATGTCGGCTTTCGCTGCGTCAAAAGAGTTGAGGTTCGAGGAGACGCCGGATGAACGAGGCGCTTCACATGGTTGCCAAGATCCTCGCTTCGCTGACGGCCGTCCTCACCCTCGTCGCGGCCCAGCCCGTTTTCGCGCAGGATCTCCTTCCCTCATGGAACGACACGGCTGCCAGAAGCCGCATCATCGATTTCGTCAAGGCGACCGTAACGGAGGGCGGCGCGGGCTATGTCGCAAGGGAAGACCGGATCGCCGTCTTCGACAATGACGGAACGCTCTGGTGCGAACAGCCCTATTATATCCAGCTCGGCTTCATGCTCGACCGCGTGAAGACGCTTGCCCCGCAGCATCCCGAATGGAAGACGAAAGAACCGTTCAAGAGCATTCTCGACGACGACCTGAAGGGAATAGCAAGGGGCGGCGAGATGGGGGTCGTCGAACTCGGCATGGCAACCCATGCCGGAATGACGACGGATGAGTTCAACAGGATCGTCAGCGACTGGTTTTCTGCCGCAAAGCATCCGAAGACCGGCAGGCTCTATACCGACATGACCTATCTCCCGATGCGGGAACTGCTGGACTACTTGCGCGCCAACGATTTCACCACCTACATCGTCTCGGGCGGCGGTGTCGAGTTCATGCGGCCGGTGATGGAGAAGCTTTACGGCATCCCGCCCCAGCAGGTGGTCGGCAGCACGATCGTAACGCAATACGCTCTTGTCGGCGAGGTGCCGGTACTGAAGCGGCTGCCGAAGGTCGACTTCGTCGACGACGGCCCGGGCAAGCCGGCTGGCATCAACAAGTTCATCGGCCGGAAGCCGATCTTCGCTGCGGGAAATTCGGACGGCGACTACGAGATGCTGCGCTGGACGACAGCAGCCAACGGACCGGGCTTCGCGATGATTGTCCACCATACCGATGGCGACCGCGAATATGCCTATGACCGGCAATCATCCATCGGCAAGCTGGACACGGCGCTCGACGAAGCCGAGCGGCGCAACTGGCTGGTCGTCGACATGAAGAACGACTGGAAGACGATCTTCGCCTTCGAGCCGTGATGCCGTCGATGCGCCTGGCGCATCACCGCAAGCGTCAGAAATGGAAGACGGCGCCCAGGATCGGGCCGTGCTCGACGATGTCGTTGGTCAAGCTGTCATTACTGTAGTTCACGCCGAGCGCACGGTATCCGAGGAAGGCTGATATGGAATCGTTCCATTTATAGCCGATGCCGCCCATGACGTCCCAGTCGAGGTCGGCTCCGCCGGCGCCGATCAACCCCCATCCCGTGAGATAGACGGTCGGCGTGATCGAATACACGCCGCGCAAGCCGACCATAGCGTCCACCCAGGTCGCGTCATCCCGGTTCGAGACGTCATCAAGCGGCCCGCCGTTGAAAGAGATCGTCGTTTCCACCGACCACAGCTTGACGCCACCGATGACATCGAGCCTGCCCTTCTCGTCCTCGAGAACCGAATAGCCGACGCCAAGCATTGCCGTGAAGGTTTCGGACTTGAGGTCGACTTCATCTGCCAGTATGCCCTTCGGCGTCGCCGAGTCCGCCGTGATCCTGGCGTAGGTAATATCGCCAACGATACTGTAGGGCCCGTAGCGGGCATCACCGGCCATCATGAAGCCAAAGTCGATGCCTCTCAGAACATCGCCGAAGCTCTCGTTCGTATGAACCTCGGGCAGTCCGAAGACGCCGCTGTCACCGGTGATCCCGGCAGCCCAGAAATATGGCGATACGGAAAAGCTCCAGCGGTCGGCTTCTTCGGACTTCGGCTGCGGCGCAACCAGCGGCGCGATATCGGCGGCCTTCACCGCTGAAGAGACGACAAGCAGCAACAGTGACAGGCAGACTGCAGTCGATCGCATCGCAGATGTTCCTTTCCTCTGCAGTCTCATGGTGCCGCGCTTGCATAGGAACATCGCCGGAGGCCGGCCGGGAAGTACGTTACAGTAAACGACGCCGTAAATTACGCTGTTCCGGCAAGCCTTTACCGACGGCGGCAGTGCGTCTGCCATCGCTCTACGGCTTCGCCATACTGGGGCCTGCGCCCGGATCGACCTGCGCGCCGGCCTTGACCAGGCCAACCTCCAGTTCCGCGGCGATATCCGGCTGCAGGCGCCAGGACGCCACCCTGTCATGAAAGGTCCGCTCGAATTCCGGGTCCTTGTTCTTGATTTCCAGGAGCCGTTCATGCGCCTCCGGCGAACTCAGCTGGCCAAGGGCGGCAGCCCTGAGCGTCGCCACCATGAAATCCGTGCAGTTGATCTGCTCCGCCAGCAGCGACGCCTCTGAGTAGCGTCCTGTCCGATAGGCGTCGAGCGCAAGCACCAGCATGGCGTCGCGCGGCGCCGTTTCCGCGAAGCGGCCCGCATCGCGCGCCATCTCGACGCCGGCATCCTTGTAACCCGAGAGATAGAGCACCAAAGCGAGTTTTGCCGCCGCATCGCTATTGTTCGGATTGAGTTCCACGGCACGGTTCCCGGCCTGGACGGCCGCCTGCGTGCGTCCGGCGGAAAACTGCGCCGTCATCAGAGCGACCTGCGCTCTGTCCGACATCGGGGCCGACGAGACCGCACGCTTGGCAAGTTCCAGTGCGCGCGATCTGACAGCGGGATCAAGCGAAGCGTCTTTCCCGGCAAGCAGCACGCGCGAGAGGAGCGCCGTTGCATCGGAATCGCCCGGAGCCGCCGCCAGGCTCCGCTCCAGGCAATCCCGGTTCCTCAACACTCGGTCCGCACCGCCTTCATCGAGCGCGTACTCCGCCCTGAGGACACAGGCATTGCCAAGTGCATCTTCCGGGCTGTCATGGATCTCGATATTGTTGATGACGCCTCGCGTGGCCGCAAAATGCTGCGCCAGTCCTGCGGCCATTTCCTCCCGCGCCGAAGCCGGGCTCTTACCGCCGACATCCACTTTCTCGAGGCCGGATTTGAGGCGATCGCCCGTTTCGCTGTCGGCGATCTGCCACCAGATGCTCCGGTCGTCGGCATCCGCATAGTATTTCATATCGATTTCGTAGCTTCTGCCGAACCGGGCGCTCGAACGGACGCGGGAATAACCGGGTTTGGCGACGGTCAGCGTCGCGAATTGCGTCAGTGCCGTCATCAATGTGTCGCGCGTCTGGCTCGCTTCACCCTGCCTCCCGGCCTCGGCCGCCGTCATCATGACATAGACGGTCGGCTTCTTCGTCATGGCAGGCCGTTGGACGAACAGTTTAATGCCCACAGCAGCGCCGATCGCAAGGGCCAGCCCAGTTGCAACGGCGGTCAGGCGAATTCCACTGCGCGGGCGCACGGGCTGAACGGGAGCTTCGGGCATCAAGACCGGCGGCTGGCTTTCAACGGCGGTTTCCAAACCGGCATGGGCCTCGTCGTCCGGTTCGTGCGGGATCAGACTCCCCGGGAAGAGGGCGATATACATGCCCTTCGGAATGTGGATGGTGACCTTGTCGGCCGCCCGGAATGCCTGGTAATAGGCGTCAAGCGCCGATCGCAGGCGGCTGATCTCGATACGGACGATCGGATCGGTCGAGGCATCGAAGCCGCTCGGCCGCCCGAGAACATCGAGCGCCACGGAATAGGCCTTCACCCCCTCTTGGCAGCCGTTGAAACGGCGCTCGGCCAAATATCTGAGGATGTCCTTCTGGCGCTCCGTGGCCCGAAAGCGGCTGTCGGCAAGCAACCTTTCGAGTTCGGCTCTGGCTTCGTCGGTGGAAACTTCACAAGCCTTCAAGTCGTGTACTTCAGCATTCATGGCAGCCCCCGCACACCTTGTTTAAGCTAAAGTAGAATAAGCTAATTTATGGCCGAGATGGCAATGAGTTGCAACATGGAGCGCTCATGAAGCCTGGGCTCGATCGACTTCGGCGCGAATGGCGTGTCAATGCGGCACGTTCAAAGGGTGCTGGAGAACATAGTGGATGACATCAGATTCAATCTCGGCGCATACGGATTCGTATTCCTCCATAAGCGGGCATTCGTCCCTGGTGCGCCCCTGCGACATCCGATCCAGAGTGGCGCTGGCCTCCTCATAGGCCTCGAAGAGATCGTCCAGCGAGGATGATTTTGCCGCCAGAAGCTGAAGCCGTCCGCGCATGGCGGGCAGCTTCAGCATGAGCCGCCACAGCCCCCTCTGGGCGGCCCCGGAACCGTGCCTGTCGGTGCCGCTCTGCTTGTCCATCGGACCGTCCGGCCTCCCGATCAACGTTGATCGATCGATTATGCCGATACCGCCAAGCCGGGGAAGTACGTTACCGTAAATCTCAGCTCATTTACGCCTGAGCCGGGCCTGCGTTTCAAGTCACGCACTCCCGCGTGAGGCAGCGCTATCGCCGCAATCGCCTGGGAGTTCGAAATGCCGACCGCCACGACTGTTGTCTCCCGCCGCACGCGGATCGGACTGACCGTCCGCTGCTCGGACGCGAGCGCTCCAACTTTGCAGAAACAGGACACTTCAGCTTTGCGGTTGCGAGGAGAAGGGCCTGATCGTCTTCCCGTCGAACGCGCAGCTGTCGCTGCGTGCCCGGGGAATGACGCCGGCCACGCTCCGGCGGCATCTTGCCGTGCTGGTCGAGGCCGGCCTGATCTTGCGCAAGGACAGCCCGAACGGAAAGCGCTATGCGCGCCGCAACAGGGCAGGGGCCATCGGAGAAGCCTTTGGCTTCAGTATTGCGCCGCTGCTGGCGCGCGCGGTCCTTTGCAACTGCGGCGCGTGCTCAGCGAACGGTCGTGTTTCTGCGACCGTTAAGGGGATAATCCGCGTTTCGCACTCTCGTCGTTCCAATTTGTGATCGCCTTTCCACGGATGAGCAACGGGAATATGTTGGCTTTCGTTCATCGTAATCGCTGAACCTTATAAGACTCCTGCCCCAACCCCTAAACCTGAAAAGGCCGTGAAACCGCCATCGGTTCGCGTGGCGATCGGCCCGTAGCCGTCGTCGATACTGACGATCGACCGAGCGAAGGCCTTTCCAAGCGCATGCAAAAGAACCACGGCGGCGAGAAACCCGAGGACATAAATCACGCTGACGGGTGGCGCGGCGACACCGGCTAATCCCAGGCCACCGCCGAGAACCACGATGCCGCGAAAAATCGACCGCATGAACCAAACGTAGGGTGCGCTGAGCTGGAGGGCGAGTAGGCTAGCAAGCAATATCACGAGTTCCTGATCTAGCCTCGACCTTCAACGAATGGGTCATGTCGAGGACCTCTGTGCCATGAAAAACGGCGGCGATTGTAGCTTGACTTCACCATCAATCGTTTTGCTTGACAGCGCGCTGTCACTTTACCGCGCCTCCGAGGGCAAAGCCCGCCTTGAATTGCCGTGACATTCCCAGGAACAGAACGATCACCGGCAACGAATATACAATGGAATAGGCAGCTATGGCGCCGTAATCGATCGAGTTCGATCCCATGAATCCGAAAAGATGAACAGGCGCAGGCTGGTCAGCCAAGCTGTTGATCAAAATCACCGGCAACAGGAAATTGCCCCACGCGTTGACAAAACCAAAGATCGCCGACGACGCCAGACCAGGTTTTGTCAGTGGGAGTATCACACGCAACAAGATCTGCAGGGTGCTGGCTTGTTCCAGCGCCGCCGCTTCCTCAAGCTCGGGTGGCACGGCGTCGATGAAGTTCTTCAACTGATAGATTTGAAAAGGAATTGCTGTCACGCCCAGCAAGACACCCGTCGGAATGATGGACAACCAGCCAAGTGTCGCGAACATCTTGTAGACCGGCACGATCAATATCGATATCGGAACGCCCGAGAGAAAGAGGATCGTGAGCAAGATAGGGTTTTTGTAGGGAACGTTGTGCTTGGAGAACACGTATGCGGCGACAAACGCTGCCGCCGTCCCGATGACGGTCGCGATCACGGAGAGCAAAAGGCTGTTGCCAAGCGCGACGAGATTATCCGCCTGGATCGCGACCCAGTAGTGCTCCGCCGTTAGCTCGGGAGCTTTCAGCTGATTGGTCGCGCCATGATCGATCGATGCGAGCACCATCCATAACATCGGCAAGGCAAAGAACGCCGCCAGGATGAGCGCGGAGGAATTGCTGACAATCCTCTCCGTTGTGATCTTGCTTGGCCGGTTTGGCGTTAGCCCCGGTGGCGGGCTTGGCATGCGCTCAACTGGAATCGTCTGCATTGAGGTCGCCTTCTCTCTTTTAGAACATGGGCAGGATGACGGAATGTTCACCGACGCGTCTTGGTTGCCCAAACAAACATGCCTCCAAGCAGTGCGGAAAGCAGCACCATGACATTGCCGAGCAAAGCCGCGTAGCCAAGGTTATGGAATTTGAAGCCCTGTTGGTACGTATATACCGGCAGAATATTCGTATCGTTACCTGGTCCACCGCCGGTCATGAGGTAGATCAGTGTAAAATTGCCGAAGGTCATCAGCATCATCAGCAGTGCGCAGGTGACAATCGTTGGTTTTAGCAGCGGAAGTGTTATGCGCATCAGCGACTGGAGCGGTGAGGAGCCCTCCAATTGGGCGGCCTCTATCAGATCGCCGGGGATATTGCGAAGCGCCGCCGAGAACATCGTCATCGCGAGACCGGCCAGTGACCAGGCATTCGCCGTCGAGACTATAAGCATCGCGTTCTGATAAAGAAGGTCGAGGCGTGTATTGCCGGCGAGGATGGCGATCAGGCCAGATTGTGTGCTTGTCGCCATCCACAGGAAGGCAATCGTCGTCGGAGGTAGTGTCCAAGCCAAGATCGCGGCGGCACTGGCGACCCAGCGGATCGGAGCGATGCAGTTCTGCAGCGACAACGCGAGGATTAGTCCCAACAGGGTGGTCGCGATCGCGCCCGATCCGACCACGAAAACAATTGTCAACCAGAGCGACTTGTAGAAGACGGCGTCGCTCAGCAGGAACGCGATATTCGTGACACCGGTGAATCGGTAGTTGACGGCATGGATTCCGATCAGCTGCAGATTGGTGAAACCGAGATAGATCGCGTAGAGCACCGGCCCAAGGAAAAACGTGCACAGTAGCACCGCGGCCGGGGAAAGAAGGACAAAACTAATCGGGTTGACGCGGGGCTGGTCGAGCCGCGCCCGGGCCGGCCCATCGCGGCTGGCGACGCTCTGAGGGCCAGTTTGATAAACTGGCCCTCCGTCGGCTCTTATTGAGCGCTTTTGGTTCACGGCAAGGTCTCCAGGTTTTCCTCGCCCACCTGCGTGGCCATGTAGGATCGCAGGATCTTAACACCCTCGTCGATCGTCGTCTCGGGCTTCAACACCATGGCCTGGGTTGCCTGCTGAAACGCATTCCCCCAAATCGGGAACTCAGCCTGCGAGGGCATGCTTCTCGAGGTTGAGCTCAGATCGGCGAATGCTTTCTGGAACGGCTCCCGTGTCAGGGAGAGATAAGACTTGTCCGTCTTGAGCGAGGCCGTTGCGGGAACGACCGGAACCCAAGCCGCAATGTTCAGCAGATTTTCCTTTGCCTGCATGATTTCGATCGCGGACCAAGCAAGATCGGCATTGGACGGGTTTTTGGAGATCGACAGCACGACGCCATTGAAACTCGCCGCGATTCCCGGCTGCTGACCCTCCGCGGTCGGAATTTCGCTAAAGCCGATTGTCTCTTCCTTGTCGTCCCAGCAAGGCGCGCAGATGTCCTTGCTCCAGAAGATCGGGATCCAGTTGCCAGCGAAAGTGATCCCGAATTTGTGATCGTGCAGCGCCTCGGCCGGATGGGTCGCGCCGTTCGGATCCATGATTTGCGAGGATGGCGCCAGGAGCCCTTCGGAGGCGGCCGTCTTGTAGAAGTTCAAGACCTCGCGAATCCCCTTGCTATCGACCACCCATTTATTCGTGGCGGGATCAAAAATCGTCGGGTTGCTTGAGGCGGAAAGAAGGAGGCCGGGGCCGGCCACGACGCCGAACGTGCCTTGCGCGGTCCCGGTGATCACGTAGAGCGGCGAGGCATCCGGGGACGTCTTCTTGATCGCCCGAGCGCCGTCGAGGATGTCCTTCCAGTTCTTAGGCTTCCAATCCTTTGGCAACCCGGCCTTTTCGGTCAGCGTCCGGTCAAAGAGGATGCCATAGGTGTTTATTCCCTGCGCTACTGAGTAGACCTTGCCGTCGTATTTACCCGCTTCTTGGACGGGGACGGGGGTGTCCTTCCACCACGCGGCGTCGGCAACCTTGTCGTCGAGCGACGAAAGCAGGTCGCTCCCCGCAAACTGGCCGACATTGATGTCGAAGTACTGGACGATATCAGGCTTGGTGTCCGGCGAATTGTAAAGCAGGCTGAGCTTGGTGATGAAGTCGTCATAGGTCCCGGGGACCGGGATCAACTCCAGCGTATCGCCGGGATGCTTGGCCTCGAACTCGGTCTTGACGTTGCCAAACCATTTTTGCGCGAGCTTGGGATCAGCGAAGGTCCAGTTTAGGCTGAACGCGACCTTGACAGTCGCGGCCTGGGCGGCATTCACCGACGCTGTCGACAGGCCGGCCGTGGCGAGAAGTCCCGCCAGCACAACATTGCGCAGTGCCCGGTCAACAGGGCTGGTGACCGTCGATCGGTCAATTTCTTTCCTGCGGGAAGTATATGCAATTATGCTTTTGAACATCAACGTTATCTCCCAGTTCAGATTTCGTTCCAGTTTAGTTGTGAATGGCCGACGTCGCCTTTAAGCTCTCTCCAGTTTCCGCATCGAAAAAATGCAGGTCTGCAGGATCAAAGACCAACTCGACCGCGTCCCCGCGCCTCACAGGAGCAAAGCTCGGAAATTTGGAATTGACTTCCGTTCCCTCGACATTGACCAGGACGAACGTGTCCGACCCGGTCGTTTCAAGCGAGGTCACAACGCCGGTGATTTTCTCGGTGCATCTTGATGGCGCATCCTTCACCCATTGAATCTCGTCCGGCCGAATACCCAACTCGATCTTGTCCGAGAGCCGGTCCCTGGTGAAGGTTCGACCCTGCATCGAAAAGGTCGTGCCGAAGCAACGCACGTTTACCCTATCGCCCTCGACATTCACCGTTGCTGGAAGGATATTCATGCGGGGGGATCCGATGAACCTGCCGACAACCTTGTTGGCCGGCGCCCTATAAAGCTCGGCGGGGGTCGCGACCTGGAGAATGCGACCGTGATCGAACACCGCGATCCGGTGCCCCATCGTCATCGCCTCGACCTGGTCGTGGGTGACATAGACGGCCGTGACACCCAACTGGCGTTGCAATTCGGCGATCTCGGTTCGCATGTGGGTGCGCAGGCTCGCGTCAAGATTCGACAGCGGTTCGTCGAGCAGAAAGATGCGTGGCCGACGGATCATCGAGCGCGCCAGAGCCACACGCTGGCGCTGTCCGCCCGAAAGCTCGCTAGGGTGCCGGTTCAACAGTGTCTCAAGTCCGACAAGCTTCGCGACCTTATCGATGCTGGCGGCGATCTCGGACTTGTTCTCGTGCCGGATCTGTGGGCCGAAAGCCAGATTCTGACGAACGGTCATGTGCGGATAAAGCGCGTAACTTTGGAAGACCATGGAAATGTTGCGGCGTCCGGGCGACGTCAGCGTGACATCATCACGACCAAGCAGGATCTTTCCGTAGGTTGGAGTTTCCAAGCCCGCCAGCATTCTAAGCGTCGTCGTCTTTCCGCATCCGGACGGGCCGACGAACACCATGAACTCGCCATCCCTGATTTCGAGATTGAGGTCCTCGATAGCGGTGTGCGTGCCAAATTGCTTCCAGACATTCGCGAAAGTGACCGAAGTCATAAGCTCTCCTCCAGAGGGTTGGCTTGTTGGTGAACTTGACTTTGCCGAAGAGCAAATCCGCCTTCGGTGCGTTTGAGGGGACGTGCCCCGCAAACTTGCAAACAAGGCGCAAGACCCAACTTTTCCCGCCCTCATTCCCCTTCATATTGTTGGATCAAGTGAACACTATGATCCAGATATCTGTCAAGAGGATCATGTGATCCACGCGGCACATTTGTCGTCCGTCCAGGAATCGCTCAGCGTCAGGAACGCCATTTTCCCGCGAAATCGGCCAATGGGGTTTGGGGAGCGCCGCCTTCCACCGCGACGCCTGACGAGCGTTTCAGCGATCTTGCCAAGCGGAAAAAAGATAATGGATCACATGATCCTATTGACAGTTTGTTGGATCATTGTATTCATTGACCCTATGCGATGGATTGGCGTGGACGCGACGTCGGACCGCGCCGGACGCCTCGGGGATTGGCGCGCGTCGTGGGGTAGTGAGAACCTATGGCCCGCATTTCGCATACCAATGCCATGGGGATAGCACGGCGGCCCCGCGCCCCCATGACATCAACGCGCATCGCGACCATTGTCGTGACCGAAGTGTCGCCAAGCAGCAATTGAGACGCCTATGGGCAACAGTCGTCAACGTATCGCGGCATGATAGCCAGACAGGCAATAGAGAAGGAAAGTTGAATGAGCGAGCCAAAATTCCGGGTCCTGCACACGATGGTGCGTGTCAGGGATCTCGATAAGTCGATTGATTTCTACACGCGCCTACTTGGAATGACGTTGCTGCGCAGACTCGATTATCCAGAAGGCAAGTTCACTATCGCCTTCGTTGGCTACGGTCCCGAGGAATCCAATGCCGTTGTCGAGCTCACGCACAATTGGGAGCAGGAAGCCGCCTATGACCTAGGCACGGGTTACGGACATATCGCGCTCGGTGTCAGGAAAATTTACGCCGTCTGCGATGAACTGGCGGCGAGTGGCGCCAAAATCCCGCGCCCCGCGGGGCCCATGAAGCACGGAACGACCGTGATCGCCTTCGTGGAGGATCCCGACGGCTACAAGATCGAGTTGATCGACCTCGATACTCTCGGCTGACATTCGTCAGTATCACACCAATTCTGGCGCCTGGATGCCAGCCTCGACCGCGGAGATAATCAGGATGACCATCGAAAACGAAACGGGAATTATTCTTGTCGCCCCCCATCGGTTCCCGAATGTCGATCGGGAACGCGCCCTCGCCGAACGCTTGCGCCGTGAGATTGTCGTGGCCGAGGATCAGGCATCATTCCGCGCCCATATGGCCGAGGCGGAGGTTGTCATGATGACCCCCTACGCCAAGATGACCGCGGAGGAATTCGGGTTATTGCGGCGCTGCAAGGCGGTCGTGCGATACGGTGTCGGCTATGACAATATTGATGTCGCGGCCGCCAATAGGCTCGGTGTGCCTGTGACAATCGTGCCGGATACGGCTTCCGAGGAAGTGGCCTCGCATGCCCTGGCGATGGGGCTAGCGCTGGCACGGCGTATTCCGCAGGGCCATGCGGCTATCGGGGCCGGCGAATGGGCCGGGGTGATCGGTCTTGATGCACCAAAGCTGTCCAACCTGCGGGTTGGCGTTGTGGGAACTGGCCGCATCGGACGGTTGGTCGCGACATGGTGGGCGGCCATCGGCGCCAAGGTCCATGCGTTTGACCCGATCTCGACGTTCAAGGACGTCACGGCCGCCTCATTGAAGCAGGTGCTGGAGGAGTCGGATGTTGTTTCGCTGCATTTGCCACTCACAGACGAGACGCGCCACCTGATATCGGCTGAGGTACTGAAACGTATGCGCCGCAACGCGGTTATCATCAACGTGTCCCGGGGAGGGCTCATCGATGAGGAGGCGCTCGCCGCCGCCCTGCGCGCGGGAACCATCGCCGGTGCCGGGCTCGACACATTCGCCCAGGAGCCTTTGCCTGCCGGCCACCCCTTGCGTGATGCGCCCAATACCCTCTTCACGCCGCATGTGGCTTGGCGATCGACGACGTCACTCGACGCGCTGCAGGAACAGGCTGTTGAAAGAGCGAGGCGAGCGCTACAAGGTGAACCCCTGCCGGATCTTGTCACGCGGTGACAGGGTCGCGATGTCATCGGTCCTGATTTCCGCCTCCTCGCAGTGGTACACGGCCCAAATATCACGGAACCGACAATGTATGGGTCAAGAAAGATGAGGCCGCCACGGTTAAATGTGATTGGAACGGCGGCGTCATACTTCCAGGTGATTGGCGGCAGGGCTTGAACGTCAGATGTCGACAACCGGAACAACAACGCGATGCAAAATATCGACAACGCGCTTTTGGAACTGCCTGCCGAGTTAGTAACAAGGGATCAGGATATCCTGTCGTCCTACCTTACGGATTTTCGTCGGCAGTATACGGGAGCAACAACGGCGTTGCTGCGCCCACGCCACACGGCTGACGTTCAGACGATCATCCGTGTGTGCGCGAAACATCGGGTTGGTATCGTGCCGCAAGGCGGAAATACCAGCTATTGCACGGCCGCCACGCCAAACGCCGATGGGCGGGAATTGCTGATCAGCCTTGAGAAAATGAACCGGCTGCGCGACCTCGACAAGGAAAATCTCTCGGTCACCGCCGATGCCGGAATGATACTTGCCGATTTGCAGCGCGCGGCCGACGAGGCGGGCCTGCTGCTGCCCCTTGCCTTGGGCTCGCAGCAATCCTGCCGTCTCGGTGGCAATCTGTCGACCAACGCGGGGGGAATCAACGTCGTGCGATACGGAATGACGCGCGACCTGGTGCTCGGGCTCGAGGCGGTATTGCCTGATGGTTCAATATATAGCGAACTAAACCCGCTACGCAAAAATAACTCCGGCTATGACGTGAAACAGCTTTTTATCGGAGCTGAGGGGACACTGGGCATCATCACCGGCGTTTCCCTTAAACTGATGAGAAAATCGTGCCAGACGATCACTGCCTTCCTGGCGGTTCGCGATATCTCCTCGCTCAGTGCCATTCTCAATGCCGCCCAGATCCAAAGCGGAGAAGCGATCACGTCATTCGAATATATCTCGAGCGCGTCCTTGAACCTGCTTCTGACCGCCAAAAAGCACCTTCGCCATCCACTGCCGGATGAAAGCGAGCACTATGTCGTTCTGGAGGCCGCGACGGTCTCTCCCATTCTGAACCTCGAGGAATGCATGAACGCGCTTCTTGCCGAGCTCCTTGAAAGCGGAATGATCGGTGACGGCACAATAGCCGCGAGCCAACAACAGCGGGCTGCCCTTTGGTATTTGCGCGAGAGCATTCCTGAAGCGGAAGTCCACCACGGCGGATCCGTCAAGCACGACATCGCGGTTCGAACCTCCCGCCTTTCGGCCTTTATCGAATCGGCGTCCCGCCTTGTCAAAAAACATCGGGACGATGCCATTCTCTCGATCTACGGCCATGTTGGCGACGGTAACGTCCACTTTAACATTGTCCCGCCCATTGGGATCGACCAGAACGCCTTCAAGGACCGGGTTGAACGGGAAATCTCTCCTGAAATTTATCAGCTGGCTTTTGAGATGGGCGGCACATTCAGCGCCGAATACGGGATTGGACGCGTTAAGCTCGACCTGCTTAGGCGCTACGGCGCCGAGGGCAAAACACATATCATGGAGCGGATCAAGACCGCTATCGATCCGCGTGGAATTTTGAATCCCGGAAAAGTTATCCCCTGATGGGATGCGTGTCATCGGTCCGTCAACACCGGTAGCGCTTGCTCGATCATTGCACTATCCGTCTCAATCTGTGGCGAGGCGGCCATATGACAATGGCCGCCTCGGTGCCTTGAAAGTGTGTCGCGGCCAGAAGCAATCAGCGCCTCACGGCGCTTCCGGCACATCGAGATAAACAGCGCCTCTTGCTTGCACGCGCTCGATCGTGTCCATGATCTCGTCGTAATCCGGCGTCTCGTGCATCGCCTCTTGCCCTGGATATCGCAGTTTTCCTGTGATCGCCTCGTCAAGGAAGTAGGCGCCGGCGATCAGGAAACTAATCACATGGAAGTCTTCGCCGCCAAGGGCGCGGATCACCTCCAGAGCATTGTCCGGACGATTTTCCGGCAGACGCGACAACGCCTTGAGGAATGACGGCGCCATATCGTCGCGCTCCTTCAGGGCGCGAGGCAACAGATGATCGATAATGCCAGCCTCCGTCGCCGAGGGCATCGCGTATTTCGGATCCGAAGGGATAAGGGCATCGGCGACCCATTCGATTTTGGCTCGCAGGGGAAGAATGTCGTAAGTCATGGCTTAATGTCCAACCTTTCGCGCTTCGGCGGCCTGACTGACCGGCTGGGAGCGCCGGTTAGCAATAATCGATTCCGCGTTTCGCAAGGCAAGCGCGGTCACGGTTCCCGTGGGATTAACCGCACCCGACGTTGGCATGACGCTGCCATCCATGACAAAGAGATTTGGAACATCATGGGAGCGGCCGAAAGCGTCGACCACCGAGTTCCCGGGATCCTTGCCCATGCGCACCGTTCCGAGTATGTGCCAGCCGGTTTCGCGCATTAGAGGCGTGCCCGCGACCTCGTAGGCGCCCGCTTCCCTCATCGATTCCGAGGCCCGTGTCACATTGTAGTTCAAGAGGTCCACGGTGTTTTGGGACGCCTTGTACGTCACCTTGACGGCCGCCATGCCTTGAGCATCCGTCACATCGGGGTCGAGGGTGACCATGTTTTCCTCATTCGGCAAATCCTCAGCCATGATCCCCCAATACGCGGAGCGGCCGAAGCGCTTATGCACGGTGTCGTGGAAGTTCTCGCCCCAGACGTCGTCACTGCTGCCCCATGGCCAACTGCCCACCGAGGCCAGCGGTCCACCCATTCCCATGAGTTGCCACTTCGCGCCGCGATAGAAATTCGTATCCTTGCGTGTCTCGGCGAATTCCAGTGAATAGGCCCGTTGCCCATAAGGGCCCTGCCAGTTCTCGAAGAAATCGTCAAAGAGGCCGGTCACCGTCCCGTAGGGGTGCATCATCAGTCGCTTGCCGACCAGGCCGGACGAATTTCCCAACCCGTCTGGATGTCGGTTCGACGCGGAATTCAACAAAAGCCTTGGTGTGCCGATCCCGTTGGCCGAGACGATGACGGCGCGCCCCGGCTGGAAATGTGTGGCTCCGCTCTCGCGATCGACATACGTGACGCCGGTAGCAAGGCCATCGGCTCCGGTTTCGACGCGCAGCACCCGCGCATTCTGGACAAGTTTCACACCGAGTTTGATGCAGGCTGGCCAGTGCGTGCGGTCGACTGAGGCCTTGGCCCCATCAAAGCATCCCCAGGTGCACGCGCCACGCCGCACGCAGGGCAACAGACCGTTGTGCTTGACGGTCGCGATCGAGTTGCTGCCGGGCCACCAGTGCCAGCCAAGCCGATCATGCGCGGAGGCGAATTTCCGTTCCATCGCCCCCATCGGGAAAGGAGGCAGGGGGATGTCAAAACCTGGCGGGTAGGCGGGGTCCCCGCCAACCCCGGAAACCGCGAAGTCATTTTCGACCCGGGCGTAGAATGGTTCGAGTTCCGCGTAGCTCAGGGGCCAGTCGTCCGCAATTCCATCAACTGACCGAACTCGGAAGTCACTGGGCTTGAGCCGATGCCAGGCCGCCGCATACAAAACCGAGCTGCCGCCGACACCGTTCCACATCAGCGGCTCAATGTCCGAGTCACTGACGTCGATTGGATAGTCGGAAGGGGCCCTGCGGCGGTTTGGGTTGGTGGCGAAATGCTGTTGCTTCGTCAGTTCGAATTCAAGACCGGAGTGCCGGAGCTTGGTGTAATCCGGGTAGCCGCCCTGCTCAAGACAGATGACCGACATTCCTTCTTCCGCCAGGCGTTTGGCTGCGACCGCGCCAGACGGGCCGGCGCCCACGATCACGACATCATAAACAGTCGCTTGGCTCTCATTGGTCATCTGATTACCTCCTTATAAACAACGCGCAACTCCTCGAGCCGCGGTCTGGACGCTTGCCGCCCCCTCGCCAAGGCCGCGATACCGACGCCTCCGCCGAGATCTGGCCCGTGAGGTTGTCTGTCATCCAGCGGCCCGGGGTCCGCTCCAAGCTCGGCGTGTTCGGCTCGTTCGCGCGATGTCCGCCCGCCGGTCAACATATCGTCACTTCTTCCTGGTCCCATCAACGAGTTCCCGAGCAAGTGACGCGATTTTCTCACGCCGACCGTTAACTCTCCAGGCGCGAGTTTCGTGACCGCAGTCAACATCATGATCCAGAGTTATGTCAAGAGGATCAACTGATCCAAAAGAAATTTTCGTGTCGCCGGCCGCCTTGGAGCTCGTCCTTGCCGCCTTGTCCGTTGTTGCGCCGGCCCGGATTATGTGGTGGGCCGCTGAAAAGCTTGCCCAAATGATTTGGATCACATGATCCTGTTGACATTATCTTGGATCATAGTGTTTATTGCATCCAGCTCAGGTGTGGATGGAGAACAGTATGAAACTCGATCAGGTACACAGCAGTGAATCACGTTCGGCTGTTGGCGATAGCTCCAAATCCGCGTATGCGCGGGAACGGAAGGTGGTGCCAGGGGGCTCGATGCGCGCGGCATCGTGGTTTCAACCCAATCCGCCCTATGCGGCCCGCGGCGAGGGTTGCTGGGTCATCGACATTGATGGGCGACGGCTCCTTGATTGCGCGAATAACTTCTTCTCGCTTATTCATGGGCACGCATACGCGCCTGTCCTGGACGCGGTACGCGGAGCAATGACGAAGGGGACCGCGTTCGGCATGCCGACGGAGAGCGAGATTCTTCTCGCGGAAGCTCTGGCCGCGAGAAATCCGCGCATGGAACAGACCCGTTTCTGCAACTCGGGAACCGAGGCGGTGCTGGCCGCGATCAAGGGGGCGCGGGGTCTGACCGGACGCCATAGGATCGCGAAGTTCGAGGGGTGCTACCACGGTGCCTACGATTGGGTCGAGGTGAGCCTTGATCCAACGCCCGCCAATTGGGATGACGAGAACGGCAACCCGGCGTCTGTCCGCTGCAACGCGGGAACGCCCGACACAGTCCTGAGGGACGTGGTGGTGCTCCCTTATGATGATCCGCAGCGCTGTGCCGACATCCTTCGTCGGGAAGGGACCTCACTCGCGGCGGTGATCGTCGATCCGCATGCCTCGCGTGCCGGCACGGTGCCCATGTCTCGAGAAACTGCCTCGGTCATCCAAGAGGCTTGCCGTCGCGATGGCATCATTCTTATCGCCGACGAGGTGATCAGCTTTCGCCTGTCGTACGAAGGGGCGTCGCCGCTTTTTGGTCTCGAGCCGGATCTGATCACAACCGCGAAAATCATTGGCGGCGGACTGCCGATCGGCGCCGTATCCGGACGCGCGAACTTGATGGCCGTCTTCGATCATTCCGCTGGCAAGCCGAAAGTGTCGATGGGCGGCACGTTCAGCGCCAATCCGCTCAGTATGGCCGCGGGCCTGACCTCGCTCGAGCATTACTCCCGGCCCGTGGTGGATCGTCTCAACTCGCTTGGCGACCTGTTGCGCACGAGGATCGGCAAGGGGTTCGCCGATGCTGGCGTTGCCGCGACAGTCACGGGAATGGGATCACTTTTCCGCGTTCATGTCGGTCCGGGTAAGGTGACCGGCTATCGAAGCGCGTTCCCGACATCCGAGGCTGGCAATCTTATCCGCCGTATCCAATTGGCGATGTTGGACGAGAACGTCCTTCTCACGCCAAATTGCTCCGGCGCGCTCTCAAGTCCAATGACTGAGGTCGAGGTCTCCGCGATCGCCGACAAGCTGGTGCGCGTCGTTAGAAGAGAGCTCGGTGATCACCCGGGCGCCACCACCTGAGGCTATATGTTCAGCGGCCTCTGACACACGATATAAAAGATGGTGAAACAACGATGAGTGGACAGCCGATGTTAATTGCACCCTACCGCGTCGGAGTAGATATCGGCGGTACCTTTACCGACCTGGTCATGGTTGATTCCATAGGCGCCGTGCGCGCGTTCAAGGCTCCGTCGGTCCCATCCGATCCCACAGAAGGCGTTCTCTCGGCAATCCGGCTGGCAGCGGCCGCTCTGTCAATCGATGTTGAGACATTCCTCTCCAACACCGAGTTATTCGTTCACGGCTCCACCATCGCGACGAACACGCTCCTTGAGAAGAAGGGGGCGAAAGTCGGGCTGCTGGTGACGGACGGCTTTCGCGACTCGCTGGAGATCCGGCGCTCCATGCGCGAGTTTGTCTGGGATCACCGTAAACCGTTTCCTGAGGTTCTGGTGCCTCGCTATCTTCGCCTGCCGGTCGTCGAGCGCCTGGAGCAGGATGGAACCGTCAGGATACCGTTTGACCCAGAGTCCGTCGCGGCCGCGGCACGTGTTTTCGAGGAGGAGGGTGTCGAGGCGATCGCCATTTGCTTCCTGCATTCCTACGCGAACCCTGTTCATGAAAGGGCTGCCAGGGCAGAGCTGCTGAAGCTTCTTCCCGATGTTTGGGTGACAGCCTCGTCGGAGATCGCCCCGACAATCGGCGAGTATGAGCGCACGTCCACGACCGTCGTCAACGCTTATGTCGCGCGTCGTGTCGTTCCCTATCTCGAGAGCCTATCGCATCGCCTCTCATCGCTTGGCCTGAAACGCAAGCTGCTGATGATTCAGTCGAATGGGGGCGCGATTTCCATCGATGAGATCGGGCATGCGCCCGCCAGCCTGGTGCTGTCCGGACCGGCCGCGGGCGTTGGCTCCTTGAAATTCTTCGGCCAGGATACAGGGTCGGAGCGCCTGATGTCGATCGAGATTGGTGGAACGAGCTGTGACGTCACACTGATGGAACACGGTACGGTGTCAATGACCGACCAGATCGTGGTCGATGGCTACCACTTGAATATTCCGTCCGTTGACATTCACACCGTTGGAGCGGGCGGAGGCACGATCGCCTCTGTGGATGGCGCGGGGCTTCTCAAGGCAGGACCGGAAGGGGCCGGTTCAACCCCCGGCCCGGCGGCTTATGGTCGCGGTGGGACGCGTCCGACCGTGACGGACGCGCAGCTTGTGCTCGGACGGCTGAAGCCTGGTCCCTACGCGGGCGGCGTGATCGCTCTCAGCCTTGAAAAAGCAATCGAGGCCATCGAGACGCATGTGGCAAAGCCGCTTGGTCTGAGTGTCAACGACGCGGCGGCGGGCATCATCCAGCTCGTGGAACAGAATATTCTTCATGCCGTGGAGCAGGCCTCGCTCGAGAAGGGATACAATCCGAGAGCATTTACCCTCGTGGCTTGTGGTGGCGCAGGTCCGCTGCATGGTCCCTCGACCGCTCGGCTGCTTGGCTGCTCAAGCCTATATATCCCACGACTCGCGGGCGTCTTCTGCGCGTTTGGGATGTGTAACTCGGACCTTCGTCACGACTATGTTCGAAGCTGGCTCAAGAATCTCGACCATGCGGAGAACTCAGGACCCAAAGTGCTCGAGGCCGCCTTCCTCGAGCTGCAGGGCGAGGCGAGCGAGGTTCTGGTGCGCGAGGGTTTCACAGGCGACAAAGCTGTCCTCAAACGTGGTTACGACCTTCGCTACTTCGGGCAGCAATGGACGATTCCAGTGGAATGCTCGGCAACCGACGCGGTCACCATCCGCACGGCATTCGAACAGGTTTACCAGAGGCTCTTTGGCTATGTACAGCCGGCCGGCGCCATCGAGATCGTGAATTTGCGGTTGGCTGCGATCGGCAAGCTTGATGCTTTGCAGGTTGCCACGGGGACGGCCGTCGTGGCGGACCCGGTGGCGATTTCGCGTCGTCCGGTCTGGATTAACAAGGAACTGGGGTTTGTTGAAACCCCTGTCTATGATGGCACGGTTCTGGCCCCCCGCCAGCAGCTAACGGGACCCGCTATCATCGAGGAAGCAACGACCACGCTTATTCTCGGGGCTGGCGATAAGCTGACAATGACCGAGGCGGGCAACTATCACGTTGATATCCTGCAGGGCGAGGCAGCATGAATACGCCGATCATTCCTGACCATTATTTGACGATCGCCGCACCTTTGGCGCGGCGGCGGTCAAGCGCTCCGCATTTCGCAAGAATTGACGAGGTCAAACTATGAGCACTGTCTTGTCCCACGAATACGATCCTGTTCTCATCGCAATCCTTCAGCGACAGTTGGACCACATCAGCCTGCAGATGGGCACCATCATGACCAGGACGGCGCGGAGTCCAATCTTCAGCCAGAGCCATGACTTCTCCTGCTTCCTAAGCAACGCGGACGGCGAGACGGTCGCTCAAGCCGATGGTCTTCCCATCCATTCCGGGAGTGGTGGATTCGCGGTGCGCGCGGTCCTGCGTGATTTTACCGGGCGTATCGACCCGGAAGACGTCTTTATCTTGAGCGATCCTTACGCAGCGGGGGGCAACCACCTGCCAGACTGGACGCTTATCCGGCCCGTGTTCGTAGATGGCCAACTGGTCGGCTTCTGCAGCAACCGCGCCCACCAGTCCGATATCGGCGGCGGCGCCGCCGGTACCTACAATGCCAAGGCAACCGAGATTTTCCACGAGGGGATTCGGCTGCCGGTTCTCAAACTGATCGAGAAGGGGCAGCTCAGGGACGACCTTTGGCGCATGTTGCTCCTCAATTCGCGCTGCCCGGATCTACTGGAGGGCGATCTTGGCGCGATGATCGGTTCGACACGCATCGGCGGTCAACGCTTGGCCGACGTTATCGCCCAATTTGGGGTGAGCAAAGGCCGATCCTATCTCGACGCGCTTCTCGACTATGGCGAGCGGCGGATGCGTCAGGCCATCTCCGAGCTTCCAAACGGTGTCTGGCAGGCATCCGATTTCAGCGATACCGACTGCTTCGAGATTGTCGATATCGAGACGCGGATCGCGATGACCATCGACGATGACTCAATCACCTTCGATTTCACAGGGACATCGCCGCAAATCAAGGGTTTCAAGAATAGCGGGATCGCGAATACGCATTCGGCAGTTTATTGCGCCCTATCAGCCTTCCTCGACCCCGCGATCCCTCACAACGAGGGCACTTACCGCTGCGTCAAGATCATCGCGCCCGAGGGAACGGTGGTGAATGCCCTGCCACCGGCACCAATGACCATGAACACCGTCTTTCCGGCGATCGACATCATGAACGCATGCTGGGGAGCATTGGCTCAGGCTGATCCCGAACGCGCCTGCGCTGGTTGGGGCAAGTCGGTATTCGGCATCTCCTCCGGCAAGAAGCCAGACGGCAATGTCTTCGTCCTTTACCATTGGCACGGCAGTTCTGGCGGCGGCGCGGTCAAGGGACGCGATGGATTTCCGACCTCTAGCCACCAGATGACGCTCGGCGGGATGTTTATCCCCAATGTGGAGACCTACGAACAGTCCTATCCGATCCGCGTGCATCGCTACGAGATGCGGTGCGATACCGGCGGCGCGGGTCAATATCGCGGCGGAACCGGCGTCGACTATGTGGTCGATGTGTTGGCGGGCGGCGAACACCTCCTGCGCGGAGAGGGCGCGCGCAAGAAGACGGCGGCCGGCGTGAATGGCGGACATTGGGGAGAAAGGGGATCGATCAAGGCATTCGATCTGGCTACAGGTGACGAGCTTTACTGCCCGCCTTATGGCGTTGAGGAGGTCAAGCCATTCCACTTGGTGATCGAGGCCACGGCTGGGGGTGGCTGGGGGGATCCCCACCGGCGTGCCCCTGAATCGGTCCTGCGTGACGTTCGCGACGGTGTCGTGTCGCGTCAAGCGGCTCGAGATTTATACGGTGTTGAGATCTCCGCCGACGGAAAATCAATTCTGTCGACCGAGGCTAGGCGCCAGACTGCCTAATGGGTCCCTGGGATTCAGCAGGATCTGTTGCCGTACAATCAGCAAGGGGAGTAAAAATGGATAAGAAACGTGCGAAGGATATTCTTCGGGAATATCACGAGGCCTGGTCGAGCGGCGACGTGGAGAAGGGCTGCAGCTATTATGGCGACAATCTTGTCGTCCACATGGGTGGCACGCACCCTGTTCTTTCCCGCGATTTCCACGGCGCGAAGGGTTTCATCGAGGGCTGGGTAAACAAGGTCGCTGCCTATACCGACAAGTGGATCGTTGGAGGCGAGGCCGGGCACGACGAGTTGATCGCGGAATCGGACGAGGCCATTGTGATCATGGTCCATGAAATATGGCGCCGTGGTGACAAAGAGGTGCGCACGGACCGTATCGCGGCCTATCGCTTCGAGAACGAGCTGATTGTTGAATGCTGGTTTTGCGATATGCGCCAGGCGGAAGTGGATGCTTTCTTCGCGGGTATTCAATAACGACGAAACGCGGTGGCGAGCGCCCAGGTAAATTCGCGCGGGCGTTCCCCGAAATTTAATCAGATTAGGATTGTGCGATGCCCGATTTCATCGTGGTGGGGGGAGGCTCGGCTGGATGCGCTATCGCAGGTCGACTGAGCGAGGATCCGGATGTGACCGTGACGCTGTTCGAGGCGGGCCCTCGCGACAGCAACATTTGGATCCGCTTTCCGGTGACGTTCTACAAATCGTTCAAGAGCTCCTTGCTGCATTGGTACAAGGTCGAGAAGCTCAAGCATCAAAACGATACCGAGCCAAAAGTTGGGCAAGCGCGCGTCCTGGGTGGAGGCAGCTCACTCAACGCCATGATTTATATGAGGGGCGCGCCATCGGATTACGATCGTTGGGTTGAGCATGGAGCTGCGGGTTGGGGCTATAAGGATGTCCTTCCCTATTTCCGCAAGGCGGAAAACAACGAAGTCTACTCGAACGACGTCCATGGGCAGGACGGACCCTTAAGCGTCTCGAATCAGCAGTACACGCTGCCGCTGACCAAAGCCTGGGTTAAAGCCTGCCAAGAGGCGGGCATACCCTACAATCCGGATTTCAATTCGGGAGAGCTGCAGGGAGCGGGGCTTTACCAACTGACGACGAGGAATGGTCGTCGGTGCAGTTCGGCCGATGCTTATCTTCGCCCAGCGCGAAAGCGTCGGAACCTGAACATTGTTACCGACAAGCAGGTCGTAAAAATCCTGCTAGAGGGCGGGCGTGCCACCGGCGTGCAGTATGTGGAGAATGGTCGCGTCAAGACGATGCGCGCTGAACGTGAGGTGGTTATCTCGTCGGGCGCGGTGGGTTCTCCCCGACTTCTCCTGCTTTCGGGTATTGGACCCGCGGCGGAGCTCCGGCAGGCCGGCCTCCAAGTGGTTCACGACCTGCCCGGTGTTGGCCAGAACCTTCAAGACCACACCGATTGCTTCCTGATATACGATCTGAAGTCGAGCACCAGTTACGACAAGTATAAGAAGTTACGGTGGCAGCTCGCCGCTGCCGCCCAATACGCGCTTTTTGGATCCGGGCCAATCACATCAAATATCTGCGAGGGCGGTGCCTTCTGGTGGGGTGATAAATCGGATCCGACCCCAGATCTTCAGTATCATTTCCTGGCTGGCGCCGGCATTGAGGAAGGTGTCGAAACCACCGCGAGCGGAAATGGGTGCACCTTGAACGTTTATGCTTGCCGGCCGAAATCGCGGGGCCGGATCGCGCTTCGCTCGTCGGATCCGAGTGTGCCGCCAATCGTCGACCCGAATTATCTCAGTCATCAGTATGATGTGGATCGCCTTGTCGACGGGATTAGGCTCGGACAGGAAATCATGGAACAACCGTCGATAAAGAAGTTTGTCAAGGCGTCGCATTTGCCTGCCAAGCCATTGAAAACCCGCGCCGAACTCGAGGAATTCGTGAGACGGTACACACAAGGGGCCTATCATATGAGCGGCGCGTGCAAGATCGGAACGGACGAGATGGCCGTGGTCGATCCCCAGTTGCGCGTCCATGGCATCGAGGGTCTGCGGGTCGCCGATACGTCCGTCATGCCGTTCGTTTCGTCGAGCAATATGAATGCTCCGGCGATCATGATCGGTGAGCGCGCTGCGGACTTTATGAAAGGGAACCGGATCTAAGGCCACCCCTTTTGTCCTGGACTGGTTTCGCCCTCCGGCATTGGACAGGATTGGGGTGTTGGGGCCTCGCTTGCCGGATTGAATGCCATTTTCTCACTCTTCACTCGAAAGCACCGGCAGGGTGCGGGAGGACCAATGAAACTCGTTACCTTTGAATCGGCTGGCTCTTGGAGAGCAGGTATCGTCATCGATTCGTCGATCTTTGACGTGGATGCGCTTTTGAATGGTGACAGCGCGACGTCGGCGCCGTCGGTGCGCCAATTGCTGGCGGAATACGGTGGCAGGCTGGCGGAGCTATCCGCGCGACTGATAGCGGCGGCGAAAGTGAATCCAAAGGCCGTTGTTGGTCCTGTTGACAAGGTTAGACTGGGGCCGCCCGTTACCGATCCATCGAAAGTTCTTTGCATCGGGCTCAATTACAACGATCATGTCGCTGAGACCGGGCGCGCGCTGCCATCTCATCCCGACATCTTCGCGAAATTCGCAAGCTCTCTCATCGGCCCGTTCGACGAAATAACCTGCTCCAATATCACTCCCAACCTCGACTTCGAAGGCGAACTCGCGATCGTGATCGGCAAGCAGTGCCGCTCCGTCAGTGCCGAGGAAGCCCTGGATTTTGTGGCCGGTGTCACCGTCCTCAATGACATCACGGCGCGCGACCTCCAGTATCGTGGGACGCAATGGCTCGCGGGCAAGGCTGTGGACGGCTCCACACCGGTTGGCCCGGCGTTGGTGACGCTGGACGAGGTCGGTGATATTCAGAACCTCGACATTCGAACCCGAGTCAACGGAGAGCAGGTTCAGTCGTCCAACACGCATCTCATGATTTTTTCGGTTCGCCATTTGGTCAGCTACATTTCCTATTTCCTGGCACTTTCCCCTGGCGACATGATCACAACCGGCACCCCTCAGGGCATCGGCGCGAAACGGCAGCCACCGCTCTGGTTGAAGCCTGGCGATACAGTTGAGGTAGAGCTTCAGAATGTTGGCGTTCTGCGCAACGTAGTGCGCTAACGAACATTTGGTTGCGGTATGACTGTGCCTAATTCATATAGGCTGTCAAAGGAGCGCCCCGCTGGTCTCGCTCGTGATTTCCGGAACTCCTGGAAATCACGGTTAGGCCACCAAATACGGCGGAAAACTGTATGGCGCCCAACCATCAGTCGATGTTCGAGAGAGGACGCATGACCAGGCCAGAGTTGATCGAGCAAATAAAGACGATATGCGTTGAGCTCTCGGGACAGATGGTGGAAGGCGCCCATTACATCATCAATAATGCCGATGAAATTCCCTTCTACTCGATGCGGGAAATCGCGAGGCGGGCAAATGTTCAGCCCGTCAACCTTGTGCGACTGGCTCAAAAGCTGGGTCTCAGCGGCTATGGTGATCTGCGCCAACAATTCATCGACACGACGCCCAAACGCCCTCAGCGGGACCAGCAATCGCTTCACCGTAACGAAGCGAGCGCGCGCACGCTCATTGCTGAAATGGGTAAAAGTTCAGGCCTGAAGGCTTTTGTCGATTCATTTTTCGCGACTGAACAGGCCGTGGTGACACAGGCAAGGGCCCATCTGTCGGAGGAGCAGCTTGAAAACGCCGTTGAGCTGCTGGCGCATGCTCCCAAGGTCTATGTCATGGGTCGGCGCACCGCGTTCACTCCCGCCTACACCCTTGCTTACACGCTTCAAAAGGCGCGTCCAAGCATCTTGCTGCTGGATGGCCCTGGGGGAGCGCCGGAGGGGGCGTTGGACGACATCCGGCCGGGCGATGCCTTCGTCGCGGTAACCTTCGCGCCGTTTAATCGCCTCGTGCATCGAATGGCTGAGAAGGCAGCGCTTTCTGGAGCAAGGCTCATCGCCATCACCGACAGCTTCGCCGCCCCTATCAGCAAATTGGCGGGGCCGTTGCACTTTGTCGCCCAATCATCCGGCCGGGCCTTTCCCGAGTCCACGCTGGGAGCGATCGCGATCGCCAACATCCTTGCCGCATTGACGATCAGCAAGCTCGGGGAGGTGGCGGAGCGTCGAATTCGCGACAACGAGCGCTTCTTGGTCAATTCTGGTGAGTACCTCCTTTCCGGCGCTGCGAAGGCTCCCCGGCGGAGGAAGGTCGTCGACGCTCGGTCGTGACCGTTCGGCGCCAACCGTTGCTGGATAAAGGAGACTAGCGCCGACCGCGAGATGACGATGAGAGTCGGGGCGCGAGCCGCCTGATGTACCTGGCAGGGCCGAGGTAAGTCGCAGCCCAACATTCTGGGAAGATTTGGGATCAAATGATCCTATTGACATCATAGTGGATCATATGTTCTCTTATTCTCGACAACGAGGGGAGGCGGAGGGACGACGAAGCTGTTTCCAGAAATGCGATTTTGCTGCATCTCCAGCCGATCGTTTGAAGCGTGAGGACGTGACTCCTCGGTCGCCAGGCAAAGCGGTGACCGCGATGCTGATAGTGTGGAGGAAAGACCCATGAAGATTCTCGTGCCCGTCAAACGGGTTGTCGACTACAACGTAAAGATCCGGGTTCGTCCGGATGGCACGGGTGTCGAGCTTGCCAATGTGAAGATGTCGATGAACCCGTTCGACGAGATCTCGGTGGAAGAGGCGCTGCGGCTGAAGGAGGCCGGCAAGGCCGAGGAAGTGGTGGTGGTGTCGATCGGCCCTGCCAAGGCCGAGGAGACGCTGAGGACGGCGCTCGCCATGGGCGCCGACCGGGCGATCCTGGTCGAGACCGAGGATCAAGTCGAGCCGCTCGCCGTCGCCAAGATCCTCAAGGGTGTCGCCGATGCCGAACAGCCGGGGCTTGTCATCGTCGGCAAGCAGGCGATCGACGACGATTCGAACCAGACCGGCCAGATGCTGGCGGCCCTGCTGGGCTCGGCCCAGGCGACCTTCGCCTCGAAGATCGAGATCGGGGACGGCAAAGCAACCGTGACCCGCGAAGTCGACGGCGGCCTGCAGACGATCGAGATCAAGCTGCCGGCGGTGGTCAC
>NZ_NWSV01000059.1 GCF_002531935.1 Rhizobium chutanense | reverse complement strand
GAGATTGCCGTAGCGATCCAAGAGGCGGTCACCCCGATCGCTTCTGGAAAGATCCATCTGGTCGCGCACTCCTTCGGCGGCGCCATTGCTGCGGCTCTGGCAGCACGTCTGCCGTCGCGCATCGGATCGTTGACGCTGATCGCACCGATCGGCCTGAGCAAGCAGATCAGCCGGGACTTCCTTACCGACTTCATCGCAGCAGAACGCCGGCGCCCGCTGCAGAACGTCCTGGAGCGGCTGTTTGCCGATCCGTCCAAGATCACCAACGACATGGTCGAGGGCACATTGCGCTTCAAGCGGCTGGAAGGTGTTCCAGAAGCACTCTCGGCCATTGCCGACGCCATTGCCGACGACGGCGGCCAGAAGCAGTCGATCGGCGCCACGCTCAATGGCCTGTCATGCCCGGTGACGCTGATCTGGGGTGACCAGGACCAGATCGTGCCCGTGCCGCAGCAAGGCGAGATCCCCGCCAATGCGACCTTCGTCAACATCCCCGGGACCGGCCACATGCCCCAGATGGAAGCCGCATCAACCGTCAACGACGAAATCGTAAAGACCATCAAGCGGGGCGGCGCCTGAAGGCGCCGCAGCGCAGTCGGCCATTATGCGAAACAGGAAAGGGAATGCGATGTCAGGGCGTCTTTCAGGAAAACGGGTTTTGCTCACCGGTGGGGTTGCAAACATCGGCCTTGCGATCCTTGAGCAGTTCATTGCGGAAGGGGCCACCGTCAGCGTCGTAGATATCGACGCTGAGCGTGGCGCAGCCGTCGAGAAGCGTTTTGGCGGTGCGGTGAAGTTCATACGTGCCGATCTCTCGCAGGAAGCCGAGATCAAGGCAGCGATCTCTCAAGCGGCCGAATGGATGAAGGGCATCGATACGCTATGCCTCAACGCCGGCATCCAGCTTTCCGGCCGGCTGGAGGATTTCAGCACCGGTGACTGGGACAAGGTCTTTGCGATCAACGTGAGGGCAAATTTCATCTTCGTCCGCGAGTCGGTGCAGGAGCTCCGCAAATCCGGCAAGGCCTCCGTCGTGTTAATGTCGTCGCTTGCTGGAAAGCGCGGTGCGGCAGGCCTGCTTGCCTATTCATCATCGAAAGCTGCAGTCATTGGGCTTACAACAACTCTTGCGATCGAATTGGCGCGAGATGGAATCCGCGTCAATGCGGTATGCCCGGGCTGGATCGACACTCCCTTCAACCAGCCGGTGATCGATTTCATCGGTGGGCGGGAGAAGCAGGAATCGCTGGTGCCTCTGGTCATTCCGCTAGGCCGGCAGGCACGGGCGGAAGAAGTCGCTCCGCTGTTTGTTTTCCTTGCCTCGGACGAGTCGTCCTACGTGACGGCCCAATCGATCAATGTCGACGGCGGGATCTACAACTAGGCATAGAGCGGTCGATCGTCCGGATCGCTTCGACGAAAGCGGTCCAGTTCACTTGAGAGCTGATTTTCAGCAAATTTGATCGGGGAACCACCATGGTAAAAATCATCACACACGAAGAAGCTTTGAGTGCGATCGCGGCCGGTGCTGCGAAAGTCCGTGAAATCAAACAGCCGTCGTCGCTGGCTATTGTCGATATGGGCGGCAATCTGCTGGCCTTTCTCCGCGTTGATGATGCTGCTCTATCAACGGTCCAGATCGCGCAGAATAAGGCCTGGACAGCGCTTGCGTTGCGTTCGCCGAGTGGCCAATGGATGGAGCCGGTTCAGCCGAATGGGCCGCTTTACGGGCTGGAGTCTGTGGGAGCGCGTCCATTCGTCGTCTTCGGGGGCGGCCTTCCGATCGTCCACGATGGAAAAGTGGTCGGCGCCGTCGGCGTGTCGGGTGGCCCCGTCGATGACGACCTGACGATCGCCGAGGCAATGCTCTCGGTTTTCAAATAGCGGTAACCGGCCGAGAGTTCTGCATTTCCAGCAAGAGGTAACATCCATGTCAGAGCATATCGTTCGTCTTCAGTGGGAAGCTTCTCCGCATCCGAAGCAGCCGAAGACCTACAATCGCGACCACCAAGCGATTATTAGCCCGAGTGTAAACATTCCGGTTTCCGCCGCCGCAGAGTATCTTGGCAACGAGGCATTCGCCGATCCAGAACAGCTGCTGGTCAACGCGTTGGCGAGCTGCCACATGTTGTATTTTCTCGCCATCTGCGAAGGTAGCGGTTACCTAGTGAGCGCCTACGAGGACGAAGCTGCCGGCAAGGTTTCAAAGGGCCAGGACGGCGGAATGTGGGTTTCTGATATTGTTCTCAGACCTAAAGCATCTTTCAGCGGGGACAAGCAGCCCGATCGCGAGACTTTGCGACGCCTTCACGATCGCGCGCATAAGGGCTGCTTCATCGCCAATTCGATCAAGTGCCACGTATCAATCGATATTCAGTGACCGAAGGAGGAGAAGATGACTGACAAGCTTGTGGTGGTTGCAACCATCATTGCTCACGAAGGAAAGGAGCAAGCGGTCCGCGATGCACTGCTGACGCTCGTTCCAGCTGCAAAAACGGAGCCTGGTTTCGTCCAGTATGATCTCCACCAGTCGAAGGATCGGCCGGGCGAGTTCGTATTCTACGAGATCTGGGACGACGAAAAAGCCCTCGATGTCCACAATAACACGGATGCGATGAAGGCTTTCGGCGCCAAGAATGGTCACCTGTTCAAATCGGTGGCGCTCGAGAAATACACCCGCATTTCTTGACGGGTGTGCAGCTGGCCGGCCTCGCTGGCCAGCTTCTTAACGGGAAGGCCGTTTGCTTCCAACGGCGCCGTCGTTCGCAACTTCCTGTGCAAGTTTGGCAACCACACCGCTTAGCGGCATATCCGGACGAGGGATGAAGCTTGCTGTAAATGGGAGTACCGGCAGCGTCTCCTCATGGTTAAGCAGGCGGAGGTGGCCGCTCTGCAGGTGCTCGATTGCGACCTCCTTTGGAATTGCCGCAATACCCAAGCCGTCGAGGGTCATGCGAATGATCGATGACAGCGATGCGTTTGCGAATAGACGGACTCCTGTGGCGCCGGCCTTGCGAAAAAGTTCTTTCAATTCCGAGTGGGGTCGTGTGTGGCGGGCAAAAGTGATGATGGGATATTCGGCGAGCTTGCGAAGGCTTGCGCCGGCGCCAAGCGCCGGGAAATCTGAGCGGACGATGAAATCCAGGGAATAGCTGCAAAGGTGGACGTTCGTCACGTGACCGGCCGTCACCGGACCCATCATCAAGGCGACATCGATCGTATTGTTCAGTAGTGCCTCGGCGAGGCCGGCCGAAGCGTCGACGTCGATCTCCAACGTTATCCCAGGATACTCGACGCTGAGCCGTTTTAGAAGTTCAGGCAGCCAAGTGTGAACGATGGTGTCGGAAACGCCAAGATGCAAGTTGCCGTGTAGTGAACTATCGCCCGCGATTGCCGAGACAAGCTCCACGCGTAATGCGATCATTTGCTCGACGTATCGTAAAAGGTCGCGTCCTTTAGCCGTCAGATGACTGCCGTGCTTGTTGCGATCAAATAGCCTGACCTTCAGATCCTGTTCGAGCTGGGCAATTCGTGCCGAAACCGCTGGTTGCGTGGTGTGGAGCTTCTCGGCTGCGCGATTGAAACCGCCGGTTTGTGCGACGAAGTAGAAGGCCTCCAAGGTACGAAGATCAATCATGCCGTTCCCCCCGATGCGTGCGCGCTGGCGCAGAGAGCACAAGATGATAGCAGATCCTTCGTGTTCGTGGGCGAGCTCATCCGCGATGCCGACCCGATTGCGCAATCAAAAGTCGGGCACAGTGAAGCGAAATCTTCCAGTCATTAGATCATCATCGGGTATATCGGTGAGCAGCATGCACCCCGGTGAGTGCGTGATCGCGATGGGTGGCTTTGCGTTAGCGAGGGCCACTTGCGGCGTGACGCCGCACGCCCAGAAGACTGGGACTTCTCCTTCCCTGATTGGTACCGGATCGCCGTAGTCAGGACGCGTCACGTCGACGATCCCGATCGCGGACGGATCACCGAAATGAACCGGCGCGCCGTGAACCTGCGGCATCCGAGACGTGATCTCGATTGCGCGAATGGCGTCTGCGGGTTTCATCGGGCGCATCGAAGCAACGTATTGGCCGGAGAAGCGCCCTGCCGATATACATTCGATGTTAGTCTTATACATCGGCACGTTTGTGCCGAGTTCAATATGGCGGACATTAAGACCGGCAGTCAGTAGCGCCCATTCAAATGAGAATGAGCATCCGATCAGGAAGGACACGAAATCGTCCTGCCAAATATTTGCAATATTCTCCACTTCGCCGACCAAATTACCATTGCGGAAGATTCGGTAGCTCGGCACATCAGAACGAATATCGATGTCTTCCCCTGCGCCGGGCAACGACGGATCACCCGGCCGCCCCACGGCCAATAGCGGGCAGGGCTTTGGATTGGCCAAGCAGAAATTCAGGAAATCTTTCGCCCATTCTTTTGGCAGGATAACAAGATTGCCTTGTGCAAACCCTTTCGCCATTCCGGAGGTCTGGCCGCTGATGGCGCCGGATCTTGCTCCTGCACGAATGGCTTCCGGGGTGTGATCCGCAGCACTATTTGAAGACAGCAACACTCGTCGTTTCCTCGATGATCAAGAACTCTCAGCTTATTTGCTCGTCCAGAAGCGCATGCGTCAAATTATGAAATCGAATGCTCGGTGATAAATTTTTCTTATCGAACGATCGCTGGCCGAGCGATGTCTGGTGATCAGCATTGGTTATCACAGGACATCGTGAATCGCGATTTGACCGTCGGATGCAACAGCGAGAGGATGACCAAGCTGAATGGTTAGGAGGCCCTTCGGCAGATAGCCTGCCCGACCAGAGGACGTCCGGGCAGCACAAAAACATCCCCGTGAATATCCGCTAGGCCCAAATGATAGTTCGCAATGACATTTGGATCGATAACCGAACTGTCGTTAGTTAGGCTACTTCGCAGGTTCATTAGACCGAAGATAAAAAAGGGAACTCGTAAGATGACCAAAGATACGACACGCCTTACCGTCAGCCGTCGCCAGGTCCTAAAAGCTGGTAGCGGGCTCGCCGCCGCAAGCTTGTTTACACCCTTCCTTGCCTCTGCCGCACGTGCGGAGGAGGAGCCCATCACGCTACTGACCTGGGAAAGTTATGACGAGCCGGAATGGATCACCGAATGGGAAAAGGCGAATGGAACGAAGATCAAGCCGGTCATCATTTCTTCGCTCGACGAAGTTTTTGCGCAGCTTCAGTCCGGTGCGGTAAAGCCGGATGTGGTCTATTCAGAGGCCTCAACGGCGGGCCGCCTGAAGAAAGCCGGTCAGATTGCGCCGTTCGATCTATCGAAAGTCCCCAATGTCGCCAACATTCTTCCCGGGCTGAACTGGAAGGATCCGCTTTCGGTTGATGGTACGTTGATGGGCATCCCGCTGCATTGGGGTACACAGCCGCTTCAATATAATGCCGACGTCATCAAGGAAGCTCCGACGAGCTGGGCCGCCCTCTGGGACAAGAAATATCAGGGAAAGGTCACCATCTTTGACGATGCGACCGTCACAATCCCGATGATCGCGCTCTACGTCGGGGCGAAGGATCCCTTCAAACTTAGCGAGGACGAGTTTGGCGCGGTTACGAAGGCACTTCGTGAATTGCGCCAGCAGGTTCGCGTCGTCACCCGCGGCTTCGACGATGCGGCAAACGTCTATGCTTCGGGCGAAGCGCTTCTCGGATACTGCCACAACGTTACAGTCGTTAACACGCTGAAAAAGAAGGGCCTGAACGCGAAGTACTCGCTTCCGAAAGAGGGAACCCCTTCCTGGATCGAGGGAACCTATGTCACGCCCAAGGGACAGCGGGATATCGTCTACAAATTCCTGAATGATACGATGTCAGTCGAGTGGCAGACGCGGTTCATGAAATTCTCCGGCAGCAACGGCGTTCTGACGCCCGAGGCGGCGCGCGAGGCCGGCCTTACCGAGGAGGAACTCAAGAATACAAACATTCTCGACTCCGAGGATCCCGCATTCAAAAGCAACCTGGTGTTTTTCCGTGAGCCGGAAGATGTCGAGCGGCGCATCCAGATCTGGAATGACTTCCTCGCTGGTACGCTTTGAGCCGATACGTGAACGCGGAGAAGACAGATGGGTACCTCCCAGGCAACGGTGCTTTCGCTTGAAGGCGTCTCGAAAACCTATGACGGCGCAAACAAGCCAGCGCTCGACGACGTTTCCTTTGCCGTAAGAAGCGGAGAATTTTTTTCAATTCTCGGCCCGAGCGGTTCTGGAAAGACTACCATCTTGCGCACAGTTGCAGGCTTCGAACATCCGGATCGGGGTGCGATCACGATGTCGGGGCATGCCATGAACGGCGTTCCGCCGTTCAAGCGCGACGTACGCACTGTCTTTCAAAGCTATGCTCTTTTCCCGCACCTCACGGTGCGGGAAAATGTCGAATACCCACTACGGATGCGCGGCGATGCGAAATCCGGCCGATCTGCTGCGGCGATGGAAGCGCTCTCGCTCGTCGAGATGTCGGGGTTTGCCGACAGGCTTCCACATCAGCTGTCGGGCGGTCAGAGGCAGAGGGCGGCATTGGCAAGATCAATTGTCTCAAGGCCGAAGCTGCTGCTTCTCGACGAGCCCCTGGCGGCGTTGGATTTGCGGCTGCGCCAGCAGATGCAGCACACGCTCGTGGCTCTGCAAAAGGAGCTCGGCATTGCCTTCATGTATGTGACGCACGATCAGGGCGAAGCGCTGTCGATGTCGGATCGCGTGGTGGTGCTCAATGAAGGGAAGATCGCGCAGCTTGCGACACCGCGCGAAATCTATTTCGCGCCGAACAATGAATTCGTTTCTCGATTTGTGGGTCGGTCCAATCTCATCCCCCTGACATTTGAAGCCGCTGGAAACGGTATGGTCGCGCGCGTGGAGAATGTGACGCTGCCAGGTCTCGTCGCTTCACGCAGCGGCGCGGCGCGCATGGCGATCCGCTATGAGGCCGTTCAGGTCAGCGAAAGTGTTGCCACGCCATCTCCGGGTACACTTCGTGGAACGGTTGAAGACGTTCTCTTCATGGGAACGAGCTGCGAGGTCAATGTTCGCTGTGGCGCGATAAACGTGATCGGCCTGGTGCCTGCAGTCCACCATTCATCGCTCGAAGTCGGTCAGGCGGTGCAGGTCAAATTCGATCTGCAGAATACGCAGGTGTTCTATGACTGATAATGTCGCATCCAATCTCACGAAACCTTTGCAGGCTTCACCGCTGGGCTTCAAGATCAACCTCAATCTGGCCAGCCTGCCGGTCCTTGCCTGGCTGTTCCTGATCGTTGTCTTGCCGAATGTGCTCTTGATTGGGGTGAGCTTTCTCAAGACTTCGGGCGGGGTCATCCTCTTTGAACCATCGCTTGTAAACTACGCACGGATCTGGAACTCGGCCGGCTTTTGGGTTTTGCTGACGCGCACCTTGTCATTCAGCTTTCTTGGCTGCGTTCTCGCAACTGTCATCGCTTTTCCCCTGGCCTTTTACGTCGGTCGGGTGGCACGGCGCTATAAGACCCTGCTGACCGTGCTGGTTGTTCTGCCGCTCTGGATCAGCCTTCTGATGCGCATTTTTGCCTGGCGCATCATTCTTGGCCAGTCGGGCGTTCTCAACGCAGCCCTGGTGTCCAGCGGTATTCTCGATCAGCCGTCAGATGCCTTCCTTTATAGTCCGACCGCAGTCGTCATCGTATTTGCCTACATCTCAATCCCGTTCATTTTCATTTCGACAATGGGCGCTTTCGAGAAGATCCCCCGTGATCTGATTGAAGCGTCGCAAGATTCTGGCGCGACGCCAATCCAGACATTTCTCCATTTGATCTGGCCGTTGACCCGTCGCAACTTCGCCATCGGCTTTTCACTGGCGTTCCTCGTGACGGTCGGAGATTTCGTCACGCCAGCCATGATCGGCGGTATCGACGGCACGACGCTTGGTGTGGTGGTCTCCACTCAGTTCGGATTTGCAAACAACTGGCCCTATGGAGCGGCAGTTGCGGTTGCTCTCATGATGAGCGTAGCTCTCCTTCTCGGCATTATAATCACAATGCTGCCGACGAAGGGCGTGATGCTCAGTGAGGAGGCCGAAGGCACGTTGCCCGAGAGCAACTCTTTACGGCGCGGCATCGGTCGTCGGCTAGGGAGCGTTGGCGTTGTCGCGTCCATCCTCTATCTCTATGCGCCCCTCGCGATCATCGTTCTGTTTTCGTTCAATTCCGCTAACCTGCAGATCTTCCCGCTGCAGGGCGTTACCCTTCACTGGTATCAAGAACTCCTCCAGGATCAATCGTTGATGGAAGCGGCCCGGCGATCGGTGATCGTGGCACTCTGTGTCGTGACCATGTCGGTGATGTTGGGAACGATTTTCGCGCTGATCATTCATTATGCCAGATTGAAGGGCGCTCGCTTTTTCGAATTGGCCTTCGCACTGCCGATCGCCACGCCCGGCGTTGTTCTCGGGATCGAGATGGTGCTTGGCACGGAAATATTCTCGATTCCCTCCGGCGTCGCGCGAATTGTCATCGGTCAGATGAGTTTCGTCATGCCGGTGACGATGCTGCTGCTGCTTGTACGGCTGCGACGCCTCGATCCGAGTCTCATGGAAGCCTCGCTCGATCTTGGCGCCAATCGCTGGCAGAGCTTCGTCCATATCCTGCTTCCGATGATCCGCGGAACCATTGTCGCCGGTGCCTTTCTCGGGCTCACGCTGTCGGCCGACGATGTGATGGTGACCTTGTTCTTGTCGGGTGGCGCACCAACCCTTCCGATCTGGGTTTTCAACCAACTCCGCTTCGGCTTCACGCCCTCGGTGAATGCAATCTTCTCGCTGCTCCTCTTTGCGTGCCTCTTGGTCGTCGGTTTCGCCACATGGAGAACCAGCGCCAAACTCGCCAAGGCAGCGGCTTAATCGCTCGATAATCGACAGGAGGTTCACAATGGATATGCAGGACTGGCGCTTCAGTGGAATTGAAGGTTTCGGCCGCGGCTTTCTGACAGTCGACGGTGTTCGAATTCACTACGTCTCGGGAGGGCGGGCAGACGCAGCCACGATCGTCCTTTTCCCCGGTTTTCCGCAAAGCTGGTACGCTTGGCGTAAAATTCTGCCTGTGCTTGGCAAACGCTACCGGGTCATTGCGCCGGACCTTCCGGGACAGGGCGATTCTGATCGACCGCTGCGTGGATGTGATACGCTTTCGATCGCGCAGTTGATGCGGGAATTCACCAAAAAGCTCGGGATCGAGAAGCACTATCTGGCCGCTCATGATATTGGCGCATGGGTCGCCTATCCTTACGCGGCTTCCTATGGCGAGACGGTCCTTGGCCTCGCAATACTCGACACCGGCATCCCGGGCATCAGTCTGCCTGACACACTTCCGTGGTCCCCGGATACGGCGTGGCGAACCTGGCACGTGGGCTTTCATAATCTTCCTGATCTGCCCGAGGCTCTCATCAGGGACCGGGAAGACATTTACCTCAGATGGTTTTTGCAGCGCAAAGCAGCGAGCCCGGCGTATTTCTCTGAAGACGATTTCGACGAGTATTTGCGCGTTTTTCGCAACAATGGCCTGAAGGGCGGCCTGGCCTACTATCGCGCCATTTCCGAGTCGGCAGACCAGAACAGAGAGCTCAGCAGTCGAGGCAAACTCAACATGCCGGTTCTCGCAATTCGTGCCGATCAAGGCTCGATGCCGGATCTCGTAGCGCAATTGCAGAAAATCGCGACCAACGTCTCAGGCACTGCCATCGAGCAATGCGGCCATTATTTGGCTGAAGAGCAACCTGCGGCGCTCGCCGATGCGTTGATGCGTTTCTTTCCCTGACGCGTCGCCGCTGCATTGAACGCGTCCACCTCTCCCAAGACGGGTGGGACGAGCCGGATTGTGGATGTCGGGCGGACATCCACAATCCGGCACCGCAAGAAATGATGAACACCAAGTGGTCCCTCGAGGATCTGCGGGAGGAATATATGTCGGGCTTACAACTTTCTCAGGACAAGCTGCTCGAGGTCTATCGCAGCATGCGGATGATCCGCCGTTTCGAGGAGCGGGTGATGGACGAGATGGCGACCGGCGACATCCCGGGCAACACGCATCTTTATGCGGGCGAGGAGGCGAGCGCTGTCGGCATCTGCCTGCATCTGCGCGAGGACGACTACATCTCCTCGACCCATCGCGGTCACGGCCACTCGATCGCCAAGGGCGT
>NZ_NWSV01000058.1 GCF_002531935.1 Rhizobium chutanense | reverse complement strand
AGATGGGTGATATTGTTGGGCACGGTGCTGCCGAACTCCGACGCCGCAACCTTCTTCAAGCCGTCCAGATCGATCTTGAGATCCCTGCCAGCAGCGGTTTCGGCCGTGCTTGCCTTTGTATCGACCAGTATCGCCGAGCCGCCGTTTTTGCTCGGCGTCGACCCGACGAAACTCAACCGGGCGGCGGAGATGTCGATCGCCTGCCCGTCGCCGGCCGGAGCGATCTTGCGTATTTCGCTGGCGCCGATGGTTTTCGACGATGCGGAACGGCTGGTCACGTCCTTCTGGCCAAGGTCCACGACCAGGGATTCAACCTCTTTCGATCCGCTGCCAACGCGTTCCAACATAATCTCATCACTCCTGACCGACGGCCACACTCGGCGGGGTCCCGCCAGCCTCGTTAGGTCAGAAGTTTTTCAGTTATGTGACAAGGTCGATCTATCCCGCGGCTTCAAGAATGCAGTGACCTGCGATCGATGCAACGGTTCATCGATCGCAAGGGATGCTTGATGAAGCGCACCTATTCCTAGCCGGCTGAGCATTCATCGGATCAAGATTTCATCCCGCTTTCCTGCGGCGCGGACCGCGGCGATCCGCGCCGAACCGACATCAGAACTCCTCCCATGAAGCGGCAGAGGCCGTCGCGGTTGCGGCGCGTCCGCCAAAGGCGCCGGCGAGCTTCTGACCGAGCGTGCGCGCCGGCGAGGCGACCGGTTTGCTTTGGGGGGTGACGGCGCGGGGCGCCATTTGGGCGGCATCCAGCTTGAAACGGGCGATCAGGCGGGCAAGATTGGCCGCCTCCTCCGCCAGCCGGTTCGTCGCGGCTGTGGATTCCTCGACCATCGCCGCGTTCTGCTGCGTGACCTGATCCATCTGGTTGACCGCGGTCGAGACTTCGGAGAGGCCGGTCGACTGCTCTCTTGCTGCTGTTGCGATCGAGCGCACATGCTCATCGATCTTGACCACCTGGTCCTGGATATTGCCGAGCGCTTCGCCGGTCGCCGTCACCAGCTTCACCCCGGAATGGACCTCGTCGCTGGAACGGTTGATCAGCACCTTGATGTCCTTGGCGGCATTGGCCGAACGCTGCGCCAGTTCGCGCACCTCTTGAGCCACGACGGCAAAGCCCTTGCCGGCCTCTCCGGCCCGCGCCGCCTCGACGCCGGCATTCAGCGCCAGCAGGTTGGTCTGGAAGGCGATCTCGTCGATGACGCTGATGATCTTGCTGATTTCGCCCGACGCCTGCTCGATCCGTCCCATGGCCGAAACGGCCTCGCTGACGACGGCGCTCGACTGCCCCGTGCTTCTCTTCGCCTCGTCGACCATATGGCTGGCTTCCGAGGCACGCTCGGTCGAGTGTTTCACCGCGACTGTAATCTCTTCCAGGGCGGAAGAGGTTTCCTCCAGAGAGGCCGCCTGCTGCTCGGTGCGCTGCGACAGATTTCCGGAGGAGATCCGCATCTCGCCGGCGCCGCCGTTGATAATGTCGACAGCTGCCCGCACCTCGCCGAGAACAGAGCGCAGATTGGTCATGGTCGCGTCGACATTTTGCTTGAGTTCCCCGAAGGCGCCCTGGAACTCGCCTCTCATGTCTTCGGTCAAATCACCTCCGGCAAGCGCCGCAATCACACGGCAGGTCTCGGCGATGCCGCGATCGACCGACGCAACGAGGGAGTTGACACCCGTGGCGAAACTATTCAGGTCGGCGTGGCCATATTCCGCAGCAGCGCGCCGCGTGAAATCGCCGGCGCCCGCAGCCGTGATGACCGCGTCGACGTTCTTCTGCATTTCAACGACCTTCATCCGCTTGTCTGCGCCGGCAGCGTCCAGTTCCCGTATCTTTATGCCATTCTGCTTGAAGACCTCGACGGCGCGGGCCATCTGACCGATTTCGTCGCGCCGGTCGGCGAAGGGGATGTTGACGTCATGATTGCCGTGGGCGAGATCGTTCATGCTGTTGGTGAGCCGGCCGATCGGCTTTGCGATCACCCGGGCGCCAAAGATGGCAGCGCCGATCAGCGTGACGATGGTCAGCAGGCCGATGCCGAGATTGAGGAACAGAACGAGCGTGGCAGCAGCACTCGCTTCATCCGCAGCCGTCGCCGCCATCGTCTTGGCCGAGTCCACGCCTTCATCGAGCAGCTTGGCTGCTTCATCGGAGATCGCCAGCAGTTTTGTTTGGGCTTCTTTCTCCTTCGCATCGAGGGAGGTGTCACCGGCCTTGAGGGCGATCTTTTCGTTCGCGATTGCGGCGGTGTCGCCAGTGGCGGCAAAAAGCTTCTCGCCCAAAGCTTTGAGCTTCACGATCCGATCCTTGTTGACCTGCATGCGCAGCCCGGCCATAGCATCGTCAAGATATTTCATAACCGAATGGTGGCGTGCGGCGATGTAGTCGGTGGCCTTGGCGATGTCATCCGCGGATTTGGCGAGACGCAGATCGCGCACGCCGACCTGCATACCACGCCATGAAGCCTTGGCGTCGACCAGATCGCGCGAAACGATCAGCTGCCCCTCCTGATATTTCGCGCGTTCGTAGACATGCTGACCGCCTTGCCAGACGGTGAGGAACATGACCGCCACCAAGAAAATGCCGATGCCGGAAAGAATGGCCAGTTTGGTGCTGATGCGCGAAAAGATGCTTGCGGACATGTTTAATTCCTGCTTGGCGGCAACAGGAGTCTTCATATCCCCAGCTGGCTACGAAATAGGCGATCGACGTCATTCGACCGAAAAATCTGCGCCGACAATCCAAACCGCCTTACCGTTAAAGGAAATACGTTTGCCAGGGCCTGAGCCGACTAACAAATCGATCAAAGTCTAATAAAAAGTTCACTTTCGCCGCCGCCGAAACTCGGATGCGTGATTGGGATAGTGAATGCCCGATCTGGATATTCCTGGCGATGATCCGGGAGATTTTCCTGAGCTGCGGCCGGTGATCGTTAGACCGCGCCGCCGCATCGAGGCGGCGGCGTCTCTCAACAACGGAGCGTCAGGCCTTTTTCAGCCTCCAGGTCCGAATCTCAAACGGCATGATGTCGGCAGGGCCCTTGCGTTCCATCGGCTCTTCGAGAATGTTCAGCGGCTGCGATGCCGCCCATCCGGACGGCAGAGCAAGGGAGAGGCGGCCGCGGCGGCCGGCCGGTTCATAGAGGCGCAGGATCAGGCCGTCGCCCTCCTCCGCCGGCTTCAGACCCGAAAAAGCGACGGGAGTGCCGTCGACGGCGAGCGGTGCGAAAGTGCCCGCGGAGAGGCCTTTGGCTTCCGTTGTGACGAGCGGCTGATTGAGGTCGAGGGCCTCGTCGAGCACGCCGCCTTCATGCCAGGCACCCTCATGCGGCATTAGCGCATAGGTGAAGCTCTGCTCGCCTTCGTCGGCCAGCGGATCCGGATAGATCGGCCCGCGCACCAGGCTCATGCCGATCACATTGCCGCGGGCGCTATGGCCATATTTGGCGTTGTTAAGCAGCGCTACGCCAAAACCAGGCTCGCTGATATCGACGAAACGATGGGCGGCGGCCTCGAACATCGCCTGTTCCCAGGAGGTGTTCGTGTGCGTCGCCCGCTCGACCATGCCGAAGGCGCATTCGAATGTCGCCTTGCGGGCCCGGACGTCAACCGGGTTCAGCGTGCGCAGCAGGGTGCGGCGGTCATGCCAGTCGATCGTCGTTTCGATGTCGAGCCGTTTGGCATTGGCACTAAGCACATAGGTCTGCGTGACGCTCGAATTCCGGTAGCGGTGGACGACGTGAATCGCCGCACGGTGCGGGCCGTTTTCGACGAGCGAGATGCTTTCGGGCGCCGCGAGGCGAACGGCCTTTTCGGCATAATCCGCATCCATATCCCAGGCGTCCCAGTTGCGCGGCTTATCGGCGGGATAGACCCAGAGCTGGTTTGCCGAACCGTCGACCGCTTCGCGACCGCTCGCCTTATGGATCAAGCTCGCAACCGCCCCATCCTTGCCGATGATGACGGCGAGATGGTCGTTTTCGAGGCGATCGGGGCCTGCCTTCAGCCCGCCCGCCGGCTGCAGCCCGTGCCGGTCGAAGACCGCAATGGACAAAGGGGCAACGACATCAGCGGCCGAGATCACAGTGCCGTCGGCAAGCGTGGCGCTCAACGCCCGCGGCGCAAGTGATGGATTGACGACGATGAGGGCATTGGCAATCCCGCCCTTCGGCAGATGGACCGAGAGCGCCTGCAAGGCCTTTCCCTGCTCTGCTTTGGCGTGATCGATGACGTCACCGAGTTCCTGCTCGGCATCCTGATAGACTTCGCGGATGCTCGATCCCGGCAGGATGTCGTGGAATTCGTTCTTCAGCACTACGCGCCAGTCCGCTTCGAGGCTCCGGGGCTTGTCGGCGCCGAGCATATGGGCGAGCGACGCGAGGGTCTCGGCGGTGATCAGCGCGCGTTCGGCCTGGCGGTGCTTACGTTTGACGCCGCTTTGGGTCGTCAGCGTCGCGCGGTGCAGTTCGAGATAGATTTCGCCGTCCCAGACGGGAAGCTTCTTCTCCCCAGCGGTGCGATGTGCCTTTTCGTAGAAGCTTTTGACGGTGCCCCAGCGCGCCTGCGGAATGGCGGGAAAATCGCGCAATTGCACTTCGCGCTCCACCATTTCGGGTGTGACGCCGCCGCCACCGTCGCCATAGCCGACGGCAAGGAGCGAGGTATCGTGCTGTACCTTGCCGCGAAAATTCTTCCATGTCGGCACGTAGCAATCGGCCTGTACGAAACCGTTATAGCCGTGCATCGGATTGTCGAAGGTGTGGGTCAGCACCCGGCTGCCGTCGAGACCCTTCCACCAGAAGAGATCGGAAGGGATGTGGTTGGTCTCGCTCCAGTTGACCTTGATGGTGAAGAAGCTGTCGATGCCGCCCTGTTTCAGGATCTGCGGCAGGGCGCCGGAGAAGCCGAAGCAATCCGGCAGCCAGCAAACCGTATGGCGCGCGCCAAAAGTCTTTTCGAAATAGCGCTGGCCGTAGAGCACCTGGCGGGTGAGGCTTTCGCCAGTCGGCATATTGGTGTCAGGCTCGACCCACATGCCGCCGACGGTTTCCCACTTTCCCTCCGCGACCTTCTTCTTGATGCGCTGGAGAAGCTCGGGGTCTTCCTCTTCCATCTGCGCGTAATAATGAGCGGTCGACTGGTTGAAACGGAAATCCTCGGAACGCTCCATCAGCGAGAGCGCCGTGTTGAAGGTGCGCCGCATCTTCCGCCGCGTCTCGCGATAGGGCCAAAGCCAGGCAAGGTCGATATGGGCGTGACCGGTCAGCAGCAACTCGCCGTTCGGGGGGAAGCGCTTCTGCAACTGCTTCAGTCGCGCCGTCAGCGCCTCGAAAGCGGAAGCCGCCGAAGCACTCTGCTCGTCGGAAAGCCCCGCCGGCTTGGCCTCAAGCTCCGGCAGTTCCCAGATCTTCTGCTGCATGACGGCGCCCGACGTGCGGGAGATGTAAGCCGCCGTATCCGACGGCCAGTCGAGGCTGCGCAAGGTCTGCTCGGCGGCATCGATCAGATGCGGCACGACCTCATGCTCGCCGAGTACGCCGATCGCCTCGGTGACCTGCTTCAGGAGAAGATGCAGCTGATGAGCGGGACGATCGAGCCAGATAAACCGGGCCTTGTTCAGCCGCGGCGCCCTGTTCGGCTCGCCGAACGGAAAGCGGGCAACGCTTTCCGTCGCAATCGAGAAGCGGCGGCCTTTGACCGGGAATTCCTGATGATAGGGATCGAGACCAAATGTTTCGCTCTCATCGGGATAGCTCAGCGTGATCAGGCTCTCGCCGCCGAGATCGAGCTGCAGGCGAATATCTTCGAGCGGCCAGTTCGCCGGCGCCTCGGCGTTGACGGCAAAATGCACGACGCCCTGGCGATGCGGCCAGTCCTGGTGATGGGCGATCGGTTGGCCCTCGAACGTCCAGCCGTCGATCGGGCTGCTATACCGGTCCCGCCAATGCGCAAGCTCGGCGATACGGACCTTCAGACTGTCGAAGCGTTGGGCAATGGTGAGCGGCATGGCTTATCCTGTTGAAAATCGGCTGCGAGCGATCCGGAATCATGGCTTTGGGAGATGAAGACGATGCGACATGGAGCGCAAATGCCGGCCCCTCCTCCCAGCGGGTCCAACCGACGCTTAGATTAAGTAACTTTGATTTGGCGTCAAGGGAGGAGTCGTGGTGCGAGGCCCAAAACGTTTTCGGTCGGAACCGGACCGGCTTCCAACGAATAACGAAATCTTGATCGGCAACCCAGTTACCGGATCGCCACATCGGCCCTATTTCCCAGCAATTACGCTGAGATGCGGGCATCGATCGGGAGGGTAGGATGCTTCAAATTCGCAAATCACTGGCAGCCGCGGCTGCCGTCATCATGGTGGCCATGTCGGTATCATCCTGCACGACGAGTTCGAGCGATTCGGTACAAACGGGCTCAATCGGATATAGCAGCGTCGACTATGGGCTCAGACCCGCCTGTCGCGACGGATTCGGCAACGATCGTCCTTGCAGCTATTAGATCAACGGCCGCTCGGGCGATCCGCGTGCGCCCGAGCGAAAACGTCAGCTGTGATCCGACGACCGACGGCCACCGCCTGATCGGAGGCGTCAGCTATCCGCCTAGGCAACGATGTGAGGCCTACGTGGCTCTTTGAGCGGATCGACGAAGATCCACGTTGGACGGGCTACAATTCAGCCGGCATGGATTGCCAGCAGATCGGCATAGACCGTCCGGTTGCTCGCCAGAACTGGATGGCCCTGCAGCAAGGCCTCGCCCTCAGCCGGAAAGGGTAGATGGGTTCCACCGGCCTCCTTGACGAGACAGTAGCCGGCCATGCAGTCCCAGGCACGCATGTGGGGCTCATAGTAGCCAACAAGCCGGCCCGCGGCCACATAGGCCAGCATCAGGACGCCCGAGCCGTTGCGGATGAAATTCCCGCCTTTGCCAAGCAAGGCAGAGACAATCGCGCCTACCGTTGCTTCCCAGGGAGGCCAGCGTCAGTGTCAGCGTGACGGACAACGGCATCGGCATGTCGCCGGAGGCCATCGACAAGGCCTTCGAGCCATACTTCACCACCCGTGACACCGAAGGCGGAGCCGGCCTCGGTCTCGCCATCGTCTACGGGTTCGTACGCCAAAGCGGCGGCGACGTACGCATTGCGTCTCAGCCGGGCAAGGGAACGGTCGTTGAACTTTCGTTTCCTGCGTGAGGCCTTCTAAATTTGGCCGCAGCCTCGTAAGCGCACATCCGTATTAAGCGAACTGGACTAGGCGAGGAAGTCTGTCGCGCGCTGGTCATAGGGGGTAGTGACGCGGTGGAAGTGCTTCAACTTCGAGAAGAAGAGGTCGATCCAGTTGCGCTTGCAGTAAGGCCGCTAAAAGAGGGCGTTGCATCCCGCTCCTTGAATCAGCTCGCGGATGCTTTTTATTAGACGGTGGTTGGCTCGAAAGCCAAGAAGGTCAATGCGGTATGGAAGCGAAACGCTTCTGCGGTTGCTGTCGCGAGCTTCCTAGGTGTGTCTTCCCACCAGAAATTTCCGATGGCAAGTTAGTCCGGCAAACGATAGCCGATAACGGGCTTGCCCGGGGTCGCCTCGGGGCGCGATTCAGATCGTGCGCGGATCGGGGCCGTATCGATTTTGGCCGGACGTTGGGCGAGGAGCGATAATCAGAGCGACCCCGAGCAGGACCGCTGGCATCAAAAGCCCCGCCAGCACCCACCAACCACTGCTATCATTGTCATGAAAACGGCGAACGACGAAACTGAGCAGCGGGATGCCCCAGATCACCACCAACACAACCGCCGCGATCTCCTGCATGGATCGGGGGAAAATTGTAGTCATCGCAAACACGGCCGCGAAAAATATCGAGAAATGGACGACAAAAAAGATCGCATACGCCTTCCGCCGCTCGCGCCCCTTAAAATTCAGGGCGTTGGTATAGCCGCTCAAACACATATCAAACATTGAAATTTCTCCGACTTCTGTGATGCGTGGTCAAACCGCCAATGACCTAGCTATTTGCGTTCTTGGGTTGAGTTTTGCGCTGTAGCGCAAAATTCCGGCTAGCTTTGCCGTGTTCCAGCATAGAGCGGCTCATTGCATGATGGGCCTTGGGACTGATGGCCCCCGTCGCGCCTGCCTGGTATGCACCAGGACAGTGATGAAGTGCCTCAAAGATTCTTTGCAAAACAGACCGCTTCAGGCATGCCTTCATACTTGCCGAAGTTTGGGATCTCCCGGTACCCGTGGCGGCGATAGAAATTTGTGGCGCGTTCGTTGACACGGCGCGTCTCTAGCCAAGCTTCGGCGTAACCCTCTGCCTTTGCCTTATCTTCGAGATAGGAAAGAATTGCCGAGCCGACGCCACTCGTTCCCGGAAGGGCGAACATACGTTTGATCTCGGCGACTGTCCGATCTAGCGATCGGTAAGCACCGCAGCCGACGGCCCGACCTTGCGGATCAGTTGCGACAACGAAGCGAGTGCGCGGACCCACAACATCAGCTTTATTGAAGGATGATCTCCCACTATCCCCGGTTATTGCCTGAAGAGCGTTGGACAACAAATCCATCAGGTAAATTGCTTCCGGAGAGTCAGGGTCGACGGTTCGGATTTGGATCGAAGTATCCATTTAGCTAGCTCCAGCAGGTGATGACGAGATAGGTGGCCGATTGTTCATCGGGATTGGAAAAAGTTGCGTAGTCGCTCCTTCGCGCGCAGCTAAGCTGCACTATCGCCGCAGCTCTGCAGGCTCACTCAAGCTGCGCACGGACATTATCCTGCATAGTAACTGCGATGAGCGTGGCATCGTCGGGCTCGATGGGGAAGAGGCCGAAGCGCAGCTGATAACCCCAATTGCTGGCGCGCGTAAAGGCCAGTCGACCAAGGAGCGGGCGGATCGGCACCTCGGTCGCCGGCCACCACTCGACATCCCGCCGCCAGGGTACGAAGCCGGGGAACATTTCTGCTTGATAGGCTGAGCGGTCAACGATGGTCCCGATTGCTGTGAAGGCCTGCAGGCGGTCCTTGCCGCGGAAGGTTTCGGAGGGCGAGTAGTAGATGACGGTGTCGCCAGGGGCGGTCCGCCGCAGCGGTCCACCCTTCCCGTGGCAGACCTGCATGAAGCCTGCGGTGCGCCCGATTCGTACATGCTCGGCCGAGGCTACGGCGATCCACGCGCGCGCCATGGCTCAGGCTCCTGCGGAGACGGGATTGACCCGCATGCGGCGCGCTATGCTGCTGAATTCTAGCTCCGACGGTGGCATCAGTATTGTCGCGCAATCGGCGTGCCATTGTGCGCTCGGCGCCGCGGTGGTCAGATAAAAAATGCAATTGGACATGATACTCTTCTGTCTTGGTGGAGAAAGCGAACACCCGATGTTTTGTTCATCGAACCGTCGGTCGTTCCAAGGGGACGCTCCGCCATTGGCGGAGCGATGCGTTCTGTCTAGTCGATATCTCCGGCCAGAGGCCGCAATATCTTGACCAAGTCTGCGTTCTCAACGGCCGCGAAAAAAGCTGCATCGGCCGTCTCCACCGCCGTGATTGCCTTCTTGGCAACGTCGATGCCAATAGAGGTCGCCCTGATCACTTTCGCACGGGAATCGCTGGGATCGGCTTCTCTGGTGATCAATCCCTTCGACTCCAGCCGTGCAAGGACGTCGGATGTCATCTTGATATCTGTACCGGCCTGACCGGCAAGCTGAGCCTGATTGGGTGGCTTGCCGGCGCGGCCAAGCCACATCGCTGAGGCTAGGAGAACGAATTGAACATGGGTTAGACCCAGCGGTGCGAGCACCGCCGTCATCACGCGCTGCCACCGCATGGTAGTCCGCCACAGAAGCAATCCGGGACTCTCCGAGGCCTCCTTGTAGCGCGTTCCCAGCTTTGGCTCGTCATTCATGGCGTTCAAAGGCTTTTGCAGACTCGAATAGCCGTGCCATCGAAATATCGAAATCTCCACTGATTTGAGGGCCGAGTTCAGGTCCTACATCCGCGGCGGATGGTCCGGAGATTTCGAGCCGATGCGTCACTTGGGTTCCATCTTCAACTGATTTCAATGTATGGCGAAACAATAGCTTAAGATCACCGAACGAGGTTTCGTCGGCGTAAGTCACGTCATCGACCAGATCGACGATCACCGATTCGAAAGTTTCCTGTCCTGCAGGCGTCACTGAAAGGCGTGTACCTTTAGCGAAGGGTCCATGAAGAACGAAGGTATCTGATCCCTCGTACGCAAGTTTACCCTCATGGAGCGCCTTGAGGGCTTCCCAGATCGATCGCGCGGAGAGAGGGGAAATTGCAGTGTATTCATTCGTCCACATTGTGTGCTGCTCCAGTTTTGCTTTTTCAATTTAGTCTGTGCGCCTATTATCCGTGCGCAGACTATCTGTCAAGCGTCTTGAGGCCGCCTTGGGTCATTTGCCAGAACGCCTGTTTCACTTGAATTGGAACCGAACTGAAGATCCCAAGGTCCGCTTGTGCGCTAAAAGGTAGATTTCGTGCATACTCAGGAAACGCCGTGATCCTGGATCTGTGCGATATGCTCGCGGCGTCTGAACTCGACGGGAGCGAGTCCGGTTTC
>NZ_NWSV01000057.1 GCF_002531935.1 Rhizobium chutanense | reverse complement strand
TGGCCGGGTGGCCACCCGGCCAGAGGCTAAGGCGCTTCCATCGCACGAAATCACTAACGTGCAGATACAAGGGGCAGCACCGATCGCTACAGCCGATGTGTCGCACACAAGGCCGAAGATGACGGTGGAGACAAACTGGCGGTGCCTTACGGCATCGCGACGTCCCGTATCGCCGCCGGCGCGCGCGGCAGATCGACGTAAAAGGTAGCGCCGCCTTCCCTACGGTTGTTAAAGCCGAGTGCACCGCCCATGGCGTCGATCAGATGTTTCGACAGCGCTAGCCCGAGGCCGGTTCCCTCCTGGCTGATCCGCTCGGCCCCCAGCCGGTCGAACGGCGTAAACAGCCTGAAGACGCGATCCGCCGGGATGCCGGGGCCGGTATCGCTGACCTCGATGCGGATGCGGTCACCCATTGCGCGGTGGCTGACGGTCACGTTTCCCGAGGGGCGGTTGTATTTCACCGCATTGGAGAGGAGGTTGAGGAACACCTGCAGCAGACGCCGCCGGTCGGCGAGCACCATCAATTCCGGCTCGGCCGGCGCGGCGACCTCGATGCGGATCTGCTGCTTGCCGCAGAGCGGCCTTGCGAGCGAAACCGCTTCATCGATCACCTCGGCAACCGGTTGCGGCGCGACCGAGAGATCCATACGGCCGGCCTCTATCCTGGCCATATCGAGAACCTCGTCGATCAGGCTCAGCAGATGCCGGCCGGCCCTCAGGATCTGCGCGACGCTTTCCCTGGACTCGGCATCGGTCACGTCCATTTCCAGAAGCTGGGCGAAACCGAGCACGGCATTCAGCGGCGTGCGCAGCTCGTGGCTCATGCGCGACAGGAACTCGCTCTTGGCGTTGCTGGCACGGATCGCATCCTCGCGGGCGGCAAGCAGGGCCTCCTCGAATTGCTTGCGCTCGGTAATGTCGCGGGTGATCTTGGAAAAGCCGCGCAGCCGGCCCGTTTCGTCTTGCAGCGCGGTGACGACGACATGCGACCAGAACCGGGACCCGTCCTTGCGCAGCCGCCAGCCTTCCGCCTCGGTGCGCCCGTGAAGGGCGGCTCTAGAAAGCTCTTCGGCCGGAAATGTGTCCCTGGTCTGGGCGGGATAGAAGCGGGAAAAATGCTGTCCGACGATTTCGTCGGCGCCGTAGCCGGTGATCCGCTCGGCGCCGGCGTTCCAGCTCACCACCCGTCCGCCGGCATCGAGCCCGAAGATGCCGTAATCGCTGACGCCCTCGACCAGTTGCCGGAAGCGTTCCTCGCTCTCGGTCAGATCGGCCTCGCGCTTTTTTAAGAGCACGCTCGCATCCTCGAGCGCCTGTTCGAGGCTGCCGAGCTCATCGCGGAAAGGATCGGCCACCGTGACGACCTCGCCTTGCGACAAGAGATGCGCCTGGGCTTTCAGCGCATAGACGCGGCGCACGATACTGGCCGAAAACAGGAAAACGGCGGCGAGCGCGCCGGCAAAACCGAGGAAGCCGGCGGCGATCATCAGGCTGCGCGACAAGGTGCGAACCCGGTCGGCGGCCTCAGTTCTGGCGTGAAGGAGATCGGCCTCACGCCGGTTCATCGCGTCGATCTCCTGTCTCAGCACGTCGAGCACCTGTTTGCCTTCGATGAGCTTGGCAGCAAGCTCCTCGCGCCCGCCGGCGCGCAGGATGTCGGCCTGTTTCAGGAGTTGGAGACGGTCGACCTTCGCGTCGACCAGGGCGCGGATGCGGTCAAGGCGGCTCTTCTGTTCCTCATCCCGCAACCGCCGGCCGACTTCGTCGAGCACCACGGGCAGCCTGTCCTCGGCCCGGTTGAAGGGGTCGAGAAAATCGGTTCTGCCGGTCAGGAGATATCCCCGCATCGCTGTCGCGGCCTCGGCGATCAAGGCGTGGATTTCCTGAATGCCGGACTGGATCTCCAGCGTCACCCGCACCTGATCCTCGGCGATCCGGCTCTGCCGGTCGGCGACGAAGACTGAGGCGAGAGCGGCCAGCAGCAGTGCCAGCGGCACCATGATGATGACGATGCCCTTCGCCCGCAGCGGAAGGTCGGCGAAGCGCAGCGCCCGCCGGCGTGTCGCGGTCATGGCTGCTCTTCCCTGGATGTTGCGACGAGCCCGCCGCGCACGGCCATGACGGCGGCCTGCGTCCGGTCGCCGGCGCCGAGCTTGCCGATGATGCGCTCGACATGGATCTTCACGGTGCCGGGCGAGATCTTCAGCGCCCGCCCGATCTCCTTGTTGGTCAGGCCCTCGGCCACTTTCGCCAGCACCTCGCGCTCGCGCACCGTCAGCGTCTCAAGCGCGCTGCTGTTGGTTTGCGGCTTGGTGGCGGCACGCCGCAGCAGCCTTGCAACGAGCGGGCCGTCGAAGAAGGCGTCGCCCTGCAGGACGCGCCGGATCGTGCGCAGAATATCGTCCCGACTGGCGTCTTTCAGCAGATAGCCGGTGGCGCCGGCATCGATCGCCGCCTCCAGATAATCGAGGCTGTCATGCATGGTGATGATCATGACGCGTGTACCCGGCGACACGCGCCGGATCTCCCGTGTGGCGGCGAGGCCGTCCATGCGCGGCATGCGGATGTCGAGCAGGGCGAGATCCGGCTTGCGGATGGCGCAGGTTTCCACCGCCTCCAGGCCGTCGCGCACATCCCAGGCGACATGGAAATCGTCCTGGCCGCCGATCATGGCAATCAGCCCGGCGCGGGCGATATCATGATCGTCGGCAACGAGAATGGATGCGGTCATGCCGATATCGTCTCCTGCTGAAGGGGTGCGACGGCGCGGACGCAGGTGCCGCCCGAAGCCCCAGTGCCGATCTCGATGCGGCCGCCGAGCAGCGCCAGCCGCTCGCGCATGCCGACGATGCCGAGCCGTGTGCCCCGCTGCTGAATCTGGGGCTGGCGCGCTTCGCCGATGCCTTTGCCATCGTCGATCACTTCGAGATGGGCTTCGCCCGCATTGTCCTCGAAGAGGCGCACGATGAGCCGGCGCGCCCCGGCATGCTTGATCACATTGGTGATTGCTTCCTGCGCGACGCGGTAGAAGATGATCCCGGTCGAAGCCGGCCAGCGGTCGGCGCCGGCATCGAGATCGGCGATCACCTCCATGCCGTCGATCGCATCGAGGCGGGTGCGCAGCGCCGCCGCAACGCCGAGATCGTCGAGCTCGGGCGGACGAAGATCGGCGATCGCAGCCCTGAGATCGGCGACGGAATGGCGCGCCAGTGCCGCGAGATGGTCGATCTCCGGTTTCAGCGCATGCGCCTCGCCGATGCGGGCGGCGAGATCCTGCAGGCGATAGCTGAGGCCGGCGGCGAGCTGGGCCGAGCCGTCATGCAGATCGAGCGCCACCCGCTGCCGCTCCTGTTCCTGCGCCTGGATCAATTGCGCGACGAGGGCCGCGAGTTCGCTGCGTTGCCGCTCGAGATCGCCGAGCAGCGCCTGCTTTTCCGCCGCCTGCCGTTCGAGATTGCAGGCGTCGGCCAGTTGGCCCGCCACCACCTCCAAGGTTTGCCGGTCGTCGGCATCGATGGCGCGTCCTCTCGACGGCCCGACGAGCGTCAGATGGAGGTCGGCGCCATCCTCGGAGGCAAACAGGATGCTGTCGCCTTCGGGGCTCCTCGACTGCCCGACCGCCAGTTGCACAGGCAGCTCTCCCTGCAAGGGCGGAAAGACGAGCCTGGCCTGCATTGCCCCGGCGAAATCGGCAAGGCGGGACAGGACCTCCGGCGCGGCCGTTTCGAATGGCTGCGCATCGAGCAGGTTGCGCACTTCGATGATGAAACGCAGCCGCGCCGCCCGCGCTTCCGCCGCCCTGTAAAGGGCGCGCATCTCCGCAACGTCAGGCGAATGGGCCGTATCTGTGTTATGCTCCAGGCCCAAGGGGGCTGCTCCTGAAATGAATGACGCGGGCACGATAGTCATTCCCGTGGGAATGTCATCTATGCCGTTCGGCAGATCGGATCGGGGCCACCCGGCAGATGGGGCCGCAGCGCCGGCCGCTTAGATAGTGGTCATGCGGTTGACCGATGCGATGTTCGCCGGAACCGCCACAAAGGAAAGTCCAACATGCGTACGATCATTGCTGCCGCCCTCGTCCTCGGTTTCGTCCAGGTCCAGTCGGCTGCGGCCGCCGAAACAGCGACCTGCGCCCCGGTGAGCGAGGAGCAAATCGCAAAGCTCTTCGACCGCTGGAACGCCTCGCTTGCAACGCTGAGCCCTCAGGAAGTCGCCAAGAACTACAGCGAGGACTCCGTGCTGCTGGCGACGCTCGCAAACAAGCCGCGCCTCACCCAGGCGGAACGCATCGATTATTTCGAGCACTTCCTGGCGAAGGAGCCCAAGGGCCATATCGACAGCCGTGACATCAAGACCGGCTGCAACTGGGCCGTCGACACCGGCACCTACACCTTCACGATGAAAGACGGCTCGAAGGTCCCGGCCCGCTATACCTACACCTACGAGTTCAAGGACGGGAACTGGCTGATCACCTCGCACCACTCCTCGATGATGCCGGAGAAGTAAGGCCCCACCAGCCTGTCGCCTCGGCAGGGAGACCCCGCGTTCACCCCACGCGGGGTCTTTCGTCGGGATGACGATGAGGGCGTGCCGTGTGGCGCCCCCTCTGCCCGGCAGGGCAGAGGGGGGCGGACACGGCGGGCCTTTTCCTGTTTACCTGCAAAGCCCCCGAAAACACAGGATGACGGAGGAGAGGTAGTCGGCACCCGAAGCTTTGACGGTTAAGCAGGATCGGGAGTAGCATCCGCGCGGCAGCGGCAAGGTGGTCAAAGCGGCCGGCCCCGGGAGATGCAATGATGAAGCACAAGCCTTTCCTCCTGGCGTTTGCGGCGCTGGCATTTGGTTCCGCATGGCCGATTTCCGGCGCTCTCGCCGCAGCTCAGCCTATCTTCTGGAGCGCTTTGCGGCCGGCCGATCAGCCCAAAGCGACAGTGCCGCCGTCGGGCAAAGCGGTGAGCGGCCCACAGGGCGAAACACTCGCCTGGCACGGCGAGGAGAACCCGATCGAATTGACGGGTTTCGTTCTGCCGATCGACCAGGATGGCGATCTTGTCTATGAATTCATGCTGGTGCCCTGGGCCGGAGCCTGCAGCCACATGCCTTCCCCTCCGCCCAACCAACTGGTTCGCGTCGTTCCGGACGAGCCCTTGCATCTCGCAAGGATGTACGAGACCGTCACCGTGACGGGTAGCTTGCGGCCCGGCCTGGATCAGGCGCAGTTCTTCATGATCGACGGCAACCGCGTGCTCACCTACGGCTACAGTATAAGCCATGCCCATGTCGCGGCAGCAACGGCGACGACCGATCCCGATCTGCTATCACTTTCTCCTTTCGGCATTCTGCCTCGCTAGAGCATGTCGCGCAAAAGTGTGCAGCGGTTTTGCGGCAACGATATGTGAAAACAAGGACCTAAAGCGCGAGGAGCGAATCCGAAAGATCGCGACGCGCTTTAGAAGGCGCAGAGACGGTTTCTTGCATGGATGCCGATGCTTCTGGCTGCAGCTTTTGCGATAAATGGCACCTAGCCAAGGATTGGGATATGAGGCGCTGCCGTCCTTGGCAGCACACCGGTCAGTCTTGGGTCATCTGTCACCTCGACCATGAAAGCATATGGCTTGAAACCGGACCGCTGATAGAACGGCAATGCATTCGGATGATCGAAATGGCAGGTGTGGACCCAAAGCCGATCGATGGGATGCGCCCAGGCGATTGATAGCGCCAGGTCCATGAGATAGCGCCCCGCACCGGTTCCGATTGAACTTTTGGCAACTCCAAAGAAAACCAGTTCGCACTGGCCCGGCTGCCGGAAATCAAGCTCCAGCATTCCGGACGGCCTTCCGTCCGCCAGCAGGGCGTATATTTCCACCAGTGGGTCGTTGATAATGTCCGTCAGCCTGTCATCGGTCATGACCAAGCGGGAAACCCACATCCAATCCTCTCCGACCAGTCGGAAAAGCTGCCTATATGTCACTAGATCGGGAGCTTCCATCCGCTCCAAAGAGAGTCCCGGGATAAGGCTGGCTTCTCTTAGAAGAGGCTTCTCCGTCATTTCCAGGCAGGTGACGGCATTTGCGAGTTTACCCTTGGGGACCAAAGAATATCCCATGGGCAAATACGGATTCGGATTATTCGTTTTTTCAACAGTTTCCATCGTCATCAACCAGTTTCGATCCGCTAGGCCTCCCATCGATTTCCTGCATCGCATGAACGCTGACTTGCGCGACGGATTTATCGTTACAGCATGCTCACGGCCGATTGGCTGCGGCCAGCCGGTAGTGCGGCATTCGACAAATGGCCGCTTTCGACAACGGCAACAAAGGTTCTCGGCAGATCGAGATCAAGTGGAAGGGACATATCGTTATCAGCGTATCGAATATCGGAATTCAAACCTATTCATTTTTCTGAACTCGCCGCATCTGCCACACTGATTGCTCCGAGCCATGAATCTTTGAAAGGCCGATTGATTTTGCCATCCACATCCTTACCCGTTTCCCTGTCCGAAGACGCAGATTCACCAAGTGGATGGCGGGTCGTCGGCGGAGCGCATGCGCTGACAGCGGTAACCTTCGGATCAGCCTACGCCTTCTCCGCGGTGTTTCCCGGTCTTTCCGAGGAATTCGCGGCATCGCGCGGCGAAATCGCGCTTGTCTTCTCCATCTCGGCCTTCGTGTTCTATTCGCTGGGCGCGGTCGCCGGCCCGCTTGCCGATCGCTGGTCGTCCCGCGGCGTCATAGCGACCGGTCTGGTGGCAATGATCATGGGCTATATCGGAGCCAGCCATGCGCAGTCCCTGGCCTCGCTCTACCTTTGGTACGGCGTCGGAGTGGGGCTGGGGATCGGCCTCTCCTATGTTCCGGCGATCGCAGCGGTGCAGTCCTGGTTTATCCTCAAGCGGAGCCGCGCGTCCGGCATTGCCACGGCCGGGATCGGCCTCGGCACGCTCTTACTGCCCTTGACGATCGGCCGGCTCGTCTCCGGGCTTGGTTGGCGTGGATGTTTCATCGGTCTGGCGGTTGTCATTGCTGCAATCGGTTTGCCGGCAGCGATGCTGGTGCGCAAACGTCAAGACGACAGCATTGCTTCGGAGCTGCGATCCGGCGATCGGCTCACCCCTTTCACAGCATGGCGCAATGGCCGTTTCCGCCTGTTCTACGTCATGTTGATCCTGGCGTCGTTCTGCACATTCATTCCCTATGTCCATATCGTTCCGGCGGCGCACGACATGGGTCTGTCGCTCGAAAGCGGTACAATCCTTATCGCGCTTATCGGCATCGGAAATATCTTTGGACGTTTCGTGCTGGCCGGTCTCGGCGACCGCATCGGTTCCTTGCGCCTTTTGGCGATCCTTACCTTTGCCGTTGCCGGCTCATTCCTCCTATGGTCCGTTGCCAACGGCATGGCCATGCTGGTGCTTTTCGCTCTGTCGTTCGGCATGAGTTATGGCGGCTGCGTCGGCCTGTATCCGGCCGTTGCCGCCGATCTCTTCGGCACCCGTCATATCGGAACGATACTGGGCTATCTCTATACGGCTGTGGGTCTGGCTGCTTTGCTGGGGCCAACAATGGCGGGGGTCGTCTTCGATAAAACCGGCAGCTATCTTGGCCCGATACTGTTCAGCATGGCTGCCGCATTCGTTGCCGGTTTCCTGACACTGCGGCTCCGGCAGAAATAGTGACGCCGGCGCAGGTTCCATTCGAAGGCACTTGAAAGAGAATGCCCGGGCGCAGCCGAGGCTGCGCCCGGGCGAAATGCTGACCGATCAGACGAGGTCGAAGCGGTCGGCGTTCATCACCTTGTTCCAGGCGGCGACGAAGTCCTTGACGAACTTCTGCTTGGCGTCGGCCTGGCCGTAGACTTCGGCGAAGGCGCGCAGCTGCGAGTGCGAGCCGAAGATCAGGTCGACGCGGGTGCCGGTCCATTTGGCAGCACCCGTCTTGCGGTCGCGGCCTTCATAGACGCCGTCCTTGCCGGCGGCGGGAACCCATTGCGTCGCCATGTCGAGCAGGTTGACGAAGAAGTCGTTCGTCAGCGTCTCAGGGGCCGAGGTGAAGGCGCCGTGCTCGGGATTGCCGGCCTTCAGTACGCGCAGGCCGCCGACGAGGACGGTCATCTCGGGGCCGGTCAGCGTCAGCAGCTGGGCGCGGTCGACGAGAGCCTCTTCCGGCTTCATGAACTGCCGGCCGCCGACATAGTTGCGGAAACCGTCGGCGCGCGGCTTCAGCGCGGCGAAGGAATGCGCATCGGTCTGGGCTTCGGAGGCATCGGCGCGGCCCGGCGTGAACGGCACGCTGACGGCGTTGCCGCCGGCTGCCGCCGCCTTCTCGACGCCGGCTGCACCGGCGAGCACGATCAGGTCGGCGAGCGAGATCTTCTTGCCGCCGGTCTGGGCGGCGTTGAAGTCCTTCTGGATGCCTTCGAGAGTGCCGAGAACCTTGGCGAGCTGGGCCGGCTGGTTGACCTCCCAGTCCTTCTGCGGGGCAAGGCGGATGCGCGCGCCATTGGCGCCGCCGCGTTTGTCGGAGCCGCGGAAGGTCGAGGCCGACGCCCAGGCGGTCGAGACCAGTTCCTGCACGGAAAGGCCGGTCGCCAGCACCTTCGCCTTGAGGTCGGCAATGTCCTTGTCGTCGACGAGCGGATGGTCGACGGCCGGGATCACGTCCTGCCAGATCAGGTCTTCGGCCGGAACTTCCGGACCGAGGTAACGGACCTTCGGGCCCATGTCGCGGTGGGTCAGCTTGAACCAGGCGCGGGCGAAAGCGTCGGCGAACTGATCGGGATTTTCGAGGAAGCGGCGCGAGATCTTCTCGTAGATCGGATCGAAGCGCAGCGCCAGATCGCTGGTCAGCATGGTCGGTAGGTGCTTCTTCGAAGCGTCATAGGCATCCGGAATGGAGGCTTCGGCGTTCTTGGCCTGCCACTGCTTGGCGCCGGCCGGGCTCGTCGTCAGTTCCCATTCGAAGGCGAAGAGGTTTTCGAAGAAGTAGTTGCTCCACTTGGTCGGCGTCTGCGACCAGGTGACTTCGAGGCCGGCGGTGATGGCATCCTTGCCGACGCCGGTGCCGAACGAGCTCTTCCAGCCCAGGCCCTGGTCCTCGATCGCGCCGCCTTCCGGCTCGGCGCCGATCAGGGACGGGTCGCCGGCACCATGCGTCTTGCCGAAGGTGTGGCCGCCGGCGATCAGTGCCACGGTCTCTTCGTCGTTCATCGCCATGCGGGCGAAGGTTTCGCGGATGTCGCGGGCCGAAGACAGCGGATCGGAATTGCCGTTCGGGCCTTCCGGGTTGACGTAGATCAGGCCCATCTGCACGGCGCCGAGCGGTTCTGCCAGCTCGCGTTCGCCGCTGTAGCGCTCGTCGCCGAGCCAGGTGCCCTCGGGACCCCAGTAGAGTTCTTCCGGTTCCCAGACATCGGCGCGGCCGCCGGCAAAACCGAAGGTCTTGAAGCCCATGGATTCAAGCGCGACGTTGCCGGTGAGGATCAGAAGGTCGGCCCAGGAGATCTGATTGCCGTATTTCTGCTTGATCGGCCAGAGCAGGCGACGGGCCTTGTCGAGGTTGGCATTGTCAGGCCAGGAGTTGAGCGGGGCAAAACGCTGCTGGCCCTGGCCGGCGCCGCCGCGGCCGTCGGTGATGCGGTAGGTGCCGGCGCTGTGCCAGGCCATGCGGATGAAGAGGCCGCCGTAATGACCGAAGTCGGCCGGCCACCAATCCTGCGAATCCGTCATCAGCGCGGTGAGATCCTGCTTCAGCGCGTCGAGATCGAGCTTCTTGAACTCCTCGGCATAGTCGAAAGCCTGGCCGAGCGGGTCGGCGCGGCCGGAGCCGTGATGAAGAATCTGCACGTTCAGCTGGTTCGGCCACCAGTCACGGTTCGTCCGTGCGGTCGGAGCCTTGTGATGGGCAACAGGACATTTGCCTGCGCTGTCAGTGGGGTTGTCCATGATCGTCTCCTTCATTGCTTTTGATGTGTCTGCCCGTCGAAGAAAATGAACCGGGCTTGCGCCCCGCTCTCTCCCTTGCAGTCTTCATATCGGAAGCATGTAATAATTTTAAGTTGGATTTACTGATTGCTGCGATAAGCTGGGCTTATGAAGAACCTGACTCTGAAACAGCTGCGTTATTTCGAAGCCCTGGCAAGGGACGGCCGTTTTCGCCGTGCCGCCGATGCCTGCGCCATCTCCCAGCCGGCGCTCTCCATGCAGATCAAAGAACTCGAGCAGGAATTGGGCAGCGAACTCTTCGAGCGTAGCGCGCGCGAGGTGAAGCTCACCCCCTTCGGCCAGACCTTCGCGCTCAGGGTCCGCGACATCCTGCGCGCCGTGGACGAACTCGGGGAATTTGCCCGCGCCTCGCGCGACAGCTTCCTCACGCGCCTGCGCATCGGCATCATCCCGACGATTGCGCCCTACCTGCTGCCGGCGATTATAAACGATCTCAACAAAAGCTTCGCCGGAATTCAGATCGAGGTGCGCGAAACGCAGACGGGCAAGCTGGTTCAGGAACTGGCGCAGGGCCAGCTCGATATGGCGATCGTCGCACTGCCGGTGTCGGAACCCTCGCTCACCGAACTCGAACTTTTCAGGGAAGAATTCGTGCTGGTCAGGCGGCAGGAGGATGGGGAGAAGCCCGTGCCCGAGCGCGAGGCGCTGCGCGAAATGCGGCTGCTGCTGCTCGAAGAGGGCCACTGCTTCCGCGACCAGGCGCTGTCCTTCTGCAAGGTCGGGCCGGCCCGCCCGCGGGAAATCATGGAAGGCAGCTCGCTCTCCACCCTCGTCCAGATGGTCGGCGCCGGCATCGGCGTCACCCTGATCCCGGAGATGGCCGTTCCCGTTGAAACGCGCTCGGCCCATGTCTCGATCTCCCGCTTCCCTTCGCCGCAGCCGTCACGAACGATCGGCATGGTCTGGCGCAATTCGACGCCGATGGCCAAGCAGCTGCAGGAGGTTGCCGAGGCGGTGCGCCGCTCGGCGGAGGCGATGCGGGAGCAATTTGTCGGTGGAAAAGACCCCGCCCCAAACCCCTCCCCACAAGGGGGAGGGGCTTAACCTGCCGCACCCGTTTTCCATATCTGCGGCGTTTCGGTAGGACAAGGCGAGCGCTCCGGCTTAGCCCCTCCCCCTTGTGGGGAGGGGTTGGGGAGGGGTCTTGTGCGGGTACAGCCCGGGCTGATCCCTGACAGAATGAACCGGGTTGATGGTTGACAAGTCATAGTGCGTCGGAGGGAGGGCT
>NZ_NWSV01000056.1 GCF_002531935.1 Rhizobium chutanense | reverse complement strand
TCGGGAGGCGCAACCAGCCCGCCTCCCTGAATGAAGCCCGAAAACTCTAGCATCCGGTGGTCCAACGTTTGGGAGCGGTTCAGAAATTCTCAGTGGCAGGTCAGACGCCGGATGAAAATTCAGTGGCAGGTCACACTGTCTCGACCAAGAGATGGAGGACCGCGTCAGCGGTTTCCGCCTCGCCTAAAAAGATAGCGTAAATGCCAAGGTGATAAGGCTGAGGATGCCGCCGAACTTCCCGCGCAGTTTCTTGGCCGAAACGACGATACAGCCGCTCCCCCTAGCAGCGCCTGCACCGGCCGTCAGGCCGGTTAAGCGAAGCGGGTTACCTCGATGAAGCTTGTTTACGGAGGAAACATTTGATTGATGAAAGGATAAACGCGCGCGAGACCGGCTTCTTACTTTTGCTTTCCCACAATAAAACTCGCTAAAATTTCCTGGCTTTTCGATCGACTCTCTTTTGAGAGGAACCCACAGGTGCCCCAGAAGACGCTGGCGATTTATCAATAGATGAAGAACTTGCCGTTGCCATCCCTTCCTCAGGAAGCGTAGCTACTTGAGCGGCACTGTCAATCGCTCTACGGCAGTCATCAAGGAAGTCAGCTATATATTCATTGACATAGACAACCAACGGCTCCTTTGGAACAACAATCAGACGCCGTTTGTCCGTTTTATCCCGAGTGATGTCGATGAACCCACGCAAATGCGCTGCCTCGACATACTTTTGGCAAACAGTCTGGTTTTTGAAAGGCAGATAGCGACACGCCTGCATCTTCGTCATGGGTTTGTTATTGGCGTCCATATGATATACTTTAAGCATCAATCCAAGAATATTCCTCAGGAATAGTTTTTCTTCGGAATTTTCGCTAACGAGATCTGACAAAAACGAGTCAATTTTCTCAAGCTTATGCTTTACGCCGACGTCGATCTGTTCTGGCGTATATATTTCTCTTCGTGTTGTCTTCGCCACGGCCACGCCTCTGCGCAATGGGTCGTTCTGTTTTCACCCAAAGCCTGTTACCGGATCCCATCGCGGCGACATTTATCATATGTATGTCTTCATAACTACGACGAATATAAGAATTTGCGGGCGGTCGTGAGACTAACCTTCATCGTGCACGAGCCCCCGCTCTTGTTTTCACATCCATTTAAAAAAACAGTTACACAAGTGTAACTACGAGTGCTACCAAAAATTCGGGAGCTTCGCTTCCGATGGAAGGTCGGTCTCTTGATTGGCCCCCGACCAGCTCGCCCGCCGCCCGAGCTGGCATGCAAGAGCCCGACCTTCCGTTTTGCACGTGGCTTTTCGAACCAGGGATCCGAAATGAATAAAGAAATTTGGAAAGATTACAGCCAACCTTTCGGGACGATTGGTCCATTGATGACAGTGGGCGAAATTCTGGAAAAGAATATTGATGCGGGATACAACGCCTATGATGAGTATGCAAACGCAGCTCTTCAGAAATTTGCTCGGTATGCCTCAGAATTCCTCTCCAATCCACATCCTCATTTAGGTCGGGACGGGAGCGTTTGCCCTTTCGTTCCCGAGGCTCTGACGAAGGGGCTTTTACGGGTTGCCGCGTCGCAAGCTGTTGCAGTTGACGAAATCGAAAACGATTTGGCGCGTATGCTCGCCGTCTTCAGCCAGATGAAACCCGTAAAGTCCTTCAACGATCGAACGGGCGACTGGATCTATAAGGCCATTATCATTGCCCTTCCTGGAATACAGGATGAAGGAGAGATTATCAGGATTGGTCAACTGCAAAAACGGCTGAAGCCCGACTTCATTCAGGAAGGTTTCATGATCGGTGAATTTTATCCAGGTTGCCCGGAGCCCGGTTTGCACAACAGGATGTTTCGACCGCTCGACACAACGGTTCCAGCCTTGGCTATTCGGCATATCACCAAATATGATGCTCCTTTCATGCTCGATAGCGATAAGTGCCTGGAGGCTTACTTCAGTATTTTTGGGAACGAGGGTCGCCGCCGCATTAGGCAGCTTTTGGAGCGAACCGCCTGAAACTTACTCGCAAGAGGGCTGTACTCGCAGTCGCTGAAACAGCTATCCTCGATCGTCCTACCAGGTGAACCGGAAGGAAACGACTATGTTGGACGTTCATCCGAACGTACTTGCTGAACTGCACCAGATCGGAGCGTCGACGGTACGATTGTGGCGCTATAGTGAGTTCGCCACCCCTATTACATCTCCTTCCGATTTAGCCTCCGCTATCGGCGTTCCCGTGGGGCGCGTTGCAAAGACGATGATTATTGCCGAGCAGAAAGCGAACGATGTGATGCGCCGGTCTCATCCTGCGCGCCACCTTTGTGCCGTTTTGCTGCCATCACCTTCAAAGATTGACATGAAAGCGGTTGCTGGCACGTATGGATGGAAACGAGCCGAGCTTGCTCAGAAAGAACAGGTACTCGATCTCTTCGGCTACCCGTCAGGAAGCGTATCACCATTCGGTCTCCAGAAGATCGCTGTACTGATCGACACCGCCCTTTTTTCTTATCCTACCGTAGTCACAGGTGCGGGCAAGGTTGGAGTCGAGCTTGAGATCGACACAAGCATGCTTTGGAAGATCGGGCAGCCGTTACAGACGCGTGGACGGGCCAGTCAAACCTAACGCCTCGTCACCTTTCATAGAGATGCCGTGAGGTAGGTTATTTCTTCGGGAAAGGAAATGCGGTTCCACGTAACGGCGCCTCGATTAGAGAATGAGGGTTCAATACGTATGTTGCGTAATCGGACTCATAGTGCGCACTATAACGAAAATCGTCACACCCGTCCCAACGTCTGCACGACATCTTCACCTCGATAGCTGTGAGGCGGATCAAGCGCGGGAACATAGCGTGAGAAGGTGGCGACCACCGTCAGGACCCGCAGTTTCTTTCCGGTTGCGAGCTGGTCGTGCACGAAGTCCATCGCCCACACGTCATTTGGTCCGACAGCCATTTGCCGATCCTCGCGAAGTTTCGCCTTAACACGGCGCTTCCGAGTCTTATTCCGCAGCTGCAGTCCCAAGTCCCTGTAAATGCGATAGGTTCGCTTGATGTTGGTGCCCCAACCCTCGCGTTCCAAAAGCACATGCACGCGACGATAGCCGTAGCGCACCCGCGCTCACAGGTCTAGACCGGCCTCGGCGCGGCGAGAGATGTAGTGATCGGTCGACCGATCGAAGTTCAACGCGCCACAGGCACGCCGGATCGAGATCGCCCAATCGCGGCACATGACACCACCTCCCGCTACCCCTCAGGCCTTAGAGCTTTCGGCGGATGGCGTCCTGCAGCATCTCACGGTCCAACGTCAGATCCGCGACGATCTTCTTCAATCGCGAATTCCCGTCCTCAAGCTGCTTGCGCCTCTTCATCTCTGGCGGCAACATGCCGGCGTACTTTTTCTTCCAGTTGAAGTAAGTCGTCTGACTGATCCCCGCCTTGCGACAAATCTCCGCGATCGAGACGCCCTCATCACCCTGCTTCAAAATGAACGCCTTCTGAGCGTCCGAAAACTGCGATGCCTTCATCGTGTTCCGTTCCTTTTCCCAGCCAGGAAAATGCACCGGAAAACTCTAACCAAAATTGGTCCAGTTTGAAGGGTTGAGAGCAATTTCCCTATCGTAAAACCTGTGATCCTATGAAGTTAAGATGGGGAATGTTAAGGACATACAACAGCGTGCACGAAAGACGCGGAAGCCAACTGCGTCACATCTATTTCTGGTATCGGCGCTGTTGCGCTGCGGCCAAAACCGCACTGGCTCCTGATCCTTCCACCTTCGGAAGGGGCCGTGATCTCGCCTGGGTCGACCGTATGCTAGTTCGATCAGCAACCCTTTGACGGTGAAGATTCCTGGTTATTCACCTGGTGGATCAATGCCATACAAACAATCAATTTTACGAAGCCATGGGATGTTATTAAACACCTCGATTATGAATTGGGGACCCCATGATGTTGCTCCACCGAGAGCAGCCGAGGGCAAGGTCACAGACCTGGCCGGTAAATGGAGACGAACATGGCCAACGTGGAACTGCAGAAGGCGCTCTCGTCTGCCAATCAAGCGCCGAGACATAGCTCTGGGTCCTTTCTTCGCCTACTGCAGGAGCCTCGTCGCATTAAACCGAATACCAGCTTTAACACATTTGGGTCGCCACAAAAGCTGAACAACCACTATCCGATCTTGCCAATCCTTGGCTTCTCAAAAGTGAACGGAGCTGTGGGTATGCGAGATGGGGTGTTACCCACCGCGAAGTCATACATGAATACGAATGATTCAATGTCATTTCAACGTGAGCATTATGATTAGCTCATCGGCGTCAGCATCGTTTTTTAGAACCAGCAGCTTTTCGATGATTCCTGGCGAAAGACATCGGGGCCACCCTCCGGTCTTGGTCACCGAAAATTCGCCGCCAAACTTGGAGACATTTAAATGACAAACTCTCTTCCCGCAAAGCTGATGGTTGGTATCTTCGACCATTTGGACGAAGACGGAAGGGAGATTGGGCGCCAGTATGAAGATCGGATGAAGTTGGCAGAGGTCTGCGATCGCCTTGGCTTTTATGGATATCACGTCGCAGAGCACCACTGTACTCCCCACGGCAGAGGACCTTCGCCGAATCTATTTCTAGCAAGCGTAGCTCAGCGCACGCAGCATCTTCGTCTCGGTCCTTTGGTTATGCTGTTGAACCTTTATCATCCGTTACGTGCGTTTGAAGAAATTTGCATGCTGGATCATCTGAGCGGTGGCAGGCTCGAGTTGGGCATGGGGCGCGGCTCCTTACCAATCGAATGGAGCTTTTTCGGTATTGATGAGGAGGTGGCGACATCGCGCTATCTCGAAGCCAGCGAGATCGTCATCCAAGCGATGAAGGAAGGAGCTCAGGCTCTTTCCTACAAAGGCGACCACTTTGAACTAGACAAAGTCCCGTTGATGTTGCGGCCACATCAACGTCCTCAGCCTCCGACATGGATTACAACCAGTCGTCCTGAGGTTGCGCGCTGGGCGGCTGAGAACGATACAAATCTTGCCTGCGGGGGCCCTGCTTCTGCTGTTCGCCAGATCACTGATGCCTACCGAGCACACGAGAGACGTACCGCCGGGGACAGGAAACGGGCGCCGTTCCTTGGGTTGGTCCGAATGGTGGTGGCCGGCAGCACGACGAAGCATGCCATTTCGCTCGCGGCCCCGGCTTATCAACGGTGGCTTCGGAGCTTTAGGTTTCTGTACGAGATTAACGGGATACAGACTCCTCAGAACCTCCCGCCGGATTTTGATGCAGCAGTAGACTGTCAGTTGTGCGTAGTTGGTACTGCTGCTTCAGTTAGGCAAGATCTTCTCGATCATGTCGAGGAAGCAGGTGCTAATTATCTTCTTTGCCAGCTGGCGTTTGGTGATTTGCCATTGGAGGCTTCCTATTACACTGCAACGAGCGTTCACTCTGGAGTTATGGCTTAATCTGGACTGGCCTCAGGTTGCTTTCCGATCACAGAGATTAAGTCTCTGTGGCCGCGCCCTCAAATCGATTGAGGAGCGTCAAGGCGAATTCAGCCATCGCCGTAGGAACAGCCATTGTGGAATGGGCTGCACTATTGGATAGTTAAAAGATATGCGATTTAAGGGCCTCGATCTAAATCTCCTTGTCGCGCTCGATGCACTAATGATTGAGCGCAACCTTACTGCGGCGGCACGTAGCATTAATCTGAGCCAGCCCGCAATGAGTGCAGCTGTCCGCCGGCTCCGCTCCTATTTCCGCGATGAACTATTTACGATGCGTGGTCGTGAGTTCGTTCCAACTCCGCGTGCGGAAGACCTCGCGCCTGCGATTCGTGAGGCTTTACAGCATATTCGGCTCAATATCATACCCTGGGATAAATTTACTCCTGATCAATCAGATCGTCATTTCCGAGTAAGCTTATGCGATTTCGTTACAGTTGTTCTTTTTCAGAAGATACTGGAGCGTCTTGCGCGGGAAGCACCCGGCATTAGTTTTGACTTGCTGCCTCTTACTGACAATCCAGACGAGCTTTTGCGACGCGGCGACGTAGACTTCCTTATTAGCCCACCGCTATTCATGTCGAGCGCGCACCCTAAGATAGATCTATTTCAGGAACGACTGACTTGCGTCGGCTGCAGTAATAACAAACAACTTGAGGAAGCCCTTACTGCCGAGGAGTATTCTTCAATGGGGCACGCGGTAGTTAGGTTCGGTCGGACGCAGCAGCCTACCATAGAAGATTGCTTCTTGCAGGAGCATGGCCTCAAGAGGCGGGTCGAAGTCGTTGTTTCAAGCTTTAGCATGATCCCCGCCGCCCTAATGGGCACCGATCGCATCGCAACCGTTCCGTTCCGACTAGTTGGGCTTTTTGAGGACACGATACCATTGCGGATGACTGCGCCCCCGATAGCGCTGCCGACATTCACCGAGGCAGTCCAATGGCCGGTACTTCACGACAAAGATCCGGCAAATATCTGGATGCGAGATATAATGGTTCAGGAGGCAGCGCGATTGCCGTGACCATCCTGAAACCTAGGAAGCTGGGCTGCATTGGGAGCGACGACCCGCGACGCGGCCGATTAGCTGAAGACGGCACCACCTGTGAGTGACCCGCAGGCCATTTTATCGACGAAGCTGAGCGCTACGCCCGTCGCCGATCGGCCGCCCTTCGGACGATTGCGCGACGTGCTGTCTAGCACCTTCGGCGGCAAATCGAAGGGTGCTGGGGGACCACAATTGCTCCGCACCGCAACCCGCCGCTACCGCCGCAAATACAGCAACCCAAAACCGTCGGAGCGAACTCAAAACTGGATAAAACTTGGGGGCAAGGTCAGCGGCCTTCCCCGGATGGATACCTTTGAAAAGCCTCTTTGGTGGCTGTTGAACTTATTCGGGCTCGGGCGGATCTTACTCAAGCAGGAACCTTGGTCAGGAACCGGATTGTTGTAGCAACCCATGTATTTTAGGTGCGTTGGAGGACATCATACGGGAAGCTTCCTCAACCAATATCTCCCTGAACCAGATGCTCCCTGGATCGGCATTATGGAGCGCTGGCCATTGAACAGCTTCTGTGAAGACGGGGAGCGGTAACGGAAGGTTGATGATCCGCAAAGGGAAAGTACTTTCGTAATGCTCGACTAAGCGAAGCGGTAGGTTAGCTATGCGGTTCGTGCCACGCAGGACTGGTGGTATTAAGCTAAACCCTTGCACGACGACCTCCACCCGCCTCTGAATACCATTCTCGAGCAAGAACCAGCCCTCGACCGATGGCTTCAAAAAGCGCCCAAACGCGGCAGCGACGTGTCCCGTGGAGACATATTGCTCGATCGTCAGCGCTGAAGGTAGGTCCACATTTGTCGAACAGGCTACACATACAAACTTCTCTGTGAACAGTTTTGCGCTCGGGTGTGCGCCCGAGAGAAAAAATTCAGGCACGATGAGGAAGTCGACGTCACCGCGGCTAAGCATCTCGTACGGATCACTATCCAAAGGCAGCAACTCAAAGCTGACTGCGGGCGCTTCTCGAGCAACTCGCTCAATGATTTTATTGAAGTATATCAGCATCATGAAATCGGACAGAACTATTCTAAAGCATCTGTCAGACTTCGACGGGTTAAACGGCTCCCAAGAGATGATTGAGCATTGTACCTGCAAGAGAGTTTCACGCACTGCCGAGGCAAGTCCTTCGGCACGGGGCGTCAGCCGAAGTTCTCGACCATTCATTGTAAACAATTCGTCGCGGAAATAGTCCCGAAGCCTACCAATGGCGGCACTCATTGCTGGTTGACTTAGATTGATACTACGTGCGGCAGCCGTTAGGTTGCGCTCGGTCGTGAGCGCATCCAATGCAACGAGCAGGTTTAGATCAAGGCCCTTGAAACGCATCTTTAGTCACATCCAAACAACGGATATTTTATATCCAAACAATCGATTTTTCCAGTACAGAACCTTCCAGCATAGATCCAATGAAGGTTCGTCAAAAAGGCTTAGGTTAGTTTGGTGATCAATTAAGTAGGCCGCATAGTTACGATAGACGTTATAGTTGCAGATAATCCACTTTAAATATCGAATGGCACCTTAGCAATAGGCGATGTGGAGCGGCGTCACCGAGCGACATGAAATGCTAGTGAACGGATGGGCGGAAGTAGGTTCATCATATCGCGATACCGGAGAGGCTTTGCCGTACGCTGGCTATCGACTGGCGGGCTCCTTCTGTTTGGAAGCATGTTCAAGATATTGGTGGCGTGCCAGTAATTTGTGATGAAAAGATCAACGCGCCTGAAGGCGCTTGAGGAAGAGAACGCCACACTGAAGAGACTGCTCGCCGAGCAGATCCTGGATACGGCCCCACTTCCCGAGCTCCTTAAAAAAATAGAAAGGCCCGCCGCCAAGCGCGACGCCGTCGCACGCCAGAAAGCCGTCGTGGGCCTTTCGGAACGAAGTAGGTCGCCCGACTGCCGCCTTGCGTTCTCCGCTATCGAGATGCCGTCATCCGGTCGGCGTCCGCGTTACTCGCCTCGGGATCGTCAAAGCGGTTGCCGTCATTAAAAGCTAAGAATTCGGCCGGACTTGCCTAAATCGTCTTTCATAAGCCTCTATGAAGGCTTCCGGAATCGGGTCGCTAAACAATGGGAAATCAACCGGTTTGCGTAAGCCGGTGCTTGGCCGGATAGTGCCGCCATCGAGCCCCGGCCGCCATCCGGCTCCGAAAAAGAAAGCACCATACCGCGCCGCAAGCATCGGGGTCACAGGATTAAGAAGGCTTAGAAATACGGAAACTTCCGCTGCGCTGACTGAGGTATCTGCCCTTGAAAAAGACGCAACGTCGAAAAAGGCGTCTATGGCGTCCATGGCATCCCAGACGCGCAAGTCCTGCACCGCTTCGGAATATCGTTTAACATTGTGGTTCTGCTCGACTGTCAGCTTGTCGGCCGTCAGCGTCTCGTTACATCCGGCGTACTTGCGCAAAGCCGTTTCGAAAGCACGAATTCTAGCCGCGGTCTGAAGCAGCCCCTCGATCAGAAAATCGTTGTCGTTTGCGCCAAATGGCTTGGCGAGGCTAGCCAAATAGTAGCGCAGCACGTTCGTGTCGATATCTGCTGCCACCTCGTCAGCCCACACAGCGTGGTCACGGCTAGTAGAAAATTTCGCGCCTTCGAGCTTATAAAAGTCCTGAATTGCATGGTTGTATGGAATCGCATAACCGCGCGAGAACAAACTAGCAGTAACGCCGATCGTGTAATAAAACCGGTTATCCTGACCCATGAAGAATACGAGTCTCGTGCTCGCGTTGCGCATAGTGTCATCGAGATCTGCGCCATTTTGCTTGCAGAGGCGTTCGATTCCTGTCTCATAGCACCACAATCCTTCAAACCAAGTCATTAAAGTTTGGCCTCTCCACCGGGTAGTTCAAAGTCACACCACGGTCGAAATGCCGCGACATCGGCAATGCCATCAGTTTTGACCGTAGCCAGTCAAGTTCTTTGCGCTTTATGGATTCCGGCCATCCGCTCGCCTCAATGGCGTGATCGAGCCCCGGAGCAAATTTTTCAAGCTCAAAATGAACCTGTCGAATCGGGCGCAAGATAAGGCTCTGGCCGCATGTCGTGTGAATCGGGTTGCGTAGTAGATTGTGTTGCAGCGCCGAGCCGCAATCTTCGCAAAGGTTACTATCTGTTGGCGCGTTACAAGCTGGACACTCTCCGACCGCGAGTGAGTCTGCGGCGAACTCTTCGCACGTCCCGCAATACAGTTGCTCTCCGTCGCGCAGCTCAACGTAGCCGGACGCTCTTAGTTGGTCGTAGATCGCCAAGCTGCGGTCTTTGTGGTCTTCGCTTGAAGTCCTTACAAATACGTCCGGTTCAATATCAACTGACCGCAGACACTGCAGAATTTCTTCAATGTGCATGTGTGCGACGTCATCAACCGGCCTGCCAAGCTTTCGGGCTTTCACCAGCGTGTAAGTGCCATGTTCGTCCGCACCTGTCACGTGATAGGCCGCGTTGCCTACCATGCGGTGGTAGCGTACGAACACGTCGGCGAGAAGGTACACGCCACCTATATGCCCAAGATGCAGCTTGCCGTTCGGGCACGGCGGCGCCGAGCAGGCAAAAAAAGTATGTTGGTTTGCTCTCAATTCAATCCCACCATATCGAAAGGAACTTTAAGCTGGTTTGAGGGCTGCTATTTTTGATCGCGTGTTTTTGGTGCGGCGCTATATAGACCATCGTGTCCCCACTGACTGCGGAGGTTTCTCCATCGGATTGAAACACGCCGCTGCCCGAGATCAATACCCAGAGTTCGTGCTCTGGGTGCGAATGAAGATCGACCGCATCGCCAGGTACCACCTCCACAATCGATGTGCCGAAAGCCGTTGCGACTGCCTGCGGTAGATGCTCAAGTAACCGGCACACCAGAACGCCATACTCCTGGCGCATGATTGAGCGGTCGATCTGTTTCGTATACATGTTTGCCTCTGTCCTCTGCCTTCAATCGCGATAGAAAATGCCGTTCGGCGGCTTGAGCTCGTCGATGTTGGAGACCTTGCCCTCGGGAGGGTTGTAGGCGCGTTTCAGTTTGTTGTATTCGGCCCTCGTTGGCCCACCAGTTGAGGCACGCTGGAACACGAGATAAATCACCCTTCGAGAATTTTCACTTTTGTTGGGCTTTGAGTAATGTGGGGCATAGTCGTCAAAGATGAAAATGTCACCGGCCTTCCACGTTACGGGCTCCCAGGCCAGCCTGTCCGCGACCTCGGGGTACATTACGCCGCCGGCGTCCATTGGGAACACGCCCTTTTTGTGGTTCCCGGGGCTGAAGAAAAGCCCTCCGTTGTCTGGGCCGGAATCGTCGATGCCTATTGCAACAATCGCGTGCACCATCCGGTCTGGTAGCTTATGTGGGATATGGTAGATGTCCTGATGCGGGCGATAGCCGCCGCTGTCGGAGTACTTAAAGATCAGCAACTCTTTGAGCATGCGGGCATTTTCCCCCAGTAACTCTTCGACGATCGACTCGATACGGTGGTCAGCCAGCAGTAAATCACGCAGGGGGGCGTTAAATTCGAGGAAGTTCTCGACCTTCGAAATGATCCTCCTACCGTCAGTTGTTTTTTCGAACCATATCAGCCATTTGTCTTCACTTGTCTCCCAGCACGAAACATCAGCCACAAGAGCTGAAAGTTTATCTCGGCTTTCTAGATCGAGAAATGACTCAATCCTAATGTATCCAACGTCATCCCATGTTGATTTTTGTTCTTTGGTTAACATGTGTAACTCCTTTTTAGATTTAAAGCCGCCTGGTAAAGCTGCGTCGTGAGCAGGCGCCCCGAGCTGCACTGCACTGGAGTGTTATCTTGCGTTTTGTGTCTCTTGAGCGGGAAGTAAACCTAGGCACCCAAGGATCGGCCGATCTGGGACGTTCAGATAGTATTCACGCCGAAGCAGGCTATTGATGATGCGACCGTTTCGGTAGGCGACGAGCGATAGATTCACACTCTGCAAGCCACTTTGGACTGGGGATCGGTTTTGCAGATATACCTGGCCGGGGGCGTTGTCCTCGAATTGAACGGAGTAATCGTCCTTCACGACCGGCAGACCGCCTTCCATAGAAGCGGAAGCCAATAGGCGATCGATAAACGCTAGCGGGCGAGGCTCGAAACCGGTGGCGAGTACGACCCGATCAGCCACTACAGTCGGTCGCTGACAGGTGCCGTGCGAAGCCAACAGCGCGTGCCAACCGTCCGCATGAGGAGACAACTCCTTCATGACGACTGCGGGTAGCAGTTGAATGACATCGTCAATATTGCCAGTCGCGCTGCGGTGATAGATAGTTTCGTAAATGCGGTTGCTCAATTCTGCTGAAATGCCGTCACTGGTGAGTTTTTCGTCGTCGACAATAGTGCGACGTTTTTTAAGTGGCAGCGAATGAAAGCGCTGGCTGTAAGACGGCGTGTATGACACGTTGATAAAAGAGCTGTCATCCCTCGTGAACAGGTTCCCGCGTGACGTCACCCATGTAATTTTACCGATACCCGGACTGCCCAATAGGTGTTCAACAACCTCCGCACCGCTCTGCCCCCCACCAACGACTAATACGCGTTCACCGATGTCGATTTGTGGCCGATCCAGATAGCTCGCCACATGGTAGACCTTCTCGCCCAGCCAAGGTTTGGCGCATTCGGGAATTGTTGCAACGACACCGACGCCAATCGCAACTGAGCGTGCATGGTAGTGATCTCGAGTCGTCGTCACGCGGTAACCCTCGTCTAATCTGGTTACGTCGGTAACCTCCTCCCCAAACCGGAGTTGTGGCAACTGATGCGCAACCCATTGGAAATACTGTGTGAACTCTCTTCGCGACGTGGTCGCGTCGCACCGGTTTACGAAGCTGTACAGCCGTCCATGCACCGCGAGGTAGTTGAGAAACGAAAACGGACTGGTCGGATCTGCAAGTGTCACACAGTCCTTCAGCGGAGATACCTGCAGGCGACTGTTGGGCAGCAGCAGCCCAGGATGCCAATCGAAGCCGCTTTCCTTTTCGAAAAAGGCAGTGCGCAGCGGCGTCGGACACGCGAGTGCTGCAAGACTAAGATTAAAGGGTCCGATGCCTATACCGATGAGATCCAGCACTTGCATAAACACACTTCCTTTGGTTGGGCGGGCACGTGGGCAGCGATACGGAAATCATTATCGAAGGACGTCTGTCTCCTACACCGCCCTCCACAATGTCTGACTGGCGATTGCGATGTTGAGAGCGACCAGACCCGCCATCACGAGCATGGCAACGTCGATGCCATAAACAGCAATTAATGTGCCACCGAGATACGGGAATTCGAACGAACCCACGAAAATAAGCGAGTGTAAAGACTTGGGAGGCCGTTGAGATTGACAGACCACGTTCGCCAGCGAGGTTCACCACCATCGCATTCAAGGTCGAATAAGTGAGACCGTAGCCTATCGCAAAGAGAACGGTGGCGACGACGTACAGCAGCTCGCTTCCCGGGTTCAAAACCAAAAGTCCGATCCCAATCAGTGTCGTCACGAAGAGGGTGAGTGCTAGGCGCCCAAGCGGCAACTTACCGATCATACCCGCGACGGAGAATCGCAATGTGACAGTCGTGACGGTGAATGTCAGAAAGAAGACATTCGGTGAGAGTCCGCGCGTTTCGGCATATATGCTTTGAAACGTGGACAGGCCTGCGAACGTACAAGCACCGATCGCCAACATGACCACCGGCAACACCGTTCTCCCCCACAAAATAGACATGGTCGTCGGATCGGATAAGCGACGGCGCTGGTAGAAAGTTGCGGCTGATGCTGATCTGAACCCTTCAAACTGGACCAATTTTGGTTAGAGTTTTCCGGTGCATTTTCCTGGCTGGGAAAGGGACCAGA
>NZ_NWSV01000055.1 GCF_002531935.1 Rhizobium chutanense | reverse complement strand
CTCTTTATCTTCGCGTGACCAGCGCCGACGGCGCTCTACAGACGTGATCACCTCAATTGGATGCTTCGTCATATGACTACTCCTAGTGTTACCACTAGGACTGGCAGTCAGAAGCCCTCTATCGCAAGACGGCCTTCACCGTGGGCTTACTGTGAAACTCAATTATCCGGCAAAACAAGTGGTCGGCCTGCTTGCGGTGGCTTCTTTGGGGGCGATAGCGCACGGGCAGCTTCCATGTCGAGCAAGCTGGCGCAGTTCCCGTTCGTGCGCGAACTCGACGGTTTTGACTTCAAGGCGCAGCCGTCGCTTGATCATGGGCAAATCAGGGAACTGGCGACCTGTCGCGGGATCGCTCACGGGGACACGGTGCTGTTCCTTGGGCCTCCTGGCACAGGTAAAACCCATCTTGCCGTCAGTCTTGGTCGCGAGGCGATCCGCCAGAACTACAACGTGCAGTTCGTCACAGCCGCGACGCTGGTGGCGATGTTGGCCAAGGCCCACATCGCCGGCTCGCTCGACAAGCAGTTGGCGATCCTGGCTCGTCCGAAATTACTGATCATTGACGAGCTCGGCTATCTTCCCTTCGAGGCGAATGCAGCGCACCTGTTCTTCCAACTGGTGTCCCGGCGCTACGAAAAGGGATCGATCCTGATCACCTCCAATCGCTCGGTAGGAGAATGGGGGAGCGTCTTCGGCGACCCTGTGGTCGCAACGGCGATATTGGACCGTCTGCTTCATCATTCCACGGTGATCACCATCCGGGGCGACAGCTACCGGCTTCGCGAAAAGCATCGCTCCGGCCCTCTGCAGAAGGCCGGATCGATGCTTGAAACAAACGAAACAATCAATCAATGAAGGGGGTCAATTCCTCGCTTCGCTTGACAATTGGCCTTCACGGACGAGCAGCAGCGCCCGGATGATAGGAGCTTCTTCGTCTCCGTCGCGAAATAAGCAGGATCGACCGCAGGGCCTTTCGGGGCTTTTCGCTATCCATGAATTGCGTTCTCGATATCGCTGCAAAGTTCCGCGAACCAGACGTCACCAACATCGTCAAGAAACGAGCGTATGCAGTCACTCTCCAACACTTCTCGAGAGACTTGGGCCTTGTCGCAGGAATTCAGGCTGTAGCGATGGTGATCTAGGTTTGGATTGGCGACCAGTATCTGTGCGAAGTCCACGCCGTAGGCATCAAATAGCGCCTGTCTCACCTTGAGATTGTTGAAGACCTCCATTTCTGGAGGCAACTGGCCGGGCAGTTTGAAAATCAAATCCGCCTTGTGATCGCCCTTGTCAGGGTCGCGAACAGCGATTGCTTTGTAACCCGCTTTCTGGATTGCATCTTTCGCAGCCTTAACTGCCTTGGTGTCGCCGAAGGGAATTACGGACACCGAAGACAACAAATCCTTGTTATAGCGGCGGAGAATCTCGCGGAGGAGCGACTGCGCAAAATCGTCTTCTACGCAGATTACAGAGTGACCGCTCTCGCCGGCCGAGAGGGCTGTCTTTATTCGCGACGACGAAACCCGGTCGTATACCGTCACACCATCACCCCGTCTCACCAGCAGCTTGCGGCCCTCCGGAGGAAGCGCACTCATCATGGCACTTGAGTGGGTGGAAAAAATGATTTGATGTCCTCGGCGGTCAGACACATCAATCAGATACTTAGCAAGCTCGTATTGGGCGCTCTCGTGAAGCGATGTTTCAGGCTCCTCCAAGACTATGAGGCTTTGCGCCGGACACGTTTCGAGAAGCCGGACGGTATAAACCACCCTTCCCTCGCCAAAGCCCATGTTATTTTCGGAGTAGTTGGCGCCAAACCGGCTTGCCACTCCGAGCTGCCCTTGCTTCTTGTGGGCCGCCACATCCTGAAAATAGACGTCGTCATAAGGCGATCCGAGAATCCGGCTCACGCGCGTTACGGCGTCCGCCAGATCGGTTCGCGCCCCGAGCAACATACTCTTGGCGTTATAGATGCTCAGGTCTCTACGCTCGACTTTGGGGATGTAGACCGTAAATCCTACGTACTCCGTGTTCCGCTCGGGTTGCCGCTTGTAGCCAGACCATTCTGTCGAGGCTCGCGAGACGGTCAGCTCCTGAAGGACACCCGGCTTATCCGTTTGGTAGCTTAATGAGATGAATGCTTCATCTGTGAAGGGCGTCGGGTCAGCTGCTGATACGGGGAAGAAGTTCACCACGTAGTACCGCTTGGCGTTCAGGGCCGTGGGCAGTTTCTTGTATCCACAAAGGAGGAGCTGCCCGATGGTGCTCTTTCCTGAACCGTTGAAGCCAGATAGGGCGGTGACAGGATATTCAAAATTGATTTCGGCATTCACGCCGCGAAAGCCGTTTATCTTCGCCTTGACGATGACGGGGCCAAAATTCGCAAAGCGCTTCTGGCTGTCGAACTTTGACATCAGCGATTTTTTCGGATCAGCCACGGAATCCCCCGAGAACGGCGAAGCCGTTTATCCGAGAGTTGCCGCTGAATTTCAAGCGTTGGAGGCGAATGAACTCGCCGTATCCCCATCGTTCCACCAATGAGAGAACCCGCCGCAGCCAGAAAGGTCAAGAGCGAGAAGCGATGAAGGTCACCGGAAAGCAGCCCCGTTTCACGACCCACCAGGTCAAAGGATGGTGCGTCAACGTGGACGAGGACGGCTAATACCCTGTGCCCAGATGGCGAACACCTCAAGACCTGACCGCTATCACTGGGCCTCCTTCGACCAACGAGAAAGCCGCCGCTCCCACGGAAACGGTCAACAATAGCGCGATGATGAAGGCAGCCGGTAGCAACCGCTGTGGGCCGACGGACAATCAACCCGGTGTCCGCTTTCGGGTAGTTGTGGATTGGGCTGGAATGACCCGGAATGCGGGCGCATAGGCGCTTAACGCCGCTGGTAGAACTGTTTCGGCTGCTTTGCCGTTATGAGCTGTTGTTGGATATCGTTCGGCGAATACAACGGGATGCAAAGCCACAAAATTCTTCATTGCAGCCAGAAAATCTGTGTAACATCCACGTTGCAATGGGTCTGGGGGCGTGAGGTGCCATTCTATATACGCAAGTCAGTCAAAGCGGGACCATTCCGGTTTAATTTTTCTCAAGGAGGTATCGGCGTCTCTGTCGGCGCGAAGGGCTTAAGGGTCGGCACCGGACCTCGGGGCCACTATATCCATGCCGGACGAGGCGGACTGTATTATCGAGCGTCACTTGGCAATGCTGGCCAACGTCGACAGAGGGCTGTGAGCGAGCCACCGCCCACTCAGGTCACTTTTGAAGTGCCTGCGGTCAACATGATCGAGTTCGAGTCCGGCGACGTCTTGTTGATGCGCGACGAGAACTTCGGCGAGGTGTTGGACGAAATCAACGCGAAGGCCAATCAATGGCGGTTGTCGGCTCTTTTCGGATGGCTCACGGCTCTCCTCGGCATCCTTGTGCTGGCGAAAGCGCCGCCAGTGGGGATTTGGGTCCTGATCGCGACCCTTCCCGCCTGGGCGGTAGGGTCGTGGCTCGACTCGTACCGCCGATCGACAGTTCTCTTCTATGATATCGATGGTCCGGTCGAGCAGGCGTACAAGGAAACGATTGCGGCGTTCGACAATTTGAGTTCTTGTGCCGGGAAATGGCATATCGAGGCTGGCGGTGCGATCAACGATCTAACGACCTGGAAAAGAAATGCAGGCGCATCCCACCTGGTGAAGCGAACTGCCACGAAGCTCGTCTACGCTTTGCCGAAGGTTATCAAGAGCAACATCACACCGCCCTCGATACATGTCGGCAAGCAGATAATTTATTTCATGCCAGACGTTGCTTTGGTCGCCCACAATTCGCGCTTCGGTGCAATGTCATATTCTGATCTCCGCGCTCGCTGGCAAGCGTCACGGTTTATCGAAGATGGTCATGTCCCTCATGACGCCAAGGTCGTCGACCGCACTTGGCAGCACCCCAACAAGAATGGCGGGCCCGATCAGCGTTTTCGGAACAACCGCCAGCTGCCTGTCTGTCTGTACGATACCCTTCATCTGCAAAGCGACAGCGGTCTCAACGAGGTACTGGAATTTTCGCAAGTGGGAAAGCTGGCGAGTTTCGTCGCCGCTCTCCAAGCTTTAGCGAAGGCAAAGATGGAGGCTGCACAAGCCCTGAAAGCGATCCCATCGGCCGCGACGTCAGTATCGCCACCGGTGGCACCAAGTTCGCCTACGCCGGATGAACAGAGACGAAAGAGCGCTGTACCTGCCATAGCCCTCATCATTGGGGGCATCTTTGGACTTCCTATTGCTATTGCCGCACTTCAAAACGCGGAGAAATCGACTAGGCCCGTCACAACCCAGGCCACTGTTCCCACCAGTTCAGGGCAAATCGCATCGTCATCGTCAACGCCGCGCAGGCCCGCGTCCTCTGCTGCCGGTTCAGCACAAGGGTCACCATCACCGTCGACGATGGTGACCCCTGCCACAACCCCTTCTGGATCTGCTTCGGAAACCGGTATGCCGGCAGTCGTAGTCCAGGCACCGAACGTTGACGCTACGGCGACAGTAAATGATCCGGCATTTTCGACACCTGCCTCCCTTGGGGCAGATCAGGAGCCGACACCCGATCCTAGGATCTTCGAGGCGCTTGCGGCAGCCGCGACCGCGCCCGCCGCGTCTAGATTGGACGCGGCATCAGAGCCGCCCGCCCCGCCTTACATCGCCCCACCGGAGCCAAAGTTTGCCTACATGAAGCAGCCCTTCCAACTGAGGGATGGACCCGGTGCAAAATACATCCCGGTCGGCGCAGTCGGTCAGAATGCATTGCTTGCCATCCTTGAGACGGAAAGCGGATGGGTCCATGTCTCTGGTGGTCCGTCAGCGATGGGATGGGTACCGAAGGAGCTGCTTGGTCAACGGCCAGTTTCGCGTCAAAAAACCACGCCCAAGGTGCAAAACACCTTCCAGTCCGGTGGTCGGACTTATTGAGGAGTGCACGGCCCCCAAGTCGCATCGGGTTTGCGGCACCAGCCGCTGTTGGTCAATTCCGTAAGAAGCAGTGCTTGTGAATTACAAGCGTCCTGCGCGTACGATAACGAGCACGCAGCGTTGTCGGTCAGCCAGCGACGAATAATCCGATCCGGTCCAGCCGCCGAGCTGTCCTTGATCGTGATCTTACCATTCTCCGCCAGAATTTTGTGGGTCGCGGGGTCCCATGTCATCGCTGCATTTACCGCGCCAGACGACGATTTTTTACGGGCGGGGCTGTAGGTATACCAATCGACTACAGCGAAGACGGTACAGATATCAAAGCATGCTGCGTGTGCTGTGCCAGACCGAACGGCATAAATGCGCACAGGCCACCGCTCAGCGAACTGTTGCTTCTCGTTTAGGACGTCTGCCTTCGAGCGCCGAGAGCCGTAATAGACAACGGGATCTCCGTAGTTGTTCGCGAGGAAGGACATTCCTTCGTTCGTCGACCAGGTCCGCTGTGTTTCCAGGAAAAACTGTAGCGCGGCTTCGTTCAATGCTGTCGAGGGCGCCTCGTTGGATACGGCAGTCTCTTCCGCCGTCGGTGCCAGATAGGGGGTAGGCTGCCCCGTCACGAGACCAAAGCCAGCCATGTCGATCAGCGACAGCACCCGTCGATCGCCGTCGGTCAGATTGGTGACAAACGTGAACAAGGTGGAGTCGAGGCCCATGTCCGCAAAGTAGGCTTTGTATCTATCGGTGCCTGTTTGCGGGCCCGAGCTTCCCGGCGAGAGAAGTGTTCGATCAACAACCATCGAGCCGTCTTCCGCAAAACGCCGCACTCCACCGGCAAAGGCGAATAAACATGCAGCCTCGCACTTCGAACCCGAAACTTGCAGCGTCGAAAGCTTCATCCGACGAATAGCCCGGCCGTATCCAATCGCGGCATCTGTATCACCGCCCGGCGAAATGAACGCGACGAATTTCGGGGCGCTGTTCTTGATTTCGGCTTCGAGCTTATCAGGAAGATCGCTCGGCTCGAACGTTCCTTGAATCAACAAGATGTCGTTGTTCGCCGCTTTCGCATGGGCAAATCTCATCGCTGCGTGACTGGGGCTTGCGATTAGCGCGGCCAACGAAATCAGGCAGGAAATGAAAACAGACGAACGCATCGCTCCCTCCCTGACCTGATCGGATCAGTTTGTTGAAATACCAAAAGCTGTGAGAACTTGAGGCGTGATCGTTCCGGTCACCTTCAGCCCATAGGCATCCTGCATTTTATTAAGTCCAACCCTCGTTGCGGCGTCGACCTGCCCTGTTACCGGGCCGCCGAAATAGCCGAAGGCAACCAGAGCGGTCTGAACCTGAATAACGATACGCCGAAATTTGTCTGAGTTGCCCGGCAACGTCTTCAGCGGCATTGGGGCTGTATTCACCGAGGAAGACTGCGGGGCAACCCCCGTCGAATAGCTTCCAGTCGAAGTCGTCGACGGTATGTTAGGAGTCGTCGGTAGACTTCTGATGACCGGTCCAGGATTGGGCGAATAGCTCGGCGTTGGGTCGGGCTGCGTATAGGTCGTGCTGTTGTTGTAGTCGCCGCGCGGCACAACGTATCCGCCACCAGAGCCTGACGCATGGCTCGCGTGACTAGCATGACTACTGTGACTTGCGTGGCTCGAATGTGAGCTATGACCTGCAAGGGTGTAGACCTGCCTGACCTGCAGCCGCTCAAAGAGAGTGGGTTCTGGCTTCTTTTTGGTAAGGCCGACAAGTGGCGCTGCATCGCCTTTCGACGGCATGAACCCGGCCGCAATCAATGACGGCACCAGGTAAACCTTGCGCTTCTTCATTGTCGTGACAGTCCCCCAAACCCCTGATCAGCTTTATACCATTCAAAAAAACCACCGCAAGTAGAGCGCAAAGTACACTCGCCGCACTCTTCCAGGAATTTGTTCTTCCAGTCTGAAATCGTGCTTGGTGCCAAATGCCGGTACTGTGGGGGAACCGTGCAAAGCGGGAAATTATAAAGAAGAGTGTGAATACCGCGCCCAATCGCGAGATTGATGGCGCTCCGCAGTTTGCCGAAATCCAGCGACGTATCCTTGAACGAATGCGCCCAATTCATTCTGCCGTAACCGATATTTTCTAGTTGCATGATTGCCCAGACATCAATGAATGGAAGCCGGGTCGAGACGTAGTCCGCAATCTGTGGCAACACATCCCAATTCTGGTGAAGGACAACCGTCCGAAGCTCAACGGCCGCTCCCGCCCTCATAAGCGTCGTGAAATTCTGCGACAACGTTTCAAACGCACCCGGCTTCGCAACGATGCTGTCGTGAAGTGCGGCGTGAGGCGCATACAGCGGAATGCCCCACAACACGCGATCTCTTCCGATCTCATCAATTAGGGCGACGTCGCCAGGCTCGAAAAACTGGCCATTGGTCAGAACATGAAATGAGATATCCGGTCGGGCCTTCGCAGCGGCGACGAGGAATTGAAACAGTCTTCGTTTGTGCAGCAGCGGCTCGCCGCCAGATATCGTGATGCGCGCGTTTTCCGGGGCCAAGGTGGCGGCGACTGTGAATTGGTCGAAGAGGTCAACGTGATATTTCTTCGGAGGCTGCGAGCACATCACGCAGAGCTGGTCGCATTGCTCGGTCACCAGGAAGGTGTTGTGCCTCGACCCTGCTCGCAGCAACCGATGAGCCGAGTTTCGACCAGGTACTAGAAGGAGCACGTCGCCGTCGAGATCGGTTCGGGGATCGCAGTAAACGCGAAGCGAATAGCCCGCGAGATCGAAGATTTGACTCTCGTGGTCACGATCGATCAGGGCGGCATCATGCTCACTCTCCACCGTGTCGGTGCGCAGGCGAACGATACTTGGATGATCGATTGGAACGTCATCGATCTTGAGCCGCAAATCGATCATCTGTGTATCGGAGCCAGCGAAGGATCGAACTCCGGAATTCCGGCCCATGCCGCAAGGCTCTTGTGAGCTTTTTTGTCATCCGAATAGAGCAGCTCGAATATCTTGTCGAAGATCGCGGTGTGGCGTCGGCAGAAGGTAGTGTCACGCTTCGTCACGTCGATACGACCATACCGGGAGAGGTCGTCGATCACGTCAATGCCGCAGGCCGCTTGATATGGACAGTGGATGCAATCGGGATGGAACGAGTTAGTCGCTTCCTCATTCAGGACATCCAGCTTTGCCTGATCGATGCCATCCCAAAGGTTGCCGACACTCAGGTCGATCTGCCCCACTCTCGTCACCATCCTTGCTTCGTCCGACGGATAAAACATGCCGTCGAAATCGATGACTATGTAGTCCTTACCCAGGATGTTCGGGTTGCGAAGGTCCACATGGTGGTTATGGCCGCCGCGCAGCACCCGGCGAAGACAGTGCGTGAAATAGAATTCCTCGACAGGGAAATCTGCTGTCCAATTGTGCTCGATCAACGCATCGATGAATCGGCCATGATAGTCGTTCCATCGCTCATCCATGCCCATTGTCTGGTATCGCTTCCGAGCGAAACCTTGATGGTTGATTGGCCGGAGGAAAATGGAACGAAAACCGAAGTCGCCGAACGTCCCAATGATTTGGTTCGGGGTTGGCAAATTGTTGACATCAAGCGTGGGCAACGCCGACACTTTCCCTTGCCCTAGCCTTCCGATCGCATACCGAAGGTTCGAAACAAACTGCTCGGTGTCGCCGGAGGTGATTGTCCGCTGCCGTTGGTGAGCCGAAAGTTCGCCATCAAGCGACGTACTAACGAATGTGTCCGAAGCGTCGAGAAACGCCCAGGCTTCATCGGAAACAGACTGCAGATTGGTGCAAACGGTGAAGCTTACGTCCTTGAATTTGCGCCGCGCAAACTCTCGAACCGTCTCCAGCAGATCCAATCGCAAAAGCGGTTCGCCGCCTTGAAACTCGATTTTCGCACTTGCCGTGTCGATGCCATCAAGAAAACGAAGAACCTGGGCGAGCGTGTCCTCGGTCCAGTCAAACCCACTGGTGTTTTCGTTTACCCGCGACACCTGGCAGTAGCCGCACGCCAAGTTGCAGCGAAGTGTCGGCACGAGAATGACGTAGTTAAGCTCCTGCGGACGATGCAGTCGCTGTGCCCACCGATATGCAAACCCCATATACGCGGCGTCGCCTACTTCATCGAATGCGTGCCCGTTCGTATGAAGGAACTCGGTGTCTGAGGCGGTCAAATTGCCACCGGCGTATCGCTCAAGGAAGTTGCGATCTCCCCGAAAATACCCACCCGCATCGTCAGCAAAAAGGTAATGAGAGGCGAAACGCGTAAATTTCAGTGGGAAGACGGTCATCGCCCGAGAACACCGCTGATGAGAGCCCGTCGAAGGGGAAGCGTCTCCGAATAGATTTTCTCACGGTAGAGGCAGTGGTGAAAATTTGCGATCAACGTGTCGATGGGCGAGGTACCGTCATCGGATAAAGTAATTTGCTTCGAGACCTCGACCCTTGCCGCAGCATTCGCTGCATTGAAACGAAGGATGGCCGCAGCAAGGTAAGGTCGATGCGCTTCATCGACATCGATCAAAGTGCGTCGTTCAACTCTCTGGATCGGCGTGCTGGATTCTGTTCTTTCCATCGGACAATGGCGATCGACTTCCTCTCCGTATCACTGTAGCAACTCAGCCGCTTGATCACCAGATGGTTGTATTGCATTATTCCCGAGAATAACAGGGTGTCCATCACTCATCTTCTGGGGCCGGAGATCAATTCTGAAGGAAAGTGATCTCGATTTCCTTCCGCAGGAAGGCGGCGCTCACCGCAAAAATCCTGAACCGGGAGGCGGCATAGGCCAGACGGGCCACTGGCTGAGTGCTTAAGCTCGGTCAGAATACTCTGTCGGCTCATTTCGCAGCGTGCGCTGCTGGCAAGTTAACCGAAGCTTGAGATCTTTACACGTCATTAACTATATGAATTGATGTTGTTCTTTTCCAAAACGGAAGCGACGTCAGCATTTGTTTCCGTCGTCCGTTACGGCATCGGCGCGCATGGCTAACTTCCGATAAGTATCGCTTATCGGAAGTGATTGCCAGAAGCCCGCAAATCAGCGAAAACGGGGCAAAGCACGGCCGCCGGCGCCATTCCGGCAGCCGGATTTCGCCGCTTCAGGAGGCCCATGGACATCATCGCCCCGAAATCAGCGCCCGACGCCATCGCCCGCCGGGCCGAAACCCTCGACACCATCGCCGCCGTGCTGCCGATCGACCGGCGCGACAAGCTCGCCGAGATTCTGTCCGACCAGGACGTCGAGACGCTGCGGCACCTGGTCAACGAAGGCATGGGCGACAACACGCTTCGGGCGCTCGCCTCCGACCTCGGCTACCTCGAGGCCTGGGCGATGGCCGCGACCGGTAGCCCCCTCCCATGGCCGGCGCCCGAGGCGCTGCTGTTGAAATTCGTCGCCCATCATCTGTGGGATCCGGCCCGGCGCGAGACCGATCCCGAGCACGGCATGCCGGCCGCAGTCGGCCAGGCGTTGCGCGACGGCGGCTTTCTTCGATCGACCGGGCCGCACGCGCCGGCGACCGTCGGACGACGGCTGGCCAACTGGTCGACGCTGACCAAATGGCGCGGTCTCGACGGCGCCTTCGCCTCCCCTGCCCTCAAATCCGCGATCCGGCTGGCGATCCGAGCCGCGCCAAGACAACGTCTTCGCAAGAGCGCCAAGGCGGTGACATCAGATGTTTTGGCCAAACTGCTGGCGACCTGCGGCGGCAACAATCTGCGCGATCTGCGCGACCGCGCCATCCTGATGGTCGCCTTTGCCTCCGGCGGCCGCCGGCGCAGCGAAGTGGCCGGCCTGCGCAAGGAGCAGCTGACGGTCGAGCCGCCGGTCTCTGGCGACGATGGAAGCCCCCTGCCCTCGCTGTCGATCCATCTCGGCTGTACCAAGAACTCCGGCGCCGGCCAGGACGAGATCGTCTATCTGACCGGCCGGCCGGTGGAGGCGCTGAATGCCTGGCTGGCGGCCGCGAGGATCAACAAGGGCAGCGTGTTTCGGGCAATCGATCGCTGGGGCCATGTTTCGCGCCGGGCGCTCGATCCGAAGGCGGTCAATGATATCGTCAAGCGGCGGGTGAAAATGGCCGGGCTCGAGCCCGGGGAGTTTTCGGTGCACGGGTTGAGGTCCGGCTATCTGACTGAGGCCGCCAATCGCGGCATTCCCCTGCCCGAAGCCATGGAGCAGTCACGTCATCGTTCGGTTCAGCAGGCATCAAGCTATTACAATAGTGCAACCCGTCGAAGCGGCCGGGCCTCTCGGATGCTATAATTAGATGCCGCTAAACGTCCACCACCGTTCTGGCCGGCATCCGCAACACCCATGTAGCCCCTCTTCGCCAAAAAGAAGCCGTGCTCCCCGAGCACATGATCGCCATACTCGAAACGCTCGATAGGGGAACTCCGCGCGGCATGCGGGATCGGGCGATACTGCTGATCGGCTTTGCCGGCGGCCTGCGCCGCTCCGAGATCGTCGGGCTGGATTGCGGCCGCGACCAGACCGAAGGCGGCTGCGGCTGGGTCGAGACGCTTGCCAAGGGCCTGCTCGTCACCCTGCTCGGCTGAGGTCGACTTGCGGTATGTCCAAAAACAGCTCGGTCATACCAGCGCGGAAATGACCCGCAAGTATCACCTGCGCCGTGACCGTTTCCGGATCAAACTCACCAAGGCATCGGGCCTTTAATGGCAACAATCAGAGCTGTGCCAAGGGGCAGCGGCCGCTGATCTGCCTTTTGGCGATCGCAGCAAGTTGACCCCTACCCAACTGCGACGTCGTTGCCTTTCGGCAGCGTATCTTCAAACCGTTCGTGCTGCGGGCCTTCCAAGATGACCGCCTCGATATTGTCGCAAGACATGACTTGAAGACGCAAAGGGATGTTGTTGCCGGCCCGATCTGGTTCATGAGCCAGCCGACACAGTGGGCTTCCTCCCCTGGCGCATGCTCATGGCAAGCCATCACCTGGCCGGTGCCTTTCAGCGATTCCGGCTCGGCGATGGTGCGGACAAGAGCCTGATGCAGTTCTTGACTATAGCCATTCGGAATATCATGAGGGTTCGTGGACACCTTCCAAGGGCACTTGGCACACTGCTTAACTCGCCTCAGTTTCCAGCTCATCCGAAATTCCTATCGTTATCGTTAGCCGGTTTTTACAACCGTGAGCGCGTTCTTCCAACACCCTTCCACCAACTCGAATGATTTCGAACATCGCTCTCCCCTCCCCTGCTCCGTGTGAAGCCATTAGGTCAAAGTTCGGCGCCAGTTTTTCAGCTTAGCGCTTCAACTGAAAACGGGAAGTAAAAGCCACCTCGGCAGCGATTGATTTCAGCGCGCAAATCAGTGGTCGGCCGTCCTGGATGACCGGACTCCCCGAGACAGAATTCGGCCGCCCCAGTTGGCCCGCATGATCCCGACCCCTTCTTGCCGCATGATGCGCCGGCGTCCTCCTGCGGCCCCCTGCTCTCGCGACATCTCCAAAACCGTTGTTTTCCGGCCTTTCCGCCACAGGAGCCCGCTGGCGCGGGTTTGTCAGTGCGGACGCTCCGTTGCTTATCTCGGGTGGCGATTTGAGTCTGGTGGGCCGCTATTTGACACTTAAAACACGCTTGCAACTGTTCGATTTCTAACGCATGCCTTATCTGTACAAACTACTTCGAGACAGGGCCGTTACAAGCGCGATGGCAAAGCCACAAACATTTGACAACCAACAATCTCCCAAGCGGCTGATCGGTTATGCCCGGGTGTCGACGGATGAACAGGTCCACGATGCCCAGTTGGACGAGCTGCGTGCAGCCGGCTGCGATCGGATCCATCAGGAGCATGGTTCCGGAGCATCGCGGGCTCGACCGGTGCTGACGCGATTACTCGCTGAACTTAGCGCCGGCGACGTCCTCATTGTCGTGCGCCTCGATCGACTGGCCCGATCCGTCAGTCATCTCTTGTCGGTGATCGAGGACCTCGAGGCCCGCGGCGTGCATTTCCGGTCGATCCGCGATCCAATCGATACGTCGACCCCGCAGGGCATGTTTTCCCTTCAGGTCCTCGGCGCCGTCGCGCAGCTCGAGCGGGCGCTAATCGCTGAGCGTACCAAAGCCGGCATTAAGGCGGCGAAGGCACGCGGCAAGCTTCCTGGAAATCCCGGTCTGCGAGAACGACGGCCGGAGGCGATCAAGGCAATCTCGCAGGCACGGGAGAAGCTCTATCTCGATGAACTCATTGCATCGGCGCAGACGTGGCTGCCGATGGTGCGTCAACTCCGGCCGCAGCACAGTTGGGACAATGTCGTGCGGGTTCTCAATCGCCGTGGCCACGACTGGACCGTCGAACGCCTTCGTCGCGCTGTTCATCGCATGGTACGCGAAAAGCTCGCGGAGAAGGAACTCCTTGCTCGATCCCCTCGCCGGGCTCCCGAAGACTATCTGATGAAGCTGGTGGCGGCAATTGCCATTGCCGATCCCAACCTGTCGCTGCGCGACATTGCCGCGCAACTGGACCAGATGGGAGAACGGCCTGTGCGCAGCGGCAAGAACTGGCAACCGTCCTCGGTGCGGGTCCTGCTGGACGAAGCCCACCGATTTGGCCTCATTCGCCGTTGAGGGCATGGTTCATCCGACGCCCGATGGCAGAGAGTCTTTTCTTGTCGCTATTCGACTGCATAGCCGTCAGGTCCGGCCTTTGGGGATCTGTAGCGCCAGGACCGCTAGTCGCTATCGCTCCGCGGTTTCAGCTCAGCGCCTACATCCTCGCCGCGGAGCCGGCTTCCTCCGCCTGCTCGCCCCCTCCCCCGGAACGTGCTGAAGGCTTCAGCCGCGGTGATTATGATCCGCAGAGGCGCGCGGGCCATGACGCTCGGCGGCGCGGGTAAAAGCAGAGGACAGCCGCTCCCCTCGCTACCAAAAAGCCGTCTCGGCTGCACGACGAATTCGGGCGCGAGCCGGAACTCAGTCAGACAGTATTTGTTTCTTTTACAATCCGTCCGCGTTTCGGCGTTCTTTCAAGGATGCTCGACAATTTGATTGAGCCATTTGTCCGCGCCGCCAGCTATATTTCCTACAAGAATGATTACGGCCGAAGATCTGCAAACATTCGTTTTACGACCAGCAAATTTCGACTGTCCTCGAAGCCTGGGAGGTCTTCGTCCTGAAGCATCCTGCGGAGACCGCCGTTAAGATTACAAAGCAATGTCTCCTTTCAGTCGTGACAAACACCGCGATTGTTCGTTCGAACACGAAGCCGCTCAATCGGCTCCGTGCATCAACTGACCTTACTACACCAGCCGCATAGAAGGGCTGTCGGCCATTCTACCCGGGCAACCATGACCAATGCCCTTAGAACGTCATGTACGATCAAAAATGACCGCCAAGACCCCGCGACCCATGGCGGCGACAGGACGGTACCTATCTCTACACAACCGATCTTGTGAGAGGTGGCGCGAGGAGCGGGTCATGCGCCGTCCATAGTAGCGCCCGAAAATGTCGTTTCTTTTCAGAGTGTTGTAGCTGTGGTCAGCTGACCACCGGAAAAGCAGCTGTTGGCAGTGCGTCCCACCCCAAAAGACTTGCTGGCCCACGACAGCAGAGTCTGGCGAAAAACCTCGATCAGTGGACCCGCTGACCTAGCACTCAATCCTCTCCGGCAGCGACTAGATGTGGAGCCTCAACAGGTTGTCCTGGGTAAGAGCGAGCCTAGTGATTGGTGGTTTTGAGTTTAGACTT
>NZ_NWSV01000054.1 GCF_002531935.1 Rhizobium chutanense | reverse complement strand
TGTAAGCCGACGTGTTCGGCGCATAGGTGACCGTCGTCGTCTTCTCGTCGCCGGTGGTGTTCACATTCTCGGTGCCGACAGCGTCCACCGTGCGGCCGCGATCCTTGAGTTCGGTCACATTGCCGTAAGCATCGAAACTGCGGTCCGTCCGCAGGTACGCCGTCGTGCCGCCTTCCGTCAGCTTCGTCACCGTCGCAGTATTCTTGAACGAATAAGGCTTCGATGTCGTGTTGACAGTATAGGTTTCGCTGATCGTCTTGGATGCCGTATTCGCGCTGTTCCGGATCGTCGTGGTGTCTGGCAATCCGTAACTTGCCAGATCCTGGCGGTACGTCGTCACGACGACAGGACTGGACGTTTCGCCCGAGGCGAGTGGTCTGGTGGCGGTAATGGTGTGATAGCCAAGGAACTTGCGGGCTGTCGTGTTGTAGAGCCCACCGGAATAAGAATAGCTGGTGGCGGCAGAGTTTCCGCGCCCGTCATTGACGGTCACCCTCGTCACCGGGTGCATGACGAAGGGCAGATAGCTGTGCGAATAGCGGGTAGACGGTGTATAGTCGATGGCAATCGTTCCACCTGTCTCAAGGGCAACGGAGCGCATCAGGTTCGGATTCCCCGACCCGGCATTCGAAATGATCGTTGCTGTCTCCGACGACACGAAATCGGGCAGCCCGTCGCCGTTGAAGTCGCCGGACAGGCCAGAGCCGCGGAAGGTGGTGCCATAAGGTTGAAGGCTAACCCCACTTGCGTTCGACCAGACGGAATAGGCACGCATGTCCCGGAAGGGCGTAGTGGTGTTTTTGACGGCTGAGCTGACGAGCTCCATCTTGCCGTCATTGTCCATGTCGCGCAGCATCGGAGCGCCCGGGATTGGCAAGTCGGAGGCAATTTGAACGAAACCGCTCCCGGACGAGATAGAGATAGTAACGTAGTATTTTACGCCATCCGCACGGATGCGAACGAGATCAGTGGCGCCATCGCCATTAATGTCGCCATAGACGCTCGATGAAGGATCGGCCACGCTCTGCCGGCCGTTGCCTCGAAGATCTGCCGGAAAGCCCTTCGCGCTGACCACGCTGTCGATACCGTCGCCTTCCGGGTCCAGGGCCATTAAGGACTTGGTCTTGCCATATGTCTTATCGATAGCACTGGTGAAATTGACTGTGCCGCCGGACTTACTGATGCTCAGACCACTGGTGATGATAACACCGATAGAGCGGGACTTGGTGGTGACGGGACTGCCGCTGTGATCAGTTGTCGTGGTATAGTCAAGGGCGTAGGCAGTATCTTTGGTGACTTTACCCGCGTCGAATCGCCCGGTGTAAGAGACCGCCAGTGTCGGTAGGGCATCCGTCGTTTGGGAGAAGATCTGGACGCTCGAGGTTCCAGAAACGCTGCCAGTGGAGGCAAAGCTCGTAGCGTCCCAGTAGAAGTATGGCTTATATTTTTTGATCGTGCTGTCATACGTGTGGGTCAGCCGCATGCCGAAGATCTCGTCATATCCGTCGGCATTCAGGTCCACGACCTGCTTGTTGTAGAAATACGAGTCCTGGTCATAGGCAGTCTTCGGAAACTGACTGCCGAGCGAGCCGTAGCTCAGGTTAAAATTGTCATAGGCCATCTTCCGAATGACCTTGTGGGTCCCGGCAGTCGGGGTTCCCGTGCTGTCGAGCACCACGTCCTTGCCATAGCGCTCGACCCTTGTCAGTCGCGATGTGTTGGACAACTGTGCCTGATCGTAGGTCATCAGATAGGCGGAGAGGTTCTGGCCGGCTGACTGGACAGCGATCGACTTCAGCCGGCGCCGCGTATAGGAGAGATTATGACCATTACCGGTGATAATGTAGTCGGGGCGGGTTTCATAATTGAAGCGAACGAGCGTGCTGCCGTAGGAGATCGAGGCGACATAACAGACCGGAAGGTCGGGGCAGGTGTAGCCGTAGTTGACAGCGTTACCGTTCGTATCGGTCACCGAGGTCAACAGGAACCGTCCGAGCAGTTGCAGATTGCCGTCGACACTTCCAGCGGAAGGGTTGGTGCCGGCAACGGCCGCCACCGAGCGGAAGGTCGAGACCGTGCCGTCACGATTGGTGATCGTCCAGATCCCGGCAGCGGAGTCATACTTGATGCGGCGATAGCTCTCGATCTCCGTTGCGTGCGTGCCACCTGTGGCACATGAAACCGAGGTGCTCGGTGAGCAGGGGATGAGGGTCTCGCCGTTCAGGAGATAAAAATCGCTGCCGTCGAAGGCCGGGATGCCTTGACCGATGCTGCCGCGCTCGATGACCTCGAGGCCGTTGAGCGCCCAGCCGTAACCGAGCCAGCCCTGGTAGCTGCCGCCGATACGGCTTTTGCGAGCGGAGTCGTAGCCGAGCGCCAGCTTCGGTTCGATCCCGTGGAAGTCGGGCAAATCGATTGCAATCGACTGGGTGAACGAGCCCGATCCGGCAATCTCCGGGAGCGACGCCTTCTCCGGCGCGCTGACCGCCGTCTCGGCGGGGATCGAAGCAACTGCTGCAATGGCCGTGGCACTCAGGCTGTTCGCCTGGCGCGAATCGTCAGCCGCGCCATCGGCGCCGATGATCTCGCCGGTTGCCTCGGTACTGACCTTGCTTGTCGTGGGATTGATCGCGGTCGCGGCGCCGTCGGCCGGCGCCGAGCCAACTTTGCCGAGCGCGGTCCGATCGACGGTCTTGTCGGGTTGCGAAGAAGCGGCCGCAGGAGCGGCCGGCGCCGAAGCGTCGGCGGCTGTCCCGCCGAACCCTGTGCTTCCATTGCCAAGACCAGTGCCGGTGGCTTTGCCGGTATCGGCCGCAACCGCGGTTCCGACAACGGCAGAGCTTATGCCGGACGCAACAAACAACGCAAAGAGAACCGCTGCAGCAGAAGCTGCAACACCCGAACGAAGCTGACGCATGAATCCCCCAGATGAAATCGAGACGTGCTGAAATTTCCACTCTCTAAAGTCGAAAACACTTAGGAATGCAAGTAGCCACGTCAGAAGCCTGAGAAATAATTCTCGACCGTCAACAACTGAGAGGAATTGCCGAGACGGTATCTAATCGTAGCCAAGATTTAAGAAGAAGCGAATGAAACGGACCTGCCACCGGTCTGCGTAGGCGAAGGTTACTGCAATGCTGTCTTGGTGACGCTCGACAGCCGGTTGGCGCCGTCCCAGGTCGGTGTACGGGCACCATCCGAGAGCATGTTGCGTTTGGCATCATCGCACCGATCTGCCGGTAGCATCGTCGATATAGACGAGCAGGGCGCATTTGGCGCCGCGCTTCTCCAACCACCAGTGATGCGCCCCATCGATCTGCACCAGCTCGCCAAAGCAGTCGCGCCGGCCGCGTGGCTGGAAAACCCGCTTCTTACGTTCCCGGCGTGAGATCCAGATACCGGCTTCGGTCATCCATTGCCGCAGCGTGTCCTTGGCAACCGAGATCCGGTGCAGCTCGATCACCATGAAAGCACGATGATTTCTGTTGTATTTGCCGGCCTCCTGAAAGCCTGTGGATAGCGGGCTCCAAATTTCTCAAGTCCCGCCGGATGCATCGGATAACATTATGATGGCAATCCGCATGATTCGCTGATCCATAAGTTGAAAAAGACGGCCATGATTCTCGACAAGATTCTCGATTTCTGGGATTGGTGGTCTGCCGAAGTTCAGCGGATGTTGCCTCATTGGTCTACAGGGGGTGATCATCCTGTCATCCTAATCAGTCGGACGGGGGCCGTTGTCCGGTGGCCCCATGCGCCGCAAGCGGAAACGGTGGCTTTTGATGACCTGGCAAAAGCTCTTGGGCGAACCCAGGTCTGCACGCTATTGTTTGCCGAGGACCGCTACATAAGCCGACAAATCGCCGGCTCAGCGCTTCCCTACAGCAGAGCAAAAGAAATCGCGGAAGCCGATCTCATCGCTCAGACGCCGTTTCGCTCAGAAGAGGTCTATTGGATGCCCGCCGGAGGCAAAGACGGCTCCCCATGCGCATATGCCATTATTAAAAGAACTTTCGCCGACCCGTATGTCTCGGCTTTGGCAGCGGCCCGGATAAAGATCAAGGCAATTTCCCTTGACAAGACTGATGGTGTCGTAGTCCCCATCCCTGGGCGAGCTCTCAGAGAAATCGTGCCGAAAGCCGCGCGGACTTTGCCCCGGTCTTATATCGTCGCGACCGTTTTCTCCATCTTGGTTCTGGCGATCGGCATCACCCTCGGTCACGCATTTTTTCGATACGATAGCGCACTATCCGCTCTTGATGGTGACATTGCCTTGAAAAGACAGCGAGCCGTCTCGGTACGAGCAGCCCTCAACGAGCGCGCAAAAAGAGCTTCAGCTCTTGAAATCGCGCGCCGTCGCAAGGACGAGGCGATACCTGTCATGGCGGTCTGGGAAGAGATAAGCCGTCGGCTCCCTGACAGCACCTGGCTGACCGACCTCTCGCTCGATCGTGGAACGTTGATGGTCTCGGGTTTCGCCCAATCGGCTGCCGGGCTGATCGCACCGCTGGAAGAATCGCTCTTATTCAGCGAACCGAGCTTTACCTCGCCAATCTTCCGGGTACCTGGCCAAAGTGGCGAGCATTTTGAGATGCGCCTGAAGGTTGGGCAGGAATGACCGAGATACTGATCGGGCTCATGAACGCCCCCCGGCGGATCCAACGAGGGGTCGCCCTAAGCATACTCGGCCTTGGAGTCCTCTGTGCTATCTGGCTTGCGATGCTGGCGATTGGTCATCTTGGCGAGCAGGCGAACGAAATCGATGAAAAACGCTTTGAACTCGGCCGACTGAACGCAGTGCTGGAGCAAAATCTGGCGGATACCGGCGCAGCACCGGCGACTGCGCCTGCGGTGACAGGTGTCTATCTCGACGGGGAGACGATGCCCGTGACAAGGGCGCGGCTGCAGGAGCGCATCAACGCCATAGCTGCAGAGGCCGGAGCCGTTGTGGTGTCAATCAACAGCATTCCAGATTCCGCTCCGGATGCCGTTCCATTGATTGGTGCCGCGGTTGATATCCAAGGCAGCCTCAGGGCCATTCATGATGTTATCTTTCAGATGGAGGCATCGCAGCCCCCTCTCTTGGTCCGAAAGGCGTTGATCCGGATGACAACCCCTATCCAGGAAGGACAACTTCAGGCGCCGCTTCAGTTGGCAACATCGATCGAGATCTACGGTTCAGCCGATCCGGCACTGATCGCCCCAACAAAAGCGGCGGAGCTTCGATGACATCTCCGCATATCAACTCTCCTCTGGTCGGCTATTCAAGCATCGCTGCCGCCCTTGCTATGCTCGGGCTCGTCAATCTTGCCCTGGCGCGAAACCCCGTCGACATATCGCCAATGGAAATTGCGAAAGGAACGGGGAAACCCGCCTCTGCGGAAAGAATGTCCGGCGTCAAGCCGACAGATATTGGTCTCGATCGGCAGTATATGCTGTCCCGTCCGATTTTCAGTCCCACGCGTCGCGAATTCGAACCTGTTGCTGCGCCCATCGCGCCGCAACCAGAACCCATCGCGCCACCGCCCCCTGTCGCAATTTCGATCCCGGCTTTTCATCTGGCAGGAATTCGGAAGATTGGCGCCGACGTATCGGCCCTATTGTCGGTCGGGACGGAAGACCCGCCGCATTGGCTGCCGATCGGCGGCATGATCGAGGGATGGACACTGGAGCGTGTCGATACTCACAGCGTCGCGCTCAGTTCGGGGGATCAAGTGACCGTCGTCGATCTCTACCCGCCGGAAAATCCAAATGTCCCACAAAACTAGGATGCCGAAAGGGAATTGTTATGGCGATGATGGCTTTGCGCTCCTTGCCGTCCTCGCCTTTCTGCTGCTCTTTGCAGCATTGCTGCTGCCGTTTTCGTCTGCTGCCCGGCTGGCGGCTCTGACATCCAGCCATGATTTCGAACATGCCCGGCTCTCGTATGCCGCAGAAGCCGTCAATGCCTATTTGGCTGATAAGTTGGCATCCGACACCTCCTGGAAAGGTTCGATCAAGAGGGACGCCGGCGCAGATGGAATGTCCTGTCGGATAAAGGATCTCACCTTGGCGTTTCGCATGGTCAATCATGCCGGCTTGATTGACCTCAACGTCGCCACGACGACGACCATTGCTGCGGGATTGGCAGCTTTAGGGCTGGATGATCGACAAGCTGGCGCTGTCGCCAATTCCATCGTTGCATTTCGTTCGCCGCAACGCGACACGGCACTCCCGATCGGTCCCGAAGCGGATTTCGGATTGAAGCATGCGCCATTCGAAGATGTGGTCGAGTTGTTCGATTTTACCGAGATGAGACGGTTCACACCTGAGCAGCTCGGCGAGATATTCACGGTCGACAGCCACAGCGCCTTCATCGATCGCGACCTTGCGTCCAAGCCGCTGCAGTCCATCCTGGCAAAGCTCGACGGCGCTGTACATGACGGTTCAAACGCATTTCCTACCTATACGTTGACGACAAGAATCAGCAGGCGCGGCGACACTGCGATCGATGCCGGAATATTCACGGTCTCTAAGGACCGACAAACGGGCCGCCACTCGTCGGCGCTGGCGATCTCGACGACTGCGAAAGCCGCACTCCCCAGTTGCAACCTTGTCCTCGGTACAGACATAACCACCTGGTTCGAGGAGGCTTTCGGATGATGGATTCAATCGAGCCCGTCGACCGCTTCCTTGCCCATCTTAACGCCGGCGGCATGGCAACGTCCGAGGCGGTGCAGCGAATAAAATCCGCACGGCGGCAGACTGGTCAGCCATTGGATATGGTGATCCGGGAACTCGGAATTCTTCCCGAACTTACAATTGCGATGGAGATGGCGCGGTTCCTCGATCTGGATGTCATCGCGGACTGTGATACCCGTGACGGAATGGAATGGCTGGAAAAGCTGGGCTGGGACTACGCAACTGAGAAGGCGATCTTTCCGTTGGGGAAGAAGGATGCTCATCTCCACATCGCGATTGCCGATCCGTTCGATCGTGAAACGATCGAAGCCGTTTCGTATTTCTTCGACCTGCCGGTTCAAGCCAGCGTCTCACCCAGAAGCGTCATCGAAGAGCAAATCGGCCGCTTTCGACAGGAGTCTGCTTCACCTGGCGAAGAGACGATCTTGGAAGAGAACGCCTCCGATGTCGACCTGGAGCGTCTCCTTGACGTCGCGCGCGATGCGCCGGTCGTAAAATTCGTATCAAAGATCGTCCAGCGGGCGATCGACGACAAGGCAACGGACATTCACCTGGAGCCACAGGTCGACACCATGCGTGTCCGGCTTCGCCGGGACGGCCTTCTGCTCGAAACGGAGATCGTGCCAAAATCACTCCACACCGGCGTCATAAGCCGCCTGAAGATCCTTGCGCGGCTCAACATTGCCGAACGCCGGTTGCCGCAAGATGGGAGATTGCGGCTCGCCGTAAGGGGCCAGGAGGTCGATTTCCGCCTTTCGGTGGTGCCCTCGGTGCAAGGAGAGACGGCGGCGTTGCGCATTCTGGACCGCGAGAACATCAGGCTGGATCTTCAGGCACTGGGCTATGACGCCGCAGCGGCCACCAGAGTCGACAATCTGACGCGGCGCTCCAACGGCCTGATCCTGGTGACGGGACCCACGGGGTCTGGGAAGACAACAACCCTCTATTCGATTCTTGCCCGACTCAATCGGCCAACCGTCAAGATCTTCACGGTGGAGGATCCCGTCGAATACCGTATCGGTGGCATCACCCAGTTACAAATCGATCCGGCGATCGGCCTGTCGTTTGCCACGGCACTCCGCTCGGTGCTGCGACAGGATCCTGATATCGTCCTAGTCGGAGAGATTCGAGATCGAGAAACGGCGGAGATTGCGATCCAGGCGGCTCTGACTGGACGCCTTGTCCTTTCGACACTGCATACGAACAGCGCCACCGGCGCGTTCAACCGTCTTCGCGACATGGGAGTCGAACCCTTCCTCCTGGCGGCGACCATCAGAGGTGTGATCGGGCAGCGGCTTCTTCGCCAGTGCTGCGCAGCGTGCCGGGATCTCCCGACCAAAATCGGCTGCACGGCTTGTGAGGGAACCGGCTTCAAGGGGCGCACAGCAAGTTTCGAGATCCTCGAAGTTTCCGATCGATTCCGCGAGGCCATGCGGGCGACCAGCGCTGAAGAGGATCTCGAAGCGGTGGCGATCGAAAATGGCATGGTCCCGTTGCGGCAGCATGGACAGGCACTCGCGGCGAGTGGATTGACAACAATGGATGAGGTCTTGCGTGTCATCGATGCGGACTAATTCAAATGGCTAAATTCGAATATTCGCTATTTGCCGCGGACGGTCGAAAACGAACGGGTACGGTCGAGGCTACGGACCTTCCCGATGCACGCCGTAAGCTTCGATCTCCCGGCATCACGGTTTCCGATGTTCGACCGTTTGGGACCGTGCGCTCTCGAGCTCTGCGGATGCCGAAAATCGGGCAACGTTTTGACCACGTCAGGTTCATCGGCAATCTGGCAGTGCTGGTGACGGCCGGTCTCACATTGGACCAGTCATTGCGTGCGCTGCGTGCTTCCGCAAGCAATCAAATCGAGCGGGATCGCCTGGATGCAATGCTTGAGCGGTTGTCCGCGGGCGCTGCGGCTTCATCGACATTTGCGCTGATCGATGGATTGCCCGACGACATCCTCGCTTTGATCGCGAGCGGGGAAAAAACGGCACGTCTCGCCGACGTTCTGTCGGTAATTGCTTCCGATCTGGAGCGCCGGAAGGCTCATCGCAAACAGCTCCTGGACGCGCTGCTCTATCCAGCGTTTCTGCTGCTGATGATGCTGCTTGCTGTCGGCGTCGTGACCTTCGTCCTGGTGCCGGCTCTCGAACCTATCTTTCAGAGTTCGGACCGGGAAACACCTTTTCTGATCGCATTCCTGTCCATGGCCGGCCAGCTTCTCTCAGATCCGCTGTTCGCGCTCGTCGGGGGCGCGTCCTTCCTTCTCGCCGTGGTGACCTACGCTTTGAAGGCGCAAGCGTTCTCGCGATGGGGCACAGCCATCCTCATCAAGATGCCCGTCTTCGGGCCGCTGATCATCAAGATCGCCCTGGCACGTTATCTGCAGACACTTTCGCTGCTGCTCGATAACGCCGTCGCGATGCCGGAGGCCCTGGCGCTGGCGGCAAAAGCGTGCACGGTCTCGATCTATCGTCCCAGACTGTCCGCGATGCGCGAAGCGGTCATTTCGGGAAGACGTCTTGCCGAGGCTTTTTCGGAAAGCCGGCTGTTTCCCGAAAGCATTGTGTCCCTGACCGCCGTTGGCGACGAGGTAAACAAGCTCGCGGCGGTGCTGGCCAACGGCTCCAATATCATGAGGGTCGAAGCCCAGAGAACGCTCGATCGTCTTCTCTCGCTTCTCACTCCCACGATCACGATCCTGCTCGGGCTGCTCGTTGGCGGGCTGGTCATCTCCGTCATGACCGCGCTTCTCAGCGTGAACGAATTGGGCGCGCAATGATCGCCCGAACGTCCGATCGTCACGTTACCAGTGCCGGCTTCAGTCTGCTGGAAATGCTGGTCATGTTGGCGATACTGGGTGCGCTCTTTGCCGTCGCGTTGCCGCAGTTTCGCCCTTCCAATTCGGTGACGACGCGCAATTTAGCATCCCGGATCGCCGAGGACGCGCGTTTTGCCCGGCTGGTCGCCATCAAGAAGGGGGCGCAGACGATCCTGTCAATTGATACGACCGAGCGGATTATACGCTCCGACACCGGGCGCGAAGATATCGCAATTCCCGCATCGGTTTCACTGAGCGCGACTGTCGGCAGGACTTCCGATACGACGGTTTCCAGAGGCGACATCCGATTCTTCGCCGACGGAAGTTCGTCGGGTGGGGAAATCACACTCAATCGCGATAGCGGAAAGCAAATCAGCATCAAGATCAACTGGCTGACGGGCTCGACCAGAGTGGTTCTCGATGAGTGACCACCCGCAAACGGACGATGCCGGCTTTACCCTTCTGGAGATGATCGTCGCCTTCCTCATCCTGTCGATCTCGATGGCAATTGCCTCCCAGACATTGGCGATCGCCGTCCGAAGCTATCGGCTTGCGAGCGACCGGCAGGACCTGTTGACCCTCATGCAGACTTTGCGGGCAGACACCCTCCCCAAGCTCGCGGTATCCGACCGGACGCAGCAGGAAGGAGAGGCGGGAGTATTTCGCTGGAGAATTCGTATGCTTGCGCCGCACCCGGGCCGATCCGAACCAGGACAACCATCCTTTGCAATTATCTCGGCCGGCAAAAAAAGCGAGACATTCCGCCAGAGTTTTCTCGTGACGGTGCCGGCCAGGATCGAACCGCAATGAGATCCATGCATCAGCTTTCGAGGCAAAGTGAAGACGGTTTTACTCTGGTCGAAATGCTGGTGACGCTGGCGCTGCTTGCCGCACTGAGTACAGTGCTTCTCGGTGCTGTAGCGCAATTCCGGCCGCTCAGAACCTTGGCGCAAAGTGCAGATGGCCAAATAGAATTGACCGCGGCGGCTTCCTTTCTGCAGGCAACGATTGCGGATGCTCGAAGTGTTTACCTGATCGACGCCGGCTCCCAAAAGAGGTTCGTATTCGAGGGGTCAGATCACTCCCTCCACTTCCCGGCAGTGCTGAGAGTGGGAAGCGACCAGATTGCTCTCCGAGATATATCGATCGACCGGGTGGAGACCGGTGGATCGGTCTCTATCGCACTGCGGAATACTCCACGCCGCCTCGCATCCACGGCGCCGGCATCGGAGATTTTTCCGGTCATCGAGGATATTGTTGACGTCAACTTCGAGTTCCTGGACGGTACAAATCCGGCAAGCCCCGAACCTCAGCTATGGCTACCCCAATGGAGCCATCCGGAGCGGCTGCCTTATGCCGTTAAGATAACCCTGAGGGCAAAACGCGGCCTTGCAAGCCTTACCGCCAGCAGAATAGCGCTCCTGCAGGCCGACAGATAGCTTATTCGCTGGAAAGATCGGCATCCTGGCCGTCTCCCCCGACCTTGCGGTCTCGGCCGAGTGAGATGATCTGATACGGCTTCTCGTCCGCTGGACTTTTATATTCGTAGGCCGTGCCCCAGGCATCCAGGAAAGTGCCTGACTTCTTGAGATAGGGTCCGTTCCAGGCACTTCCATCTGCCGGTGCGCGCGCAAGAGCCTCAAGTCCCTCCTCGGTCGAGGGATAATGGCCGACGTCGATATAATAAAGTTCGAGTGCGTTCTCGATATTCTTGATCTGGGCTTTCGTCGTATCGACCTTGGCGGATCCAAGATATTTCAACACCTGCGGTGCGACCAGTGCGGCGATCAGGCCGATGATGGCAAGCACGACCAGCAGCTCGACAAGGGTAAAACCTTCGGTCGCCTCGGTTCCCAGGCGGGCCTCGTCGTCATTGCGCGAAACGTGTTTCGTCATTTATCCAATCGCCTGACCGTAAAAGATGTTGAAATTCCATGTTGCAAACAATGCGAACGCCAGAAACGGCCCAAAGGGAACCCGAAGCGACATGATATCGGCCGATCGCCTGGCGGCGACGCAAAAATAGAGCAACGCGACGGCCGAAGCGACGAACATGAAAACGGGGAAAATCCAGGGATCCAGCCAGACCGCCGCGGCGCCTGCCAGTTTGACATCACCCAACCCGAGGCCGACAACGCCTCTGACACGCCAATGAACGTATCTGAGCCCCCAGAACAGTAACAACACAAGCGCTCCGAACAGCAGTGCCGCCAACAGTGTCAGGTATCCAAATTGCAGCCTGAAGACGATCCCGACGACGACAACGATGATGTTGAGCCAGTCGGGGATCACCAGCCGTCGGAAATCGATGTAGCCGATGGCGAGCATGCACATGGCAAGAATGATGGCGAACGGGATGAGCATCAGTACGCCAGCCGTTTAAGATCCTGCTCGACGGCATTTTTTCCACCGCGCCTTTTTTGAATGTCCGACCGGAAATCCAGTTGCTTTCGGAACTCGTTGGTCACGTCGCGCGCTTCGCTCACATCACGAACAATGCGCGGTTTTATGAAAATCAGCAGTTCGGTTTTCTTGATAGTATCCGTCTTGTTCTTGAAGGCGTTCCCGAGCAGCGGAATGTCGCCGAGAAGCGGCACCTGGCTGCGGGCCACACTGTTGCGCTGCTGAATGAGGCCACCGAGCGCGAGGCTCTCGTTGTCGTTGACCACCACACGGGTGGAAACCTTGCGCTGTTGGATGGTCGGTGAATCAATGCCCGATGAGGTGGTCTTGACGACGTCACTCACCTCCTGCTGGATATCGAGCATGACGCGGCCGGAGCTGTTCACCCGCGGGATCACCGACAGAATAATGCCGGTATCCTTGAGCTCAATCGAGTTGATAACAGGCGAATTCCCGTTCACGCTGGCAGCTTGCTGGGTCACGATCGGAACCTGGTCACCAACCTGTAAAGTCGCCTTTTGATTGTTCAGGGCCATGAGGGTGGGCGCCGACACCACATTGACATCGGTAATGCTCGAAAGCGCATTCAGCGTCACGCGGATGTCGTTCGTCGCGTAGCTCCATCCGAAACCGGGAAAAGCGATGTTGGCGGCGCCGGTTGCGAGATCGGAAAACGCGCCGCCGGTATTGCCGTTCTCGAAATACCAGCGCAGGCCGAACTTCAACTCATTGTTCAAAGTGACTTCGGCAATGACGGCTTCAAGCAGCACTTGCGTCGGAACGACGTCGAGCTGACGCAGCAGCTGTTGAATATGCTCATATTCCCGGGCGGTGGTTGAAATCAGCAGCGCGTTGTTTTCGACGTCGGCGACGATCGACGTTTTGACCTTGGCGGGCTCCGCGCTGTAGCCTGCGGGCTGCCCAGATGCGTCAGTCTCCGACGCTTCCGGTGGCTGTGGTTGCTCTTCCGACGTGGACAAGTTTGCCTGCTGCAGATTGGGCGCGACGGCATTCGATGCCTGACCGCCCGCATCCACGGTCGATTGCCCGCTGACGACGGCCTGCAACACCTGCGCCAGCTCTTTCGCAGGCCGATTCTGAATGTCGTAGACGAAAAGCTGCTCTTCGTTCGTGCTCGCAAGCCGGTCGAGCTTCTCGATCCAGCTGGATGCGCGCTTCAAATAGGCCGGCCGCGACGTGATCACCAGGACCGAGTTCAAGCGCTCGTTCGGTACGAAACGAATGATCTTGCCGCCTCCACTGTCATTGGCGAAGATCGTGTCGAGTTCCTTTGCGACGGCTGACGGCTGAGACGCCGTCAGCGGGTGAAGGGCAACCGACATGCCCTCCATCCAATCGACGTCGAAAACATTGATTGCGTCCCGCATCGCCGAAAGATCGTTGTTCGTCCCCGCAAGCATGATCAGGTTGCGTGTCTGATCAACGCGAAGCACCGAACCCTGGCGACTGATCGGCTCGAGGATTCCTTTCATCTCGTCGGCCGACACATATTTGAGCTCGACCACCTGAACCTTGATACCCGGCCCCTTCGGAGAGGCGGAGGGAACGCTGACCTGAGGTGTGGATGAAAAAGCCTCGGATGAAGGAACGATCTGATAGCTGTCGTTCCGTTTGACGACCACAGCTCCATTGACCGACAGCGCCGCCTCGAAAATATCGAGCAACGCCTCGCGTGAGACGGGGTTCGTCGTCTGCAGCGTCACCGCTCCCGAAACACGTGGATCCACAACGTAGTTCAGACCAAGCGTGTCCCCCAACACACTTTTGGCCGCGGCAGCAACCGATGCCCCAACAAGATTGAGACTGTAGCCGTCCCCGCCTTTGGCAAGCTGCCCGACAGAGACTGGCGGAGCACCATAGGACACGAAAGTCCCGCTGCCTTGATGGATAGCACCGTTGAAGCTTTGGTCCGATGGAGATCCGCCGATCACGCGCGAGGAATAACGAGAGGCCGGAAGAGGTTTGCCGGTGGAATCCAGCTCATTCAGTTTTACCGCCAGCACGTCCTCAACCGAATCCGTGGAACTACAGGCGGCGAGTAGCAGCAAGCCGAATATACAAACAGGCACCACAAATTTCATGAAAAAGACTCACGTGCTTCTATTGAAGAGACATTAAGCACGAGATGATCCGCCTGCATCTGGATGCCGTCCCAAATGCTACCGGTTTCCACAATTTTTAGTCGATATTTCATCAAATATGCTTAGATGAGTGGGTAATTCTTCCACGGGAAGCCCGCGCCGCAGAGATAGCGTTCGGAGCGAAGTGTCCCGTTCTCGCCACCTGCCGGTTCGACCGCGACCGAAGCTCAAGATTGGCGCACCAGCCCGCCATTCTGACGTTGCGCTATCCGCAATCCGTGCCGTCCTTTACCGAGTATGATTACGATTCCGAGGACATCCCGGTTTGCATTTAGGTTGACCCATATCCTGAGTTTCGGATGTAGTTTTCGCACTCGCTGGGTTGGATTGTCTCGATTGCCTGGGCCAAGGCGTTGTGGACGGCCTCTTCGGATCGGGCCATGGCAGTGCGTATGGCCTGTTTGATCTTGGAGAAGAGTTGCTCGATGGGATTGAGGTCGGGGCTGTAGGGAGGCAGGAAGATGAGCCTGGCTCCTGTCTTTCGGATAGCCCGACGCACAGCCTGGCCTTTGTGGCTGCCGTTCGGCGGGCAAATGATTCACTGGATCATTTGCTTTTCCGCTTCGCTGTCGAGGACGACGATGTCGCCCGGCGACAGGTTTTTGGCGAGTTCCTTCTCGACATAAGTCAGGAAAGCATTGGCGTTGATCGGCCCGTTGAGGACCCACGGCGCATCGACCCGGTCGCGTCTGGCGCAAATCCATCGAACTAACCTCCGTGACCTGCCCAATACAATCTGATTTGCGCCAAAAACGGAATCCCGATTCAAGGAATTCGCAACTCGGTCTAGGGCGACGAAAGCACAACCCGCTCCCGCCGAGACCGCCAAAGCCGAAAACGACGAGGATCGTTTTAACCCGCTTCCCGCTCCTTTTGCCCGCAGGCGGCCCTGCAATTTGGGACTATTTAATTGCTAAAATTTCATGCCAGAATTTTGATACTCTGAAGAATTCGAATTTCTTTAAATATTCAATCTGGCCCGCGTCAGCTATGACGCGCGCGTCTTTCTTTAACAAAATCTTGGCACACTCTTCGCAATCAAAAAGGACAGCATAGTACAAGGGGCTAGCGCCCGCATCGGTGAGATTTGGATTGGCATTATAGCTCAATAATAGATCGAGAATATTGACATTCTTGCTTTTTACAGCGGCCACTAAGGGAACATCGCCGTCGGAACTTCGACAATTTGGGTCGCCGCCAGCAACTAAATACTGTCTTATAGTGGGGATATCACTTTGACCTATGCTGTCAAAGAGCGCCCCCGCATTCTGGCAATTGGCCGAGGAGAAAATTCCAGACATCACCAAAAGCATAATTCCGCTGAGACCGCCCATCATTCCTGATATCCAATTGCTTTTAAAACTTGATCCGGCGTGAGGCTATTCCGGGGCACCTGAAGAGTCCTATAATTGAAATTGCCAAGCTCTTCTTTCAATAGGCTGGGCGTCAACAGGCCACGAGAAGATGTCCATCGCGATAATGTAGGAATTCCTGCAGCTTCGAGCGCTACCGCGCAACGATTTGAGCAATTGTCCCTGAAAACTCCCAATGGTCTCTGCGCAGAGTTCAGTAGGCTGTCTACGACTTTTCTGTCTTGTTCTGGAGTTGTCTTAATCGATACTATCGTCTCATCCCTGGCCGGAATTTGACCTAATAGATAGCTCGAAAGTGAGGACGAAAGAGGAGTGGCTGTTCCAAACGAAAACACTCCATATTTATCGACTGCGATAGCAGCATGACCCACGGATTTCCAACTATCTACCCGTCTATTCCCGATAATAACATGAACATCGGCTGTCTCAATATTTCCCTTGCTGCTTCTTTCATTGCTAAGCCCCCCCTTATCGTTCGCGCCACCAATTAAGGCATCTCTCAACTTGCTGCTCGTATCGGAATATCCGCTTCTCTGCCCCCAATTATTGGAGGATTGGTCAATTGAATGCCCATTCGGGTCTGAGCTGTTAACGGGATCATTCCCGGCATAGGCATATCGGTTCGTCCCAACGCCTTCCTTGATCGGATCCCAATCATCTGGCGAGATGAACCGCCCGAACGCCGGATCATAGTATCTGGCATTGAGATACATCAGCCCGGTTTCGGGATCGAAGCGTTCGCCGATATAGCCCTTCTTGGTCTGCATCGTGGTGTTGGTGGCTTCGCCATAGGCGGCATAGCCGGTCTGCTCGACGCGAGTGCCGCTTTCGTTGGTCACCTGCCGCACCGAGGCCAGATGATCACGATGCAGGAAGAACTTATCCTGCGTCGTGCTGCCTGAGGTGACGACGATCTTGGCGTCGGGGTGCGGATAGAGGGTGTAGATGTCGGTGCCCGGCGTCGTCCGGTCGATCTCGACATTGGCGTCGGGATAGAGTGTCGTGCCGAAAGCCCAGCTCTTCTTCACCCGGGCGCCGTCCGGTCCATAGGCAAGTGTCACCGTGGCGCCGTTCTGGGTGACCGTCGACAGCCGGTTGGAGGCATCCCAGGTCAGCGTGCGGGTGCCGTCCGAGACCATGTTGCCGTTGGCATCATAGCCGATCGTCTTGGCGCCGATCTGCGTTGTCGCATGCGGGCGGACTGCTGTCGCCGCCGGATAGGTGTAGGTGCCGACCCGTGTGCGTGAGAGGAGATTGTGATTGGTGTCGTAGCTGTAGGTCTCGTCGAGGGTGTTGTCACCGCCATTGTCGGCGCCGGTCAGACGAGAGAGATCGTCATAGGTGTAGGTCCAGTTGTCGTTGGCCGTCAGCCCGGTGATGGTCTTGATCCGGCCGAGCTTGTCGCGGCTGTACTGATTGTCCATCAGCACCGTCGTGCCCTTGGCCGTCGTCACCCGCTCCAGCCAGCGCCTTGTCGGCGAATAGCTGAAGCTGGTCGTCACACCATTGATGTAGGTGATCAACTTCGTCTGGCCGTCGGCCTCGTAGCTGGTGGAATCGATCAGCCCGGGGATCCTGGAAAGCAGATCGGCGTCGTTGTAGAGCCAGGGCAAGGTCGTATCGCCGACGGCGGCGGAAGCAGGCTGATAGCTGATTGCCGTGGTCTTGCCGGTTGGTCCATGTTCGACCGTCGTCGTGCTCGTCACGCCGTCGATGACCGTGCGGGTGATACTCTTGTCGCCGGCGCCGTTATAGAAGCGGCTATAGGTGACCGTCGCATTGTCATTCGCCGCCGTGGTCAGCATGCCGGCATTGTGCGACTGGCCGGTGGCGGCCGGTTCGTCATAGCTGTTCTCAGCCAGCAGCGTTGCCACCGTCACACCCGGCTCCGTCACCTCCTTGCGGAGCACCCGGCCCATCTGGTCGTAGGCCATCGTCGTCACCGCACCGCGGGCATCCGTCTGGCGGATCAGCCGGCTGGCATCGTCATAGGCATAGGACCAGTTGCCGAGATCCGGGTCGCTTGCCGTCAGCCGGTTGCCGAGCAGATCGTAGGTATAGGTCCATTGCGCGCCCTTCGGATCGCGGACCCCCAGCAGACGGCCGAGGGGATCATAGCTGCGGTTTTCCGTGACCCAATTCGTGCCGAGCTGCGACTGCAGGGCAATGACATTGCCGTCCGCGTCGGCATAGCTGCGATGCGGATGGTTTTCCTCGTCGGTCATCACAGTCAGAGACACCGGCAGCCTGGTGACGTCGGTGACGAGAGCCGACTGCGCCGCGTATTGGTAGAGCTTCTGGCTGCTGTCGGGATTGACCGTCTTGACCACCCGGTCCTGCCAGTCATAGCTGTTGGTCGTCCATTGCGCGGCATCGGTGGCGAAACGGACAAGGGAGGTCTGCTTCACGTTTCCACGGGCATCATAGACCGTGTCGGTGATGCGAGCCGGGTCGGTGGCAGAGGCTCCGGGTGTTTCCACCCGCCAAGGCCGTCCGAGACCGTCATAATAGGTGCGGCTGAAGACTTCGCCCGATCCGTTGGTCCTGGGCGACGTGGTCACCACCGCCTGCGTCGTCGGGCTGCCCTCGTTCTCGTAGCGGGTGTTGACGTAATTGCCCGATCCCGCATTCACATAGCCATAGGGCCGGCAATAGGCGTC
>NZ_NWSV01000053.1 GCF_002531935.1 Rhizobium chutanense | reverse complement strand
AGAAAAGCTGCGCTTCGCAATCCGCGAAGGCGGCCGCACCGTCGGCGCCGGTATCGTCGCTTCGATCGTCGAGTAATCCTGGATTACCTTCAATTCATGAAAAACCCCGCTGGAAACGGCGGGGTTTTTTCGTTCTGATGCTCATCGATGGGCTTAACAGCTGTTGTAAAAATATCGTTAAATTTGCCCGTCACAGTATTTTGTTCATCTAGCATTCAGAAACCGGTTGTGATTGCTCCATTTTAGTCCAGAATCCTCCTTGCAAAGAGGAGAGCCGGATGATTCCAAAGGCCACATTCGCTGCGACGATATTCGCAATGTATGTTTTCACGATGTTTTTCATCGCTGCAATTCCGCAAGAGGTTGTTCAGGCAGCCGGAGTGCAGGTCAACGAGATAAGCGTCGTCAAGTGACGACGTTGGAGGTGAGGGTCGTCACCTGACGATCCTTGCAGAGCATCGCAGGCTTCTGCGGTGATTGGAAATGATCGGCGCCCAGTGCCAGGGATGGGTGCTCCGGATAGGGTGCTCCTGGCGATGCGGGGCTAAGCCCTTGCCGGACGCTCGCTTGCTCTTCGCGCCGAAGCGTCTAACTATGCCTCCGATTTCATCACGCGGAGGATATCTTCATGAAGAAGCGAATTCTGTTCACGGGTGGCTCGGGCAAGGCAGGTCGCCATACCGTGCCGTGGCTCGTCAAATCAGGTTACGAGGTTCACAACCTCGATCTCGTGCCGCTGGATAGTCCAGGCGTCACCAATCTCATTGCCGACATCACCGATAGCGGTCAGGTCTTCAACGCGCTCTCTATGCACCGCGATTTTCCCGATCTCGATGCGGGCAGGGGCGTGCAGACCTTCGATGCCGTCGTACATTTCGCCGCCATCCCGCGCATCCTGATCAAGCCCGACAACGAAACCTTCCGCATCAACACGATGGGCACCTATAATGTCATCGAAGCGGCGGTGAAACTCGGCATCAGGAAAATCATCGTCGCATCGAGCGAGACGACCTACGGCGTGTGCTTCGCCGAAGGCCATCGTGATTTCCACCAGTTCCCGCTGGAGGAGGATTATGACGTCAACCCTATGGATTCCTACGGGCTTTCCAAGGTGGTCAACGAAAAGACGGCCCGCGCCTTTGCCGAACGTTCGGGCTTCGACATCTACGCGCTGCGAATCGGCAACGTCATCGAGCCGCACGAATATGAGCGGTTCCCCACTTTTTTCGCCAATCCCGAGATGCGCAAGCGCATCGCCTGGAGCTATATCGATGCCCGCGATCTCGGGCAGATCTGCCATCTCTGCATCGAAAAGGACGGTCTCGGCTATCAGGTCTTCAACGCGGCCAACGACACCGTCTCGGCCAATACGCCATCGAAGGAGCTTGCGAAGCGATTCTTCCCGAACGTGCCTTTCACCCGCGAGATCGGCGAATATGAAGGCCTGCTCTCCAATCGCAAGATTCGCGAGGTGCTGGGTTTTAAAGAAGAGCATGATTGGCGCAAATATGTGAAGGTCTGAACCGAACTGGTGGCACGATGGAAAAGCCGATTGCTGGCATATGCGCAGAATGGCTTTGAAAATCGAAAATCGTGCTTGCCATTCCGCTGCCGTCGTCTTAAAGGGAGCGCCATGCTTTTCAGCAGCGATTTGCGGGCCTTGGCCCGGACGCTGAATGATCGGTATGAAGGGGTATAGCTCAGTTGGTAGAGCGGCGGTCTCCAAAACCGCAGGTCGTAGGTTCGAGCCCTACTGCCCCTGCCATTTTCCTTGATGCGGGACAGCGCGGACATGCTCGCGGCATTCCGGCCGGGGGATTATTGGTGGTAACTAATTTCGTTAAACGTCGGTTTCCCTCTTGTGTATTCGGAAATCGGTGTTTATTTAGGGTTCAACAGACACGCGGTGCGTGGGGCTGATAGTTTCAGCTTTACGCGCCGTAATTGCGTGGGCAGTCGATGGCATCCAAATCCAATCCGTTTGCGTTTCTGCAGCAGGTTCGCTCCGAGACGTCCAAAGTTACATGGCCGTCGCGCCGCGAGACGATGATCTCGACGGTTATGGTGCTTGTGATGGTGGTTTTCGCTGCGCTGTTTTTCTTTGCCGCTGACCAGCTGATCGGCTGGGTTCTGAGCTTCGTGCTGAATACCGGCAACTGATACGGGTGGAGATGAAAATGGCGGCACGTTGGTACATCGTCCACGCATATTCCAATTTTGAGAAGAAGGTCGCGGAAGACATCGAGAACAAGGCTCGCCAGAAGGGGCTTGAGCACCTGTTCGAGAAGATTCTCGTGCCGACCGAAAAGGTGGTGGAAGTGCGTCGCGGCCGCAAGGTCGATTCCGAGCGCAAGTTTTTCCCCGGCTACGTCATGGTTCGCGCCAATCTGACTGACGAAGCCTACCACCTGATCAAGAATACGCCGAAGGTCACCGGTTTCCTCGGCTCCGACAATAAGCCCGTTCCGATTCCGGATTATGAAGCCGAGCGCATTCTCGGCCAGGTCCAGGAAGGTGTCGAGCGGCCGAAGGCCTCCATCACCTTCGAGATCGGCGAGCAGGTTCGCGTTTCCGACGGCCCGTTCGCTTCGTTCAACGGCACGGTTCAGGATGTGGACGAAGAACGTTCGCGCCTGAAGGTTGAGGTGTCGATCTTCGGCCGCGCAACGCCGGTCGAGTTGGAATACGCTCAGGTCGAGAAGGTCTGATTGCTGGAAATTGGAAGCTGGCCTTGCGGCCTGTTTCCCGCGGACATCGTCCGCACCCGCGTGGAAGGTGAGGGGTCTTAGCCGGACCCTAATGATCCGCACCACGCAACCGCAGCCGCCGGAGAGATCCGGCATCACGGGCCGGGCGACCGGCCGTTCATGAAAGGCAGAGAGATATGGCTAAGAAAGTTGCAGGCCAGCTCAAGCTTCAGGTCAAGGCAGGATCGGCAAACCCGTCCCCGCCGATTGGTCCGGCGCTTGGTCAGCGTGGCATTAACATCATGGAATTCTGCAAGGCGTTCAATGCCGCCACGCAGGAAATGGAAAAGGGTATGCCGATCCCGGTCGTCATCACCTATTACCAGGACAAGTCCTTCACCTTCGCGATGAAGCAGCCTCCGGTCAGCTACTGGCTGAAGAAGGAAGCGAAGATCACGTCCGGTTCCAAGACGCCCGGTAAGGGTGCCAAGGCCGGCTCCCTCACCAAGGCTCAGATCAAGACGATCGCGGAAGCCAAGATGAAGGATCTGAACGCAGCGGATATCGAAGGTGCAATGGCGATGATCGAGGGCTCTGCCCGCGCCATGGGCCTGGAAGTGGTGGGTTAAGATCATGGCTGGTAAGCGCACGCAGAAGATCAACGAAGGTGTTGATCCCACCAAGCTCTATGCTCTGTCCCTGGCCATCGGCATGGTCAAGGAACGGGCTGTCGCCAAGTTCGACGAAACCATCGAAGTCTCGATGAACCTCGGCGTCGACCCGCGCCATGCGGACCAGATGGTTCGCGGCGTCGTCAACCTGCCGAACGGCACCGGCCGTACGGTTCGCGTTGCCGTCTTCGCTCGCGGCGCCAAGGCCGATGAAGCCAAGGCTGCCGGTGCCGATGTCGTCGGTGCTGAAGACCTCGTCGAAATCGTCCAGGGCGGCAAGATCGAATTCGATCGCTGCATCGCCACCCCCGACATGATGCCGCTCGTCGGTCGTCTCGGTAAGGTTCTCGGTCCGCGCGGCATGATGCCGAACCCGAAGGTCGGCACCGTTACCATGGATGTCGCCGGAGCCGTCAAGGCTTCCAAGGGCGGCGCTGTCGAGTTCCGCGTCGAGAAGGCCGGCATCGTCCATGCCGGCATCGGCAAGGCCTCGTTCGACGCCAAGGCTCTGGAAGAAAACATCCGCGCATTTGCCGACGCCGTCATCAAGGCGAAGCCGGCTGGCGCCAAGGGCAACTACGTCAAGCGCGTGGCGATTTCTTCGACCATGGGCCCGGGCGTCAAGATCGAAGTCGGCTCGGTCACCGCAGCTCCGACTGCATAAGTAGATTGCCGGACCTCGGTCCGGTCACTGAAATTCCGGCCTCGCAAGGGGCCGGAATATTCCGGAGAAATCCGGAATCCTGTCCGAGATTGCAGGTGGTTTTCCCTTAATCACTTCGCCTGCATGAGACGGGTAAGACCCGAATTGCATGAAGTTTACTTCTCGTAACTCGGTTCGAGCCTTGGATGCCTTGTGCCTCTTTAGCCTTGATTGGCGCGGGAGCGCGGGGGGACAGGATCCTCAAGCGTCGCTTGGGATCTCGCATGATCCCAGGAGGCAAAAGGCAACCCGGCAGGCCCGTTTTCGGTCCTGCCAACTGGAGATAGGCAGTGGAAAGAGCGGAAAAACGCGAATTCGTCACGGAACTGAACGAAGTCTTCAAGGCTTCGGGCTCAGTCGTCGTGGCCCACTATGCTGGTGCTACAGTCGCGCAGATGAACGATTTTCGTTCGAAGATGCGTGCAGCTGGCGGTACCGTCAAAGTCGCGAAGAACCGCCTGGCCAAAATTGCCCTTCAGGGTACGGAAGCGGAAGGGATTACCAATCTCTTCAAGGGTCAGACGCTCATTGCTTACAGCAATGATCCGATCACCGCTCCGAAGGTCGTCATGGATTTCGCCAAGATCAACGACAAGATCGTGGTTCTCGGCGGCGCCATGGGAACAACCACGCTCAACGCCGAAGCAGTCAAGTCGCTTGCGACCCTGCCTTCGCTCGACGAGCTGCGTGCGAAGCTGCTGGGCATGATCCAGACACCGGCTACCCGCATCGCTGGGGTTGTTGCAGCACCGGCAAGCCAGCTTGCCCGCGTGTTTTCGGCCTACGCCAAGAAGGACGAAGCCGCTTAAGGCGGTTTTTCGCTGTTTATAATCAACCGGTTCGAACCGAACAAAAGGAACTAGTAAAATGGCTGATCTCGCAAAGATCGTTGACGACCTCTCCTCGCTGACCGTTCTGGAAGCTGCAGAACTGTCGAAGCTTCTCGAAGAAAAGTGGGGCGTTTCCGCTGCTGCTCCGGTAGCTGTTGCTGCCGTTGGCGGTGGTGCAGGCGCTGCTGCTCCGGTCGAAGAAGAAAAGACCGAGTTCGACGTCATCCTCGCGGATGCCGGCGCCAACAAGATCAACGTCATCAAGGAAGTCCGCGCCATCACCGGTCTCGGCCTCAAGGAAGCCAAGGACCTCGTCGAGGCCGCTCCGAAGGCTGTCAAGGAAGGCGTTTCCAAGGCTGAAGCCGCCGACATCAAGAAGAAGCTTGAAGACGCCGGCGCCAAGGCCGACGTCAAGTAAGCTTGAACTGCTTTTGGGAGGCGGCAATTGCTGCCTCCCATTTGCCGTTTTTCTGAACGAATTACCCAAAAGCCGCGTCAAACCGGCTTTTGGGTAATGGGTTCTTCAAAAGGATAGTCTCGCGCCGAGGGCAGCACAGCAATCCGAGCTGAGCGTTTTCGGGTGCCGGACGAGATTGAACTACCCATTGATTGACGGGATCGACTGGCCATCGGTTCCCGTCCGTTGCAGGCCCGGGTGCAAGATTTTGAAGGAGCGACGATGGCTCAGACCCTTTCGTTCAACGGTCGCAGGCGCGTACGCAAGTTTTTTGGTAAGATCCCCGAAGTCGCAGAAATGCCGAACCTCATCGAGGTTCAGAAGGCGTCCTACGACCAGTTTTTGATGGTTGAAGAGCCGAAAGGCGGCCGGCCCGACGAGGGCCTTCAGGCCGTTTTCAAGTCGGTTTTCCCGATCACCGATTTCTCCGGCGCTTCCATGCTGGAATTCGTATCCTACGAATTCGAACCGCCGAAGTTCGACGTTGACGAATGCCGTCAGCGCGACCTGACCTATGCAGCGCCGCTGAAGGTGACGCTGCGCCTCATCGTGTTCGATATCGATGAGGATACCGGCGCGAAGTCGATCAAGGACATCAAGGAACAGTCCGTTTACATGGGCGACATGCCGCTCATGACCAATAACGGCACGTTCATCGTCAACGGCACCGAGCGCGTCATCGTCTCCCAGATGCACCGTTCGCCGGGCGTCTTCTTCGACCACGACAAGGGCAAGAGCCATTCTTCCGGCAAGCTGCTCTTTGCCGCCCGCGTCATCCCGTATCGCGGCTCCTGGCTCGATATCGAATTCGACGCCAAGGATATCGTCTACGCCCGTATCGACCGCCGCCGTAAGATCCCTGTCACGTCGCTGCTGATGGCGCTCGGCATGGACGGCGAGGAAATCCTCGACACCTTCTACACGAAGTCGCTCTACAAGCGCGACGGCGAAGGCTGGCGCATTCCCTTCAAGCCGGAAACGCTGAAGGGCGCCAAGGCGATCACCGAGATGGTCGACGCCGATACCGGCGAAGTCGTCGTGGAAGCCGGCAAGAAGCTGACCCCGCGCCTGCTGCGCCAGCTCTCCGACAAGGGCCTGAAGGCGCTGAAGGCCGGCGACGACGACCTTTACGGCAACTACCTCGCCGAAGACATCGTCAACTACTCGACGGGTGAGATCTATCTCGAGGCCGGCGACGAAATCGACGAGAAGACGCTCGGCATCATCCTGTCGAACGGTTTCGACGAAATCCCGGTTCTCGGCATCGACCACATCAATGTCGGCGCCTATATCCGCAACACGCTGTCGGCCGACAAGAACGAGAACCGTCAGGACGCTCTGTTCGACATCTACCGCGTCATGCGTCCGGGTGAACCGCCGACCATGGAATCGGCCGAAGCCATGTTCAACTCGCTGTTCTTCGATGCGGAGCGTTACGACCTCTCCGCCGTCGGCCGCGTCAAGATGAACATGCGTCTCGACCTGACCGTCGAAGACACCGTCCGCATCCTGCGCAAGGACGACATCCTGGCCGTGGTCAAGATGCTGGTCGAACTGCGCGACGGCAAGGGCGAGATCGACGACATCGACAACCTCGGCAACCGCCGCGTCCGCTCGGTCGGCGAGCTGATGGAAAATCAGTACCGTCTCGGCCTGCTGCGCATGGAGCGCGCGATCAAGGAACGCATGTCCTCGATCGAGATCGACACGGTCATGCCGCAGGATCTGATCAACGCCAAGCCGGCGGCTGCCGCCGTCCGCGAATTCTTCGGTTCCTCGCAGCTCTCGCAGTTCATGGACCAGGTCAACCCGCTCTCGGAAATCACCCACAAGCGCCGTCTTTCGGCTCTTGGCCCGGGCGGTCTGACCCGCGAGCGCGCCGGCTTCGAAGTCCGCGACGTGCATCCGACCCATTACGGCCGTATCTGCCCGATCGAAACGCCGGAAGGCCCGAACATCGGTCTGATCAACTCGCTGGCGACCTTTGCCCGCGTCAACAAGTACGGCTTCATCGAAAGCCCGTATCGCCGCATCGTCGACGGCAAGGTGACGAACGACGTGCTCTACCTCTCCGCCATGGAAGAGGCGAAGTACTACGTTGCCCAGGCCAACGCCGAAATGAACGCCGACGGCTCCTTCGTCGACGAATTCGTCGTCTGCCGTCACGCCGGCGAAGTCATGCTGGCGCCGCGCGACAGCATGAACTTGATGGACGTCTCGCCGAAGCAGGTCGTTTCGGTCGCTGCCGCTCTCATCCCGTTCCTGGAAAACGACGACGCCAACCGCGCGCTCATGGGCTCGAACATGCAGCGTCAGGCCGTGCCGCTGCTGCGTGCCGAAGCCCCGTTCGTCGGCACCGGCATGGAACCGGTCGTCGCCCGTGACTCCGGCGCTGCCATCGGCGCCCGTCGCGGCGGCGTGGTCGACCAGGTCGACGCGACGCGTATCGTTATCCGCGCCACGGAAGACCTCGAAGCCGGCAAGTCCGGCGTCGATATCTACCGCCTGCAGAAGTTCCAGCGTTCGAACCAGAACACCTGCGTCAACCAGCGTCCGCTGGTCACCGTCGGTGACGTCGTCAACCGCGGCGACATCCTCGCCGACGGTCCGTCGACCGATCTCGGCGACCTGGCGCTCGGCCGCAACGCGCTCGTCGCGTTCATGCCCTGGAACGGCTACAACTACGAAGACTCGATCCTGCTCTCCGAGCGCATCGTTGCCGACGACGTGTTCACCTCCATCCACATCGAAGAATTCGAAGTGATGGCGCGCGACACCAAGCTTGGTCCTGAGGAAATCACCCGCGATATTCCGAACGTTTCGGAAGAAGCGCTGAAGAACCTCGACGAAGCCGGCATCGTCTATATCGGCGCCGAAGTTCAGCCGGGCGATATCCTCGTCGGCAAGATCACGCCGAAGGGCGAAAGCCCGATGACGCCGGAAGAAAAGCTTCTGCGCGCCATCTTCGGCGAAAAGGCCTCCGACGTGCGCGATACCTCCATGCGCATGCCGCCCGGCACCTACGGCACGATCGTCGAAGTTCGCGTCTTCAACCGCCATGGCGTCGAGAAGGACGAGCGCGCGATGGCGATCGAGCGCGAAGAGATCGAGCGTCTTGCCAAGGACCGCGACGACGAGCAGGCGATCCTCGACCGTAACGTCTACGGCCGTCTGATCGAAATGCTGCGCGGCCAGGCCTCCATCGCCGGCCCGAAGGGCTTCAAGAAGGGCACCGAGCTTTCGAACGCCGTCGTCTCCGAATATCCCCGCTCGCAGTGGTGGATGTTCGCGGTCGAGGACGAAAAGGTCCAGAGCGAACTCGAAGCGCTCCGCGGTCAGTACGACGAATCCAAGTCGCGCCTTGAACAGCGCTTCATGGACAAGGTCGAGAAGGTCCAGCGCGGCGATGAAATGCCTCCTGGCGTCATGAAGATGGTCAAGGTCTTCGTCGCCGTGAAGCGCAAGATCCAGCCGGGCGACAAGATGGCCGGCCGTCACGGGAACAAGGGCGTCGTTTCGCGCATTGTGCCTGTCGAGGACATGCCGTTCCTCGAAGACGGCACGCATGTCGACGTCGTTTTGAACCCGCTCGGCGTGCCCTCGCGCATGAACGTCGGCCAGATCCTTGAAACCCATCTGGGTTGGGCCTGCGCCGGCATGGGTCGCCAGATCGGCGAGCTGATCGAAGCCTACAAGGCCAATGGCAACATCGAGCCGCTGCGCAAGACCATCGGCGATGTCGTCGGTGACGGTCCGAAGGCCGAACAGGTTCACGAGTTCGACGACGACTCCGTTCTGCGTCTCGCCGACCAGTGGAAGCGCGGCGTTTCGATCGCGACGCCTGTCTTCGACGGTGCCAATGAAGGCGACGTCAACGACATGCTGCGTCTGGCAGGTCTCAAGGATACCGGTCAGTCGACGCTCTATGACGGCCGTACCGGCGAGCAGTTCGACCGTCAGGTGACGGTGGGCTACATCTACATGCTGAAGCTCAACCACCTGGTCGACGACAAGATCCATGCCCGTTCGATCGGTCCTTACTCGCTCGTGACCCAGCAGCCGCTGGGTGGCAAGGCGCAGTTCGGCGGCCAGCGCTTCGGCGAAATGGAAGTCTGGGCGCTCGAAGCATACGGTGCGGCCTACACGCTGCAGGAAATGCTGACGGTGAAGTCGGACGACGTCGCCGGCCGCACCAAGGTCTACGAAGCCATCGTCCGCGGAGACGACACGTTCGAAGCCGGTATTCCGGAAAGCTTCAACGTTCTCGTCAAGGAAATGCGCTCGCTGGGCCTCAGTGTCGAGCTCGAAAACACCAAGCTTGACGAGGCGCAGGCAGCTCAGCTGCCCGACGCGGCCGAGTAAGCACTTGATAGGGCGTGCGCTGCCAATGCGGCGCACGCCGGTCCCGCCGGGCGCCGTATCCGTGTCGGCCCGGGAGGGAAGTTTCGCCGCATCTTGCGGTTATTCTCGTTTAAGCGAGGGAGGCGGCTCCCGGGAAATTGCCGCCGACCATCGCATTTTGAGGGCGCTTTAGCCCATGAAGGAGACAGGCATGAACCAAGAGGTCATGAATCTTTTCAATCCGCAGGTGCCTGCACAGAATTTCGATTCCATTCGGATTTCGATCGCGTCTCCGGAGAAGATCCTCTCCTGGTCCTACGGTGAGATCAAGAAGCCGGAAACCATCAACTACCGCACGTTCAAGCCGGAACGCGACGGTCTGTTCTGCGCGCGCATCTTCGGGCCGATCAAGGACTACGAATGCCTGTGCGGCAAGTACAAGCGCATGAAGTACAAGGGCATCATCTGCGAAAAGTGCGGCGTCGAAGTCACGCTGTCGCGCGTTCGCCGTGAGCGTATGGGCCATATCGAGCTCGCCGCTCCCGTTGCCCACATCTGGTTCCTGAAGTCGCTGCCGTCGCGCATCTCGACGCTGCTCGACATGACGCTGAAGGATGTCGAGCGCGTCCTCTATTTCGAAAACTACATCGTCACCGAGCCGGGCCTGACCGCGCTCAAGGAGCATCAGCTCCTGACGGAAGAAGAGTACATGCTCGCCGTCGACGAATACGGCGAAGACCAGTTCACCGCGATGATCGGCGCTGAGGCGATCTACGAGATGCTGGCCTCGATGAATCTCGAAAAGATCGCCGGCGATCTGCGCTCCGAGCTTGCCGACACGACGTCGGATCTCAAGCAGAAGAAGCTGATGAAGCGCCTGAAGATCGTCGAGAACTTCATGGAATCCGGCAACCGTCCGGAATGGATGATCATGAAGGTCGTCCCGGTCATTCCGCCGGACCTGCGTCCGCTGGTTCCGCTCGACGGCGGCCGTTTTGCGACGTCGGATCTGAACGATCTCTACCGCCGCGTCATCAACCGTAACAACCGTCTGAAGCGCCTGATCGAGCTTCGTGCGCCTGGCATCATCATCCGCAACGAAAAGCGCATGCTGCAGGAATCGGTTGACGCGCTGTTCGACAACGGCCGTCGCGGCCGCGTCATCACCGGCGCCAACAAGCGTCCGCTGAAGTCGCTCTCCGACATGCTGAAGGGCAAGCAGGGCCGCTTCCGCCAGAACCTGCTCGGCAAGCGCGTCGACTATTCCGGCCGTTCGGTCATCGTCACCGGCCCGGAACTGAAGCTGCACCAGTGCGGCCTGCCGAAGAAGATGGCACTCGAACTCTTCAAGCCGTTCATCTATGCCCGCCTCGACGCCAAGGGTTACTCCTCGACCGTCAAGCAGGCCAAGAAGCTGGTCGAAAAGGAAAAGCCTGAGGTCTGGGATATCCTCGACGAGGTCATCCGCGAACATCCGGTTCTCTTGAACCGCGCACCGACGCTGCACCGCCTGGGCATCCAGGCCTTCGAACCCACCCTGGTCGAAGGCAAGGCGATCCAGCTGCATCCGCTCGTCTGCACGGCCTTCAACGCCGACTTCGACGGTGACCAGATGGCCGTTCACGTGCCGCTGTCGCTCGAAGCCCAGCTCGAAGCCCGCGTGCTGATGATGTCGACCAACAACATCCTGCATCCGGCCAACGGCGCGCCGATCATCGTTCCCTCGCAGGACATGGTTCTCGGCCTGTACTATCTGTCGATCCTGAACCAGAACGAGCCGGGCGAAGGCATGGCCTTCTCCGATCTCGGCGAGCTGCATCACGCGCTGGAAAGCAAGGTCGTGACGCTGCACACCAAGATCCGCGGCCGTTTCAAGTCGGTCGACGAGGATGGCAAGCCCTACTCGAAGATCTATGAGACGACGCCTGGCCGTCTGCTCATCGGCGAATTGCTGCCGAAGAACGGCAAGGTGCCCTTCGACATCTGCAACCAGGAAATGACCAAGAAGAACATCTCGAAGATGATCGACACGGTCTACCGTCATTGCGGCCAGAAGGACACGGTCATCTTCTGCGACCGCATCATGCAGCTCGGCTTTAGCCATGCCTGCCGCGCCGGCATTTCGTTCGGCAAGGACGACATGGTCATTCCGGAAACCAAGGCCAAGATCGTTGGCGACACCGAAAACCTGGTCAAGGAATACGAGCAGCAGTACAACGACGGCCTGATCACCCAGGGCGAGAAGTACAACAAGGTCGTTGACGCCTGGGGCAAGGCAACCGAGAAGGTCGCTGAAGACATGATGGCCCGTATTAAGGCTGTCGAGTTCGATCCGAACACCGGCCGCCAGAAGCCGATGAACGCCATCTATATGATGTCGCATTCCGGCGCCCGCGGTTCTCCGAACCAGATGCGTCAGCTGGGCGGCATGCGTGGCCTCATGGCCAAGCCGTCGGGTGAAATCATCGAGACGCCGATCATCTCGAACTTCAAGGAAGGCCTGACCGTCAACGAGTACTTCAACTCGACGCACGGCGCCCGCAAGGGTCTGGCAGACACCGCCTTGAAGACCGCCAACTCCGGTTACCTCACGCGTCGTCTCGTCGACGTCGCGCAGGATTGCATCGTCACGCATGTCGATTGCGGCACCGAAACCGGCCTCACCATGACCGCCATCGTCGATGCCGGTCAGGTGGTTGCCTCGCTCGGCGCCCGTATCCTCGGCCGCACGGCGCTCGACGATATCGATCATCCGGTCACGGGTGAGCGCCTCGTCGATGCCGGCAAGATGATCCTCGAGCCCGATGTCATCGAGATCGAGAAGGCCGGTATCCAGTCGATCCGCATCCGTTCGGCGCTGACCTGCGAAATCCAGACGGGCGTCTGCTCGGTCTGCTACGGCCGCGACCTGGCCCGTGGTACGCCTGTCAACATGGGCGAAGCCGTCGGCGTCATTGCCGCTCAGTCGATCGGCGAGCCGGGCACCCAGCTCACCATGCGTACCTTCCACCTTGGCGGCACGGCAACCGTGGTCGACCAGTCGTTCCTGGAAGCCTCGTACGAAGGTACGGTGCAGATCAAGAACCGCAACATCCTGCGCAACTCCGATGGCAATCTCGTTGCCATGGGCCGCAACATGACCGTCCAGATCCTGGACGAGCGTGGCGTCGAGCGTTCGTCGCAGCGTGTGGCCTACGGTTCGAAGCTGCATGTCGACGAAGGTGACAAGGTCAAGCGCGGCCAGCGTCTGGCGGAGTGGGATCCTTACACCCGCCCGATGATGACGGAAGTGGCCGGTACCGTGCAGTTCGAAGACTTGGTCGACGGTCTCTCCGTTCTCGAAGCGACCGACGAGTCCACAGGCATCACCAAGCGTCAGGTCATCGACTGGCGTTCGACCCCGCGCGGTTCGGACCTCAAGCCGGCGATCGTCATCAAGGATGCCAGCGGCAATGTCGCCAAGCTGTCTCGTGGTGGTGACGCCCGCTTCCTGCTCTCGGTCGACGCGATCCTGTCGGTCGAGCCGGGCACCAAGGTCTCCCAGGGTGACGTGCTTGCGCGTTCGCCGCTGGAAAGCGCCAAGACCAAGGACATCACCGGCGGTCTGCCGCGTGTTGCCGAGCTGTTCGAAGCCCGCCGTCCGAAGGACCACGCCATCATCGCTGAGATCGATGGTACGATCCGCCTCGGCCGCGACTACAAGAACAAGCGCCGCGTCATCATCGAGCCGGCGGAAGACGGTGTCGAGCCTGTCGAATACCTGATCCCGAAGGGCAAGCCCTTCCACCTTCAGGAAGGCGACTATATCGAAAAGGGTGACTACATCCTCGACGGTAACCCGGCTCCGCACGACATCCTGGCGATCAAGGGCGTAGAGGCTCTGGCCTCCTACCTCGTCAACGAGATCCAGGAAGTCTACCGCCTGCAGGGCGTTGTCATCAACGATAAGCACATCGAGGTGATCGTCCGTCAGATGCTGCAGAAGGTGGAGATCACCGATGCAGGCGACTCGACCTATATCGTCGGCGACAATGTCGACCGGATCGAGCTCGAAGACGTCAACGATCACCTGATCGAGCAGGGCAAGAAGCCTGCCTATGGCGATCCGGTTCTGCTCGGCATCACCAAGGCGTCGCTGCAGACCCCGTCCTTCATCTCGGCCGCGTCCTTCCAGGAAACGACCAAGGTGCTGACGGAAGCTGCGATCGCCGGCAAGACCGACGGCCTGCAGGGTCTGAAGGAAAACGTCATCGTCGGCCGCCTCATCCCGGCCGGCACCGGCGGCACCATGACCCAGATCCGCCGTATCGCCACGTCGCGCGACGAGCTGATCCTCGAAGAGCGCCGCAAGGGCACCGGTGCTGCCGTTGCCACGCCGATGCTGCAGGACATGGCCGAAAAGGCTCCGGCCGCGGAATAATCCGCGGCTGATGCCGATGAATTGAAAAACCGCCCGGAGCGATCCGGGCGGTTTTTGTTTTGGTCTGATCCGATTGGTCTGGGGGAGGGAAGGCGGCTCGTTCCGCTTACGCTGCTTGGGCGACCGGCAGCGTCGGCTCCCCTCAGTTGAAGCGGATGATCGCGACCTCGCCGTCGACGGCGCCCTGATAGGCAGAGGCGTGCGGCTCTTCGGCGGGCACCTCGGTCAGCATGCCAATCTGGTCGAGATCGGCCTCGATGAAGCCTTCCTCGGCAAGCGCGTTCAGCGCCTCGCGCACGGCCGTGTCGTCGTCGGGCGCCTTGAGCATGATGTGCAGGTCGATGCCCTCGCTGGCGTCGGACTCATAGCCCTTGCCGATGATGATGAAGATCATCGGCCCGTCGAAATTATTGTCGTTGTCAGGTGTCGTAATCATCGCCTGTCCTTCGGCTCTTTGACGATTCGGTCGCTCGAATCCTGCTGTGAGGGCCGTACGCCGCAATTGCTGATTCCTTAACTGCTTTTACCGCAATGCCCAAGTTTTTATCTTGGCGCACGGCTGTCATTTCGTCTAGAAGGGTGAAATCAGGGCTTCAGGCCCTGAGATCAAGGCGATACGGCGAGTTTATTTCTTAACCGGCCTTGACGAGACAGGTGGAAACCAGTAGTACCCCGGCCATCAGATCCCATGTGAGGCTTGGCTTTTCGGGGCGACGCGCCCTGAAGTTCACCTCAAACAAGGTTCTAAACGCACGTTGAAGTCATGATGCTGCACGCATGACGCATATTTTATGCGTCCTCTGCTCCTTGTGGTCCATCTGCGGAAGCGGATCGGGCCATATTTTGCGCATTGACGGAAAGCGTGCGTCACTGCCGGAGACGGCGCGAGTTCAAGCCCGCAAGGGTACTGAGATAAACGTAAGGGATGGTTGAATGCCTACCGTAAACCAGCTGATCCGCAAGCCTCGCCAGGCGAACGTAAAGCGTAATAAGGTTCCCGCACTCCAGGAGAACCCGCAGAAGCGCGGCGTTTGCACGCGCGTTTACACGACCACGCCGAAGAAGCCGAACTCGGCTCTGCGTAAGGTCGCAAAGATCCGCCTGACCAACGGCTTCGAAGTCATTGGTTACATCCCCGGCGAAGGTCACAACCTTCAGGAACACTCCGTCGTCATGATCCGTGGCGGCCGCGTCAAGGACCTTCCGGGTGTCCGTTATCACATCATCCGCGGCGTTCTCGATACCCAGGGTGTCAAGAACCGCAAGCAGCGCCGCTCCAAGTATGGCGCGAAGCGTCCGAAGTAATTCGGTTTTGAGTAATTCGGCGCTGCGCGAGGTCCTCCGCGTGATGAAGCGCCTTAACGGTTGAAGAGACGAAAACTATGTCCAGACGTCATAAAGCAGAAAAGCGCGAGATCAATCCGGATCCGAAGTTCGGCGATCTCATCGTCACCAAGTTCATGAATGCCATCATGCTCGACGGCAAGAAGTCCGTTGCTGAAAGCATCGTCTATGGCGCGTTCGACGTCGTCCAGGGCAAGTCCAAGCAGGAGCCGCTCACGGTTTTCCATTCCGCGCTCGACAACATCGCCCCGCACGTTGAAGTCCGCTCGCGCCGCGTCGGTGGTGCGACCTATCAGGTGCCGGTCGACGTTCGTCCGGAGCGCCGCCAGGCTCTCGCCATTCGCTGGCTGATTGCCGCTGCCCGCAAGCGCAATGAAACCACCATGATCGATCGCCTGTCCGGCGAACTGCTCGATGCGTCCAACAACCGCGGCTCCGCCGTCAAGAAGCGCGAAGACACGCACAAGATGGCTGACGCCAACCGTGCGTTCTCGCACTATCGCTGGTAATTCCGAACGGTATCGAAAGGCAGTCCACAATGGCTCGCGAATATAAGATCGAAGACTACCGTAATTTCGGTATCATGGCGCACATCGACGCCGGCAAGACCACGACCACCGAGCGTATTCTTTACTACACCGGCAAGTCGCACAAGATCGGCGAAGTCCACGACGGCGCAGCCACCATGGACTGGATGGAGCAGGAGCAGGAGCGTGGCATCACGATCACCTCTGCTGCCACCACGACCTTCTGGAAGGGCCGTGACGGCAAGATGCGCCGCTTCAACATCATCGACACCCCCGGCCACGTCGACTTCACCATCGAAGTCGAGCGTTCGCTGCGCGTTCTCGACGGCGCCATCGCGCTGCTGGACGCCAACGCCGGTGTCGAGCCGCAGACGGAAACCGTCTGGCGCCAGGCCGAGAAGTACAATGTCCCGCGGATGATCTTCTGCAACAAGATGGACAAGACCGGCGCGGACTTCTACCGCTCCGTCGAGATGATCAAGACCCGTCTCGGCGCAACGGCTGTCGTCATGCAGCTGCCGATCGGCGCTGAAAGCGACTTCAAGGGCGTCGTCGACCTGATCGAGATGAACGCTCTCATCTGGCGCGACGAGTCGCTCGGCGCCCAGTGGGATGTCGTCGAGATCCCCGAGGACATGAAGGCCAAGGCTGAAGAATACCGCGAAAAGCTGATCGAAACGGTCGTCGACATCGACGAAGCCGCGATGGAAGCCTATCTCGAAGGCGTTCTGCCCGACAACGACAAGATCCGCGAGCTCGTTCGCCGCGGCACGATCGACGTCAAGTTCCACCCGATGTTCTGCGGCACCGCCTTCAAGAACAAGGGCGTGCAGCCGCTGCTCGACGCCGTCGTCGACTACCTGCCGTCGCCGATGGACATCCCGGCGATCAAGGGCATCGACTTCAAGACGGAAGCCGATATCGAGCGTCATGCCGACGACAACGAGCCGCTCTCCATGCTCGCCTTCAAGATCATGAACGACCCCTTCGTCGGTTCGCTCACCTTCGCCCGTATCTACTCCGGCAAGCTCGAAAAGGGCGCGTCGGTCATGAACACGGTCAAGGACAAGCGCGAGCGCGTCGGCCGCATGCTGCAGATGCACTCCAACTCGCGTGAAGACATCGAAGAAGCCTTCGCAGGCGACATCGTCGCTCTCGCCGGCCTCAAGGAAACCACGACGGGCGACACGCTCTGCGATCCGCTGAAGCCGGTTATCCTCGAGCGCATGGAATTCCCCGAGCCGGTCATCCAGATCGCCATCGAGCCGAAGACCAAGGGCGACCAGGAAAAGATGGGCCTCGCGCTCAACCGTCTGGCTGCAGAAGATCCGTCCTTCCGCGTCAAGACCGACCAGGAATCCGGCCAGACCATCATCGCCGGCATGGGCGAACTGCACCTCGACATCATCGTCGACCGCATGCGTCGTGAATTCAAGGTCGAAGCAACCGTCGGCGCGCCGCAGGTTGCCTACCGCGAAACCATCACGCGCCAGCACGAAGAAGACTACACGCACAAGAAGCAGTCCGGTGGTACCGGCCAGTTCGCGCGCGTCAAGATCGTCTTCGAACCGAACCCGGATGGCGACGACTTCAAGTTCGAATCCAAGATCGTCGGCGGTGCTGTTCCGAAGGAATACGTTCCCGGCGTCCAGAAGGGCATCGAAAGCGTTCTGTCTTCGGGTCCGCTCGCAGGCTTCCCGATGCTCGGCGTCAAGGCGACCCTCATCGACGGTGCCTTCCACGACGTCGACTCCTCGGTTCTCGCCTTCGAAATCGCCTCGCGTGCCTGCTTCCGTGAAGCAGCCAAGAAGGCCGGCGCTCAGTTGCTCGAGCCGATGATGAAGGTCGAAGTCGTGACCCCGGAAGATTATGTCGGCGACGTCATCGGCGACCTGAACTCCCGTCGCGGTCAGATCCAGGGCCAGGAAAGCCGTGGTATCGCCGTCGTCATCAACGCGAACGTTCCGCTCGCGAACATGTTCAAGTACGTCGACAACCTGCGCTCCATGTCCCAGGGCCGCGCCCAGTACACGATGACCTTCGATCACTATTCGCCGGTCCCGTCGAACGTCGCAACTGAAATCCAGGCAAAGTATTCCGGTCAGAAGTGACCGGAATACCAATTGACCGATAACAAGAATTAGATCCCCTCGGGGACTAGCAAAACGGAGAGCCGAAAATGGCAAAGAGTAAGTTTGAGCGCAACAAGCCGCACGTCAACATCGGCACTATCGGCCACGTTGACCACGGCAAGACGTCTCTGACGGCAGCGATCACGAAGTACTTCGGTGAGTTCAAGGCGTACGA
>NZ_NWSV01000052.1 GCF_002531935.1 Rhizobium chutanense | reverse complement strand
CCGACCTCCCGAAAAACCATTCCGGAACTGTCAGGCATGTCTCCGAACATCTGTCAGGTATGTATCCGGGCTTTACACTTGACCCTGGGATCCATGCGGCTGGCACTGCGTGAAGGGCAATCGCCCACCATTCCCTGTTCGAGAGCGGCCCTGGGCTCTGACGGGGAGAAGCGACGTGCCTTGCGAATAGAGGGATCGCGGCTTGTCTCTTCTCCCCGCAGGCGGGAAGAAGGTGGCAGCAGCCCCATGAAAGGCTGGTTCGCCGACCTTCTCCTCGTCCGTCAAAGGGCGGCTTTGACTTTCTCGGCGACATCGGCCGGCACCCATTGCGACCAGATGCTTTCGTCTTCCTGGAGGAAGTGCTTGGCGCCGTCCTCACCGGTCGCCTGGTTTTCCGTTTCCCAGGCCATGAGCTTGCCGACCGTGTCGTTGCTCCAGCCGCGCTTGCCGAAATAGGCCATGACTTCGGGGCTGGTGCGATCGGCGAATTTCTTGGTGACGACGGTCATCACCTTGTCCACCGGCCAGTCGGCGACCTTCGGATCGGGGCAGGCGAGGTTGGTGATGCAGCGCTTCCATTCGACGGCGTCAGGCGCGCCGTTCTGCTTGAGCTTCACCATTTCATATTTCCCGAGCAGAGCCGTCGGCGCCCAGTAATAGGTGATGAAGCCTTCCTTGCGTTCATAGGCCTTGGCGATGGCGCCGTCGAGGCCGGCTGCCGAGCCCGGGTTCATCAGATTGAAGCCCTTGTCGGCGGCCTTATAGGCCTTGAACAGCTGCGTCGTGACGACAGTCGCTCCCCAGCCTTCCGCACCGTTAAAGATCACGCCCTTGCTCGAGTCTTCCTGATCGGGAAAGAGTTCGGGATGGGCAAGCGCATCCTCGACGGTCTTGATGTCGGGATGGGCGTCGGCCAGATATTTCGGGATCCACCAGCCCTGAATGCCGCCATCGGGAAGGGCCGGGGCGCCGAAGACGATCTTGCCTTCCTGGACGCCGCGCGGAACGATTTCGGGAAGCAGGTCGACCCAGGTTTCGGACGAGACGTCGGGCTGGCTCTTCTCCACCATCGATGTCGTGGTCGGAACCGTATCGCCGGGCACGGTCTCGACCTTGCAGCCGTAACCGTTCTCGAGGATGAATTTGTCGACGAATGTCAGGACTTCGGCGCTCTGCACATTGTGGACGGCAAGCACGACGTCCCCGCATTCGGCCGCATGCGACAGCGATGCGCCGCCGGCAAGGCCGGCCAGAAGACATGTGGATGCAAGCAATTTTTTCATTTTCGTTCCCCTGTTGTGCGGCGTCGATCAGACAGGGCGCCGCGTTCCCTGTTTAGACGTAGCTGGCCACCGGCGCTCCCAGCGCTTCGAGGCGGGGCGTGATTCCGAGGCCCGGTGCGGCGGGCGCGGTGACGCGGCCATTGCGCACCTCGAAATCGCCGTCGGCGGTTTTCAGCGTGACCATGTCCCGGCATTCGAGCACGCAGCGCAGGTTCTTTGCCGGAACGGTCTGGCCGAGATGGACGATGGCCGCAAAGGCCACATCCGAACCCGTCGTTTCCTGGACGCTGACGGTGTAACCGGCGGCAACCGAGATATCGCGATGACGGCGGCCGCGGGTCAGCCCGCCGTTCTTGGAGATCTTCAGGCCGATGCCTTCGGCTCCGTCGTCGCCGACGAGCTGGGCAATCGCCGCATCGTCCGTCGCCAATTCGTCGAAGATGATCGGCACATCGGTGCGCCGGCGCAGCGACATGCATTCGCGCCAGGTCGAGCAGGGGGCTTCGAGCACGAAATCGAGCCCGGCCGGCAACAGCCGCAGCATGCGAAGCGCGGTCTCGACGGTCATGCCGCCATTGGCATCGACGATGAAGAATTCGCCCGGCCTCTTGTCGGCGAGCGACGCGGCAATTCTGGCGGCATCGACCGCCGGATCGTCGCCGATCTTGACCGAATGGGCGACGTAACCCATCTGGCGATGCTCTGCGACACGCCGGCGCATATCGTCCGGGTCGCCCATATAGATCGACGAGATCACCGGCATCTTCACATCGGTGCGCCCGCCGAGCAGCTCGCAGACGGGCAGGCCGACCGACTTGCCGAACAGATCCCAGCAGGCGACGTCGAGGGCGGTCTTGGCGTGCAAATGCCCGAGCAGCGCGCCGTCCATGGTGTCATTGATGCGATCGACCCGGCGCGGATCGAGCCCGATCAGGCTCGGGGCGATTTCCGCAATGCCGGCCCGCACGCCGAGCGCGTGAGACGCGATATAGGTCGATCCGAACGGCGTGCTCTCGCCCCATCCTTCCAGGCCGTTCTGCGCCGTGATCCTGACGATCGTCGCATCGAAGCTGCGGTATTCTCTCCCGCCCGACAGGTGATAGACGCCGCCCCGATAGGGCAGGTCGACCTGGAAGACATCGATTTTTTCGATTTTGAGATCGCTCATGTTCTTGTTATCCGGCCTGATATCTATTGTGGGACGACTTCTATTCAGGAATGACGAGGACGAGCTTGCCGGCGATGCGCTTCGACAGGAAATCCCGCTGCGCCTCGACAATGTCGCTCAACTTGTAGCTCTTGCCGACGAGCGGCCTGATTTCGCCGCGCTCGACATAGGCGACGAGGTTTTCGAAAACGACATCCTCCTGGAAGGTGCAGCCGAAGAAGGTCAGGTCCTTGAGATAAAGGGTTCTGACGTCGAGCTCGACGATCGGCCCGGCGATGGCGCCGGCAACGGCGTATCGCCCGCCCTTTTTCAGGACGTCGAGCAGCTCGCCGAAGGAAGGGCCGGCGGCGACATCGAGGACGACGTCGACCACCTCCCGGCCGAGCCCGGCGACGATGCTCTCGCCGCGCGCAAGGATGCGGTCGGCGCCGATTGCCAAGAGCTGCTCGGCCTTGTCGGGGCTGGAGATCGCCGTGACGATCGCGCCGCGGCGCTTTGCCAGCTGGATCGCCGCCGAGCCGACACCGCCGGAGGCGCCGGCGATCAGCACGTGCTCACCGGCACGGAGGGCCGCCCGGTGCAGCATGCCCTCGGCGGTCGAATAGGCGCAGGGCAGCGATGCCAGCTCGACATCGCTCCAATCGCAATCGATCCCGTAGGTCTCGCGCGACGGCGCCACCGCATATTGGGCAAAGCCGCCATCGCATTCCGAGCCGAAGGTCCAGCATTCGAACGGCCGATAATCCGTGTAGGAGCGCAGCATGTTGCGCACCAGCACCCGCGCGCCGATCCGGCCGGGATCGACATTCTCGCCGACCGCGACGATGCGTCCGCAGCAATCGGCGCCTTGGATCCGCGGAAAGGCCATCGGCACGCCGGACCAGCTGGCGTCGGCATCCCGCGCCGTGTCGAAACCCCTTGCCGCGCCGCTTTCGGTGCCGCCGGTCACCGCCTTGGAATACCAGCCGATACGGGTGTTGATATCGGTATTGTTGACGCCGGCCGCCGCGACCCGGATCAGCACTTCGCCGGCTTTCGGCCGGGGCACCGGAATGTCTTCACGATATTCCAGTTTCTCGAAACCGCCATGGCCGGTGAGAAGGACGCCTTTCATCCGCTCGGGAAGCGCCTGCGAGGCCTGCTTCGACTTGGTCGTCTCGATGTTCATGCCTGTTTTGGACCTCGAAAAAACTGCCGCTCAACGCGCAGGCTCCATGAAAGCGGCAGGGAAGCCCTGAAGACAAGGCACATAAAAATCCGCTCTGCCTTGAGCTGAACTCAAGACTGGGTGAAAAGGCTGCGCTATTATGCGGCAATATCAACATCACTTCTGCCGGCAGGCGCCGGGAATAGGTGGGAGAAATCAATGGTTCGCCGCTTCTATGGTCTGCCGTCCCTGACCGCCCTTGCCACTTTCGAGGCCGCCGCCCGCCACGGCAATTTCACCGTGGCCGCGGCCGAGCTCAACGTCACCACCGGCGCCGTCAGCCGGCAGATCAAGTCGATCGAGCAGGAAATCGACGTTGCTCTTTTCGTGCGCACCGGCAAAGGGGTGATGCTGACCGCGCCCGCCGAGGAATTATACCGGGCGCTCGCAAGCGGGTTCTCCAGGGCATCCGATGTCGTCAATTCGATCAAGCAGGGAAACAGCGCGCGCAATGTGACGCTTGCCTGCAGCGACGTGTTCGGAACGATGTGGCTTATCCCCAGGATGCCGGATTTCTGGCGGCGCTTCACCGATATATCGGTCGATCACCTGATCACCGACAACGTCAGGAACCTCCGCCGTTCCGAGGTGGAGCTCCGCATCCGCTACGGATCGGGCAAATGGATCGACGAGACGGCGGAACTCCTGTTCGACGACTGCCTCTATCCGGTCTGCAGTCCGGCTTTTGCCGAACGCCATGCCGGCGCCTCGGCCGCCGATCTTGCCGACCTGCCCTTGTTGAATGTCGAATGGGTCGAGCCTGATTGGACCGGCTGGGAAGAGGTTCTGTCGCGCGGCGGCGTGCCGTATCACGCCGCCAGCGGAAGACGGTTCGGCAAATTCAGCGTCGCGCTCCAGGCCGCCATGGCCGACCAAGGGCTGGTCGTTGGATGGCACCGCATGGTCGCACCCCTGGTCGAAAAGGGGGATCTGGTGCGCTTCACCGATCTCGTCGTTCCCGATCCCGGGGCCTATTATCTCACCTGGAACAGCAACCGCGAACTGCCTCCCGCCGCCCTGTTGCTGCGCGACTGGATCAGGGGGATCGCCGAAGAGGAAAGAAGCGTGCCGATGCCTCGCGGCGGCGCCTCTTCCTGAATAACCGTCTGCGTGGTCGGTTTGCTGTCTCTAGCCCACCGGCTCCGGCTTTCGATCTCAGGCTGCAGAAGTTGAGCAAAGGGTTACGCAAAACAAAACAGGCGGCACTCGGGCCGCCTGTCTTCACATTCCGGACAAATCGTCCGTTATTTCTGTTCCGGCGCCAGGAACTCGGCGCAATAGGACGGGCCGCCGACGCCGGGAATGTCGGCGACCGTGCGGATGTCGCGGATCGTGTAATCGGAGCTGGTGGTGATTTCGGCCTGGCAGCGCAGATAGGCGGTGCGGGCCGCGGAAATCTGCTTGCCGCGCTTGCCGTCGGCGCCTTCGGCATATTTTGCCGGAATGCGCACGGTCTTGTAGCCGCCGCGCCAGGTATAGACGGTGGTGGCGCCTTGCTCGCTGTCACTGATCGGCGGCCCGTAGGCGGCAAAGAAGATGCCGGCCGATTTGCCGACCCAGCGGGCCTCGATCGGATTGCCGGCGGAAGGAATGGTCGTGCATCCGGCAAGCCCAATTGCAAGCCCGGCCGCGGTCATCGTGCGGAGTTTCATCGTGTCGTCCCTGATCTCTAGCGCATTGGCTGCGACGCCGCTTTTGCCGCGGTTTCGCCTGTCCCGTCGAGCCCTTTAGCGCGGAACCCGGCAAAAGAAAATTGCCCCTTTGGCACTTCCCGACGATTTGCTCCGGGTGTGTCTTTTTGCTGCAGCAGCCCACCGACGGCCCTGTCATCAACCCGTCAAAAATTCCGCCGGTTTTTTGGAATTTGGTGCTTGTGCAACCAGATAGGCTGTTCTATAGAAGCGCCGCTGGTCACGGAGTGTAGCGCAGTCTGGTAGCGCACCACGTTCGGGACGTGGGGGTCGAGTGTTCGAATCACTCCACTCCGACCAGCTGTAACCCTCCGAAAATTAGGGTTGCTCATCTTTCCCGAATTCTCCGCTGACGAAAACTGACGGCAACGATCATTCCGGCCGGAACGCGGCGGGAAGGTCGACAGCAACATCAAGCGGCTGGAAATGCCGCAGGTTTTCCGTAATGACGGTGAGGTCGTAGGCCCGCGCGGTCGCCGCGATGATGAGGTCGCCGAGACCGGGATGACGACCTCGGCTCTCGGCTTCATCTTCCAGAGCGCCGGCGATGCGCGCGACTACGGTATCCATCGGCAATATCCGATCGCCGAAACTGTCGGTGATGACGTCCAGCCATGTCGAAAGGCGCTTTGCCCGCTCGATCCCGCCGCGACGGTGAAGGCTTCGCATTCCCTTCTCGATCTCCGCGACGGATAGAGCCGACAGAAACAGGCTATCGGCTTTGCCCTGCTCATGAAACCATGCCCGCACCGGATCGGATGGCGGCGCCTTGCCGGGCGCGAACTTCGAAATGATGTTCGTGTCGAGCAGGTAGGCGGTCACAGATCGATATCCCGCATTTTCGACGGGTTGCGTTCCAGCTCGACCCCGCCGGGGAAGGTCAACAGGAAATCCCCGAAATTCGGCCGTGGCTTCTTCAAAGCCCTTTTCGCCGCCTCGGCCGCTTCGACGGACACAAGCACGGCAGCGGGCTTTCCGTGCCGCGTGATCGTCACGAATTCCCCGTTAGCTGCTTCATCCACCAGACCGGCGAAACCGGCCTTTGCCTCTGCCACGCTGATTGTCGACATCACTACCTCTCGTCTTAAATGACCATATATGGTCAAACTAGGTGGTGGCGCCGGTGAAATCAAGGGCGCAAGACGGCTTCTTCAACCGGAACGAGTCCCAAAGTGATTCGTTGACTCGCGTTCCGTGTGAGATACTGGGCCATGAGCAAGCGACGACGTTTCAAGCCGGTGAAGATCACCATCAATGGCAAGACCAGGACCGTTTACAACGTCGTCCAGGCCGGTAACACCTTGCTGAACGATTGGCCGGAACAGACGCCGGCGGCCAAGGCTGCCGAACTGCTTGTGCTCGATGTCTTCAACGATGTTGCCGAGCCCGAGCAGGTGCGGCGGGCCTTCATTACCGCGGCGAAGGCGAGCGACATCAAGTTCAGTTCCTGAGCGGCGGTATTGGCAAAATCCCTGGCTTATTTCCATGAGACCTGCTCCTGGCGGCTGAGATCCTGATCCTTGAACTGCGTCTCCATCCAGGCGGCCGTAACGATTGCGGCGAGGAAGCCGAAGGCGAGGCAGGCGGTCGCCTGGGTCCGCCAGGAGACGAAGGTGACCGGCGCCGGGGCGGTGGGCTTTTCGGCGCATGCGCCGGGCGGGCAGGCGCAGCCGGAAAAGGCTTTGATCAGGCAATCGCTCATGATGGCTCACCTTTCACCGTGTCGATGGCGGCGAGGATCTTCTGGTGAAGCGGGCAGCCGCGATCGTCGCTGCCGTCGAAAAAACGTTCGGCCTCCATCAGCGCCGTCAGGAGATCGGGCGCCCCGGCGGTGAAGCGGGTCTTGGCACGGATCTTTTCGGTTGCTCGGGCCTGTCGGCCGGCGGGACGGGACGGGCTCTCGGTCGATGGCTCGGATGTGGGATAGGCGGCAGGCATCGCAGCTCTCCTCAGGCGTAAAGCTGATCGGTATCGGTCATGCCCATAATCTCCCGGGCATAGCGGTAATGCGCCTCGACGGAGGCGCGTGCGCCGCGCAGCCAGGAGGGGCCGCGGACCGCGTGTTCGGGACGGCGCAGGAAGGCGAAGCCGAGGGCGCCCATGCGCTGGGCCTCGATCGCCATATAGGCGCTGCAGTCACCCAATCCGCGCACCCCATTCCAGCGGGCGTCGCGCTTGCTCTCCTCGGTCTCGATATTGCGGATGTGCTGCATCGCCCTGTCCTCTGTCTGCCGGATCGGCTTCAGAGGGAAAGGTATATATCATACCCAATCGCGTCAATCGGAAAAGGTATAAAAAATACCTCAACAGTTGACGGGGTACGAATCGTAGGCGTATGTCTGGATGCAGTGATTGGGCGACCGGGTGCAACTCCCGAGCTGACGAAGCCCAGCGGCGCGGGAAGCGAAAGTCCTTAAGTGCGCTGTCAGAAAATCAGGACGAGGGCGAAGCGAATGGCCCCTCTGGCACGTGTCCCATCCCGGCTCCGGCCTTCAGGACCCTGGCCAATGCTCTCCCGGCTTCATGGGCTTTGCTCATGGGGTAGGGGGAAGCTTTGGCCGGAACCCTCCCTCACCAGCCTTCAGGAACGAAGACAGAGAGATAGAATCAAAGCCTATCTTGGAGTCTGATGTTAGGAGAAAAAGGAGGTCGGTCATGCGCAGCGAAATCGAAATCGCCGACGAGGTGATCGAAGCTTGGGATCGTCGAATTCGATGATCCATCTGCCGAAGGGCATGGTTCCCGCAGTCACGCGTTCCATGCTGGCGGTGGCGAGGCGGGTGCGCGAATGGCAGCCGGAGCTTCCGCAATTTGTGGTTTCAGAGGGTGAATCGTCCCGATCATGATCCCGGCGGGGATCGGCGCGCCTCAGAGCAAAATTCTACAGGCCGTACATCTCCCGCGCGGCGCTGAAGGCGAGAAGCAGCACTGCTAGCGTGACGATATAGAACCAGATTCTGCCGGCGCGCGAGGAGGGGCGGATCATATTGGTTTTCCTATTGAATTTTGGCCTTGAGCGCTCGTCCCTACATTTCGATGATCGATCGGCGGACGCGGCCGACGATGGTGACGGCGCCCTGGAATTGCGGCGGCGGCACGTCCTCGTAGGAGGCGGGCTGGAAGGGCGGGTCGTCGTTCGGGCGGTAGCGCTTGTAGGTGGCGGCGCCGGTTTCGTCGGCGACGACATAAAGCGCGTTCGGCGCCAGGCGCTTGTCGCGCAGATTGACGAAGATGATCGAGCCCGGCGGCGAGATCTTGTTCATCGAATTGCCTTCGACCTCGAGCGCGATCCATTCGCCATCGGGAAGATCGAGCGCGGCCACCGTCGGGAATTCCGAAAAGTCGGTGATCGGCGCCTGCTCGCTCAGCTGGCCGGCGCTGACCCAGGAGATCTTCGGCACGTCGGCGACAGCGACGGGCAGTTCATCCGGGTCGAGCGCATTGCCGGTTCCGAACTGCAGCCAGTTGAGATTGACCTTGAAGGCGCGGGCATACTTCTTTGCAACGGCAATACCGAAGCCGTTGCGGCCGGATTCGTGCGCCTTGTAGACGTTGACGTTCCAGCCGAGCCGATCGACGATCGCCTTCGGCCCGGCAAAGCCGGCGTTCTTCCTGGCCATGACCAGCCGCTTTGCGCGTTCTTCGCGCTCAAATTGTTCCTGATCTTTCAACATGATATAAATTATACCCTAAAAAAAGGTATATGTAATGCCCTATTGCGCTTGACAGATCGGGTATTAATTATACCCTAATGCCCATGAAACACAGCGAAACCATCCATAACGGCTCGGGCCTTTCCCGCGAGATCCGGCGCTGCGGCGCCCGCTACAGCGGTTGCCCGATCTGCGCCAAGGCGCTGTCGATCGCCGAGGTGATCGAGCGCCACTGCGAGGCCTGCGGCCGGCCGACGCGCCCGAAAGAGATGCGGGAGATCTTGCCCGTCGCCTCTGCCATCACCGATCCCGACGGCGTCACCCCTCCCTGACGGCGATCGGCGGCCGGCGTCGTCGCCTCCCTCGGCGACGCCGGCATCTTAATCCCCTCGGGCCGGCGGCCCACAGACGAACGGAGCCTTGGCTCCCGCAACCGCTTCGGTGGCAATGGCGAGCCGCGCTCGAAATCGAAAACAAGGATGAAACGAATGAACGCGCTCGAGCTCTTCCGCACCGGCCGGGACTATATCGAAATCGCAGCCATCCTCGGCATGTCGGTGCCGTCGGTGGAAAGCGAAATCCACCGGCTGCGAAGCGCCGAGAAGGGCGATACCGCGGGGCAGGATCATGCCGGTTCGGAGCCCCGCCGGTTTGTCCGCCGTCCCCTCAAGCCGGGCACGCCGGTCAATTTTGCCGGCGGCCGGGTTTGAACGAGACGGCGGGTTTGAGGCCGGCGATGCCGGCCGGGAAAGGAAGACGCATGGCGAAGGCAACAATCGACAAGGACATCATGGACATCCTCGGCCCGGTGCTGGGGGAGGAGCTGGCGGCGGCCGTCATCGAACATCGCAAGCGCACCCTGAAGCGGCCGCTGACGGCTTATGCCGCCCGCATCCAGGCCAGGGAATATCTGCTGACCGGCGATCCGGCCGGGGCCGCCGAGATGCAGATCTTCCGCGGCTGGCAAGCGATCAAATGCGACTGGTATCTCAAGGAGAAGGCGCGGGAGGCTCAGTCGATCAACAGCAGCACGAGAAGGACGACAGTCGATGCCGCAAGAGATTTCCTCTCCGGTGAAGATCATAGCGGGGATGCTTTCGGGTTTCCCGGCATCCTCAGGCACTGATCCCGACATGCAGATCCGCGCCTATCTGCTCGCCATCGACGGCATCCCGCTGGAGGCGGTCTGGCAGGCGGCCAAGCTCTTCATCGCCGGAAAGGTCAAGAACCATAACCGCGCCTTTGCCCCGAGCTCAGCCAGTTTTGCCGAGCAGTGCCGCCGCCAGCAGGCGGTCATCGAGGCGCAGAGCCGCCCGCGCCTTAAGCCGCAGCCGGAGGCGCCGCAGCCGAAAGTCGCGGCCTACAAGATGCAGCTGCTGCGCGACGCGGCGAACGGCAGCCGCAACGCCCGGCGGGAACTGGCGAAGATGTTTCCCGACAACCCGATCATTGCAAAAGCCGCACGGCACGAGGAGGCATTGAGGTGAGAGGCCTATTCTGGACGGAAGACAAGATCGTCAAGGCGCAGAAGCTCTGGCAGGAGGGGCTCTCGGCAAGAGAGATCGCCAACCTGTTCGGCTCGAAGAAGAACACCGTCATCAACATGGCGCACCGCAACCGCGACAGGTTCCCCGCCAGGCAGGATGCCAGGCATCCGCCGCCCGAGACGCGTGAGGCGAAAGCGCCGGTCCGCCATCCCGACCGCGTGACAAGGGTGACGCTGTCGGGCGCCCATGTGACGATGCCGCGCGTGCCTTCTATCGATGGGTATCCAGAGCCATGAGCCCGGCCATCACGAGCAACGTCACCCCCCGCGAAACCGAAATCATCGGCTGGATGGCGGCGGGCAAGACCGCGGCCGAGATCGGCACCATTCTCGGCATATCCCACATCACGGTGAACACGCACATATCAAACGCCAAGGCGAGACTCGGCGTCTTTAAGGATACCGCACTTGTCGCCGCCGCACTTCGCAACGGCATCATTCGATAGAAGGACAATCAGCATGGGTGGCAAAGCAGCCAAGGTTAGGACACAACGGGCAAACAAGGGCGCCGGCCGGCCGCGCAAGGCCAATGTCGAGCGGTTTCCCTGCGGCAAGATCAAGCCTTTCGAAACCGAGAAGGACAATATCAGCGTGGCGGTCGCCGCCCGCCGCCGCATCCACGGCTTCGGCCGGACGGTGGCCGACGAGACGGTCAAAAGCCCGTTTGCCGGTTACACGCTCGGCCGCATCTTCCTCGACGGCCTGATATCGGCCGAGCAGCGCCAGGCCGGCGACGATTATGCCGAGGTCATGGCCCGCTACCACAAGACCACCGGCATCCCGGCCCCGAGCCCGAGGGCGCAATCGCTGTTCGCCGTCAAAGGCCACGAAGGCGAGGTGACCGAAACCCTCGCCGACCGCGCCCGCAAGGCCAGCAACCGCATGATGGCGCTGCAGGCCATCCTGCTGCGCTGCCAGGACGGCCCGCAGGTCAGAAGCACGGTCTATAACGTCACAGTGATGGACTACGCACATCTGCGCCAGATGCCGCCGCAGCAGCTCTTGTGGCTGCGCCGCGGGTTGACGGCGCTGCGGGGGGCGAAGGGTGGGTGATGGGCGGGGCAATGCTCGTGGGTGGCTCCCCCAATCGACGACCCTGTCTCTGCTTAATTCGGCATATGGAACGTCGGAACTTTTTACGCTAACCCTCCGGCCTGAGCATTGCTTCTGCTGTAGGACTTGCAAATGAACGATCTTGAGCTGTCGCCGGAATTCCACGTCGAATTTTCCAGAGGAGGAGGCTCGGATTCGGGTTGCATCAATCATGTCACGCGGCACCGGAGTGGGGGCTGGATCACCACTCATGTCGGACGTTTTTTCATCACTGACGCCAGGATTCCGGCGGAATGCTTTTTCCCGCACAAGAGATTGGATTTGTTTGTGAGCGATAAAAAGCTCGTTTCCAAACCGGAGTGGCTTGCCGGGATTTTGTTTGAAGCTTTGAGAAAGCGGGGCGCGATCGACGAGCCTGCATGGGTGGAATGGCATGGTGCCAAGCCGCTTGATGGCAAGGCTTACGGTGACGTCTTCGACTTCGATTGATCGCATTTTTTGACAGGAGGAGATTCGCCCTTCCTCCGTCCTCCTCACTATTTGTCTCCCAAGCTCACCCCAAGCTCCGTCCTCCTCGGGCTTGACCCGAGGATCCACTTTCGCCTCCATCAGGAGCGGGCATGGGTCCCAGGCTCAAGGCCTGGGATGACGGAGGGTGGGGCGCGTGTTTTCGCCAAACGCCCTGCCGATCCGGCCGGAGAGCTGAGGCGGAAGCCCGGGCCGTCCCTCAGTAGACGTGGCGACATAACCGACAATGAGGAAAGGCCTGCCGTGCGGCCGCCGGCACGGTGCCAACGATGATCAGGAACCCGGCCGAGGCTAAGCCTTGCCCAGATGCTTCGGCCAGAATTCCCGATGCACCTCGGCGGCTTCGTCTTCGAGGGTGGGGCCGAGCACGGTGACGGTGCGGGCGCCGGTTTGCAGCACTGCCCGGCTCGGCACGTTCAGGCCGATCCCGGCGATCTCGCCGAGCCGCGCTTCCGAGCACGCAAACACCATGCGACCGATGCCCGACCAGTAGATCGCCCCGGAACACATCGCGCAGGGCTCGGTGCTGGTGTAGAGCGTACAACCGGCGAGAAAGGCAGTGTCGTAGTGCTGTGCCGCCAGTTTGATCAGGTTCAGCTCGGCGTGGTTGGTCATGTCGTGGCCGGTGAAGACGCTGTTTTCGGCGCGCAGGATGACGTCGCCGTCCTTTACCAGCACCGAGCCAAACGGTTCGTCGCCGCGTTCCATCGCGGATTTCGACAGCGCAATCGCCTCGCGCAAAAACGGCTCGTGGTTTTCCATCGGCGTCTCCCCGAAAGCTGAAGCATGTCGCGCAAAACTGTTCCGCGGTTTTGCGGCAACGACATGCGTAAAAACAAAGAGCTAAAGCGCAAGGAGCTGATCTCGATCGCGACGCGCTTTAGAGCGGGACGATTGTGTCTTGAATCGGAGAGATTTCCAAGGGGCGGCCCATCCGATGAGCTCGGCGATCCGGCCGCAGGGCCGTTGCGGAGATCGAATTTTCTCATCGAGAGTTTGCAATCGTCTTGGCACGTGGTCGCCGATCATCCCCGAATGCGTTGCTGTCCTTGCTCCAGACGTCGCCCCACGCTCCGTCCTCCTCGGGCTTGACCCAAGGATCCACTTTCGCCTCCGTCAGCCGCGGGCCTGGAATGACGGAGGTTGGAGGCGTCTTGGCCGCATCCCCAGGGGTTCCGTTGCCGAGGGCATCCGGCGCGGCACGCAGTCGTCGCTGTCGTCATCGAAGGCGCGGTGGTTGTCGGTTTCGATCGCGGAAGGGAGGCGTCCGCTGCGTGCCGCACGAGTGCTGGTAGCGCGGCATTCTTACGCGTCCTTTGCCGCCACTATACCAATCCGTAAGAATGCAGCCCAGCCGTTCCCACCTTACGAAAATGTATAATCCGGGCGAGGTCCCCGTGAGATTTGCGGCGCAGGCTTGGCGCAGTCATTGCCAAGTCGAGGCCAGTTTTCATGAATATGCGTGCCACACCTGCCGCCCTTATGCCGGCGATCCATCCGGTCAGCCTGCGGCTCGATACCTATCTGATCAATCTCGACCGGGCGCCGTTGCGCCGGTTTCGTATGGAGCGGCTGCTGACGGATTTCGGCCTTGCCTTCGAGCGGGTGGCGGCCGTCGATGGCGCGGTCATCAGCCTGCCGCATCCGGGCTTCGACGAAGCGGCCTATCTCAGCCGGCATGGCCGCCGGCCGAACCCTTTCGAGATCGGCTGTTATCTGAGCCACGTCGAATGCGCCAGGCGGTTCCTGGCCGGCAATGCCGAATTCGCGCTCATTCTGGAAGACGATCTCGACTTCGACGACGATCTGACCGAGCTGCTCGACGCCGCCCTCGAACACCATGAGCGTTGGGACATCCTGCGGCTCTCCACCGTCAATTCCGGGAAAAAGCACAGGGTGGAGACGCTGACGGCGTCGCGCTCGCTGGCCATCGCGCTGACCCGCGAGAAGGGGTCCGGTGCCTATCTCGTCAACCGCAAGGCGGCGGGGTGGATTACCGGCGCGCTTCTGCCCATGCGCCTGCCCTATGATCTCGCCTTCGATCTGGAGTTCGATGCCGGGCTGAACGCCTGTTTCGTCGATCCGCTGCCGGTCAGCCAGAGGGCGGATTGTCATTCTCAGATCCAGGCAGGCCTGTCGGCCTACCGGCTTGGCCGCCGCCGGCCCTGGAGCGTGCTGCCCTATCGCACGGCGGCCGAGATGCGCCGGTTTACCCGCCGCTTCCGCCGTCTCGCCGCGTGGCGGATGAGCGGTGGGGACCGCTCCTCGGAATGAATGGCTGGGGCAGCTCCCCGGGGGAGCGGTCAGGACCGTTCACTTGGCGTGAGCGGTTAACACCGCTCACCCCGGGTTGAACGGTTAGGACCGTTCAGCCGGGATTAGTGGAAAGGCGATCGACAGGGTGAGGCCGGGGTGATTGTCGGCCATGCTGATCTCGGCCGAATGCAGGTCGGCGATCGCCTTGACGAGGCTGAGCCCGAGCCCGCTTCCGGGCGTCGTGCGGCTCTTGTCGAGCCGATAGAGGCGCCGGAACACCTTGTCCCTTTCGCCGGCGGGAATGCCGGGGCCGGTATCGGCGACCGAGACGATGGCGCGGCCGCCCCGGCAGCGCAGCGCAACCGTGATATCGGTGCCGTCAGGGCAGTGGTTGATCGCGTTCTCCACCAGATTGGCGATCATCTGCATCAGCAGATCGCGGTCGCCCCGGATGAACGCCGGACAGCGCTCGGTGATCCTCAGCGATTTCCGTGCATCTTCGGCGACATCGGCATAGACCTCGGAAATGACGGCGAGCACGGCGTCGATATCGGTTGGCTGGAATCGTTCCCTGCGGGCGCCGGCCTCGATCTGCGAGATGCGCAGCAGCGCCTCGAAGGTGGCGTTGATCCGGTCGCTCTCGTGCCTCGCCTCGTCGAGCAGCGTCGAAACATCCGCCTGCCGGTCATTTCCCGCCACCGCGGCATCGAGGGTCAGCCGCAGCCTGTTGAGCGGCGTCTTCAGATCATGGGCGATATCGGCACTCACCTGCCGCATGCTCTCGACCAATGTCTGCAGCCGCTCCAGCGCCGCGTTGATCTGGATCGCCACCGTATCGAGATCGTCGCCATTTCCGCTGACCGGAATGCGGGCCTGCAACTGGCCCTGGGCGACGTCGTTCATGGTGAGCGCCACCCTGTCCAGCCGCGCCTGGGCGCGAACGGCGAGAAACACCCCGCCGCCGATCGCCGTCGCCACGACGATCGCGGCCGCCCATTCCAAGCTCACCTGCACGATGCGCAGCATCTCGTCGACATCGTTGAAGTTTTCGGCGACCACCAGGCTGTAGGGGCCGATCGTCGACACCTGCATCCGGTAGCGTTCATGGCCCTTCAGCCCGACATCGCTTGACGTGACGGTGTGGACGCCGTTCGGCAGGCGCGGTGCGGCGAAATTGCCGGCGAGCTTTTTACCGGCCTGGTCGGTCAGCGAATAAAGCCCGTCGGAGGTCGACTGGAAGCTCGCATAATTGTTCAGCGTGCTGACGAGATCCTCGGTGTCGCCGGGCTGGTAGGTCGAGACAACAAGCGAATTCATCTCGCCGAGCGACTGATCGAGATCGCGGCCGAGGCCGAGGCGCAGCATGTGATAGATGATGGCGCCGCTGAAGATGAAGGTGACGACGAAGAGCACGCCGAAGGTGACGGCCAGCCGGAACGGCGTGCTTCTGCGCAGGCTGGAGAATGATGCCGAAAAGTGTGCGCGGTTTTCGGACGACATCATGCTCTTACTCTTTAAATTGCGAACAGGATTTGAGATTTTCAGGCCGATGGGCCCGAAATCATCCTGTTCGAGGCGCATGCAGGCTGTATCCGGTGTTGCGGATCGTATGCAGGAGCTGGGCCTGGAACGGCTTGTCGAGCTTGGCTCTCAGCCGGCTGATATGGGTCTCGACGACGCTGGTCTTCGGATCGAAGTGGAAATCCCAGACGCGTTCCAACAGCATCGTCCTGGTGATCACCCGGCCTTCACAGCGCATCAGTACCTCGAGCAGGGTGAATTCGCGCGGCTGCAGCTCGATCACCTGCCCGGCGCGGCGCGCCTCGCGCCGGATCAGGTCGAGCTCGAGATCGGCAACCTTCAAGACCGTCTTCTGCTCCTGCACCGGCGGCCGGCGGCCGAGCGCATTGACCCGCGCCATCAGCTCGGAAAAGGCAAAGGGCTTGACGAGATAATCGTCGCCGCCCGCCTCCAGCCCCTCGACCCGATCGTCGACGCCGCCGACCGAGGTCAGGAACAGCGCCGGCGTACCGACCTTGGCAGCCCTCAGTGAACGCACGATCGCCAGCCCATCGAGGCCCGGCAACATGCGATCGATGACGAGAACATCATAGGCCTCGCGCTGCGCCTGAAACAGCCCGTCACGGCCGTCGCCGATGACGTCGCAGACATGGCCGGCCTCGGAAAAGCCCTTGGCGATATAATCGGATGTCTTGGTATCGTCCTCGATAAGCAGGATTCGCATCGGCCCGATCGCTTTCGGCATGCCTGGAGCGGTCAGATCTAGCCGAGGGAGCGGCTTGGCCGCAACTTACGGATTGGTAAGGCGAGGGGTGGGGATCCACGTCGGTCTCCATCAGGACGAGGCATGGATCCCAGGCTCATTAAGGCCTGGGATGACGGAGGGTGAGGGATGCTTTGGCGCAATCCACTCAGGCCCCGATCAGCTGGTGATCCGCGGCGCGCTGACGATCTTGCGGAACAGGGCCTCCATGGCCTCTTCGATGCCGTCGGTGGGACTGACCGCGAAATAGAAGCCGGGGCTTGCGCATTCTTCCATTTTCGTGGCGATTTTGGTCTCGAAGGGCTTGACCCAGTCCTTGTAAAAACTGTTGTCGGGCAGGGGCAGATAGGTCGTATAGAGGACGGCGACCTTGATGCCGCGGTCTTTGAGCTTCTTGCAATAGCTCGTGTCGATCGGCTCGATGCAGCGTCCGCCGTTTGCGCCTTTCGGGCTGGTGCAGCCGGCCGGCTTGTAGCTGTCGCCGACGCCGTCAGCGACGAAAAAGACGATCTTCTGGCGATCGGCATTGCTGGTGCCGGTGCCGATCGTCCCGGTGATTTCGCCTTCGATCCCCTTCAACGCCTCGTCAAAGCTCGTCTGCTGGTCGTTGTAATAGTTCTGATAGGGAATGCTCATCAGTTTGATCATGTTCGTTGCGTCTGCCACGGCGCCAAGATCATAGTCGAGGTCGGAGACCTTGAAGAGCTTGGCGGCTTTGGCGTCCTGCGCGGTCTTGCCGAACGTATAGGCAGCCACCCGGAACTGGCTCGGCATGGACTGCGTGTCCTCGGCCTTGGCCATCAGGGCTTTGACGGCAGCGGCGACCACGTCGATACGGATGGTCACGCCATTGTTGCGGGCGACGTTGTAATAGCTGTTCTTGTCCTCGACGCCCTTTTCGGAAACGATGTGGCATGCGAAGGCGCAGTTCTTATCCTTGCCGCCATCATGGCCGTTTGCCGTGGCCTTTTTCATCGCGGCGATGTCGTCGGTGGTGGCCCCAACGCCCATCGACGGGGTGTTGTCCAAGAGCATGAAGAAATCCATGTAGGACGGCGTCTCAAACTGGGCGGTTGCCGTGCCGCTCACGGCGATCTCATCAAATCCCAGCACCTGCATGAAGGTCGTGGGCATCGTCGCGTTGAAGGTGACGGTCGAGCTGAGCGTGCCGCCCTTTTTCTGAACGCCGATGTCGACGGTCACCGGCACGTCGCCCTGTTTTTTGGACATCTGCGAAAAGAAGATCTTCTCGGCTTCGGATTTTCCGAGCGTCAGCGACCCGTCGCCCGCCATCGTATTGGCCTGCGTTGCCGCCTGCGACGTCGGTGTAATCGATCCGACGGCTGCCGCGTCCGCAGCCGCATAGAGCTCGGTGCGAAGCGACAGGGCGCTGCCGAAATCAACGGCGGTGCCGGCCGCCCCCAGCAGGGGAACGACAAGCAGCGCCGTCATGATTCCGAAATTGCCGGATCGGTCGAAGATGAAACGATGCAACATACAAAGACGGCCTTCCCGTGGTGGCTGTGTCACAACCCGATCGCGATGCGGCGATCACTAGCAGCGGAACTTAAACCAAAGGCAAATACGTCTGGTTGTGTTCTAACTAAATTGCGCGGGAATTCGCGGTCGCCATCATCCGTGCCGCGGTCGCGTTCGCTTTTCAATTGGAGGAACGGCACGGGAGGCTCGCATGCCGGCAGACCTTGATCTCCAGTTATAAGTTTCTGCCAAAACCTTATAACGGATTGCCTTGCGAGTGCGTCCGGCAGCCTCGCTCACCGCGGTCATGGATCCCAGGGTCAAGTGTAAAGCCCGGATACATACCTGACAG
>NZ_NWSV01000051.1 GCF_002531935.1 Rhizobium chutanense | reverse complement strand
TGCCGAGCGCGGACAAACCCACCAACTTCAGTATCCATGGTGTGCCCTACACGGCCACTCTGGGGCCATCAGGCATGCAGAGCGACATTTACCTTTTCCTGCAATAGGGTGGAGATGGATCGAGCAATAGATGCCAGTCGTTCTTACATTCTAACTTTGCGGTGTGAGTTCATGCTGAACCGCGACTTGCGGGCTTGGTCAAGCTAACCTGCATACCGCATCTGGGCGAGCAGTTTCTTGCGGAAGACCTCTGCGGGCGTTCGATAGCCAAGACATTTGCGTGGCGTATCATTGAGCCGATTGCAGACGTCGATCAGGTCGGCGTCGGTCACGGACAGTGGATCGACCTCTCTCGAAAGCCATTTCCGGACCCGGCCATTGGTGTTCTCGACGGTGCCTTTTTGCCAGGGCGATTGCGGATCACAAAACCAGGTTTGGGCGCCGATGCTGGCTTGCAGATACGGCCAGTCAGTGAACTCCGTCCCCCGGTCGAAGGTGATGGAACGGCGAGCAAGGTGGGGCAGGGCCTGCAGTGCTTGAACAAGGCCGTCCATGACAGGACGGGACTGACGGTCATTGTTGCGCAGGAAGATCGCGAAGCGGCTGACTCGTTCGACCAGCGACGTCACATTGGCCTTGCCGAACTTTTTCCGAAACTGGATCAGGTCGCATTCCCAATGCCCAAACTGCTTGCGCTCGGCAACGACATCGGGGCGCCGCAAGATGTTGAGTTCCGGGCTAAACCGTTGACCATGCTTGCGTCTGGCATGTCGTGGTCGGCGTCGCGCACGATGCTCCGGTAGGTGCCGCCACAGCTTGATGGCGTGCCCGTCGGGCGAATATGCGAACTTGTAGATCGTCTCGTGGCTGACAGAGATCGGATGGCGTTCCAGGCGCATGCGTCCTGCAATCTGCTGTGGCGACCAGCCGTGTACGATCCGGTCGATGACAGATTGTCTGACGTCAGAGAAGCGCGCCAGCTTCCGCAGCTTCGTACGCCGGTCACAAGCGATATCATGCGCTGTGACGCAGTAGTAGCCGTTGAGATCCGGAACATCGTTGTCGATAAACGTGTTGCGTTTGATCTCCCGAAAGATCGTCGAACGATGCCGGCCGAGCTTCTCGGCAATACTCTCAACGCTCAGGCCAGTCATTCGCCACCGGGCGATCTTGCGTCGTTCATCCAGATCAATATGGGAGTAGGTCCGTTTCATTGCATCTTCCTTGCGAGTGATAACCCATTGGTATCATTCGCAAGTCGCACTTCATCCTTGAACCCACCCGGTTACAACACCAAATAGCATAATGCATGTTATGGAACTTTACGCTGAACCGGCCGCGATAGTTACAAGCAGGTCCTTGGCATCGATCTGGTCGCCGGCTTTGACGAGAACTTCGGCGATCGTGCCGTTCTCCTCGGCGTGAATTGCCGTTTCCACCTTCATCGCTTCGGTCGACACCAGCACATCGTCGGCATTGATCGCCTGTCCGGGCGACACAAAGACGCGCGAGATGGCGCCCGGCATCGGTGCGCCGACATGAGCGGCATTGCCGGGTTCGGCCTTGGGTGCGAAGACGGCGGCCGGTGACGCTGAGGAATTTTGCGAGCTCTTGCTGTTGGTTCCTCGCGAACCCGAGCCGCATCTCGTTGTGCACCTAACCGGCTCGGCTCACGTGACAACAAACACAAGAACATCTGGTTGTTTCTATCGAGTTTGGCGCAGGAGGCGCAGGAGGAAAATCAACATGACTGTCGCGGCTAGGCCCATGATTGCCAAAGCGTATAGGCCTGTGGAAAAACCTCCGGGGTGACTACGGAGATACCCTATAACGAACGGCCCCACAAATGCTCCTAGGTTCCCGAGTGAGATAATGAATGCGATCCCGCCGGCGGCAGCGGAGCCACTAAAGAAGCAGAAGGCAGCGCCCAAAGGGTCCCTTCCAACCCAATATGCCGCGCATGAGCATCCCTCGCCAGAACCCGTCAGGGCCGGGTTGATCTACCGTACGGCCGGGGCAATACTCCAGGATTGGCTTAGCTCCTCCGATGCGTCAAAATTCCGCTTGATGAGTGCCATATCAAGGCATAACCAATCGGCCATTCTCCGATTCCCGGAGAATTGCCGGACATGACTTGGAGCAGGTGCCATTTCTCCGCAGCCATCCCGGATATTGCAAAAGGACCGATACCATGTGCTTTGAATGCAATTCCTCCCCACTCAGCCGTCGCTCCCTGCTGAAATTTGCCGGCATCGGAGGCGTGGCCGTCATGACTGCAGGCTTTGACATGACCATGCCGGCATTCGCCTCGAACGCTCCCGCCCTCCTGCCGGATGAAGCACTGGCAAAACTCCAGGAAGGCAACAAGAAATTCGTCGCCGACACGGAAGCCTGCGCCGCCAATATTTCCAAGCGCCGGCAGGACGTCGCCAAGAGCCAGGCACCTTGGGCGATCGTGCTGACCTGTTCCGACAGCCGTGTCGTGCCGGAACTTGTATTCGGCGGCGTGACGCTCGGCGAACTCTTCGTCGCCCGCAATGCCGGAAACGTGGTCGACACCGATGTGCTCGGCACGATCGAATATGGCGCCGAACATCTGCATGCGCCGCTGATCGTCGTCATGGGCCACAAGCGTTGCGGGGCGGTCTCTGCCGCCTGCGAGGTCGTGTCCAAGGGCACCAAGCTCGATGGCTCAATCGGCAAGATGACCCAGCCGATCCTGCCCGTGGCTTTGGCGGAGACCGATCGCGGCGACAATTTTGTCGACAAGACCGTCCATGCCAATGCCTTCAACGGCGCCGAGCGCATCCTCACCGAAAGTGCGATTGTTTCTCGCCTGGTCGAGGAAGGCAAGGTGAAGATCGTGCCCGCCTATTATGATCTCGATACCGGCGTGGTCGATTTTCTGCACAAGGTCTGACCTACGAGGCGACTTCATGTTGCCGACGGCTATCCGCGGGCGCCTCGTCGCGTTCGCGGAACCATAGTCGCTGATGACCCTTGCCGCCCGCAGCATCACCCGGCGGGTTACGCGGGCCGGAGCTGAGGTCGCGAGCTGGCTGCCTGGGCGACGCTCTTCTGGAAATTTCCGACCATACGCCTGCGCAACTTGGTGAGCTCAATCGACAGGTCCGACAGCTGCGCGATGACATCTATCGGAACCTGGGCAGCTGGGCCGCGCCCTCCTGAGCCAGTACAAGGACATAGGCGTCGCTCGTTTCAAAGAACGCGAGACAATCGGCCTCCGGCAGGATCTCAACAAGATCAAGACGGCGAAACCGCCTGTGGAGCTTGAACGCAAAGGCGCGATCTGGGTTCAGCCAACCCTATTCGCTGAATCGAGTATCGCGCCTGGAGGCATAACGGAAAACTACGGCATCGAAACTGGCCGCATTGATCGAAGATTGGTACGAACCGTGAAATTGACGCATGGTGGCTGGAAAAAACGCCGAGCTATGCATCCGGTTCGAGGATCACGCCCGTTATGGAATGCCTGCGATACAGGGCTCCAAATTCGGTTCAAAATCCTAATCCGCCCACTCAGGATCGGTTGTAAAGGCGATGGTGAGCCGACGACTCGGACCCTCGTTACCAATCGCGAGCCCGATTTCGTCACGAATCTTATCCCATTCCTGCAATTTCCTCGCCGGGAGGTCCTCTGAGACAACGAAATGTAGCTCGATTTGCCGGCCTCGGCCGACCCGGGCCACATAAGCCCGGTGGGATATGAATCCATGTCGTTCGATGATTGTTTTGGCGACCGCGTCAACTTGTTGTTTGAGATCTAATGGCGTAACAAGCAGTATGTCGGCGAGCGCTCGCCGAACCGTGCCCGCCGGAATGGGAATGATCACAATGCAGATTAATGCCAGCGCGACCGGGTCAATAAACGGCGAGATCCATTCGTAAGAAGACCCCTGAATGAAATATCCGATGGCAAACGCGACGAGTAACCCGATCGTTAGCCCGGCGGACATCAGCCAAGCTTTCGTATCCAGGGCAACGAAATCAGATTTGATCTTACGATTAGCTCGATCACCAATAACCCCCATGGTGGCTGTCACACCGAGTGTTACGACGGCGTAGACGATCGCTTGACTAAAGTTGAGCGGACGTCCCCCATGCAAAATGCTGCCGATTGCGTTGACAAGTGCGTAAACAGCCGACCCGGTTATGAGAATGCCGTTGAGAGCCAAGACTATGGGCTCAAGATGCCAGAACCCCATCGTGAAATGCTCGATAAGTTTTCCTTTGCTGGAGGGCGCTTCGGATGACGCGATGAGCTTTGTAACAAGCAGAGCTACGACAGTCATAGCAGCGTCCGTCAATGCGTAGACACCATCGAATATGATTGCGGACGAACCTGAAATGATCCCGAACAAAATGCCGATGCAGGCAAGGAGGATGGTAACGGCAATTGAAACGCAGAGAAGCCCCTGCTCCGTTCTCATGAAATTCATAGGCTCAGCCTTATAACTTACGTTTCTTTATGGTCCTCTGGACGCGGTACAGACCATCCAATTCAGCTACTGAAGCGAGCACATCCACTTTTGGATCAAGGTACCTTTTTAAATTCAAATGCTGACCTCTCCTGTCCAGTGGGCTCGCATGAGCGTCTTTCACATACCTGGCCACAAGACAAAATCGCCTCGCTGTGTTCTGGCAGTGCGGCCTCGACTATCTAAACAAGGGCCAACTTTGCTTTGCAGGTAAAGCGGGGCTGGACATGATGCACGACACGGAAGGACGCATGAACATAGTCCAGCACTTCGCTGACGGTCTCGCCGCCGCGAATGAAGTCGGAGCCACCACAGATAGGGCATGAGCAGGCCACCTGTTACACGTCATCATGGCACGGCCGAGGTTGCAGAGCTTGCGCGGCGATAGGGCTCTCGACGCATCCACGTCATCCGGCAGGTTGGAATTCCGTTGACTCATGGTTGGATCTGATTGGATGAGAGGCGTTCCAAAGAACGCCGAGGTTTTCGCCCTCATGATAGGCTGTGGCTGACACCACGTTCTAGTCTAGCGATGATCGGATCGTCTAGCCCTTTGGCGACTCCTGTAATTACGGCTGGATTGCCAGATGGAAAAGAGCAGGCTTGCGATATACGCCCACTGAAGAAGCAACAAACTAGCCACCATTGCAACGATGACTTCGTGGATGGAATGCCAGACGAAGTAACTCGTTAGTGCCTTCGCCCAGACGACGAGCAGCAGGAGGCCGCAAAAGATTGTGAAACGCAACACCGTTCTCCTGATTTGTTCGCGAGATTGCGCAGCAATGTCGTCTGCGGCAACGAGAGTCTGGCAGTTCTTCAGGCGGCAACCGCCGCGTGGTTGAGAGCCATGATCATGCCAGTGAGCTCACCATCGAACTCTCGTTCTGGCCATTGCAAATGCTGAGATTTTGGCAGCGGCGGCGGGACTGCAGCTTGCGGACCTTCTTCAGCTGCTCCACAATGTCTGACATGATCTCTTTCCTCGAAAATTGATTTCATGATGCCCGCGCCACGTCGGGATAGGTTTCGATAACTTCAATAGCGTCATCGACCATTTTCGTGCCGGTCTCGGCGAGCTTGCCTAGCGTCTCAAAGCCGAACCGGTGGACATCGCGCAGGGTCTTCGACAGAACGACCAACCGTCCAGTCGTCAAAAGCAAGCGGCCAAAGCCCTCATGGCCGATCGTCATGATCGGCGATGCCAACAGGCCTGTGCACTCTTCGATCACAAGCCCCACGCAACTGTAAAAGTTCTGTAGCCTCCACAGCACATACGGATCCGGATCGCCTATGATCGGGATCTTACGGCGCTGCTCCTTGGTGAGGATGAAGTCGGCCAGCAGGTCAGCGTCCGATTTGCCTTCCCACGCCCCATGGGCATCCTGAGCGCGAATGAGCCTTATCAGGCATCTGAGAAAAGGGGTGGCGAGATCCCCATCTTCGTTGACAGCAGGGCCATTCGTACTTCCTGTCAATGTACCCATTTCTTAGTCCTCCTCATCGAAAGGCTTCTTTTCAATGGCGCCTGCTTCGGTTAGCACCTTGCGTAACCAGGGTGGCGGAGTAGTCCTGAGCATCGCCCGAGTTCGCGACAAAACATCTTCGATCAGTTGAGGATCGGATACTTTAATTGGGTGGATTTTGGCCGAAACAACTCGGGCTGCCGATGGCCCACCGATCGCCAGACAGAACAATAAGTGACAACCTTCCAACGCCTTCACCTTCGGGTTAATACGATCGACGTCCTCGTTCCGATGCTTTCCGCTCTGGTCGGAAACGTCTTCGAAGTCCAGGACTTCCACCAGTTTCCAGTCGTCGGGACTCACATCATAGACGACGAAACGTTTTGCCGATCCGAAATGGGCGTCGAGAGATTTCATATCTTGAGTGGCGATTGCGACGCGCAACGCGCCAGCCTTCCGTTTTGGAGCTGACGAGTGAACCCCGTCAGGGACGAGGGAAAGGCGACGAGCGGCGATCATCTAGGCAGTTCTCCTTTGCGGGAGGGATCAAGCGATCCAGGACACGGCGCGCGCTGATTGGCCTGGAAGATGTTGGAAACATCGAAGATCAGGTCGCGCGTTCCCTGATAGAGACTTGTGAGCTTATGCTGGCTGCCGAGTCGGTCGAATATCGGGAAGCCCACCCGCATGAGCGGAATCCCAAGGCGCTCCGCCGCTTGTCGTCCATGCGAATGCGTGACGAGAAGATCAGCGCCGACGGCAAGTTCTTCGAGATCGCCAAGATCACCGACCTGGAGCGATTCGGCCGGCATTTCCGCGAGTATTTTTGAGGTGCCGGTCGTGGTGACCGCTGCCGCGATTTCGGCGCCCATGCCGGTGAAGAAGGTAGCGAATTGGTAGAGCTGGTCCGGCTCCACAGCAATTGCGATCTTCTTGCCTCCGAAATGGAAATGTCCGTCGAGCAGGGCGTCCTGCAGCTGTGCTCGGCGACGGCGGATGTTTGCTGGCACTGGCGCACCAGAAATCTCAGAAAGAAACGAGACGAACCGGTCGGCTCGTTTCAATCCTGTCAGCGACTGGAACAATGCGTAAGGGACTCCCGTCCGGGTCCGCAGTAGCTCTGCGGGGCGGCGCATATGCTCGCCGATCGCGATACATTGCGCCGCCGTGCCAAGCTCTTGTATCTCGTCGACGGGAGTACCGCCATAGGTGGTCGGAACCCAACGATCGCCGGGCACCGTGCCGTCGAGAGAGCCGGAAATGTCCGGCAGGATCACCGGCTTCAGACCGAAGCTTTCGACCGTTTCGCGCAGAAGCTCGATGTCAGCGACTGTCAGATGCCATCCTGGTAGGATCGCAATCTTCTTTTGGTGGCGGCTCTGCTCGCCTGGAGTGGTGATGCGCTCGACCATAGAGATGACGGCCTTCGCCCATCCCTCTTCGATCGCTCCCTCGAAATCCGGGGTATTCGCCAGCACAACCTCCGTACCCGCGAGCTCATCGGCACGATCCCGCTTGATGTTGGCGAGATCGCCTGCGAAATCTTCGCCGCGGGTTTCCACCAGGGCTGTCGTGCAAATTCCGATCAGCTTGGGTTTTGCGCGCCTCTTGAGATTTAGGATCGCCTCTTCCAGATTGCCTGCGCCGCCAAGAATGGTCGCCACTGCGTCCAATGCCGTTGTCTGCAAGGGAATGGCTTCCTTAAAGTGCCGGACTAAAAGTACCAGCGCCAAGCTGGTGCAGCCCTGGCTGCCGTGGAACAGCGGCACGGCACGCTCGACGCCAAGAAAGGCGAGCGCGGCGCCGAGCGGCAGCGACGATTTCAGCGGATTGACCGCAGCTGATTTGGTCTGGGGAAAGACTTGAACCATCGGCTTTCCTCAACGCTTGCAGAAGCTGCCGGCGACCGCGCCGACAAAGTTTTGCAAGACGTACCCAGTCTCGTTCTCGCTCTTGGTATTCGTCAGTTCTTCTTCCACCGCATGCTGGCATTCCCACGGTGCCGGCTCCCGCACCTCCATCCAGATCGGATTGTGAATAGCAAGATCGATCTGGCGAACGAGCTCCACCATGCCGTCATAGCCGGCATAGGGGTGGTGGCGTTCCTGGTTGATATCGAGCCAAGGTGTCTTGGCCTTCAGCGCGATGAATTGCGTGCGCCCGCCAGACAACATGATGTCGGCTTTACCGTCGGCGAGCATGTTATAAAGCTCGCGCGGCGCCATTGACTCGAACAGGTGGTTTTCGTCTTTCAGGAGTTGCTTGATACGTTCCTTGTCTTCAGGCGTGGATTTCTTGACCGAGGTGCCCACGATCTCGATGCCCACCTCCATCAGCGCATGGACAACCGACCAGGACTTGACGCCGCCGGTGTTGAGCAACACGCGCTTGCCTTCAAGCCTTGGTCGATATGCTGCGAGTTTCATCCAGGCAATCGCCTCCTCCTCCGCGATCAATGCCTCGGTGCGCTCGAGGATTTCGGGATCCGCCCCCTGCATCACGAGCAGCTTGGCGATCTGTCTGAGTGCTTCCGAGGTGTCGGTAATTCCGTAAAAGGAGCCTTCGAAGAACGGGATATCCCACAGCTCCTCCATTTTGCGGGCGAGGTTGATGAGTGCTGTCGAGCACACCAACATGGACGCCTTGGCGCGATGCGCAGAAGCAATGTCAAGATATCGGGCGTCTCCTGGAATGCAGGCCCTTACTCTGATCCCCAGCCGGTCAAGAAGCGGCTTTACCAGCCAAAACTCGCCGGATAGGTTGAACTCACCAATGATATTGATGTCGTAGGCGGTCACGTCGTTCGGCTCTACGCTGCCGATCACATGATCGAGCAACGCTTCACCGGCGAGCTTATTGCCAAGGTTCTTGGAGCCGGCAAAGCCCGGTGCGTTGACCGGCACCACCGGAAGGCCGAATTTTTCCGCGGCCCGCTTGCAGACGACCTCGATGTCGTCGCCGATCAATGCTGTCACACAGGTCGAATAGACGAAAATCGCCGGTGGAGCATGGGCCTCCTTGATCTCGCGGATTGCTTTAAAAAGTTTCCGCTCGCCGTGCCCCATCACCACTTCGGTTTCAGTGAGGTCGGTCGTGAAACTGGTGCGCCAGAGCGTTGGACCTGAGGAAGCCGATCCGCGGTTGTCCCAGGAATTGCCCTCACAGCCGAGAGGCCCATGGATCAGGTGCGCGACGTCGGTGATCGGCTGCAGCACGATCTTGGCGCCATCGAAAGCGCATCCGCCGGCTGCCGCCCCGGGGATCAGCGGCTTCGAACAGCCGTTTTTGCGCGCCTTGGAATCCTTGCTGCGGTTCTTCTCGCAGGCAGGCTCGTCGAAGACATCCTGGACTTTAGCATTGAGCAAGGGCATTGCGGTCTCCAAGTTCAGATGAAGGCGGCCGGCCTCACAAGGCCGACCGCCGCCGCTCCTAGCGGGTCAGGTCGTAAGAATAGTCCGTCACACCCGGCTCGCTCGTCTCGCGATCGAGCTTGTCGAAGATCTTGTCGAGGATCGTCGTCAGGACGCGCAGGCCGCCCTGGTAGCCCATGAGCGGGAAACGGTGGTGATGGTGCCGGTCGAATATCGGAAAGGTCAGCCGGATCAATGGGGTGCCGGTGTCGCGCTCGAGATACTTGCCATAGGAATTGCCGATCATAAGATCAACCGGCTCGGTAAAGAGCAGCGAGCGCAACGCCCACAGGTCCTTGCCCGCCCAGACCTGGGCATCCTTGCCGAAGGGCGAGGATGCGAGCAACGCCTTCATCTCGGCTTCCCAGGCCGACGTGCCGTTGGTAGCAAGGCAGTGGGTCGGCTCACCGCCGGTTTCCAAGACGAACCGGGCAACGGCGTAGACGAAGTCAGGATCGCCGTAGATCGCGTATTTCTTCCCGTGCAGCCAGGCTTGGCTATCTGCCATAGCGTCGACGAGACGGCCGCGTTCCAGGCCGATTGCCGGAGGAATTTCCTTGCCGGTAATCTCCGAGACCTTCATCAGGAATTCGTCGGTCGCCTGAACACCCAGCGGATAATGGAACGAAGCCGTAACCTGACCGACCTCCTTGCAATATTCCAGCGTTTTGCGCGTGTTATAGTGCTGCAGCGACAGGGTCGCTTCGGCATTCAACGCCGTTTTCAAGTCCTCGATCTTCGTGCCGCCGTCATACATGCGGTACGTACCGTCAGACGGCGTGTCGAACTGGTCGGAGGCATCCTGGATGAAGATGTAGGATACGCCCATCATGTCGAGCAGGCGCTTCAGTTCGCGGTTGTTGCCGACGCAGAAGCCGTCGAAGCCGGGAATGATGTTGATGGCTTGAGCAACCTCCTTCCGCTCGTTGCCTTTCCAGAAGTTCTCCAGAATGCCCTTGATCATGCCGTCATAGCCATCGACGTGGCTGCCGACGAAGGCAGGCGTGTGGGCGAAAGGAACATCGAAGTCGTGCGGGACCGACCCTTCGTTCTTTGCGTTTTCGATGAAGCCGTGGAGGTCGTCTCCAATGACTTCGGCCATGCAGGTGGTCGAGACGGCGATCATCTTCGGATCGTAGAGCTTGTATGTATTGGCGAGCCCGTCGACCATGTTCTTCAACCCGCCGAACACTGCCGCGTCCTCCGTCATCGAGGACGAGACCGCCGATGAAGGCTCCTTGAAGTGACGCGACAGATGCGAACGGTAATAAGCGACGCAGCCCTGGCTGCCATGGACGAAGGACATCGTTTGCTCAAAGCCTGCGGCTGCGAAGACGGCACCGAGCGGCTGGCAGGCTTTGGCCGGGTTCACGACCAGGGCTTCGCGGCCCAGGTTCTTTTCGCGATACTCCCAGGTCTTCGTGAAGTCGTTTTGATCGGCAACGACCTGATCCGGGTGGGGGCATTCGAAATTGGCTTTCTTCTCGGCGAGCATCTGCCTGTATTCCGGCTCGCGGAACAGGGGAGCATGGTCGAGAACTTTTTCCGCCGACTGCGGCATAGTAAGCACCTTTCTTTTCATCGCGCCGCACCGGTGGCGGCAATGGGATGTCATCTGTCACGAGTGCGGATCAAGTCCGATGGGAAGGGCCTGGCCTGCCCCCTTCCAAGACAGGCCAGGCTCTCATTCGGCCGCAACCGCCTCAGCTGGCGCGGCCTTTTTTTTCCAGGGGACGTCGTAGAGATCCCACACCGGATTATTGATGGCCAGATCCATGTCGCGGGCGAATATGGCGAAGCCGTCATAGCCGTGATACGGGCCGGAATAATCCCAGGAGTGCATCTGGCGGAAGGGGATGCCCATCTTCTGCACCGGATACTTCTCTTTGATGCCGGACCCAACAAGGTCGGGGCGGATGCCTTCGATGAACTTTTCCAGCTCGTAACCGGTCACGTCGTCATAGATCAGCGTACCCTTGTTCACATAATGGCCGGTGCGCTGATAGTCGTCGTTGTGGGCGAACTCGTAGCCGGTGCCGACGATCCGCATGCCGAGGTCCTCATAGGCCGTGATGACGTGGCGAGGACGCAGGCCGCCGACATAGAGCATCACCGTCTTGCCTTCGAGGCGCGGCCGGTACTTGTCGACGACAGCATCGACCAGGGGCCGGTACTTGGTGATGACAGCCTCGGTCTTGTCGACGATTTCCGGACCGAAGTGCTTGGCTATTTCGCGCAGGGAGGTTTCGATCTGGGACGGACCAAAGAAATTGTATTCCATCCACGGGATGCCGTATTTTTCCTCCATGTGCCGACAGATGTAGTTCATCGAGCGGTAGCAGTGGATGAGGTTCAGCTTGGCCTTTGGCGCGCGCTCGACCTCAGCGAGCGTGGCATCACCCGACCAGTTGCCGACCACGCGCAGCCCCACCTCCTCCAATAGAATGCGCGTAGCCCACGCGTCGCCACCGATATTGTAGTCGCCGACGACGTTGACATCGTAAGGGCCGGTCTCAAACTCGACTTCGTTCTTGTCGAAAACCCAGTCACGGATGGCGTCGTTGGCGATGTGGTGGCCGAGCGATTGCGAGACGCCGCGGAAGCCCTCGCAGCGTACCGGCACGATCGTCTTTTCGTGCTCCTTGGCCTTCTTGCGCGACACCGCCTCAATGTCGTCGCCAATCAGCCCGATCGGGCATTCCGACTGCACGCTGATGCCGTTGTTGAGGGGGAAAAGCTCCTCGATCTCGTCGATGACCTGTTCAAGCTTCTTGTCGCCGCCGAACACGATGTCCTTTTCCTGGAAGTCTGAGGTGAACTGCAGCGTCACGAACGTGTCGATGCCCGTCAGGCCGACGTAGTAGTTGCGGCGTTGCGACCAGGAATAATGACCGCAACCGACCGGCCCGTGCGAGATGTGGACCATGTCCTTGACCGGCCCCCATACCACGCCTTTGGAACCGGCATAGGCGCAGCCGCGGATCGTCATCACGCCCGGAATGGACTTGATGTTCGATTTGACGTCGCATTCGGAAAGGGCCTTCGGCTCATCGCCAGGCTCGTCGCCGCTCGTTGCGACGCTGAGGTGCTTCTTGCGGCGCTTCGCCGCCTTGTCTGGATATTGCGCTAATACTTCCGCAATGAGCTGTTCATGCAAAACGCTGTCATTCTCGTAATCAAGGCTCATGGGCCCCTGCCCCCTTTCAAGGTTCGGGTTAGGTCGTCGTCGCCGAAGCGGCTTTCTTGGAAGGACGCGCTGGCGCAAGGGCCAGCGCGTCCTGTCGACAGCGGCAGTTATTGAGCCGCAACCACCGCTGACTCCTTGGCCTGTAGTTCGGCCAGCATCTGCTCGTCGCTCTTCATGATGCCGAAGTCGAGCAGCATGTCTTCGAGCTCTTCCATGGTAATCGGGGTCGGAATGGTCCCTTGGCCCGAATTGGCATGGATCTTCTCGGCTAGCGCCCGATATTCCCCGGCCTGCTTGGAGTCCGGCGCGTACTGGATCACCGTCATCTTCCTGAGCTCGGCGTGCTGGACGATGTTGTCACGCGGCACAAAGTGGATGAGCTTGGAATTGAGCCTGGCAGCCAGCGCCTCGGAGAGGTCGAGCTCGCGGTCCGTCTGGCGCTCGTTACAGATCAGGCCGCCGAGCCGCACGCCGCCGGAATGGGCATATTTCAGGATGCCCTTGGCGATGTTGTTGGCGGCATAGAGCGCCATCATCTCGCCGGACATCACGATGTAGATCTCCTGGGCCTTGTTCTCACGGATCGGCATCGCAAAGCCACCGCACACCACATCGCCGAGCACGTCATAGGAGACGTAGTCGACATCGTCATATGCACCGTTCTCTTCAAGGAAATTGATCGAGGTGATGACGCCGCGCCCGGCGCAGCCGACGCCCGGTTCCGGACCGCCGGACTCCACGCACTTGATGCCTTTGTAGCCGGCCTTGAGCACGTCCTCGAGCTCAAGGTCTTCCACCGAACCTTCCTGCGCTGCCAGATGCAGAACCGTGTCCTGTGCTTTGGCGTTCAGGATCAGCCGGGTGGAGTCGGCTTTCGGGTCGCATCCGACGATCAGGATCTTCTGCCCGAGGTCGACAAGCGCTGCGAGCGTATTTTGGGAGGTGGTGGACTTGCCGATCCCCCCTTTGCCGTAAAATGCGATTTGACGCAAATCTGACATATCGCCTTCCTTCTTTCGTTCCATCCATCGCTGAGTAAAAGGCAGGCAGCTCGCGCCGCCTCGCATGGCAATCTTCAAAACCCGTGCCATGTGGGCCGATCGAGCCAAAGGAAAGATCCTTTTGTTGGGTTTCAGAAAGTTACTCCGAACCACCACAGGAAACTGCCAAACAAACCTAATGTCGCCGATCAGACAAAGCCGACAGACGGTGTCGTGATGGCATCACTTGCACCGCTAGAGCAAATCCTGCTCAATCTGGGTCATATCCAGCGGCCTTAAGGTAGTTTGCGCATTCTGCCGCAGTGAAGCGAGGTATCAAGGCCCCGACCGCATCCCATAGAGCATCGATCTTTCGCTCGGCTCGGCCTCGCAACATGGCTTTCAGCTTCGAGAATGCGTTCTCGATTGGATTGAAGTCCGGACTATAGGGCGGCAGGAACATGAGCTTGGCGCCGGCACGTTCGATGGCATCGCGGACACCGGCTATCTTGTGTGCAGGCAGGTTATCCATAATGACGACGTCGCCGATCTCCAGGGGCGGCACCAGCACCTGTTCGACATACGCAAGGAAGACGTTGCCGTTCATCGCGCCATCGTAGACGAATGGGGCGGTCATTCCGCTGAGGCGCAACGCACCGGTGAAAGTCGTTGTTTTCCAATGGCCGTGCGGCACGCCGGCACGGCAAACGCTCACCTCGCAATGCACGTCCGCGCAGACGTGACATCTTGGTCGAGAGGCCGGTTTCGTCGATGAAGATCAGTTTCTCCGGATCGAGGTCCAATTGACCATCGAACCAGGCGCGCCGGCGCTTCAGGACGTCCGGTCGGTCCTGCTCCAGTGCGTGTGCGGTCTTTTTTTAAAGGTCCACCCACGGCCTCGAAGCCAGGCGCCAAGTGCGCTGCGGCTGATCTTCACCTGCCGCTCGACGGACAAGCGCTCAACCATCTCATCGAGCGTCACATCCCTACGCTCGTTGATCAACGCGACAACGAATTCCTCGTGTGCATCCACTGCCGAAGGTCGTCTCCAGCTCTGTGGCAGAGCAGTTAACTCACCCTCTTTCGCTCTTCAATCCAGCGGATCGCCGTCGAAATCCCAACTCCGAAACGAGCCGCAGCCTGTCGAGCCGACATGCCCGCCGCAGACGCTTTCAAAACCCGTATTAGGAGATCATCGCTCAGGGCCTGTCCCATCATCCACCTCTCCGCTGTGGATGTTGAATCAGCTTCGGTCGCTCTCGTCACCTCACAATCGATTCATCAATCGCAGGACATGTCTAGGTCGACCGCGCGCCAGCGCGACCGCGACCATCAGCAGGACAAAGAGCTTTGAAAACAGGAGACAATCGCACATCCCTGTAGCCAAGAGAGAAATGGCGTATCGCACGGGAGACGCTGCGAGCGCCCAGGTGATAGAGCTTCGCCTTGTGGCTGAACAAGCCAACTTCGATCGCGCAGGCCCGCCGCGCCCGACAGCTGGCCAAAAACAGCGCCAGGAGCTACGACTGGGGCCACGCACGTGAGTATGTCGAGGGCATGTCGCGCATGCTGCAGCAGGACAAACCGGATGGCCACGTCTTGGCGACCGGCGAGACGACGAGTGTCGGCCAATTTCTCGAGCGGGCTTTTGCCGACGTGAACATTACTTTGGAATGGAAGGCGTCCGGCGTCGACTGGCTACGACTCCGCGTCCGGTGCCTGCCTTGTTGAAGTCGATCCTCGATACCTCCGCCCGACGGAAGTTGATCTTCTGCCGGTGATCCGACCAAGGCCCGCCAGAAGCTGGGCTGGCAACACAAGGCCCCGGTTCAGGAGCTCGTCGCCGAGATGGTGCGCGAGGATGTCAAGCACTGGAAGGCCCTGAACAGCCGGGAAGAGCTCTGAGTGTACGACTTGTCCAACAAGAAGATCTGGGTTGTCGGCCATCGCAGTATGGTCGGCAGTGCGCTTGTGCGCAGGCTCCGATGCCGTGCTCTGCGGCAGTGGCGTCAGTTAGCGGGTCGAACGAGGAGCGCGGATCGTGAACCCGCGAGCGCGCAAAAATACGGCATTAGCCGATGATGTTCATACTTCCACCAGGTGCCCGGATTGCGGTACCGAGGCTTCGGGGCATATGTTCCTGATGGTCCTGCTTGTCTCGAATATCTCACGCTTGACGTCTAAGCGTTCGCAGATCGAAAGGTGCGGGATGTGTCATCGTGTGGGTCGGTCCGTCATCGAGGGTTAAATAGACGCACCGATCACTGGGCCGCCACCGTCTCTTCGGATAACTTCAGCTATGGGACCATGCTCTTTCATAGCTCAGGGCCATTCCGCTCGATCAAGGTCCCCGATGGCCAATCACTCATTGAGCATCCTATTGGGAATACTACCAAAATTACGTTTTCACAGCGCGTCGGCGGGAGGTTGAGATAAACATCGGCAAGGGTGGATCGCACGCGTACCCCTTCCAAAACCGTCGCAAGACCATTTCGGCAGAGCCTGAGAACAAGGTTGCGCAACGCCTGCCGAACACCGCCGAACGCAAACCGAACGCCAAGTTGCTGCAGCACTGGGTAAACAATGCGCATCGAATTAATGCCGTACCCCTCAAGATCTGGACGCACGCCCCACAATCCAAGCTCGCATACGAGTAGATCGACCTCGCCAACCCGAACGAAACGACGCAACAACCCCATGTGAGCGGCCACACCGTGCGCATCATAGCCTATTACGCGAAGCTCGGGCCTAGCTCCTGACCAACTACGAGCACCTTCGAATGGAAGGGCGTTGTAAGCTCCAGTTGGCCCATAGGTCTTCCGAAAGAAATCTGCGAGCTCCGTGTGGTCAGAGAGCTCCAACTCGTTTTCCCAGCACACTTTCCACCGCACCTGAGGGCTCATACCTAAACCTCCACTTAATACTCTGTCCAGGCGTCGACAGAGCAACTACTTGATACGCACTCGTTGGGGCGCTTCTAATGGCACTGGTATAAGCTGGTGAAATCATTTGTTTGGATGGAACTCATCCGTCCAATGGATGCGTTCCAATCAATCGGCCTGCCATCGGCTGCCGACGCCAGATGAAGCGGCTGCTCCAACTTCTTCGTGAACATGCCGCCTTGTCCATCATGCTGGATCATCTTGATCAGGCATCCAGGACATTGAACTGAAAAGTTGACCATGACTGAGAGGCTCGCTACTCAGGCAGAAGCAAGCCAAAGACGTTTTCGGCGATAATCAGGCAAATTGTCGAGATCACATTAGAACCCTCGGCGGAACCGGGCTGGTCTATCCCGGCGTCGAAAGTCGTCGAACGACCCGACCTGGCGGAGGGGTTTTTTCGGAATGTTCGGTTTGCGACAGTCTGATTCCACACAAAATGGGACGCGGCGATAGGCAGCAGCATTCTCCTGTTGAATCTGAAAGGGGTTCCCCTCGCAAAACGCCCTGGTTCGCTTTGGCTATCGCAGCCCATGGACCGGCACGCTGGGTATCGGCGAAGATTGCCAGAGGACATACTTGCCTGGCGATCCCGACCTCGGGAGAAGATGATGGGTACAGGAATGGATTCCTAGATCAGTGCGTTTCCGGTGCAAGTTTTAGGACCCCGGACACAGCAAACGCCTCCCAGGACTGGCGAGGCGGCCGCGAGATCGCAATTTTCTCCTAGATAACGGTATGAGGTGATCGTCATACCCTGGTCACCGGATGCCGATCGTCACGCACATGGTCTGGTACAGAGCCGGCGGCGCCGATGAGCCCCCGAGGAAATACTTAGTGACTGGCACGGTTGTTGCGTCGTCTCACGAAAGACAGCCGTTAACGAGAGGTCACGATGATGGATGTATGCTCGATGGGGATGGTGTTGTGCGGTGGGTACCTTCTTGCTGCATCCGCAGGCAGACTCGGCGGCGCTGAGAATGTCTTATCTGACTCGCCTTTGTCCGCGGCTGATGTATCGAGTTTCGAGACTTTCATAGTTCGCAGCCCACCGACATCACTCAATCTGGATCCATTTTATGCCAAATATGCTGACGCAGCGGGCATACCTATTATTTCGTCAAACAAGGTTCCAGACACGGCACTATTGATCTCACGTGACATTGTCCTCTACATGTTGTCAGAACGCCGTGATGTCCGCGATGCTTTAATCCAGGCTGGAGCGCGGGTGGGCGTCATGGCAATTGACGAGACGACGACTGATATTCCCGAGCAGCGGGATTGGAAGAAGCCTCTTCCCGATGATCCACGTCTCACCCCTGACGAGCGGCGGGATTACGCCAACACGATCGGCAAGATGACTGCCCGAGACTACTGGGCACAAAGGGCGCGCGGCATGGGCGGGCTCTACACGACGGGAGCTGTGGAGAATTTGATGGGCGTGCCGGGCACGCGGTATTACGGCGGGAACATTCTTGTTCACGAATTCTCACATAATATTTTCAACGCGCTGCGCACGGTAGATCCTGATCTCGTTGCACGAGTTGAACGTGCCTATTCGCACGCCTACGAGAAAGGCCTCTGGGCGTGTTCCTATATGGAGAACAACGTCGATGAGTATTGGGCCGAGGGCACGCGATTTTGGTTCAATACGAACTTGGCTTACAGCCGAGGCAATCTCACCATTGCCACATCAGAAGATTTCGAGGCTCACGATCCAAGCCTCTATAATATCATGGCCGAAGTCTACCGCCATGACCACCACATTCTGGCGGATGTCTATTACCGGCATTCGGCGAAGTCGCAGTAATGTCCTTTGGTATTGACTGCCGGCCTCATGCTGCAATCCCGCTGGAGACCCGAACTATCGCTGATCGTCCGTAATTTGTCAGAGCCAGCCATAAATTTGAGTTTCCGTTCAATTGAAGCGCCCATGTTGTTCCCACGGGTGCATACCAAGTACTTCGTGGCCGCTGGAATTGGCTCCTTGTGCAACATCGAGAACAAATGACCTGCCACTGAATTTTCATCCGGCGGCGATTAGAGCCTCGGCGGTCTTTGAAACGCTCCCAAACGTTGGACCACCGGATGCTAGAGTTTTCCGGCTTCTGAAACGCTCCCAAACGTTGGACCACCGGATGCTAGAGTTTTCGGGCTTCATTCAGGGAGGCGGGCTGGTTGCGCCTCCCGA
>NZ_NWSV01000050.1 GCF_002531935.1 Rhizobium chutanense | reverse complement strand
GTTGCTTCCGTGGAATTGGACGCCGCCGACCGTCAACGCTCAAGCGGCCTGACCTGCGGCCTTCACCGGAGGCTTACAGATCTTGTAGAGATTTCTCGCAAGGTCTTTGTCAAACATCTCCAGGGTCTCACCGTCCACCCGGCTGCACCACGGTTGGCTTTGACCGCTTTGTAAGCTTCGTACACTTGCCGCTTCTCAATCCGAAACGGCTTGTCTGTCGTACCTATCGAAGTCCTGTTTCCAGTTGTTCCAAACAATACGACCACCTGATCCGATCCCTTTGCTCCGGCCCCATTACAGGGCCCTCAACGCTCATACGGATCGGTCCGCCCCAGTCTCCTGCATCGGTACTCTCGCCTTACGGTTTCTCCGCTTGGGCTTCTCCCTTGGCATCAGGAGCCTGGTTCCTGCAGTTCCGGGTGAAAGCCTGTGTCCAACTCACGCCCCCTCTACGCCGGTCGCCGCCCGCCCAATCATCAGGCACCCGGCGGACTTGTCCCAGGATGACGAAACAGTCCTGGTTTCGACGACGCTTATATTCATAACGGCGCGTCTTCGGAGGGTTCACTTTCGTTCGTCTTCGGACACGCACCTGCTCGGATCTCGTCCGAACTTTTCATCCGGCGCTCACCACCACGGCTCTTTACCGCAGCAGCTCGGACTGGTTTGAGACCCGCTCCTGAAAGCCGATCCCGGAGGGCCATCCTCCATCATTCACGCAGCTTCACGTTACGGGGTTAGCTCACACTGAACTCCTTCCGTGCCTCTGCAGCACACTTTCGTCGATGAAGATCAGTTTCTCCGGATCGAGGTCCAATTGACCATCGAACCAGGCGCGCCGGCGCTTCAGGACGTCCGGTCGGTCCTGCTCCAGTGCGTGTGCGGTCCTTTTTAAAGGTCCACCCACGGCTTCGAAGCCAAGCGCCAAGTGCGCTGCGGCTGATCTTCACCTGCCGCTCGACGGACAAGCGCTCAACCATCTCATCGAGCGTCACATCCCTACGCTCGTTGATCAACGCGACAACGAATTCCTCGTGTGCATCCACTGCCGAAGGTCGTCTCCAGCCCTGTGGCCGAGCAGTCAGCTCACCCTCTTTCGCTCTTGCAATCCAGCGGATCGCCGTCGAAATCCCAACTCCGAAACGAGCCGCAGCCTGTCGAGCCGACATGCCCGCCGCAGACGCTTTCAAAACCCGTATTCGAAGATCATCGCTCAGGGCCTGTCCCATCATCCACCTCTTCTCTGTGGAGTTGAATCAGCTTCGATGGACGCCGTCACATCACAATCGATTCATCGATCGCAGGACTTGCTCTAGGTCGCTCGTGGCGGGGCGAAACTCGGTTGCTGAAAACGATGATGCTCTTCGAACGGCGCCAAATGAAATTTTGCCGGCTGCATCCTCCTTGTAAGCGCGGACGATCCATTGGACGCCTGACTATCCTTAAAACGTCGTCTTTTTGCATTCGAGACGGGCAGGAAAGGCTTCATTAACCAACGCAACCAATAGGTATTCTCAGCTATGTCACAGACCCACAAGATTGATCTGCCGTTCGAATGAATGAAACGGCAATTGGAAGATTTGAGTAGACAAGTCGATCGTCCACCTCACCTAAAAGGTTTGCCTTTATGCCCAAGTCCATTAGACTCGCTTTATCTTTGATATTTGTTCTGCTCTCTCTTCTCGCGGCGGGCCAGGGCATCGTGAGTATCGTCAAGCTGCTGTCCATTAGGAGCAATATATCCGAAGTTGCCAGCAACTGGCTGCCATCGATCGATGTGATAAATCGGATCAATACGATCACCGGGGACTACCGCATCCTGCAGTTCAGGCTGGTGACAAACTCATCAGATTCGACGAGCCTTGCGCATAATATCACCACCTTCCGCCAGAAGATGGAGGATCTCGCGAATGCCCGTGGTGAATATGAGCCGATGGTGACATCCGGCGAGGAGCGTCAGGCCTATGACGCGTTCTCCGCTTTGTGGACGCAATATCAGGAGGATGGCGAGCGGATTGTTAAACTAATGCAGGCAGGCAAGAAGGATGAAGCATTTGCTCTTCTAACGAGTGACGCCACGACGAAACTGTATAATGATAGCGGAGCGCTCCTTGACCAGGATGTCGCAGTTAACAAGCGTGGTGGAGTCGCGGCCGTCGGAAACACGATGGGCGCCGTTTCATCGACGGTTTTGGTCACCATTCTTGCCATGGCGCTGGCAACTACGACGGGCATTATAGCCCTGCTTTACTGCATCCGGAAGATTACCGATCCGATCTCGCGGTTGACTACCACGATGGGCGTACTGGCAGATGGTAATCTCGACACTGAGGTTCCTTTCGCAATGCGCGCCGACGAAATCGGCAAGATGTCGAGAGCCGTTGAGGTATTCAAGCAAAACAGCATCAAGGCCCGCGATCTGAACGCGCAGGAGGCCGCGTTGCAGGCCAAGAGCGCCGACTTGCAGTCGAGCATTGCCGAGGTGGTGTCAGCCGCCGTAGCCGGTGACTTCACCCATCGCATCACCAAGAAATACGGCGATGCGGCTCTCGACCGTTTTGCAGGAAGCGTCAATGAGCTGGTCACCTCTGTTGACCGGGGCATCGCCGAAACTCGCCGAGTTATCTCAGCGCTTGCCGATGGGGATCTGACGGAAAACATGTGCGGCGAGTTTCAGGGAGCCTTTGGTGAACTGAAGAGTAATGTCAACGCCACCATGGCAGCCCTTCGATCCGTATTAGGCGAGGTTCGCTCCGCCGTCGACACGATCAACGGCGGAGCCGGCGAGATGCGCATCGCCTCAGGCGACCTTTCAAAGCGCACGGAACAGCAAGCCGCGGCCCTGGAGGAGACCTCTTCGGCGCTTGAGGAAATCACGGTGGCGGTAAAAAGCTCGACAGAAAGAGCCACGGAAGCCAGCCATATGGTCGATGAGGCACGCAGAAGCACCGAGCAGTCGAGCGCGGTTGTCAAAGACGCGGTCGCCGCCATGGGCCGCATCGAGCAGGCCTCGGATGAAATCGGCCAGATCATTAACGTCATTGACGAGATCGCCTTCCAGACCAATCTTTTGGCCCTTAACGCCGGCGTCGAGGCGGCGCGTGCGGGTGACGCTGGAAAGGGTTTCGCCGTTGTGGCTCAGGAGGTGCGTGAACTGGCACAGCGCTCCGCCACTGCCGCCAAGGATATCAAGGCGCTGATCAACCGGTCCGGCGACGAGGTCAAAACTGGGGTCAGGCTGGTAACGGCCACAGGCGATGCCCTTGGTCTAATCCGAGGCCACGTGATCAAGGTGAACGAGCACGTTCATACGATCTCGACGGCGGCACGAGAGCAATCGACCGGGCTGGCGGAAGTCAGCACTGCGGTCAACCAGATGGATCAGACGACCCAGCAGAATGCGGCGATGGTGGAAGAATCGACGGCGGCCACCAACCGGTTGGCGGATGAGGCTTCCAATCTGGCGCGGCTTATTGCGCGCTTCAGGCTCGACGGTTCGACTTTTGTACGGCGTGTTGCCCACCAGAACGGTAAGCCGGCCGCCTCGCCAGCGCGTGCCCTCTCCCAGAAGCTTGCCGGCGCCTTCGGCGGACGTACTACAGCCGCTGTCGCGACTAAGGAATGGGAAGAGTTTTAATGAATCATGTCATAATTCACCGCAGGATATTATCGGTTTCCATCTGGCAGCCAGCAGTTCTGCATGAAGACGACGTTGATCCCGGAAATCCGGGGGTTAGCAGAGGCGACGCCGCTGCCCCTAACGCATGTTCTCGGTTCAGGGATCTGCCGGTTCTGTCATTCCGGTGATAGAGCTTGCTGCCGAGATAACCAATCCCATCGGTCTAGCCACAGCGCCATTGTCGTCGTTGAGGTAGCAGATGGTATCATCGGCCCGGTCGTCGATCAGGTCTCTGGCATTCTATCGATCAACGGCGATCGGATCCAACCGGTTCGGACTTAGGCGCGACTTCGACCCAACCTTCAGCTACGGAATCACTCCGCTTGAACAAGGGATGGAATGCTCCCTTAGTTTTGAGCAAAGGTTTGGCACCAATCAGGACGCATCGCAGCTGCCTAGCAGACTTTTGCTTTTTCACCTTCCGCGACTGTCTTCCTTCAAGACGCGGAGTATTAACGAAATTCAACGAGAGTTCGAAGATGTCCAAAGTTATCGCAATCAATTTCGGGCAACAGGCTAAGACAGATACCCACTTAGAAAGCCACGAAGATGCACAGTCGCAGCGCCTGGAGCAAGAGCGGCTGCAAATGATCCAAATCACCAATCACCTTGAAGCACTGTACGCTCGGCTGCTGACCGTCTGTGGCGACAGACCGAAAAATTAAGGGCGCAGCGATGGTATAGCCCGGTGGAGCGCTGCGAACCACAGCGCCATCGCGAAGGGCTATTTCCGGGTCAGCTTTCGGGCGGAGAGGCCATCATATGCACTGTTTTAGATGGCAGTTCGCCGTAACGTCTCTTGTACTCTGCAGCAAAACGGCCGAGGTGTGTGAAGCCCCACTTAAGCGCTATTTCCGAAACGCTGATTTTAGCGCCGTTTTGCAGCAGTTCCTGTCGAGCTGCGCACATACGCAAGTCTCGGAGGTGCATTGTGGGGCTGGTATTACGAAATTGTCGGAAGCCGTGCTGCAAAGTCCGCACGCTGACCTTGGCCGCAGCGGCGATATCGTTAAGGGAAATGGGTTGAGCCATATGCTCTTCCATAAACTCCATTGCCCGTTTCACGTGGCGAGGCGTGGGAGACGGAGACGGACGACGAAGTTCATCGGTATAGCGATGCATACAGCTTTCGATCAAAAGGTACTCTATCGCGTCGAGGAGCGAGCTATAGGCCGACGGGCATTGTCGCAGAGCCCCCCCGGCACTGAGGCCGCGATGGGCAGACAGGGCTAGTTCTCGCATGAGCGTTCCCGCGCTCGATGCAAGATCAAGGGTCGGCTGAATTTGCAGATTTCCGCTGATCGTCCGATCGAGCATGCGAGAAAGCTTGTCACGCAAGGATTGCGTATCGATCGTCAATGACAGTTGAGATCTTATGCCATCTTGTCGGGCATTCAGCGGAGCATTTGCAACATGCGGCGACTCTACCTGTTGCCCAGACCAATGAAAGACTGCATTCCCGGACGCCGGCAGGAAGACCGTTACGACGTCAACTGGGGAATCTATCATGACCGAGAACGCCCCTTCATGATGGGCATCCGCAACGCCAAAACCATCAAGGGAAATTCGACTGCAGCGAGAGTTAAGCGATCTACTGTCGTGTTGAGCAAGGTCAGAGGACGCCAGGGGCGATGATATCAAAGGCAAAAGACGTTCGGGATCGGAGCCCTCGATAAAGTTGTCTTTCACTAAGGTCCCTTCATCGGGCTTGCTGAACAAACTTTCGGTCATCCAATATAAACCTATCTATGAACACCAACTCGCACATGCCGGGACTAGTTTTCCAAACCTTCAAAGCTCGAGACCGGATGGCGTGCGAGCGATTTTGATCGCGTACATGACCGATTCGGACCTTTGTGGAGGCCGGTTGAATCTCTCATTCCCTAGGCTTTCGTCATGGCGGATCATCACCAGCACCGACATCCAGGTTCTCCCGCTCGAGATGGCCTCCTAGTTTTTCAGCGCTGCAGTTGGGAAGCCTCTAATGATGCGATGACTGGCTTCCACAAGCCTCGAACAGATTGACAGATTGTCTGATATACGTTAATGCTATTCCTGATCAAAGGCAAGGCAGCATCAGGGAAATCTGCCACGGTTCTAGTGGAGTTCCCGCACGGCAAATCAATCTAAAGATGCCTCCCAAGGCGAGGGGTGACGGGCTGCTTTCGATCGCAGCCCGTCACGGGAAGGGTGGGAGTGCTATGAGTGGGAGAGAACCTACGCCAACCGACCTTGGAGGCCGTTGAGTCGACACGGAGAAAAATGATTGTGCTGTAGGATGGCCCCACGATTTCGCCACACGCTGGTCCTCTTAACCTGCGCATCAGCATACTTCGGTTATGACGTATAAGAGAGGCACGCTCCAGGCTCAACACTCGGAGACGCAAAGACGTCGACGAGTTCTTTTGGCCTACTAAGCGAGGCGGTCGCGGCAAATATCAATGCGTAAGCCGCGCCTCGTCGCATTGAGTTGACTTTGCGCTCTTCTTAGCGGGTACGGACTCCGGGCGTCTGATTGGGCAAAAGAAGAGCTTAAGGACGAAACCTGATGATGGTCAAACAGCTTGTGCTGCCATAGGCGTGCTGTTGTCTGTGCCGCGCGAACGCGAAAAGCGCGATCAAATCGGAACGTGGCGGCGAGAGAAGACTAACAGGAAAGACCACATCAAACTCAACCGGGTGTCGGAATACCGATGCTTACGGCATTGCGTGCATGAGGCCTCAAAATGACGCCGGTCTCGACCTGTGTCCGCCGAAAATCGCAAAAAGGAATTGACAGATTGTCGGACAAAAATTTTACTATATCGCCCGCGCATTGCTTGTTCGCGGGAGACGCAGCGACGGACCGGGAGTTATAAGTGCTAAACTTGGCCAAAAATGCACAAATTGTCGACCTTCTTAATCTGCCGGAAGCGGCGACCGGCGCGTGATACAAGCGTCTCTGACTCACAAGGCGTGTCATACTCCATCGACCGAGGTACTGGTTGAACGTGACAGTGACGCCAACATTTCTCCTGGGGAAAAAGTCTGTGTCTTGATAGGCGCGTCAAATCCTGTTGGTCTTTGTTTGGCGCGCTCATTTATAGAAAAAGGCTATCGGGTCGCCGTAGGCGACGCCAATCCCGCCGACTTCGCCTCCCTGGCTGAAGGCCAGGGAAACAATTTTTTACCGGTCAAAGTCAACCCGAACAGAGACGTTTACGTCAACTCAATGGCTGACCAGGTGTATTTGCGCTGGAGACGGGTCGACGTTCTGGTGAACATAGTTTTCCGCAGAAATGAAACAACCCAAACTGTAACGGGATCGCTATCCAGCGCGAATCTGGGGCTTGATGCCGTATCCAATCTAATCAGAGTTACAGGGGCCTTTAGCTCTCGACTTCAGGGCGCGGAGCTTGCCGTAGTGGACGTCGCATGGTTCGAAGAGACGACCTCGCTGGAAGCAGAAGCCGTCCTTCAAGCGGCGTTGCGCACTACTACCTCCGCAATTGCTAGGCAATATTTCGGTTCCGGGCTGAGGATAAATGCTGTACACGCCAGCGATGTGAACTCTACGTCTTCAAGCGAAAATGACGTGCTTCGAACAGTGATCCACGCCGTGCAATTCCTGGCGAATTCGGAACTGTCCGGAAAGCTGACAGGGAACGTGCTGGAGATCGATCCTCGGTGCAGATAGATCCACTCCCACGTTCTGATCCGGCAAATCTGCAGGTATTAACCTTCCGTTAAGTTTCTCGAAAGACGCAATGGGTAAGAGGTCAAATCCTAACAACACGTAAAAAAGTTTCGATTGTTTTAGTGAAACTCTTATCCATGTTCGTTCAGGCTCAAACATTACTATTCCAAAAGCGAGGCCCCAGCACCGTTTGAGCCCTTTGGAGGTAAGTATGTTCGTCGATCGCCTGTTGTCCACCTTTACCATAAGAGCAAAGGTGTTATTGGTACTTGTACCCTTGATCCTGATATTGGCGGCAGTTGGTGGGGTCGGCTTAAAAGCAACTGGCTTGCTTCAGTCTCGTCTTCGGCTTTCAAATGAGGTTCTTCAGACCTTGAGCGGGTTTCGAAGTGTCGCGGAAAGTATGAACCGCTTTTTGGCGCAAAGCTCAACGGAGTACCGAGATGAGGCGCTGACAAGTTTAAACGGGCAGAGCGCAACCATGCAGTCGCTCCAGGAAGCGGCGGCAGGTAGCGGGAGCGAAACTGGTGCGCTCGAAAACAGTGTATCGGCAATGTCCGTTATCTCGGGCAGCATCGGCCGCATGTGGTCTTTGCATAATGACGAGGAATCCGTTCGCAGCGACATTGTTTCCAACTTGTCGAAGATCAAGGAGGTCGGAGGCGCCCTTAAATTGGCTGCGGTTGATGTGCGCTCACAAGTACGCAATCAGGAGAACTCCGGGAAAACCATGCTCCGGGAGGCTACCCGCTCACTCGATACGGCATCAGTTATGCAACACATGGCGGAAGACTTGGTGAGCTTGCCGGACGGAGCGAAGCAGCCTCCGACTGTCGCCCAGCAAGGGCTTGTGATCAAAAAGTCGCTAAAAACAGTTAAGCGGGTAGTCTCGACTGCTGACGAGCAGGCCGTTACTAAAATTGAGAGGACTATCGCCAAGCTAATCGCCAACCCCGAATTTGTCGACCCTTCCACACGGCTTGCCGGCTCTGACCTACAGAGCTTTGCGACGAACCTGCGAGTGGATGCGATCCAGCACATGATTGAAGGAACAAATGCGATCCGGGCGTTGGATAAAGCGTTGACGGATTCCGAAATGCTTGTTGCGACGGCGACAACGATCGGCCAGGACGCCGATTCGATCGAAATCGAAATCAATAACCTGTTCCGTACAGCCAACGCAGAGAATCAGCAGCGCCTCGTTGAGCAACTTACAAAATTGGCGCGTGACACCGTGGCAGTTGGAGGCGTTGCCAGCTCGATATCTGGCTTCGATAAAATGCAGGAAGATCTATTCGCCCAGGTGGATTCTATCCAAGAGAACACAGAGAAGCTGGTCAAGATAGCGGAAGCCCGCCAAGCGCAATATTCTGAGGCGGACAAAACCGGCCAGGAGATCTGGAAAAACCTCGTAACCTTTGCAGCAACTCAGGAAAACGATGCTCGCAATGAAAGCAATCTTGCCCGCTTGCTGTCAACTATCGCCACAGTGTCCGGCGTCTTGGTAGCCTTGGCGGCTGGCGCCGGCCTGATGGCGACACTTCGCGCCCCGATCGAACGGATCGCGAAGCGCATGCAAGAGCTGGCAAAGGGCGATCTTCGATCGCAGATTGTCGGACGTGACCGGAGAGACGAAATAGGTGAAATGGCTCGCGCACTCGAGGTTTTCCGTGAAAATGCTGTCTCGAAGATGGACATCGAGACACGAACGGAAGCCGATAGGAAAACCGTTGAACAGGAGCGGATGGATCGTGAACGCGAACGCGCTCAGATGGAGGAGGAGGTCGCAACTGCCGTCACCATTCTAGGAGAGGCGTTATCTCGATTGGCGCGTGGCGACATCTCTCAAGAAATTGACCGCCAATTCCATCCCAATCTTGAGCCGCTGAGGCGCGATTTCAATCACTCGCTTTCGATCCTGAGAGAGACAGTGTCTCATATCGACGAGAATACCAATCAAATTCAATGGGGAACCAGCGAGCTTTTCAAAGCCTCAGATGATCTGTCGCGGCGAACTGAATTGCAAGCCGCCTCACTGGAGGAGGCTGCGGCCGCCGTCGAACAGGTGACGGTCACGGTCAGAAAATCATCCGAGAATGCCTATGAAACCCAGGCTTTCGTGTCCGTTGTTAAAGAACACGCCGAGGGTGCGGCAACCATTGTGACCGATGCGATCAACGCAATGGGCAGAATAGAAGACGCGTCCCACAAGATCGGCCAAATCATTGGTTTGATCGATACGATTGCGTTCCAGACAAATCTTTTGGCACTAAATGCTGGTGTCGAGGCGGCTCGTGCTGGAGATGCCGGAAAGGGTTTTGCAGTCGTAGCCCAGGAAGTGCGCGAACTTGCCCAGAAATCATCAGCTGCAGCCCGCGAGATTCGCCACCTGATTTCGGAATCCTCTTCGGAGGTGGCGATCGGCTCAGATTACGTGGGGAAAGCAGGTGAGGCGTTACACAACATAACGGCGTCGATCTTGAAGATTTCCGATCGGATTGATCAAATCGTCAATTCGAGCCGCGAGCAAGCGGCGTCCCTCGCCGAGATCAACAATAACGTCAATGTACTTGACCAGGGAACACAACAAAACGCTGCCATGGCCGAGCAGACAAATGCCGCGGCAAAGACTCTCTCGGATCAGACTAACGAACTCAGCGAGCGGCTCGCTTCATTCAAATTGACCGAAGATAAGTCGACGCGTCGGGTTAGGTTAGTGGCGTAAGCTACGCATCGAACGGGACTGCCACGCGTCGGATGGCCACTGTGATAGCGGCGTTCTACTGAAGGGAAATCCGCTTACGGAAGCGAAATCCGGCCTTGGGCTCTTGGTCTCCCTTTCGCCGCCCGTCTGACTGTAAAAAACCCACCTAGAGCCGATCAACCTTCAAGAGATCAACTGCTTTGCAATGCTCAGAGACACGAGAGGTATCAAATCCGTGCGCATACGTGAAATTACAAGAGCCATTATTCTAATCACCGGCTTGGTGATCCCTTCTGTAGCGGCCGCCGGTGGCCTTACGGAATTGCCGCGGGAGGAACGAAAAACCTACGAGTTGCTCGATCCAAAGTTGCCTACAGGTGAATCTGTCTTCCGCACGTTTAAGGCACAGCGAGCACCGCCGTGGAAAATTGGGTACGCATCGACATATGCTGACAATTCTTGGCGTGCGAGTATTCTTGATGAGTTCACAAACAAGATTGTTCCAGCTTTCAAGAAAGCGGGGCTGGTCTCCGAGTTCATCGTCACCCAGTCAAATCTTGAAGACGCTGTCCAGATCAGGCAGATGCGGCAGATGGTAGACGACGGCGTTGATGCAATTATTATCTGCTGTTCGAACCTCACGGCGCTTAATCCTACGATAGAGTATGCGTATTCAAAAGGAGTGCCTGTGTTCTCGTACTCTGGTTACGTAACATCGCCGTTCGCCGTCAACGCAACTGAGAACAACATGCAAGGCGGGTTTGAGGCGGCGAAGTGGCTCGCTGAAGAAATCGAAGGAAGTGGCAATGTGCTTCTCGTTTCGGGGATCTCCGGCTTTGCCTCCTCGGACAGCTTTGACGTCGGCGCAAAGAAGGCTCTGGAGTATTATCCCGAGATAAAGATCGTAGGTCATGTCGACGGGAAGTGGACAGACAAGGTCGCGCAGGCCGAGGTGCAAAAATTCCTTGCAGCGAATCCCGGTCGAATTGATGGTATTATCGTTCAGTCGGGAGCTGAGAATGGTGTTATCAACGCGGTGCGCCAGTCCGGGCGCGACATGATCCCAATCGTTCTAGGGGGCGAAGCTTCGGCAGCCTGTTACTGGCGACGGAACCCCGACTTCGTAAGCAAGAGTTTTCATTTCTGGCCGCCGCGCTCTGAGGCGGGTTTCGTATGGGACGTAATGATGCGAACTCTTGAGGGACAGGGCCCCAAAATTCAGACAATCCTGCGGCCAGCAATTCCCAGTACCATAGAGGATGTAATGGCGGATTTGCCAGCTGATTGCGATCCTAACTCTGAGGATTGGATCGAGCCGAAGAATACAGCTTGGTGGTCTGCCAGCGCTGCTGCTAAATATTTCGATAACCCAGCGGATCCGCTCTCCTGGAAGCCGGCCGATTGAAGATCGCATGCGGGGTCTGTGTGGAATGCGGTGCCTTCATGATCGGCTCTCGTGCAAGGTAGGCTGCGCTAAGGAATGACAGTTCAAATTGGGAAATGCCCGGGTCGCCTCAGGAGACATGAGACAAGCGATCCGGTTCCAACGAACATATTTGCTCCGCGGTAGCATTCTTCCTCCGGCCCTCCTCTCGCCAAACGGGACAACATACTCATTGCGCCTTTCAATCTACGTGCTGCCGCGAAGGTTGTTGCTTCGAATGTGAAAGCAAAGTTCATTTCCGACCGCACTATCCGGCTCAGGCCGACGCGCGGTTCGACGCCTTACTGACATATCTGCATCAATTTGTTGCTCGAATGATTTGGGTGGCGTTCCCGGAATTCCTGATCGGATGGATGATGCATCTGTCTTGGCCCTCGGTAAGGAGCTTCACGATGAATTCGACTTTACAACCGCTTTGGCAACGCTCCTTTTTTCAGAAAAGGCGCAATCGCCGGAGAGACGAAGCGCTGCATCATGATACCTCAGCCGACCGAGGAGCGCTGCTTGAAGCATTGATCGGCGTGTTGCCCCTCCCAATTTTCTTCAAAGATCTGCACGGTCGCTATGTCGGTTGCAACAAGGTTTTCGAAGATCTCCTCGGTCGCTCGCGCGACGAGATCATCGGGAATACAGATTTTGATCTCAGTTCAACGCAACTGGCGGAAATTTATTCTATTGAAGAGAAAGGCCTTCTTGAAAGGGGTGGAGCCCAAGTCTCCGAGCGTAAGATCGCTCTCGCAAACGGCGCCATCCTGGATGTTGTCTGCAACAAGGCAGTTTTCAGAGGTCACGACGACGAGCCCGCGGGTCTGATTGGCGTTATCATCGACATAACCGAACACAAGTTGGCGGAGCAGGAACTCAAAAACGCTCTCGAACTAGCCCAAGGGATCGTCACCGCTATTCCAGACGTTCTGTTTGAGGTCGACGAGGATGGGCGATATCTTCAGGTCTGGACCAGAAATCCCGAACTACTAGCCCAGCAGCGGGAAATGCTACTGGGTAGGACGGTCGACCAAGTTCTTGCGCCTGATCAAGCGGCTATTGCAATGGAGGCGCTTCGAACTGCAAGCAGTGAAGGAGTTGCCTACGGTCGATGCATTAGCGTATCCTTGCCAAACGGCGAGACCCGATGGTTCGAGTTGTCGGTGGCTAGACGACCAAGCGCCGATCCTGACGCCGCCACCACGCTCCTGGCATTTTCGCGTGATGTCACGGAACGAAGGCAGGCGGAAGACGCCATCAACTCCGTGCGGACGCAATTGCTAAGTGTGCTGCAAACCATTCCTGACATGGTTTGGGTAAAGAATGTCGATGGCGTACACCTGTTGTGCAATCATGCATTTGAGCGGCTGACCGGGAAATCGGAGGCGGAGGTCGTTGGAAAAACGGACCTTGAATTGTTCGGGGCTGAGAGAGCTCACATTTCCGGAAAATCTGATGAGGCCACGATCGAAGCCGGTGGCATACTTATCGACGAGAATTGGGTGGTTTCCCCGGAGAACGGTCAGTCCATTCTTCTCGAAACACGTAAACTTGCGGTCCTCGGCGCCGGGGGAGAGGTTACAGGAGTCCTCGGGGTCTCTCGCGATGTCACGGAACTGAACGCCTCGCGGGAAAAAATCAGGCAAATGGCCTTTTACGATCCGGTGACTTCTTTGCCGAACCGCTTGCTGTTTAACGAGCGATTGCAAAAGGTCGTCAGTGACGCGTCGTCTCAACGTCGGCGGACAGGGGTAATGCTGATTGACATCGACCATTTCAAAGTCGTGAACGATACGATGGGTCACCCTGTGGGTGATCAACTACTCTGCCAGGTCGCTACCCGGCTTAAGAAATCTGTCCGCGATCTCGACACGGTTGCGCGTCTCGGCGGCGACGAGTTCGCGATTCTGTTGCCGGAAATCCAGACAACCGACGATCTCGATTGGGTTGCGTGCTCGATCCTCGAGAGATTCAAGGAATCTTTCCTATTGGATGGCAAGGAAGTCTACGTGTCATGCAGTGTAGGCATCGCGATCTCGCCCGACGACAGCACAGATGTCAACGATCTGGTGAAATACGCCGACTCTGCGATGTATCTTGCCAAACGCTCGGGGAGAAACAGTTTTCGCTTTTATTCGAAGGATTTGACTGTGGGCGTGGAGGAGCGGATGCAGTTGGAATCTGAATTGCGCCGCGCTATCGAGCGCGAAGAATTGGAGCTGCACTACCAGCCCAAGGTGCTTCTGGACAGCGGCGTAATGATAGGATCGGAAGCGTTGTTGAGATGGCCTCATCCCGAGATGGGCATGATTCCGCCGGTTCGATTCATTCCGGTCGCTGAGGATACCGGGCTGATCGTTGAACTCGGGCGATGGGTGCTGCGTGAAGCGTGCAAGACGGCGAAGGAGCTGAACGCCGATTGCCACCACCTGCACAAGATTGCAGTCAACCTTTCGGGTAAGCAATTCCAATGCTCACGGTTGGTAAACGAGATCGCTGCAATCCTCGGTGAAACCGGTTGCCGCGCGGAATGGATCGAAATCGAAATCACGGAGAGTCTGCTTCTCGATCGGAAGGGCGAGACCCTGCAGACGCTTCTTAAGCTGCGTCAAATGGGATTTTCGATTGCTATCGATGATTTTGGCACCGGTTACTCGGCGCTCAACTATCTAGCCCGCTTCCCGATCGACACGCTGAAGATCGATCGGTCATTCATAAATAGCTCGGACAAAAGGAACGAAGAATTGGTCAAAGCGATTCTGTCCATTGCACAATGTCTTGGGCAGGACGTGGTGGCGGAAGGTGTTGAGACCGCCGAGCAGGCAGCATTTCTCGCAGCGAACGGATGCGGTTCGGCGCAAGGCTTCTTTTACAGCAAGGCCCTGCCGAAGATGGAATTGATCGCTCTTTGGGTGCGCGCGTCCGCCACCGGCTTCGTTTCAGATCGTTACGCCGCTTCGCGATGATGAGCGCGAATAAGGGAAAATGTCACCTGTCTGATGGACGGTGATGCGGTGCGCGCTGTGAGACAACTCAACTTGAGCCTCGTCAATCTCTGAATGTCTGCGGTTTTTCGCGGAACAGGGGGCAACGCTGGGTCAACGACCATGCGTTGTGCGGCCCCGCGAGCCGCATTCTCGAATGCTCTGCTCCTACTGCGCGGCATTCGGTAGGCCGGGGAAAACGCGGTACACCGGCTCCTAAAGCAAGGCAGTCGCTCTCGATATGGCTTTCTTCAAAAATATTTGACAGATTATCATACAATCTGCCAAAAATGTCGCCAAGCACCTGATGGGAGGAAAATCAGTGTCTCTTAGTATGCATCACCTGGCCAAGCTTCCGTATTTTTATCCGTTCGAATTTGGCGATGGAAAAATCACGGTACTGTCCGACGGGCCGTTAGAGCTAGGAGATCCTCGCCTGAACTTCTTGGGGGTAGAGCCACGCACGGTCAGCCTGATGCTAGAGGACAATTTCCTGCCAACGAACAAAGTTGTACTCGAGCAAAACGTGCCGCTTGTTGAGATAAATGGAAGAACAATTCTATTTGATACCGGGATGGGGTCTTCCAAAGCTTTCGGGCCCACCACAGGTCGACTCCTAGCCAGCCTGAGAGAGGCAGGTCGAGATCCGACGGAGATCGATGCGGTGGTTCTGTCGCACGCCCATATCGATCATATCGGCGGTCTGTGCGATGCCAATGGAAGGTTAAATTTCCCGAACGCCGACATCTTCATCAGTGAGCGAGACTTCACGGACTGGACGGACGGGTCGTCGATCGATTCTTCATTTCAATTTCAAATCGATAACGCTCGGCGAAACCTGCTTCCCCACAAGGATCGGACCTTCTTTTTCAAAGACGGCGAGGAGTTCTTGCCGGGCGTTCACGCGATTTCGGCCCCCGGCCACACGCTCGGTCATCATTGTTTTATGCTGCAGTCGGGAAACGATCGCCTCTGTTTTCTCGGCGACCTTACGCACCATCATATCCTGTTGATGGAGAGGCCGATGATGGAATTCCGATACGACACGGACCCGAAGCTGTCAGCTAGATCCCGCACGCGCGTGCTTGATATGCTGGCGACAGATCGCATTGCGGTAATGTCCTATCACTTCGCATGGCCAGGTGCCGGGCATGTGGTGCGAAACGGAGACGGATTCCGCTATATCCCCTCTCCAATGCAGTTGCTTGCACATCGATAAGGAATTTCAAAGATGCAGATGCGTTCGGTAATCCTCAGGGAGTCGGGTCTGCCGAAGCCCTATTCAAATTCGAAACCTCTTAAGATTGAGCTTGTGGAACTGACGCCGCCTGGCCCCATGGAGGTGTTGGTCAAGATCAAGGCTGCCGGTGTCTGCCACTCTGACCTGTCCGCAATCAATGGGGACAGACCGCGTCCGCTTCCAGTCGCTCTAGGCCATGAGGCATCTGGCGTCGTCGCAGCAATCGGACCGAGTGTCGAGAAGGTTGAGGTTGGTGACCATGTAGTCATGTCATTTCTGCCGGTTTGTGGCCATTGCTCATATTGCGCTGAAGGCCGCGCCAGCCTCTGCGAACCGGGCTACCAGGCCAATGCTGCAGGAACGCTTCTATCCGGCGGCAAGCACATCCGTTTGAGAGGATACGAAATTAACCACCATAGCGGCGTTTCTGCGTTTTCCGAATATGCTGTCGTGTCGGCGAGCTCGGTAGTCAAAGTGACCAAAGATATCGATTTGGCGACAGCTGCTCTCTTCGGCTGTGCCGTTATGACCGGCGTTGGAGCTGTGATGAACACGTGTGGGGTCCGCCCAGGCCGTAGTGTGGCGGTAATCGGGCTCGGCGGCGTAGGCCTTTCGGCGATACTTGGCGCTGTTGCGAGCGGTGCAAGCGATATCGTGGCGATCGACCTAATCCAAGCGAAGCTGGATCTTGCCAAGGAGCTGGGAGCGACGAAGACTTTTTTGGCCACCTCGCCGAATATTGTTGCCCAAGTAAAAGGCGCGACAAGCGGCGGGGTAGACTACGCGATAGAGATGGCTGGATCCAAAAAGGCATTCGAGCTTGCATATGAGATTACCCGGCGCGGAGGGATGACCGCTACGGCCGGACTGGCCAGCGCAAATTCCCGTTTCGAGGTTTCGCCCTTGCCGTTGGTCGGAGAGGAGAGAACGATCAAGGGCAGCTATATGGGTTCCTGCGTGCCATCGCGCGACATACCCCGCTATATCGACCTTTACCTCAAAGGTAAGCTGCCAGTGGACAAATTGCTGTCGAGCACTGGCCCCCTTGATGAGATCAATGAGGTTTTCGACCGTCTTGACAGGGCCGAGATCAATCGACACCTAGTCTTGATGGACTGATGGCGGGGAGAATTCTCTTGAACGAGTGGACAGTGCTCGCCATCCATTACGGCACCGCGCAAAGACCAGTAAGTGACCTGATACTAGAGACGAATGACATTCATGATCGTCCATCACAAATCGACTACTTCGTGTGGCTGATCCGTCTCGAGGACCGATTAATTCTTGTTGACACTGGTTTCGAAGCCGGAGAGGGCGCGGCCAGAGGGCGGACCCTCTTGATCCATCCGGTGGCAGCACTGAGCAGCCTTGGCATCAAATCCAGCGAAATTACTGATGTCGTTGTGACACACCTGCACTACGATCACGCCGGAAACCTCCCGGCCTTTCCTAACGCCACTTTTCACATTCAGGATCGGGAGATGGCGTATGGAACGGGGCGGTGTATGTGCCATGAGCGAATGCGTCGGCCTTTTGCTACAGAAGGTGTCGTCGACGCGGTCCGGCTCGTTTTTCAGTCACGGGTACGGTTCCATGATGGGGATGGGGAAATTGTTCCTGGATGCAGGGTGCATCTGGTTGGCGGTCACTCGAAAGGTTTGCAAGTTGTTACGGTGGCAACAGGCGGCGCTTTGCTGGTTATCGCTTCCGACGCGCTTCATTTCCAGCACTATCTTGAAAATGACGGCGCGTTTCCCCTGTTTGCAGATTACCTAGAGGTCATCGAGGGTTACAACAAGCTCCGCGTCCTTGCCGGAGCAAACGGACTCATCATTCCGGGTCATGACCCTGAGGTGCTACAGAAATTTTCTCCCCTTGCGCCAGACCTCCAGTTCGCTAGAGTTCTCCTGTGACCCACAATAAACCGATTGAAATTTTTTGCTGTTTGCAGACAATCGGGTTGTCCTACGAAACGCTCCGGCAGTATATTGATTCTGTGCGTCACTAGAAATTTCATCGAAGGTTTGTTGTGAATGGGAACGATCGACCTCCAGATTAGACGTCAAAACGCCTCTCTTCGAATCCTTGTTGAGGATAAGCTCCGGCAGGCTATTTCAAGTGGCCGTTTCAAGCCCGGGCAGCGGCTGGTGGAGCGCGAGTTGTGCGAACTTATCGGGGTTGGCCGAACTTCAGTTCGCGAGGCGCTACGCCAGTTAGAAGCTGAAGGGCTTATTACTAGCTATCCGCATCGGGGGCCGGTTGTCAGCACTATCAGCTACGAGGAGGCTAGGCAGCTTTATAGTGTACGCGCGCTGCTTGAAAGCTTTGCCGGCCAGGAGTTCGCCGAGAACGGTTCGAATGAAGAGATCGTTGCTCTCCTCGAGACCGTGGAAGCGTTCGAAGCCGCAGCCAAGAGCGGTTCCGGAACGCGGATCATCGAAGCCAAGACCGCTTTTTACGATTGTTTGATGACCGGCAGCAAGAACGTGTTTGTGAAGCAAATGCTCACGTCGTTGCACAACCGGGTCACATTGTTGCGGATGACATCGATGACCCAGCCAGGGCGGCTGCAGAACAGCGTTTTCGAAATAAGAGAGATTGCGGCCGCTATTGCGTTGCGTGATGGCGACAGGGCAGCCGCGCTTTGCAAGCGCCATATCGAAATCGCGGCTAAGGTGGCGTTGGACTACTTGAGCAAGAACCCCGTCGAAACCTCCGAGTAGTTCCACAAAACGAAGTTCAGGCGACGGCTAAGGTTGACAGATTGTCTGAAAATCTGCTTACCTCTCTTATGGGAGGTGAGACACAGGAAGTGCGGCTTCCCAACAACATCATTTTGTTAGGGAGGACGTATGGGCGCCCATGCCGAGCTGATTAAACGCGTAACCCTGGCGATCGAAGATCCGGAGCTACCGCGACTGACCCCAGGTCTTACAACACGGATCTCGTTGCAAGTTGGACCAGAAAAGTCATCACTTGCTGTGGGAGGCGGGATAGTCGCACTGGACGGCGCGGACGAAAATGCTGACGTCATACTGAGTGCCCCAGAAGGAGCTTGGGAAAAGGTTATGCAGGTGCCGCCGCCGGCAACCTACCATTCGTTCACCGCCTTTCAACTCGCTAACCCTGAGTTCACGTTATCTGGTTCGCCCGTAGCAATCGCTCAAGCGCGTCCCGCTCTGGAGCGACTGTTCGAAATCGTCGTAGCGTCTCCGCCCCTAGTTGCGCCGAAGGTCGATCGAAATATTGAACAGGTCACCGGACGCTATAAGCGGGTAGAGGTCGGCGGCGTAGAACACGATATCTTTTACGAGGAAGCCGGTGCAGGAACTCCTATCCTTTTCCTCCATACGGCTGGCGCAGACGGCCGTCAGTTTCTACCGCAACTCTCCGACACTGGGTTTGCGCGTACGAACCGATTGATCTCAGTTGATCTGCCGTTTCACGGACGTTCGATGCCTCCTTTAACTTGGGACGGCTCGCCCTATCAACTCACAACGGATCTCTACCTGACCTGGTGCACGGCGATACTCGACCAGCTCGTCGGAGACAGAGCTATCGTCGTTGGAGGATCTATGGGCGCGGCGATGTGCATGGTGCTGGCGGCGGAGCGACCGGAACGTCTAATGGGTGTAATTGCGGTCGAGCCGCCGTTGAAGTCAAAGGGCCGTCGCAACCCCTTTCAACACAACGTCAACGTTCATGGGTCGCTTCATAACTCAGCCTATGTCCGCGGAATCATGAGCCCGCTCAGCCCGCAAGAAGAGCGACGCCGCGCCAGTTGGATCTACTCGCAGGGTGCTCCTGGAGTTTATCCCGGCGATCTTTCGTTCTACAGCGACGAGTTCGACGGTGCCGTCGTCGGTCCGAAGATTGATGCCAAGCGAACACCGACCGTTCTTCTCTCCGGGACCTATGACTACTCTGCGACGCCTGCAGACGGAGCAGCGCTAGCGGCCCTCATTCCTGGCAGCCGTCATGTCGTTATGGAGGGGCTTGGGCACTTTCCGATGTGCGAAAATCCTGACTATTTCCGGAGCTTCTTGCAAGACGCTATTCGGTTCGTCGAAGATAACGGCTGATCACAAAGCAACCGCGTTGGCCATTTACCGATCGTGTCCCAGTACGTGGCGTAGGTGACGGTAGGGAGTAAAGCCGAGCGCCCGCGCGCTTCTCGTTGCGCTGTAG
>NZ_NWSV01000004.1 GCF_002531935.1 Rhizobium chutanense | reverse complement strand
AGCGCACAGAGTTGATGGCGAAGAAGCGCATGCAGCGTCTCGGCCGCAGCCTTGTTCATGGTATCGTGGCTCATCCGGGCGATACACTCGGTGACAGCGTCGAACTCGACGTCCGAGAGCGTTAAATGGTCGGTGATCCGGTCAAGGCTGAACGTTGGAAGTAAACCCGATGCTGTTTCCGATACCAGCGGCAAGAATTCCGGTCGAAAGAAGACAAGCCAGCCTTCCCAACCTGAGCCATCGCCGAAACTGTGTACCTGTCCGGGGTGGATCACCAACAGGGAGCCGGGCCGGCAGGCGACTGGCTCGAAATCGATCAGCTGTGTAACGGCCCCTTCGCTGACACAGATCAGCATATAGAAGCTGTACCGGTGAGCCGTCGCGATTTGGGCGGGCGTGCCGCGCTGCCGAAGGTTGTCGAAGGGAAAGACTTCAATGTCCAGCCTGCGGCCCGACGGCTGATAATCAAGCCATGATGGTGCGGCCTTCTTCCCGGTCACAATTTTGCTCCTCGGCTTTTCACGCAGATAATGTCCGATATCTATCGGAAAATGGCCTTGATCAACCATGATGTTGTGCCTGAAATCCGATAATTATCTCCTGCGAGGAGAAAACATCATGTCAAGTTTCAGCATGGCGGCTGCAAGGGCGAGCCGCCGTTCGTTCGGCGCTCTTTGTCTCGCAGTAAGCCTTGCCGGATTTTATCCCCCTGTCCGAGCGCAGGAAAAACCTTCAAAACAGGCACCCCAGGAGAACACAATGGTCAATATCGAAATCGCCAAAGCCTATATCAAAGCTGCCCAGACCGGCGACCAAGCAACGTTGGGAAGCATTATTTCACCCGATGTCATCTGGCATCAGCCCGGCAACAACCAGTTCTCGGGAACCCATAAGGGCATAGCCGCCGTCGGCCCGATGCTTGGCAAGATGATGGAGGTCTCAAGGGGCACTTTCACAATCAACAAGGCTGACCACTTCATGGCCAATGGCGACTGGGTTGCCATCACGATCGAATTCTCCGGCGAAGCAAATGGGATCAAGCTGCGCCAGCCCGGCGTCGACCTGGTCCGCATCGAAACCGGCAAGATCGTGGAAGTCCGTCTCTTCTCGTCCAACCAAGATGAGGAAGACGCCTTCTGGGGCAAGTAAGCATCGTGCCGCCGCGTCGGGGGGCTCTTCCAAGCATGATAGGCCACCTTTCAATTCTTTCAGGAACAGCATCAGGTGGTCATGAGCGCCCTTCGGCAGATACGCCATCGGCGCTCGTGTGCACCCATGATGCGCTCATCAACGAGCTTGGCCGCGCCTTCGATGTTCGGTTGAACATCCGCGCGACATCGTCCTGGCGGACCGGCTCGCCCTCGTCGAGCGTGCCGTCCAGATGGAGTCGCGGATGAATTTGAGAATGATATCCGATACCCTCGACTCGGTGCCCAAATTGGTCGCCTGATGTGATTTCAGCGGCCTGATTGGCTCGTCTCTCCAGACCCGTCATCGCGCCTCGATTTGGGATCGAGCTTGACTCATATCGTAGATCGTATACGTTATTCTATGCAATATCGTATAAAAAGCGATGATCGAAGTGCAGGCCGTCAAAAAGTCTTCGGACCGCAAAGCATACAAGGAAGATGTCAATGCGCTCGTCCAGAATTGTCCATGTCGTCAGCTGTCACGCGGAAGGCGAGGTCGGCGACGTCATCGTCGGCGGTGTCGCCCCGCCGCCGGGCGACACCGTCTGGGAACAGTCTCGTTGGATCGCCAAGGACGAGACCCTGCGCAACTTCGTGCTGAACGAACCGCGCGGCGGCGTCTTCCGCCATGTCAACTTGTTGGTGCCGCCGAAAAATCCCAAGGCGCAGATGGGCTGGATCATCATGGAGCCGGAAGACACCCCGCCCATGTCGGGCTCGAACTCGATCTGCGTGTCGACGGTGCTGCTGGATAGCGGCATCATCCCCATGACCGAACCGGTCACCCGGATGGTTCTGGAGGCTCCCGCCGGACTGGTGGAAGTCGAGGCGGAGTGCCGAAACGGCAAGGCCGAACGGATCACCGTCACCAATGTGAAGAGCTTCGCGCAAAAGCTCGATGCGACGCTCGACGTGCCCGGCATCGGCACGCTGACGGTGGACACGGCCTATGGCGGTGACAGCTTCGTCGTGGTCGACCCGGAACAGGTCGGGATCGACCTTATTCCGGAAAACGCGCGGCTGATCGCCGAGACCGGCATCAAGATAACAAACGCGGCGAACCGGCAGCTGGGCTTTTCCCACCCCGAAGACACCGGGTGGAACCATATATCCTTCTGCCTCTTCGCCGGCCGTCCCTATCACGAGGACGGCCAACTGTCGGCGAAATCCGTCGTCGCTATCCAGCCGGGCAAGATCGATCGATCCCCGACCGGAACCGCCGTCTCGGCCCGCATGGCGGTCCTCAACGCACGCGGCCAATTGAAGGAAGGCGAGACCCTGACGGGGATCTCGATCATCGGCACCCGGTTCGTCGGCAAAATCGTCAGGGAAACCACTGTCGCGGGCCAGAGGGCCGTCATACCATCGATCACCGGACGCGCCTGGATCAGCGGCACGTCGCAGCTCATGCTCGACCCGGCCGACCCGTTCCCCGGCGGTTATAAGCTGTCCGACACCTGGCCGATGATCAAGTAGGAGGTCGGCATGCCGATTGTCAGGATCGAACTTTTGCCCGGCCGCAGCGCCGACCTCAAGGCGGAGATCGCCCGCGAGTTCACCGAAACGCTGGAGCGCGTGGCCGGCATCAAGCCGGAAGCGACAACCGTTGTATTCGTCGATATCCCGCCGCATGACTGGGTCGTAGCAGGCAAGCCTCTCGGCAGCCCGCCGGCAGGAGGGTGAGGTCATGGCCGATCACTCAGGCGCTTTGATGCGCATCAGCTTCCAAGCCCTCGAGCAGCTGCTGGCAGCGATATTCGTCCGCCATGGGGTCTCCGAGGCGAATGCGACGATATTGGCCGGGAACTGCGCGGGGTGCGAACGCGACGGCAGCTTGAGCCACGGCCTGTTTCGAATTCCCGGCTACATCTCGTCCCTGAAAAGCGGTTGGGTCGACGGCAAGGCTGTGCCTGACATCGAAGATGTCGGCGCGGCTTTCATGCGCGTCGACGCCCGCAACGGTTTCGCGCAGCCCGCTCTCGCTGCCGCAATGCCTCATCTCGTCGACAAGGTCGTTGCGAGCGGCGTCGCCGTCGTGGCGATCCGGGACTCGCACCACTTCAGCGCTCTCTGGCCTGATCTGGAGCCGCTGGCCCGATCCGGCCTCGTGGCGCTCACGATGGTATCAGGACTGGCCTGCGTCGCCCCGCCGGGCGGCAGGAGCGCCGTTTTCGGTACCAATCCGATTGCCTTCGCGACGCCGGTCGCGGGCGCCCATCCGCTGATTTACGACTTCGCCACGAGCGCGATGTCGAATGGCGACCTGCGGCTCGCCGCCCGCGCCGGCCATGACGTGCCGCTCGGGACCGGTGTCAACGCCTCCGGCGAGCTGACAGGGGATCCCAAGGCGATCCTGGCGGGCGGTGCGCTGCTGCCGTTCGGTGGCCACAAGGGTGCTGCGCTCTCTTTGATGGTCGAGGTCCTTGCCTCCGCGCTGACCGGCGGCCAATTCTCGTCCGAGGTTGATTTCTCGAACCATCCGGGGGCCGAGACGCCGAAGACCGGGCAGATCGTCATCGTCATCGATCCGGCCCGTGGCGGCAACAAGCTCTTCGCCGAGCGCGTGGCGAAACTTATGGGTTCCGTTCGCGATGCAGGGCAGCCGCGCCTTCCGTCGGATCGCAGGTACCGGACGCGCGAAGCGTCCGAGCGTGACGGAATATCGTTGCAAACCGACACCTACGAATATCTCGTTTCACTGTCCCATTGACGGCGGAGATATGGGGAAACCGCTGATCTCAGCGCGCCGGCAAACTCGCTTCCGGCTGGGGCTGGCGACGGGCTGGAGGCCGCGCAAAGATAACCACATTGCCGAGAAGCGTCAGCGCCAGGCCGATAAGGCCCAGACCGCTCCAGTGGTAGCCCTCGAAGACCGTCGACAATGACAGGGCGACGATCGGGAACAGCACGGTGGCATAGGCCGCACGTGAGGAGCCCATGCGGGACACCAGCATGAGGTAGGTGGTGAAGCCGATCACCGATCCGATCGCCGCGAGATAAAGCAGGGCGGCAAGATACCTGATGTCAGGTGGCGTCACGATCGGCGTTTGCGTGATGGCAATCAACAGGAGGAGGAAAACCGCGCCATAGGTCATGCCCCAGGCATTGGCGGTCAGCGGCGAGATTCCGGCCGCGCTGTTTCGACGCGATGCCATATTGCCGAGTGAGAAGAACAGCGTGCCGAGCGCTGCGAGCCCGATCCCTTTTAACGTGCCCAGATTGAAGTCGACGACGACCTCTTCCGCGAACAGCAGGAGAAGGCCGGTGGCGCCGAGCGCTGCTGCCAGAAGCGTACGGCCGGTAATGCGGTCGCCAAAGAACAGCCGCGCATTGACGGCATTGTAGATCGTTGCGAGCGAGAAGATCACCGAGATCAGCCCGGACGGGATAAAGCCGGCGGCATTGTAGAAACAGATGAAATTGAGGCTGAACAGGCAGAGCGCTTGCGCAAGGATGAAAGGTTGATCGCGCAAGGCAGGGATCTTCAGCCGCCGCATGACAGCCAGGATGGCGACGAGGATCACGGCTGCGAGCGCAAATCTGTAAAAGACCGAGACCAGGACCGGGACGGGACCGACCTGCATCGCAATGGCGATCCAGGTCGTCCCCCATATCAGGACGGTCGCGATGAAAAGAGCGGCATTTGCCATGGAATGATCCTCGTTTTCTCGATCGATAGGCCAACCGTGAGCCGGGCTCTTGCAGATTCTTGCTATGAAATTTATTGCCCCGGACTTCCTGCTCGCCACGCGGTCCGTCCAGCGGTATTGTCCGCAAGACGTCGCGTGTGTGGGGAAGAATAGGTGAAGGATAGCCGCCTCTCGGTTTACAGCTTTTTGTCCGCATCTCCCTCTGCTCTCATGTCGCAGTCGATCGATTTGGGGTTCGGGCGATCGGCGGCCCTCTGGAGCAATGGCAGCGACAGAATGAGCTATGAGCGGCCGGACGGACATACGTTCAGCCTCTATCTCACCGGTGGCGCCGGAACGCGCCGTCTGGACGGCGGCCCCGCCGCGCACGGCCGGCCCGGAGCCTTGTGCGTCATGCCGCAGGGGCACTCGTCCGAATGGGAAATCACCGACCCCTTCGAATTTGTCCATCTCTATGTTCCGGACGATCTGATGCGCCGGATGTTTGCCGAGACGTTTGACCGCGATTCCAGGCTTATGGTTCTTCCCGAAGTGACCTTCGCAGATGCACCCGCCTTGGCGCGTACGCTTCGGCATCTGACGAAAGCGATGTCGGCCGGCGATCATCTCTTGGCTGAAGAGGCGATGACGCAGACAATCAAGGATTTCTTCGTTGATCCGCATTACGGAGGGATGCGTTCCCGCGCCATCAGCGGCGGGCTCGCGCCTCATATCAGGCGCCGGATTCAGGACTATATCGAGGCCCATCTCGACGAGACGATCCGCTTGCAGGATCTGGCGACGATCGGGCAGCTCAGCGCCTTTCACTTCCAGCGGATGTTCCGGGCAAGCTATGGTGTGTCCCCGCATGGCTGGGTGGCCCACCGGCGTGTCGAGCGCGCCAAGTCGATGTTATCAGGCATGGAGCCGATTGCTCAGATTGCTTCGGCCTGCGGCTTCAGCAGCCAGAGCCACATGACCCGGGCATTCAAGCTGGGCACCGGCGTCACGCCCTCTGCCTACCGGCAGCGACAGTCTTCCTAACCATCGCCGCCTCTGGCGATGGTAAAGATGCTCCCCAAATCACCCGGTCCCAAGCCGGGACTTACGATTGCTGCAGCCCGTAAAGCAGTGGCATCAGCCCTGCGAGCGCCTTGAAGCGCTCCCACGACTTGGCGGATGGCTTCGTCCAGCCTGTTTCGGCAAGGCCTGAGATACGCGGAAAAACCAGGCGGTCGAAGACCGCGCGATCCGTCATCGGTTCGGACCAGATGCAGGCCTGGATGCCGAGGAGTTTCTGTTTCTGCGCCGCTGTCCAGCCGCCGACCGGATCGAAATTATAGAGCTTTTCGGCGTCCGACGTTCCCGCCCAGCTGGCGCCGGGCTCGTCCCAGTCGGGCCTCAGCGCCATGTCGAGGTAATAGACCTGTCCGGGGCAGACGACCATGTCGTAGCCGCGCTCGGCGAGTTCGGCCGAGACCTCGACATTGCGCCAGCTGCAGAGATAGCTCTTCGCCTTGTCGATGACGTCGCCATGGGCCGCCTCCTCCCAACCGCCGGTGATGCAGCCCTTGCTCGCCAGGAAACGCTGGACGCGCTCCAGGAACTCAGCCTGCAGGATGGCGGCGCCCGAGCCGTGAATATCGTCGGCGCCATGCGTGTTGGTGACGACGTTCAGGCGCTTGGCGTGCGCATCGGCAACCGCGTCGCCGGCCACAGCGCGCAGGCGGTCGAGCGCTGCCGGCGAGCCGGACCACGCCCCGAGCGGCACCTCGTCGGCGCCGAGATGGATTGTTTTGAAGGGAAAGAGTTCGATGAGTTCGGTCAGGATGGTCTCGACGATCTCATAGGTCTTCTCAAGCGCCGGATTGATGCAATTGTCGGGAAAGCCCTGAACCGAATAATAGCTGCCGACCTCGTCCGGATCGCGCAGTTCGGGTATCGCCTGCTGCATGGCGTAGCAATGGCCGGGCATATCGATCTCCGGCACGATCTCGACGCCGAAGCTCTTGGCCTCGGCGACGATCTCGCGGATGACAGCCTTGGGATAATAACCGCCGGTGCGGGCCGGGCTTGACCCCAGCAGCGGCGGCACGGCAAGGCCGTGGCCGCGCCAGGCGCCGATTTCGGTCAGGGCCGGATAGGCGTCGATCTCGACGCGCCAGGCCTCGTCGTCGGAAAGATGCCAGTGGAAACGGTTGAGTTTGTTCCAGGCCAGCACCGCGATCAGCTTCTTGACTTCGGCCGCGCCGTAGAACTGGCGGGCGACATCGAGATGCAGCCCGCGCCAGCCCATCGCCGGCTCGTCGACGATCTCGCCGGATGCCGGAAACTGGAAGGTTCCGGGATGCAGCCTGGCGCCGCGCCAGATCTGGCCGAGGGTCACCAGGCCGTAGAGAAAGCCGGTCCGGCTGCTCGCCTCGACCGTCAGCAACTCTTCGTCAAAGCTCAGCCGATAGGCTTCGGCACCGAAGCCGGCGACATCCTTCAGGGCAACCGGGACTGCGCCTTCTGCCTCGGTGCGCACGATGCCTTCGACGGCAAAGAGATGATCGACCAGTGCCGCGAAACTTTCAGCCGCCTCCTCCCCTTCGCCACTCTGCGCCCGCGGCGCAAAACCGGCCGGCAAGGGACGGCGGGAGGCGACCGCCACATGGTTCGGCCAGGGAATGATCGACACCTGAACGGGCGCGTGGGCGGGAACCGGATAGATCTCGGCGCCACGCTTCAGCGGCGCATTGCTGACCGAAGACCGGGTCGGCTCGATGCTGAGCACGATGGTGCCGCCGTCGGAAAGCGCCAGATAGGCGCTCGTTGCGCCGTCCGTCCAATGGCGGAACTGCCAGCTCAGCGCGAAAACCGAAATCGTCCAGGTCTCGCCCGCGCCGAGAACGAAATCGGCCGGCGGCTGGAATTCGGTGAAATTGGAGAGCCGCTTTGAGACCGTGGCGCCTTCGACCCGCCCGGCCGGATCGACGCGGCCCGGACCGCTGATGCACAGCGAGAAATGCGAAAGCGGCTCGCTGCCGAGGTTCTTGAGGCGCAGGACATAGGAGAACTCCTTGCCGTCGGCAGGCGGGTTCCAGAGAGTTTCGAGCCGCAGGGCCTTCGGTCGCGGTGTGGACATGATCACGGTTTCCTGTTGAGAATTGGGCTTTTGAACATCAGCGCTTGAGCATTCCGGCATTGGAAACGCCGAGCGCGCGGATGAAGTGGTTGGGGCCGACCTGTTCGATGGCGGTTGATTCAGGGCGGCTCAGCGCGCGCACCTTTTCCGCCTGTTCGAGGAAACGCGCGCTTCCGCCCGTCACGAACGGCCTGCTGCCGTCCGGGACGGCGGAAAGCAGCAATCGCGTATAGGGATGGCTGGGATCGGAGAGAACCTTATCGGTGTCGCCCCATTCGACCATCTGGCCGGCAAACATCACGACAATCTCCTCGGCCACATGCGCGGCGGTTGCAATGTCGTGGGTGATATAGAGCATGGCAAGGTCGTTTTCACGTTTCACCCTGGCGAGCAGATCGAGAATATCCTTGCGGATGGAGACGTCGAGCATCGAGGTCGGTTCGTCGGCGACCAGCACGCTGGGTGCGACGGCTAGCGCCCGGGCAATGTTGACGCGCTGCCGCTGGCCGCCCGAAAGTTCGTGCGGGAATTTCCGGCGGGTCACATCGGGTTCCAGCCCGACACTTGCCAGCAGCCGGGCAATCTCCGCGGCGAGATCGGCTCTTACGCCGCTCTGCCGATGCAATAGCAGCGGCCGCGCCAGATGATGGCTGACGGTGAAGGCCGGGTTGAGCGAGGAGAACGGATCCTGGAAGACCATCTGCACCTCGCGGCGGTAGCGATGCTCATCCCCGGCCTCGCCGCGGGCGGTCAGTTCCTGCCCGCGGAAAAACAGCCTGCCGCCGGTCGGCTTGTCCAGGCGGGCGATGATGCGGGCGCAGGTCGTCTTGCCGCAGCCGGATTCGCCGACGAGCGCCAAGGCCCGGCCGGGAAAGAGCGAGAAGGACACGCCTTTCAGCGCCCGGACCGTACCGAAATCGCGCTTGATGTCGTCGAGCCGGATCACGGCTTCAGCGATAACGGGATTTGCCTCCGCTTTCATGCCATGAGCTCCGATAGATGCGGATTGCCGGGAAGCTGTGGAATGGCGTTCCAGAGCTTGCGCGTATAGTCGTGCTTCGGCGCATGGGCGACCTGGCTGACGTCACCCACCTCGACGAGTTCGCCCTTCAGCATGACGCCGATGCGCCGGCAGAGCTGCGCCATCAGATGCAGGTCATGGGTGATGAAGAGCACGGAGAAGCCGTAGCTCCGCTGCAGGTCGACGACCTGTTCGAGGATCTCCCGCTGCACGACCACGTCGAGCGCCGTCGTCGGCTCGTCCATGATGATCAGTTCGGGTCTGAGCGCCAGGCAGATGGCGATGACGATGCGCTGGCGCATGCCGCCGGAGAACTGGTGCGGGTAATCGCCGACGCGATGGATGGGAATGCCGACGAGGCGGAACATCTCCTCGGCCCGAGCCCGGGATTCCTCATGCGAGCAGCCGCTGTGCCGGTGGAGAACGTCGTGGAACTGCGCCTCGACCCGCATCAGCGGATTGAGCGAATTCATCGCGCTCTGGAAGACCATGCCGATCCGCTTCCAGCGGATGTTCTGCAGCTCGCGTTCCGGCAGCTTCAAGAGATCCTGTCCGGCGAGCCGGATGCTGCCGCCGCTGATCCAAGCCGGCGCCTTGGAAAGCCGGGTGATGGCATAGGCGATCGTGCTCTTGCCGCAGCCGGATTCACCGGCAAGCCCGAAGATCTCGCCGCGGCCGATGGTGAAGGAGACCTCCTTGACGGCGCGGAACTCTCCCTTGTCGACGAGGTAGTCGACGTTGAGCCTGTCGATCTCCAGAAGATTGTCGCTCATCGGCCAAGCTCCAATTCCCTGTTGCGGGCGCGGGTGAGGCGGAACCAGCGCGTCAGCGCCGGGCCGGAGCGCAGCTGCGGATTGGCGATCTCGTCGAAGGTGAAATTCAATAGCGCAAGGCCGAGGCCGGTCAGCGCGATGCCTGCCGCCGGCACCCCGATATCCCACCATGCGCCGACCATGATCGCCGAGGAATTCTGGGCGTTGTAGAGCATCGTGCCCCAGGAGACTTTCAGCGGGTCGCCGAAGCCGAGATATTCGAGCGTCGTCTGGGCAACGATGGCGTAGATGATGCTGCCGACGAGGTTGATGCCGATCAGCGTCGTCAGGTTCGGCAGGATCTCCACGAAGATGATGCGCCAGGCCGGCTCGCCGATCATCTTCGACGCCGTGACGAAATCGCGATTGCGCAGCGCCATCGTCTGCGACCGCGTCATGCGGGCGCCCCACGGCCAGGAGGTCAGCGCGATGATCGTCATGATCGTCATCGGCCCCACCGTGCCGGCGAAGGAGGCGAGCAGGATCAAGAGCGGCATGTTCGGGATGACGAGCACGGCATTGGTGGCAAGGTCGAGCCATGCGTCCGTCCTGCCGCCGGCATAACCGGCGACGAGCCCGATCGCCGTGCCGAGAACGGTGATGGCAATGCCCGTGGCAAAACCGACGGAGAGTGAGCTGCGGGCGCCCCAGACGAACTGGCGGTAGACGTCGCGCCCCATTTTCGTGGTGCCCATGACATGTTCGATCGACGGCGGCTGATGCGAGCGTCCGACCCGCGCTCCGGGCTCACCGGGCGCGACGATCGGCGCAAACAGCGCCATCAGCCACAGGACGGCGATGATGATGAGGCCGGCCAACGCCTTCTTCTGCTTGAGGATCGGCCATAGCGTAAAGCTCATCACGCAGCCTCCCGCAATCTCGGATCGACGAGCCCGTAAATGATGTCGACGAGGAAGTTGGCGCCGAGCGTCGCAAGCGTCATCAGCAGCAGCTGGCCTTGGATGACGGGGTAATCGCGGGCGATGCTGGCGGTATAGAGCGTCAGTCCCAGGCCGGGATAGTTGAAGACGATCTCGGTGACGATCGAGCCGCCGAAGACGGCGCCGAGCATCAGCGCCAGATTGGTCAGCACCGGAAGCATGGCATTGCGGGCGCCGTAGCCGAACATCACGCTGCGGTGGCTCAGCCCCTTGGCGCGACCCATGGTGACATAATCCTCGCCGAGCACCGAGATCATCGACGAGCGCATGGTCGTCTGGAATTCGCCGATCAGGAACGGTGAGAGCGTCAGCACCGGCAGGATCGCATGGGCAAAGACACTGCCTGCGAAGGTGAAGTTGAAGGCGGGATCGAGGTTCGGATCATAGGCGTATCCCACCGGAAACCAGCGCAGCGACACCGCGAAGACGAACAGCGCCGTCAGCGCCACGATGACGGGCGGCACCGAAATCATGATCACCGACAGCGGCGAGACGATCGTGTCGAAACGCCCGCCGCGGCGCCAGGCCGAGACCGCACCGAGCACGACACCGACGCAGAGCGAGAAGATGATCGCCGTCGTCACCAGGAAGATGGTCCAGAGCGTCGAGCGGCCAAGCACCTGGACGACGGTCTGGGGATAATATTTGACCGAGACGCCGAGATCGAGGGTGACGAGCCCCTTGAGGTAATCGGCGAATTGCCAGAGCATCGGCTGGTCGACCGCCCCGAAGCGCGCCTTGATCGCCTCGACGGCGGCCGGAGTTGCCCGCGGGCCGAGCTGGGCGACCATGGCATCGACCGGGCTCCCCGGCATCAGCCGGGGAAGAATGAAATTGACGACGATGGCGAAGGCCAGGGCGACCGCATAGACGCCGAGGCGCCGGCTCGAAATGCGCATGTCCGCTCCCTCGTCAGATTCAGCTGACCGGCTTGAGGCGCAGCAGATGCATCAGCCGCATGCGGTTATTGTCATGATCCTCCGGATTCATGATCGGGTCCTTGTCGGTGACCCAGCCGGTGAAACGCTTGCTGGAGAACTGATACCACGTCGGTCCATTGAACACCGGCACGACGGGGAAATCCTCGGCGACAAGCAGCTGGATGTCGTTGAAGATCTTCTTGTGATCCTCGTCAGACGTCGCCTTCAGATATTGATCGAAAAGGGCGTCCAGCTTGGGGTTGGAATAACGCGAGGGTGCGCCGGTGATGCGCCCGCCATAGGCCGTCGACAGGCTCTGGTAATAGCCGCGGAACGGCGTTGCCCCGTCGGCGCGCGAGTTCATGACGACCTCGAAGCTGCCGTCGATGATCTGCTTGCGCCATTGTTCGTATTCCGGCGTGGCGACCGAGGCGTTGATGCCGGCGGCGCGCAGGCCTTCGACGGCGATCTGCACCGCGTCGATCCAGTCCGTCCAACCGTTCGGAACGATGATCGGGAAGGCGATCGGCTTGCCGCTCGGCGTCGTGCGGAAGCCGTCGGCGCCCTTCTTGTATCCGGCCTCCTCGAGGATCTTGTTGGCCTTGTCGGTGTCGAAGCCCATGAAGGCGTCCTTGTCGCCTTCCGCCTGTTTGTTGCGCCAGGTCTCGAAGCGCGGCGGCAGGCCGGTCGCATGTTCGTTGACGACCGGATAGCCGAAGCCGGCAATATCGACCATCGACTTGCGATCCATGGCCAGGCTGAAGGCATGGCGGAAGTTCAGGTCCTTATAGGCCTCGAGGTTGCCGTCATTGCTGCTCTTGAAATTCATCTGGAAGGCGACGGTTTCGGCCGGCGGCTGCCAATAGCCGTTATGGCCGGCATCGAGCGCCACGAAGGTCTTGTCGATCTGGGGAATGAAAGAGCCGATCCAGTCCATATTGCCTTCCGGCAGGATGGCCAGCATCTGGTCGTTGCCCGAGATCTGCGGCAGCCTGAGACAATCTATATGCAGCGAGGCGGCATCCCAGTAGTTCGGGTTGCGGCACTGCTCGTAGACCTGCGGCGTGAAGCGGCGCAGCTCCGTCATCGGGCCGGACCCCACAGGCTTCTCGTTCTTGAAGGCGACAGGATCGGAAACGTCCTTCCAGATATGCTCGGGAACGACGGCGAGATCGGCAAGCGTTTCCGGGAAATCGGAGTTGACCGCCTTGAGATCGATCTTCACCTCGGTCGCCGACGGCGTCTCCACGGAGGCAACGGTCTCGCCGACGCCGACCGTATCGAGCGCGGCATTCTTCAGCATCAGATCGATCGTATATTTGACATCGGCCGAGGTCAGCGGCTGCCCGTCCGACCATTTGAGATCGGGCCGGAGCGTGTAGGTGACCGATTTCATGTCCTCGGAGAATTTATAGCCGGTCGCCAGGCGGAAGACCGGCTTGCCGCCATCCTCGGCATTGAAGATGACCAGCGGCTCGTAGATGAAATCCATCGTGCTCTGCCGGCGGCCGGCCAGATCGAACGGATTGAAGTTCTGCACCCAGCTGGTCTGCTCCTCGATGTGCATCGTCAGCACCGATTCAGCGGCGGCACCACCTGCCTCGAAAGCGACGAGCGCCGCCAGCGCGGTCGCCGCCGCCCAGCCGGCACGTGCGGAAATATTGCGGAATAGGCTTTTGCTCGATCTCATTCCAATGCTCCCCTCATTATGTATTTTTGGAGTCAATCAAATTGATTTAATATTGATAGTCAGTTTCCCGCCGGCCCGTCAATTGCCGATCTCAAATTTTTGCGGGGAGCATCCGGAGCCCATTTCGGCAGCCGTCGACGCGCGCGATTTCATGGTGAACAAAAAAATAAGCGCCGGGCCCGCTGCGTTAACCATTAAGGTACTTTTAAGTACGATAATTAACCCAACGATGGCGAATTGATCGGAAACAAGCGGTCGATAGGCATGAAGCTGCTCGCCATGGCCGGGATGTTCCCCGGGCTGCAACATATTCAACCTCCGAAGCAGGCGAATTTCCCATGACGAGCATCAATACCAACAATTCCGCGATGGCTGCCCTTCAGACGCTGCGCAGCATCAATTCCAATCTCGAAACGACCCAGAACAGCGTTTCCACCGGCTATCGGGTCGACACCGCATCCGACAACGCCGCCTACTGGTCGATCGCCACCACGATGCGCTCCGACAACAAGGCGCTGTCGGCCGTGTCCGATGCGCTCGGCCTCGGCGCTGCAAAGGTCGATACTGCCTATACGGCGATGGACAGCGCGATCGATGTCGTCGACGAGATCAAGTCCAAGCTGGTGGCAGCGACCGAAGACGGTGTCGACAAGTCGAAGGTTCAGGAAGAAATCAGCCAGCTGCAGGAGCAGCTGATGAGCATTGCCCAGTCGGCATCGTTCTCGGGCGAAAACTGGGTCGCCGGCGCCGACGGCACGAAAAATGTCGTATCCTCCTTCGTTCGCGACGGCTCCGGCGCCGTTTCCGTCAAGATGACCGATTACGTTCTCGATACCAGCTCCGCCGGCAACGTGTTGTTCGGCATGAGCGGCGGCTCGATCGAAACCTCCACCGGTATCCTCGGAACGGCTGATGCAAACGGCGATTCCGTCTACTCGCTCGACATTACCAACTTTACCACCGGCCAGATCCAGTCGGCGCTGTCGACCATCGAATCCGCACTATCGGCGATGACCTCGGCCGGTGCGCAATTGGGTTCGATCTCGACACGCATCGATCTGCAGGAAGACTTCGTCGGTGCGCTGTCCGATTCCATCGACTCCGGCGTCGGACGGCTGGTCGATGCCGACATGGAAGAAGAATCGAGCAAACTCTCCGCCTTGCAGACACAGCAGCAGCTGGCGATCCAGTCGCTGTCGATCGCCAACTCCTCTTCGCAGAACATCCTGTCGCTCTTCCGCGGCTAAGACCGCCGACCAATCTGAGAGGCGGCCGGGCAGGAAGGCCCGGCCCCAAATCAACCGACCGCGCCTGGCCTTCCGGCCGGGCTCGATCGCGTTTTGCGCGATGCGCAGCGTCGAAGTGCTGAAGTGCCGAAGTGTCCTTCTGCGTCCGGACGTACGGCGCTCTGATGAGGATCGTTGCCGGAACGCAAGGTTGACATGCCGATGGTCTCGCAAACATGATCGCTCTAGCTGGGGCGGAAATGCCGCGTTTACTGGATCATTCGCATGCTGAAACGACCTGAGCCTGCCCGCCCCGACGGAGCGCCCGCCATCGTCTGGCTCGGCTTCATTGCCATGTGCATCGGCATGTTCATGGCGATCCTCGATGTTCAGGTGGTGGCGACGTCGCTGCCGACCATCCAGTCGGCGCTGGATATCGGCCCGGATCAGATGAGCTGGATCCAGACCGCCTATCTGATCGCCGAAGTGGTGGCGATCCCGCTGACCGGCCTGTTGACGCGGCTGCTGACGATGCGATGGCTGTTCGTCACCGCCATCGGCCTGTTCGTGACGGCTTCGGCCGGCTGTGCGGCGAGTGCCAGCTTCGGCGAGCTGGTCGCCTGGCGAGTGCTTCAGGGCTTTTCCGGCGGAACCCTGATCCCCTCGGTGTTTTCAGCCGTATTCATCCTGTTTCCGAATGTGCGGCAGGCGCTGGCGACGACGATCGCCGGCGTCTTGGCGGTGCTGGCGCCGACCGTCGGGCCGATCGTCGGCGGATGGCTGACCGCGACCTATTCCTGGCACTGGCTGTTCCTGATCAACATCCTTCCGGGCATCGCCTCGGCCATCGTGGCGGCGCGCTTCCTGCCGAGGCAGGCGGCCGACCCCTCCGAACTCCGGCATCTCGACGGTCTGTCGCTTGTGCTCATGGCAGCGGCGCTGACGAGCCTGGAACTCAGCCTGAAGGAGGCGCCGACCAGCGGCTGGACCTCGCCCTATGTCCTCGGCCTGCTGGCCGTCTGCCTTGTGTCGGGCGGCGCTTTCATAGGACGATCGCTGCGCCGGCGCCGGCCGATCGTCGATCTCGGCAATTTCGCCGATCGCAACTTTCTCGTCGGCTCGACCTTAAGCTTCGTGCTCGGCATCGGCCTCTTCGGCTCGGTCTATCTGATGCCGGTGTTTCTCGCTTTCATCCGAGGTCACGACGCGCTCGAGATCGGCATGACCATGCTGGTCACCGGCATCGCCCAGCTGATCACCGCGCCGGTTGCAGTGGCGCTGGAGAAGCGCATGGATGCACGGCTGCTGTCGGCCGCCGGTTTCGCCCTGTTTGCGGTCGGCGTCGCCATGAGCGCCTTTCAGGATCCCCGCTCCGATTACGACGCGATGTTCTGGCCGCAGATCGTGCGCGGCGTCGCCATCATGTTCTGCCTGCTGCCGCCGACGCGGCTGGCGCTCGGCACGCTGCCGCCCGATCGCATTCCCGACGCCAGCGGTCTTTTCAACCTGATGCGCAATCTCGGCGGCGCCATCGGCATCGCGCTGATCGACACCATCATCTACACCCGTTCGGAACCGCTGGGCCAAAGCCTCTGGGCGCGTCTTCAGGCCGGCGATCTCGACACCGCGACATTTGTCGGCGCGCCGCTTCAGGCCATATCGGGCCATAGCGGCAGTTTCGATGCGGAGACCACGGCGCTGCTCGATCCGCTGGTCCAGACCGCGGCCAGCGTTCAGGCGATCAACGAAGCCTGGATGGTCGTCGCCGCCCTGACCGGCTGCGCCCTGCTCTCCGTCCCCTTCGCCAGGCGGCCGATGCCGGCATGAGGTCCGTCACCTAATGCCATAGTGCCGCCACAGAATTCCGCCCAATCATGCTCATATAACAAGAGGATGGCATGGAATGAGATTGCTGGCTCTCCTTGCTGCGGCCCTGTTTCTGACAGCGGTGCATGCCCAAGCCCAAGTTTACGCGCCGGATGATGGCTACGATGAATACGACGGCTACAGCTATGATGACCCTTACGGCCTCTATCCCCCTGCTCCCGACTACGAGCCGGAACATGGCTATCGCCCTTTGCAAGAACGTCGGGAACCGTCGACACGAAGCGCGAGAGGAACCATCACCATCGCTACGCGCGAACATACGCTTATCTACACGACGTCCTGGGGTGAGCAGTTCGCTTACCCCATTGCCGTCGGCCGGGAAGGCAAACAATGGTACGGCACGACGCGGGTTGTGTCGAAACGATTGCATCCCGAATGGCGGCCGACAGCCAGCATGCGCCAGAAGAACCCAAGGCTTCCGGCGGTCGTGAAACCCGGCCCCGCCAATCCGCTGGGGACCCGCGCGATCTACCTTGCCGACGGGCTGCTCCGCATCCACGGCACCAACGACCCCACTTCCATCGGCACCAACGCATCGAGCGGATGTTTCCGGATGTACCGCGAGGACGTCGAGGAGCTTTACGATATGGTTCAGCCAGGGACCCGGGTGATCGTTCAGCGGTGATCGGATCGGGTGCGGCCGCAACCCTACGGCAAATATCAATCAGATACGGAAACGTCGATCCATCGACCGGTTCCATGGTCACCGTAGATATCAACCTCAATCCATACATTGCCACGCAGGATCATATTGGCGGCCTCTCGTGTCATCGTTCCGTTCCGAAGCATCTGCTCCAGAGCTTGGCGATTTGCCGGATCGGCAAAGAATGAGTCTGATTGATCGCCGGAATCTTGCACGTGGTACTGATGGAAATTCGCCCGGTCTTGCCGGATGATCTGCCACGGCTGGGTAAGCCTGGCCCCCTTTGAATTGTAAAGATCGGCGTCGCCGATATAGGCACGATAGCTCTCGATCAAGCGGTTGCTGTGGGTGGCCTGGACTCTCGCTTGAGCGTGCGCTGTCCCCGCCAAAATAACTGAGCTGAATAGAATCGATAATAATTTTCGCATGTTGCCCTCTTTCAAAGAGGGACGTCTTACCGAGAGTTGAGTCAATTCGACAAGCAAAAAGCGTCTCTTCGGAAACGCCATAGCTACAGCGATATTACGCCGTTCGAAGGGATGGTTCCGGCGTGTGAAGGAACCGCTGGTGGCTGTGCGTTCGTCACGTCACGACACTTGCCGATCTCCGGATCGCCGCTAAGATTTCCCTCAATCATTTGCGTCATCCTCCAATTCCTCTTTGAAGCCAATCCACGAGATAGCAATGGCCCAGGACCTTACCCGCAGTTTTCAGATGCCCCGGCGCGAACAACTTGGCCTGTTGACGATCGCCAACGGTTCCGGCCTGTCGATATCGGCGCTGCCGAACGGGACGCTGTTTGCCATCGAATATGCCGACGACAAGGGATCGGTGCAGATCAATCAGATCCAGGGCTCGCCCTTGTACGGCGGCATCGGCCGGCTTTATCTGCGCGTCGGTGGCAAAAGGCCCGATGTCGTCGAAATTGTCGGGCCGGGCGCCGATGGCGGCTTCGGGCATGATGCGACGAGCTTTTCCTGGAGTGGCGAAGCCGGCGATATCGGTTACAACGTCCGCCTGGCGCTGCATCCTTCCGAGACGGCCTGGTTCTGGCGTGTCTCGATCCAGCATCGCAAGGATGTAACGGTACCGGTGGATCTGGTGCTGATGCAGGATGTCGGTCTGGGCGATCGCGGCTTCCTGATGAACAGCGAAGCCTATGCCTCGCAATATGTCGATCACCACATCGCCAATCACCGGACATTCGGCCCCGTGGTGATGAACCGGCAAAATCTCAAACAGGGCGGCGGCCGCAATCCCTGGCTCGTTCAGGGCTGCCTGGATGGTGCGGTCGCCTATGCCACGGATGCAATCCAGCTGGTGCAGGCGAAAGACCGTCTCGGCGACCTGCTGGTCGGCCCTTTCGGCACCAGCCTGCCGAGCGAACGGCGGCAGCAGGAGACGGCCTGTCCCGCCATCCAGTCGAGATCGCTCTCCGGTCCGACAAGCGGCGTGACTGCGACCTTCTTCGCCATCTTCGCCGCCAATCATCCCGAGGCGTCGAGCGATGCCGACCTGTTACGGCTCGATGGCCTTGCGGGCCCGGAGGGCGCCGCCGACGATCTCGCCGAGACGGCGCCGGTCCGCAGCCTGCTTCAGGATGCTGCCTTGCTGAAGGTCGAACCGCTGGACAAAAAGGCGATTGGCCAGCTCTATCCGAAGCGGAGTCTGGAGGAGCGCGCCGACGGAAAGCTGCTTTCGTTTTTCGTTCCGGACGGCGCTTTGAACCGCCACGTCGTCCTGCGCGAAAAGGAACTTTTGGTGGCGCGCCGCCACGGCGCGATCGTGCGCAGCGGTCAGAACATGCTGCTCGACGATAGGACACTTGCCGCGACCTGCTGGATGCAGGGCATTTTCGCCGCGCAGCTGACGATCGGCAACACCTCCTTTCACAAGCTCTTTTCCGTCTCCCGCGATCCCTACAACCTGACGCGCGCCAGTGGCTTGCGCATCATGGTCGATGTCGGCGCCGGCTGGCAGCTGCTGGCGGTGCCGTCGGCTTTCGAAATGGGCCTCAGCGATTGCCGCTGGATCTACAACTGCGCGGACCGCACGATCACCGTAACGGCGGTCGCTTCCGGCGAGGATGCGGCGATGCAATGGACCGTCTCCGTCGAGGGCAAAGCGTGCCGCTTCCTGGTGTTCGGCCATGTCGTGCTCGGCGAGCGCGAATATGACGCCGGCGGGCAGATCGAATTCGATACGGCAGGCAAACGCATCCATTTCCGGCCCGATCCTGCCTGGCTCTGGGGCGAGCGTTATCCCGATGCCGGCTATTGGCTGGTGAGTTCGACGCCCGATGCCATCGAAGAGATCGGCGGCGACGAACTGCTTTATACCGACGGCATTGCTCGCGACGGCGCCTTCGTCGCCTTGCGCTCCCGGCCGACGCAGACGTTCTCCTTTGCCGTGGTCGGCTCGATGACCGATGCTGAAGAAGCCGAGCGGCTGGCAGAGCGTTATGAAGCCGGCGTCACCGACGAAGCGATGCTGGCGCCGGCCTCGACATTCTGGCGCAACAGCGTGCGCGGCCTGACGATCGCCGGCCCTTCGCCCGATCTTGCCGCACAGACGACGCTGCTGCCCTGGCTCGCGCATGACGCCATCGTGCATTTGAGCGTGCCGCACGGCCTCGAGCAATATACCGGTGCCGCCTGGGGCACGCGCGATGCCTGCCAGGGCCCGATCGAATTCCTGCTCGCCTATGAGCATGATCGTGAGGCCAAAGAGGTGCTGAAAACCGTCTTCAGCGAACAATATCTGAAAGACGGCGACTGGCCGCAATGGTTCATGCTGGAGCCCTATGCCAATATCCGGGCCGGCGACAGCCATGGCGATATCGTCGTTTGGCCGCTGAAGGCGCTCTGCGACTATATCGAAGCGACCGGCGATTTCGCCATCCTCGACGAGAAGGTCTCCTGGCGCGACGAAAAGACCATGCAGAAGTCTAAGAAGGCGAGCACCGTCGCCAGCCACGTGGAAAAGCTGCTCGATACCGTCCGCGAACGCTTCATCCCGGGAACACATCTGATCCGCTACGGCGAGGGTGACTGGAACGACTCGCTGCAGCCGGCCGATCCGCATCTGCGCGACTGGATGGTCAGCAGCTGGACCGTTGCCCTGCTCTACGAGCAGATCGTCCGTTATTCCGCGATCCAGCGCCGCCTTGGCCATGGCGAGAAGGCCAAGTCGCTCGGGAAGGTCGCAACGGCGATGCGCCGGGATTTCAACCGCCATCTCATCCGGGACGGCGTCGTTGCCGGCTACGGCATCTTCGATCCCGCCCATGACGGCGTCGAGTTGCTGCTGCATCCGAGTGACCGGCGCACCGGCCTCTCTTTCTCGCTGATTGCGATGACGCAGGCAATGCTCGGCCGGCTGTTCACGCCGGCGCAGAGACAGGATCATTTGAAGCTGATCAACAAGCATCTGCTCTTTCCCGACGGCGTGCGGCTGATGGAGAAGCCCGCGACCTATGCCGGTGGACCCGAGACGCTGTTTCGCCGCGCCGAATCCGCCTCCTTCTTCGGCCGTGAGATCGGCCTGATGTATGCGCATGCGCATTTGCGTTACTGCGAAACGCTGGCGCTCGATGCCGAGGCGGACGAGCTCTGGAAGGCAATCGCCGTCGTCAATCCGATCGCCGTCACCGATGCGCTGCCGCATGCCTCGCTGCGCCAGCGCAATACCTATTTCAGCAGTAGCGATGCGGCTTTCCATGACCGCTATCAGGCCGCGGCCGAATGGCAGCGCGTCAAGGCGGGCAAGATCGCCGTCGACGGCGGATGGCGCATCTATTCGAGCGGCCCCGGGCTCTACACCCGAAGCTTCGTCGAAAATATCCTGGGCTTCAAACGGCGCTTCGGCCGGCGCAGACGCAAACCGCTGCTGCCGGAGGTTCACGCTTCCATCGATCTGCAGACGGATCACGCCGGCTGGCGGCGGCTGATGCGGCCGAAGCCGAAGGCCTGATCGTCACGAAGACGTGCTGGCGTCGCGCAGCTCTTCGAAGCGGGCGGCGCTCTTCGACAAGTGGCTGCGGATGGCGCGGCGCGCGGCGGCCTCGTCGCCGTCGCGGATCGCCGTGAATATGGCGTGATGTTCCCGGCGCATGCGCGCCGCATGGCGCTTGCGCTCGGTCACCGTCATCTTGTCCAGGCGCGCCCATTGCCGCGGCACCATGATGTCGCCGAACGTATCGAACAGGCGGCTGTAATAGGAGTTCTGGGTTGCGACCAGGATGGACCGGTGGAAGGCGTAGTCCTCCTGTGCGCCGTATCCGCCCTCTTCGAGCGCCTTGTCGAGGGCATCGAGCCGATCCTGCATGCGGTCGAGGTCTTCCGGCCTGCGCCGCAGCGCGGCGAGACCGGCGGCTTCGTATTCGACCCCCATGCGCAGTTCCAGCACGCGCAGCACGTCGTCGATCGACTGCAGGTCGTTCGGAATGATCGAGAAGGATCTCGCCGTCGGATCGTTCGAGACGAAAGCCCCAAGACCTTGCCGTGTGGTGATCAGCCCCTTGGCGCGCAGCGTGGCGAGCGCTTCGCGAACGATCGTCCGGCTGACGCCGGTCGCCCGCATGATCGCCTGTTCGGTCGGCAGGCGCTGGCCGGGCTTCAGGTCGCCGGATTCGATCTGCGCCATCAGCGTATCGGCAAGGCCGCTGCGCAGGTTGGGCGGCTGGCGCATGGTGTTGAAGACCGCGTTGTCCCTGTCCGTCATCCCTGTCGAATCCTGCCTGTCGATGCGACTGCTTCAGCCTCATGCCCTGTTGCTAACGTATGCCGGCAGGAAAGGCAAAACGACGCCGGTCACGGCGGCTGTGGCTTTGAGTTTGTGATCAGCGGGTACTGCTGAAACGAGAACCGTCACTCTCACGTCTTTATCTTCACGAGAAAGGCCTGGACCTAGCGGGACGAAGGCAATGCCTGGGCTGCAAATTCGTCTTTCGTGATCTCGTAAAAGACGTGGAGGACTGGTGTTCCGTCAGGCATTTTGATGATTTCCGTCTCTTCGATCAGGCGTGCGCCGAGCTTTTCAGTTGCCCGGCGCGAGCGCATGTTTGCCTCCGCAATGCGGAAGTAGACAGTATCGACGAACCGGAAGGCATGGCTCATCAAAATCCGCTTGATTTCGCGGTTCCAAGCGCCGCCCCAATAATCCCTCGCGAGATAGGACCAACCGATTTCCGCCTTGGAGGATTTCACATTGGGCATGTTAAATCGAGATGAACCAATGATCCGGTTCGCAGCCTTGTCTATCACGGCTAAGGCTCCGCCTGATTCAAGAGCAGCATTAAAAAGCTCAAAGAAAACGTCTTTCTGCCAGCGATTTGATGCCGGATGCAACTCCCAAAGCAGCGGATCGGAGGCGACCGCATAAAGTGCGTCAAAATCCCCTTGGGTAAGCGGACGAATATGGACGCGCTGATTTTCGAGAACCGGTTGCCTGTCAAACATGTTCGCCTTCTTGAATATTCCGCGGAAGTCGAACGAAGGTTAATGGAGAATCGGCGCCGTGTCGCGACGGACATGGCGTTTATCGGTTCCGGTATCGATCACTTCGTTCTCGATCACGGCAGGATTCCTTGGGTTGCACGGATTCGAACCGTCAACCCTGCGATTTTCTCAGCCGATATCATGCGGGGTCGACCGCTCGCGGGAATGGCCGCGTGTCTTTTCAGACGCGCGGCGCTGTCGCACTTCGAATTATGCAGTCGTCGACAATGGGTGGATCACCGCGCCAGCCAGCCGCCGTCGACCGGCAGCACCGTTCCGTGCACGTAATCGGAGGCCGACGATGCCAGGAATACGGCAGCCCCGCCGAGTTCGGCTGGCGTTCCCCAGCGTCCGGCCGGAATACGGGCAAGGATGGCGGCGTTGCGGTCGGCATCCTCGCGCAGCGCCGTGGTATTGTTGGTGACGAAATAACCCGGCGCAATGGCGTTGACGTTGACGCCCTTGCCGGCCCATTCGCAGGCCAAGAGCTTGGTCAGTCCGGCCAGACCGCTTTTCGAGGCGGTATAGGACGGGATGCGGATGCCGCCCTGGAAGGAGAGCAGCGAGGCGATGTTGATGATCTTGCCCCTGCCCTTCTCGACCATGTGGCGGCCGGCCGCCTGCGACAGGAAGAAGGCCGTCTTCAGGTTGACGTCGATCACCGCGTCCCAGTCTTCCTCGGTGAAATCGAGCGCATCGGCGCGGCGGATGATGCCGGCATTGTTGACGAGGATGTCGAGGCCGCCGAAGGTCTTGATCGTCTCGTCGACGATCCCCTTGACCGGCTCGATGGTGCCGAGATCGGCCTTGACGACGTGGAAGCGGCTTCCCGCAGCTTTCACCAACGCCTCGGTTTCGTCCATCGAGGAGCGCCCGACGGCGACGATCGCCGCACCGGCCTCGGCGAGCGCCGCCGCGATCGCCTGGCCGATGCCGGTATTGGCGCCGGTGACGACGGCAGTCCGGCCGGAAAGGTCGAAGAGATTGGCCACGGCGCTCACCTCAGATCCGCAATGGCGATGTGATCCATGTCGGTGAAGCTCTTATTGTCGCCGGCCATCGCCCAGATGAAGCTGTAATTCTTCGTGCCGGCGCCCGAATGGATCGACCAGGGCGGCGAGATGACTGCCTGCTCGTTGGCGACAAGCATATGCCGGGTCTGCTGCGGCTCGCCCATGAAGTGGAAGACACGCTGCTCGGCTTCGAGATCGAAATAGAGATAGGCTTCCATGCGGCGGTCATGTGTATGGGCCGGCATGGTGTTCCAGACGCTGCCCGGCTCGATCATCGTGAAGCCGAGCGTGAGCTGGCAGGACTGGCAGACTTCGGGGTGGATGAACTGATAGATCGACCGCTTGTTGGCCGTCGCGGCTTCGCCCGGCGTCAGGTGGCGGGCCTTTTCGCGGGTCAGAAGCACGGTCGGGTGCGTTTGATGCGCCGGCGTCGAGACCAGATAGAATTTTGCCGGATTGGCGGCATCGGCGCTCTCGAACCGGATGTCCTTGGCGCCCTTGCCGGCATAGAGGCAATCATATTTGGCGAGATCGTAGCTGGTGCCGTCGACGATGATGCGGCCGGCGCCGCCGATATTCAGCGCGCCGAGTTCACGCTCGGCCAGAAAGGTTTCCTGCCCGATCGCCGTCGGCGCCGTCAGCGTCAGGCCGGCGCCGAGCGGTGTGGCGCCGCCGATGACCATGCGGTCGTAATGGGAATAGGTGAGCCGGATCTCGCCGCCTTCGAAAATGGTCTCGACCAGAAAGTGACGCCGCAGCGTTTCGGTGTCGAAATTGCGCACAGCCTCGGGATGGGAGGCGTGTCTGACGTCGATCTGCATGTCGAATTTCCTCAGTTTTCGTTGTCGTCAAGCGTTGTTGCCGTCGCGAAGCCGGCTCGGTTCGGCCGTCCATTGCACCAGGCAATGAACCATATGGTTACATAGTTGTACGACAAGTTCGAAGTCAATATGTTTCTGCCGGCGCGTTCGCGTTAACAGGCGTACCGAAAAATCGGCAATAAAATCAATAACAAGAAGGAAAATAGTCGCTTCCGTGTGATGGATCGCAGCGGTTTTTCTCGGATCGATGGAAATTTCTGTCGGCCAAAACGAAAAAGCCTGCCGCGGGAGGAGGTGCGGCAGGCTTTCGAAAAAAACCGAACGACAGCTGGGAGGAGGAGTGCTGCCGTTCCCGCAGACGACCCTGGGAGGAGGATGGGGCGCCTGCATATCGAAGGGATGCGGGAGGAGGTGCATCGCTTCGATAGAAATAATCATACTTATTTCCTGCTCAGTTGGTAGGCATTTCTTTGCAGGGCAGCTATGCGCTATGCGAAAAGCGGGCGGCTCGTTCTCCAGCCGGCAAGCGCAAAAGCAAAGCGCCCGCTCGGGAGGAAGCAGGCGCTGGGCAAGTCTCGAAAAATGTGGTCTGCGAGGCCGTTAGCGGGCGATGGCTGCGCGCGCGACGTTGCGGATGTCGCCGCGGCCGATGCCGAGGTCGTCCAGTTCGCGTGCGGACATACGGCCCAGTTCAGCGACCGTCTGACGATACTTGCGCCAGTTGTTGAAAGAGCGTGCTACGTTCATGATGATCCCCTTTCCGTGGGCTTTCGAAGCCTAGCTGCCAGTCCTTGGCGCTTCGTTCGCTTCGATGCGTTGTATATAATACGAGCCCCGCGATTGTTGCAGCGCCAATGCGGCACTGCACCTATGCGGCGCTTGCATGGGTGATCATATTCGAGGATTTTTCGCGCTCAGGATTTGAAGCGGTCGAAGGCCGTCAGCCGCACGGTCGGCGGCTCCGCTTCTTTCCAGCGGTAAATTTCCGAGCGCAGATAGGAAAGCTCGTCGCCGAGCTCGTCTTCGCCGACTTCGATCCACCAGGATTTCAGGCGGCCGTCGCTTCCATCCGACCAGCGATAGCCCCTCGCCTTCAGATGGTCCTTCATCTCGAACGGGCTGTGTTCGGCAAAGATGCGGATGCGCGAGCGCTGGCTGGCGCGGTAGAGTTCGGCGAACGGGCTTTCACCCTGGCGCTGCTCCCGATCGAGGATTTCCAGCAGCGCGTGGCAATCGTCCACCGCGCGATGGCCCTCATGGAAATAACCGGCCTGGCCGACGAGATAACCGAGCTTGGTGCCTTCGAAACCGCGGGCGCTCCAGTCGATCTCCGACACCGAACAAGCCCAGGCCTTGCCGGCGAACATCGTCGAAAAGGCCTCGCAGAACGGCCGGTCGAAACCGGCATTGTGGGCGATGATCAGATCGGCCGGCTCGATCAGGACGCTCAACGACCTGAGGTCGATGACCTGTCCTTCGACCATCGCATCGGTGATGCCGGTCAGCCGGGTAATCTCGGGCGGGATCGGCCGCGACGGCTGCTGCAGACCGCCGTAGATGCCGACGACATCGCCGATCGCGCCGCTATCGTCGAAGGTGAAGGCGACGGCGCCGATTTCGATGATCTCGTCGCTGCGGTGGCTGAGACCTGTCGTCTCCGTATCGAGAATGACGCCGAGCCGCGAAAACTCCGGCCGCTTGACCGGTGCGATCGGCCGGGCAGTCAATTTTCTGAGGATGCGATAATTGCCGCTTTCCTCGAGCGTCCGCGCCATGTCTTCTTCGCAATGCATGCTCGGCTGCGACGACCGCCCGCGCGATGGAGCGCGCACCTTGGCGATCACAGGCGATGCCTTGGCAAACATGTCGAGTTGCGAATCTCTGTGCACGCTCATCGGACCTGTATGTCACGGAGAGGCGGTTTAATCCATCGCAGGCGGGGCGCTATCCCCTTGCGTTTCGTGGATATGGAAGCTTAGCTGGGGGGTGAACGATCGAAGGAGACTGCATGCCTGGTGACAACGGCAAGAGTGCCGAGGAGGATGTCGTCATCATCGGCGCCGGTGCCGCCGGCATTGCCGCCGCGCGCCGCCTGCAGGCAAGCCGCCCGGATCTTTCCATCCTGCTGCTTGAGGCCGGCGACCGTCTCGGCGGCCGGGCCTGGACGGTCGGGCTGCCCGTATCCGATATCGGGCTCGATCTCGGCTGCGGCTGGCTGCATGGGGCGCGGACCAATGCCTGGACGGCGATTGCCGGCGAGGTCGGGCTGACGGTCGACCGCACGCCCGCCCCCTGGAACGGCGGCCGACAGCTCGAGAGGGATGACGCTGACGTCGATGCTGCGCAGGATGCGATCGGCGCCTATTTCGAACGCCTCGACGGCCATGAAGGCAATGATACCGATCTGGCCGCGATGCTCGAGCCCGGCAATGCCTGGAACGGCCAGATCCGGGCGATCGGCACCTATATCACCGGCGCCGAACTGGAACGCTCGTCGGTCGTCGACTATAACAAATATGATCCGGGTCCCGGCCCCGACTGGCGGGTGCGCCAGGGCTACGGCAGGCTGGTCTCGCTTTACGGCCAGCCGGTGCCGGCAAGGCTGGGCACCGAGGTCACCCGCATCGACCACCGCCTTGCCGGCCGGATCGGCATAGAGACCAATCAAGGTGGGCTCAAGGCCCGCGCGGTGCTGCTGACCGTTTCGACGAATGTGCTTGCCGCGGGCAGGATCACCTTCGACCCGCCTTTGCCCGACAAGATCGAGGCGGCAAGCCGCTTGCCCCTAGGGCTCGCCGACAAGCTCTTCCTGAGGCTCGCAAATCCGCAGGCGCTCCCGGCCGATACCCATATGCTCGGCTCCCGCAGCCGCGGCGCGACCGGCACCTATCAGCTCCGGCCGCTCGGCGCTCCCGTCGTCGAGGCCTATTTTGCCGGCGACCTCGCGCATGATCTGGAGCGGGAGGGTGGAGAGGCTGCCTTTTCCTTCGCCGCCGATGAGCTGGCGGCGCAGTTCGGTGCCGATATCCGCAAGCAATTGTCGGTGGCGGCGATCTCGGCCTGGGCCGCGACACCCCATATCGGCGGCTCCTATTCCTATGCCGAGCCGGGCGCTTCCGATCTGCGCGGGGTGCTTGCCGCGCCGCATGAAGAACGGATTTTCTTTGCCGGCGAAGCCTGTTCGCGCTCGCGCTATTCGACGGCGCACGGTGCCTTCGAGACCGGTCTTGCCGCCGCCGACCGGATCGCCGGTTCGTTGCCGCAAACTCCATGACGTCGCCGGTTGCTACCGCGGGTGGGAATATTTTTTCCCACTTGTGACAGGGGCGGGATTGGTTATGCTGCCCTCGCCCCTGCGCAGAGAGCCAGGGCGCCATACGTCATCCCGGCGGCAGAGGCCGCCTCAAGCTCGATATTGTCATTGATTGCGGAAGCCCCGGCTTCTACCCCGGCGATTTTGCGCGTCGGCTGCGGGCCTCCGCATGAGGAGGAAGAAATGGATTATCGCAAGCTCGGTCCCAGCGGGACCGTCGTCACCGCCTATTGCCTGGGCACCATGACCTTCGGCGCGGAGGCCGACGAGGCCGCCTCGCACAAGCTGCTCGACGATTATTTCGCCTGGGCGGCAATTTCATCGATACCGCCGATGTCTATAGCGCCGGCAAGTCGGAAGAAATCATCGGACGCTGGCTGAAGGCACGCCCGACCGAGGCCCGCCAGGCGATCGTCGCCACCAAGGGGCGGTTTCCGATGGGCAACGGGCCCAATGATATCGGCCTGTCGCGCCGGCATCTCGGCCAGGCGCTCGACGATTCGCTCCGCCGCCTCGGCCTCGAGCAGATCGACCTCTACCAGATGCATGCCTGGGACGCGCTGACGCCGATCGAAGAGACGCTGCGTTTCCTCGACGACGCGGTTTCCTCGGGCAAGATCGGCTATTACGGCTTCTCCAACTATGTCGGCTGGCACATCGCCAAGGCCTCGGAGATTGCCAAGGCGCGGGGTTATACGCGTCCGGTGACATTGCAGCCGCAATATAATCTGCTGATGCGCGACATCGAGCTCGAAATCGTCGCGGCCTGCCAGGATGCCGGCATGGGCCTGTTGCCGTGGTCGCCGCTCGGCGGCGGCTGGCTGACTGGCAAATACAAGCGCGACGAGATGCCGACGGGTGCCACCCGCCTCGGCGAGAACCCCAATCGCGGCGGCGAATCCTACGCGCCGCGCAACGCGCAGGAGCGCACCTGGGCCATCATCGGCGTCGTCGAGGAGATCGCCAGGGCGCATGGTGTCAGCATGGCGCAGGTGGCGCTCGCCTGGACGGCCGCCCGGCCGGCGATCACCTCGGTCATCCTCGGCGCCCGCACGCCCGAACAGCTCGCCGACAATCTCGGCGCCATGAAGGTCGCGCTCTCCGAAGAGGAGATGGGAAGGCTCAACGAGGTCAGCGCTCCGCAACCCTTGGACTATCCTTACGGCAAGGGCGGCACCAACCAGCGCCACCGCAAGATCGAGGGCGGCCGCTGAGCGGAGGCCTCTGCAAGCTGCCTAAAATCGATATCCGCTTTCCTGTGCCCTCGGATCTACTGGCGCTGTCGAAAGCATGATACAGGTGAGGTCAGGCAAGTTGCCTGGCCTTTTTATTGCGTTTGGTGAGCGGGCCGCTGCCGCATGATTTATACTTAAAAAATGATTTATAAATTCAACGTATTACGGCGTCTATTTGAAGCGGCGCGCTGTAATGAAACCCAGGACTGATATGACGGACTCACACAGCAAATCACGTCAGCGGGCGGAGATCGCCTTCGGAAAGCTGCAATCGCAATATTTGGCGCGCAGCCGTGCGGTGGAAGAGATTGATCCGACCGTGCGCGCCCGTGAGGAAAAAACCTCGAGATTGCGTGAAGCCCGTGAGGCCAAGGAATTGCAGGATCGCTTGACGGCGGTCACCGCCCCGGCCATGAAGCGAAAAAAGAAAATGTGATTTACGTCTGGATGATTTTACGCCGGATTGGCATAATATCATCTGGATCCAAATCGAACAGGTAGAGCATAGGGTCTTCCGGAAACCGCGCAGTTTTCGGCATCGTGCTCTAGTGTCGAAGTCAAACAGTCAGGTAATAGATTTGAAACACGGCAGAAACAACGAGCTTTCCGATCGTCGCAGCGCCGCTGCCGACGCTAAGGCGGCTCTCCTCAACGCCTATCGCACCGCCAAGGAAACGGCCGAACCGACCCGGCTCGCAAAGCAGGCCGAACGTGTGGCTGTCGCTGCGGCCAGGGAAGAACGCCGCGCCGAGCGGGAGCGGGTAAAGCTTGAGGAGCGGGAGCGGGCGCGCGCTGCGGAAGCAGAACGTCAGGCTGCCGCCGAAGCGGCGGCACGGGCCGAGATCGAGGCCCGCGAAGCGGCCGAGAAAGACCGAATCGCGCGCGTGATTGCCGATGAAGCCGCCCGAAAGGCCGCACGCGACCTGCGTTACGCCAATCGGAAAGCCAGAAAATCGTGATACTGGAGCATGTCGCGCAAAACTGTGCAGCGGTTTTGCCAGGCAAAGCGTGAAACGCTTTTGCCGAGACATGCGTAAAAACAAAGACCTAAAGCACGAGAAGTGCATCTGAAAGACCGCGACGCGCTTTAGGCGCTGCCTGTCGGAAACAGGCAGCGCCGTCTTTCAAGCGGCCTGGACGGCCGCATTCAGCGGAATTTCGACATCGATCTCCAGGGTCGAGACGAATTCGTTGCGGTCGATCGTCACCTGCACCTTGTCGTGGTCGAGTTCGACGTGCTTGGCGATGACGGCAAGGATTTCCTCGCGCAGCACCGACACCAGGTCGGAGCCGGCCGAGGAGCGCTCGTGGGCCAGCAGCACCTGCAGGCGTTCGCGGGCCGCCGGTGCGGTCCTCTGCTTGTGGAACAGACGGAAAATATTCATGCTGCCCTCCGTCCGAAGATCTTACCGAAAATGTTCCGCTTTTCCTCCGGGATCGCGATCGGCAGAACCTCGCCGGCGAGCCGGCGGGCGGCATCGAAATAGGCCATGGCGGCCGGGCTTTTGCTTTCTGCCAGCGTGACCGGGGCACCGATATTGGAGGCGCGCAGCACATCCATACTTTCGGGCACGATGCCGAGCAGCGGGATGGACAGGATTTCCAGCACGTCGTCGACCTTCAGCATGTCGCCGCGTTCGGCGCGGTTGGCGTCGTAGCGGGTCAGCAGCAGGTGCTTTTCCATCCGCTCGCCGCGTTCGGCCTTGGCCGTCTTGGCATCGAGCAGGCCGATGATGCGGTCGGAATCGCGTACCGACGAGACTTCCGGATTGGTGACGACGACGGCAACATCAGCATGGCGCATGGCAAGCGTCGCGCCGCGTTCGATCCCGGCCGGGCTGTCGCAGATGATCCAGTCGAAATAGCGCTTCAGGTCGTTGATGACGCGCTCGACGCCTTCGGCCGTCAGATTGTCCTTGTCGCGCGTCTGCGAAGCCGGCAGCAGGAATAGCGTTTCCAAGCGCTTGTCGCGGATCAGCGCCTGGGGAAGCTTGGCGTCGCCCTGGATGACGTTGATCAGGTCGTAGACGACCCGGCGCTCGGCGCCCATCACGAGGTCAAGGTTGCGCAGGCCGACATCGAAATCGACGACGACGACTTTTTCATTGCGTTGCGCCAGCGCCGCTCCCAATGCGGCGGTCGAGGTCGTCTTTCCGACCCCGCCCTTGCCTGACGTGACGACGATCACTTTCCCCATGTCTCTCTCCTTTGTCGCGGCCCTAGTAATTCAAAGTGTTGCAGCATCCCTTGCGCCCCTCGAAGAGAGGCGCGGCGCTGCGGTCAGATCAATTTTTCCGCCATGATCGCGTCGTCTTCGAGCCAGAGCTGAACAGCCTGTCCGCGAAGATTGGGGGCCATGTCTTCCGCCATTTTGTAGATGCCGTCGATCGCCACCAGCTCGGCCTCGAGCTTGCGGCAAAAGATCTGCGCCGAGGCGTTGCCGATGGAACCGGCCATGGCCCGGCCGCGCAGCGCGCCGTAAATATGGACCGATCCGCCCGCGATCACCTCGGCGCCGGAAGCGACCGATCCGATGATGGTGACGTCACCTTCCGGAAAGATCACCGACTGTCCCGAACGTACAGGTTCCCGGATGACGATCGATTGCGTCGCAGGACGGGGCTCGGCCATCGCCGGTCTGGCCGGCGGATCGGCCGTCTCCTTGGCGGGAACCTCGATATCGGAAACCGACCGGCCGCCTTTGAGGGCCGGTGGCATGCCCGAGCCGAGGATCGACGGCCGCGCGCCTTCGATGCCCATGATGCTGACATTGCGCTTGGCAAGTTCGGCGATCAGCTCCTTCAGCTGCGGCCGGTCGATTTGCAGGTCCGTCAGGTCGAGCACGACAGGCCGTCCGAGGAAGAAGCCGGCCGAACGTGCGGCCAGATCGTCCAGCCTCGCCAACCAATCGTCGAAAGGAAGGTCCGGGGACAACATGACGGCCAGGAAAGAGCGGCCCTTGATGCGGATAGAGCGAGCGTCTGTTAGCACTTTGGTCATCTGTGTGAAGAAATCGTTGACCATGTGTAGCGCCGACATGGTTAACAAAAAGTTAACGCGGCCCAGATATTCCCTAACGTAATGTGGCTCGACACCGCGGGGAAACGCAAGCAAGCAACGGAAAATATTCACCTTTCCGGAAAGAGTGAATCTTCCTCATATATGACCGGAGTAAAGGCCGCGGTCGTGGATGACCGATCGGCGAAACAATCGAAGTTCTGCGGTGATCTCAGAGACCCGACTCAACCCATGCGTTCGGAGGCGTAGCTTCCGGGGCTGGCCGGGAAGACGACGGTGCGGTTGCCGTTGATGAAGGTGCGGTGATGGATGTGGGCGTGGATGGCGCGCGCCAGCACCTGGCTTTCGACATCGCGGCCGATCGAGACATAGTCGTCCGGCGACTGCGCATGGGTGATGCGCGCCGTGTCCTGCTCGATGATCGGGCCTTCGTCGAGATCGGCGGTGACGTAATGCGCCGTCGCCCCGATCAGCTTGACGCCGCGCTGGTAGGCCTGCTTGTAAGGGTTGGCGCCCTTGAAGCTCGGCAGGAAGGAGTGATGGATGTTGATGATCTTGCCCGACATCTGCTTGCAGAGCTGGTCGGAGAGGACCTGCATGTAGCGGGCGAGCACGATCAGCTCGGTGCCGGTCTGGTTGACGAGCTCGACGAGCTGGCCTTCCGCCTGGGGCTTGTTCTCCTTCGTCACCTTGATGTGGTGGAAGGGGATGTCGTGATTGACCACGACCTTCTGGTAATCGAAATGGTTGGAGACGACGCCGACGATGTCGATCGGCAGCGCGCCGATCTTCCAGCGGTAGAGCAGGTCGTTGAGACAATGGCCGAAGCGCGACACCATCAGCAGCACCTTCATGCGCTTCTCGCTGTCGTGGAATTCGTACTCCATTGCGAAGGGCGCGGCGACGGGGACGAAATCGGCGCCGATCTCGGTGCCGGACAGGCCTTCTTCGGAAATGAAGCTGACGCGCATGAAGAACTTGCCGGTATCGAGATCGTCGAACTGGCTGGAGTCGATGATGTTGCAGCCCTTCTCGGCCAGATAGCTCGAAATCGCCGCCACGATGCCGCGCGTCGATTTGCAGGATACGGTGAGTACGACGTTCTTCATGCTGTCTCTTCCTTCGCCGTTTCAAGCGCAGAGGGCCTGGTCACGCCGAAACTGTCGGCGTGACCGGCCTGTCGCTGCAGAGGTCTGCCCGCTTCTCAGATGTCGAGCGTGCTGTCGCGTTCCCACTGGGTGAAATGCGAGCAGTAGGCATTCCATTCCCGATGCTTGAGCTTGAGATAGGCGGCCGAAAACTCGGCCCCGATCGCCTGCTTCAGGCCCTCGTCGGCATCATAGGCGCGCAGCGCATCGAGCAGGTTGAGCGGCAGGCGCGGCGCATCCTTCACCAGATGCCCCTCGGCATACATGTCGATATCGTAGTGCGGGCCGGGGTCTGCCTGGCTGCGGATACCGTCGAGGCCGGCGGCAATGATGATCGCCTGTAAGAGGTAGGGGTTGACCGCTCCGTCCGGCAGGCGCAGCTCGAAACGTCCCGGCCCCGGCACGCGCACCATGTGGGTGCGGTTGTTGCCGGTCCAGGTCACGGTGTTCGGCGACCAGGTGGCGCCCGATGTCGTGCGCGGCGCGTTGATGCGCTTGTAGGAATTGACCGTCGGATTGGTGATCGCGGCCAGCGCCGAGGCGTGTTTCATGATGCCGCCGAGGAAGGTTTTACCCTGGGCGGAGAGCCCGAAGGCCATTTCCTTGTCGGCAAAGGCGTTGACCTTGCCGTCGATATCCCAGACCGAGATGTGGGCATGGCAGCCGTTTCCGGTCAGGCCCTTGAACGGCTTCGGCATGAAGGTGGCGCGAAGGCCGTGCTTTTCGGCGACCGACTTGACCATGAACTTGAAGAAGGAGTGCTTGTCCGCCGTCTGCAGCGCGTCGTCATATTCCCAGTTCATCTCGAACTGGCCGTTCGCATCCTCATGGTCGTTTTGATAGGGCTTCCAGCCGAGCTCGAGCATATAATCGCAAATCTCGGCGATGACATCGTAGCGGCGCATCACCGCCTGCTGATCGTAGCAAGGCTTCTCGGCGGTATCGAACTCATCTGAAATCACCGAGCCGTCGGAAGAGATGAGAAAGAACTCGGGCTCGACGCCGGTTTTTACCCGGAGCCCTTCTTTTGCAGCTTCGGCGACCAGTCTTTTCAGCAGCACGCGCGGCGCCTGTTCGACGGGCTGATCGTCCATGACGCAGTCGGCCGCAACCCATGCGACGTCCTTCTTCCATGGGAGCTGGATGACGGAGGAAGCATCGGGAACTGCAAACAGGTCGGGATGGGCCGGCGTCAGATCGAGCCAGGTCGCGAAGCCCGCGAAACCGGCGCCATCCTTCTGCATGTCGGCAATGGCTTCAGCCGGGACCAGTTTGGCGCGTTGACCGCCGAACAGGTCCGTGTAGCTGATCATGAAATATTTGATGCCTTTGTCTCTGGCAAAAGCAGCAAGATCCAGTGTCATTCTCGTTCCCCTTTGGATTTCTTGGAGACACTTAGGTTATGGATGTGAGACGGCCGGGACGTTTGCCCGGCCGGTAGAAATCAGAAGCCTCCCTTGCCGGGAATCCAGTTGGTGCCGGCGAGCGGCACCTGCGCCATGGCCGATGCCTCGATCGTCAGTGCAACGAGGTCTTCCGGCTCGAGGTTGTGCAGGTGGTTCTTGCCGCAGGCACGCGCGATCGTCTGCGCCTCGAGCGTCATCACCTTGAGGTAGTTGGCGAGGCGGCGGCCGGCCGCAACCGGGTCGAGGCGTTTTGCCAGCTCCGGATCCTGGGTGGTGATGCCGGCCGGATCCTTGCCTTCATGCCAGTCGTCATAAGCGCCGGCCGTGGTGCCGAGCTTCTGATATTCCTCTTCCCAGTGCGGATCGTTGTCGCCGATGGCGACGAGCGCCGCCGTGCCGATCGCCACCGCGTCGGCGCCGAGCGCCAGCGCCTTGGCAACGTCGGCGCCCGAGCGGATGCCGCCGGAAACGATCAGCTGTACCTTGCGGTGCATGCCGAGATCCTGCAGCGCCTGGACGGCCGGACGAATGCAGGCAAGTGTCGGCATGCCGACATTCTCGATGAAGACGTCCTGCGTCGCCGCCGTGCCGCCCTGCATGCCGTCGAGCACGACGACGTCGGCGCCGGCCTTCACCGCAAGAGCGGTGTCGTAATAGGGACGCGCACCGCCGACCTTGACGTAGATCGGCTTTTCCCAGTCGGTGATCTCGCGCAGCTCCATGATCTTGATTTCCAGATCGTCGGGACCGGTCCAGTCCGGATGGCGGCAGGCCGAGCGCTGGTCGATGCCCTTCGGCAGATTGCGCATATTGGCGACGCGGTCGGAGATCTTCTGGCCGAGCAGCATGCCGCCGCCGCCGGGCTTGGCGCCCTGGCCGACCACGACTTCGATTGCATCGGCGCGGCGCAGGTCCTTCGGATTCATGCCGTAGCGCGACGGCAGATATTGGTAGACCAGCGTCTGCGAATGGCCGCGTTCCTCATCCGTCATGCCGCCGTCGCCTGTGGTGGTCGAGGTGCCGGCGATTGTTGCCCCGCGGCCGAGCGCTTCCTTGGCATTGCCGGACAGCGCGCCGAAGCTCATGCCGGCAATGGTGATCGGCGTCTTCAGCGTGATCGGTTTCTTGGCGAAACGGGAGCCGAGCACCACTGATGTGTCGCATTTCTCACGGTAGCCTTCGAGCGGATAACGCGAGATCGAGGCGCCGAGAAACAGCAGGTCGTCGAAATGCGGAACCTTGCGCTTGGTGCCGGCGCCGCGAATGTCATAGATACCGGTCGCAGCCGCACGGCGGATTTCGGCGAGCGTATAGTCATCGAACGTCGCGGATTTGCGCGGCGGGGTGTAGGGGTTGTGATAGCTCATGGATGTCCCTCGCCTCAATACGCGTCGGCGTTGTCGATGTTGAAATTGTAGAGCTTGCGGGCCGAGCCGTAGCGCTTGAACTCTTCGGGCCTGACGCCCGTCACCCCGGCGCGCTCGAGCAGTTCGGCAAGCTTGTCCAGATGCTCCGGCCGCATCTCTTTCTCGATGCAGTCGGAACCGAGGCTCTTGACCTCGCCGCGGACGAACAGCTTGGCTTCGTAGAGCGAATCCCCCAGCGCATCGCCGGCGTCGCCGAGCACGACGAGATGGCCGGACTGGCCCATGAAGGCCGACATGTGGCCGATGCTGCCATGAACGACGATGTCGATGCCCTTCATCGAAATGCCGCAGCGCGAGGCCGCATTGCCCTTGATGACGAGCAGGCCGCCGCGGCCGGTGGCGCCGGCATATTGGCTGGCATCGCCCTCGATGACGACGGTGCCGGACATCATGTTTTCGGCAACGCCGGGACCGGCCGAACCATGAACCGTCACCCTGCCGCCGTCATTCATGCCGGCGCAGTAATAGCCGACCGATCCCCTGACGGCGACCGTGACGGGGCTGTCGATGCCGACGGCAACGGCATGGCTGCCGCGCGGGTTGATGACTTCGAATTCCGTGTCGTTGGCCCCTTGGGAAAGGGTGTGCAGCGCGCTGTTCAGTTCGCGAAGAGGGGTGTTGGAAAGATCGAATATGGGCATTTATTCCTCGTTGGAATCCTCGTTGATCTGGGAGACGGCCCGCGCCGGCTCTCGGCCTTCAGGCGCCCCTCAGGCGGCCTTGTCGTGATCCCAGAAGTAGACGGTGGCCGGTTCCGGCTCCCAGACACGGGCATTCTCGATGCCGGGAAGGTTGACCAGCGCGCGGTATTCCGAACCGAAGGCGACATATTGCTCGGTCTCGGCCATGACGGCGGGCTTGCAGGCGATCGGGTCGCGCACCACGCCGAAGCCGGACTTGGTGCCGACGACGAAGGTGAAGAAGCCGTCGAGATCGTCGAGCGCGCCGGTCAGCGCTTGGCCGAGATCCTTGCCCTTGGCCATTTCGGCGGTGAGATAAGCGGCGGCGACTTCGGAATCGTTCTGCGTCTCGAAGGTCATGCCTTCGCGCACCAGTTCGCGGCGCAGGTTGTTGTGGTTGGACAGCGAGCCGTTGTGCACGAGGCACTGGTCGGCGCCGGTCGAGAACGGATGGGCGCCGAGCGTGGTAACGGCGGATTCCGTGGCCATGCGGGTATGGCCGATGCCGTGGGTTCCGCTCATCGCGCGGACGCCGAAGCGCGCCACGACGTCCTTGGGAAGACCGATTTCCTTGTAGATCTCGACGCTTTCGCCCGAGCCCATCAGGCGGACGGCTGGGCGGATCCGTTCGAGTGTCTCGCGCACCTCTGCAAGCTTGGAAGCATCGAGTTCGATGACCGCATGCGTGCTCTTGACCCACACGTGGGCTTTAATGCCGGCCTTCTCGAGGTCGCTGGCAAGCCCGTCGAAGTCGGCGCTGGGGTTGGCGGACTGGATGGTGATCTTCGCCCGGCCCTCGGCCGTGCCGCCATAGATCGCAATGCCGGCCGAATCCGGTCCGCGATCGGTCATGGTGATCAGCATATCCGAGAGCAGATTTCCCAGCTGAGGTTCAAGGCTCTTGTCCTTGAGGAACAGTCCAACAATGCCGCACATAGCCTGTGCCTCCTTTCATGTTGAGAAAGGACTAGCAGGTCTAATTCAGAACATCAACTGGGAAGAATAAAGTTTTCTTCTAAGGCAAGTCAGCCGCGTGAGGTCTGCTGGGGATAACTAATGATCGAGAGGTATTTGCTCGGCAGTTTCACCAGCTGTTCCGGCCCATGCGGCGCATCGGCGTCGAAGAACAGGCTGTCGCCCGGCTGCATATGGAAAAGCTGGTCGCCGTGGCGGTAAATGACCTCGCCCTCGAGCATATAGAGAAACTCCATGCCCTCGTGCTGGAAGGTCGGGAAGATGTCGGAATCGGCCGTCAGCGTGATCAGATAGGGCTCGACGATGACGCCGCTGGTATTGTTGTCGATATGGCCGAGCAGATTATATTGGTGGCCGGCGCGCGTGCCGCGCCGTTCGAGCTGGACGCCCTGGCCCGCCTTGACGAAGACGGCATTGCGCGGTTCCTCGAAGCGGCGGAAGAAGGACGTCAGCGGCACGCCGAGCGCCCGCGACAGCGATTGCAGCGTCGTCAGCGACGGCGAGATATTGCCGTTCTCGATCTTCGACAGCATGCCGAGCGAAATGCCGGTCGCGGCCGCGAGATCGGTGACGGTGATGCCGAGTTTCTTGCGGTAGGCGCGCACCTCGTGGCCGATCGCCATTTCGAGGTTGTTTTCCTTCGGTTCCCGAACGGCGTGCGGGTCCTGGGAAAAGGGCGTGCGTCCGCCATGCGCCTGTTCGGCTTGCTCTTGAAGCTTTGATTTCATGGATTCCCCTGCCGCCTTATCCTACCGAGCGGCAATCCTATCGTGATAGTGAAATTTCCTCAACCGTGAAGAAAGTCATTCCCGCCGCGCCGCGCGCGGCGCGATGCCGTAGACGGCTCGGAACATGCGGGAAAAGTGGCTCAGGCTGGAAAAACCGGTGGCGACCGCGATCTCCGAGACGGAAAGCGGGCTCTGTTTCAGCAGGCGATGGGCATGCTGCAGCCTGATCCTGCGGTACTGATCGAGGAAGGTGGTGCCGAGATGGGCGGCAAAGAGCCGGTCGAGATGGCGGGCGGTGACGCCGGCGATGCGCGCCATGGCGGCACGCTCGAGCGGCATCTCGATCGTCTCCTCCATCCGTTCGAGCACGCTGAGCAGGCCGGGATGATGGACGCCGTAACGTTCGGCGAGCGAGGCGCGCTGGGGCGCCGCAGGCTCGTTGACCTCCGTATGAAGATACCAGTCGCTGACCCGGCGGGCGAAATCCGGCCCCATGCGCTCGGCGATCAGCACATGCATCATGTCGAGCGGCGCGATGCCGCCGCCGCAGGTGATCCGGTTGCCGTCGATCATGAAGCGCGCCTGGCGCGGCGTGAGCTCCGGGAAGGCTTCGAGAAGGGCGGCCGCATGCTCCCAGTGAATGGTGAAGTCGCGACTATCAAGCAGCCCGGCGGCAGCCATCAGATAGGGACCGCCCGAAATGCCGCCGATCCGCACGCCTTCGCGCGACAGCTGCCGCAAGCAGGCAAGCACGCCTGGATATCGCCAGTCGCGCGGCAAGCCGCCGGCGCAGACGAAAGCCGTTCCAAGCCCCGAGCCCCTGACGGGCAGAGGTTCGGCGGGGACGCTGACGCCCGAAGAGGAAAGCGCCGGCGCGCCATCCGGCGAGAAGATCCGCAGCCGATAGATCTCGCGCCCGGCCAGCAGATTCGCCGCCCTGAGCGGCTCCGTCGCCGAGGCATAGGACATCAGCGCAAATCCCGGGATGAGGATGAAGCCGATCGTCAGGACATTTCTGCTATCAAGTGAGGACATGTCTCTTTCTTAGCGAGTCATGTCCTTAATGTGCAAGTCAGTCCGCTTCTTTCTGGCATCATGCCCCTGTTCTTTCCGGGTGACTCATGCGCTATTCCGCTCTTTCGATTTTCCTGAACGGCCTTCGCGGCAACAAGGCCTGGGCGCCTGCCTGGCGCGATCCGGCGCCGAAGCCGCATTACGACGTCGTCATCGTCGGCGGCGGCGGTCATGGTCTGGCCACCGCCTATTATCTCGCCAAGGAGTTCGGCGTCACCAATGTCGCCGTCCTCGAAAAGGGCTATCTCGGCTCCGGCAATATCGGCAGGAACACGACGATCATCCGTTCGAACTACCTGCTGCCGGGCAATAATCCCTTCTACGAGCTGTCGATGAAGCTCTGGGAAGGGCTGGAGCAGGACTTCAATTTCAACGCCATGGTCTCGCAGCGCGGCGTGCTCAACCTCTTCCATTCCGATGCCCAGCGCGACGCCTATACGCGCCGCGGCAACGCCATGCGGCTGCACGGGGTCGATGCCGAGCTGCTCGACCGGCAGGCGGTGCGCAAGAAGCTTCCCTTCCTCGATTTCGACAATGCCCGTTTCCCCATTATGGGCGGCCTGTTCCAGCCGCGCGGCGGCACGGTGCGCCATGATGCCGTCGCCTGGGGTTATGCCCGCGGCGCAGACAGCCGCGGCGTCGACATCATCACCCAGTGCGAGGTGACCGGCATTCGCCGCGAAAACGGGAAGGTGACCGGCGTCGAGACCAGCAGGGGCTTCATGGGCTGCGGCAAGCTGGCGCTGGCGGCGGCCGGCAATTCCACCGTCGTCGCCGATATGGCCGGCCTGCGGCTGCCGATCGAAAGCCATGTGCTGCAGGCCTTCGTCTCCGAAGGGCTGAAACCCTTCATCGACAATGTCGTCACCTTCGGCGCCGGGCATTTCTACGTGTCCCAGTCGGACAAGGGCGGCCTCGTCTTCGGCGGCGATATCGACGGCTATAATTCCTATGCCCAGCGCGGCAATCTCGCTTGCGTCGAGCATGTCGCCGAAGCCGGTGTGGCGATGATCCCGTCGCTGTCGCGCGTGCGTTATCTCCGCTCCTGGGGCGGGGTGATGGATATGAGCATGGACGGCTCGCCGATCATCGACCGCACCCATATCGACAATCTCTACCTCAATAGCGGCTGGTGTTACGGCGGCTTCAAGGCGACCCCCGCCTCCGGCTTCTGCTACGCCCATCTGATCGCCCGCAACACGCCGCATCAGACCGCCCGCGCCTTCCGGCTCGACCGTTTCGCGCGCGGCTACCCGATCGACGAAAAGGGCGTTGGCGCCCAGCCCAATCTGCACTGAGGACATTCGACCATGGCGAGCCTGATTTCCTGTCCCCATTGCGGCGCCCGGCCGAAGGAAGAATTCTCGATCCGCGGCGATGCGAAGCTTGTTCGGCCGGCGCCGGATGCCGGCGCGGATGCCTGGTTCGACTATGTCTATCTCCGTGACAATCCGCGCGGCCGCCACAGTGAATACTGGCACCACGCCTCCGGATGCCGCCGCTGGCTGATCGTCGAGCGCGACACCGTCACCCATGCGGTTTACGACGTCCGGGATGCCGCCCTTGCCAAGCTCGGCGGAGAACCGGCATGACGAGCTTCCGTCTTTCCTCCGGCGGCCGCATCGACCGCACCACATCGCTCGGCTTCACTTTCGACGGCAGGCCGCTCGAAGGCCATCCGGGCGATACGCTCGCCTCGGCGCTGCTGGCCAACGGTATCCAGCTCGTCGGCCGCAGCTTCAAATATCACCGCCCGCGCGGCATCCTGACGGCGGGAGCCGCCGAACCGAACGCGCTGGTGACGACGGGCAGCGGCGGGCGCACCGAAGCGAATACGCGCGCCACGATGATCGAGCTTTATCAGGGGCTGACGGCCAGGAGCCAGAACCGCTGGCCCTCGCTCGGCTTCGATGTCGGCGCGGTCAACGGGCTGCTGTCGCCCTTCCTCAGCGCCGGTTTCTACTACAAGACCTTCATGTGGCCGGCGGCCCTCTGGGAAAAGCTTTACGAGCCGGTGATCCGCAAGGCGGCGGGCCTCGGCCGAGCCTCCTACGAAGCCGATCCCGATTCCTATGAAAAATGCTGGGCGCATTGCGATCTGCTGGTTATCGGCGCCGGCCCTGCCGGTCTTGCCGCAGCGCTGACCGCCGGCCGCGCCGGCGCGCGCGTCATCCTCGCCGACGAGGGCGCCGAACTCGGCGGCAGCCTGCTGTCCGAAACCGGCACCGTCGACGGCAAGCCGGCGGACGCCCTTCTCGGCGAGCTGCTGGCCGAGCTGGAGGGCCTGGAGAATGTGCGCCGCCTGCCGCGCATGACGGTGTTCGGCTGGTATGACGACAATGTCTTCGGCGCGGTCGAACGGGTGCAGAAACATGTGGCGATGCCCGATCCGGATCGTCCGGTCGAACGGCTGTGGCGCATCGTCGCCCGCCAGGCGATCCTTGCGACCGGCGCCGAAGAGCGGCCGCTGGTCTTCGGCGGCAACGATATTCCCGGCGTGATGATGGCAGGCGCCATGCGCAGCTATCTCAACCGGCAGGCGGTGGCGCCCGGCAGAAGCACGGTCATCTTCACCACCAATGATGCCGGATACCGCACCGCCGCCGACCTTGAAGCCGCCGGCCTCGCCGTCGCGGCGATCGTCGACAGCCGTGCGGGCGCGGCCGAGGGCTGGCAGGGCCGCGCCGAGGTGCTGAAGGGCGCCCGGGTCATCGATGCCTTCGGCGGCAAGCGCCTGCGCGGCGTCAGCGTCGAAACCAGCGGCGGCACCCGCCGCATCGAAGCCGATGCGCTTGCCATGTCGGGCGGCTGGAGCCCGATCATCCACCTTGCCTGCCATCGCGGTGCGAAACCGCAATGGTCGGACGAGGCCTCGGCGTTTCTGGCGCCTGTCCAGCAGGAAGGTCTGACCGTTGCCGGTTCGGCTGCCGGCATCGGGCAAACCGCGACCTGCCTCGGTGATGGCGCCGCAAAGGCAGCTGCCGCGTTGAAGGCGATTGGCTTCGCAGCGGCGGAGCCGGCCTTTGCCGCGGCGTCCGAGACGGCTGCACACGCAAAGCCGCTCTGGTCGGTCAAGGGCTCGAAGGGCAAGGCTTTCGTCGATTATCAGAACGACGTTCATCTCAAAGACCTTGGGCTCGCCGTCCGCGAAGGCTACGGCCATGTCGAACTCGCCAAGCGCTACACCACATCAGGCATGGCGACCGACCAGGGCAAGCTTTCCAATATCAACGCCATCGGCATCCTCGCCGAGGCACGCGGCGTCTCACCCGCAGAGGTGGGAACGACGACCTTCCGGCCCTTCTATACGCCGGTCTCCTTCGGCGCTTTGACCGGGGCATCGCGCGGCAAGGATTTCCAGCCGGCGCGCAAATCGCCGCTGCACGGCTGGGCCGAGAAGAATGGCGCGGTCTTCGTCGAAACTGGCCTCTGGTATCGCTCCGCCTGGTTCCCGCGTGCCGGCGAGGCGACGTGGCGCGAAAGCGTCGACCGCGAAGTGTTGAACATCCGCAAAAATGCCGGCCTCTGCGATGTCTCGACGCTCGGCAAGATCGAAATCTTCGGGAAGGATGCCGCGACCTTCCTCGATCGCATCTATTGCAACGGCTTCGCCAAACTTGCAGTGGGCAAAGCGCGTTACGGCATCATGCTGCGCGAGGACGGCTTCATCTATGACGACGGCACCACCAGCCGCTTCAGCGACGATCATTTCTTCATGACGACGACAACAGCACTCGCCGCCGGCGTGCTGACCCATCTCGAATTCTGCGCCCAGACGCTTTGGCCGGAGCTCGACATCTGCTTCGCCTCCTCGACCGATCAATGGGCTCAGATGGCCGTTGCCGGGCCGAAGTCGCGCGCCATTCTCTCCGAGATCGTCGACGAGGACCTGTCGGATGCCGCCTTCCCCTTCATGAGCGCCCGCAAGGTCTCGCTCTTCGGCGGCCGGCTCGAAGGCCGGCTCTTCCGCATCTCCTTCTCCGGCGAACTCGCCTACGAGCTGGCGGTGCCGGCCGGTTACGGCGAAGGCGTCGCCGACGCCATCATGGCGGCGGGCGCGAAACATGGCATTTGTGCCTATGGCGTCGAAGCGCTCGGCGTCATGCGCGTCGAGAAGGGCCACGTCACCCATGCCGAGATCAACGGCACGGTCACCCCAGGCGATCTCGGCTTCGGCCGCATGGTTTCATCAACCAAGCCGGATTTCATCGGCAAGGCGATGCTCGCCCGCGACGGCCTGCAGGACCCCGAGCGCCCGCGCCTCGTCGGCGTCAAGCCGCTCAATCCGGCGACCAGCTTCCGCACCGGCTCGCATATCCTTGCCGAGGGCGCTGCGGCGACGCTCGAAAACGACCAGGGCTACGTCACATCGAGCGCCTTCTCGCCGACGCTCGGCCATACGATCGGCCTGGCGCTCGTCAAGCGCGGGCCGGAGCGCATCGGCGAAAAGGTGACGGTCTGGAACGGCCTGCGCAACGAATTCACCGATGCGGTGCTCTGCCATCCCGTCTTCATCGATCCCGAAAACGAGAAGCTCCATGCCTGACCTTCCGCAACAGAAACCGGTTCTGGCCGGGACTAAATATACCGGCATCTCGGAGGCAGGCATCCGGCTGCAAGCCCTGCCGGAGGGCCATCTCCTGCATGTGCTCGGTGCGATCGAGCCATCCGCGCTCGCCGCGGAATTGGCGAAAGCCGGCTTTGCAAAAACTTCGATCCGCAAGGCCGGCTTCCGCCAATGGTTCGTCGCCGGCGACGAGCTGCCTGTCCCCGCCACCCTCGATGCTCTCGCAGCAGCGCTTGCGGGAAAGGCCTACGTCATCGACCAGAGCCACGGGCGCGTGCGCATCGGCATCTCCGGCCGATCCTCGCGGCTGCTTCTCTCAAAAGGCACCGCCGTCGATCTCGACCCCGCCGTCTTCCCCGAGGGCCATTCTGTTATGACCATGATCGGTCATCTCTCCGTACAGATCGTCCGCACCGGCGATGACAGCTTCGAACTCACCGTGCTGCGCAGTTTTGCCGCAAGCCTCTGGCACGAACTCGCACATATGGCGGCGAGCGCTGAGAAGGACGGCGTATGAGGGCAGCCCTGCCTGCACAAAGATCGACGCTGACCGAAATTAGCTAAAGCGTGTCGGCTGAGTTGTGATTCACTTCTCCTTGGAAGGAGAAGTGCCATGGCAGAGGCATTTTTCGCAGCATGCGCGGCGCAGTTGATGTGGGTCATTGAGAAGGTCCCGAAGCTCGCGGCGGTGGCCGAAGCCGAAAAGCAACTGGCCGGCAAAGGCTGGCTTCCGGTTTCGCTGCGCACCTACGGGCAGGGAGCCTTGCCCGAAGCCTCGGCATTGCCAGTTGATCGATATGACCATGCAGGTCCCGACTTGCCATCCGGGCTTTTGCTTTGGTGTTGTGGCGTCGGGGACTTGTGACGGCTGGGGTCGACCCGACTACGCCAAGGCCAGGGGAGCCCCGCGGCCGCTTTCCCTTGCGCTCCCTCCCACCCGCGTCGCCGCGGATCACTACTATCATGGCGGTCGCGAGGTTTATGTCGACTCTTCTGTACATATGAAGACTGGTCGGGTCGAGGATCAGAGATAACAGGCCAAGATTTTCTCGCGTCGTCGTTAGGGTGAGGTGATCGGCGCTGGTGACCGTCGTGGTGCGATCCTTCAGCGATCTGTCGGCATTGAAGTTGGAGACGGTCTTCGTCTTTGCGCCTGATGCATCGACAGCGAGCACATTGGTCTGCGAGCGGTCGAGGGTGCCGTTGCCGTCGTCGCCGAACTGCGTCTGAACGCTTTTTCCATCGGCGCTGGTGGTGACGACGTTGCGAAAGGCCAGGCTGCCATCCGCATTATAGGCAAGGTCGTCTTTTCCACCGATCCGTCGGCCTTGACCGCATTAGAACATCTTCGTCCGAGCGCCGTTTTGTGTCAAGAAGCCTGACATTGTCTCGTCTCAGTCGCTTTCGCCATGCTGACGTTTTCGGTCGAATGCTTCGTGTCGATGAGGGGACGCTCAAGTCGACCAGAGGTGCATTTGCAATAACCAACCTCGCTGGCTGTCTTCGGGAATAGATGCGGATTTACCGTTTTTACTTTAATATTTATGCGTTTCGTGCGGAGACCCCATTGACATCGAGACAGGAGTTCAGCCATCGAAGAAAACTGCAATCTTTACGCTAACAAATTGCGGATACCATTTCTTTGGACGTTGAGCGCCAGTTTAGGAGTGCAGTTTCTCTGAATTATTCTCGCCCGTTTTAATTTTTTAATTTTATTAAGGTTGAGTGTCGTCAGTTATATCTAAGTTAAGGTTGCCATTTCTCGCTAATGATCATGGCTTCAACCGCAAACTTAATATTGTGAAAAATAAGTCCTTTTCTAAGGCGAGGCAAAGGGCGAAGGATGCGAAAATATCTATTTAGTTTGATAAAAATCCTTATGATAAACGAAAAGAAATATGGATTTTATGCTATTATATCCGGTCTTTTGATTTCCGTATTTGCCTGGATCCCTCTTATTATATTTGGGACAATCTTGTCATCTGGGTTTTCGATTGAGCCAGAGCTTGCGAATTCGTGTGTTTTCCTTGTATTTTCGCCTGTTGTTATATTGTTTTACGTTTCATTTGCTTTGTTATCTGATGAGGTTTTCGGCTATTTAACGGGGCGAACCATGTTTGGAAAAGAACCTGGTTCTCTTAAACGCAAAATTCGGCAAATGGTGGGGGTCTGAAAGAGATGGGATCTGTCGGATGCCGCCTTCCCCTTCATGAGCGCCCGCAAGGTCTCGCTCTTCGGCGGTCGGCTCGAAGGCCGGCTCTTCCGGATCTCCTTCTCCGGCGAACTCGCCTACGAGCTGGCGGTGCCGGCCGGTTACGGCGAAGGCGTTGCCGACGCGATCATGGCGGCAGGTGAGAAGCATGGCATTTGTGCCTATGGCGTGGAAGCGCTCGGCGTCATGCGCATCGAGAAGGGCCATGTCACCCATGCCGAGATCAACGGCACGGTCACCCCAGGCGATCTCGGTTTCGGCCGCATGGTTTCATCAACCAAGCCGGATTTCATCGGCAAGGCGATGCTCGCCCGCGACGGCCTGCTGGACCCCGAGCGCCCGCGCCTTGTCGGCGTCAAGCCGCTCAATCCGGCGACCGGCTTCCGCACCGGCTCGCATATCCTTGCCGAGGGCGCCGCGGCGACGCTCGAAAACGACCAGGGCTACGTGACATCGAGCGCCTTCTCGCCGACGCTCGGCCATACGATCGGCCTGGCGCTCGTGAAGCGCGGGCCGGAGCGCGTCGGCGAAAAGGTGACGGTCTGGAACGGCCTGCGCAATGAATTCACCGATGCGGTGCTCTGCCATCCCGTCTTCATCGATCCCGAAAACGAGAAGCTCCATGCCTGATCTTCCGCAGCACAAGCCGGTTCTGGCCGGGATGGTTTACAACGGCACCTCGGAGGCAGGCATCCGGCTGCAAGCCTTGCCGGAAGGCCATCTCCTGCATGTGCTCGGCGCGATCGAACCATCCGCGCTCGCTGCGGAATTGGCAAAGGCAGGATTTGCGAACAGCTCGATCCGCAAGGCCGGCTTCCGCCAATGGTTCGTCGCCGGCGACGAGCCGCCTGTCCCCGCCACCCTCGATGCTCTCGCAGCAGCGCTTGCGGGAAAGGCCTACGTCATGGACCAGAGCCACGGGCGCGTGCGCATCGGCATCTCCGGCCGATCCTCACGGCTGCTTCTCTCAAAAGGCACCGCCGTCGACCTCGATCCCGCCGTCTTCCCCGAAGGCCATTCGGTTATGGCGATGATCGGTCATCTCTCCGTACAGATCGTCCGCACCGGCGATGACAGCTTCGAACTCACCGTTCTGCGCAGCTTCGCCGAAAGCCTCTGGCACGAACTCAGGCATATGGCCGCGAGCGCTGAGAAGGACGGCGCATGAGGGCAGCTGTGCCGGCATAAAGATCGTAAGCGTTGTTCCGCTCGCACCTTGACCAAGATGGTTTTTACAGTGTCGAGGGCCGGAGCCATGACGAGGACGGCAACTATGCGCCAAAAGCGGTTGCAAGCCTATGTTACTTACGCAGCATATGAAGACCGAATTTAGCGATTTCCGCTTCCAACACATCTAGTTGCTTGCGTGTATCCGCGATAATTACATCAGTGCGGTCAAAATTTCCGAGGATGCGCACCCCATATCCCTCAAGATATATATCCATGAACAGAGCCTCGCGCAGACTACGCCGCAATATTCGTTGAAATTCGGAGCTAGCGGAATTTATGGACCGAAGCACTCCTGGACAGTTCACGATGGTGCCGGCGCTTCCGAGATGATTATAGAGCGCGAGAAATTTTCTTTCCCCCGCTAAATAATCCTGAAGTTGATTGGCCTTAAAGGCATTTCTATAGGTGAACAAATTCGTCGCCAAGTACTCCGCCTCCGTCAACCAGTGGTCGAAAACTGAGACAAAAGCAAAAGGTACGTCCAAACTGGCAATCTCTTGGTCGCCAATATCGGGAAAGTGGTACTGGTGCGTAAGCGCTGTTTTACCCCTACCTTTCGGACTGCCGGTTGATCGTTGATCGTAAAATGAAAGCGCAGCGATAAACCGCTAAGCTTTCGCTCCGCTGTACACGATGATACCAATGAGAAACGAGCTAGGTCTGACTATGTTGCTGTTGGAGTTCTAAGGGTTAGATGGCGGGACTGTTTAAATCATTGAAGAGAGTGCTGACTGGAAAGATAATCCGACAATCAGACGTTCAAATTATGAACGGCAGTTGCATTATATCCTTTCGTATTAAACGCGATAGCGGAAGCGGCGGCGTCTATGTGGTGTTAGCCTCTAAAGCATCGGGCAACTATCAATATTACCCTTTCGATGCAGAAGAGTTCGACAGTTTCGTTGATGCTGCTATCGAGATCAAGAAAGCGTTACGGGCCGATGAATCGGCTCGTATCGGTCAGACCCAAGCCAGCGTCAAACCGTGACCCGGGAACACCGCTTACTCTCAATGCGAGCGCGAAGATTATAAATATCTCACTGAGATTATTTCACGAGGCGTTCATGAAAGGTTCGACTAAGCCGAAAAAATTGCGGGTGTCCTTCGCGATTTTTATTTGCTCCTGGTTTTTGCTTGGTTATGTTTCGTCGGCTGTAGTGATCGGTTCCAATTTCATTCCATCTGCCGAGTGGTTGGCATGGACCAATCCTCTACGTGTCATTGTGGGCTCCCTATCCGCCGCGCTTTTTGTCTGGGTTATTTGGAAAGGTGGCGCTGGAATGAGCAAACTGAAGCGCGTCCTCGGTGTCATAGTCGGCCCGTTTTTGGGTTATTTTATGGGAGGCAGTATCCTGTTCATTTGGCCGTTGCTGCTCCCACTGATCGCGGGCGATGTAGTTGCGCTTCCCTTCACGGTACATGGACTAGCCGATCGCTTGGGAAAGAACTGCTACTCTGCAGTGACGTTGGAGGACACGCCTTTTCTTGTCGGCCAAGTGTGCAACGTCCCTGATGACATTAGATCACGCCTGTCACCAGGCACCGGCGTCTTCGTACGCGGCTGGGGAACGCGTCTCGGGGTGTACGCGCATGACTTGAGCCTGAACTGATCGGACCTCGCTCGCGAAGTTGGCGGCAGCTCGCCGGCCCCGGCCACCCTTGTAAAGAAGGAGGTACCTTGGGGGGAAGCGGCGCATTTGCCTATCTAATCATGCCCTGAAAAAGATTATTGCCGAAAACATAGTGGCGTCTAATCTCCGTAGCCGTACCTAGCCATTAGCTTGGAAACCTCGTAGTACCAGAGCGCCTTGGTTGTGAGCCAGCAACTTAAGCCGGTGTCCGCCCACTCGTCCGCTACATCCTGCCGAGCCGTCTCCGATGTGGCCTTCGCGAAATCGTACGTAATGTGCTCGACTATTTCGCGGACCTTCGGTTGGACCTCGGTCTCCCTATAGACTGCCTTGGCCGCTAGACGGGCCTCTCGTTGCTCTTGGGTCTCGTTGGCGTAGTACTCTGCCCACCGAGCCCCGGCTCTCTCCGACCACTTTGCCCGCTGCGCTGCTGTGGGCTCGGGCCTTACATAGCTTTCCCTGTAGGCTTGCTGCCGTGCCCTGCGCTCTTCCTCAGTCAACCGGGGTTTCGGCGAGCCAGATTTTTTGCGGTAGCGCTCAACTTGCGCTGCGTTCCATCGGCCTAACCACACCGGGTCAAGCTTCTTGGTAAGTGGTGTTCTCAGGCCACGGCTTTGAGTTCGCGCTTTGTGACGTAGGCCCACGGCAACAGGTCGTCGATCTGGCTATTTGGATACCCGTTGACGATCCTCGTGAGGACGTCGGTGAGATAGCCAAGCGGCTCGACGTCGTTGAGTTTGGCAGTTTCGATGAGCGATGCGATGGTCGCCCAGTGCTCGGCCCCGGCGTCGGAACCCGCACGCAGCGCATTCTTGCGATTGAGGGCAATTGGCCTGATGGATCGTTCGACGACGTTGGAGTCGATCTCGATGCGGCCGTCGTCGATAAAGCGGGTCAAGCCATCCCAGCGTGATAGGGCATAGCGGATTGCTTCGGCGAAGCTTCGTCTTTTGACTGATGAGGCCGAGTTGTTCGCGCAGCCAGGGAGCGAGGCTATCTGTGATCGGTCGGCTCTTCTCTTGGCGCGTGGCGCTACGCTCCTCGTATGTGAGGCCACGTATCTCGTCTTCAACCTTGTAAAGTTCGGCGATGCGTTTGAGCGCCTCGCTCGCAATGGGTGCTGGACCGGCGGCGGCGAGTTCATAGAAGCGGCGGCGAACGTGAGACCAGCAGAATGCCAGTGACACGGTGTTCTTTGCTGGAAGCGGGCGATATCCACTGTAGCCGTCGACCTGCAGAATGCTGACGAAGCCGTCGAGATGGGCCATCGGTCGCTCACCTTTACGGTCCGGGGCATAGACGTAAGCCACACCGGGAGGGTCGTCGCCCTGCCATGGCCTGTCGTCCCGCGCATAGGCCCAGAGCTGTCCGGTTTTGGTCTTGCCACGCCCCGGGTCGAGCACTGGGGCCGTCGTCTCGTCGGCAAAGAGCTTGGACGACGACTTCAAATGATCGAGTAGCCGTTGATGGACAGGACGCAGATGCCAGGCCGCCGCCCGAAGTATGCCTGCCGGGCCTGTGAAGAAGTCGTTGTCCAGGCTCCGGCCCCGGCAAGGCTTATTGAAGGCGGCATCCCGACAGAGGCCACCGTGGCCCAAGTGCTGGTCTCCAAATATGCCGACCACCTGCCGCTGTATCGCCAGGCGCAAATCTACAAGCGTCAAGGCATCGACCTCGACCGCTCAACGCTCGCCGATTGGGTCGGTCGCGCCGCCGCACAACGAGCACCCGGAACTGGGCGGGCACAATGTCGAGCTTCTCACTGACGTCCTCGCCGATCCGATGCAGGTCGCTGCCGCAGCAGGGGCAGGCATGGTCATCAATATCGACCACGATCTCGACGCGCGGCAGATGCGCTGGCAGCGAACCCCGGTTGGTGCGCCGTTTGGCGACCTGGCGAAGAGCAGTTGAGCCCTGTTCCTTCTCTTCCAGCCCGGCAGCCCACATTGCCACTGATACTAAATGAGTTACTCGCCGCTTTGTGAGTGGTTTCTGAATTATCCAAGCCATACTAACGGAGCAAGGTACAGAAAATACTGGTTTACGAAAAATAAACAAAAGCAACTTCAATATGCCTTAGGTTTTATAAGGCTCCCGCTTGTATGGCTATTGAAAGACGTTTCCAAGAATTACGCCATTGGGTCATCCTGATAATGCTAATTTTCGTTGCACTCTTCGCATCCCAAGTGAGTGCCAAGAGCGCCGATCCCACAGCGTTTGAAAAAAAGCTAATTCGGTTGCTCGACGCCGGAGATTGCGCGCAAGCGTGGAAAGAACTGTGGTCTCTTGCCCGGCAAAGGGACCAGAAGACGCTCAGAGATATCGTTTTCGCGATTATTCCCTACAGGGCACTCGTGCCGCCAAGTTACTTTCCGTTGACTGAAAATTCTCTCCAGAGCCACATGGTCAATCATATGATCGCGTTGAAGCTTTATAATTGGAAAGATCCAGAGATAAGCGCAAAATTCGACAAGTACGGATTGAGCCTTGATTCCAATCCACCGGAAGTTTTTGCGAATGCTCAGGTTCAAAATGAATATCGCAAGGTAGATGTATGCTTGAGGACGCATAAGGATAAAAGTGCCTGCGTCAATGCTGCCATTGAACTCAAGTTAATTCCCGATTTTGATTCGTATGTCGCCATGATGGATCACGCGCCGCGCGAGGCCTTTTGCCTACCGTTGCCCGGCCCGAAGAGAGTCCACATTTCTCCCAACCCGTGATTTTAAGTTCAATTTTCTGAAATAAAATAGTCCAAAGGATATAGCTATGTCGGGAAGACTTTTAACCACTGGCGAGATTGCCACAAAAAGCGGCATCTACGCTCCGTTGGCTACCGGAATACTGGGATTTCGCCGAGGCACGATGAGATAGGTCTGTGTGCTAGTAATTTTGGCCAGAAAATAAATCCATATTTCGTATAAACGGTAGATTTGACAGTCTGAGTGCTTTTGGGGGATTTTTGCGACATATTCTCTTTCTAGTTTCGATGGCAATGGCCGTGCTCGTTGCTGTTCTTGCGCCGGGCCAAGCGTCAGCGCAGGTCGACGATGAACAGTCAATATTGGAGAGGCAGGCTTTTGCCCTGATCCGCAAAGGCGATTGCGCAGAAGCCTGGAGGGTGATCTGGCGTCAAGCCCGCCGAGGAGATTCCGAAGCCTTGGCATCGCTTGTGAATAAGGCGATCCCTTTCGCAGGTCTTGTGCCGCCATCCTATTTTCCAATGACGGAAAACCTAGTGCAGCATTTGGAAGATCAGATGATTGCACTCAGCCTATACGCCTGGAAAAATTCCGAAGTAGGTGACGGTTTGAAAGGCCATGGTATCGGGCTCCGTGACAGGCTCGCCAGAACCTTTGCAAATGAGGGCGTAGCAAACGATTACAAGCGCGTGGACGCTTGCTTAAAGAGTAACAAAAGCAACGGGGAATGTGTTCAGCTTGCAATCAAATTGAAAGTGATCCCCTCTTTTGACGCTTACGTTTCAATGATGGATCTCGCTCCCCGCGAGGCATTCTGCATTCATTTGCCCGAGAGATCGACAAGGATGCCTCAGATGAAGCCCCTCGAGTCTCAACAAAGATAATCTTAGAGGAATAAGCAATGGCTGAAAGATCGCTCACGCCTGGCGAAGGGAGCGAGTGTTGAAAAGGCGATACCCTTCGCTAGCCCGGCAACGGCCAACGGTTGTCCTATGAGCGAAAGAGATGATTGGCGTTCATTCCAACCAAACCCTTATTCAGGTCTCTTGATATCCTCGAATCTGAGACTGAAGCGCGCGAGATATTTGCTCAGGCGATCGGCGTCGTTGCTGCTCTTTTTCTCCAATCGCGAGATCGCAAACAGGGCTCTGCCCGCCGCGCTTGCCGTGGCATGTTGACGGCAGGTGTGCAGAACAGCGGCAAGCTGTGCTGCGTCGAAGCGATCGAGGCGCGCGGCAGTCTCTGCACCCAGTACGTCTTCAAGGATCAGATCCACCCCGTCGTCGTCACTTGAGCTGCGCCAAAACGCATTCAGCCGTCGGACTTCGTCATCAACGACGTCGGTCGTGATGCGCCCATGCGGCGCGAGGGTCGCCATGCGGGTTACCGAAGCCGACAGGTCGCGAAAATTGGCGCTCCAGACGGCCTGCGGGCCGGTTGCGAAGGTGAGATAGCGTTGGCGTGCTTCCTTGTTGAAGGTGACATTTTCGCCTTCGCGTTCCAGATAACGCCTGAGCTCGAAGTCGAGATTGGGCTCGATGTCCTCCTTGCGCTCGCGTAGCGCCGGCAACTGGAAGGTCCAGAGGTTCAGGCGGGCATAGAGATCTTCGCGGAACCTTCCCTTTCGGACATCCTCGCCAAGATCGCGATTGGTGCCGGCCAGCAGCTGAAACTCCGCCGACACCTCGCGATCGGCGCCCACGGGCAGGAACTTCTTTTCCTCGATCGCGCGCAGGCACATGGCCTGTTCGTCAAGGCCGAGCTCGCCGATCTCGTCGAGGAACAGCACGCCTTTGTCGGCGGATTTGAGCAAGCCGGCACGCTCGCCGGCAGCGCCGGTAAAGGCGCCTTTCACATGGCCGAACAGGGTGGACATGGCCTGGTCGCCGCGCAGCGTCGCGCAGTTGACCTCGATGAACGGACCGCTGACCTTGCGCTGGCTTTTCTTCAGCTCGTAGATCCGGCGGGCCAGTTGCGACTTGCCGGCACCGGTCGGCCCGGTCAGGAGAACGGGCGCCGTCGAGCGGATCACCACCCTTTCGATCTCGTCGATCATTCTGTTGAAGGCGGCGTTGCGGGTCGAAATCCCCGATTTCAGGAAAGAGGCGGCGTCTTCCCGCTCGGAGGCGAAGCGCTTGGCGATCTCGTCATAGCGGGAAAGGTCGAGGTCGATGATCCGGTGTGTGCCGGCGAAATCCTGCTCCGGTTCCCGCTCGCGCGGCGGCGAGAGCTGCAACAACTGGCCGGGAATGATGCGGGCTTCGGTGAGCAGGAACCAGCAGATCTGGGCGACATGGGTGCCGGTGGTGATGTTGACGAGATAGTCTTCCGTGTCGGGGTCGAAGTTGTAGTTGCGGGCAAAATCCCTGAGGCTCGTATAGACCTCCGAAAAGTCCCAGGGGTCCCGGAAGTTGATGACGTTGCTGCGCACCTCCGTCGCCGGCGCCACGGTTTCGATGTCGGCAACGATGCGGTGACAGAGAGCTTGCGAGTGGTTGTCGTGGATCAGTTCCAGCCGGTCGATGAACAGGCCCGGCTGCTGGCAGAGCGCGACACTGGGCCGCCAGCGACTCCAGCGGTTTTCCCATTTCCCTGCATCGAGCGTGGTTCCCAATATGCTGATGGCGACGCGGCGCTTCATGGATTATCCAAAATTATAAAATGATATAATTATCGATAGTATAATCGGGATACGGATTTTCGCCAATCATGATTGCTTCCGACGGGGCGTAAAAATTTATCATTCAAAAACAATAAGATGAAAGAAATTTTTGCGTATTCATCGCTCTTTTCTCCAAACTGGCACGCGTCTTGAAATGTATCTGGCATGAACCCAACACGAGGTGCCGTCATGGTCAACAAGGCGATCTTCAAAACCTACCTGGGGAAACTGCTTCCGGGAACGGATACGAAAAATCATGAAGCGGCCCCGGCCTATCAGCTGACGCCGCGCGAGGCACTGGCGCAATATGCCGTGACCGGCACGTTCAACGGCACTTTCTATGCGGATGGGGCCGAGCAGCTCGAAGCGGTCAAGATGCTTGCCCTTCAGGTCGAGCCGGAATTTCTTGCCAAGGTGGCTGTGTACGCGGCTGAAAAGGGTCACATGAAGGACATGCCGGTGACGCTGCTCGCCATGCTCTCCAGCCTTCAGAGCGATGCCTTCGCCCGTGCATTCCCGCGGGTGGTGAAGAGCGGCAAGATGCTGCGCGGCTTCGTGCAGGTCATGCGCTCCGGCGCCACGGGTCGGAAGTCGCTCGGCACACGCCCGAAGAAGGCGGTGCAGGCGTGGCTCGAACGGGCGAGCACTGAGCAGATCCTGCGTGCGATGGTCGGAAACGATCCGTCGCTCGCCGACGTCATCCGCATGGTGCATCCGAAGCCGGCAACGGAGGAGCGCAAGGCGCTTTATGCCTGGGCGATCGGCAAGCCGCACGACTACGCGGCACTGCCTGATGTCGTCAAGGCATTGGAAGCGTTCCGACGCGACCAGACGGCGCCGGTGCCGGATGTTCCGTTCCAGATGCTGACCTCGCTGCCGCTGACGCGGGAGCATTGGGTCGAAATCGCCCGCAAGGGCGGCTGGCAGATGGTGCGGCAGAACCTCAACACCTTTGCACGCAACGGCGTGTTCGAGGTCGAGGGTTTTGCCGAGGCGCTGGCGGCGCGGCTTGCCGATCCGGAGGAAATCCGCAAGGCAAAGGTCTTCCCCTATCAGCTGATGATGGCGTGGAAGATGGTCGACGGCCAGGTTCCCGATGTCGTGCGGGATGCGCTTCAGGAGGCGATGGATATTGCCATCGCCAATGTGCCGTCCCTGACGGGCAATGTGGTGCTTTGCCCCGACGTGTCGGGTTCCATGGGCTCGCCCGTGACCGGTTACCGGAAGGGCGCGACGTCCTCGGTCCGCTGCATCGATGTCGCCGGTCTGATGACCGCGGCGTTCCTGCAGCGTAACCCGAAGGCGCGGGTGCTGCCGTTCGAGAATGACGTGGTGCATGTCAGCCTCAACAAGCGGGATTCGGTGATGACTAATGCCGGCAAGCTGGCGCAAATCGGCGGCGGCGGAACCAATTGCTCCGCACCGCTGAAGAGGCTGGCAAACGAGAAGGCCAAGGTCGATCTCGTTGTGTTCATCTCGGACAACGAGTCCTGGGTGGATGCGCGCAAAAGCGGCCAGCCGACGGCTGTGATGACGGAATGGGCGAGGATCAAGCGGGTCAACCCGGCCGCAAAGCTGGTCTGCCTCGACATCCAGCCCCACGCCACCACCCAGGCGCCGACGCGGGAAGACGTGCTCAACATCGGCGGCTTCTCGGATGCCGTCTATGGGGTGATCACGGCTTTCGCGGCCAACAGCAAGGGCGCGGATGGCTGGGTGAAAGCCATCGAGGCAATCGAGCTCTGACGGGCTCGCAGGAAGCAATGCCCTCGCGCCGCCGTGAACGGCGCGAGGGACCGTGACGAATGCCGGATGAAACTACAGATCGTTAAATCTCCAGGTCGCGGGTTCGAATCCCGCCGGGTCCCCCAATTCATGGACCCGTAGCTCAGCGGATAGAGCAGGCTGTTTCACCACACCTCGTCGTCACGGACGAATGGAATGACATGGCGAATGCATGGGAAACTACATCTGTGTCGCGAGTTCGAGTCTCGCCAGGACCTGGTCCTGTAGCTCAGTTGGTAGAGCAAGCTGTTTCCCGGACACTGGTCGCCATAGCCGAATGCAGCGGCGAATGCCGGACGGAACTACAGCCTCCAAAGTTGGATGGTCTGGCAGGTTCGACTCCTCCTGGGCATACGCTCTCTGGCACGAGCGGGGCCATCCGGTTTCGTCCATCCTCGTCGCCGCTGCATGGCATTATCCCTGTTCCACAGGGACGGAATAACCCGGCGAATGCCGGCAGGACTACAAGGAAAGAGCGGCCCATCGGATTTCCGGCGGGCAGGTCGGGTGTTCAAATCACCCCGCGCTTCCGAAAGGAGCGTGTAGCTCAGTCAACCGTCCTGCCAAATCTCGTCGCCGGGACAATGGTAAGCCCTGGGCGAATGCGCCGGTGACTACAGGGGCCGCATCGCGCCATGATCATGGAATGCGTGCGGTGAGAGAGATCTCCGGCAATGCTCGTCGCCCGGGTGGTGTGAAGAGAAGCAACTGAACAAGAAGGACTGCAGACGCAGAAAAGACGATGATAGCGGTCATGAGCGGACAGGATTTGATCGATGCCGGCATGAGCCAGGGGAAGTGGTTTCGCCCGGCTCTCGACGCGGCCAATGCGATTTTGAGCAAGGGTGGCTCCGTGGCGGATGCCCTGGAAGCGGCAAAAACCTTCCAGCCGGGGCCGACGCTTGCCTTGAGGGCCGATAACGATATCGAGATCTATTCCAATATCCGTGCCGAGAACGCATTCGAGCAGGACAATGTCGAGAAGGTCAATGCGACGATGCGCGCGCTGGTGCGCACGCCGGTCGTCCGGGCCGCAGCGATCATGCCGGACGCTTGCCCGGCAGGTCCCGTGGGAACGATCCCGGTCGGCGGCGTCGTCGCCTCCGAAGCGATCCATCCCGGCATGCATTCGGCCGATATCTGCTGCTCCATGGCGATCTCGATTTTTCCTGGCACAGACCCGAAGTCGCTTCTGGATGCCGTGCATGCCGTCACGCATTTCGGTCCCGGCGGCCGGCCGCGCGGCGCGCAGCTGAAGCCTTCCGAGGCGACGCTTTCGGCCTTCCAGCAGAATCCCTACCTGCGCGACGGTGTGCTGAGCGCCGGCATCGAGCATTTCGCGACGCAGGGCGACGGCAATCACTTCGCCTATGTCGGGACGATGAAGTCGACCGGCGAAACCGCGCTTGTGACCCATCATGGATCGCGGGCACCGGGAGCGCGGCTCTACGACAAGGGCATGACGGTCGCCAACCAGTTTCGGGAGCGCATTTCGCCCGAGACGCATCGGGAAAATGCCTGGATTCCGGCGGATACCGAGGAAGGTGACCTTTACTGGTCGGCCCTGCAGACGATCCGCCAGTGGACCAGAGAAAACCACTATGTCCTTCACGACATGGCGGCGGAAAAACTCTCGGCCAAGGTCGCGGACCGCTTCTGGAACGAGCATAATTTCGTCTTCCGGAAGTCGGACGGGCTGTTCTACCACGGAAAGGGTGCGACTCCTGCCTTCGACAACTGGGCTGATGACGCGACCGATCTGACCATCATTCCGCTCAATATGGCGGAACCGATCCTGATCGTTCGCGGCTCGAACGCTGCCCATGGCCTCGGCTTCTCCCCGCATGGCGCCGGCCGCAACTTTTCGCGCAGCGCGCATATGAGGCAGCTGTCTGCGGAATATGGAGCGGATTCGCGAGGGCTCAGCCCGAACAACATCGCGGCTATTCTGGAGAAGGAAACAAGCGGTCTCGACGCGCGGTTCTTCTCCGGTTTCGCCGATGTGTCGGAACTGCCGAGTGCCTACAAGAGCGCTGCGAACGTGCGGGCGCAGATCGAGCACTACGGTCTCGCCGAAGTGGTCGACGAGGTGATCCCCTACGGGAGCATCATGGCTGGCGACTGGCAGAAGAACGCGCCCTGGCGCAACAAGCGCCGGTAAACACCGGGGAAGGCAACCAGGTTTGCCTTCCCTCGAATGCACGATGCCGGACCGGCAGTTCCGAGGTCGCGTCCACCAACGGGCTTCAAGCCGTTGCCCGTATGGCGGGATCAGCCTTCACCCATTCGGGGTGTTCGCCGTCTGCTATCTCTTCCATCGCATCGGCGGCGAAGCTCGGCACGACGCCGGTCCACAGCAATGCGCCATCCGAATTGGAATGGCCGTCGCCTTCGAGCTTGTAGATGCTCTCGACGATATACTGGCCGTCATTGTTCAGGCCCTTGATCTCGGAAATCTCGATCACCCGGCGTCTGCCGGTACGCTTGAAGCGGGCGATCTGCACGACGACGTCGACCGCCGAGGCGATCTGCGCGCGCAGCGGCCGCAGCGGCATGTCGATGTCGGACATCAGCGCTAAGGTCTCCAGCCGGTGCAGGGCGTCGTAGGGTGTGTTCGCATGTACCGTCGACAGGCTGCCGCTGTGGCCTGAGGTCATCGCCTGGATCATGTCGAGCGCCTCGCCGCCGCGGCATTCGCCGACGATGATCCGGTCGGGCCGCATGCGCAGCGATGAGCGGAACAGGTCGCGGATGCTGGCGCCGCCGCGGCCGAAACGGTCGGGCTTCGTCACTTCGAGATAGACGACGTGTTCCTTGCGGATCTGCAGTTCCGAGGTGTCCTCGATGACGATGATGCGCTCGTGGTCGGCAAAGGCTTCCGACAGCGCGTTCAGCATCGTCGTCTTGCCGGTGCCGGTGCCGCCGGAGATGATGACGTTTTTCTGCAGCCCGACGGCCGCCTGCAGCAGCGACAGCGACTCCTCGGTCAGGCTGCCCTGGGTGACGAGATCGCGGATGCTGCGATGTTCTTTCAGGAAACGGCGGATGGAGATGCAGAGCCCGGTGCGGGCGGCGGGCGGCTGGATCATCTGTACGCGCGAACCGTCCGGCAAGCGGGCCTCGACGCTCGGCTCCTCCGGCGTCAGCCGCTTGCCGGAGAATTGCGCGATGCTGCGCGCGGCCGATTCCAGATCCTCTCGGCTGGCGAAACGCGTATCGGCGCGTTCGAGCTTGCCGCGTCTTTCGACGAAGATGTCGGATGTTCCGTTGATCAGGATTTCGGAAACGCTCGGATCCTCGAGGAGAAAACGGATCGGCCCGAGCAGCTTGTCCAGCGCCCGGGTCAGAACCTGGAAGGTCGCCTGTTCGGCGGCGTCGTCGGAAACGGCCTTCATCAGAGCGGCATCCCGACAAGAACTGTGCTCATGCCGAACAGTGTCGCCATCATCTGAACGGCTGTCGGAAAGAACATCATCAGTGGAATGAGGACCAATGCAAGTATCAAGACGCTGCTCATCGTTTCCATGGTTCTTTCTCCGGAACGACTGAAGGGCCAAGCCCACCATGCCGGATAAGCTTAATCCAGATCGCCAAGCAACGCCATGGGCGCGGCCGCGCGTGGGGGGTCGATATCGCTGTACCGTTCCATCTATTCTATCGTATTGAAAGAATTGACCAATTATGGGGCAGGTGGCGGCAGTTCGCAAAGCCGCCACGCAGTTTCCTATTCAAGGTAAAACTGTAGTTTCTTCAGGCGGTTAGTTGGAAAATGCCGCCGTCAACTCCGTTTCATCAAGAGACACCTCCAAGGCAATTGGAACCCTTCGTTTCGTTTGCTTGACGGAGGGCTGGCCTTGGGCGCACTCTTGGGTCTTAATGGTGTTGCTCAACAAGCGTTGGCCGCCGGGGAAGATAAACCGAAGCAGAAAATATCATTGAAACGAGCAACGTGCCGGTTCGATACGATATCGTATTCTTGCTTTATCTTCACCAAGGTCTTCGATCCGAAACAAACCTAGGAACGAGGAATACGCAGATGTTTGGAAAACTCAAGACTCTCGCAATTGCACTTCACAAGGACGAACGCGGCGACATGGCCCAAATCGTCCTGGCCGTCGCGCTGATCGTCATTCCGCTGATGCTGCTCCTGCTCGCATTCGGCAAACAGATCGGCGAATGGTTCAACGAAAAGAACACGGCGCTCTCGGATGCCGAGAGAATTCCCGAGCCGGGTCAATAAGCGGGTCCCGTGTCATGGACATGACCTACGATCTGACCCAGATGCCTGCGGCGGCGGCTCTTGCCGTCGCCTGCGCCATGACCGCGGCGGTGCTCGATCACCGCCATGGTCACATCCCGAACGCCGTGACCTATCCCTGCTTGCTTGCCGGCTTCGTGCTGGCGGCGGCCGGCGGCGGTCTGGCAGGGATCGGCCTAGCCTTTGCCGGCCTCATTGCGGCCGGCATGATCTTCGTCATCGCCTTCGCAGCCGGAAGCTGCGGCGGCGGCGATGTCAAACTGATGGCGGCGCTCGGCGCCATTCTCGGCCTCTGGCCCGCCATCGACGTGACCCTCGCAGCGCTGATGGTCGGCGGCGTGATCGCCGTTTTCTCGATGGCGCGGCGGGTTCAGTGGAGCGTGCTCGCCCGAACAGTCGGACTGTTCGCCCTGCTCCTGCCTGCCGGTTTCCGCGATGCCGCTTCCGTGCTGAAGCCACGCGAAATCCATCATACCGTCCGCTTCGGCGTTGCCGCCGCTCTCGGACTTCTGTGGTGCCTGTTCATACCGGATTTCACCCCTCTTGCCCTTGTGAGGTAACGGCAATGCGCCCCGAACTCGAACGCCCCACTTTCGACGGTGCCTTCTGGAGTTCTATCCTGCACTCGCGGACCTTCTGGATCCCGCAGGATCATGGCGCTCTTCTCGGTACCTTTGCGATCGCCTTGCTGCTCTTCGCCTCGATGCTGCTGCTGCCGCGGCTTTCCGCCCGCCGGCGCCGGATATCGGAGCTGCACGGCGATAGCTCGGGCAGCACGACGATGATGGATTTCGTGCTGGTCACGCCGGTCTTCGTCTTCTTCATGTTCGTGGTCTTCCAGTTCGCGATTCTCGCCAAAAACCACCTCTTCACCCATTATGCCGCCTATGCGGCGGCCCGCAGCGCCCGCGTCTATTTCTGCCCGGCCCTGCCGATCACCATCCGCAGCATCATCGACCCCAAGACCTGCGACGACGATGCCGCCCCCGGCAAGGCCGATCTTGCCGCCCGCCTGGCGCTGATCCCGGCCGCTCCCTACGACCAGCTGAAATGCGTCGGCGCCTGCCAGCCGCCGGAAGAGGCGCTGAAAGCCCTTGCCGATGCTTCCGGCCTTTCGAAGAACTGGCGGGCGATGCGCAACCAGGCCCGCTACATGTTCGATCCGCAGAACGTCACGGTCACCGTCGACCGCGCCCCGATGGCGCTCTATGCCGCCATCAACCGCACGCCGCACGTGCCCGTGACCGCCAAGGTGGAAGCACGCTTCCTGCTGCTCGAATATGCCGGCTGGGTCTTTGCCCGCGGCCAGAGGAAGGACGGCCGCTACTACACGATTTCGACGGCGGAGGTGAACCTGCTATGACACCGACCCTCATCAAGCGCCTGCACCGCGACGAACGCGGCTTCCTGTCGCCGATCATCCTCTACATGACGATCGCGCTCGCCCTGATGATCGTCTGGATCCTGAACACGGGACAGATGATCTACGACAAGCAGCGCACGCAGGATACCGCCGACGCCGCCGCGCTCGTCCATGCCGACTGGGAAGCGCGCTATCTCAACATCATGGCGATGAACAATGTCGCCTCCTCGCAGGCAACCGTCGTCATGGCGACCTCGGTCGCCTTCCAGCTGACCACTGCGGAACTGGCCCTGCGCTCGACCGCCATCCTGGCGAAACTCGCCGAATACTCTTTCACCGAAGGTTTCGGACCGGCCTCGTTGCTGCCGCCGATGCCGCCGATGCCCTATTGCCCGGGCTGGCAGAAGGTTCCGATCGTCGGCGGCATCATCTACGGCGCTTGCCTGGCGTTTCAGGGGTTTCGGGCAACGGAAGCCAGCCTGGCGATTGCCTATACGGTAAAAGCACAGATCGATTATGATCCCTGGGGCCTCATCGTGAAGTCCAGCGACATTATCGACGGCATGAACGATCTCAACGACTACCTCGTCGAGAGCTTCCCTGAGCGTGTCGGCAACGAGGCCCTGCATCTGGTGCGCCTCAACAAATCGGACCACGTCGTGTTTCATCCGCCGTGCGAAAACTGCGGCCAGGCTGGAGAAGGCGCCGGCGGCAACTTGCCGGTCGATCGCGACGGCATCAATCCCGCTGCGGCCTATACCGAAATGTGCCTTGCCATGTCCTATGGCACTCAGGGGCAGGACCCGCTCCTCATGCGCGGCGAATTTGCCAACCGCGGCTTCCCCAACGGCAAGGGCCCGTTGACCGCAGGCGGCGTCGACGGCAGCCATATCCGCGACTGGGTCAACCACAAGAGCGGCATCGACAATGCGCTGGTGAACTTCTACATCTTCTACGAAGCCTTCGGCCCGGCCTATCTGAGCAAGGTGCCGTTCAAGGCGATTGTCGAACAATATGCCGGCGATCTCAGCTGGTGGCAGGAACTGGCGCTCGATGCCAGCTTCTGGATCGCCGACAAAGTCTTCGGCGTCGGCTTCGGCATCACCAACCCGTTCCAGCTGCCGATCGACGTGCCGCCGCGCTACTCGGACTCGCAGACGAAGGACAAGAACGACTTTACCCGCAAGTTCGACATGATCTGGAACCAGGTCTGCGGGCCGGCCGGCGGCGCGATTTCCGTGGCCGGTGCTCCCCTGCCCGTCATTTCCTTACCCAAGCCCTACTGGCTGAAAGGACGCATCCCCTTCAATTTCACGCCCTTTGGCGGCGAGCAGCTCGACGACTACCAGACGCTGGCGATCGTCTCCCGCGCCCCGCGCGCCAGGCTGCAGATCCGCATCTTCAAGGACAGGACGCCGTCCGCCTATGCGCTCGCGCAGAGCTGGGTGCACAATTACACGGCCTTCGATCTCTACACCCAGGACTGGCTCGCATCGCTGGCGCCCGCGACACTTGCCGACGATATCGGCCAGGTTTCGAACACCATCAAGCAGAGCCCGGCGGCCGACAGTTTCACCGGCCTGACCCGCGTCTTCGACCAGGGAGGAGCCAATGCCTGGGCTGCCGTCAACACCCACTGAGGCTCGGGGCAGCGCTCCGGCCGGCGGCCTCATGATGCGGCTGCACCGCGACCGGCGCGGGCTTGCCTCGATCGAATTCGTGCTCGCCGCACCGGTCATCCTGCTGATCGTGATTTTCATGATCCATGCGAACAGGATTTCCACCAAGAAGGTGGGCACCATGCTCGCCATGCGCAACGCCGCCTTCGCCGAGGCGAACGGGCTCAACTGCACCTCCGACTTCTCGAACGTCTTCCCGCTCCCGGCCCTGCCGGGACGCGACGCCATGAGCTGCTCGCGCACGCCGTCGCATGAAGGCGACGGCGACCCGCAGCGCAGCTTTGTCTGGGACGACGTGCAGAACACGCTGAAGAGCGACGGCCGCGACTTCGGCGATATGGTCGGCGACCTCGCCAATGAAAAGCCGCAGCTGGTCACCGCGACCGCCGACCGCGTCTACAAATTCAGGGATTCCGACGATCTCGATACGATCCGGAGCCTGCGTTGGAAGGACGCGTTCACGGTGGATGACGCGACGCTGTTTGCCTCGCACAACAACGACGTCACGAGCCGGGGCTACGATCCGACGCTGCGGCGAGAAATCCGCGACGTGGCCGACGATTCCGGCGATCTCTTCGACGGCGTCTTTCCGGGAGCGAATAGATGAGACAGGGCGCGCGCATCTCCTTCCGTTTCGCCGGCCGTTTCGCTGGCTTGGCGCTCGTCATCGGGCTCGCCGTCGCTGTAGTCACACCCGGCCGCGCCGAGGTCTACAAGGACTCCCGGGCGACGCTGAATTCGATGCTGGCCGGTATCCTCGGCGCGTCGGAACGGGCGCCGCGCGATCTTGTCATCAACGGCCAGCCGCTGGAGTTCACGCCCTATCAGAGCGACCGCAGCATTTCCGATATCACCGACGAATGGCTGCGGGTGCTGGCCGCCAATACAAGGCCCGCCCTACCGAAAAGCAGCGACAGGCAGGAACTGACCGCCGTCATCGCCGCCAATATGCTGATCGTCCCGAAGGTCAGCCGCATCCGCGACGATCTCGCCGTGGTGGTGCGGTTCTTCGACGGCGATGGTGAGGCGGCGCTCGATTATCTCAAACGGCAGGACCCCGCCAATCCGTCGGCAAGAGCGCCGATCCCAGGCGTCTCGATCATGATCCGCCGACCCGCCGATGCGCCTGTCACCGAGGTGCTGATGAGCCGCTTCGACGATGTCGCTTCGACGCTGCCGGCCTTCGCGGCGCCGGCCGATGCCGGCAAGCTGCCGATGTCGCTGCGTCCGCCGGCCGGCGTCGAGGTGCTGAGCGATATCGGCGATCGCGACAAGGGCCACACCTCGCGCACCGTCGTCTCGAAAGGCACACTGTCTGCCGTGCGCTGGTCGGATCAGCGCGCCGACCTGTTGACGCGCGACGGTTTCACCATCGAGACACCGCCGGCCCAGCGCGGCAGGGTGATTGCCCTTTACGGCCGGCGCGGCAGCGTCGAGGCCAATATTCTCTACACCAGCAGCAAGGCCGACGGCCGGACCGTCGAGGTCATTCAAATCAGGCAACCCTTCGTCGAAGGAATAACACCATGAACTGGAAGCTCATTGCCGCTGTCATCGTCGGGCTCATCACCGGCGTTCTGCTCTACTTCTGGACCGAGAGCGTCAAGAACGAGCAGGTGGCCTATGCCTTCATGCGGCTCCAGCCCGACCGCAAGGTGACGAGAGGACAGGCGATTACGCCCGACATGCTCGCCGAACCGGTGATGCTGCCGGAAAGCTTCGGGGCCTTGGCCAAACTCGCCGTGCCGGCGGCGAGCGCCTACCGGGAATGGCTGAAGGATCGGACGGCTGCCGCCGACATTCCGGCCGGCTCGGTGCTGCTCTTCCAATATTTCGACGACAATGACGGCGGGCGCCTGACGACGATGATCGCGCCCGGAAAACGGGCGCTGACCCTGCCCGTCAACGCCGCCGCGGCCGTCGGCCACTTCGTCGAGCCGGGCAGCTATGTCGATATCCTCGGCACGGTCGACGAACCGGTCGAGCCGGTGGCGCCGGCCGCCGCAACCCAGCCTGGAGCGCCGGGTCAGGCGCCCGCCGCGACCGGGCAGCCGCCGGCTCCGGCCCAGCCGCCCTCGCCTGTGGAGCAGATGCTGAAGAACTATCTGACCCAATATCCAGGCGCCGACGAGAATGACGTCAACGCCTACCGCAAGAAGGCGCAGGATTATAAGCTCGGCATCAGCTCGCGCACCCGCGTCGTCACCCGCACCTTCCTGCAGAATGTCAAAGTGTTGGCCGTCGGCGCGGCGACGACGGCGGAAGGCGCGGTCACCAAGGCCAACAGCACCTACAACAACGTCACCGTCGAAGTGACGCCGGCGGAGGCCGAGATGCTGATCTTTGCGCTCGGCCAATCGAACGGCAGCCTCAACCTCGTGCTGCGCAATCCGGCCGACAATACCGTCGAGGACCTGCCGAGCATCAACTGGACGCGCATGTGACCGTCACGGGGGAATGAGCCATGCTGTTGAAGATTTCCTATGAGGACGGCAGCGGGCGGGAGGTGATCCCGCTTTCTTCGAACGAGACCTATTTCGTCGGCGAAAGCAGCACGCTTTCGCTGCCGGCCGGCGCCGGCGTCGTGCGGCTGCGCGGCAGCCATGTCTCCTCGCCGCAATTCGTGCTGCGCAAGTCCGGCCAGGGCTGGTCGGTGCAGCATCATGGCCGCAATCCGACGCGCCTCGACGACCAGCCGCTCAGGGCCGGCACGCCGGTGGCGGTCTCGGCCGGCATGTCGATCTGGGTGCCGAATGTCACGATCGAGCTGGTCGAGCCGGCGGCGGCTCAGGAAGCGGTGACGCAGTTTCCGGACCAGGAGCGGGTGCTGGCGTTGCAGATGGAGATCCATGAGCGATTGCTAAAGGACACGCAATATGACCGGCTGGTGAAATCCTCCGATTTCGGCCGCGAGGACACGCGAAACCGCATCCGCGAGCGGCTCGACATGTTCATCAAGGAGGCGCTGGATGCCGCACCCCAGGATCTCGTCATCCTCGTCATCAAGAACGCCGTCTACCGCTGGCTCGCCAAACGCATCGCCCGCACCGGCCGGCGCGACGCCGCGTCGAATGCGGCAAGCCTCGCGCGCGAGGAGCAGGACAACCGCCGCCTCTTCGATGTCGGCAAGGCGCTGATCTCGGCGCTGCAGCTGAAGCTGAATTTCGAATCCACCCGTTCGGATTTCGCCCAGCTCGACACGCGGTTCAGCGCCGCCTTCCAGTCCCGCCAGGCGCTCTTCAATGCCGGCGACCGCTACGAGATCGCCCATATGCACCTGCGCTCGAATATCGAGGAGCTGATGTATCGCTGGGGGACAATCTCGGAGCTGATGGATCTCGACGTCATCTCGGAAATCATGGTGACCCGTTATGACGAGATCTACGTCGAAAAATTCGGCCTGCTGGAACGCTATCCCTTCGCCTTTGCCAATGAGCGGCAGCTGATGAAGGTGATCGAGCGCATCGCCGTCGATTCCAACCGCTCGATCAACGAGAGCGAGGCGATGGCCGACTTCCGCATGCCGGACGGTTCGCGCGTCAACGCCGTCATTCCGCCGCTGGCGGTCAAGGGCGCTTGTCTCACCATCCGCAAGTTCGGCGGCAAGTCGCGGCTCGACATCAGCAAACTGGTGACGGCAGGGGCGCTCAGCGAACCGATGCGCGCCTTCCTCGAGGCGGCGGTGCGCGCCCGCAAGAATATCGTCGTCTCGGGCGGCACCGGCTCGGGCAAGACGACGCTCCTGAACAGCCTGTCGCAGTTCATCCCGATCGGCGAGCGCGTCGTTGCCGTCGAGGATACGTCCGAGCTGCAGCTCGACGGCATCCATGTCGTCTATCTGCAATCGCGGCCGAAGACGGCGGAATCCGAAACCAGCGTCACCATCCGCGACCTGGTGCGCAACGCGCTGCGCATGCGCCCCGACCGCATCATCGTCGGCGAGTGCCGCGGTGCGGAGGCGATCGACATGCTGCAGGCGATGAACACCGGCCATGCCGGCTCGATGACGACGGCGCATGCCAACACGCCGCAGGACATGATGACCCGGCTGGAGGTGATGGTGCTGCAGGGCCAGAGTTCGCTGCCGGTGATGGCGATCCGCCAGCAGATCGTCGCCGCTGTCGAACTCGTCGTGCAGCTCAACCGCCTGGAAAGCGGCCGGCGCGCCGTCACCGAAATATCAGAGGTGATCGGCATCGATCCGGATACCGGCCTCGTCATCGTCGAGCCGATCTTCCACCTGGTCGGCCGCGCCGGCGGCCAGGCGGTGCATGCCTTCACCGGTTACCTGCCGAGCTTCGTCGCCGAGCTCGTCGAGTTCGGCGAAGACGGTGAAATCGAAAAACTCGATATGTTCGTCTAGAGCGGTTCAGGTTTTCGCGGAAGCGCAGAACCGCTCCAAGCTTTTGTTTTTAGGGGGAAGCCATGGATATCAGCATTCTGCAGATCTTTACGGTCGTCCTCGGCGCGGTGACGGCGGGGCTGCTGGTCTGGGGCGCGCCGGTGCGCTGGCCGGCGCCGCTCCTGCGCGCCACCGAACGCGACATCGCGCTCGCCAGCGAAGCGGCCCAGGTCTTCGGGCGCGACGCCGTGCCGCCCTATACGATGATCCTCGCCTACATCGTCACGGCGGTGGTCGTCTTTGCTCTGATATCGCTGATCTTCGGGCCGATCGTCGGCATCGTCGTCGCCATTCCGGTCGCCTTCTTCCTGCCCAAGGCGATCATCCGCTATTTCCTGCAGCGCCGCTGGCTGCAGATCGAATCGCAGCTTCCCTATGCGGTCGACCAGATCGTCTCGGCGGTGCGCACCGGCAAGCCGCTCGCCGTTGCCGTCAATGCGGTGGCCGATACCGGCCAGATGCCGGCCTCGCGTGAATTCGAGCGCATCGCCCGCGAACAGAAGCTCGGCATCGGCCTCGTCGAGGCGCTCGACCGCCACGGACGCACCGTGCCGAGCCTGCACTTCAAGATGGTCGACGCGGCGCTCGGCCTGTTTGCCCGCCAGGGCGGCGACATTTCCGAACCGCTGACGGAAATGTCGAAATCCTTCAAGGAAATCTGGAAGCTCGATCAGAAGATCACCACCTCGTCGTCGCAGGCGCGCATGAACTTCCGCGTCGTCAACGGTGGCGCACTGTTCATGATCCTGATGATCATCTTCGGCCAGCCGGAGCTGATCGACAAGGTGTTCGGCAACGCCATCGGCATCGTCATCGCCATCGTCGGCGCCATTCTCTATGCCACCGGCTTCTTCTGGATGCGCTCGATGATGAAGGTGTCGGTATGATGTCGCACATCCCGCTTGCCCCGATCGCCGTCGTCTTTGCCGGCATTGCCGCTGCCCTCTTCGTCTGGTGGATCGGCGATCTGCTCGGCAGCATCCAGGTGGTGCGCCGTTCGGCCGGCGGCGACGGCCCGCCGCCGAATATCGTCGACAGCATCGGCATGCGCACGCCGGTCGAATTCGTGCTCGCCCATTTCGAGCCGGTTCTTGCCGATTACGGCGCGCAGCTCGAGCAGAAGCTGATCTATGGCGGCCGGCCCTTCGGCGGCGTGACGGGGCGGGAATATATCGCCCTTCTCGTCGTGATGAGCCTGTTCGGCTTCATCCTGCTCGGCCTGCTGTTCGGCATTGCCAGCGGCAGCGTCATCGGCGGGCTGGTGGCCGGGCTGATCCTCGGCCTGATCCCCGCCATCTATTTCTGGGTGGTCGCCGACGACAAGATGCAGGATCGCAAGGAGCGCATTTCGCGCGAATTTCCCTATTTCCTCGATCTTGTCGTGATGACGCAGCAGGCGCAGGCGACGCTGCCGGAAAGCCTCAGGCTCTATGCCGAGGCCGCGCCCGGCACCGTGATGAGCGAGGAGATCGACCAGACGCTGAAGGACGTGGCGCTCGGCACCGGCATGGTCGAGGCGCTGCAGCGCCTGGAGGCGCGCATGACCGCCGAGGAGGTGGTGCGGGTCATCCGCGCCGTGATCCAGGGCGAGGTCGAGGGCAGCAACCGCGTCGAGCTGTTGCGCGAACATGCGCGCGACCTGCGCTTCCGCCGCTGGGAAAAGGCCGACAGGGCCAGCGAAAAGCTGAAAGCCAAGATCGTCATGCCGGCGATGATGATCGTCGTGTCGATCCTGCTTCTGGTGCTGGCGCCGGCAATTGTCGAGATGATGTCGAGTGGGATGTTCTGATCATGGTCTTCTCCTTCTTTCGCGGAAACAAACCCAGCCTGCTGCAGACCGGCCCCGGCGGCCAGAGCCGCAGCCATGTGCTGGACCGGCCTGAGATGTCGATCGGCCGGGCTGGCAATGCCGATATCGTCGTCGACGATCCGTTCCTGGCGCCGATCCACGCCCGCATCGAAAAGCAGCGCGATGGCGGCTTCATCATCCGCCGCATGGGGCTGAACCCGATCATGCTGCGCGGCGAAGCGCTGCTGCAGACGGCCTCGCTGAAAACAGGCGACAGCTTCCGTCTCGGCAAGGACGTCGAATTCCAGTTTCTGGAGAAGGCGCCGGCCAAGGAGGCGCCGAAGAAGGAGGCCGCCAAGGCGGGCGACGCCAAGCCGAAGAAGCCGCTCCTCAAGCAGCCGGCCTTCCTCGCCGGCATGGGGCTGGTCTATCTCGCCGTCGTCGGCATCATCGGCTACGTGATCCTCTCCGGCGGCGAGAGCGCCGAGAGCGGCCCGACGGCCGAGCGCATCAATGCGGAAGCCGCCCGCATCCCGACCTGCATCAAGAACGCAAGGCGCATGCGCCAGGTTTCCGAGCAGAGCTTCAACGGCGCGGTCGGCGGCCGCGTCGGCCGCGATGGCGAAGCGAGCTATGCCGCCCTTTCGCTGGCCGCCGAACCATCGGATGACGCGGCACTGGCAAAGGCCGCCGAGCCGATCGTCGAGGCCTATAAACGCACCGCGCTCGCCGCCTTCGCCTCGGAAACCCGCGGCAACAATACGCTGGCGCAGAGCCTCTACCAGCAGACCTACGACCTCGTTCCCGACGTCAACTGCTCGGCCGCACGTTTCGCGCTGCAGCGCCGCGCCGCCACGAAGCCGCCGGCGCGGCGGTGATTGGCGGTTCGGCAATGCCAGCGCTCGCTGAGATGCAACCCAGGTCGTTCATCGCAGTGCGCAAGGCGCTTTTTCCGGAATCACCCGCGCATTTTCCCCGTTACGCCTGCTGGCGAGCCATTTCACCGCGTGTGTCTCGACCTCAGTCCGTCCTGAACCTAACGTGGCAGGTCGTGCAGGTCTGCAGCATGAGGTGAAAAACGTGCTCCGCCGACATAGCCGACAGCGCCTGCTCGTTTCGGACGTGGGTGCCGAGCGGGCCGCCGCCCATGGCTTCTCCGGGCTTCATGCGCATGCCGGAGGGCATTGGTCCGGGGTTATTCTGCGCGGCGGCCTCGAGCGCGACGGCATATTCGCGGAGGTCATTGGCCAAGCGGTCGAACCGCTCGCGCTCCTCAACAATGTTCGGCTTGGCCTTTGACTGTGGGTTGGCCGCCTGGGATGCGAAGTGTCCGGAGAGAACGCCGCCCGATCTGTCGCGGATGGCATCTGCCGCTCCCTGGAACTCGGCGGCCTGATAGCTGGCCGGATCCTTGAACATGCCGAAAATCGTCTTTGCCGCCGCGGCCATGGCCTTCATGTCCGTCTGACGACGTGCAACGACATCCTCGGCTGCCGCCGACGGGGCCGCCGTCATCAGGACCGCTCCCACCGCGCAGAGCAGTCCGAACATGTTTCCGAAAAGGGTTCGTCTCATAAGGCTGCGTTCCGAATCCGTCATGCCGCTTGCTACGGATATCGCTTCTCATCTGGGCGGCAAGAGGGCGAACTCCTCCTGATCGGGCCGCCATCCCTAGGCAGCTCTCGGGGCAGCGGCGGCAGGAGAGGAAGCGTTAACCGACGCCGATTAGTCTGCGGCTCTCGCTGGGGGGTGGATCGATGAAAGGCGGCTATTCGCTGGTTCAGATAGGGCTTCACTGGCTGGTCGCCCTCATGGTGCCGGTGCAATATCTGACGGGCGGCAGCATCGAGCGAATCCACCATGCCGTCCATATGGGGATCACGCCATCCGATTGGGACGTCGTGCAGCACCAGCTCCACAACTATGCGGGGATCGCCATCGGCCTGCTGATGGGGATGCGGCTCGTTCTTCGCATCTTTCAGCCGCCCGAGCCGGCCGCGCCCGGCACGTGGACGGGGCGGATCGCCACGGCGCTTCATCACGCCTTCTACGCCGCAATCATCGCACAGGCCTGCATGGGGTTCGTCGCCAGCTACTTCTGGTTCGGGATCGCACCCTACCATGTCATCGGTTCGAAGATCATTCTGGCAATGGTGGCGCTGCATCTTGCCGCAGCGGCCTGGCACACGCTGGTCGCCCGCGACGAGACGGTCGACCGAATGCTGCTGCCGCGCCGGAAGCGATCAGCCGAAAACGTCTGAAGCGGCCGACGGCATCACGGGGTAACGGCGCCTCCTTGTGGGATGCGTGTCACATAAAGGACTCGAACGTCTGTGATAGACAGGTCCGCAATTGAAATCGAGCTGCTTTGCTTGTAGCTCGTTGGGAATGGGCAAGATGTACCGAATCACAGTGAGCACGCTGCTCGTGATGATGCGGCTGGTGATCGTCGTATCACTGGCGGGGTACTCGCTGTCCAACGCCAGCGCGGCGATGCACGGCTCCTCGTTTCCCGAACTGCAAGTCGCCGCCGCAGAGGTGACGCCGTCCCATGAAGGCCATGAGATGGCGGAAGCGGGCCATCACGACCACGCGCGCGGCGACATGTCCGATGACGAAGGCGCTACGTCGAAGCTCGTCAAGCAGGAGTGCTGCAAGGATTTCTGCGGCGGGCTCGGCATCATTTGTGAAAGCCCCGACGTCGGCGGGCCTGTGGTCACCTCGATCCGGCAGTTCGTGGACGACCGAACGGCCTTCGGCGAATTGCCGCCGCTCCACCGCCCTCCGAATATCTGAATAGAGACGCACCCGTTCGATCGGGTCCAGTCGGTCGCCGCCTGCATTCAGGCGAGCGCCCGTAGGCTATCTCTTATTCGGAAATTTCATAATGAAACCCTCGCTTTTCGTGGTGGGGCTGCCGCTTGTCATCGGCGGCTGCGCATCCACGCTTCCTCCCGACGTGGTGGCGTCTTCCGCCGCGGTCGAACAGCCGTCGCCGCGCCCGGTCACATACCGGTCGCCCGTCTCGGGCTATGTCGCCAGGCAGCCCGTCGATCCCAAACCGTGGCGCAGACAGAATGATCTGCAGTCTCCTGCAAAAGGGGACGCCTCATGATCGGCCTTGGAAAATTAACCGCCGTGCTGGCGTTCCCGCTGGCGCTCGGCGGCTGTGTCACGGGCGCCGAATATTCCGGCAAGCAGGCAGGCTTCGCTTCCGTTGCCGACAAGACCGCCATCGCGACCGCGAAGCAGACGGTCTGGATCCAGAACCAGAACCAGGCCCGGTCGGTCACCGCTGAAGTCAAAAGCCTGCTCGCGCGAAAGAAGGTCCTCGACGCCGAGACCGCCGTCCAGGTCGCCCTCCTCAACAATAAGGGTCTCCAGGCCGCCTACGCCGATCTCGGCGACAGCGCGGCCGACGCCTGGCAGTCGACGATGTTCATCAACCCGACCATCTCCATCGGCACGACGGGCATGGGGACGCCGGAACTGGAGGCGTTCAAGACTATCGAGGGGATGATCACCACGAACATCCTGGCGCTTGCGACAAAGAACCGGGACATTGCGATCGCCGACACCCGTTTCCGGCAGGCGCAACTGACCGCCGCCGTGAAAACGCTCGAGATCGCCGCCGATACGCGGCGTGCCTGGATCGGGGCGGTGGCGGCCTGGGAGAATGTCGGGCAGTTGCAGCGCGCCCAGGCGACGGCGGACGCCGCTTCCGAACTTGCGGAAAAGCTTGGCGAGACCGGTGCGATGACCAAAGGCGCCCAGGCGCGCGAACATGTGTTCGTCGCCGAGCTCGCCGGAGAGACCGCGAAGGCGCGGCTGGCGGCACGTCTCGCCAAGGAGGAGCTGACGCGGCTGATGGGTCTCTGGGGATCCGAGCTGGACTATCGGGTCCCGAACAGCCTGCCGCCGCTGCCCAAGTCCGTCGTCAAACGCGATACCATCGAGGCCGAGGCTCTGAGGAACCGCATCGACCTTCAGGTGGCGAAGCTCGAACTGGAGGCGACAGCCAAATCCTACGGGCTCACCGAAGCGACGCGCTATGTCACCGATCTCCAGATCCTGACGGGCTTCGAAACAGAACGGGAAATCGAGGACGACGAGAAGACCACCAGAACGACCGGCCAGGTCGAGCTGGAATTTTCGATCCCGATCTTCGACACCGGCAAGGCCCGGATGCGCAAGGCCGAAGTGGCGTACATGCGGGCGGCGAACCTGCTTGCGGAGAAGGCGGTGAACGTCCGCTCGGAAGCACGCTCCGCCTATGAGGCGTACCGGTCGAACTACGACATCGCGCGCCACTACCGCAACAATGTCGTGCCGCTGCGCACCAAGGTCGAGGAGGAATCCCTGCTGACCTATAACGGTATGATCTCGAACACCTTCGAGCTGCTCACCGACACGCGCGACAAGATCAACTCCATCCTGCTCTCCGTCAACGCCAAGCGCGATTTCTGGCTCGCCGAAGCCAATCTCGCGCCGGCGATCTACGGCGGCGGCGCGACCAACGCGCCGGCAGAGACCGAAGTCGCCGCTGCCTCCGGCAGCAGCGGCGGCGGTCATTGAGAAAGGAAGCCACCATGTTCAACAGACGACAACTGTTCGGTGCGAGTGCGGCCCTGCTGGCGGCCGGCGCCTGGACGAAGACCTCGGCGATGGGGCTGCCCGACGCCCCGACAATGGAATCGGCGGACATGCAGCCGCCGCTCCACCCGACCTCCGGCCCGGACTACCAGCCGGTCGTCACCCTCAACGGCTGGACCCTGCCCCACCGGATGAACAACGGCGTCAAGGAGTTCCACCTCGTCGCCGAGCCGGTCGAACGCGAGATGGCCGACGGCATGACCGCCTATCTCTGGGGCTATAACGGCCAGTCTCCGGGTCCGACCATCGAGGCGGTCGAAGGCGATCGGGTGCGCATCTTCGTCACCAACAAGCTGCCGGAACACACGACGATCCACTGGCACGGCATGATCCTGCCGTCGGGCATGGACGGCGTCGGCGGGCTGACGCAGCCGCATATCCCGGTCGGCAAGACCTATGTCTACGAGTTCGACCTCGTGAAATCGGGCACCTTCATGTACCACCCGCATTCCGACGAGATGGTGCAGATGGCGATGGGCATGATGGGCTTCTTCGTCGTCCATCCCAAGGATCCGACGTTCATGCGCGTCGACCGCGACTTCGTCTTCCTGCTCAACGCCTATGACATCGATCCCGGCTCCTATGTGCCGAGGATCATGGAGATGACCGACTTCAACATGTGGTGCTGGAACAGCCGCGTGTTTCCGGACATCAGCCCGCTGGTCGTTTCCAGGAACGATCGGGTGCGGGTGCGGGTCGGCAACCTGACGATGACCAACCATCCGGTTCACATGCATGGTTACGACTTCGAGGTGACATGCACGGATGGCGGATGGGTGCGGCCCGAAGCACGGTGGCCGGAGGTGAGCATCGATATCCCCGTCGGCGCCATGCGCGCTTACGAGTTCGACGCCAAATATCTCGGCGACTGGGCGATCCACTGCCACAAATCGCATCACACGATGAACGCGATGGGGCACGACATCCCGACCTTCATCGGTGCGGACAAGTCGAAGCTCGCCGAGAAGATCAGGAGGCTTCAGCCGGAATACATGCCCATGGGCACCAAGGGCATGGCCGACATGGGCGAAATGGAAATGCCCATTCCCGAGAACACCGTCCCGATGATGACCGGCTGGGGGCCGCACGGCCCGATCGAGATGGGCGGCATGTTCTCGGTGGTGAAGGTCCGCGAGGGCATCGCGGCGGACGATTACTCCGATCCCGGCTGGTACGAAAACCCGCCCGGAACGCAGGCCTGGGAGTGGACCGGCGAGCTGCCGGACGCGACCAAGGCTAAAGACGCGAAGACGCAAATCACGCCGAAGCCGACGAACGGCTGAGGCTCAACATCCCACATCAAAAAAGGATCACCGCATGCAGAATTATCTATTGGCACTGGCACTCGCAGCGCTCGCAACTCCCGCCCTCGCCTCCGGCAATCACGCCGGCGGCCACGGTGAGAAAATGGCGGTCGGCGAGCCCGGCGACAAAGCCCAGGCGACACAGACGATCCGCGTCACGATGAAGGAAACCGACGACGGCAAGATGCTGTTCACGCCCGCGGTCTTCAACGTCCGCAAGGGGCAGACGGTCAAGATCGCGATCAAGAACGCGGGAACCGTCGACCACGAATTCGTGCTCGATCAGGAAGACAAGATCCTGGAGCACAAGAAGGTGATGGAGAAGTTCCCGGAAATGGAACATGCCGACGCCAATTCTATCCGTCTTCCGGCCGGTCAGTCCGGCGAGATCGTCTGGAAATTCACCACCGACGGCGAGTTCAAATTCGCCTGCCTGATCCCCGGTCACTACGAAGCCGGCATGCACGGCGATGTCAGCGTCGCCGGCAAGTAACCCTCGATAAAGGAGCCACGAATATGAAAACTGCAATGATCAAAATCAGTCTAGCCGCCCTGCTCTCTGTCAGCGCTGCCTTCGGTGCTCTTGCCGAGGAATTCACCAAGGGCGTCGTCAATAAGGTTGACGCCAAGGCGAAGAAGGTCACCATCAAGCATGAGGAGCTGAAAAACCTCGACATGCCCGCGATGACGATGGTCTTCCGCGTCGAAGACCCGGCCCTCATCGAAAAGCTGAAGGAAGGTTCGAGCATCGAGTTCGTCGCCGAACGTGTGAACGGCAAGCTGACCGTCACCGAAGTTAAATAGCCAGCACCTGCCGCCCGGACCCATCCGGGCGGCAGGACATCGAGGAGTGGAGACGATGCACAGGAGAAGCTTCATCGCCATGGCGGCATCCGCCATGGCATTCCCTAGCGGCGGGGTTAGCGCCGCCACGCCGGCGAAGATGACGGTCTACAAGGACCCGAACTGCGGTTGCTGCCATGAATGGTCGAAGGCGATGGCGGCGGCCGGATTTTCCGTCGACGCCCGCGATACCGACGACCTTGCCGCGGTCAAGGCGCGGCTGGGCGTGCCAGCCGACCTCGAGGGATGTCACACCGCCGTGGTCGAGGAGTATTTCATCGAGGGACACGTGCCGCTCGAGGCCATCCAGCGCCTGTTGCGGGAGCGACCGCCGCTCCGGGGGCTCGCCGTGCCGGGCATGCCGCCGGGCTCGCTCGGGATGGGCGACGATCCGCGGGCGTCCTATGACGTCTATGCCATTCCCTTAGCCGGCGCACCCTCTTCGTTCATGGAGGTCCGTCCGCGAAAGGGTTGACGCCGCGACCGATCGGGCCGTGCCATACTGTCGCTCAGGACGCTGGAGCGGTGCAGAGCCTCGCCCAGAGATCGTGCTTCCAGTCGGTTCCCGGCCGGGCCGAAACGTCGACTGTATATTCGGCGGAATTGACGCGTACCGTGGCGGGCGAAATGCAGCGCACACTCGCCTCGTGCCTTCCTCCGTCCTGATAGAGCACCGCCCCGCCGCGGTCGATTTCCGACAGCGTGATGATCACGTCGAAATCGAAGGCGGGATCGTGGGCCGGTCCGCCCTTGGCCAGACTGAGGCTGACCGAGCGGCTGCCGTCGAACGCAGTCGTGTAAAAGACGGCTGATGCAGCCGACATCGACGCGGACTGAACGCAAAGGATCAGGGATAGAAGGATTCGACGCATCTCCCCCTCCCTTGGGTTATGCACCTTGATCCTATCATAGCCTCGCAGTTTTCGAAATCCGCCGCTAATGGCTTCCGGTGCTGCCGATGTTGGTGGGGTCGTTCGTTTGTGCGATCGCCAGGCAGGATCAGCGGGGACAGAGCTTCAAGCTGAACTGTAAGCCATATCGGCCTGATGACGTCAGCCAAACCGTTCCCAGCGGGAAATCGATCACCGTCCGCAACATTGCTGTCGATCGCCGGTTCAGCGTATAAATGAGATACATCGGGACAGGCTTGTAGAACCATTCCGGCAGCACCTGCTCGAGCCGTCCTCCGGAGATATCGGCGGAGGTTGATGGAGGGAGGCACGATGATGCAGAGGAATGCGCCGGACTTCAGCCTTGAGGGCAAGGTGACTTTGGTGACGGGAGCGAGCCGTGGCATCGGTCGGGCTTGCGCGCTTGCCTGTGCCGCGGCGGGCTCCGATATTGTCTTGGGGGTCCGCAATGTCGCAGCGTCGGCGGATCTGGTCGCCGAACTCGAGGGCGCGGGACGCAAAGTCCTCGCTGTCGAACTGGACATTCCCAACAAAGCCCATATCGCACAAGCTGTCGACGCAGCCCTGACGACATTTGGCCGGATCGACGTCCTCGTCAACAATGTCGGCGTGGCTCCAGGCAATCTCGCCGAACTCGTCGAGGAGAAGGACCTGGACGAGATCCTCGATGTCAACATCAAGGGCACCTTCCTGATGACGCAGGCAGTCGGGCGTCAGATGATCAAGCGCAATGGAGGCCGGATCATCAGCATCAGCTCACAGGCCGGCACCGTGGCGCTGCGCGGCGAGGCAATTTATTGCATGAGCAAGGCGGCGATCAATCACCTGACGCGCTGCCTTGCGGCCGAATGGGCGCCCTACAATGTCACCGTAAACACCGTATCGCCGACCTTCATCCATACGGATGGTACAGCACCCTTTCTATCCGACGACGCCAATCGCCAAGCGACGCTCGATCACATTCCGCTTGGCCGGATCGGTGAAACCGACGATGTGGTGGGTGCCGTGGTCTTTCTGGCGTCGCCGGCTGCCAGCCTGATCACCGGCGCGAACCTGCTGGTGGACGGTGGATGGTCGGTCGCCTGAGGCCCGAATGGTTGGAGATCGTGCGCTTCCCCGCGAAGCGCCGGCGCTGACAATAGTACGGCTGCCAGGGTTTGGGAGCATTCATCAGCCGTTCGAAACCTTCGCCGCTTGGCGGCTGGTCGAGGACGGCCAGATAGTGTTTATAGCTGTCCGGATCGACTTGCACCAATGTCTGGTCGAGAAGGGCGTCTTCGGCGGCGCGGCGCGCGGCGTCGATCATGAAATCCGAGCGGGTTTTCCCGTGGACCTTGGCCGCACGGTCGATCAGGCCGCGAATGTCGTCACGAACCTTCAAATTGACGGCGCGTTTATGGGTATCGGTCGCGTTTTTGCTGGCCATAGTATTTCCTTCGAGATCAGCCTAGCGTGGTCGCATACACAATGTGTATCTATTTCTTCGTGCTTCAGACCTAGTGCGATGCTCTCTCGCCGAACAACAGACCAATCAATACAATCGAGCCGAAAGACAGAAATGAACTTGTCCATGCGATGGCGGCTGCCTTGCGCAATGAACGAAACTCATCGGCGACGTAGTACCTGTCGAAACGGCTGCGCCTGCGCGCCTGTCGTTCTCGCCGGCTGAGGCCCTGATCTTCCGGCTTATCTACCATGCAGCCGGTCTTACTGAGCACCTTTATCGTCACCCAAAAAATGACGGCGAAACTCACGATAAATGCACCGAAGCAGGTCCCAACTATGAACTTCAAGACCAGCGGTTGACCGACCATTCCCAGCACACCCCCATGCATTTAAGTACGTGCACTCTTAAGATCATTCATCAGAATAAACCTGTCAAATTTCGCTCGCTAGGCACTGCGACTTTTAAGTTTGGCGAAATAGACGGTCTTAGAGCTGAAGGCTAAACCGCACGGCCGGATGCCGTCAGCCAAACCGTTCCACCAGGAAATCGATTACCGTGCGCAGCATCGCTGTCGGCCGCTGGTTCGGGGCGTAGATGAGGGACATCGGCACAGGCTTGTAGGACCATTCCGGCAGCACCTGCTCGAGCCGGCCTTCGGCGATATCGGCGGCGAGCAGCAGTTCCGGCTGAAGCACGATTCCGGCGCCGCTGAGCGCTGCCATGCGCAGCGCCGCCCCCTGGTTGGTCGAGAATTTTCCGGAGATCAGCACGTCGCGCAGTTCGCCGCCCGGTCCGACCAGATGCCAGCGATCCTGCTTGCGCCAGTAGGAGTGGCCGAGGCAGAGATGGTTGGTCAGCGCTTCCGGCGAAGCCGGCCGGCCATGGCGGGCGAGATAGTCCGGCGCGGCGGCGAGAATCCGCCGGTAGGGCGTGAGCGGGCGGGCGACCAGGCTGCTGTCGGCGAGCGGGCCGATGTGGATGCCGAGCTCGAACCCCTCGCCGACGAGGTCATGGACATTGTTGTCGAGCGACAGCTCGATGCTGACCTCGGGATAGGCGTTCTGATACTCGACCAGCGCCGGCACCAGGACTTGCGTGCCGAAACTGACGGGCGCCACCAGCCGAAGCCGGCCGCGCGGCGCTGCTTGCAGCTCGCTTGCCGAAGCCTCGGCCAGCGCCACTTCGGACAGGGCGCGCTTGCAGCGCTCGTAATAGAGCTGGCCGACCTCCGTCAGCTGATGGCGGCGCGTGGTGCGATGGATCAGCTTCGCCCCGAGCCGGGTCTCGATCGTCTTGATGTGCTTGGCAACCATGGCAGGCGACACCTGCGCGATCTCCGCGGCAGCCGCGAAACTGCCATGGTCGATGACCCTGACGAACATCGCCATACCGGCCAGCTTGTCCATGATTGCCTACTTCCAGGTTTCGAATGAAGACACCCGCAGCTTATTTATCAACCTCAGCATTTACAACATAGTCGTCATGCCCGCGCCAAGGCGACGGGCAACCAACCATGACTTAGGAGAAACCATGCCCATTCTTCACCTGCAGATGCATCCCGGCCGCACCGACGACCAGAAGCGCGCCTTCGTGCGCGAAGCGACCAAGGCCGCCGTCGAAACCCTGGTATGCCCGCCGGACTCGGTGGAAATCCTGATCACAGAGATCGCCAAGGATTCCTGGGCGGTCGGCGGCAAGCTGAAATCCGAGGCCTGAGAGGCGATCCGCAGTGGCGAAGGCGCGAGGTGCGGCGCCGCCGCGATGGTATTGGGCAGGGAGCCGGTCCGCGGCTCCCGCGCCGACCGGGCGGGCGACTGGTCGACTTTACCGGCCGCCCCGAGGCGGATGGCAATGACAAGCGTGTTTCCGTTCTATGCGCCACAGCGGTTCCCGCACGGGAAAGGCAACACACCGAACGACCGGCGTCCCCCATATAACGGCAACGAGAAGAGCCCGTCCGACGTCGACCAAAGTCCGCTATTGGCGCATCCCGGAAGTTGCGCGTTTCATTCTGCCAGTCTCAATGGCAATGTACCATTGCCGATGCGTCAGTAGAGCAATCGCGTTCTGATCGTTCCCGGGATCTCCCGCAGCGCCTGAAGAATATCGTCGGCTGTCTGGGACATGTCCTCGACCTCGATGACCACGTATCCCGTGTCGCCATGCGTCTGCAGGAATTCGGCGACGATATTCAGCCCGCGCGACGAGAAGATCTCGTTCAACTGGATGAGCATGCCGGGACGGTTTTGGTGAACATGGATGAAGCGTGTACCGTTCGGGCGTTCAGGCAACTGAACCTGCGGAAAGTTAACGGCGCCCATCGTCGAGCCGATGTCGGAATATTCGACCAGCTTTCTGGAGACTTCTCCGCCGATGCGCTCCTGGGCCTCTTCTGTCGAGCCTCCGATATGCGGTGTCAGAATGACATTGCTCAAGCCCTGCAGCGGCGTTTCGAAACGCTCTTTGTTCGATGCCGGCTCCTTGGGAAACACATCAACCGCAGCACCTGCCAGATGGCCCTCTTTCAAGACTTTCGCAAGCGCGTCGAGATCGACCACCGTACCGCGGGAATTGTTGATGAAGATCGCGCCTTTCTTCATACGGCGCAGTTCGGTTTCGGTGATCATATTGTGCGTCGATGGCGTTTCCGGAACGTGCATCGTCACATAATCCGAGATTTCCAGAAGCTCGCCGAGCGAAGCCATCGATTCCGAATTGCCGCGGCGCAGCCTATCGGAGAGATCGAAATAGCGCACCACCATGCCCATGCTTTCCGCAAGAGCACTCAGTTGCGAGCCGATATTGCCGTAGCCGACAATGCCGAGGGTTTTTCCGCGGACTTCTCGGCTGCCGACAGCGGATTTCTCCCATCCGCCCTGGTGCGCCGACGCCGAGCGTGGGAAGATTTGCCGCGTCAGCATGATGATCTCGCCGATCACAAGTTCGGCCACCGAGCGGGTGTTCGAATAAGGCGCGTTAAACACCGGTATCCCGCGGCGGCGTGCCGCTTCCAGATCGACCTGGTTCGTGCCCACGGAAAAACAGCCGACCGCGATCAGCTTCTTGGCAGATTCGAAAATTTCTTCCGTCAGCTGCGTTCGGGACCGAATGCCGATGATATGCGCATCAGCGATATGGCTTTTGAGATCCTTGTCATCAAGCGCTTTCGGCAGATGCACGAGATTGGTGTATCCGCAAGACGAAAAATAGTCCACGGCGCTCTGGCTGATGCCTTCAAGCAGAAGCACGGAAATTCGGTCACGCGGGAGGGAAAGCTGAGGAGGCATGGGTAGACTTTCGTTTTCCTAATTTTGAGAAGAAGATGTGGTCTGTAGGCCATCCTGGCGCAATGATACGGCTTTGCGACTATCCGACAAACAGTGCAAGCACAAATCCCAATATTCTCCGCTGCGACTGGACGTGTCTCGGCGGTCGATCCCCAATTGTGCAAGTCGATACCATGACGTCGCAAGCTGCGTGCTCGCGCCTGAAATTTGTTGCGGCCGAAGCTGATGCTTGGTCTCCCGCTCACTTCATAAGAGCGGAATGACCGCAGCTGGCGCAAAGTGGCCGAGGCTCGTCGGCGATCGGTCCCAAGTAGCAGCGCCTCTTCATCGGGAAATGCTGCGTTTAATCGTCGCCCGCCCGCCGACACGGGAAGTCGTCCTCGCGCAATAGGCGAAGTGCCGCCGCCTTCATCTGTGCAGCGCTCGGGAATTGTGGCATAACTCTACCATGGCGATACATGTCTTGGCGGTCCATCGCGACACGGTCGGGACGGAACAGGCGGCGGGCGGTTCGCTGGCAGCCGCCTATTCCGTGGGGGTTTTCTGCTGGCTGCTGTCGGCCGGCGTCTATATCGCCGCGAAATGGGTTTCTTCGGAGATGCCGCCCTGGGCGCTTTGCTTCTGGCGCGTGCTGATCGCCTGGGCGATCCTGATGCCGATCGTTTACCGGCATTTCGGCGCCATGGCCGCGCTGGTGCGGGCTCGCGGCCTCGAACTGCTCGCCATCGGCGGTATCGGGCTTGCGATCTGCCAGGGCCTGATTTTTGTCGGCCTCGAACATGCCGATGCCACGACCGCCGGCATCATCATCGCCCTGATCCCGATCATCACCATGATCCTTGCCCGTTTCATTCTGGCTGAGCCGATGGGACGCTGGCAGGTGATCGGATCGATCCTGGCCTTTGTCGGGATCGTGATCATCATCGTCAAGGGCAGCCCGGCCGCGCTCCTGCGTCTCGACCTCAATCCCGGAGAGCTGTGGATCGTCGCCGGCGCGTTTTGTTTCAGCCTCTATACCGTGCTGCTGCGGCGGGCGAAATTCGATCTCAATCGCCTTGCGCTGCTGGTGCTGCTCCTCGGCGCGGCGGTGCTGACGGCGCTGCCCTTCTACCTCTTTGAGCTTGTCTCCGAGGAGCGCTCGACGCTGAATGCCAGCGGTTTGATCGCGCTCGGCTATGTCGCGATCCCGGGCGGCGCGGTGATGTATTATCTCTTCAATCGCAGCATCGAGGCCCTGGGGGCGGCGCGGGCGGGCGTGCTGCTTTACATCCAGACGATCTTTATCGCCGTGCTCGCCTACCTCTTCCTCGGCGAACAGCTGCAACGCTATCATCTCGAAGGCGCAGCACTCATCGTCGCCGGCCTGCTTCTCATCATCCTGCTGAAGCCGACGACCAGAGCGGAGGCGGCCAAAGCCTGAGGACGAGCGCAACGGCTTTCCATGTGACCACGTCAGGCCGCCCGCTGTGGCGCTTCTCAATCTCTGGCATCACGCTCCGTCAGGCCTGGTTTCTCACCGCATCGCCGGCGGCGAAATGCGCCATCTGGCCGTCATAGGCTCTTTTGAAAGCGGGGCGCGCGCAGGCGCGATCGACGTAGGAGCGCAATGCCGGAAAATCGCCGGCGGCCCTGACCTTGGGGACGCGGAGCGCATCCGTCATCAGGATGTCGGCGACGGTGAATTGTCCGGCGGCCAGCCACTCGCGCTGGGCCAGCACGGCTTCCAGGTGCTGCAGGCGCTGGAACAGCCAGCTTTCGAGCGGGTTGGCGATCTCTTTGGAGAGGCCGATGAACCACCAGGGAACCGACACCATCTCGATCGAATTCAGCGCGGCTATCGTCCATTCCAGCGTCGCCGCCTCGCCCTTGGGATCGCGCGGCATCAATTTTTCGCTCTTTCGCGCCAGATAGAGAAGGCAGGCGCCGCTTTCGAACAGGGTGATGTCGCCGTCGTCGATGAAAGGCACCTGGCCAAAAGGCTGGCGCGCGAAATGCTCCGGTCCGCGGTTTTGGAAGGGGACCGACTTGACGTCGTAGTCGAGGCCGCCCTCTTCGCAGGCCCAGCGCAATCTGATGTCGCGCACATGACCGCGGGGGCCTGGCGGCACCCAATCATATGTCCAGATCGTCAAGGCTTCCGTCATGTCGTTTCTCCTCCCGTCGATGCCACCGGCTTGCAAATTGTTCGGGCGACCGCAGCAACTTCCGGTTCTGGCCCATTCCGGCCGGGGTCTATTTCCGCTATCGGCCCGAGCGCACCCTACATGATGAGTGTTTCCTTGTGCGGGTGAAGCTCGTTGCCGTGCAATTTTAACGACTTTAGTGACGAAACGACAAACAGCCGTCCTCTAAGCTTGTTGCTTTGGAGCTGCGCGATTGATCACAACACGTCACATTACCTACGCGGTCATCCTGCTCGGCCTCTTTCTCGGTTTGGCCGGGGCTTATTCGCTCAGCAATCTGTCGCTCGAAGGAATGGATCGGAGTCGCTTCACCTACGAGACTGAGAATTGCTACTATCCGAAGTGTGACGGGATGATCGTGCATGATAAATGGCTCGACGAAGCTCTCGCAAAAGCACAGCCACGCAGTCATTGATGATCGGGCGACTACGCTGCAGCCCGATATCCGGCGCCGGGATCACAGACGGGAGGCGCGTGATTGCGGCGGCTGCCGTCGCTGACCTCCGCTGGATTTCATTCCTGCTTGAAGCGGACGTTGCATGCTTCGGTGCGGTGCCGATCCGCGCTTTTTAACATCAATCCTGAGCTGTCGGGCGCACCACGATGCTGCCAATCTCCACGTCGCCGGGTTGTTCGATTGCGAAGGCGATCGCCCGTGCGATCGCGTCCGGCGAAATGGCAAGCTCTTGTTTGCGCGTTTGAATCATCGCTTTGATATCCGGATCGGCAATGGAGTGATCCGCGAAGGTCGTGTCGATGAAACCCGGCGATACTTCCGTCACGCGCAGGTTTGGGCCGGATTCCTGTCGCAGCGCCTCGGTGGCTGTCCGCAGCGCATTTTTGGTCGCAGCGTAGACGCCCATTGTCGGCGCGATTCTGATGCCTGCCGTCGAGATGACGTTGACGACGTGCCCGCTGTTCTGGCGGCTAAACACGGGCAGCGCCGCAGCGATGCCGTAAAGCGCGCCCTTCAGGTTCACGTCGATCATGGCTTCCCAGTCATCGACTTCCAGAGCGTCGAAGCGCGAGAGCGGCCCGATGCCTGCATTGTTGACGATGACATCAAGCCGCCCGAACCGCTCGCAGGCAAGGCCGACCAGCGCGTTCAGATCTTCGCGCTTCGTCACGTCGGTTGCCCGGTAGACGGCTTCGCCGCCCGCCGCTTCGATCTCGCCCGCGACAGCGGTGATTTCCGCCTCGCTTCGCGCACCGAGTGCGAGACGCGCGCCCCGCGCAGCAAGATGAAGAGCGGTCGCCCGGCCGATGCCGCGCCCGGCTCCGGTAATGGCGACGATCTTGTTCTCTATGGTCATGATAGAGGCTCCGTTTTCCGAGTGCAAAGCCAGCCTATGCGTTGCGGATTGAATGATCTATGCTCAAACGGCCATGTTTTTATCGCGATCCGCCGAAATTGCATCCGATCCCTTCTCCGAGGTTCTTGCGGCGCTCGGTGCGCGGAGCGTTCGCGGGACCGGCCTCGAAGCGGCAGGAGACTGGGCGCTCGCCTTCGACGGGCGGGCGCGGTTGAAGTTCGTCGCCGTCACACGTGGCCGCTGCTGGCTGCTGCTTCCGGATCATCCGCCGGAAGCACTGGTGGAAGGCGATGTCGTTCTCATCAGCAACACGCGCTATGCGGTGGCCAGCAATCCGGCGGTCGAACCGATCGACGGTATGCCGCTCTACGCTTCGCCGGGGCAGGACATGGTGCGTCTCGGCGCGGGGGACGAGACGGCCATGATAGGCGGCGGAAGCGGCTTTGCGGATGGCGGCGCCTTGTTCGTTCTCGACGCGCTCCCCAGGTTCCTGCGTGTCGACCGGACCTCGCCCGCCGCCGAGGCTGTCGCAAGGACGCTGAAATCCCTGAGGACGGAGGTCAGCAGCGCGGAACTGGGCGGTTCGCTCGTCGCCGAGCGGTTCGCGGAAATCCTCGTGGTCGCGGCGGTCCGCGCTTTCGTGGCCACCAGTCCGACAACCAGTGTCGGCTGGATCACCGCGCTGGCGGACCCGCGGATCGGCAAAGCGCTCAGATTGCTGCACGGCGATGTCGCGCGGCGTTGGACGGTGCCGATGCTGGCATCGGAGGTCGGCATGTCACGCTCGGCCTTCACCCAGCGTTTCACCGATCGCGTCGGCCGCCCACCGCTTGACTACCTGACCCACTGGCGCATGGTTCTGGCGCAGCGAAAGCTTAACACGGGCCAGACGGTCGCCGCGGTTGCCGCCGCGGTCGGCTACAACTCGCAGAGCGCCTTTTCTCATGCCTTCAAGCGAACCTTTGGCCGTACACCACGCTCTGGTGGCTGAAGATACCCTTTCGGCGGTTGTCGGGGCCATGGCTTGCCCTCGAAGCCGTCGAAGGGCCATGGCGACGTAATTCTCTGTTTCATTCTTCTCGCCCGCCGGAGGAGATTCGAACCATAGCTGCGTGGACACAGCAGAGGTATCTCCGCCTTCGGATCGCGGGAAGCAGCTGTCCGTTGCAAAGGAGGGCTACCCTTGCTCTCCGAATGTCCGCTTTCGGCCCGAAGCGGCTATAGCGGTTGGCGAGACGTTACCTTTTGCTCTTTTGCTTGTTCGGCGTGTCCCATTCCCAGAGAAACCTTGTGCGTAGCGCATCGAGGCATTCATCCCACGTTTCGCGCTCGCAGGACGCTACAGCCGTGACCAAATAGGTTTTGAGCGTCTCGAAAGAAAAGGAATGAATTCGCATCGTCTTCATGCGGCTATTGCTCTTGGACATGTTTCTGGGCGTTGCTACCCTTATCGAAAAGGTTTCCGTCCAATCCGCATCCTTAGGGCCGATATCAAGTTGCAGTGTGATGTCGGCGTCGTCGGATGTAGCCGTGTCAAAGCCATGATGCTTCTCCATATCGACATAGGACACCTGCCCCCTTGAGGCAGCCGTCAGCGCGCGAATTTTCAATTCCAACACATCACCGCAATTCACTTTGACGTCGGTTCGATGTCCGTCCGACCATTGTATGTGGTCGGCCGAACTAAACCGACCATTAAAGATCAATAGTTCTTGGGTCCGCGCAATGACCGCTATTGGCGCAAACCTGATTTCGAAAGGCGGGCAGTTGCGTGAAACGAGGCCTATGTTCGCATCGCCGGGGGCAGGTCCGGCCGTCGCTGTCCAACGCCCTGCGGGACGAGCGATAGAGCAGCGATACCGGCCTCCTCGGCCGCCCGCAGAAGCGCTTCCCGGAATTGCTCCGGGGCAATCTTCCCGCTGATGGCGTCGACGCAGGCTTTCACCGCAGCGACATATTCCTCGCCGTCATCGAAAGGCCAGTCGTTGATCAGGAGATACGCGGCGTCACCCAGCGTCCGTACGATTTTGCGAGATACCGGACGGCTCAAAGAAAGCGCGACCGGCGTGAATGCCGACGATGTATTCCAGCACATTGTCCTCGACCCCTCAAGGCACGGAACTGCAATCCCAGCTGCAATATACGCGCGTATTTTGAAATTGGGAATTGAAAACTTTATGACGAACACTGCTTGAGCGTGAAGATGCCGAATGCCGGGAAAGGGCATTCTGCGACCTCGTGTCGGAGCAGCTGAGCTGTGTCCGACAGGCTGAACCGATTGACGACGGCCGCAGGGCCGCAATTCTGGATTCGCAAGAGATTTCAATCGTATCGGAGAGCTTACAGCGGGGCGTGACGGTCGGCCGGATGCGCGGGCGCGCACCCGGCTCGCCGGATCTGTGGTGTCAGGCGGCACGCATGGACAGCTCGATATCCCCGGCAAATGGCGTCGAGAGATAACCGTTCGCCGGAGAGCGGACGTGTTCGAGATATTGAGGGCAATCGTCGGCATTGTCGGCGATGACGAGCGCACCTGGGCGAAGGCGTGGTTCGAGCAAGGCGAGGATGTCGGGATAGAGCGCCTTGGCGCCGTCGAGCAGCACCAGGTCGATGGTCTGCGGGAGATCGGCGGCAAGGGTCTGCAAGGCGTCGCCTTCGCGCATTTCGACGAGGTCGATCAGGCCGCCCTCGGTCAAATGCCGCCGGGCTCGCGCCACTTTCGACGGCTCGAACTCCGTGGTGATCAGCCGGCCGCCGCCATTGTCGCGGAGTGCTGCGGCGAGATGGAGCGTCGATATGCCGAACGACGTGCCGAATTCGACGATGTTTTGGGCCCGCGTGCTGCGCGCCAGCATATAGAGAAGATGGCCGGCCTCGCGAGATACGGGCAGCCAGAGGTCCTTCAGCCGAGCGTAGAGCTCGAGATATTCGGTCTTGCTTGTCAGCAGGCGCGCCCGCTCCTCGTCGGACACGCTCGATAGGGCCGGGCTTGTCGCCGAAGCTGCCTCTTCGAACAGGCGAGCGAGCAGCGGCGCGAGCGGGGCGGTTGTCAATGTTGTCATCGTCGAAATCCTTGTTGGGAATGTTTCTTGCGTCGCCATTGAAAATACGAATAAGTCGTCGCATTCGCTAATCGCATTGCGGTCCGTCGAGATGAACAAGGTGACAAGCCCCCGGATTTCCACGAGAAAACTGCCGAAGCAGGCACGCTCGAACGACCTCGTCGGCGCGATTCTGCAGGCGGCTGTTCGCGTTTTGGCGGAAGAAGGAGCGCACCGCTTCACCACGGCGCGGGTGGCCGAGCGGGCGGGCGTCAGCGTCGGTTCGCTCTACCAGTACTTTCCCAATAAGGCATCGATCCTGTTCCGGCTGCAAAGCGAGGAATGGCAGCAGACGACCACCCTGCTGGCGGAGATCCTCAGCGACCGATCGAAGCCTCCCTTCGAAAGGCTTCGATCGCTGGTGCATGCGTTCCTGCGCTCGGAATGCGAGGAGGCATCCGTTCGCATCGCGCTCAGCGATGCCGCGCCGCTCTACCGCGACGCGCCGGAGGCGGAGGCGGCAAAACGCGCGACCGAGCCGGTGATGGAGGCATTCATGCTCGAGGTGCTGCCGGCAACGCCGAATCCGGTTCGCGATGTCGCAAGTGACTTGATCATGACGACGCTGAGCACGGTCGGCCAGGATTTCTCGGCAACGCCGAGGACGGAGGACGAGATCGCTGCTTTCTCGGCGGCGATGGCGCAGATGTTTTGCGCGTACTTGGAAAGCTTGGTGAATGGGGCGATGCGCGATAGGACCGCACGCGCAGACCGTCCCCATCAAGCTGGAACCCTGCCCATATAACATTGATCATGCATGCTTTAATGCGCCATGAAACACCGGCGTCAGGTTGCCGGTTTCACGCTGTTTTTCGTTGTTTGGGGTTTCAGGCGGATGCGGACCGGACGGCCTTCGGCATGATCGACCTCGAAGGAGTTCGTCTTCTTTACCAGATCGCTCAACTTCTTGAATCCGAAAGTCCGCGGGTCGAAGTCGGATGCCAAATTGGCAAGTTGCTTTCCAACGACGCCAAGCGGGATCCATCCATCCTCGGTCTCCATCTGCGCGATTACCCTTTTGATAATCGGTGTAGCGGCGCTGGGCGGCCGTAGCGAAGACGCAGCCTGTACGGTGTCCGCTCCGTTCGACGCAGCCGAAGGAGCCAGATTTTCCGTGTAAATAAACCGCCGGCATGCCTGGCGGAAGCTCTCCGGCGTCTTCTGTTCCCCGAAGCCGAAGACATCGATCCCTTGTTCGCGGATGCGTGAGGCGAGGCGCGTGAAATCGCTATCGGACGACACCAAACAGAAACCGTCGAAGCGGCCACTATGCAGCAAGTCCATCGCATCGATGACAAGCGTGATGTCGGACGCGTTCTTACCTGTGGTGTAGGCAAACTGTTGCTGAGGAATGATCGCGTGTTTTGCAAGGACGTCGATCCATGCCTTCGAGCGAGCGCTGGCGAAGTCGCCATAGATGCGTCGCACGCTCGCTTCACCAATCTTGGCTATTTCCTCGAACAGACCGTCAACGATCTTCGCAGAGGCATTGTCCGCATCGATAAGAACTGCAAGACGTGGCGAGCGTAATTCAGGCATGCCGAAGCTCCATGGCGATTGATAGACCCCAAACTCAAGCCGGTTTACTCAGTCGTTCCTTCAATCAAACGTTTGCATCAGGTATCGCCTATCGTGAACGGAGGTAGCTAAGAGGGGGGTGAATGGCGTGCCGTGTGGCCCCCTCATCCGCCCTACGGGCACCTTCTCCCCGAGGGGAGAAGAGGGAGCAAGCGGCGCCGACACTGCCAAAACGCACGGGCCCATTCGAAAGCACTCCATCGAAGATCCTTGATGGCATTTTCGTTTTTCATGGCGCCTCGCCTCTCACCGCAACTCCGCACTCACCCGAAAAATCCCGCCCGCCGACGCATCCGAGCAGACCACGAAGGTCGAGCCCTCTTGCGCCATGAAGGCGACGTTGCCGCCGGCTTCGCAGGGGGTGGCGCTCCATTGCAGGATGATGTCGCCATTGTCGGGCAGTTTTTCCGTCGTCAGCTTGACGGCGCTTGCCATCCATTCGGTGGCCGATGGCAGGTGGACGGGGGTGTTCAGCTGTTTCGACAGCCAGGCGGTGTAGTTCTGCGCCTCGGCGAGCGGTACGTCGTCGGCGGGCTGTTCGGGATTGTCGGCGTAGGCCTTTGCGGCGGCGGGATCGGAGTTGGCGGTGTAATATTGCGCCATCTCGGCGCGGGTGACGGCCTTGGCCTGCATGCAGAAGGATTTTTTGATCTTCACGGCGCCATTGGCGACGCCGAGCATGCCGCCGAGCTCCTTGAGCGAGGAGGTCATCAGCCGGACATTGTCGAGCGGATAACTTCCGGCCGGCACGGTTTCGAAGGCAAGGGTCTGCGAGACCGGGCAGAAGCCGCGGGCCGACAGGGCTTCGAGATCGGCAAGGATTGGCTGGTAGGCTGCGATGGCGAGCTTGTAGGCCTCCGCGCTGTAGCGGCCGTCGGCCTCGGTCAGCTTCGGCGTGAGCGCTGCCAGTGTGGGGTCGGCGGCGCCGGCGCGTGTCGTGATCGAGGCGTGGAGATCGGTGACTTTCTGCCGCAGCGCCGTCGCTTCGTCCTTGGCCGCCATGACATCGGCGATGAGAGCGTCGAACAGCTTGGCGGCATCGCTATAGGCCGAGGTCGCGGCCGGCAGCTGCCATTGCTCCGCCTTGGCCTTGGCCTCGGTCATCAGGCCGCTTGCCTTGGCGACGTCGGGGCTATCGCCGGCGCCGATGCGGGTGACGGTTTCGCGTTTTGCCGCCGCATCCTTTTCGGCCGCGGTCAGCGCGGTCAGCGCCTTGGCGAGATCGTCGTAGGCAGTTTTCGCGGCGTCGTAATTGTCGACGGCGGCATGCATCTGCTTTGATGTGGCGGCCTCAGTGGCCGTCTTCATCTTGGTTTCGGCCTCGGCAAAGCTCGGCGCCTTGTCGCCGCCGGCGGCCGAGGCGGCGGCTTTCGCCTTTTCGGCATTTTCCTTCGATATGGCGATCAGCGCATTGCCGAGATTGATGGCGGCGGTCTGATAGCCCGGAAGGGCCTTGTCGTAGTCTTCGTCCTTGAGCAGGGCGTCGGCCGAGGTCAGTGCCGCAGCACCCGTGTCATAGGAAAGTTTCGCCTGGTCGCTGGCCGGGCGCTCCGGCGCCTTGGCGGCGATCGCCTTTTGCTTGCGGCTTTCGGCCTCCTTCTTCCAGGTGCCGACATCCGCGACGAGTTTCGGATCCGGGCGCAGCAGCTTCGGGATGGTGACGACACCGACGCCGATGCAGATCAGCAGCAGCGCTCCGATCATCGACAGTTTGGCCGCCGTCCATTTTTTCGGCTTCGCCGCCTCCGGCTGCTGCGGCATGCCGCCGCGCGGATCCCAGGACATCGGCTGGATGCCTGTGGTGACGCGGCTGAATTCGCCGAGCGCATCGGCGCCGGTGCGCGGCCTGACACCCGGATCGCGGCTCAGCATGCGCTCGATCAGGCTGGCAAGCCCCTCGGGAAAACCGGGGATCAGCACATCAAGGCGCGGGAAGATATTGGAGGGGTCGAGATGGATGTTCTTCCAGCTCTGCTCGCGCTGGTGCTCATCCTCCCAGACCATGACGCTGTCGAAGACGCTGGCATAGGTCTGGCGCGGCAGGAAGAGCTTGTAGGCGATCATGCCCATGGCATAGATGTCGAGGGCCGGCGAGGCGGAGAAGGTGCCGCTCGCATAGATCTCCGGCGCGCCGAATTCCGGCACATAGGGCGGGATGATGTGTTCGCCGATCTTCGAGATCAGATGCAGGTTGCCGATCCGGACCGACAGGCCGGAATAATCCTCGGAGACATAGATGCACTGGTCGGTCAGCGCATTGTGGGCGTAACCGGCGCCATGCAGCGTCGCCAGGCCTTCGAGGATGTGGCGGCCGATCTCGACGGCGCGCTCGTAGGCCACCATCTCGGTTTCGTCGAGATATTGGTGCAGCGTCTTCGACGGCCGCTTCTCGACGATATAGAAGTTGTCGTCATCAGGCGACGGCGGGATGAGGTCTTCGATTTCGACGAAGCGCCGGGCGGTCAGCGATTTGGCCTCGTTGATCGAGGTCCAGACCCGCTCGAAACGCGCCTTGTCCAGTTTCAATGCCACATCCGGCGTGACGATGAAGACGGCATGGCCCATCCGCTTATCCTCAGCGGGATAGACGATGAATTCGTTTTCATAGATCGGCTGGCCGATCGTGTAGCGGGCGATCAGATCACTTCTCATGCATTTGTCCCCCTGCATTCATTGGCATTTCTATTCGCCTGCCAGTAATGGATCGCCGATCAGGCCTGCAGCGAGCAGCAGGCCGCTTTTCGTATCGCGCAACGCGAAGGCAAAACGGGCGTCGGCGACAACGCGCACCAGCTTCGGATCGATGCTGCGCTCGGTGATCGCTGCGGTGGCTGCCGCCGCCTCCGTGCCGTTTTCGTCGACCTTGATCATGGTCTTCTGCAGGACGCGCGACAAGCGGATGTTTTCCTTGGTGAAACCCGGGAAAGCCGCTTCCCCGGTCTTCCCAGTCTTTTGGGCCTTTTCGGGCGCCACGCCCATCGCGTTCAGGACCGGCATCAAATCACGCCCGTCGTTCAGGGAAAAGCGGGGCAGGAAGATTTCGCCCTTGGCGGCTTCGAATTTTTCCCCTTGCAGCCAGGAGGTGAGCGCCTTCAGATCGGCGCCGCCGACGCCCTTGCCGGAACGCGCCGCCACCACGACCATGCTGTAGCCCTCGCCGGTATAGGCAAGGTCGACGGCCGAGAATTTCTCGTCGGAGCGGAATTTTTGGCCGTCGCCGGCAAGATGCATCATCGGCACCGAGATCGTCGAGCCGTCCGGGCGCTGAAAGGGGCTTGCCGGGCTTTCCCTGTCGAAGGCGGTCTTCCAGCGCGCCTTGAAGGAGAGTGCGCCGAGGCTGACGAAGCCGCCGCCGGGCGGCGCGTCGAGGATACTGGGAATGGCGCCCCGCGTCGTCTCCTTGACCCAGGCGTTGATGTGCTCGACCGATGCCGGGCCGTCCAGGTCGTCGATCGTCGGTTTGATGCGATGGGTGGCGAGCATGGGGAGCGCGCCGGGGACGAGCGCCAGCTTATCATCGAAGACGATCGCCACCGCCGTCGCCAGCGGCGCATCGGCTGCTGCCGGCTTTTCCGGGGTCATCGCGTCAAGCACCGTCGCCGGTCCCTTCGGCTCCTGGAAACCCAGACTTCTGGCGATTGCCGCCTTGCCCTGATCCGAAGCGCCGAGGCTTGCGAGGCCGAGGGCGGCGGCAAGGCTTGCCGGCGACACCATGATATTGGCTGCCTTTTCGCTCGCCAGCGTGCGGTCGAGCAGTTCGACGGCAAGCCCCGCCTGCGCGGCGAGCAATGCCTTGCCGTCGCCGGTCTCGCCGGCACCGGCGGCTGGGGCAAGCGTGATCAGCGAAGCGGCGAGAGCGGCCAGCAGAGTGGATTTCGGCATGGTTCGCTCCTCTTCAGCGGATGCGATAGAATTTGGAATCGAACGACCATTTGCCCTGGGCGCCGGTCTCGTCGTCGCCGACGATCCTGAGGCTGCGGGCGAGATCGTAGACATAATTGAAGGCGGCGCGCTGGCCGACGAGCGGCGTCGGCACATCCGGCAGGTCGAGCACTTCGATCGGCTTGTCGCTGAGAATGGCGACGACCATGCCGACGCCGGCCGGTCCCTCCACCTGATATTCGAAGCCGATATAGGGATTGCGGGCATCCGGCACGACGACCGGGCGGGCCGGATCGAGCCGGTTGTCGCCGCTCTTGGCGGTCGGTTTCAGGCCCATCGAGCGCTTGTTCGGGTAAAGCTGGGTGAGTTTGCCGGAGGCATCGATATCGACCAGGATCAGATAGCCCGGTTTCTTGGTGGAGACGCGCATCGCCACCTTGTCGCCGATGCCGACCGAGGTGCCGGGCAGCATGTCGACGGCGACACCGGCGTCGTTATCGCTCTTCAGCGTGTTTTCGACGGCGGCGACCGGGGTCTTTGCCTCCTCGCCGGTGATGACGTCGCGGCCGAGCGCATCCGGCTGGCCGTAGAATTGCGGCACCGGCGTGAAGCGGCAGTCTCCCGCATGCGTCCGGCAATATTCGTCGGATTTGCGCCGGACATAATCGAGCAAAGCGGCATTGCTGACGTCGGGCTTGTCGGCGGCGCGCGCCACGCCATTCTCCACGCCTTCGATGAAGTTGCGGGTAAAGACGCCCAGCGCCGGCTTGGCCTCGCGGTCGACGAGCGCCCACTGCCCGGAGTTGACCGCCGACCAGACCATGGCGTTTTCTCCGCCGAAGGAGAATTTCGCTTCCTTGCCCGATTTGTTCGGCGGCTCCAGCGCGGCAAGCGCCGGGCCGAGGCAGCGCACGGTGCCGCCGGCGGGGGCGGCCACGGCGCTGCGGCTGCCGGGGCCGACATGGCAGGCATCGATCAAGAGCGTCACGCGGCGGTCCTTGAGGCTGTTCAGCCGGGCGGCGATCTCGGTTTCGCGGATCTGGTTGGTGACCGTCACCTTGCCGCCCTCGCGCGTCAGTTTGGCGTCGGCGGCCACCAGCGTCGGGCTCGTCGTTTCCTCGGCGCCCATTTCCTCCGATCCCTGGCCGCTAAAATAGAGGAAGACGCGGCTGCCCGGCGTCGACTGGCGCACCAGCCAGTCGTCGATCTCGGCCAGGATCGCCTCGCGGGTTGCCTTGCGGTTGGTCAGCGCATGGATCTGCTCCGGGCGGTAGGCGAGCGTTTTGGCGAGGAAGAGCTGCATCGCCTTCACGTCGCTGGCGGAGCCGGTGAGTTTCGCCTCGCGCATGTCGTAATCGTCGATGCCGATCAGCAGGGCGCGGTCGCCGGGGGAGCTTTGCGCCACCGGCGTCTGGATGGCCTGCGGCTGGACGGCGGGTTCGTCGGTGACGGGCTTGTCGGCCGGTCTGTCGGGGTTTGGCGTTTCGGTGGCACCGGCGGGCGCGCTATCGCCGGCGGGCGGGGCGACGATGCCGATATTCGCCTCCTCCTGCCCGGACTGCTGTTGTTTCGTCCCCGCGCCGGTGATGGTCGACGCCACCTGATCGCCGGCCGGCGTTTCGACATTGGGCACGTCGCCGTCGGTCTTGGCGGCGATCCAGTCGCGGAAGGCGGCGACGCGGGTGTAGACGCCGTAATGTTCGGCCTCGGCGCAGCCGGCGCCCCAGCTGACGATGCCGAGCTGGATCCAGCTCTTGTCCGGGCGCTGGGCGACCAGCGGTCCGCCGCTGTCGCCCTGGCAGGCGTCCTTGCCGCCTTCGGCATAACCGGCGCAGACATTGCGCTCGTCGATCGGGTTCATCCGCATCGAGCTGTCGCGATAGGCGGCGCGACAATCCTCGCGCGGGACGATCGGCAGCTCGACCTCCTGCAACTCGGTCGGCAGGTATTTGTCGTCCCAGCCGTGATCGGCCTTGGTGTAGCCCCAGCCGGTGACGACGGCCTTGTGGCCGGCGGCCTCGACATCCTCGTCCGAGGCCGAGGCGAGAATGGCCGGCCTGGAGACGGCGGGTTCGGCAAGCTTGATGAGGGCGATGTCGTTGGCGAAGACCTTGCGGTCGAAATCCTCGTGGATGATGACGTCTTCGACGGCGAGACCCGGCTTGTCGGGGCCGTCGACCGATATCACCTTGTCGATCTTCGATTTGCCTTCGACGATCAGCAGATCGCGGGCGAAGAGATCCTGCTTGCCGGAGCGGCCGCTGGTGACGCAATGGGCGGCCGTCAGGATCCAGCGCGGGGCGATCAGCGAGCCGCCGCAATGGCCGCCGAAGCGGCCGCGCTGCTCGGGATCGGGGGCCAGGATCTTCACCTGCCAGGGCCATTCGCCCTTCTTCGCCGCCTGGCCGCCGATGACGCGCCCGCCATCCTCGCCGGCGAAATCGGTATCCTGCTGCGCCAGCACCGGAGGGACAAGAAGCAGCATGACGGAGACAATCGTGAGGACCCTGCTGATCGACGTGCTCATAGCTTGGCTCCGGCGGAGGTATAGAGGACCGTGAACCCGACGCGTGCGCCCTCGGGCAGGACTTCGCCGAGGCGCCTGGCGATATTGCCGGCGGTGCGGCGCCGGTCGTTCTGCTTCAAGAATTCCACGAGATCAGGCATCGGGGTTTCGGAGGTGACGGCGACGAGCAGGTCGGTGCCGAAAGGCGCGACGACGGAGAGATCGAGATCGAAGCTCTGGGGCATTCCGGCATCGACGTCTTTCTCGCCGGGATAGAGGAACTGCACGGTGCCATCGCCGGTGACGTCGAAGAGCACCAGCTTGCGGCCGGCGAGATCCGAAACGGTGACGCCGACGCGCTCGCCTTCGCGATGCACCGCATCGGATGGTGTGACGCGCACCGTCTGCGGATTGGCCTCCGACATCAGCTTCAGCGTGTCGAGCGCGGCCATCCGGTCGACGACGAAGGGCATGTCGCCGGCGCCGACGCCGGAGGCGACGACATCGCCGCCGGCAATCGCCTCGTGTTTTTCCGGATCGAAGACCAGTTCGGCATCGGCGGCCTCGGTCAGCGTGAACGGCGTGACGGCGGGGCTGATCCCCTGCAGCGGTTGATCCGGGCCGAGAGCGGCAATGCGGATCGGCGCGGCTGCGGCGGGCGCGACTGTGGCGGGCGGGGGAGCGGTCGATTTCGCGGCCGCCACCTGCGCTCCCGCCCCTTCGTAGCTATAGACGACGGCGCGGTCGAGATCGGTTCCGGGCGGGCTTTCGGTAAAAATGTTCTGCCGCTGGTCGGTGAACTGGTAGACCGCCTGGCGCACATATTCGAAGAGTTCGCGGCGGCTGACCGCGCCGTCGCCGTTGCGGTCGGCCGCGCCTTCGAAGGCGCGGGCGGTGGCGTAGCTCAGCGCGCCGCGTTTCTGCGGAATGCCGGGGATCGAGATTTCGGGCGATTTGGTGTTGTCGTCTACGGCGGCGAGAAAGGTCAGGCGCTGGAAATCGAAGCCGGTGGAGAGCGCGTCCGCCGTCGTCGAAATCGGCGCGAGGTCGTCCTCCTCGATCGTATAGGAGGGCGCCTGGCGCCAGGTGATTTCGCCGCCGCGCGGATCGACGTCGCGGGTCATGCCGCCGGCATGGCAGGTATCGGCGATGAAGACGACATCGGCGCCCTTGGCTTCGAGATTGTGGATCAGCACCTTGAACTCGTCGCCGAAGATGCGCTCGCGCGAGCCCGGCAGCCGGGTATCGAAGCCGGCCAGCACATAGACCTCGTCGCGGCCGCTCGGTTTCGAGCCCTTGACGCGCTCCGGCTCGCTCGAGCCGTGGCCGGCGATGCCGAGCACGACGAGATCGCCCGGCCCTGCCCTTTCGGTGACGGCTTCGATCGCGTGAAAGATGCCCTCGCGGTCGGCAGCGCCGTTTTTCAACAGCGTCATGTCCTCGACGCCGACCGAGCGCAGCGACAGGGAAAGATCCTCGGCATCGGCGACGGCGCCGTGCAGCGGCGGAACGTTGCGGTAGAGGTCGATGCCGATCAGCACCGCCCGGACGGCACCGCGCTCGGGCGCCTCGATCGTTTTTGCCAGGCTGCCGGTCGCCGCCAAAGTGAGGATGGCAAGGGCTGCGGCCAGGGAAGCGGATGTGGACATGGCCGAGCCCCCCTCGCCCCAGCTATTCGCGGCGCCATTCGACGCGCCGGTTCAGCGCATCGACATCGTCTTCGGTGAGGTTTGCGGTGGCGGTCACATCAACCGGTTCGGAGGCGCCGCGGCCTTCGGCGTCGATCGAGGCGTCGATGCCGTGGCTCTTGAGAAAATCGGCAACCGCCTGGGCGCGGCGCTCGGAGAGCTTCTGATTGTAATCGTCGCCGCCGCGCCGGTCGGTGTGGCCGATGAGGATGATGCGGCCGGGCTTCTGTTCCTTCAACGCTTCCAGCAGTTCCTCGGCGGCCTCGGTGCCGATCGAGGTGAAGGTCGATTTGTCGAAATCGAAGGTGATCGGCACCGGGATGGAGACCGGCACGATGCCGCGGACATTGTCCGAATAGATGCCGCCGAGCACACCGCTGCGGTGATCCTTCTCGGCCGGCACGAAGCTGCCCTGCGGATTGTCGCTCGAAGGATTGGCGGCCAGGATGCGGGCCTGGGCGGCGCGCTGAATGAGATCGGAAATGGTATCGGCCGGCGGCGCTTTCGGCGTGCGGGTCTCGTTCTTGATGATCTCGATCGCCTGCTGGTAATCGGCGGCGGCATCGGCGAAGCGGCGGGCGGAGAAATAGATCTCGCCGAGCGTGGCGGAAGCCTGCCAGAGCACTTGCGGGCTGTCGGCGGCGACCAGCAGCGGCTCGTAATCGGCGACCGGCCGATCGGCGGCCATCATCTCCTGGGCGCTAGCAAGCCGGAGCGCTGCGACGCGGCGCTGGGCATTCACCTGGAACTGGCCGCATTCGGCGCTGACGGCGATCGCATCGGCTTCCGTCGCGGCAGCCGGGATATCCTTGGCGGCGACGGCCTCGTTCAGCTTGTCGAGCAGGGCGGTGCAGGCGGGGGTGTCGGCATTGGCGACCTCGATCGCCTCGCCGGCCTGATCCGGTTCGGCCGAACGGCCGAGGTTCAACTGCGGCATCTTGATGCTGAAGCCGCCGGGAAGCTTGAATTGCGGCATCTTGAGCTGCGGCATCGGCAGTTTCGGCATCTGCATCTGAGACGACTGGGCCGGCTGTTTGTACTGCGTCGGGCGGGTGGATGATGTGGTGTCGGCCGGGCCAATCAGTTGCAGCTCGTCGGCGGCAAGCTCCTGGCCGGGCGCCAGATTGGTGACGATCTTGTATTTCTTCGGCGGCTGCGTCGTGGCCTGCTCGACGGGTTTCGGCGTGACCTTTTTGGGCGCAACCGGCTTCGGTTTTTCCACCACCGTTTCCGGCTTTTTGGCGACTTCCGGTTTCGTCACCGGCTTCGGCTTCGGCGCAACCGGCGGCTTGGCCGCCTGCTCGACCGGTGCGGGTTTTGCCGCCGGGGCGGCTGCGACGGGAGGGGTCACGGCGGGCGGCAGGGCCGCCGGGCTATCGACCGTCGTCAGCATCAGCGTCTTGCTGCTGATCTTGGTGCCGAGGCTGCGGGCTTCTTCGAGGCTGCGGGAGACGGCGTCCATGCCGCCGTCGATCGAGCGGAACATGCCGCTGCCGCTGCCGCCGAGATCGGCGAAAATGTTGAGCGGCTTGGAAGAATAGAAGACCTTGATCTGCTCCTGGCCGACCGGGCCGGAGACCTGCAGCCGGGCGCCGCTGGCCGGATCCGGCACCTGCACGCGTTTGCCGGCGCCGACCAGCGCGTCGGTCTGATACTTGTTCGGGAAAAGTTTGACGACGGAACCGTTCGGCGAGACGTTCAGCACCGTGACATAGGCATTTTCGCTCGACTGGATGAAGAGGCCGACGACTTCGCCGATGGCGTATTTGGCCTCCGCGCGATCGAAGGTGATGCTGACGGGGCCGGTCTGGGCCGGGGCTTCGGTCAGTGTGCGTTCGTTCTGCGCCTCGACGGCCGGCACCACCGCAAAAAACGAAAGAAATGTGGCTGCGGCTAGGATGGCTTTACGGTTCGGCATTGGAAAACCTCCTCTTCGAACAATCTCACACTGTGTTGAAGATGAGAATAGCACTGACCGGCGAAATTGGGATGGCTCGGCCTGTCTTGCTTGAGGGAGGGTTACAAATTATTTGGAGCCTGGAAGAATCCGCCAAGGCAAAGAGGTGAGCAAGACTCACAACGGGCAATATCCGGCCGCTATTATAGTCGGTTCTGACGACGGGGTTACAGTTAGTTCTTGGGTTTCTGTCCGGCTGATTTCAAAATCGAGATCAGGTCGCTCATGCCCTCGGGCGAGGAATTGTAGAGCCAGAGAATATCCGGATTGTCGATCGCGAATTCCTTGCCGGGGCCGGAGCCCATGTCGCGGCCGGGCGAGGTCGCATCGGGCAGCTTGCTCGCGCCGGGTGTCAGCCCCTCGGCGCTTTCGTGTTTGGCGATGATTGCGGTCGCCGCGGCAAAGGCTTTTTCATCCTGCTGGCGCAGCGCCGCCAGCGCGGGATTGCGCGCCGCCAATGCATCCTCGACCGGGCCGGAATGGGCGAGCTGCGGTAGCGCCATCAGCAGGCTGATCGACAGGGTTATGAGCCGAGATTTCGTCATCGTCGTCAAATCCGTCTTATGGGCGTCGCAAAAGGGTAGGCAGCACGACAATAGGGAGAGGCCAGGAGGATGGCAACGGCGCTCGGTGCCAATCGATTGGGAGGGTTGAAATCGGCTGGCAGCGGCGCTCCGCTCTTTGTTTTATGCTTGTCGTTACCCCCCCCCCGGCTGCACACTTCCGGGCGACATGCATTAGAGAATCTTCAATTGCTGCAGGTTGAGGCGCAGATCGCGCAGCATCTCGCCGAAGATTTCCTCGATCATGCCCGTCGACCAGACGACCATGGTGCCGTAGGGCGAGCGCTTGCGCTGCATGAAGCCCGCCGTCTCGAAATCGATCAGCGTCTTGCGGCAGGTCTCGCTCGACATGACCGCCACCAGGAAACGGGCGAGATTGGACTGGTCGATGGCGCCTGATTTCTCCGCCCAGTTCTGGATCAGCCGCGGCTTGGTGTCGGCGGTGAACATCGAGGCGAGCGCCCGATCCTGCGACAGCCCGAGGCGCTGCAGCTTGGCCGGATCGCGGGTCAGCGACACCACATAATCATTGTGCAGATCGGCGAAGCGCTCGATATCTTCCGCCGTGCTGATGCCGAAGACCTTCATCGAATAGAGGAACTCGGCCATCAGATAGGTCGGCTCGGAGCGCAGCTGCGCCAGATGCTTGTCGTCCTTGCTGGCCGAGGCGGCGCAGACCCGATCGGAGAAACCGATTCTTGCGGCGCGCACCTGCTCCAGCAGGCTGATATCGAGCGCCAGTTCGTCACCGTTCCATTCCAGCATAAGCATTTCCTGCCAGCAAATCGTCGAGACGATGATCTTGTACTATTCCCAGCCCGGATCTCCAAATCGTTTGGAAAGCAACAGCTTGCTGAGGAGGCACAACTGTCCTAACATTTTAAAGACTTGACGATCTTCTGGGGGTCGAGGCAATGCGTAGTTTGGCGTCGCATATCCTGTTTGCCGCGGCCCTTGCGGTCGCTTCGCCGGTTTTTGCCAAAGACACTGTGATCATCGAGCTTCCCGGCGGCGACGGCGGGCGTTCGGTCGGCATCATTTCCGCCAATGAGGAGGTCGAAGCCTCCGGGCCGGCGGCGATCACCGTCGGAGACGACGGCACCCTCTATATCCTCGACCAGAACAACGGCCGCGTGCTCGCCATCGACGCCGAACGCTCGCAGGCCGAGCCCGAGATCCTGCCGCTGCCGGAGAATGCCGCGCCGGAGGATCTCGCCGTCGTCCATAACGAACTTTATCTCTGGTCCGACGGCGTCGTACCGCTCGAGCGCTCCACCGAGGCCGACGGCCGGTCGCAGACTTTGCGCGCCGTCGACGGCGGCGGCGATGCCGACGATTACACTCGCTCGGTCTTCGCCTCGATGGGCTCGGTGCCGCCCGGACCGCTCAACAGCATCATCGACGAGATCGGCCGCAGCGTCAGCCGGCCGGAAGTCCGTCCGCCGGTCGTGCAATATGTGCCGAGCCGCGGGCTCGGCGATATCGTCGCCGAGGTCTCGGCCGCCAGCGACAAGGCGGAGATCCTGCTGCGGCGGGCGAGTTCGGAGGAGAATTTCCTGTCGCTGCAGCTGAGCGCGGACGGGCGGATCGGCACCGTCGAACTTCTCGACATCGACACGACGGGCCGGCCCTATGCGCTGGTCGAACTGGTGCCGGCCGACCGGCCGGAGCGCACCGGCATGCTGGTGGCGCGCTTCACCCCGAACGGCGCGATGGACCGGGTCTACGACCTGCCGATCGACCCGGGCACGGTCTTCTCCCGGCGCTTCGTGGCGATCGGCCCGCGCGGCGATGTGCTGTATTTGAGATCGCAAGAGGGCCGGGCGCAGGTGGTCAAACTCGACGGCCGGGATCCCGGCCGCAAGCTTGCCGTCATCAACCCGGCCAAGCCGCTCAAAGCCGATAAACCCGGCAGGACGCCGAAGGTGGCGATCGTGCCGAAATCGCGGGACGACGTCGTCGAGCGGGCGATCGGCTTCGAGACGCTGAATTGGCTGGTGACGCCGACCGCCTATGGCGGCGATCCCGGTCCCGGCTGCCTCAACATGAACCGGCTGCGCCGGCCGGTCTACCTGATCGGCAAACGCGGCCAGACGGTGAAGGGCGTTCCCTATTGCTGGGGCTGCAAGACGCCGCTCGAGAATTTCATCGGTGGCGTCGAAAAGGGCCAGACCGCCGGCAATGTCTGCACCAAGAGCGCGCCGCAATCCAACATTCTCGGCGTCGACTGCTCCGGCTTCGTCAGCGACGCCTGGGGCCTGAAGATGCATGTGTCGACACGCGCCATCCCCGGCATCACCAAGCGCCTCTCCGACCCTTGGTCGCTGCGGCCGGGCGACGCGCTGAACAAGCCCGGCTCGCATGTGCTCCTGTTCATGCGCTTCACCGACGACCGCAAGGTGGAGGTGATGGAGGCCTCGCCGAACGCCTGCAGGGGCCGCGTCTGCCGCAATACCTATTCCCTCGGCAGCCTGCTGATGCGCGGCTACCAGCCGGTGCGCTTCAAGGGGTTGGATGGGTGAACGGCTGGGGTCTCATGCCGGTCTGCTGCATAGTTCGAAGTATTATAGTGGTCGCCGCGTACTGTATCGGACTCCAAGTCCGGCATGCGCTATGCAGGATCGGCTTTACATGGCGTTTGCCAACGCCAAACCCTCGGATTACCTCTGCCTGCCGGCCCGCTGCGTGGTGGAACTGGGCTGCACATTAGCTATTTGATGGGGGCGGACCTCGTTCCTTAAGCGGGTGTCCGCGCCGCGATGGGCCTCTTCCGCCACTCCGTCCTCCGTCATGCTCGGCCTTGAGCCGAGCATCCATACCGCACCCACCAGCAGCTGTGGCATGGGTCCTCGGCTCAAGGCCGAGGACGACGGAGATTGGGGATGCGTTCCCGCCGAACTCGCCCTGGTTGAAGTCCTTTTCAGACGCGCGGCGCTGTCGGCGCCAGCCGCCGCTTCGCCATCGCCAGAAGCCCATGCGAGGCAATGCTCGCGGCATAGTCCCGATACGCGGGATCGCGGCTCAGCATGCGCTCTTCGGCACGGGCACGCATGAGGTAGATAAGACTGACGATCGCCAGCATGCCGGCCCGGGCAAGTCCTTCCGTTAGGCCGCTGGCGACGAAGCTCGGGGCCGCAAACAGCCACCAGGCCATGTTCTTGGCGACATAGGCCGGATGTTTGATGAAGCGATAGGGGCCCGAGGTGATGATGCCGCGATGGGTGAGGTTGGAAAAACGTGGCCCGAAGGCGATGGTCGCCCAGACATAGATCAGGGTGCAGAACAGCATCGCACCGCTCCAGAGGATGAAGACGGCCGATCCCTCCCGGATCACGCTCTCCCAGCCCGGCCCATCGCCATAAGGCACGAAGGCATGCGAGATCGCCGGGAAGAACGGCTCGTAACAGATGAGGCAGACGAGCCAGCCGAGCGCCGTCGTCTCCGTCGCCCTGACATGCCAGCCGAAAAGCTTGAAGGTGGCGATGTAGCCGCCGGCTGCAAGGATGACGTCGACAAGAAAGACAAGCCGCGCCCAGCCTTCGAACCAGGCTGCTGACAATGGAGGAAAGGTCCAGGCCGGCTTGTCGGCCAGATCGGCAAGCGCGGCCATGCCGCTCGAAAACATCAGCACGAGAAAGAAGCATTTGATCGCGAGCAGGCGCAGTGCGAAGAGCACGTCCTCTTCGCGAAAATCCTGCATCAGCACCGCACGCCCGGCCTGATGGAGATAATCGTCGGGCTGCCTGGCGATCAGATCGGTAACCGCGACGTAGACAATGGTGGCAATCGCCAGGGCGATGGAAAGGGGGACGGTCGTATGGCTGGCTTCGACAACCCATTGGACCGCGGACGACTGCGTGAAAAACGGAAAGACCGAACAGGCAATGACGACCGCGCCAAGGAGCGCGGCAAGGCCGACGAGCTTGGTTCCGATGCGCCGCCAGAAGATGGCAGGAGCCTCGTTGCGTCTTTCCCGCGATGCCCAGGCTTGACGGGCGGCCGGTGTGCCCTCGACCACGACCCACGCGAGGAGAAGGCAGATGACGGCAAGCGCCATCGCCATGCCGGGCTCAAGCTGCAGATAGTCCGACAGCGCGATGCCGGCGAGAACGCCGGCAAGGGTCGCAGCCTGGCTGACGAGAGAGCTGCCGGCCACGATATCCCTGTCCTGCGAGATCGGCACGCGCGCAGCTTTCTCAATCAGATTGCCGGTTGGACGGAGACCGGAGAGCCTATCCGTGCCGCCCGCGCCGCAAGCGCCATGGCTGCTGCAGCCGTCAGGGACGACATGTCCTCCGGCAGCGAGATCATCGCAATATCGAGCTTGCCATAGTCGACCATATAGTAGCCCGACCTTGTCGCAATGACAGCTTCAGGCCGGATCGCCAAGAGATCCTGCGCCATCGTGCCGACGAAGAGCGGGCCGCCCCAGATATAGCGGAAAGCATAGACTGGGATGCCCTCAGCCGAGGTGCCGAGCCGACGGATATCGGTCTTCAGGCGACGATCGGACCAGGAAGGGCCGCCGGAAGAGCTCGATGAACTGCTCGAGCTGGAAGAGCTGCTGGAACTGGAGCCGCCGCCCATGCCGCCACCGCCAGAGCTGGAATTCCCGCTGGAACTGTTCTCAGAGCGGGCGAACGCCGGTTGGCTGGTATTTGCGACCACTCTTTTTTTAGCGGCGGGCGTGGTTTGCTTGGCAGGGGTGACGGTTCTGGCCGGCTCTTCACTGGCAAACAGCGTCTTGGCGCCAGGATCGAAGATACAGCTCTGCAGGATTGCGCCTGAACCGGCGAGGAAAGTCGAGCAAAGCAGAACACGGATGATGAGCTTTCTGGTCATGTGGGGCGCCCCCGGATCGCCGTTTTAGAAGAGATCGTACCTCGGATTTCGCTTGACCCATGTCGCCTTGGCGAGCTGAACGAGCCTGTCATCGAGCGACTTGGTTTTCGGAAGCGCCTTTTTCTCCTGAGCGGTCAGCTCGGCGGCAAAGGTCTCTTCCGCTTTCTTCTTTGCAGCAGTCGGCAAGGTCTTCAGTGCCGCCGTTGCCTGGTTCTTCGGGTCGCCGCTACCCGGCATGTTGATGGCGGTCGCCAGCGCGAAATAACGTGCTGCCGTGACGAGGCCGTCGGCGTCCGCAGCGTCTTCCTTCGCCAGTATCCCGCGGTCCAGCGCCCCCCAATAATCGCCGCGTTCGGCGCCCATCTCCAGCCACTTCACCGCTTCCGCTTTGTCGGCGGTAACGCCGATGCCGTCCCGGTACATGCGTCCGAGATTGGTCGGGGCATAGGGCTGGCCGCCTTCTGCCGCCCGGGTGAAAAGGTCGAGCGCTTTCGGCAGGTCTTCCGGAGCGCCTTTCCCGAAACGGTAGACCAGCGCGAGATTGTTCAGCGAATAGATGTCGTTGCGCTGGACACCGGCCTCGTAGAAGCGGATGCCGCGTTCCGGATCGGCCGGAACGTTGACGCCGTTCAGGAAGATATAGCCGAGTTCATTCATCGCATAGGTATGGCCGAGATCGGCGGCCTGCAGCATCAGGCGCAAACCCAGCTGCTGATCGGCCTTGGTGCCGCGGCCGTAGTAGAGCGCCTTGCCATAGCTGTGCAGGGCAAAGGGATCACCCTTGGCCGCACCGCCCTTGGCGATCTCGCTTGCCTTGGCGGCATCACGCGGAACGGAGGCGCCGAACTCGTAAAGGCTCGACAGCTCGTAGATAGCCCGGATATGCCCGGCATCCATTGCCTTCTTGATCGTCGCGAACGCCGTCTTGGTGTCGCGGTTGGCAAGCTGGGCGCGGCCGAGCTGGTAGACGAAACGCGCCACCTGAGGATAGGTCTTTATTGCGTCCGTGCAGGCCGGCATCGCGATGGCCGGATCGATCTCGTTTGGCAGTTTGCCCGAAGTCACACCCTGCAGGTCGAGAGGGGCTGCGGCTGCGGTGTCGCAGGCGTCGAGCACCGGCTTGAAGGTGATGGTGGCCGGCGGCAGATTTTCATTGGCGGCCTGCAGCGTCAGGGCGAAAGGCTGGGTTTCGGTGCCGATCTGCGGCTCGTAGGAAAGTGCCGCAATATCGGCGGTTTCAAGCACATGGCCGAGCCCGATCACCCGGTCTCCGGCCCGCAGCGTGCCCTTGTCGGGCAGGGCCGCCACCTTGAAGGTCATTTCCGCAGCCGATGCCGGGACTTCAGGCAGAGCGGCGGCGACAGGTCCGACGCCGATGATGGCGTCGATGTCGCGCGGCAGCGTCTTCAGATAGGCATCCGCATCGGCAAGCCTTGTCTGTTTTTGCTGTTCGAGCTGGGCGAGCTTGGCGCCGGCATCGGCCGAGACGGTAATGGCAACGACGCCCTGCGTCGCCTGGCCATAGGGATCGCTGACGGTATAACCGATCAGGCCGACGGTTCCGGCGGCGACACCGGTTGAATCATAGCTCAGCGCCGTCAGCGCCGCGACCGGCATCTTGGCGCCCTGTTCGACCGGCTTGCCGTCGAAGCTGAGTTTGCCGGTCTGGGGAAGCTGGTTCAGGGTGACGAGCAGTGCTGCGCCGGTCTCGTCATGCGGTGGGGCGATCGGCAGCTTCGTGGCGGCGGCACCCTCCGGCACGCTCACCTGCTGCATCGCTTCGACGCTCGGCGGCGGCGGCGCCGGAATGAAATAGAAGCTGTCCATCAGCGAGGAGTTTTCCCAGGGGACCTGCTTGCCGTTGGTCATGGCGATCACGTCGCGGCGCACGTCGGTCAGGACCTGGCGGATTTCCTTGTTGGGTTCGCTGGCGCGTTTGATGAAGGATTCGGAATAGGGGCTGAGCGCGCCCTCGCCATCGAGCGCCACCTGGCCCGGCTCGGTGGAAAAGGCGATCAGGCTGCCGAGATCGCTGTCGATGCGCGCAAGGCCGCGGGTGGCGCCGACCGGTTCCAGCTTTTCCGCCATCCAGAATTTCTGGGCGTTGAAGGGATTGTTGCGGCAGGCGTCGAGGAAGATCAGCTGCACCCGCGAATTCTGTTTCAGGTGGTTCAGGATGAGGTCGAGCGGCATGGTCTGGGTCTCGACGTCATAGGGCGTCTCCAGCGTCGCATCGACCGGCACGAGGAAATTCTGTCCGCCGACCTGAATGCCGTGGCCCGAATAATAGATCAGGCCGGCATCGGCATGGCTGGTCGAGCGCAGGAAGCGGCGCACCGTATCTTCGAGCCCGATGCGGTCGACATTAACGCCGATCGTCACGTCGAAACCGGCCGCCCGCAGCGTGCTCGCGACCTCTTCGACGTCATTGGCGGGATTGGGGAGCGAGGGCAGCGTCTTATAGACCGAGTTGCCGATGACGAGGGCGACGCGGCGCCCGCTCTCTTCCGTAACGGCGGCATGCCCGATGCCGGCCGACAGCAGTATTGCCGCAGCGGTCAGCAGATAAGCGCACAGTCTCCTGACATCGTGAAACTTGGGCATGGCTCGATCGCAAACATTCTATTGTTTCTGTTCAATAAAATTTGCTGGCCTGCTGGTGCAGAGCCCCCTCCACATTCACGTTTCAAAAATATTCCCGACAGCTAAAAAAAGCAAGCTTCGCCGCCTCCAAGAGAATTGGAGCAGTCCTGTCAGATTGGAAGTCCATCGTCGACAAGAAAGACTGTCGAAATCAGGAATTTAACATGCGGACGGCGAGGTTTCCTTACCCTCGGAACGTATAGTTGCTGATCGAGGCCGGTTTCATCTCGATGGAGAAGCCCGGCAGGGTCGGCGGCATATAGGCGGCGTTCTCGATCCGGCAGGGATCGAGGAAGTGTTCATGGAGATGATCGACATATTCGATGACGCGGCCGTCCTTGGTGCCCGACACGGCGACATAATCGATCATCGACAGATGCTGCACATATTCGCAGAGGCCGACGCCGCCGGCATGCGGCCAGACCGGCAGGCCGAATTTGGCGGCGATCAGCAGCACGGAGAGGACCTCGTTCAGCCCGCCCATGCGGCAGGAATCGATCTGCACAATATCGATCGCGCCCTCCGCGATGAACTGCTTGAACATGATGCGGTTCTGGCACATCTCGCCGGTCGCGACCTTTACCGGGCTGATTGCCTGGCGGATCTTGCGGTGGCCGGCGACGTCGTCGGGGCTGGTGGGTTCCTCGATGAAGAAGGGCTTGGCAAAGGACAGTGCCTTGACCCAGTCGATCGCCTGGCCGACATCCCAGACCTGGTTGGCGTCGATCATCAGGTAACGATCGGGGCCGATCACCTCGCGGGCGATCCGCAAGCGGCGGATATCGTCGTCCAGGTCGCGGCCGACCTTCATCTTGATGTGGTTGAAGCCGGCGTCGATCGCCTCGCGGCAGAGGCGGCGCAGTTTCTCGTCTTCATAACCGAGCCAGCCGGCCGAGGTCGTGTAGCAGGCGTAACCCTCTTTTTCGAGGATGGCGATGCGTTCGGCCTTGCCGGCTTCGGCGCGCTTGAGGATCTCGATCGCCTCGTCGCGGGTCAGCACGTCGGTGAGATAACGATAGTCGACGATATCGGCGATCTCTTCCGGCGACATTTCGGCGACGAGCCGCCAGACGGGTTTTCCCGCCTGCTTGGCAAGCAGATCCCAGACAGCGTTGACGACGGCGCCGGTCGCCAGATGAATGGCGCCCTTATCAGGGCCGATCCAGCGCAGCTGGCTGTCGCTGGTCAGGTGCCGCCAGAACCGGCCGGGATGGGCGAGCACCTCGGCGAGGTCGGCGCCGACGATGAGGTGGCGCATGGCCTCGATCGCCATGCAGCAAATGTCGTTGCCGCGGCCGATGGTGAAGGTCAGGCCGTGGCCGGTAAGGCCTGATGCATCCGTATCGAGAATGACGTAGGCGGCCGAATAATCCGGATCGGGGTTCATCGCATCGGATCCGTCCAGGCTTTGCGACGTGGGAAAGCGGAGGTCGAAGACGCGGAGATCGGTGATGCGGGTCATGGTTGTTCCTCCCGATTATCATTGTGTGGGCCGAAGGCGGTGGCCGGCCGGCGGGCTGCCGGCCGTATCATCGGCTGACGTCAGATCGTCCAGCCGCCGTCGATGGCGATTGCCTGACCCGAGGTATAGGTGGCGCCGGCGAGATAGACGGCGAGATCGGCGATCTCCTCTGGCGAGCCGAGCCGGCCCATCGGCTGGCGGGCGATGAAGGCGGCGCGGGCCGCATCGTAATCGCCCTGGGCGCGCATGCGATCCTGCAGCGACGGGCTTTCCACCGTACCGGGGCAGATGGCGTTGCAACGGATGCCTTGGGCGACATAATCGGCGGCGACGGATTTGGTCAGCCCGATCACCGCCGCCTTGGTGACGCCATAGGCGAAGCGGTTCGGCACGCCCTTGATGCTGGAGGCGACGGAGGCCATGTTGATGATCGACCCGTCCTTGCGCTCGAGCATGCCGGGCAGCACTGCCCGGATGGTGCGTATCATCGCCTTGACGTTGAGATCGAGAGCGAATTCGAAATCGGAATCCTTCATCTCGAGGATCGAGCCGGCATGAACGAAGCCGGCGCAGTTGAACAGCACGTCGACCGCGCCGATCTCGGCGACGAGGGCATTGACCGCATCCTCTTCGAGCACGTTCAGCTGATGGGTCGAAACCCCGGTTTGCGCCGCCAGCGTCGCCAGCGCGTCGGTATTGATGTCGGTTGCGTGGACCTTGGCGCCGGCCGCGGCAAAGGCTGCCGCCGTCGCCCGGCCGATGCCCTGGCCGGCGGCGGTGATGAGAACGGACTTGCCGGAAAGTTTGTTTGTCATGTCACGGGCCTTTTCTGGAATTGTCTACGCCGAGCGATGGAATGCAGTTCATGTTTTGACGAAGGCTGGTGGCGATAGCGGAATGGCTCCATCATCATTGTCGCCGCCATCTGTCTTCTTTGCGCGCTTCGACCGGCCTCTGGCAAGGCATGCCCCCGCAGGATCGTTCCCATGCGCTGCATTGTCTTCCTCCCTGCCAGGCTGCTTGTGATCTTGCCGCTTGGCCGCCTTCGGCACTCTCGCCGCGCGCGCCGCCCCGCCAGCGTTTTCAGTGATGATTTGTCTGTTTATAGACAAACAGACGATTAGCCAAGAGGCAAGCCTAAACTTTTCCTTTTCCGGCGGCGGTTCTGCGTATATGCAGAGCCATATTCACAGGAGGAAGGAATGGAGACCGACGAGTCAGACCGCTACCGCGCCCCTGCGCTCGACAAGGGTCTCGATATTCTGGAATTGCTCGCCGGCGTCGACAGCGGTCTCACCCAGGCTGAAATCGCCAAGCGGCTCGACCGCAGCCCCAATGAATTCTACCGCATGCTCGACCGTCTGGTGCGCCGCGGTTACGTCACCCGGCTGGACGGCGACCGTTATTCGCTGACGCTGAAGCTCTTCGGTCTTGCGCAATTGCACGCGCCGGTGCGCCGGCTTGCCTCCTATGCCACGCCGCTGATGCGCGAGCTCGCCCAGCGCACGCGCCAGGCCAATCATCTTGCCGTCTTCGACCGCGGTGCTGCCGTCGTCATCGCCCAGCAGGAGGCGCCTGATTACTGGGGGTTCTCGATCCGCGTCGGCGCTCATATCAGCCTGTTCGACACCGGTTCGGGGCATGTGCTGCTCGCCTTCCGCAGCGCGGAGGAGCGGGAGATGATGATCTCCGAACATGTGCGCAGCCGCGCCGATATCGAACTCGGGCCGGAATTCTACGATCGCCTCGACCAGATCCGCGAGCGCGGCTACGAGATGATGGCGAGCGCCCAGACATCGGGCGTCTACAATCTTTCCGCACCCGTCCTCGGGCCGGACCGCCGCTGCATCGCCGCCCTCACCTGCCCTTTCATCGCGCTCGTCAATGCGCCGTCCGCGCCCGATATCACCCAGGCGGTGATGCTGGTGCAGAAGGCCGCCGCCCAGCTTTCGCTGTTGGCCGGGGCGGATGTGGCGAATTCCGGGTGATGACGACTGTGATGCCGGCCCCTCATCCGCCTGCCGGCACCGACCGGGGTCGAGCCACGGGTCTCGACCCGTCCTTCGGACCCCCGCTCGCGGGGCGAAGGGACCAAGCCGCGACCTCTCCGTCCCCACCAGCCTTTCGCAGGGCACGTCCCCCCTCCCCGTCTTTTACGGGGAGAGGGTTAGGGTGAGGGGCAGCCACCGGTACGAGAAATTTCTATTTGAACAATCCATTCACCAGAGATAGGTTGCCGCAAAACACCCCTGGAGGAGAAGAGCGTGTTTATCGACACCCATCTGCATATCGTCGATCGTTCGGCGCTGCCCTATCCCTGGCTCTCCCAGGCGCCCGCTCTCGATCATGATTTCCTCTACGAGACCTATGCGGCCGAGGCCCGGCGCTGTGGTATCACCGCGGCGCTTCACATGGAGGTCGATGTCGATCCCGCCGCCATGCAGGCCGAGACCGATCACGTGGCAAGCATTGCCAAAAAGGCAGGCAGTCTGCTGGTCGGCGCCATCGTCTCGTGCCGGCCGGAAGAGCAAGGTTTTCCCGCCTATCTCGAGCGGCAGAAGGCCGATCCGTTCGTCAAGGGTTTCCGCCGCGTGCTGCATGTGGTGCCGGACGAGGTTTCCGAAGGCGTCCTGTTTCGCGAAAATATCCGGCGCATCGGCGGCAGCGGCCTGACCTTCGACCTCTGCACACTGCCGCACCAGGCGAGCCGCGTCACCGCCCTCGTCGATCTCGCGCCGGATGTGCAATTCGTCCTCGACCATTGCGGCGTGCCGGATATCCGCTCCGATGCCTTCGCGCCATGGAAAGCCGGCTTATCGGAGATTGCCCGCCGGCCGAACGTCGTCTGCAAGATCTCCGGCGTCGTCGCCTATGCCGATGCCGAGAGCTGGACGGCTGAGACGCTGCGGCCCTATATCGAGCATGTGACTGCAAGCTTCGGCTGGGATCGTGTCGTCTGGGGCAGCGACTGGCCGGTCTGCACGCTCGGCGGCGGCCTTTCCACCTGGGTCGCGGCGACCCATGCCATGCTTTCCTCCAGCAGCGAGACGGAGCGTTCCAAGCTGCTTTTCGCCAATGCGCAGCGCCTCTGGTCGCTTTGAGGTCGCGAAATCCTGTGATGTGCTGTGACTTGCAAAAGTGCTACTTTGGCATGTCTTTTGCTTGGGTAAGGATGAAGTAACGCAAGTGTTTCGGTTTGGGACGACTTACCACCGGACAATTGCTAGCTTTCGTCATCTCAGGTAAAAGTTGTCAGATACGGATTTGGCGAATAACTTCATATCCGGTGTCCTCAGGAGGGAAACAAATGAAAGAAGAACCACATGCAGTGGATGTCCACGTCGGAAAGACGATCCGTATACAGCGTCTGCTGAGGAAGGTCTCGCAGACGGAACTCGGAGATCGCGTCGGCGTAACGTTCCAGCAGATCCAGAAATACGAAAAGGGCTCCAACCGCGTTTCCGCAAGCATGCTGGTGGAAATCGCCGGCGCTCTGAAGGTCGACGTCAGGACGTTTTTCGACGACATGGCCGCGCCGGATACTGCCAACGACAACCCGGCCCCCAGCGAGGAATTCGTGATTTCGCGCGAAGGCGTGCTTCTCAATGCGGCGTTCTTCTCGATCAAGAACGAAGCGCTTCGCAAGAAGATCTTGAAGCTCGTCCAGGCGATCGCTCATACCGAGCAGCTGGAAGCGGACGCCGCCGAATAGACCGGCAGGCCTTCACGCGATCCTAACGGACCGCATGAGGATCACTGGCGAACGGGATCAATCAGGATAACAGCAATCGATCAGGATCAACTGTCCTTGATCGGATCAATTTGCCGTCGATGGGGACCGATCAGGATCAAGTGAGATTGATCGGGATCGATGGGAATCGATTGAGATCAACGGGGTCGATCGGGATCAATCAGGATTGATCCGGGATCAATGGGGATTGATCAGGATCAGATTCTCGCTGGCATCCTTCATTGCGATCTTGGCCTTGCTGCCGAGCAGCTTCTCGAGATTGACGTCTAGCTCCCTGTCGGGATCTATGCCGTCCCAATCGATGACGACCTGCAGCAGCGCCATGTTCGTCAGGTGCATCAGATTACGCAGCTGAAGCTTTTCAGCCTCCTCCTTGGCTGCCGACAGCAGCCGGAAGATCCTTGCGTATTCGCTGCCCGTAGGCTCGTTGTGTTGTTCAAACATCGTTCCCGCCCCTTTGGTCGCGAAACCTAAGATTCCATCACCACTGCATCTTCCGCCGCGACCGTTATTCAAGCGTTACAGGAACCTTATTGCGCGTGACTTCGGCGTGCAGAAGCTGCCAATGCGAGGTGGCGGCAAAGTGCCAGTCACGGTCGACGGGCAGGAATTCGTCCCGGCGCAGCCATTCCAGCACCAGCCGGGCGTCGTTTCGCTTGCGCTCGACGCGATTGCCGCGGATGGCAGCGAGGATGGTGTCGCGGCGCGGCTTGCGGAAATGGCACTCGTCGACGACCTTGGCATAGGTGCGTTCGGAGAAATGCAGGAAACGTCCGGCCAACAGCAGTTTCTTGCGCTCGCCGGGCGAGATCTCGCCGCCGGCAAGAAGCGCATCGATCGTCGGCTCGAAATCGACCCAGGGCACCGAAAGCGGCAGCCAGCCGAGCGCCTGCGGCGCATGCACCAGAGCGACGGCCTCGTCGTCGAGCAGCCGTCCGGCCTCGTAATCCTCGAAGATCGAACCGATCCCGACCATGCCGAAAGGCGCGCATTCGGCTGCCCGCAACGCGCCCATGCTGGCGCCGCCGGCAACGGCGACATTATGGTCGAGGGCGAAAAGAATTTCCTTGTGCCAGACCGACGGCAGATCGCCGAAATAGCCGTCGACGAGGCCGATGGCGGTGGCGCCATCGTGAACGGCTTTCAGGATATCGCCGCAGGCGGCCGGCGGCCGGAAATCGATGCGGGGGGACATGGCTCTCGCCGCGGCGAGATCGCTGCCAAGGCTCGGACCGACGAACAGCACCTTCATGATTGGGCTCCTCTGATGGTATTGACCGCGCGCAGGCCGAGCTGGACGTACTGGCCCGATATATCGACCTCCAGGCCCGGCACGATGACCCTGACGACGGAGACCGGCAGAGCCCGGTGCGCAAAGGGCACGACGACGATCTGCTCGATGCCTGCTGCCGCCAGCCGCCCGGCAATCTGGCCGATGGTTGCCTGGATCGTCGCAGCTCTGCCCTGACGGGGCTGGAAGGCGCGCATCCGGCCGTCGCCCTCGCAGAGCTCGACCACCTGCTGCATCGCCGCACTCCGGTCGAGCCGCCGATAGATGCGCGGCGAGAAATCGTCGCGGCTGCCGGCAATCGCGGTCAGCCGGCTCTGTGCCGCTTCGGTGATGGCGCGCAGCGCGGCGCGCACGGGGTCGGGGTGGCAGCCGCAGCCGCCGCAGACATGGGCCCAGCGCGCATCGACGCGGTCGGAAAGATTGCCGGGCATGATGACAGCGAGAAAAGCGGGAACGCCGATATCGGTGGTCATATCGAGCAGCAGCAGCCGCATGCCGGCGCGCGCGATCCGATCGGTCATGATGTCGATGACCGCATCGCCGAAAGAGGCGGGGTCGATCCGGCTGTCTTTCAGGCGCTGCGGCGATTTCAGCTGGGCCAGAGCCCAGGCGTCGCGCTCCACCAACTCGCAAAGCCCGTGCAGCACCGCTTCTGACGGCGTGTTGCCGGAGGCGAGCCCATCGCTCGACTGCTCGAAGCCTGGCGGCCGGTCGCCGCGGTGGTCGAGGCCGACGAGCCACCAGGGCACGAAAACGCGGCTGCCGGACAGGATGTCGAGCCCGGAGCACCAGGGGATGGGGCCGCTGCCGATCTCGTCGGGTGCGCAGCGCGCGACATTGTCGAGATCGATCATGGCGGCATGTGCCGCCCGCATGCTTTCGACCGTCGCCTGCGTCAGGTCGGCGGGTGGAATTTCGGCGATCCGCGTCTCGATCGCTTCCATGGCGGCCGAGGTCATGGCGGCGTCATTGTCGATCCCCTTGCCCTGAAAGACCGAGAGCGTATGGCTATTCGGCCGCGTGGCGAAGGCGACGGGAATGTTCAGGACGTCGAGCGCGGTCAGCAGGCCGACGCGGGTGATGCCGAATTCGCGCAGATGCGGCCTGATGGCGGCAAGCGTCTGAGCCGGCGTGACGGCGCGGTCATGATAATCGCTGACGCCGGCCGATGACCGTTCGAGATCACCGGCAAGCGTTTCAAGAGCATCCTCGTTTTTCCTCGAATCGCGAAAATGCTCTCTCTCTTGGTTTTCACGCAATTCCGGACGCAAAACCGCTGCACACTTTTGCTGGAATTGCTCTGGGCCGGTGAAAGCGGACATACCGATCTCGCCCTTAGCGGAACCTCAGCGCGTGCGTCAGGCTCTCGAGCGCATTGGCGGAAATGTTGAGTTCGTCCTGTTTCATGGCTGCCTTGGCAGCTGCAGAGAAGCGCAGGGACTGGGTCTGAACTGCGGCAGTTTCAGCATTCGTCTTCATGATCCATCTCCGATTGATTGGGCAGCGCCTTGCTGCCGTTAACCATCGGAAGGAAACATTGCCTGCGTCATTTAAGCGTTACAGGCTTCGTTAAAAGGCGATGCAATCAGGGAAGACCGGCCAGTTGCAGGCCTTTTATCAGCGGTTCGGTAAAGGCAGGATCGCGATCGGGGACGAAGTGACGGATATCCTCGCTGCGGAAATCCGGGAAGTTTTCCAGAACCGTCCTGGCATAATTCCCGGCTTTGGCCGTATCGCCTGCCATGGCATGCGAGGCGGCCAGCAGACGCGCCGTCGCCTGTTTCGCCTTTACCGGCTCCAGCGCGTCGATCGCCTTTTCATACTCTTCACGCATGAAGTGGATGCCGCCGAGGTTCCAGTAATAATAGTCCGGCGGCAGCGGATTGAGTTTAAAAGCGGCGCGGCTGAGCTCCAGCGCCCGGTCGAAATCGCCGTCATGGGAAAGCGCGTCGGCGAAATCAGCAAGGATGTCGGCATCGTTGGGATTGAGATCCTGGGCCTGCTGGAAATATTCCAGGCTTTCGTCGAAGCGGCGGCGATACAGCGCCACGAAGCCAAGCTCGCGGTAGGCCCGGCCGCTATTGGGATCGGACTGCTGCGCCAGCCGCGCAGCACCGTTCGCCTCATCGAGCAGTTCCTTGTCCCGCATGCCGCGGATCAGCCATTCCATGCCGAGCGCGCGCGACACGCCGGCATGGGCGGCCGAGAAATGCTCATAACGATTGAGCGAGGATTTGAACCATTTGCGCGCCTGGCGCAGATGCTGCAGGTCGGTCTGGGCGATCAGCCGCTTGCCTTCCAGGTAAAGGCGGTAGGCAGAGGCCGGCGCGTCGCCGATCGGCATCGCCAGTTCGTGGCGCTCGATCGTGTCGGCGAGCGAGGAGACGATCCGCCGCGTCAGATGCGCGAAGGATTCGCTGATCTTCTGCATGACCAGCGGCAGTTCCAGTGCCCAGATCACCTCCGAGGTCGTCGTCCGTGTCAGCCGGCAGGTGGCAAAGACATCCTCGTCGCGGCCCTGGATGGTGACGTAGACCGCATAGTCGAAGCTGAGGTCGAGCGGGCCGGGCACGGCACGGGACGGATCGATCGAGCGGCTGAGGATCTCCAGGCTGGTATGGGCCGCAATCACCTTGAAACCGCGCTGCTGGCTGAGGCCGATGGTGACGTCTTCGAGAAGCGCTCGGCCGACGCGCTCCATCAGCGGATCGGTGAAGATGCTTTCCGGCGGCAGGATGATGATGCGCGGCTGGCCGAGCAGATCGGCCGATATGCCTGATGCCGGCGGGCGCTCCGGCGCGGTAACTTGTGCTGCAGGGATCAGGCCGAGTTCGCGGGCAAGCGCTGTGGTGCTTTCCTCCGGCTCGGTGTCGAAGTCGTCCTTCAGCTGGCTCTTGCACTTCAGATAGGCCTGACGAGCGGCGGCCGGATCGTTCAGCCTGATATAGGTGCGCATCAGGGCGCGATAGGCCGTCTCATTGGCGGGGTCGAGCTGCAGCAGGCGTCGGGCCAGCGCCACCTGCTCGTCTTCCGATCTGTCTTCCGACGTTTCAATCAGCCGGGTGAGATGGGCTGAGCGCAATTCATCGATACGCTGGCGCTCGAACGTCAGCCAGTCCTCGGCGCCCTGGGTCGGCGATTTGGCGCCTTCGAGCAACTCGCCGTTCAGCATATCGCTGTCTTCGGGGGCAAGCGGCCCTTTCTGCTTCAGGATATGGACATCGACCTCCCAGCCGTCGGCAAGCCCGATATGGGTTCGGGTCGCGGCCAGCAGCGGCGGAAGACCGGCGGGAATGCTCTGTTCGATGCGCGCCAGGAGCTGGCGCAGGCTGCCGGCCCGTTTTTCCGGCAGTTCCGATTGCCAGAGCTGCCGCCTGACGGTTTCGCGGTCGAGTTCGAGATCGGCTTCGGCGGCGAGCATGGCGAGGAGAAAATAAGACTTCTCCGGCAAGGGGAGTTCCTTCCCCGCCGCCAGCAATCGCGGTCTTCCGAGCAGGCACAGCCTGTTCGTCGACTTTTGCCCGGATGTCCGTTGCATCTCGGTTCTCACCCCTGAAGCCAAGGCGCGTAAACGCACCGGCGGTCAAGAAATCATGTTAAAGCTATAAAGCCGCCGCGCATAGCGGCCTTTGCTATAAAAAGAAGAAATTTCAGCGATTATTTGCATTTTTGCACGTCGCTCGCCGAGAAGATGCTTGGCCGACACTTTCATGGCAGGTGTTTTTGCGTCCCAATTCGGCACGTTGTTCAAGCTGTTGCCGCAGCCGCAACGAAATCGAGCCCGATATCGAGCACCGGCGCGCTGTGCGTCAGCCAGCCGACGGAGATGAGGTCGACGCCGGAGGCGGCGATTGCGGCAGCCGTTGCCGGCGTGACACGGCCGGAGGCCTCGGTGATCGCCCGGCCGGCGACGATGGCGACGGCCTGGCGCAGCTGATCCGGCGTCATATTGTCGAGGAGCACGGCATCGACGCCGGTCTCCATCGCTTCGCGCAACTGATCGAGGGTGTCGACTTCGACCTCGATCTTCACCAGATGGCCGATGCCGGCCCGCGCCCGGCGGATCGCCTCGGCGACGCCGCCTGAGATGGCGACGTGATTGTCCTTGATCAGCACCGCGTCATGCAGCGCAAAACGGTGGTTCATGCCGCCGCCGGCCCGCACCGCATATTTCTCCAGCGCCCGCAGCCCCGGCGTCGTCTTGCGTGTGCAGGCGACGCTAGCCTTGGTGCCGCGGATGGTGGCGGCGATCTCCGCCGTCACGGTGGCGATGCCGGAGAGATGGCCGAGGAAGTTCAGCGCGGTGCGCTCGGCGGTGAGCAAGCCGCGCGACGGACCTTCGATGGTGGCGATCACGTCGCCCGGCTTGACCGCATCGCCATCCTGGAGATGGCGGCGCAGGACGATCTCCGGATCGACGAGGGTGAAGGCGAGTTCGGCGGCATCGAGGCCGGCGATCACGCCCGGCTGGCGAGCGGCCATGATGACCGTTGAGCGATGATCGTGAGGGATGACCGATGCCGAGGTGATATCGCCGGCAAGACCGAGATCTTCGAGCAGGGCTGCCCGTACCAACGGCTCGACGATCAGGCGCGGAAGGGGAACGAGGCTCATATCAGGCACTCCTTGCAAGGGCGTAGCGAGGGGCAAAGGCATAGGGCGCCGTGGCGCGGGCGATCTCCAGCGCTTGGGAAAGGCGCATCTGCCGCCGGTTCGCCTGGGCAAGCTTCAGCGGAAAATCGGTGCGGGCATGGGCGCCGCGCGATTCCATCCGCAGGCTGGCAAAGACGGCGATCGAGAGCGCCACGATAGCCGGATCGGCGGCAGGGCCGTTGCCTTCGGCAAGCGGCAGCAATGCGGCGATCGCGTCCTCCAGCGCACCGGCGTTGCGCAGCACACCGAGATGACGCGAGACGATCGGCCGGACGAGTGATGCATCGGCCGGTGCCGGCAGCTTCTCGGCGACGATGGCGCCGGCAGAGCCTGCCGGCATGGCCGAGATGTCGCGCGCCGCCCGCATGCCCATGACAGCCGCCTCCAGCAGCGAATTGCTGGCGAGCCGGTTGGCGCCGTGCAGGCCGGTCGAGGCCGCCTCGCCCACGACCCAGAGGCCGGGAACCGAGCTGCGGCCATTCGCGTCCGTGGCAACGCCGCCCATGTGATAGTGAACGGCCGGGCGCACGGGAATGAGGTCTGCCGCCGGGTCGATGCCGGCCTCGCCGCAAAGGGCCGCGATGACGGGAAAGCGTGTGGCAAACCGGCTGCCGAGGGCCGCGCGGGCATCGAGGAAGACCCGGCCGCCGCGGGCGATCTCGGCGCTGATGGCGCGCGCCACCACGTCACGCGGCGCAAGCTCGGCGCCTGGAATGCGGGCCATGAACCGGTCGCCGCGTTCGTTGATGAGCAAGGCCCCCTCGCCGCGCACCGCCTCGCTGACCAGCGCCAGGGGTTTGCGGCGGGAATCGAGCGCCGTCGGATGGAACTGCACGAATTCCATATCGGCGAGATCGGCGCCGGCCCTTGCGGCAAGCGCGATCCCCTGGCCGAAATTGCCCATCGGATTGGTGGTGGCCTCATAAAGCCCGCCGATGCCGCCGGTGGCGAGCACCAGCTTCGAGGTCGGCAGAATGGCGCCGCCGCTCGGGGTCGCGCAGAGCAGGCCGGCGATGCGCTCGTCATCCAGCAGAATCCGCCGCGCCTCAAAACCTTCGAGCACGGATATGGCGGGCGTTTGCTTGGCCGCCCGCACCAGCGCGGCGACGATCGCCGCACCCGAGCCGTCGCCTTCGGCATGGACGATACGGCGGCGGCTGTGAGCGGCCTCCAGCCCGAGCGACAGTTTGCCCGCGCCATTGCGGTCGAAACGCACACCGGCCTGCTCCAGTGCGGCGATCGCCGCCGGTGCTTCGGCAACGATGCCGGCGGCGATTGCGGGATCGCAGAGGCCGTCGCCGGCGGCAAGCGTATCGGCCAGATGCAGCGCCGCGCTGTCGTCGGCGCCCATGCCGGCGGCAATGCCGCCTTGTGCCCAGGCGCTCGACGTCTCCGCGCCGAGGGCGGCGCGGGTGACGATGACGCAGGGTTCCGGCGCCAGTGTCAGCGCGGTCATCAGCCCGGCAAGGCCGCTGCCGACGATGACCGTGCGTCCGGCAAGGTGCTCGAGAAGCTCGGTCATATCGCCAGCATCCTTTCGACGGCACGGCGCGCGGCCACGGCAATCGCCGGATCGACCGTCACTTCGTGGCGGTTTTCCTCAAGTGCGGCGCGGATATTGGCAAGGGTGATCCGCTTCATATGCGGGCAGAGATTGCAGGGACGAATGAACTCGACATCGGGGTGGTGGACGGCGACATTGTCGCTCATCGAACATTCGGTGAGCAGCACGACGCGCGCCGGCTTCTGCCTGCCGACATAATCCGACATGACGGCGGTGGAGCCGGCGAAATCGGCTTCCGCCACCACCTCGGGCGGGCATTCGGGATGGGCGAGCACGGTGACGCCGGGATGGTTTTCGCGCAGCTGGCGCACATCCTCGGCGGTGAAGAGTTCATGCACTTCGCAATGGCCGTGCCAGGCGATGATCTCGACATCCGTCTCGCGGGCGACATTGCGCGCCAGATATTCGTCGGGGATCATCAGCACCTTCGGCACGCCGAGCGATTCCACCACCTGCTTGGCATTGCCCGAGGTGCAGCAGATGTCGGAGGCGGCCTTCACCGCGGCCGAGGTGTTGACATAGGTGATAATAGGCACGCCGGGATGGGCCTGGCGCAGCAGGGCAATATCCTCGGGCGTGATCGAATCCGCCAGCGAACAGCCGGCGCCGAGATCGGGGATCAGCACGGTTTTTTCGGGATTCAACAGCTTGGCGGTTTCGGCCATGAAATGCACGCCGGCCAGCACGATTACATCGGCGTCGACCTCGATCGCCTTGCGGGCGAGCGCCAGGCTGTCGCCGACGATATCGGCCACCCCGTGAAAGATCTCCGGCGTCTGGTAGTTATGGGCGAGGATGACGGCGTTGCGGCGACGCTTGAGTTCGAGGATGGCGTCGACGTCGTTTTCGAAGGTCATCCATTCGGCTTTGGGAATGACGCGGCTGACGCGTTCATAGAGCGAGGATGCGGAAACAGGATGATTCATGGCCGGCTCCTAATTATGCTCTGTTTGAGCATATCATGGACAAATAGATATTCTCACCATGAGCATATGTCAATTGCGGGAGAGCGGTAATTTCGTTCCGGCCAACGCCCGTTCTTCGAGCACCGTGTGGCGGAAGCGGAAGAGCTTGGCCGGCCGGCCGCCGGTTTCGCTTTCGGTGCCGCCGGTTTCCTCGACCAGTTCCTGCTGTTCGATCAGCCGGCGGAAATTCTGCTTGTGCAGCGTCAGGCCGGCGAGCGCCTCGATGGCGCGCTGCAGCTGCAGAAGGGTAAAACTCTCCGGCATCAGCTCGAAGACGACGGGGCGGTATTTGATCTTGGCGCGCAGCCGGGCGATTCCGGTCGCGAGAATCCGGCGATGATCGGCAAACATCGCCCGGCCGAGATTGGTCTCCGCTTCGCATCCGGCCTCAGTGACGAGCCCCGCCTCGTAAAGCAGTTCGTAGCGCTGCAGCGCCAGATCCTCGTTCCAGCCGCCGCCGTCGAGGCCGAAGGTGAAATCCGCCCGGCGATGGCGGTGGTCGCGCCTGGGCGGATCGGCATCGGCCCAGGCCTTCAGGCGCGCCATGATCTCATCCAGCACCACCGGGCGGCCCTGCCGATGATCTTCCCAGGGAAAATATTCGTACCAGCCGTGCCATCCCGGCCGCCCGGCGCCCGATTGCTCGTTGACGAGGCCGAGATAGCTGATCGAGATCGTCCGACCGCCCGGGATATCGTTGTTCCGGTCGCGGTCGGCAAAGGTATAGAGCTGTTCGAGATAGCCGACGGGATGCTCGGTCTGCTCCTGCACCCATTCGCGCAGGCCCGATTGCAGGGTGCGATGGCCCATTTCGAAGGGGCCTGACGGCAGCGCATTGCCGGAACGGATCGTCATCACGCGCGGCTCGTCCCCCGTCACCGCGACGAGCACCGCAATCAATTCCGCATGCGCAAAGCCGATCGTCACAGGGGCCCGAATACTCCGTTCCGGTTGGGTCGAACGGATCATTCCTGACACAGGGCGGGACGGAAGCCAACGGTAGGTTCCCCCTTCTCCCCAGCGCCCTCACCTATTCCCCGTCTCACTTCTCAACTGCTGCAGGAAAACCTTCAGTTCCGCCTCGTCGATGCCGACGTTGTGGCGCTTTTCCGGATAGGCGCCTGTTTTGACATCCTCGGCGAATTCGCTGAAGGCGGCGATGCGTTCGCGCTGCAGCCGGTCGTGTTCGGCGGCGAAGTTGCGATAGACCTTGGCATGGCGGGGATAGTGGTCACGATTGGCGCCGAGCACGTCGTCGGCGAAGAGATATTGGGCGTCGCAGCCGCTGCCGGCGCCCATGGAGATCATCAGCATCGAGGTGTTGCTGCTGATGGCGGCAGCGACATCAGCGGGCACGACTTCGATTTCGGCGGCGAAGGCGCCGGCCTCTTCCAGCGCCTTGGTCTGCCGCCAGATCTCGGCCGCACTTGCCGCCGTCTTGCCGACGGCGCGGAAGCCGCCAGTCCAGGTGGCCTTCGATGGGATCAGCCCGAGATGGCCACAGACCGGGATGCCCTCGTCGCGCATGCGCCGGATCGTCTGCAGGCTGGCGGCGCAATAGACCGCGTCGCCGCCGGCCTTCAGCGCGGCAAAGGCGGCGCGCAGATAGTCCTCGGCCGAGACATGGTCGCCATATTCGAGGCCCGGAATGGCAAAGGGCGTCGGGGCGATCTCGCGAAAGACCGGGCCGAGCAGCGAGGGCGGCACCGAGACGATGTCGATCCCCGCCTTTTCCGCCGCTTCCGCCTCCTCCAGCGAGGTGACACGCAGCATGGTGAGCTGGCGCTTGCCCTTTTCGGCAAGCAGATCGGCGACGGTCGCGCGTCTATGTTTCTTCATCGTCAATTCCCTTGAAAATATTGGGTGAAAATATCGGGTGAAAATATCCGGCGGCTCAGGCGGCCAGCAGGGATTTCAGTTTGATGTCGCTGGCTGCAAGTGCCGCCGGATCCGGATGGGCGCCGGCGGCGATGAGCATTTCGGCGAGGCGGATGTCGCGCGCCACCGCATTGCCGGGGCCGATGCCGCTGGCGGCAATCAACCGCCCGCCGGCATCGAGATGGAAGAGAATGAAGGCGCCTGCGCCGAGGTCGCGGCGCTGATGCGTGACGGCGCCTTCGGCAAGGCCCGCAATCTGCAGCGTCATGTCGTATTGATCCGACCAGAACCACGGCACGGACGAAACAGCTTCATTGAGGCCGAGCATGTTGGCCGCGGCCAATGTGCCCTGCTCCTGGGCATTGCGCCAGGATTCGAGCCGCACCCGCCGGCCGCCATAGATCGACAGCGGGAAGGAGCAGCAGTCGCCGGCGGCAAAAACATCCGGTGCCGATGTCTGGAGATAGGGATCGACTGATATGCCGTTGTCGATCGTGAGCCCTGCCCTTTCGGCGATCTCGACATTCGGCCGCGCGCCGATGCCGACCAGGGCGAGGTCGGCTTCGATGACCTCGCCGCCCGACAGCCGGATCAGCGCCTTGCCGCCTTCCGCAGTCAGCGCTTCGATCGAGACGCCGCAGCGGAGGTCGACGCCTTCGGCGCGGTGGCGTTCGGTCAGGAGATGGGCGATCTCCTCGGGCACGCCGCGCTTCAGCACGCGTTCCAGCCCCTCGATGACGGTGACCGCGGCGCCGAGCAGGCGCGCGGTCGCTGCAAGTTCCAGCCCGATGAAGCCGCCGCCGATAATGGCGATATGCTTCCCCGGCTTCATCACATCGCGCAGCGCCGCCGCATCATGATGCGTCCGCAGCGAGCGAATATGGGCGCTGCCGTCCGGCGCGCCGGGAAAAGCGCGCGCGGCGGCACCCGTCGCCAGCAGAAGCCTGTCATAGGAAAGCGTCGTCCCGTCGGAAAGCGTGACGGTCCTGGATGCCGCGTCGAAATCCCTGGCTTCCAGACCGGTCAGCAGCCGGATGCCGCTGTCTTCATATTTTTCCACCGTCGCGATGAATTTCGGATCGCTTGCATCGGCGGCCCCCGCTTTCGACAGCGGCGGGCGTTCATAGGGATGAAGAGTTTCGGCGCCGACAAGCGTGATCTCGCCGTCAAAACCCTTTTCCCGCAATGCGAAGGCGGCGCGCGCCCCGCATTCGCCGGCGCCCAGGATAACGAAATGAGCCACGGCAGCCTCCCTCAGACCGAGATGAAGACGGCGCCGCCTTCGACCTTGACCGGATAGGTCTTGAGGTTGACGCAGACCGGTGCGCCCTTGGCTTCGCCCGTCTTGTAGTTGAAGCGGCCATTATGTTTCGGACATTCGATGATCTCATCCATAACAAGCCCGTCGGCGAGATGGATATGTTCATGGGTGCAGAGCCCATCGGTCGCGAAGAATTCATCGTCGGGGCTGCGATAGACGGCGAAGGTGCGCCCGTCGTGATCGAAGCGGATGACATCCTCTTCGTCGATCTCCTCCTTGCCGCAGACTTTGATCCAGTTTCCGCTCATCTTATCCTCCCTCGATCGTGATTATTGCGCGGCCGGAGCCAGCTCGGTGTGGAATTCTTCGCGATAAGGCCGTGCCGTGGCCGGCAGTTCGCGCTTCAGGAAATAATCCTCGTTGCGCAGCTGGCGCAGGAAGGCCGGGATCATCTCGCGATAGCCGGACAAGATCGACGGATTCGGCGCCGGCAGGTCGTGCTTGATCATCGCATGCAGCCTCGGCAGCGCGTGGTAGGGCACCATCGGGAACATGTGATGTTCGACGTGGTAGTTCATGTTCCAGTAGATGAAGCGGCTGATCGGGTTCATATAGACCGTGCGGCTGTTCAGCCGGTGGTCGATGACGTTGTCGGCCAGGCCGCCATGCTGCAGCAGACCGGTCAGCACATGGTGCCAGGCGCCGTAAAGGCGCGGCAGGCCGATCAGCATCAGCGGCAGGATCGAGCCCATGGCGACCGCGGCGGCGATGGTGGCGATATAGATCACCAGCCAGATGCGGGCGAAACGGATCGCCTTCGGCTGCTCCATCTCGGGAATGAAGGTCTTTTCCGCCGCGCTGATGACGCCAAAGGCGTTACGCAGCATGTCCACCATCGCATGCCAGGCGTCGAGGATGCCGAAGAAATTGAGCACCAGCCGGAACAGATCCGGCGGCCGCATGACGGCGATTTCGGGATCGCGGCCGACGATCACCGTATCGGTGTGATGGCGCGTATGGCTCCAGCGCCAGGTCACCGGATTGCGCATGATCATGAAGCAGGCGATCTGGTAGACGGCATCGTTCATCCAGCGCGTCTTGAAGGCGGTGCCGTGACCGCATTCGTGCCAGCGGCTGTCGGAGGCCGAGCCGTAGAGCACGCCGTAGGCGAGGAAGAAGGGCAGTGCGATCCACGAACCCCAGAAGTAGATGCCGAGTCCGGCAAAGATGACCATGCTGCCGAGCCAGATGACGGTGTCACGGATCGCCGGCGCATCGGAGCGCTGCATCAGCGCCTTCATCTCCTTGCGCGGAATATCGGTGTGATACCATTCGGCTGCCGCCAGCCCCGTCTCGACGGCGGTGCGGCCGCTTTCGCCGAGCAGGTCGTAGTCTCGTTTCTTTGCCTGGATCGCCATTGTCCGCCTCCCGTTATGCCGTTGCCGAAGAGAATAGGTTGACTTCGGAAGAGGCTCAATGCAGGCTTGATGCAATCTATCAAAAACAATCATGAATGGCTCGCATTCGTGATTGAATCCATCAGGAACGTCATGCGCCGCCCCACTATATCCGATCTCGCCCGCGCCTCCGGCGTCAGCGTCGCCACCGTCGACCGGGTTCTCAATGCCCGCCACCGCGTGCGCGAGGAAACGGCGCGGCGGGTCTATGACGCGGCGCAGGAGATCGGCTATCATGCCGTCGGCCTGATCCGGCAGCGCGTCTTCGAGGATCTGCCGCAATATAAGCTGGCCTTCCTGCTGCAGAAACCGACGCAGGCCTTCTACCAGAGCTTCGTGCGCGAGATCGAAACCGCAGCGCGTTTGGTGACCAGCGCGCGCATCCAGACGCAGATCGATTTTCCCTCCGCCGCCACACCGGCGGCGATCGTCGAGAAGATCAAGACGCTCGGCGCCCGCAATCAGGCCGTTGCGCTCGTCGGCCCGGATTATCCGGCGGTGACGACGGCGGTCGAGGAATTGAAAGAGCGCGGCATTCCGGTCTTCTCGCTGCTTTCCGATCTCGCCACCGGCGTGCGTGACGCCTATGTCGGCGTCAACAACCGCAAGGTCGGGCGCACCGCCGCCTGGACGATTGCGCGAACGGCGAAGAAGCCCGGCAAGGTCGCCTGTTTCGTCGGCAGCCATCGTTTCCACGGCCATGAATTGCGCGAGATCGGCTTCCGCTCCTATTTCCGCGAGAATGCGCCGGAGTTCGATGTCGTCGATACGCTGATCAATCTGGAGACCGCCGAAATCACCCATGAGGCGACGCTGACGCTGCTGCAGAAACATCCCGATCTCGTCGGTCTCTATGTCTGCGGCGGCGGCATGGAAGGGGCGATTTCCGCATTCCGCGAGGAAGGCGTCGACGGCCGGATCGTGCTTGTCGTCAACGAGCTGACGCCGGAGAGCAAGGCCGGTCTTGCCGACGATATCGTCACCATGGTGGTCGCCACCCCGCTGCCGGCGCTCTGCAAGGAGCTTTTGTCGCTGATGCTCGGCGCGATCGAGCATGGCGAGGCCGCGGTTCCCGGCCAATCCTTCCTGCCTTTCGATATCTATATCTCCGAGAACATCTGAGGCCAGAGAACATCCGGTAAATGATGGAATTCTATCATTCCGGCTGACATTCTTGCAGCAATGAGGGTGATCACCGATGGATTGCCTCGGGAATTCCGATAGAGATTCGCTCGCCCATTCACGAGGAACTGCTCCGCCGATATCGCGGAGACGAGGAGGATAATCCGTCATGACTTCGATCCGCTTTGCGCTCAACCATATGGCCGCGCCGTCGCTCGCCATCGATGATTTCTTCGCGCTGGCAAAGTCGCTCGGCATTGATTCTGTCGAGATCCGCAACGACCTTTCCGGCAATGCCATTCTCGACGGCACCAAACCCGAAGCGATCAGAGAGGCCGCTGCCCGTCAGGGCCTGACGATCATCTCGATCAATGCCCTGCAGCGTTTCAACGAGTGGAATGAAGCCCGTGCGCGCGAAGCGCAGGAACTGATCGATTATGCCAGCGCCTGCGGCGCCAAGGCGCTGGTCCTCGTTCCGAAGAACGACGGCACCGGCTGTGCCGACGGCGAACGCCAGGTCAATCTGCGCCAGTCTCTGGCGGCGCTGAAGCCGATGCTTGAAAAAGCCGGAATCACAGGCCTCGTCGAGCCGCTTGGTTTCGAGATTTGCTCGCTACGCTCGAAAACCGAGGCGGCCGAGGCGATCAGGGAGCTCGGCGCACAATCGACCTTCAGGCTCGTCCACGACACCTTCCACCATCACCTTGCCGGTGAAGCCGCGACCTTCCCGGAACTCGCCGGCCTCGTGCACATTTCGGGCGTCAGCGACCCTGCCGTTTCCGTTGCCGACATGCGCGACTCCCATCGTGTGCTCGTCGGCGCCGACGACCGGCTCGACAATGCCGGGCAGATTAAGGCGCTGCTGCAGGCGGGCTATGCCGGCCCGTTCTCCTTCGAGCCCTTCGCAGCCGAGGTGCATGCGGTCAAGGACCCGGCCGGCGTGCTCCGCGCCAGCATGGACTATCTCAACGCGCGGGTCTGAGACAAGGTCTTCTCCGTCATGCTCGGCCTTGCGCCGAGCATCTGCCCGCTGCAATTTGTTGACAGAAAAGTTTTTGTTTTCAGATGCTTAATTGGAGGTGCGCAGATCCTCGGCACAAGGCCGAGGATGACGTCGCGGGTTTGTCGCTGCCCGTAGCGAGCAAGATCGCCTGTTGTTGATCTCCGAGGGGCCGCGCCACCAGCGCGGCCTATCTTCGACTTTATTCTCTGCCCCGGAACCGGCGCTGATAGGCCGGATCATAGAGCGAGCTCTCGCGGAAATCCTCCGCTGTGAGCGACGGGCCGACGAAGATGATCGCCGTGCGTTCGATCGGTTCGGCCGCAACCTTTGTCTCGATATCGGCGAGCGTGCCGGAGAGGATGCGCTCGTCCGGCCAGGAGGCCTTGACGACGATCGCGACCGGGCAGTCGGCGCCGTAAAGCGGCGTCAATTCCTCCACCACCTGCTTGAGCGCATGGATCGCCAGATGGATCGCCAGCGTGGCGCCGGTGGCACCGAATTTCGCCAGCGTCTCGTCGTTCGGCATCGGTGAGGCGCGGCCGGAAACGCGGGTCAGCACCAGGCTTTGCGCGACGGCAGGGATGGTCAGTTCGCGCCCAAGCGTCGAGGCTGCGGCAGCAAAGGCCGGAACGCCCGGCGTCATCGTATAGTCGATGCCGTGTTTTTGCAGCCGGCGCACCTGTTCGGCCACCGCACTCCAGACCGAGAGATCGCCGGAATGCAGCCGGGCGACATCCTGGCCGGCCGCGGCGGCTCTGAGATATTCCGCCTCGATTTCATCGAGCGACATCGGCGCCGTATCGACGATACGCGCATCCGCCGGGCAATATTGCAGCAGTTCGGGCGAGACGATCGAGCCGGCATAGAGGCAGACCGGGCACTGGCCGATGAGATCGCGGCCGCGCACCGTGATCAGATCCGCAGCCCCTGGCCCCGCGCCGATGAAATGCACCCTCATGCCGTTATCCTTTCGTCCAGCGCCACTGCGTTACCGGCATGGCCGGCCGCCAGCCGCTCATGCTGCCGACAGGCGCGGCGCGCGATATTTCGATCCGTGTCAGCGTGCCGCCGCGTTTGGCGTGTTCCAAGAGCAGCATGGCTTCCATCTCCAGCGTCACCGCATTGGCAACGAGCCGCCCTCCCCGCTTCAGCGCGGCAATCGCGGCGTCGATGACGCCGGGCTCGCTGCCGCCGCCGCCGAGGAAGATCACATCCGGTTCCGGCAGGCCTTTCAGCGCATCGGGGGCGGTCCCTTCGATGACGGCAAGATGCGGCACGCCGAAGGCGGAGGCGTTGCGGGCGACGCGTGCCGCCCGCTCCGGCGATTGCTCGATGGCGATCGCTTTCAGGCTGGGATCGGCGAGCATCCATTCGATGCCGATCGATCCCGAGCCGGCGCCGATATCCCAGAGCATTTCGTCGTGACGCGGCGCAAGCGCCGACAGCGTCATTGCCCGGATTTCGCGTTTGGTGATCTGCCCGTCATGCTCGAACAGTTCGTCCTCGAGCCCTGCGGCAAAAGGCAGAATGCGAGCCCCCTCCCCTGCCGCAACGGTGACGGCGCAGACATTCAGAGGATCGATGTCCGCGAGATCGAAATCCGCCGCCACAGCCCGTCTCTGCCGTTCCCGAGCACCGCCGAGCGCCTCGAGCACGGTAAGCTGCGACTGACCGAAGCCGGCGGCGGCAAGCAGGGCGGCCAGCTCGCCCGGCCCCTTCTCGTCCGAGGTCAATGCGAGAATGCGCCGCCCGGGGTGCAGATGCGGCCGGATCAGGTCGATCGGCCGTCCATGCAGCGAGATCGTCGCGACTTCCTGCAGCGGCCAGCCAAGGCGGGACGCGGCAAGGCTGAAGGCCGAGGGCGCCGGGATGGTGCGCATCTCTTCCGCCGCGATATGGCGGGAGAGCGTGGCGCCGACGCCATGGAGGAAGGGATCGCCGGAGGCGAGCACGACAACCGGCGTGCCGCGCCGTTCGAGCACGGCCTCGACCGAGCGCTCGAACGGGCTCTGCCAGGAAAGTCTTTCGCCGGATATCAGCGAGGCGGCGAGCGCGTGATGCCGCGATCCGCCGAAAACGGCGGGTGCCGATGCGATCAGCCTCCTCGCCTCTTCGCCCAGCCCTGCTGGACCATCTTCGCCGATGCCGATAATAGTCAGCCAGCGCGGGCCGGATGTAGGAGAGAGATCAGACATGGGAAGACCTCGCATCCTGATCCTCGGCGGCACCAGCGAGGCGCGTCTGCTCGCCGAAGCGTTGGCGGCACGGGGAGATGGCGATATTCTGCTGTCGCTGGCCGGGCGCACCGAAAAACCGGCCGCACAGCCGGTTCCGGTTCGCGTCGGCGGTTTCGGCGGCGCTGCAGCGCTCGCCGATTTCCTGAAGGCGGGCGGATATCAGCTGCTGATCGACGCCACGCACCCTTTCGCCGAGCGCATTTCCGCCAATGCCGCCTTTGCGGCTGAGGCCACCGGTATTGTTGCGATCGCTCTGCGCCGTCCCGAATGGCAGCGTCTGCCGGGCGACCGCTGGCGGGACGCGCCGAGTATTCCGGCGGCCATCGCAGCGCTCGGCCCCTCCCCCCGCAAGGTCTTCCTGGCGACGGGCCGGCAGGGCGCGCATCATGCGGAAGCGGCGCCGCATCATCGCTATCTCGTCCGCAGCGTCGACCCTGTCGAGCCGCCGCTTGGGCTCGATCATGTCGACTATGTGATTGATCGTGGGCCGTTCACGCTGGAAGGCGAATGCGATCTGCTGAGGCGGCACGACATCGATGTCATCGTCGCCAAGAACAGCGGTGGCGGCGCCACCTATGCGAAGATCGAGGCAGCCCGCCTGCTCGGCATCGATGTGATGATGGTCGCACGCGCGCCGGCCTCCACGGTCACGGCGGTCGATACCGTCGAAGCGGCGCTGGCGGTGATCGATCACCTCTTTCCTCCCGCTAGGAAACGCGGGGTATAGACGAGATCCGGCCTGCCGGGCCGGGCGACGATGCGGGTCTCGGCGGAGCCGATGATGATGCAGGTCGCCATATCGGCAATCGAGGCATCCGCCTGCGATAGCTGTTGGACGGCGATGCGCTCGTCCGGCCGCCCGGCCGCCCGCCCGAAAATAACCGGTGTCGCCGGGGGCAGATGGTCGCGCAGCAGCTTGAAGGCGTCGCCGAGCTGCCAGGGCCGCGCCCGGCTGATCGGATTATAGAGGGCGATGACAAAGCCTGCCTTCGCCGCCAGTTCAAGGCGTTTTTCGATTATATTCCAAGGCTTTAGATTGTCGGATAATGAGATGGCGCAGAAATCGTGGCCAAGCGGCGCGCCGGCCCTTGCCGCCACCGCCAGCATCGCCGTGATGCCGGGCAGAATGGTGAGATCGACCGCGCGCCATGCTGCCGGGCCGTTCTCGATCGCCTCGCAGACGGCCGCCGCCATGGCGAAGACGCCGGGGTCGCCGCCGGAGACGACGCAGACTTTCGCACCGTCAGCTGCCATGGAAAGGGCCGCCTCGGCCCTGCTCAGCTCCTCGCGATTGTCCGAGGCATGACGCAGCTGATCGTCGCGCAGTTGCAGCCTGTCGAGATAGGGTCCGTAGCCGAAGAAATCCGTTGCCTGGTCGACGACATCAAGCGCTTCCGGCGTCATCTGCTCGGGATTGCCGGGACCGGTGCCGATCACGAAAAGCTGGCCGCTCATCGGCTCTCCTCCCAGCCCGGCACCAGCACCAGCGAAAAATACGGGGCATCGCCTTCGGCCTTGTCGACAAGCTTTTCCATTGCTGCATTGGCCATGGTGCCGCGCTCGACATAGACGGCTTCGGCAAGCCGGCCGGCTGCCGCCAGCGCCCGGCGGATCTTCGGCAGGTTGCGGCCGACCTTCATGATGACGGCGGCCTGCGTATCGGCCAGGCGGCGGGTCAGCTCGGTCTCGGCCATCGTACCGGGCAGTACGGAAAGCACGTCGTCACCCTGGACGATCGGCATGCCCACCAGCGACCAGCAGCCGGACATGGCGCTGATGCCGGGGATCACTTCCGTCGGGTAGCGCTGGGACAGCCTGACATGCAGATGCATATAAGAGCCGTAGAACAGCGGGTCGCCTTCGCTGAGCACGGCGACGGTGCGCCCGGCATCGAGATAACAGGCGACGGCTTCGGCGGAGCGATCGTAGAATTCGGTGATCAGGCTCCGGTAGCGTTCGTCGTTCTTGTCGATCTCGGTGGTGACGGGATAATAGAGCGGCAGCAACGTCGTGCCGGGTTTCAGCAGCGGCTCGACGATCGCCTTGCCGTTGCCCCCCCTGCCCTGCTTGGCGAAATAGGCGATCACGTCGGCGCCTTCGATGGCGCGGACGGCCTTGAGGGTCAGCAGTTCCGGGTCGCCGGGACCGGTGCCGACGCCGATGAGACGGCCTGATGTCGTCATAGGCCGGGCCTCGCCAGTGCATTGATGGCGGCTGCCGTCATGGCGCTGCCGCCGAGCCGGCCGCGCACGATGGCGAAGGGGACGCCATAGGAATTTTCCGCCAGCGCATCCTTGGATTCGGCCGCGCCGACGAAGCCGACAGGCATGCCGAGGATCGCGGCGGGTTTCGGGGCGCCGTCGCGCAGGAGTTCGAGCAGGTGGAACAGCGCGGTCGGTGCATTGCCGATGGCGACGACGCTGCCGCCGAGCCGGTCGAGCCAGAGATGCATGGCGGCGGCCGAGCGGGTATTGCCGGTCTCGCGCGCCAGCTCCGGTGTGGCGGGATCGCGCAGTGTGCAGATCACCTCGTTCAGCGCCGGCAGCCGCGCCCGGGTGATGCCATGGGAGACCATTTCCGCGTCGCAGAAGATCGGCGCCCCGTCCTTCAGCGCGGCGCGCGCCGCCCCGACGACATCGGCGGAGAAGACGAAATGCTCCGCCGCCTCGACCAGCCCGCAGGCATGGATCATGCGCACGGCGATTTCGGCTTGCTCTTCGGTGAAGCGCGAAAGATCGGCCTCGGCGCGGATGATCGCAAAGGAACGCTCGTAGATCGCGTCGCCGCTGCGGATATAATCGTAGTCTGGCATTCCTATTCCTGTCGCAGCGCCTCTAAAATGCCGGTTGCGCCAAGCCGTGTAAGGCAGGCGGCAGCCGATTCGCCAGCGCTTCTGTTGTCTTCGATGGACCGGGCGAGCCTCTCTATAGCGAAATCGATCCGACCGCCAGCGATCCGTTCGTCCGGCTGATCCGCGGCCAACCCGTTGAGGATGAGGTTATAACCCTCGGCGGTGCCCGTCAGGGTCAGCGCCGGCCGCGCATGGGCGCAGCCCTTGGCGCAACCGGTGAGATGCAGCGTCAGCGAACCGTCGAACAGGGTGGGGGCTGCGGCAAGGATGCGGCGCGCCAGAGTTCTCGTCTCGTAGAAGGCCGAGCCGCAGGCGCCGGCGCCGGCGCAGGCGGCGATATGTTCGCTCCTCTGGCCGGCTTGCGCGCCGAAGCCATGCTCCGCTGCTGCGATCTGCATAGCCGGCACTGTATCTGCTGGAAGCCCGATGAGGAAGAAACCGCGGCCGGGTGCAAGCCGAATGGCTGTTGCGCCATGGGCCTCCGCGAGATCGAGCAGGGCGGTCAGATCGGGCGCCCGCATCTGTCCGAATTCCGGGCGGACGCCGAGCACGGTTTTGCCATCTGCCAGCCGATGCCGGCCGGATAGCGGCATGTTTGCCGCGCGTGACGGAATGGCGCGAAGCTGATCCATAGCGGGAAAACGCGCCCGCAGCAGCGCCGGATCGATATGCCGTGCCCGCCTGCCCTGCCCGAGCGCGGCCAGCAGGCTCAGAATTTCGCCGGCGGCCGATATCGCCGCCTCCGCAGGACCGGTCGCCACGGGTGTTGCCGTCGCACCGTCGCCGTCGATCGCGAGCAGCCAATCCGAGTGGGATACGGCGACGAGACGGATATCGGCAGAAAGCGCCGACAGATGGAATGCTCCGCCGCCGTCGACGACGATCGACAGTTTCGGCGCAAGCCGCGGCGAGGCGAGCAATTCGGGGAGGCTATTGCGCAAGGCCAGTTCCATCGCCGCCGGATCGCTCACCTCTTCCGGATCGATGCCGTGCAGCGGCGAGGTCTCGATCGCCGGCCCGTCCGGCACGGCGATCCCGGCGGCATGGATATCGGCAGCGAGCGGTCCGACCGTCTCGGCCCGCAGCCCGCGGATCTGCAGATTGCCGCGCGCGGTGATCTCGAGAATGCCGTTTCCGTGTGCGGCGGCGGCGCCGGCAAGGCTTGCAAATTGCGACAGCGTCAGCGCGCCGCCGGCCGGTCGCAGCCGCACCAGCAGACCGTCGCCGGTCGGCATCGGCGCCGACAGGGCCGGGCAGGCGCCGCGGGCGCGGATCTTCGCCGCCTGGCGACCGTGCCGGTCTGCCTCGCTTGTCCTGTCGATCACTGTTGCGGCCTCAATTCCCATGCTCAATCCTCTGATCATGTCTTACATGATCGCAGCCGGTGCGGCAAAACATGATGGAAACGGTTTGGGCCGGTTATTCCTCGAAATCCCGTCCCTTGCGCAGGAGATAGATGTCCATGATCCAACCGTGCCGCCGCCTGGCTTCGGCCCTCAGCGTCACAATGTCGGCGGCGATATCGCCGAGCCGTCCGGATCTGACGATCTCATCCTCGGTGCCGAGATAGGCGCCCCAGAAGATCTCGGCATCGGGATCGTCGATCTTGGCAAAGGCCTGTTCGCCGTCGAGCATGACAACAGTCGTGGCCGCCTGGAGCCCGTCCTGCGCCAGCCGGCGCCCGGTGGTGATCTCGATTGGCTTGCCGACAAGGTTGACCGGGATTTTGTGGCTGGCCGCGAGAGCCTGGATGCTGGTGATGCCGGGAATGACGCTGTAGTCGAAATCCAGGCCGGCTGCCTGCCGCACACGTTCGATAATACGGATCGTGCTGTCATAGAGACTGGGATCGCCCCAGACGAGAAAGGCGCCGCGGCTCTCATCCGGCAGACCGGAGATCAGCGCTTCATAGATGCGGGCGATTTCGCCGTGCCAGGCGTCGACGCTTTGCGCATAGGTTCTTTCCGTCGTCTGGCGTTGCGGCACCTTGAATTCTGAAATGCTGACGCCCGGTCGCGTGATGTAGCGTTCGCAGATGTCACGCCGGATTTCGGCGAGCTCTTCCTTGCCTGCGCCCTTGACCGGCAGGAAGATCGCGTCGGCCGCGTTCATCGCATTGATCGCCTGGATGGTGAGGTGCTCCGGGTTGCCCGTGCCGATGCCGATGATAAGGATGTGCTTCAAGCCGATACTCCCGTGATTCCTGGTGGTCTTGCCGAAAAAGCCTGCTCGCCGCAAGGCCGGGGAGAAAGAGTTGGCCGCGGCCAACCAAGCCTGTGGATGGCGCTAAGGCCCCATTGTTGCTGCAAATCCCGAATCGTGTCACTTTCGATACGCTTTTTGACGCTATGTTGACAGAAAAGCGCATCGAAAAGGATTGAGTGTTTTGGACAACATTAGCGTATCGACGACAGATGTACGGATCGAGCGGCATGCGAACCAGCTTTCGCGGCAGCTGAAGCTGCTGCGCGACAAGCTGTTTCCGCCGCTCGCGCAGAAGACGCTGCGCACATTCTCCTCCGGCGAGGCGGCGCAGATGATCGGCGTTTCCGACGGCTATCTTCGCCAGCTGTCGCTCGATGGCAAAGGCCCGCAGCCGGAGCTTTCGCAGAATGGCCGGCGCTCCTATACGCTCGGCCAGATCAATGAATTGCGCCATTATATGGCAAAGCTCAAGCCGAAGGATGCGCTTTCCTATCTGCCCTGGCGGCGCCCCGGCGAGAAGCTGCAGACGGTTGCCGTTACCAATTTCAAGGGCGGATCGGCCAAGACGACGACGACGCTTTATCTGGCGCAGTATCTGGCGCTGGAAGGGTACCGGGTGCTCGCCATCGATCTCGATCCGCAGGCCTCGCTGTCTTCCATGCTCGGCGTCCAACCGGAATTCGATCTTGCCGACGGCGATACGCTCTATGGCGCCATCCGCTACGATGCGGGGCGCAAGCCGCTGAAGGACATTGTCCGCAAGACCTATTTCGACGGGCTCGATCTGGTGCCGGGCAATCTCGAACTGATGGAATTCGAACATGAGACGCCGCGGGCGCTCAACGATCGCCAGAAGCCGGCGGAGCTGTTCTTCCGCCGCGTCGGCGTTGCCATTGCCGAGGTCGAGGCCGATTACGACGTCGTGGTGATCGACTGCCCACCACAGCTCGGTTATCTCACCCTCGGCGCCGTCTGCGCCGCGACATCGCTGCTGATCACCATCCATCCGCAGATGGTCGATGTCGCCTCGATGTCGCAATTCCTGCTGATGACTTCGGATCTGCTCTCCGTCGTGCGCAAGGCCGGCGGTGATCTGCAGCATGATTTCATCAAATACATCGTCACCCGCCACGAGCCTTTCGACGCGCCGCAGTCGCAGATCGTGGCGCTGCTGCGCAGCCTGTTCGGCGACGACGTGCTGACGGCGACCATTCTCAAATCGACGGCGATCGCCGATGCCGGCCTGACCAAGCAGACGCTCTTCGAGATCGAGAAGGGGCAGGTGCGCCGCTCGACTTACGATCGGGCGCTGGAATCGGTCAACGCCGCCAACAGCGAGGTTCTCGCCGGCATTCACAAAGCCTGGGGCCGCACATGAGCAGACGCGATCGCCTGAAAGGCCTCTTCGACGATACGGCGCAGGAGTTGGCCGCGGCCAACTACGAGGAGACGTCTTTACGCGGATCGGCCGGGCCGGTGCGGACAATGGCGCTGACCCTCGGACGCATGGAGGAAGAGAGCAGGGCGATGCAGGAGGCCTTGCTGTCCGGCGAACGCATCGTCGAGCTCGATCCCGATCTGATCGATTCCTCCTTCGTCCGCGACCGCCTGGCCGATCAGCTCGAGATCGAAGACGAGCTGGTGCAGTCGATTGCCGAGAACGGCCAGGAAGTGCCGATCCTCGTGCGCCGTCATCCCGATGACGAGCAGCGCTATCAGATCGCCTACGGCCATCGCCGCCTGCAGGCCGTCAAGCTGCTCGGGCGCAAGGTGCAGGCGATCGTCCGTCAGCTCGACGATACCGATGTTGTCATTGCGCAGGGCATCGAAAATTCGGCGCGCCGCAATCTCTCCTACATAGAGCGCGCCGTCTTTGCGCTCAATCTCGAGCTCAAGGGTTTTGAGCGACCTATCATCATGAAGGCACTGTCGACCGACAAGACGGAGCTGTCGAAGCTGCTCTCCGTCGCCAGGGCCATCCCGGCCGAGATCGTCAGGTCGGTCGGCGCTGCGCCCGGCATCGGGCGACGCAAATGGATGGCGCTTGCCCAGGACTGGAACGGGATGACCGCGGCGCGGCTTGCCAAGCTCGTCGGCTCGGAACGCTTCATGGCCGAGGAGAGCGACCGCCGTTTCGAGCTTCTGATTGCCGAACTCGCCAGAAAAGAGGCGAAGCCCGAACCCACGGAATATGACTGGAAGCCGAAGAGCGGCGGCAGGATTGCCGGCCGAATCAAGAGCGCCGGCAATTCCTTCACGATCGCGTTGAAAACCGGCGATGCGCCGGATTTCGGCGCTTACATTTCACGCCGTCTCGATGAGCTTTACGAAGCCTATCGGGCCGGCAAGTTGCAAGCAGGAGAGTAGGCCGCAAAAGAAAAAAGCCTCCGAACGTTGCCGCCGCGGAAGCCTTTCTCATATCTGGACAATCTGAGAATCGCACTTCCTCGAATCACTGTCAAGCGTCTTCGGCATCCTTTTGGGTGGTAGGTTTCTTTTGCCTTGAAAAAAGGTGAGGGACATGGAGCCTCAATATGTATCGACGCCCTTTGGGCGGCGATCGATGACGCTTGGCATGCTGGCAAGCCAGGAGAATGCCAGCAAGGTCGATCCGGACGCATCGGTCGACAAGTGGAAGATCTTTCGCGCGCTCTGCGAAGCAAAGGAGCTGGTCGGCGTATCCGATCGTGCGCTCGCGGTTCTCAACGCGCTCTTGACCTTCTACCCGAAGAACGAGATTGCCGAGGCCAATGGCTTCGTCGTCTTCCCCTCGAACGAACAATTGTCGCTGCGCACGCACGGCATGGCCGGCACGACGCTGCGGCGGAACCTGGCAATGCTGGTCGAAGCCGGCCTGATCATCCGCAGGGACAGCCCGAACGGGAAACGTTTTGCCCGTCGCAACGGCGAGGGCGGGCTTGGAGAGGCCTTCGGCTTCAGCGTGGCGCCGCTCCTTGTCCGCGCCCGCGAGATCGAGGCGCAGGCGGCTGAGGTGATGGCTGCCAAGCTCGAATGGAAGCGCCTGCGGGAGCGGTTGACGCTTTGCCGGCGAGATATAACCAAGCTCATCGAGATCGCGCTGGAAGAGCAGATTGCCGGCGAATGGATCGAGATGCAGCAGCATTTCAACCTGCTGTCCGCAAGCCTGCCGCGCCGCCCGTCGGCCGTCGAGATGGAAGGACTGCTGGCCGATCTCGAAGCCTTCCGCGAGATGATCGTCAAGACGCTGGAATTGAAGACGAAAACAGAAGAAACAGACGCCAATGACAGCCAAAACGGTCGGCACATACATAATTCAAACCCACACCCCATATCTGAACTTGAACCAAGCTTCGAATCGAAGCAGGACGCAAAGCCGGAGGACGAAACGCGGCCGTGGCGGGAGCCGCCGAAATCCTTCCCGCTTGCCATGGTGCTGCAGGCTTGCCCGGAGATCGTTGCTTACGGACCGGGCGGCGGGGTCGGCAGCTGGCGGGATCTGATGGCCGCAGCCGTCATCGTCCGATCGATGCTTGGCGTCAGCCCGAGTGCCTATCAGCTGGCCTGCGAGGTCATGGGCCCGGAAAACGCCGCGACGGTGATCGCCTGCATTCTGGAAAGGGGCGGACATATCAACTCGGCCGGCGGCTATCTGCGCGATCTGACACGGCGGGCGGAGCGCGGCGAGTTCTCGCTCGGGCCGATGCTGATGGCGCTGATGCGGGCAAATGGGCCGGTAGCGCGGAAAACCGGATGAACAGCTGTGAAAAAGCTTCGCGCCAGCTGCGTCGGCTAAACGAACAGGCGGCTGGTCGATCAGACATCTCAGCCAATTCCTCCCCCGTCCTTTTGTTGAAATACGCCGTTAACCATGTCATACATGACGGAAGGAAACATGCGTTTTGCTTCCATTTGTGAGAAACCGTAAAGCTTAACAATGCGCTACGATATTGACGGTGTCATGCTTCAGGCCCTGCTTCCCGCCTTTGCCGCGGCAGAGGATGCGGTGGCGCGGCTGGACGAGCGGGTGTTGCGCTCGCCGGTCGGTGGCGGATTTGCCGAACGCAGCCATTTCTTCGATGCCGCCGGCGCGCTCTGGGTGGCGGGCGAACTCGTGCATGTCGAGGATCTGGTTTTGCACGATGCGCATATGGACAGCCGCGCCCCCAGCCACGAACTGACGATCGCCCATTCCGTGCTGCGGGCACGGCGGCGCATCTGGACCGGCGAACCCTCCTGGGCGCTGGGAGCGCCGGGGCTTGCAGCGCTGACGGCGACGCTCGGGGAAGGGGAGGGCGACGCGCGGGAAGCGAAGCGTCCCGAGGCTGCCGCCGAAGCAGACGAGGAGGGCGAGGATGAAGACGGGCCGCTCGCCGCCGAAATGGCGGAGATCGACGCGATCCTCGCGCGCTCGCAGAAACTCATCGATATCCATACGGGAAAGGCGCCGGCAAGCGAGCAGGTCGCAGCCCCGCCCGCAAGGCGAAACGAAGATCCTCTGGGCCTGCTCGGGGACGACGAATGGGACGAGGAGCAGCGGCTGGCGGAGTGGCGGAGTGTGCTGCCGCTGGCCGACAGCTTGCCGCCTGTTCTCGGCGCCGTCATCCTGTTCGAAGCCTGGGAGAGGATCGAGCCGCTGCGGCGCCAGCACTGGCTCGGCGGCCTTCTCATCGCCGGCCATCTGCGCGCCCGCGGCAAGGTCGCCTCGCATCTGTTTTCTTTCTACGGCGGGCTGAAACTGGTGCGCCATGAGCGTCGCCGGGCCCGCGACCGGGCGACCCGGCTGCAAGCCTTCCTGGAGGCGATGCATCTGGGCGCCACGGCCGGGCTCAAGGAACTCGATCGGTTGACGCTGGCGCGCACGCAGATGGAGCTGCGTTTTCGCGGCCGCCGTTCGAACAGCAGTCTGCCCGAACTTGCCGATTTCATCCTGTCGCGGCCGATGGTCTCGGCGGCGATGATTGCCCGTCATCTGCGGATCACGCCACGCGGCGCGCTCAATCTCGTCAACGAGATCGGCATCCGCGAAATCACCGGCCGCGGCCGCTATCGCGCCTGGGGTATCATCTGAAACGAAAATGAAAACGGCCAGGTGTTGGCCCGGCCGTTCCTTGACGTGAGCACCCGGTCCGCCATCCTGTCACAGGCGGCAGACCAGGCGCTCTTGCGCTTCCATTGCCCCCGGAAGCGCAGTCCTATTCCCGCTCGCCCGTGAAGTTGAGCAGAAGCTGGAAGATGTTGACGAAGTTCAGGTAGAGCGACAGCGCACCGAAGACGGCGAGCTTCTGGTTCGATTCCTGATCGTAGTTTTCCGAATATTGTTCCTTGATGTTCTGCGTGTCGTAGGCGGTGAGGCCGACGAAGACGACGATGCCGATCACCGAGATCGCGAACTGCAGCGCGCTCGAACCCAAGAAGATGTTGACGATGCCGGCAATGATGATGCCGAAGAGACCCATCATCAGGAACGAGCCCATCTTCGACAGGTCACGTTTCGTCGTGTAGCCGTAGAGGCTGATGGAACCGAACATCGCGGCGGTGATGAAGAAGGTCTGGGCGATGCTCGTCTTGGTGAAAACCAGGAAGACGGAGGCGAGCGACAGGCCCATCACGGCGCAGAAGGCCCAGAAGGTGATCTGGGCGGTGCTGGCCGACATCGTCTGGATTTTGAACGAGAAGAAGAAGACGAAGGCGAGCGGCGCCAGCATCACGACCCACTTCAGCGGCGAGCCGAAGATCGGGACGTAGAGGGCCGGCGTCGAGCCGACGACGAAGGCGACGAGGCCTGTGATGACGAGGCCGAGAGCCATATAGTTATAGACGCGCAGCATATGCTGGCGCAGGCCCTCGTCGAAGAGGGCCTGGGTGCCGGCTGCGGCGCCGTAGCGGGAATTGATCGGGTTCATGCTGATCTCCTCGGTTTGAACTAATAGAGTGAGCGGGCGAGCCGTTCGGCCGCCTGGTCGAGATTGAGACCGCTATCGGCGGCGATCAGCGCATAGGCGACCTCGCCGATCTGCCAATAGGCGGCTTCTGCTTTCTGAAGCGTGAGATGACTGACCGGCTTGACCTCGAAGGCGCCCGGACGGACGGCGAAAAGCGACAGCCGCTTTCCATCCGACTGCTCGATCGCCATTTCGACGCTGGGGCCGAATTCGGACGGGAAGATCTGCACGTCGGCGACTTTCCAATCCCCAGGCAGTTCGGGCATGACGATCGCGGTGGCGGCGCGAATATCGTCGGCGCTATAGGTGGCCGGCGTCTGCGGCGGCATCGATTGGCGCAGTGCCGCGGTCTGATAGGCGCGCACAGCATCCTCGACATAGGCCGGTGCCGGCACCGACGCCGATACCTCGGTGGCCGAGAAGGCGCCGAAGGAATTGTGCGCCACCCAGCCGGCGGTCACTAGAATGCCGACGGCGGCGACGCGCTGCAGGGAATGGAAAATGCGGCCATAGGAAAGGCCGCGTTCCAGCCGGCGGGCGGCATCGCGGGTCTCGGGGCGGCCGAAGGCACTTTCGCCGGCAAGCGCCAGGCGCAATTCGCCCTTCATGCTGAGATCGGCCATGACCTTGGCGGCAATTGCCGGGTGGTCGGAAAGATAGGATTCCACCTGGATGCGGCGGGTGACATCGAGCTCGCCATCCACATAGGCGTCGAGATCGGCATCGAGGATCGGATCAATTGCTTTCATTGTCATCTCCTCGGATTAATCTCAGATGCGAAACGCGCGGCGTCTTCTCCTCGAATTCGCGCAGCTGGGTGCGCGCACGCGAGATGCGCGACATCAATGTGCCGATCGGAATGCCGAGCGCATGGGCGGCTTCCTGATAGGAGAGATCCTCGATCGCCACGAGATGCAGCGCCTCGCGCTGTTCCTCCGGCAGGCCGAAGAAGGCATCTCGCACCTGCTGCAGACGCACCGCATGTTCCTGCCCGGCCGGCAGCGACTGCTCGGCTTCGACAGCCGCCTCGTCATGGCGGCGCGTCAGCGACCGGTTCTGGCGCAGGCGGTCGATATGGGCATTGTGCAGGATGGAGAGCAGCCAGGTGCGTAGATTGCCGCCGCTGCGGAAGCTCTTTTTCTTCTCGAGGGCGCGCACCAGCGCATCATGAACCAGATCTTCCGCCTCATCCGCATTGCGCACCAGCGCGCGCGCGTAGCGCCTCAGCGCTGCAAGCTGTCCGATGACATCGAAGGGGCGTTCTTTGCGGTCCATGATTGAGTATACGGAAGTGCGACGTATTTTATTCCAGCGGGCGCAAAAAAATCGTCCGGGCCGAGGATCGCCGCCTGAAAAATAATCAAAATTTCCTTCTCCGGCGGATGTGCACCTTAAATCGGCGATTGTTTATGACAATTACATGACAGATCATGACGCCGCTGATTTGAGGGGAAATAAAGAATGAAGGAAAAGAAGCGGGTCTACGAAGCTCTCGTGGACGGCGCCATGGAAGGGCTGACGGATCAGGCGCTTTATGATTTCGTCAAGGCACGTTGCCCGAATGCCACCAGCAAGAAGATCGTCCGTGCTTCGCTTCTTGCGCTGACCGATCCTCATCTGAAAGACCGCAATATTCTCGACGTGATCTATGCGCTGGCGATCAAGCATCGGCTGGATGGCGGCGAAGACGAGGAGGCCGACGAGCAGGTTCAATCCTCGCAGGCGGCCAACCAGAACACCCCCCAGTTTTCCTGATCCAGTCGCCTCAAGGGTCAGCTGCCGTCCGAAAGCTCTTCGAGGATCGGACAGTCCGGCCTGTCATTGCCGTGGCAGGCATGCACGAGCTGCTCCAGCGTGCGGCGCAATTCCGAGAGTTCGCGGATCTTGCGGTCGATCTCGGTAAGCTTGGTCTCGGCGATATCCTTGACGTCGGCGCTCGCCCGGTCCTTGTCCTCGTAGAGCGCCAGCAACTGCCGGCATTCCTCGACAGAAAAGCCGAGGCCGCGCGAGCGCTGCAGGAAGCGCAGCTTGTGGACGTCGGCGGCGGCATAGTCGCGATAGCCGTTTCCGCCCCGTTCGGGGCGGATGAGGCCGATATCCTCGTAATAGCGGATGGTCTTCGACGGCAGACCCGACCGCTGCGATGCTTCGCCAATATTCATCGGCGTCTCCTATAGTTTTGCAAAACGCAGTCTCAGCGCATTCACGATCACCGAGACCGACGAGAGGCTCATGGCCGCCGCCGCGATCATCGGCGACAGCAGCAGCCCGAAGACGGGATAGAGCACGCCGGCTGCGACCGGAACGCCGAGCGCATTATAGCCGAAGGCGAAGCCGAGATTCTGGCGGATGTTGCGCATCGTTGCCTCCGCCAGCCGCCGCGCCCTGACGATGCCGGTGAGATCGCCCTTCACCAGGGTGATGCCGGCGCTTTCCATCGCAACATCGGCGCCGGTGCCCATGGCGATGCCAACATCGGCAGCGGCGAGCGCCGGTGCGTCGTTGATGCCGTCGCCGGCCATGGCGACGATAGCGCCTCTGGCCCGCAGCTCGTCGATCAGCGCCTTCTTGCCTTCCGGCAGCATGTCGGCCCGCACCTCGTCGATGCCGAGGCTTTTGGCCACCGCTTCGGCCGTGCGCTTGTTGTCGCCCGTCGCCATGACAATCTTCAGCCCGCTTTCGTGCAGCGCCTTGATGGCGGCAGCCGTCGTCGGTTTGATCCGGTCGGCAACGGCGACGAGACCGGCAAGCGCGCCGTCGAGCACCACGAACATCACCGTCTTGCCGTCGCCGCGCAGAGCTTCGGTCTTGTCGGAAAGCCCCGCCGGATCGATGCCGAGATCGGCGAGCATCGCCGCATTGCCGAGCGCCACCCTCGCGCCGCCGGCAAGACCCTGCACACCCTTGCCGGTCGTCGCCTCGAAGCCGGTGACGTCCACGAAGGCGACGCCGCGCTCTTCGGCGCCGGAAACGATCGCTTCGGCCAGCGGATGTTCGGAACCGCGCTCAAGGCTTGCCGCCAGCGACAGCAGCCGGTCTTCCCCGACGCCGCCGAGGACGATGATGTCGGTAAGCTTCGGTTTACCCTCGGTCAGCGTGCCGGTCTTGTCGACGATCAGCGTGCCGACCTTGGAGAAGCGCTCCAGCGCTTCCGCGTCCTTGATCAGTACGCCTGCCTGGGCGCCGCGGCCCGTGGCGATCATGATCGACATCGGCGTCGCCAGACCGAGCGCGCAAGGGCAGGCGATGATCAGAACGGCGACGGCGGCCAGCAGCGCATGGGCAAGGCTCGGCTCCGGTCCGATCGCGGCCCAGACGAGGAAGGCCAGAATGGCGACGGCGACGACGGCCGGCACGAAGATGGCCGACACCCGGTCGACGGCGCCCTGGATCGGTGCGCGCGAGCGCTGCGCCTTGGCGACCATGTCGACGATGCGCGACAGCACCGTGTCGGCACCGACCTTCTCGGCCGCCATGACGAGGGAGCCGTTCTTGTTGATCGTGCCGCCGGTCAATGCATCGCCCTTCGACTTCTCGATCGGCAAGGGCTCGCCCGATATCATCGATTCGTCGACGGTCGACTGACCCTCGAGAACGGAGCCGTCCACCGGCACCCGCTCGCCGGGGCGCACGCGCAATCGGTCGCCGGTCTGGATCTCGTCCACCTCAACATCGCTCTCGCTGCCGTCGGCAGCGATGCGCCGCGCCGTCTTCGGCGCGAGGTCGAGCAAAGCGCGGATCGCCGAACCGGTACGCTCGCGTGCCTTCAATTCCAGCACCTGGCCGACGAAGACGAGCGCGACGATGACGGCGGCGGCCTCGAAATAGACGGGCACGGCTGCGCCGTGGCCACGGAAGCTCATCGGGAAGAGATCAGGGGCCAGCGTGGCGATGACGCTGTAGACATAGGCGGTGCCCACGCCGAGGCCGATCAGCGTCCACATGTTCGGGCTGCGGTTGACGACGGATGCCCACGCACGGCGGAAGAAGGGCAGGGCGGCCCAGAGCACCACCGGGCTCGCCAGCAGAAGTTCGATATAGGTCGCCAGCGGCTCGCCGATCATGTCCCGCAGCGGCAGGCCGAGCATCGGCCCCATGCCGAGCGCCAGCAGCGACACAGCAAGCACGGCGCTGACCCAGAGCCGCCTGATGAAATCGACGAGCTCCGGGTTCGGACCTTCGTCGGTAGGCGGAATGCCCATCGGCTCCAGCGCCATACCGCATTTCGGGCAGTCGCCGGGCCGGTCGCTGATGACTTCCGGATGCATCGGGCAGGTATAGAGCGTGCCCTTCGGCGCCGGCTTTGCCGGCGGGCGCTGGCCGTCGCGATAGGCGGAGGGATCGGTTTCGAATTTTGCCTTGCAGCCGGCTGAGCAGAAATAGAATTTCTCACCCTCGGCTTTCAGGAAATGCTTCGCCGTCGAGCGATCGACGCTCATGCCGCAGACGGGATCCTTCGCCGTCAGGTAGTCCTGTGGCGCAGCCGCAAATTTCGTCCGGCAGCCCTCGGAGCAGAAATGATAGAGGCGGCCCGCGTGATCGAACGAAGGTTTGCCGGCCTGCGGATCGACGGTCATGCCGCAGACGGCATCACGAGTGACCGCGTCGGCAGCTTTTTTCGAGCCATGGCCGCAACAGCTGTGATCGTCGCTATGGGCGTGACCATGAGGATGGTCGTGATCGTGTTTGATAGTCATGCCTGTCTCCTATGCCCGAGGGGCAGTTGGAGAGGTTTATCCACCTTCCAGCAACTGGAAGGTCAAGCGCTAATTTTGGCAAGCCCGATTTTCCGAAGGCTGCCGTCGGTCCTCAATTCGGGCTGATCATCCCAACCGGCTGGCTGCCGAGCAGAGCGGCGAGCGAAATGCTCCCGCCCGGTTCGATCGTCTTGCCGGTCACCAGATCCGCCTTCAGCCCGTGAAGAGGGGAGGGGACTGCTATCGCCGTATCCTCCCAGAATTCCGGGCCGGCAAAGAGCACGCCCGGATCGAGCCAGCCGAACATCAGCCGGGGCACGGCGGAGATCGCGAAATCACCATGATGAACGCGGGCAAAAGCCAGGACATGATCGCGCCGGCTGCCCGTTACCTTCAGCGGCAGATAATCACCTTTGGCAAACAGAGCCGGGTGCCGCCGGCGCAGCTGCAGGCCGATTGCGATGATGCGCTGCTTCAAGGCCGCCGCCTGCAGCTTTTCGATCGGCCCGGCTTCATCAAGCCAGGCGGCCAGCCGTTCGTGATCGACCGGCCGGCGGTTGTCAGGATCGACCAGGCTGAAATCGAAGCCCTCCGCGCCCTGGTAGAGATCGGGAATGCCGGGCGCCGTCAGCTTGAGGAGGGTCTGCGACAGGCTGTTGAGATAACCCGCGGCGATGAAGGGCTGCAGCACGCTTTCGAAATCCTCGAGGAAGGCGTCATTGTCAGGCGAAAGCAGCGCTGCCGCATAGGCCGTGACCGTTTCCTCATAAGCAGCGTCCTGTTCCGTCCAGTCGCTGCGCAGTTTGGCCTCGCGCACCGCCTTGAGCGCATAGCCGGTGAAGCGTTCGGTAAGCTGATCCATCTGCCCCCGGTCGAAATCCTCCGGCCAGACGCCGGCGAGCGCCTGATAGAGCATCCATTCGACATTCGGCTCCGGCGCTACGCCATCCGCTAGGTCCCTGAGCCGGGACCGGTTCATCTCGCGCCAGCGGGCCACCGCCTGCACGAAGACATCTGCCCCCTCGCTCAAGGCGTAGAGCCTGGCGCGGGCATCCTCGCCGCGTTTGGTGTCGTGGGTGGCACTTGCCGACAGTCCATGCGGCTGCAGCCGCGCGCGCTCGGCCATGCGGCGGTGGAATTCCTCCGTGCCGCCGGGCGCCTTGCCCGGTTCGCCGCCCACTTCGTTTGCGGCAAGCAGCCTGTTGTAACGGTAAAACAGCGTATCCTCTGTCGCCTTCGCCATGACAGGTCCGCTCAATTGCTGAAAGCGGATCCGGAAGGCGTGGGCCGCATCCCCTTCGATCTTGCCTTCGAGAAGCTTCAGCACATGGTCGCATGCACTGCGATCATCGAGCTTTGGCATGGTTTGCGATGCGGTCCCGGCAAGCACCGCTGCATCCTGCCAGGAAAGCGGACCGCCGTCGCCATAGGTGCGGTAGACGGGAAAGGCGATCAGCAATTCGGCGAGTGCGGTGGCGATCTCGCCTCTCTTCAGCTCGGGAAAGATGCCTGCCGCGATCGACACCAGCCTGTCGGTCTCGCCGGCGAAATTGCGCTCCACCATCAGCCGCTTGGCAATCCGCCGGCTCTCTTCGAGATCGCCCGTCTCGGCCGCGACGCCGCGATAGGCCTCGTCCAGGATACGCAGACCGCCGCCGTCGATGAACAGCTCGCCGAGGGCGGCGATGAACTCATATCCGGTGGTACCGGCGACCGGCCAGCTCTCCGGCAGCACCTCGGCAGGCCCGAGGATTTTCTCGACGACGATATAGGTGTCCGGTCCGACCGCCGCCCTCAGCCTGTCGATATAGGCCTTGGGTTCGGCGAGCCCGTCGACATGGTCGATGCGCAGGCCCTGCACCTTGCCATGGCGCACCAGCTCCATCGTCAGCCGATGGAGATCCTCGAACACTGGAGGATCTTCGACGCGGGTGCCGACCAGCCCGGTCACCTCGAAAAAACGGCGATAGCTCAGATGCCGCGCCGCTTCCTTCCAATAAGTGAGCCGCCAGTGCTGCGCCTCATGCAGGCTTTGGAGGAAATCGCGATCGGCCGAGACGTCCTCGAGCTTTTGCCGGAGCAGCACCCCGTCACCGCCTTCGAAAAGAATGTCGCGCATCGCCCGGGCGAAGTCCTCGCCTGAGGTCACGGCCGCAGCCTCTGCCATTCTCGTTGCGACCGGGTCGTCGAGCCGGTTGGCGAGTGTGCCGTAACTGCTGGGGGTCAGTGGCAGCAGCGTCTCGAAATAGGCGAAGGCGAAGTTGCCGTGGGTTTCGTCGAGCGCGATGCCGAGCTCGCCGGCGGCGAGCGCCGCCTCGAAATCCTGGCCGAGCTGCGGCAGGGTCAGCGGCTCGCGCCAATCGATGTCGAAGTGGCCGGCATAGGCGCTCTGCCGGCCGAAGGCCAGCACGTCGCGCCACCAGCCGTTCTCAGGCGAGGCGGCCATGTGGTTCGGAACGATGTCCAGGATCAGGCCCATGCCCGCCGCGGCAAGGCGTTCCGTCAGCCGCTCGAACCCCGCCCGGCCGCCGAGCGCCGGATCGATCTCGTTGGCATCGGTGACGTCGTAGCCGTGGGTCGAGCCGCGGACGGCGGTGAAGATCGGTGAGGCGTAAAGGTGGCTGATGCCGAGCCTCTTGAGGTAGGGAATAAGGCCGCAGGCGCGATCGAAGGTCATGCCGTTGCGGAATTGGATCCGGTAGGTCGCTGTCGGAAGTGTCATGAGGCCGTCGGACGTTGGAGAAAGACCCTTTTCAACGGTTGTGGCCGGGTTTTTGTTCCCTTAAAGCGCCGGTCGCTCCGAAGCTGCGATTTTGGCCGGGGGTAGTCTTGGGTGAGGAGGGCACAGGGCGAAACTATGCCCCGTCCTGCAAATGCCTTGCCTCGCGCAACTGCGGAAACCAATACCACCACAGCGCCGACACACCGATCGTCGCGGCGCCGCCGATCATCACCGCCGGCACGGCGCCGAGAGCCCAGGCGGAGATGCCGGCGCGGAATTCGCCGAGCTCGTTCGAGGCGCCGACGAATGCCATGTTCACCGCGTTGACGCGCCCGCGCACGGCATCGGGCGTTCGCAACTGGATCAGCGTCTCGCGCACATAGACGCTGACCATATCGAAACCGCCCATCAGGCCGAGCGCCAGCACCGATAGCCAGACCGCCGTCGAGGCGCCGAACACGGCAATGCACAAACCGACCAGCGCGACGCAGACGAACATGATCACGCCGGCATGGTCTTTCACGGGATGGCGCAAGAGGAAGGCTGCCACCAGGATCGAGCCGATGCCGGGTGCTGCGCGCAGGAGGCCGAGCCCCCACGGGCCGACGGCGAGAATGTCGCGCGCGTAGACGGGCAGCAAGGCCGAGGCGCCGCCGAGCAGCATGGCGAAAAGATCGAAGGAGATGGCACCCAGCACGATCTTCTCCTTCCAAATGTAACGGAAGCCGGCAACGACCGTCTCCAGGCTCGGTCTTTCCCCGGTGACGTGCCCGCCGGCCGGTACGCGGATGCTCATCGCCGCCGCGGCGGCAAGCAGCGCGAAAGAGGTCATATAGGCCGCGTCGGGCGAGATGCCGTAAAGCAGGCCGCCGGCGACCGGCCCGGCGATGGTCGCGATCTGCCAGGAGGAGGTGCCCCAGGCGATGGCACTGGCACGCTCTTGCGCCGGCACGAGGCTGGGCATCAACGACTGCTGTGCCGGGCCGAAGAAGGCGCGCAGCGTGCCGAGCACCGCGAGCGTGCAAAAGATCGGCACCACCGTTTGCCCTTCCGTCACGGTGAATAGCAGCAGGGCCAGCGCGCACAGCCCCTCGCCGACGATGCAGCCCGTCATGATCAGCACACGGTTGAAACGATCGGCAACGGCGCCGGTCACCAGCACGAGCAGGAAGGCCGGCAGGAACAGCGTGAGGCCGACCATGCCGAGATCGAAGGGGTCGCGGGTGATGTCATAGACCTGCCAGCCCACCGACACACCCATGATCTGGCCGGAGAAGTTGGCGAGGAAACGGGCGATCCAATAGTGACGAAAGCCGGCGTGGCGAAAAGCGCCGACGCGCGGCGAAACAAGTTCGGACATGATGGGTGAACCGCGAAAACGATTTGCTTACGGGCGAGGGGAGGCGGCCTGCGCAGACCTGGTCGAGGCCTGGCTTGGCGATGCGGCGGAGAGAAATGGTTGTTTTGTCATGGAAAGAGATTATGCATTTACGATGCGGGAAAACCGCGCTGACGTGAAATATTTAGCGGAATTTCCGCGCATATGATTGGAAACACGCTATGGACGATATCGATCGAACCATTCTATCGATCCTGCAGGAAAACGCCGACATTCCCGGCAAGGTCATTGCCGACGCGGTCAACCTGTCCACCTCGGCCGTCGAACGCCGGATCGGCAAGCTGAAGCAGGATGGCATCATCGAGAAGATCGTGGCGGTGGTCAGTCCAAAAGCTGTCGATCGGACCCTGTCCATCCTGGTCGAGCTCGAATTCCAGAACGAACATCGACACACGCTGGAGCAATTCCAGCGGTGGTTGGACCGTGCGCCGGAAGTCCAATCATGCTGGTATGTCACCGGCGATGTCGACTTTGTCCTGCTGGTGGCTGTCCGCGATCTCGAAGAATACAACGGCTTCGTCGACCGGCTGATGAACGAGCAACAGGCGCTTGTGCGAAAATACAAGAGCCTGATCGCGCTGAAGACGGTCAAGCATGGATTGGCCTTGTCCGTCGATGAGTGACCGGCCAAATCGTAGCTTCAGGCCGATGCTCAATCGATGAAAACGCCGACGCTGGCGGCGCGGCCGGCCGAGTCGATGACGGTCAGTTTCGAGTAGCCGCCGCCATCCGGCAGCCATTGCTGGGTGCGCCGGCGGGAGAGATCGGGCAGCGGCTTGCCGTTGGCAAGCCAGCGGAAGGGGGCGCGGCCGCCCTGCAGCTTCAGCATCAGCGGCGACAGGTCGCCGGCTCCGGCGCCGAGATCGATATGGGCGCCCTCGGGCGGATAGACGATCTGCGGCGCCGGCTCGCGGCCGGAGGCGACGAGCAGGCCGCTGGCATTCAGCGCGAAACGTCGCTGGCTGATCGGCAGCTCGGATTGGGCGATGCGCACGGCGCCGGCTGGCGGGCGGGGCAGCGGGGTCGTCGAGATGCCCGATTTGGCGAAGCCTTCGAACAGGATCGGTGCGGCGGTGCCGTAGCCGGTCAAACCCGGCACGGCGCTGTTGTCGGGCCGTCCGACCCAGACGCCGAGCACATAGCGCCCGTCATACCCGACCGACCAGGCGTCGCGATAGCCGTAGCTGGTGCCGGTCTTGTAGGCGATGCCGCGCTGCGGCGCGCCGGCGGGGGGAATGACGCCGGAGAGAATATCGGCGATGTTCCAGACCGCGACCGGCTCCAGCAGCGGTTCGCCGTCGAGCTTGCCCGGTGTGCCGGTGATGCCGTCGCCGAGCCTCGCCGGCTGGCCGCGATTGGCGAGCGCCGTATAGAGCTGCACCAGATCCTTCAGCGTCAGGCCGACGCCGCCGAGACCGATCGCCAGCCCCGGCGTCTCGTTCGGCGGCAGCACCGGGCGCACCTCGGCGCGGCGGAAGCGCACCATCAGTCGCGACGGGCCGACGGCATCGAGCAGTTTGACGGCCGGCACGTTCAAGGAGAGCTGCAAGGCCTCGCGCACGGTGACGTCGCCCTGGTAGCTCATGTCGAAATTGCGCGGCCGGTAGCCGAAGAAATCGGCCGGCCGGTCCTCGATGATCGTCTCCTGGGAGACGAGGCCTTGCTCGAAGGCGAGGCCGTAGATGAAGGGCTTCAGCGTCGAGCCCGGGGAGCGGCTGACGCGCGTCATGTCGATCCAGCCGGAGCGGCTGGCATCGAAATAATCGGCCGAGCCGACCTCGCCGACGATCGCGCCGGTCTGGGCATCCGCCATCACCATGGCGAGCGACAGCTTCGGCCCGAGCTTCATCGCCGCGGCCCGCGCGACCGCTTCCAGCCCCTGCTGCACCTGTTTCTTCAAGGTCGTCTGGTGCTTGAGGACATCAGGCTCCTTGCGCAGTGCTGCTTCGGCGACGTGGGCGGCGAGCGCCGGCAATTGCATGCGCCGCGGCGGGATGGCGACACCCTCGGCCCGCTCCGCCTCGCCGTCGCCGACGGCCTCGGTCACCGCCACGCGGTCGAGCACACGCTGGCGCGCCGCCTCGGCTGCCTTGAGATTGCGGTCCGGCCGGCGCCGTTCCGGCAATTGCGGCAGGGCGACGAGCAGGGCGGCTTCCGCGACCGTCAGGCGGCGCGGCTCCTTGCCGAAATAGGCAAGGCTTGCGGCGCGCACACCTTCCAGATTGCCGCCATAGGGCGCATGGGTGAGATAGAGATCGAGGATCTGCTCTTTCGACAGCCGCCGCTCGATCTGCACGGCGCGCACCAATTGCAGGAGCTTTGCCGAAAGCGAGCGCCCTTCGCGCGGTTCGATCAGCCGCGCCACCTGCATCGACAGCGTCGAGGCGCCGGAGACGATGCGGCCGTTGCGGATCAATTGCATGGCGGCGCGCCCGAGCGCCCAGACGTCGACGCCGCCGTGATCGTAGAAGCGCTGGTCCTCATAGGCAACAAGCATGCGCAGGAATTGCGGATCGACGTCGGTGACCACAGTCTTCAGCCGCCAGCGGCCTTGCGAGGTCGCAAAGGCGCGCAGCAATTGCCCGTCGGCATCCAGCACCTCGGCGGAAACCTGATCCGCCTTGTCGAGCGGCGGCGGAAAGGCCTTGTCGGCGGCGTCGAGCGCGAAGAGAGCCGCGCCGGCAAGAACGATGCCGGCGGCGGATCCGATCGCAAACTTGTGCCACAGCCTCATTGTTGCGCCGCCACGACCTCCATCTTGCCGGTCGCCGTGCGGGCGGAAAGCTCGGGACGGTACATGTCCTCGACGCTGGCGGCCGGATGGTCGTAGGCGCCGGGGGTGACGGCGCGCACGACATAGGCGACGTTGAATTCGCGCTCATCGCCCTGAGCGCGGTTGAAGGCGGCGACGAAGCGGTCGTAGCGGAATTCGGTATGGGCCGCCGAGATCTCGCCGATCCAGTCGAAATTCGTCATCTGGGCGCTGTCGACCAGGTTGGGATTGTCGATCTCGAAGCCGGCCGGCAGGAGATCGGTGATGACGATGCGCGACGGCCAGTCGTTGGTTTCGCGCACATGGATGACGACGACGTAGCGCTCGTTCTGTTTCGCTTCGCTGACATTCGCCTCCTCGCCGTCGAGCGTGTAATAGCTGCGCTCGATCAGGAAGCCGTCGCCGCCGGCCGGCAGCGGCGTGGTCGGGGCGGCAACGGTGGTGACGACGGCCGAGACCGCGTCACTCGTCTGGTTGGTCAGCGTCAGCGGATGGTCGGCGAGCGCCTCGCCGCTCATGCTGGCCATATAGGCGCCGGTGTGCGCGGCGCCGTTGACGTCGATTTTCAGGTCGTCATCACCGCCCTGGATGGCGCGCGCGGCAAGCAGCATCCAAGTCTCTTCCTGGGTGCTCTTGTATTTGCTGCGTCCCCATTCCTTGGCGACGGCCTTGGAGAGTTCCGGAATGACCGGCGGCACCGGCCGGCTTTCGGCGGCAAGTGCGAGGATCGCAGCGCCATCGCGCAGGATCGTGCCGTAATCGGTGCGCGAGAAGTTCACGCGCGAGACCATCGACTGCTGCGACATTTGCAGCGCGTCGAGGAAGATGTTCTTCGAACGCTGCGCATCGCCGTAGAGCGCCAGCGCGGCGGCGATATGCGCCTTGGCGAGCGGCGTCGGGAAGTCGTTGATCATCGTATCGGCGTAGTAGCGCAGATCGCTGATCGCCGCCTTCTTGTTGCGGGCAAGCACGTAGACGGCATAGGCGATCTGGTCGCCCTGGCCCTTGATGTCGGTGGTGTAGGACAGCGTGTTCTGCAGGTTCTCCAGGGCCTGCACGAAGGCCTTTTCCGGCACGTCGTATTTCATTTCGCGGGCCCGCGTCAGGAAATCGGTAACGTAGGAATCGAGCCAGACGTCGCCCGAATCCGGTCCCCAGAGGCCGAAGCTGCCGGCCGAGGCCTGGTAGGAGAGCACGCGGTAGATCGCATCCTGCACCCGTTTGTGCACGTCGTCGTCATTTTCGATGCCGGCCTGCTTTGCGACTTCGGCGAGGTAGAGCAGCGGCAGTGCCCGGCTGGTGGTCTGCTCGGCGCAACCGAAGGGATAGCGGTCGAGCGTCATCAGCAGGGCGGGAATGTCGAAGGCGGCCGACCGCGTGACGTTGACGCTGATCGAAGCGCCGGGCAGCACGCTGTCGGCGAGCAGGTTCTTGTCGACGGTGAGTTTTGCCCCGGGCTTCAGCGCCAGCACCCGCCGTTCGGTGATTGGCAGCGATGCCGGCCGCACCGGCACGTCGACCGTCTGGTCGAGCGACAGGCCGGCGGCGTCGGAGAGGTTGATCGAGACGCTGCCGGCGCCCGGCTGCTTGCCGATCAGCGACAACGTCAGCTCGGACTTCGCGCCCGCCTCGAGGCGGATCGTCTGGGCGGCGGAGGCTTGTTCGATGCCGACCGCGTCGTTGCCGGTCAGCTGCAGCTTGTAATCGCCGGCCGGCGCATCGGTATTGGCGATGTCGAGGCGCAGATTGGCCTTGTCGCCGGGGGCAAGGAATTTCGGCAGGCTGGCGGTCACGACGACGGGATCGCGGATGATCACATCCTTGACGCCGTGGCCGACACCGGATTTCGACCATGCCACGGCCATGACGCGCGCCGTGCCGTTGAATTGCGGAATGTCGAAGGAGATATGCGCCTTGCCTTCGGCGTCGAGCTTGACCGGGCCGGAGAAGAAGGCGACGAGCTTCTGGGTCGGCGGGCTTGCCTGCAGCGCCACCGCACCGCCGTCGCCGCCGGTCCTCAGCTTGCCGGTCGCACCCAACGAGCCATCGATCAGGCGGCCATAGAGGTCGCGGATTTCAAGGCCAAGCTGGCGCTGGCCGAAATACCAGTCCTCCGGATTCGGCGGTTCGTAACGCGTCAGGTTGAGAATGCCGACATCGACGGCGGCAACCGTGACATAGGCGTCCTCATCGGCGCCGGCGCCCGCCACCTGCAGGCCGATCTCAAGCGGTCCGCGCGGCAGCATCTTTTCCGGCGTCTCGAGCTTGACCTGCAATGCGCGCTGTTCCGGATCGACCTTCAGCCATTTGATGCCGATCGAGCGCATCGGCATGTGGCTGTCCTGGGCATCGCCGGGGCGGAAGAGTGTCGCGGTGACATAAGCGCCGGCACCCCAATCCGCAGTGACCGGGATGTCGACTTCACCGCCGCTCTCGCCCATGGTTGCGTTCTGCACGGCGACCAGCTTTTCGGTTCCGGCCGTCACCATCAGCTCGCCGCCGTAGCGCGAGGTGACTTTCAGCTTGGCGGTGTCGCCGATCTTGTAGCTGTCCTTGTCGAGGGCGATCTCAAGCCCGTCCGGTGTTTCGGTCGAGGTCGAGGTGACGAACCAGCCGGCGTCGAATTCGACGCTGGAGGTCGGGCCGTCGGCATCCGGGCTTTCCACTTCGAGGCGATAGCGGCCCCATTTCACCGGCACGGAAATCTTGCCGCCGTCCATCGTCGCGTCGACGCTGCCGTTGGCAACCTGCTCGGCGGTATAGACCGGCTCGTATTTCCACGCCGTTCCCTCGCGATACCATTGGTATTCGCGGTTGAGGCTGTAGAATTTCCAGCGCAGGCCCTTGGCTTCCTGCTTCTGTCCGTCGGCGTTGACGCCGATCACCGTGAAGTTGGCGATCGAGTTCTCGGGCAGGTCGTCGGAAAATTCCGGCTTGATGCCGATCGAAGCCCGCTCATTCTTCACCGGCAGCACCAGCGAGCGCTCGATGGCGCGTCCGCCCGCTTCCTGCATTCTCACATAGACGGTGGCGTTGAGCAGCTGCGTCGTTGCCGGCAGGTCGCCGACGGTGAGATCAGTCGAGGCTTCGCCATTCTCGTCGAGCTCGGGCAGTCCGTCGATCGGCAGGCGGGAATCCTCGCTCGCCTCCTCGTCGGCAAGCCCGAACAGGAAGCCCTTATAGGCCGCACTCTCGCGCGTCGGCTTGACGACGACGTCGCCTTCGAGCGTCAGGCCGGCGGCCGGGGCGCCATAGAGATATTTGCCCGCAATGGTGATCGTCGCCGGCGTATCCGGGCCGATTTCCTTGGCCTCGGTCTTGATTTCCATGTCGGTGCGATCGGGCACGAAATCGTCGACGAGGAAGCTCTTGCTGGCAATCGCGCTGCCCTTGGGGTCGGTATAGATATTCATCGTCCAGGTGCCGCGCATGGCGTTTTCCTGGGTGGCGAAATCGACGCTGTAACCGCCGAGATTGCTGGTCTGGCTGACGATCCGCCGGTCTTCGACGCCATCCGGGCGGCTGAAGATGAAGGTGAGCGGCAGGTTCTCGATGGCGTTGCCGTCGGTGTCGCGGGCGAGCGCCTGCGCATGCACCGTCTCGCCGGCGCGGTAGATGCCGCGTTCGGTGAAGGTGAGCACATCGATCGCGCCGGGGGCGGCGCGGCCGGTGACGCCGCGGTCGGAGAGGTCGAAGCCGGCCCGCGTCATGTCGAGGAAGACGTAGTCCGAGGTGCCGTTCCTGGCGGCGATGACGGCGGGCGTCAGCGCCGCCGTGCCGCGGATCAGGCCGGCGGTGAAGGTGGCGCGGCCGTTTTCGTCTGTTGTCGCGGTGCCGAGCACCTCATTGTTCTTGGCAAGCAGCTGCAGCTCGACGCCTGCGATCGGCTTGGCCGAGGCGAGCGAGCGGGTGAAGACGTTGAGCCCGTCGGTGCCGGCATAGGTGGTGATGCCGATATCGGAGACCAGGAACCATTGCGTCGCCTGCGAATCCCACTCCTGCGCCGGGCCGTTCGGGCCGGTTGCGGTCAGCACGTAGATGCCGGGCTTGCGCTCGGGCAGCGCCTCGTCGACCGGGAAGCTGGTGACGATGTCCTTGTTGAGCTCGTTGGCGATGTCGATCGAGCCCTGCCAGACGAGTTCGCCGTTCTGGTCCTGAATGTTCTGGGCGCTGTAGCCGTCGAGCTGGGTCAGGAATTGCGAGTTGGTCAAGAGCGGCGCAATGGCGCGATCGCCGATGCGGTAGAGTTTGAGGTTGGCCGACGCCATATTGACCGAGACCAGCGGGATGCCGCGGCGCGCCGTCGAGGGCAGCACGAAGCTGTCGCCGGTGAAGCGCACCATCTGGCTGCGGTCCTTGATATAGATGTCGATGCTGACGGCGGCGTCGAGCGGCTCGTCGACGGATGACGGCAGGCCGGTGCGGAAGGCGATCTTGTAGGTCTCGCCATGCGTCAGCCCCTCGACGCAGATCTGCTTGTCCTTGGTTTCCAGCGCCTTGGGGGCGGCCCCGTTCAGCGTCACGAAGGGCGTATAGTCGGTGGTCTTGATCAGCGCCTCGGAGAAGGTGACGCAGGCCCGCGGGTTAGCGCTGTCGGCGTCGACCGTGTGTTCGGTGATGCGGAAGCCCTGCGTCGATTTCAGCTGCACGTAGGCCGCCTGCACATCGTCGGCGGCAACCAGCGCCAGGCTCGCCTTGTAGGCGTCGAGGGCCGGCCGGTAATTGGCGTTTCGTTCCAGAGCGGTGGCCAGCACGGAGAGCGCCTCGGCGCGCTTGGGCTTGGTGCGGGTCAGCTCGTAGCCGTTCAGCGCGTCGATCACGGCCTGGCCGGTGACGCTGCTCTCGGTGCTGCCGTAGGAAATTGCAGCACGAGCGGTTTCGAGCCAGAGATCGGCATCGTCTGGCGTGATCGACAGGGCGCCGTGGAAGGCGATCAGCGCGTCGGTCAGATTGTTGGCGGTCATATCGAGACGGGCATTGGCCGTCAGGCTGTCGACGCCCTGGCCTTGCTGGCCGTCGGTCAGCGCCAGATTATCCTTGAAGTCGTGGGCCTGCTGAATGAGGTCGTTGCTCAGGAAGGTCAGGCGTGGCGCAGCGCCGAGATCCGGCTCCTGTTTGCCTGCGGTCTCCACGATCTTGCCGGCGATGGCGCCGGGGAAGGCGTTCATCGTCTTGAAGTCCGACTTCAGGAAACACCATTTCACCTTGGGATTGTAGGTGAAGGCCTTGCAGCTCTTGTCGCCGATGCAGGAGGTCTTGCACTGATCGAGCGAGACGTTCTGCTCGGTGCGAAGATCGAAGCCGAAGAAATCGGCGTCCTTGATCGTCTGGATGTCGCGCCTGGTGTCCGCAGCGGCGGCGGGAAAGCTGATGGCGATCGTGGAAAAAAATGCGATTGTCGCGAAAGCGAAAAACGAGCGCACGGACATAGGTTCCCCCCAAGGATACAAGCGATGCAGGCTCTTACCGGCCGGCACTCTCCTCACTCCACGCGAAATTGTCAACTCGACTCGCGCGCTGTTTCAACTTCGCACAGGCGCTTTCGTCCGGCTGTCACATCGGCGTGAGTGATCGCCTTGTGATTTGCGGCTTCGACTGACATGAGCAAGGATTTCTCCGATCGCCGGAGGTAGCGCCATGTTCACGTCGTCCCGCCGCAGGAGCCTAACGGCGCTCCTTGCCGCCACTCTTCTTTCAATCGGTGCGAGTGCCGCAGGCGCGGCTGAAGACGCCGTCGTCATCCCGCCGCCTGCCGTCGACGAGGCCGCCGGGGCAGGGACCGAGACCGCCATTTTCGCCGGCGGCTGCTTCTGGGGCGTCCAGGGCGTCTTCCAGCACGTCAAGGGCGTCAAGCGCGCCGTCTCCGGTTATGCCGGCGGGAAGGCGGCAACCGCACAATACGAAACCGTCAGCTCCGGCGCGACCGGTCATGCCGAATCCGTCGAGGTGACATTCGATCCGAAAGAGGTGAGCTACGGCAAGTTGCTGCAGATTTTCTTCTCGGTGGCGCACAATCCGACGCAGCTGAATTTCCAGGGTCCGGATCGGGGAACGCAGTACCGCTCGGCGCTGTTCGTCGCCGGGCCAGAGCAGCGCAAGGTGGCCGAGCGCTATATCGACCAGCTCGACAAGGCGCATGTCTTCGCCCAACCGATCGTCACCAAGGTGTCCGACACCACCGGCTTCTATCCGGCAGAAGCCTATCATCAGGATTTTCTGACGCTCAATCCGACCTATCCCTATATCGTCTACAACGACCTGCCGAAGATCGAGAACCTGAAATCGCTATTTCCAGCCGACTACCGCAGCCAGCCGGTCCTCGTCAGGAAGGCCAAGGGCTAACGGCTTCAGGGCATGATGTCGATGGGGGTATGGTCGGGGACGCTGGCCCAGATGTCGCGCATCTCGGCGTTGGTGACGGCAATACAGCCATCCGTCCAATCCCACAGCCGATGGCTTTCCCCGAACAGGCCCCAGCCATTGGGAAGCCCGTGGATCATGATAGAGCCGCCGGGCGCAAAGCCGTTGGATTCGGCGTTATGCCGATCCTCCAGGTTCGGATAGGAAATGTGCAAGCTGAGATGCGCCATCGACTTGGGATTTCGCCAGTCGATTTCATAACGCCCTTCCGGTGTTTTTTCGTCACCTTCCCGTTGTTTGGGACCGGCATCGGCCGCCTGCCCAAGGGAAATCCGGTATGTCGAGATCGGAACGTCCCCTTTGAGAAGGACCATGCGGCGTTCGGATTTATAAACGCGGATGAGGTCGGCCTGTTGCGCGAGCGGCGCCTGCGGAGGCGGCGAGCCCGAGCCGATCCTGGCCATCATTTTGGTGTAAGCGAACAGGCCGACGATCACGGCGGCCAAAACGATAAATTTTTTTCTCAATATCAATCCAGTCTTCAAACGGACGGAAGGATTATACCGCCTTCTCGCGCCCTCAGCCAGAAGATGCGCGTTCAGATTGAGCGCAATTTGGCGCCTCTTTTTTGCTGCATATCGGTCACTTTAAGAATTTATCAACGTTAACAATATCTTAAATGTACGAAATCGCGTTCCACCCCGGAACATATGGTCGAGTTGACCGTTACGGCTCACGAGTTTCGTGCAGGGATAGTCTGCCGAAGCGGATCCCTCTTTCGAAGTATGTGCGTGAACCAAGGGGACGTATCATGGCCACCAATGTCGTGCGGCGCTGGCAACGAGATGATCTGATGAAGCAGAGAGTATTGATCGTCGAAGATGAATTCCTGATCGCGCTCGATCTCGGGGCGACGGTCGAAGGCATGGGCATGCAAGTCGCCGGCCTTGCCAATGATTGCGAGCAGGCACTGCGGCTGGCGCCGCTTGCCGATATCGCCTTCGTCGACGTCAATCTCGCCGACGGTCCGACCGGGCCCGAGATCGGCCGGCGGCTGGCGGAAGAACACGGCATTGCGGTGGTCTTCATGACCGGCAATCCGGAAATGGTCGCCGACGGCGTCAGGGGCGCGGTCGGCGTGGTGCAGAAGCCGGTCATGCCGACGCTGGTCGAACAACTGGTGAAATATCTTGCCGCGCGCCGGGTCGGCATGTTCGCGGTCGTGCCGGCACAGATGACGGTGTTTGCCTGATCGGAAAGGCCTGATCAGCCGGGCAGGGCGGCAAGATGCGCCCTGGGGCCGGCCTTATCGGCCGGCGGCGCGCCATAGGCCTTGAGAAAGGTCCGCACGGCATTGCGCGCCGCTTTTTCCAGCTGTTCATCGCTGGGAGTTTCGCCGAAAAGCGTCATCATCTGCAGGTCGGCATTGCAGAGCGCCACGAACTGGCGGGCGGCGACGTCGAAATCGTCGATCACGAGCGCTCGGCCGTGGGCAAGCCGGGCGAGGAGGGCGGAAAGGGCGGTGGTCAGCTTGCCCGGCCCCTGCCGACGCCAGCTTTCGAAGAGATGCGGATAGCGTTCGCCTTCGGTCTGCACCAGCTTGCGCAGGAATTTGCCGTCGTGATTGCAGATGCAGTTCTTGTTGAGGCGCACGGCAAAACCCGTCAGATCATCCTCCAGATTGTCGGCGTTTTCGGGAAAACCCGACAGCACCGAAAAGAGCATGGCGTTGGCGCGGTTCATCACGTCTTCGACGACGGCGACGAACAGCGTCTCTTTTTCGCGGTAGTGATTGTAGATCGTCTGGCGGGAGACGCAGGCAACGGCAGCGATCTCGTCGATGCTGGCGCCGGCAAAACCCTGGCGGCAGAAGACGTCGGCGGCGGCATCGAGGATCGACAGGCGCTTGGCGCATTGGCCGCGCTGGCTATGTCCCGCCATCCTGACGGCCGGTGTCATGCGATCTTTCATGCGAGCGAGGATAAGGCGTCTTGACGATTTAGACAATGGAGTCTAATTTTACAACTGTGTCCAAAATTATTGACACGCCTGGTTCCGCCGCTGGAGATATGAGCTCCCAACTTCGTCTTCGCGCGAACGATCATCATTGAACCCTCGCACATCGGCCCGAAATCGGAATCGATTTCGAAAGCCCGATGCGTCGATCCAAAGAGTTAGAGCGTCCCCTGTGCGTTCGAGAGGACGCACGGCGCTTCAAGAGCAATGCGGCGGAGCGACGATCCCTCCGCTGCGCTTTTATGAAAGATCACCCTTATGACGGCTTCCTTCTTTCGCATTGCCCTCATTCTCGGCCTTCTCTCGGCCATCGGGCCTTTCGCCATCGATATGTATCTGCCTGCGCTGCCGTCCATCGGCCAGGACCTGCATGCGGATAACAGCGTCACCCAGCTGACCCTTCTCGCCTTCTTCGTCTCCTTTGCGCTCGCCCAGCTGGTCTACGGCCCGCTGTCGGATATGTGGGGGCGCAAGCTGCCGCTCTATCTCGGCATCGGCCTTTTCGCCGGCGCTTCGATCGGCTGCGCGCTTTCGACCGATATCGAAACGCTGATCGCCTTCCGGTTCGTCCAGGGCATCGGCGGCGCTGCCGGCATGGTCATCCCCCGCGCCATCGTCCGCGACATGCATACCGGCGTGCAGGCCGCGCGCCTGATGTCGCTCCTGATGCTGGTCTTCTCGATCTCGCCGATCCTGGCGCCGCTGACCGGCAGCGCCGTCATCGAATTTTATGGCTGGCGCGGCGTCTTCTGGGCCGTGACCATCGCTGCCGCAATCGGTCTCGTTCTGCTTTCCACCCAGCTCGAGGAAACCCGCCCGGCCACGGAGCGGGGCGGCAGCGGCCTCGCCAGCGCCATGGCCGCCTACCGGCTGCTGCTGGCCGACCGCAATTTCCTGACGCTGACCTTCATCGGCGGCCTCGGCATTTCGAGCTTCCTCGTCTATCTCGCCAACTCGCCCTTCGTGCTGATCCAGCATTACGGGCTGACGCCGACGCAATATAGTTTCGCCTTTTCGATCAATGCCGTCTCCTTCTTCGCGGTGTCGCAGGCGACCGGCTGGCTCGGCGAGCGTTTCGGCCTGGTGCGCGTCATGCGCATTGCCGTCAGCGCCTTCGCCCTTGCCATGGTGGTCATGGCGGTGGTGATGGCTTCCGGCTTCAACCAGCTGCCGGTCATGGCTGGCTTGCTCTTCCTCGGCTACGGCTTCCTCGGCCTCGTCATCCCGACGAGCGCGGTGCTGGCGCTCGAGGATCATGGCGCCATCGCCGGCACCGCCTCGTCGCTGATGGGCACGCTGCATTTCGTCATCGCCGCCGTCGCCATGGTGATATCGAGCCTGTTCTTCGACGGCACCGCGGTGCCGATGGCCGGCGGCATCGCGCTCTGCGCGTTCGCAGCCTTCGTGCTGACCCAGGCAACGATCGGCCGCCGCGCCGCCGTTGCCGCCGCCGAATGACTGAGCACAGGCCGCGCCCGGCACTCGGGTGCGGCCGCGACTCCCGAGAAAATGCAACGCGCAATTGATTATCGCCCGACGGCGCTATCTATCCCTGACGAAGCATTGACAGTCCGGAGGATACGCATGGTCGACGAGAAGCGGCTGATCTCGAAAATCACCTGGAAGCTGATGCCGTTTCTCGGCATTCTCTACCTCATCGCCTATATCGACCGGCAGAATGTCAGCTTCGCCAAGCTGCAGATGGTCGATGCCCTCGGGATGAGCGAATATGCCTACGGCCTCGGCGCTTCGCTGTTCTTCATCGGCTATTTTCTCTTCGAGGTGCCGAGCAACCTCTTCCTCGACAGGCTCGGCGCCCGCGTCTGGTTCGCGCGCATCCTGGTTTCCTGGGGCCTCGTCACCGTCGCGCTCGCCTTCACGCAGAACGCCACGATGTTCTATATTCTGCGCTTCCTGCTCGGTGTCTGCGAAGCCGGCTTCTTTCCGGGCGTGCTCTATCTGCTGACGCTCTGGTTTCCCGCGGCCTATCGCGGCCGGATGGTCGGGCTGTTCATGATCTTCAGCGCCATCGCCAATGCCGTCGGTGCGCCGCTCGGCGGCCTGCTGCTCGATCTCGACGGTCTCTACGGTTTTGCCGGCTGGGAATGGGTGTTCCTGGCGACCGGTATCCCGGCTGTTCTCGCCGGCATCGTCACCTTCTTCTATCTTCCCGGCCGGCCGGAAAATGCAAGCTTTCTGAGCGGCGAGGAGAAGTCCTGGCTCGAACGCCGGCTCGCCTCGGAAAATGCCGGCATGGGCGAAAATGCCGGAAACGGTTTCAAGGCGCTGATCGACCCGCGCGTGCTGCTGATGGCGCTCTGCTATATCGCCTTTCCGCTGTCGGCCTATGGGCTGAGCTATTGGCTGCCGACCATCGTCAAGGCCTTCGGCGTCAGCAATACGGTGAACGGTTTTCTCAACATCATTCCCTGGCTTCTGGTGGCCGTCGCCCTCTATGTCGTGCCTGCCATGGCCGACAAGGCGCAATCGAAAACGCCCTATATCGTCATCCCCGCCTTCATCGGCGCGGCCTGCCTGCTGCTCTCGGCGCTGATCCCGAACCATACGCTGCAATTCGCCTTCCTCTGCGTGGCCGCCGCCGGCATCTTCGCGCCCCAGCCGGTATTCTGGAGCCTGCCCTCGCGCTTCCTGAAAGGGGCGGGGGCGGCAGCCGGCCTTGCCGCCATCAATTCGGTCGGAAATCTCGGCGGCTTCGTCGCCCAGAACGTCGTGCCCTGGATTAAGGATGAGAGCGGCAGCACGATCGCGCCGATGTTCTTCCTGGCCGCCTGCCTTGCGGCCGGCGCCCTGCTGGTCTTCTTCGTCACGCGGCAGCTGGCGAGCCGGGAGCCTCCGGCGGCGCCGAGCCGCGTCTGAAACGCGTCAGACCGTCAGCGTGAACGCGTCGCTTTCACCGGGAATGAGTTCCAGCGGCCAGATGCGGTTGCGGGCGCCCTGCGGATAGTGCTCGGCATAGGCCGGCATGGTGGCGAGCAGGGTTTCGCCGAGCTGGGCACCGAGATCGCGCAGCGACATGCGGAAGGAGGTCAGCGTCGGCTGCAGGAATGCGGTGCGGGGCTCCTCGCGGAAACCGACGACGGCAAGGTCGCGGCCGGGCACGATGCCGGCCTCGGCCAACCGCCGGTACAGCCCGATCGCCATCAGCTCGTGGATCAGAATGATCGCTGTCGGCCGGTCTTCGATCATCAGCAGTTCGTGGCCGGCCTGATAACCGCCCTGTTCGCTCGATTTGACGCGGATGACGAGCGCCGGATCGAAGGCAATGCCGTGGCGTTTCAGCGCCTGGCGGTAACTGTCGAGGAAGACGTAGCCGAGATTGATGTCGGAGGAGGGGGCGGCCACCGCGATCCGCCGGTGGCCTTTGGCGACCAGCCTGTCGACGCCGCGCGCCGCCACGCCTTCGAAATCGAGATCCATCCAGGTGTAGCTGCCGCCGGACGCACTGCGGCCGAGCGCCACGAAGGGGATGCGGGCCTTTTCCAGAAGCTCGATGCGCCGGTCGGTGCGCCGCGTCGCCGAGATGATCATCGCGTCGACGAGGCGGCGCGCCACCATGCGCTTCAGATATTCGTGCGGATCCTCGTCGTCGGGGCAGGGCAGCATGACCAGGTCGAGCTTGTGGCGGGAAAAGACGCTCTGCAGCCCGTCGGTGACGCCGAGGAAGAAGTCGTCGCTGTTTTCGACCGTCTCGCGGCTGACCTCGAGCATCAGCCCGATGACGTTGGTCATGCCCTGGCGAAGGCTGCGGCCCGATTGGTTGGCGACGTAACCGAGCTCTTCGGCGGCGGCAAGCACCCGCCGGCGCGTGTCTTCATTAACGTCAGGCTTGCCGTTCAGCGCCCGGGACACGGTCCCGATCGAAATGTCCAGATGCTCGGCGAGCTGGCGAATTCCCTTCATCTCCGACGATTTTCCTCCCGATCGGATCGCATTCGTCCTTTCTTGCCACAGGATGGCGCCTGCGAAAAGTCGGGGGAGGGATTATGGCCTGAAGCTCTGGCGGATAACGAGTTCCGGAATGACGCGTTCGGAAGCCGGCGGCGCGTCCGGGTTTTCGAGCCGTCGCTCCATCAGCGCGACGGCGCGTTGCGCCATGGTCAGTGGGTTCTGGCGGAAGGTGGTGAGCTGGTAGCTCAGCCAGGCGGATTCCGGCACGTCGTCGAAGCCGATGATGGCGACATCTTCGGGAATGCGCAGCCCTGCTTCCTGGCGCGCGACATCCATCAGCCCGAAGGCGATCAGGTCGTTGGCGCAGAAGACGGCGTCGGGCATTATTTTTCCCGAGAAGAGCGCGCGGCCGGCGGCGGCGCCGCCCTGATAATCGGAATCGTCGCCGCGTGCGACCATGACGGATGCGCCGAGCGATTCGGCCGCCGACAGGAAGGCGCTTTCGCGTTCGATGATCGCAGGCGTTTTCGAGTTGGAGCCGATCACCGCCAGCCGCCGCCTGCCGCTTTCGTAAAAGGCCGCCGCCGCGCTGCGCGAGGCTTCGGAATTGCCGGCGCGCACATGGTCGGCGTCGGGCTCCGAACGGCCGATGACGACGAGCGGCTGGCCGTTTCGCTGCGCGAGTTCGAGGAAACTTCCCGGCGGCGAGCCGGACAGAATGATGATCGCCTCGGCCCGGTGGCCGATCAGCATCTTCTGGGCGGCAAGCAGTTCCTCTTCCGTCTGGCCGGTGTTGACCAGGATCGGGATGCTGCCGCGCCGGATCAGCGATTTGGCGAGCGCCGCCGCCAGATGGGCGCGAAAGCCGACTTCCGGCCGGGTCGCAACGATGCCGACAAGGCGGCTCTGATTGGCAAGCACGCCGCGCGCGAGATCGTTGACGTGATAGCCGAGCTCTTCAGCGGCGCGCAGCACCTTTTCGCGCGTCGCCGGCGCCACGCTTGCGCCCGGCGTGAAGGTGCGCGACACGGCGGAACGCGAAACGCCCGCCAGCTGCGCCACCTGCTCGGCGCTGACGAAACGCATGCGCTCTTTTTTCGGCATCCTGCCGCCGTTCACGGGACCGTCATTCATCGGCTCTCAGCTATTGCGCGTCTCTGACAGCCGGATGACAGGCGGCGGGGGTGGATGAAAATTTTGGCGGCGGTGGTGCTGTTCGTCGGCGTGACCGGCCGCCTGGCGCCCAAAAAAGACCCCTCCCCAACCCCTGCCCTTGTGGGAAGGGGTTTTGAATGGAACCGGCTACATATTGAACAAAAAAACACCGAGGCTGCGGGAGGCAACCTCGGCGGATGACAAACCGGCGGTGTTAAAACCAATGCCGCCGCAACAATTCGGGGGCTATTCGCAGACCCGTACCGTCTCGGTGTGATAACCGCCGTCATAACGGTTGCGCACGTCGCGGTCCTCGTACCAGCATCTCGGTGCCGGTTCGACATAACGCGGGCCTTCATCGACGTAGCGCGGGCCGCCATTGGCGAGAGCGCCGCCGATCAGGCCGCCGACGACACCTGCGGCAACGCCGCCGGCGATGATGCGGCCGGTGTTATTGTGATGGTGGTGGTCGCGTGCGGCAGCAGGCTGGATGGCCGCTCCGACAAGGGCCGTGGCGATCAACAGGCTGCTAATGACTCTCTTCATGACGTTCTCCTGACATGGCACTCGCCCCGGATAAAAGAGAAATGCGGCAGCAAGTCGTTTGTTCGTTCAAACTTTGCGACATGCATTAACGCATGTCATCGCTGAACGCCATATCAGGGTCATAGGTCCAGTCGGGTTTTGAGTGGAGTGGGCCGCACAGGCTACTTCCCGACGGTGATTAAAAAGCCCCGCAGTTCGCAGGGCTAAGGGTGCATGGAAAGATGTTGTGCCGGTTTGGGAACGGAGGTAGCGCATCGCTATTCCACCGTGAACGTTCCGGCCCCCTTGGAGTATTTCTTACCTCCAAGCGCATTGATCGTTGCACATTTTTCCTTATCGAACTTCTCGCACATCTTGTTGCCTTTGATGCTCCATGTGCCCTTGTAGGTGGCCTTGTCCCCGTCGACCGTCGCTTCAATCGTTCCGTCTGGTTTGTAAGTCGTGACGCCCGATTGAGTCTTTGACTTCCAGTGAATTGGGTGGCCTACCAACTCACTTTTCATCTGCTCCGCCGTCATGGTTGCGGCATAGGCCGCAGATGCGAAGGCCAGCAGAATGAGGCCAGAAACCGTGATCGCTTTCATCGTTCACTCCCTTCTTCTCAAACGAAGATTGTAACCGCGTTAGTGCACGGCGAATATTGATCAAAAAGGCTTATCTCGACATTCCTATCCGTGTGGATGGGATTCGTTGTCTCAAGTCCAACTGCTTGAAGCAAACGGCCGCAGCGGCTCGAACTCCACCGCCTGCACATCGTCCGAGGGGGCTACCATCTTTGCCCGCTTTTTGGCGAGCTTCGCCCACCACTTCGAATTGGTTCGGATCCGATCGATGCCATAAAGTATACGAAGCATGTGTCGGGCTTCCGCAGCCTCCATTGTTACGAGTGGTATGCCATCCAGTCGGGCCGGCGCATCGGTTGCTATGTCGATGATGGCCCAAGTGGTATCCCTCGCTTCCAAACGATAATTGCTCGCCATTTCGCCCCTCCGGTCGTATGGCGAGATTGATACAGAATCCCCGATGCGCACATCCGGCAAAAGGGATCGGCCCCACCATCAAAAGGTGAATGCGGCCGCTTGAACATAGCTCAGCGCCGACTCCTTCATCCTGCGAGGCCACCGTTCAGGGTAAGCAGGGCCTTCAACGACTATTCGTCGCTGCGTTGTTGTGCCGACGACTATTGCGAAACGGCGGGCCAGCAGGATCTGCTGGCGCTCTGCTCCGATCCAAATTTTCTCGAGATTATTGTCGATTTGCGAACGGCTGCTTCGTTGTCAATATGAGCGGGCTTGTTTAGCGGCAATGGTGCCGGCGTCTCGCTCCTGGAGGAAAATTCCCATGCGGTTCATGTCCATCGTCACGTCCACCGATTCGATGCATCCGACGCCCGAGCTCATTGAGGCGATAGGCAAGCTTGCCGATCGGGAAATCAAGGCCGGCCGCATGCTGGACACGGCAGGGCTGATGCCGCTGGCGACCGGTGCCCGTGTCACGATCCGGGACGGCAAGTTGAGCGTTATCGATGGCCCTTTCGTCGAGGCCAAGGAGGTCGTCGGCGGTTATGCAATCTTCGAGCTGCAGAGCAAAGAGGAGGCCGTGGCGCTGGCGGTCGAGTTCATGCAGTTGCACAAGGATTTCATGCCCGGTTGGGAGGGCACGTGTGAAGTGCGCGCCTATTTTGAAGCGGGTGCGGAGGGGATCTGCGACCCGCTCGCCGAAGCAAGGGCATGATCCTTTCGACCCATAATCCGGGCGGGCGGCCGTGACGGCCGCCGGCACCCATCAAACGATCCTGGCCGTCTGGCGGATCGAACAGCCGCGGCTTATCACCAGCCTGGCACGATTGCTGCGCGACGTGCCGCTTGCCGAGGATCTGACGCAGGAAGCGCTCACTGTAGCCCTGGAACGATGGCCGAAGACGGGAATCCCCGAACGGCCCGGCGCATGGCTCATGACAACTGCCAAGCGTCGAGCGTTCGATCATCTGCGTCGTCGCCGGATGCTCGATCATAAGCACCAGATGATCGTTCGGGAGATGGAGGAGGAAGAGCGGATCATGCCCGATCTAGACACCCCTCTGGATGATGATATCGGCGATGAAATGCTGCGCCTGATATTTACGGCATGCCATCCGCTGATCTCGCGCGAGGCGCGCGTAGCTCTGGCCTTGCGGATGATCTGCGGCCTGACAACACAAGAAATCGCCAGGGCATACCTGGTGGCGGAAGCAACCATCGCCCAACGCATCCTCCGCGCCAAGAAGACATTGTCGGATTCGGGGCTGGCCTATGAGACGCCGCATGGCGAGCAACTGTCGCAACGTCTCGGCTCGGTGCTGGAGGTCATCTACCTGATCTTCAACGAGGGTTATACGGCCGCCCGCGGCGACAACTGGTTTCGGTTGCAATTGTGCAATGAGGCGCTGCGGCTGGGCCGGGTCTTGACGTCCGTGGCGCCGCTGGAGCCGGAGGCGCATGCGTTGCTGGCTTTGATGGAACTGAACGCCTCCCGTGCTGCGGCGCGGACGGATGCTGCCGGCGATCCGATTCTGCTTCTCGAACAAAATCGCGGCCGCTGGGATCGGTTACAGATTCAGCGCGGGTTGAAGGCGCTGACGCGGGCCGAGGAGCTTGACGGCGCCGGCGGGATCTATGCCCTGCAGGCCGCGATCATCGCATGTCACGCAAAAGCGATGAGCGCCGATGAAACCGATTGGGGGCGGATCGCCGGTCTCTATACGGAGCTTGCCCGGATTCTGCCTTCGCCGATCGTCGAACTCAATCGAGCGGTGGCCATCGGCATGGTCGAAGGCCCCGAGGCGGCACTGGACATCGTTGAAAGCCTGCGCGACGAGCCGGCATTGAAGGACTATCATCTTCTGCCGAGCGTTCGCGGCGATCTTCTTTATAAGCTTGGCCGATTCGACGAAGCGCAGCGAGCCTTTCAAATGGCGGCCGGCCTTGCCGAAAATAGAAGGGAGCACGATTTCCTCATGCGCCGTGCCGGTGAAGCCGCAGCAAAGGGTTGATCTTAACCTATCTCCGCCTTCGTGGCTGAGGTGGCTCGCCCTACATTGGTCATCCCAGGGTTGCTCGGACAGGCCGAACCGCTCCTCATCACAGGAGGGGGTTGGGATCGATGCCGCCAAACTGAAGACGGCCTGGTTCAGGTCATACCGGTATGTTTTAGGTCATAGCCGGTGGCGTCCAACACATCTTCGGGAATATCGTCGAAGGAGGCGTAGTTGAGGTTATAGAGCCTGGAATAGAGCTTGCCGTTCTTCATCAATTGCCGGTGGTTGCCGCTTTCGATGATTTCGCCGTTCTGCAGCACAATGATGCGGTCCGCCTCGCGGATCGTCGCCAGGCGGTGGGCAATGACGAGGCCGGTGCGGTTTTCGAGCAGTTTCACCAGCGCCTTCTGGATCAGCATCTCGGTATAGCTGTCGATATTGGCGGTCGCCTCGTCGAGCACCAGGATCTTCGCGTCGGCGACAAGGGCGCGGGCAAAGCTCAGAAGCTGGCGCTGGCCGAGCGAAAGGTTGCCGCCACGCTCGCCGAGAACGCTGTCGTAACCATCGGCCAGGCGCATGACGAAATCATGGGCGCCGACCGCCTTCGCCGCCTCGATCACCTCCTCGCGTGTCGCGGCCAGCTTGTGATAGCGGATGTTTTCGAAGACGGTGCCGGTGAACAGGAAGGGTTCCTGCAGCACCATGGCGATCTCGGCCCCGAGCGAATCCTGCGTCAGGGCGCGCACATCGTGGCCGCCGACCAGCACCTGGCCCTGCTGCACGTCGTAGAAACGGTGGATGAGCGACATGCAGCTCGATTTGCCCGACCCCGTCGGACCCACAAGCGCCACCGTCTCGCCGGGATTGACCTTGAAGCTCACATGTTTCAGCACCGGATGCTTCGGATTGTAGCCGAAGACGACGTCCTTGAATTCGACCGAGCCGTCCATGTCGCGCGACAGGACCTTGGCATCCGGCGCATCCTTGATGTCGACGGGCACGTCGAGCACTTCGGTCAGCCGCTGGCCGGACGCCATGGCGCGCTGCATCACCGAATATTGCAGGGTCAGCGAACGGATCGGGTCGAAGAAGCGCTGGATGTAGAACAGGAAGGCGACGAGCACGCCGACGTCGAGCGCCTGGTTGAGAACGCGGGCGCCGCCGACGACGATGACGAGTGCCATTGCGACGCCGGTCAGGCTGTCGACGATCGGCACCATCACCTGGGCATAACGCGCCGCCGTCAGATGCGTCAGCAGATTGGCCCGCGCCTTGTCGTCGTAGAGCGTGAAGTTGACGCCCTGACGGTCCATGCTCTGGACGGCGCGCACGCCGTGGATGGCTTCGGCGAGTGCGCCGTTGGCGACCGAATTGGTCTCATGCGCCGCCATGAAGGACTTGCGGGCGAGCGGCAGCCAGAACAGCCTGACGACGAAGAGCACCGGCAGTACCGAAAGCGTCAGCAGCCCCAGCTTGAAATCGAGATAGAGCATCACGAAAACGATGCCGAAGAGCAGCACGATGTCGCCGACCGACAGCACCGAAGTTTCGAGGAATTCCTGCATCGAGTTGACGTCGCCCTGCAGGCGCGACATCAGCCGTCCCACTTCGGTCTTGTCCATGAAGGAGAGCGAGACGCGCTGCAGATGCGAAAACATCGCCCTGCGGATATCGAAGAGCACGTCTTCCGCCACGCCGCCGACCAGCGTCTCCTGGGCGTAGCTTGCCGCATAATTGATGGATATGGCGATGGTAAAGGCGGCGATCGCCCAGAGCAGCGCCGACCGATTGCCGCCCGGCGACATGCCATGGTCGATGGCATAGCGGATGATCAGCGGGATCAGCAATTGCATCATCGTGAAGGTCAGGACGGCAACGACCGCCCAGGCGACCTGACGGCGATAGGGATGAACGAAGGCCCAGATGCGCTTGATGATATTGCCGTCGAAGGCCTTGCCGAACATTTCCTCCTCGACGCGATGCGAACCGACCACCGCCCGCGGCGGGCGGCGTCCATCCTCGCGAACGTCGGGACGCTCGGTTTCCAGTTCCTCGGCCATGCCATTCCTCCTGCGGCTTAAGCGCTCAACACTTCATCGCCCGGCCGCACCTGCAGGTCGTAGAGCGCCTTGTAACGGCCGCCGAGCGACAGCAGCGCCGCATGCGTGCCGCGTTCGACGATCCTGCCGTCTTCGACGAACAGGATCTGGTCGGCATGCATCAGCGAACTCAGGCGATGGGCGACGATGATCGTCACGCGGTCGGCGGCGTAGCGGCGCATGGCGCTGCGGATGCGCTGCTCGGTGGCGGCGTCGATCGCCGCCGTCGAATCGTCGAATACCATCACCGCCGGCTTCAGCATCAGGGCGCGGGCGATCGAAAGACGCTGCCGCTGGCCGCCGGACAGCGACACGCCGCGCTCGCCGACGACGGTGCCGTAGCCCGTGGGCAGGCCGAGCACGTAATTGTGCAGCTGGGCGCTTTCACTGGCGCGTTCGATGCGGCCTTCCTTCGCCCATGGATCGCCATAGGCGATGTTGTTTTCGATCGTCGTCGTGAACAGGAAGGAATCCTGCTGCACGATGGCAACCGCCCGGCGCAGCGATTGCAGCGTCGCCTTGCGAATATCCTGGCCGTCGAGCGTGATCCTGCCACCGCTGACGTCGTAGAAGCGGGGAATGAGATGGGCGATCGTCGACTTGCCGCTGCCGGGCGGCCCGACGATGCCGATCGTCTGGCCACGCCTGGCTTCGAAGGAGACATCGTGGAGCACGGTGCGTTTTTCCGAACCCGGATAGGCGAAGCTGACATTTTCGAAGCGCAGCACGCCGCCTGTGAGGTTCAGTTCCCGTGCATCCGGCGCATCCTTGATCGATATGTCGAGGTCGAGAAGATTGAAGAGACGCGAGCCGCAGGTCGAGGCGCGGGCAAAGGCATTGACCATCAGGCCGAGCTGGCGCACCGGCATCTGCAAAATGGTCATGAAGGTGAGGAACGAGGCGAGCGTGCCGACGGTGATCTCGCCCGACATCACCTTGCCGCCGCCGACCCAGAGCACGAGGCCCATGGCCGCGAAGAAGGAAAATGTCATGGCGCTGGTATTGACGACGCGGATGCCGACGCGCTGATGGGCGAGCGCCAATGCGTTCTTCGAGGCCACCTCGAATTTCGACATTTCGTGGTCCTGTGCGGCAAAGGCGCGCACGACGCGGATGCCGCCGAGATTTTCCTCCATGATGCGGGTGAGCACCGACAGCCGCTCCTGCAGGTCGAGCCAGGTGGCGCGCAGCCGGAGCTGCGTCACCGAGGAGCGCCAGCCGACGAAGGGCACGAAGGAGAGCGCCAGCAGGCCCAGCACGACATCGGTCGACAGCAGCATATAGGCGCCGATGCCGATCAGGATCGACAACAGGATCATCCGGACGAGCGCCGTGGAAAAATACATGCGCACGCCTTCGAGATCGAGCAGGCCGATGGTGATCAGGTCGCCGGAATGCACCGTGTCGTGAAAGCTGAAGGACAGCCGCTGGATCTTCTCGTAGCAGGCCAGCCGCAATTCATAGCCGATGTGATGGCCGACGGCTTCGCTGTAATAGTTCTGCACCATGGTGAAGAGACCGCGCAGCACGGCCGCGCCAAGCAGCAGCAGCGCCGTGGTCAGAAGCGCGTCCTGGGCCGCCTGGCCCGCCGCGCCGCCGCTCATCGCCATCTGCGTGTGGTCGACTGCCTGGCCGAGAAGGCGGGGGATCATAAGCTGGAAGGTGGAAGCGACAAGCGTGGCGCCGATCGCAAAGCCGGATTGCCAGGGGTGGCGAAAGGCCATCATGGTGATGCGCACCAAGGTGTAGAGGCCTCGGCCCCAGCCTGCCGCAGTTGCAAGCGCCATCGAAGCCGAAGGCTTCGTCGCGCGTCTTAACGCATCGCTGCTCACGGTATTTTTTCCAAATGATGTGTGATCGGACGCTGGCCCGAAAAGACGGCAAATCCATGAAGGGATTGATTGCACCGTCACTTTTGCCGATTCCATTTGGGGGTTCAAGTAAAGAATTCACCAACTGGTTATTTTTACGTGAGCGCCCCTTGCATGCCCCCGCATGCCGCTTCGGCGGCGGCGATGGACCTCTCGATCATCTGTCGCGCGTCCGACAGCAACAGGACCGGGCCCATGGTGGACATCATAAACCCCGGTTTCTGAAAGCGATCTGCCGCCGTACTGGCCGTCGGCAGCTCACGATATTCAGCGCGCGAGAACAGCGATGAGTGCTTCGGCCGCTTCGCTGGACGAAGCCGGATTCTGACCCGTGATGAGCTGGCCGTCGACCACTGTATGCACGCCCCAATCCTGGACCTTGGAGAAGAGCGCGCCGAGACCGATCAGTTCGTCCTCGACGAGGAACGGCACAACCTTTGTGAGCCCCACGGCCTCTTCCTCGGAATTGGTGAAGCCGGTGAGGGAGCGTCCCTGGACGAGGGGGGTGCCGTCGGGGTTCGTGACGTGGCGCAGGACGCCCGGCGCATGGCAGACGAGGGCGATCGGCTTGCCGGCCCTGACGAAGGATTCGATCAGCCCGATCGAATTCCGATCTGCGGCCAGATCCCACAACGGGCCGTGGCCGCCGGGGTAGAAGACGGTATCGAAATCCTTCTGGTCGATGCTGTCCAGGCGCACAGTCTCCGCAAGCTGCGCCTTGGCCGCCTCGTCGGCGGTAAAACGCCGCGTCAGGTCGGTCTGGAACATAGGTTCGTCGCTCTTCGGGTCGAGAGGCGGCTGGCCGCCCTTCGGCGAGGCGAGAGTGATCTCGGCGCCGGCATCCTTGAAGACATAGTAGGGTGCCGCCAGCTCTTCGAGCCAGAAACCGGTCTTTCTGCGGGTGTCTCCGAGCGTGTCGTGCGAGGTGAGTACGATGAGGACTTTCATTGTGGATCCTTCCGTCAGATGGCGCGCGTGGCGGCCGGTGGATTGGAGCTCGATCAGCCGTTGCGGCGTTTCGATGTCGTCACAATGGCATCTGTCGACATATTTCGGAAATTTACTTCTTTGATTTTAGATATTCAGATGAGATTATATCTAAATGAAATATGATCTGAACCTGCTTCCGGTTTTCCTGGCCCTGATGGAAGAACGGAGCGTGACGCGGGCCGCAGTGCGGCTGGGCATCACCCAGCCGGCGCTGTCCAATTCGCTGAACCGCCTGCGCGAAACCCTGCATGATCCGCTGTTCATCCGGGAAAGGTACGGGATAAAACCGACGGAATTGGCGGAAGCGATCGCCCCAACGATCGAAGCAGCGCTGGCGCAGCTCGACGATCTGGTTTCGAACCGGCAGGAATTTCAGCTGGCACAGGCCGAGCGCCTGTTCACGCTTGCCCCCAACAGCTACGCGGAACTTGTGTTGATGCCGGCACTGGCAGCAAGAGTGCGAGAGTTGGCGCCGGGCATCAGGCTTCGCATGACGCCATTCGGCAATGATCTCGCCGAGACCGGCGTTATTTCCGGGACAACCGCCATGGTGCTTGGCCGGATCGTCGATCCGCCTGATAACCTTGTCGTCCAGCATCTTATGGACGATGGGCTTGCCTGCGTGGTGCGCGCCGATCATCCCGAGATTAGAGACCATATATCCCGGGAACAGTTTGAGAACCTCAAGCACGTGAACGTGCTCCCGCCGGGCCGGCTGCGCGCGGGCCTCTTCCAGGCATTGGGACAGCAAAATCTCAAGCGAGAGGTTGCCGTGTCCGTTACGCACTTCCTTGCCGTGCCCGAGATGCTCGTTGCAACCGATTACTGCGCAACGCTGCCGCGCCTGATCTGTCGGTCTCTTGAACGGGATCCGCGCCTGAAGATACTACCGCCGCCCGTCGATCTCGGTACTTTTCCGGTGCAGATGGCTTGGCACGTACGCTACCGTCACGACCCGGCCCACAGGTGGTTGCGTTCGATGATCGGCGAACTGGCAAGAGAAATGACCGCAAAAGAGACTTGAAATCGATTGTTCATACTCGTGTTCGTATAGGCTAAGTGGGCACTTTGCCGTCTGTGAAGTCCCGATCCAACCGTCGCCATGTGGCGGAAACGGCCGAAAAATGTGTTTTGCTCCAATAGTTTACGCTGCCGCGACAACAAAGCCCTTGCCACCTGCGGTTTTTAGCGCTTTCATACACGACTAGTTTAATAGACTATGGACGAGCGTGATCGCTCCCCTAGTTCCCATGCGGGGCGACCGGTTCGGACCCCGATCTTGCGGCAGATGTTTGTGAATGGCCGCATGAACCTCATCAACGCATGGCCCGCTTTTATGCGTTGAACCTATTTGCACATGGTGCGGCCGAGCCGCAGAGGAGTTGCGATGACGGTTCAGGGACTTTTTTCGGCGCGCGCCAACGCGGCGGCGCAGATATCCGCCGTGCCGCGCGTCGCGATCGTCGGGCGCGGCTTTTCCGGGATGATGACGGCCATCGCGCTGATGAAGACGGTGCGGGCGCCCTTCCACCTGCAACTGTTCGATCCGAATTCGTCGGTCAGCGGCGGGCAGGCGCTGGCCTCGGTCCGCGCCTCGACGATCCTCAACACCCGCGTGCGCGATCTCTCGGTTTCGCTCGGCGACAATGACGATTTCAACGACTGGCTCTGCAGCAACGCCGCCTTCCGCGCCGCCGTGCCGGCCGCCATTCCCGGTTTCCGGCAGATCTTCGTGCCGAAGGAGATCTTCAGCGATTATGTCTATCAGCGCTTTTCCGAAGCGCTCGCCGCCCGCCGGGATATCACCGTGCAGGTCTGCAACGATCCGGTGGTGGCGATCCGCCGCAGCCATGGCCACCGCTTCCTGCTTGAAAGCGCCAATCCCGCCAATCCGCTGTTCGACACGGTCATCCTGGCCACCGGCTACGGCCTTGGCGATCAGGATGCCGGCGAGCGGGAGGCTTCTCCCGTCCGGGCCCAGCGCCTCGTCGCGCGGCCGCATGCGGTGCTGCTCGGCAGCGGCATCCGGGTCGTCGACCAGTTGCTGCAGCTGCGCGATTCCGGCTATGCCGGCCAGGTGACGATCATTTCCCGGCGCGGTTTCCTGCCCCAGAGCCATACGCCGAATTCCGCCGACCCGGTCTTCCCGGCCGAAGCGCTGCCTGAAAGCCTGCCCGACATCGTGCGCTTCATCCGCCAGGCCTGTCGCGAGGCGGAAGAGCAGGGGCGAAGCTGGCAATCGGTGATGAACGGCCTGCGCAGACATGCCCGCTCGCTTTGGCGTTCGCTGCCGGCCGGCGACAAGCACCAGTTCAATCGGCATCTGCGGGCCATCTACGACAGCCATCGCAATCGCCTGCCGGAGGCCATGCATCTGCGCCTGAAACGCGAGCTTGCCGAAGGCCGCACGGTGCTGCGCCGCGGCCGGGCCGGCCGCCGGGGCCTGAGCGGCCTGTTCTTCACGCCCGCCGGTTCCGCCGCCGAGGAGGTGATCCATGCCGAGCGCATCATCGACTGCCGCTGTCAGGCGCCCGATCTTTCCGCGCCGCTGATGCAGAGCCTGCTTTCCGCCGGCCTTGCCATGCCGGACGAGCTGTCGCTGGGGCTCGCCGTCAATGCGCGCGGCGAGCCCTTCCTCGAGGACGGTTCAACGGTCGACGGGCTTTTTGCCGTCGGCCCGCTCGGCCTCGGCAGCCTGCCCGACATCGATCTGGTGCCGGAGATCGTCTCGCAGGCCTATGCGGCTGCCGAACGGGTCGGCGAGCGCTTCTACCCGCAGGTCAAGGCAGTCTGAAAATTCGAGGTTAATTGGAACCATCCGCCTGCCGCGGCGTTATAAAGCGCTGGTGACACTGAGGGGCCGATGGAAGCGCTGAATCGACATGATACGTCTTTCGAGGAAGAGGGACGCTTTCGCCTCCTGGTCGATGCCATCACCGACTATGCCATCTATATGCTGAGCCCCGAAGGCATCGTCACCAGCTGGAATACCGGTGCTCAGCGTCTCAAAGGTTACCGGCCTTCCGAAATTCTCGGCGAGCATTTTTCCCGCTTCTATCTGGAGGAGGATCGCGCCGCGGGAATTCCGGAGCGCACGCTGGCGACCGCCAAGGAGCATGGTCGCTTCGAGGGGGAGGGCTGGCGCCAGCGCAAGGACGGCAGCCGCTTCTGGGCGCATGTGATCATCGATCCCATCCGGCGTCCCTCCGGCGAGCTCATCGGCTATGCCAAGATCACCCGTGACCTGACCGAACGCAGAGCTGCGGAAAAGGCGATCCGCCAGAGCGAGGAGCAGTTCCGCCGGCTGGTCCAGGGCGTCTCGGATTATGCCATCTACATGCTCGATCCCGACGGCAATGTCAGCAGCTGGAACTTCGGCGCCGAGCGGATCAAGGGCTACCGGCCCGATGAAATCATCGGCCGTCATTTCTCGACCTTCTATACGCCCGAGGATCGCGCCGCCGGCGTGCCGGAGACGGCGCTCGGCGTCGCGCGTGCCGAAGGCCGGTTCGAGCGGGAAGGCTGGCGGGTCCGCAAGGACGGCAGCCGCTTCTGGGCCAGCATCGTCATCGATGTCATTCGCGATGAGGAAGGCGATGTACTCGGTTTTGCCAAGATCACCCGCGATATCACCGAAAAGATGGAGACCCAGCGCGCCCTGGAGCAGGCGCGCGAAGAACTCTTCCAGTCGCAGAAGATGGAGGCGATCGGTCAATTGACCGGTGGGATCGCCCATGATTTCAACAATCTGCTGATGGCCGTGCTCGGCAGTCTCGAAATCCTGAAGAAACGCATGCCGCAGGATCTGTCGCTGACATCGCTTGTCGACAATGCCGTGCAGGGCGCCCAGCGGGGTGCCGCGCTGACGCAGCGCATGCTGGCCTTTTCCCGCCGGCAGGAACTGCACATGGAACCAATCGACGTCTCCGGCCTGGTCCGAGGCATGATGGATATGCTGAGCCGGTCGCTCGGACCGCTCACCGTGATCGAGACGTCTTTCCCGGTCAGGCTGCCGACCATCCGGACCGATCCGAACCAACTGGAGATGGCGATCCTGAACCTCGTCGTCAACGCCCGCGATGCCATGCCATCCGGCGGCCGGATCATGCTTCGCGCTTCCGAGGAAACGGTGTCACCGGGCAAGCGTGCGCTGCCGCCCGGGCGTTATATCAGGATCGCGGTGATCGATGAAGGCGAGGGCATGGACGCCAAGACGATGGAGCAGGCCATCACGCCGTTCTTCACCACCAAGGGTGTCGGCAAGGGCACCGGCCTCGGCCTTTCCATGGTGCAGGGCCTTGCCTCCCAATCCGGCGGCCGTCTGATGCTGAAGAGCAGCCTCGGCGAAGGCACGACGGCCGAATTGTGGTTCCCGGTCGTCACTGCCGCGCGGGTGGCCACGGCCGCGGCGGATCTGCCGCAACGGGCGGACAATGCATCGCACGGGCTGCGCATCGTCGCCGTCGATGACGATGCCCTGGTCCTGATGAATACGACGCTGATGCTGGAAGATCTCGGCCACACCGTGTTCGAGGCGATGGCCGGTCCCGAGGCGCTCGAGATCCTGCGCCGGCAGCCGGTCGATCTGGTGATCTCAGATCATGCCATGCCGCGCATGACCGGCGCGCAGCTGGCCAAGGCGATCCGCGACGAATGGCCTGAAATGCCGATCATTCTCGCAACCGGCTACGCCGAGCTCCCCGAAGGAACGGGGATCCCCAACCTGCCCCGTCTCGGCAAGCCCTTCTCGCAGGCGCAGCTCGCCGAGGCGATCAGCCGGATCGCTTCTTGAGAGAGGCGTGATCCCGAAAACCGCTCACACGTTTCGGAATCTAGGCGCGAAGCTTCCCGTCGCCATCGTCCTGGATGCCGGTACGGGAGGCTTCCTCCCGGACTTCATCCGCCGCGACTGACGGTGTGGCGCTCAGGAGGCGTTTTTCGGTCTCTTTGAGGTCGAGGATCGCGCGTTCAATGCCTTCAGCCGGCCTTTCGCGCGCTATGCGCCAGCGATGCTGCTGCCACAGGCCGACGAGCAGCCGGCGGCTCGGGACTTCGACCGTCTCGTGAATGAACCATGCTCCGCCTGCCGCTACGGCAAGCGCCGCCCCGATCAGCACCGGTTCGGGCATCAGTCCATCGAAAGTCCGGCGTGCGAGGACCATGATGGGGACATGGAAAAGATAGAGCGAGAAGCTGATCGTGCCCAAGAACCTCATGGGGGCGGCTGCCAGCACATAGGCTGCGATGGGCGGTTGCCGCGCGACGAGCGCGACAATGACGGCTGCCGCGACCGCGCTTTGCAGGCCCCAGAATTCAGGGGAAAAACTCGGCACGACATGCCGGTACGCGAAGAACACCGCCAGCAGGAACAAGGTGAAAATTCCTGTGAGGGCAGATGGTGCCCATCGGTCCCAGTGGGAATGCAGCGCCCCGGCAAGGGCGCCGAAAAGAAAGTAGGGGAGCTTGGAAACCAGCATTATGCCAGGCCCCGGCAATTCCAGCAGACCGTCGATAACGACGACCACGGCAAAGCCGACGATCAGGCCGCTATGGCGGTGCGGCCGGGCCAGGCAAAGCCATAGGACCGGAAAGAGCAGATAGAACTGGATTTCCGGCGGAATTGACCAGAAAACCCCGCTCGAGCCCAGAAGAAGGACATGGCGCACAAAGTCCGTGGCGCCGACAATCGGCTGAACGAAGTTCAGATCTTGCATGCCGGACAGGATCGCCACGAGCGCGACGGCAGCCAGATAGACCGGATAGATGCGGGCAAAGCGGCTCACCAGAAAATCCAGCACGTTTTCTTTGGTCACCGGCCGCGAACCGTAGAGATGGGCCATCAGAAAGCCGCTGAGAGCAAAGAACAGGCCGACGGCTTCGCTGCCCATCGTCATGAAATGCTGGGCGGTGCCGGGAAAGACAAGTCCGATATGGGCTTGAACGACCAGAAGCGCGGCAATGCCGCGCAGGCCATCGAGACTGGGGATGTAATCCGGCCGGCGCATGTGCAGCTTTTTAAATATTCTCTTCAATCAAGCAGTATCGGACATCGCTTTACGAGATATTAATGCGGTGCGCTCGGGCTCGTATCCGTGCAAACGACAGGGCGTGCCCGAACTATTTCCGGCGGCTTCTGCCGATCTCGGCGCGCAGGATGAAAACCAGCAGTGCCAGCGCCATCGCCGAGAGCCCGTACCAGGTGATCGCATAGACGAGATGGTTGTTGGGGAATTGGATGATCGTCAGGCCGCCGACCGGCAGGCCGCCCGGATTGGGTGCGGCATCGGCGTCGATGAAAAAGGGGGCGACGGCACCTAGGCCGCGTTTTTGCGCGATTGCCGCGACGTCGCGCGAATACCACCGGTCGGCTGTGACGTCGTTGGATTTGAGCAGCGATCCCTTCGGCTCGGTCATCCGCATCAGACCGGTGATTTCCACTGGATCTGATGGCTGGCCCTCGCGGCGTGAGGTGGGATCGCGCCTGTCGGTGGGAACGAAGCCGCGATTGACGAGGATCGATGTGCCGTCGGCAAGCATCAGCGGCGTCATCACCCAGTAACCCGGGCCGAGAATCGTGGAGGCATAGACCAGCGTTTCCTTGTCGTTCGCCAGCATCCCCGCTGCGGTCACCCGCCGATATTCGTCGTCTGTGGTATTGACCTTGCTCCAGTCGGCGGGCGTGGTCGGGGCTGGCACGGGTGGCGCATCCACGCGCTGGTCGACGCGGGCGATGAGGTCGCGTTTCCAGGCCAGGCGCTCGACCTGCCAGGTGCCGAGGGCGGCAAGAGCCGCGGCAAGCAACGCCAGGCAGACGGCGAAGACCGCGCGTTTCGCCCGGGAATGCCGTGTCTCCGATTGTTCCGAGGAAGCCTCGCTCATATCCAAACTATATCGGGCCTGAACCGCTGCGGGCGGCGCTGCCGCCGCCCGTGCCAAGGGGTCACGGCATGTTCTTCATCATCTCGGGGTTCATCGGCATCATGTTCGTGTTGAGATGATGCATGACCCAGAGCGAGCCGGAGAGCGCGATGGCGACGATGATGAGGGTGAAGATCAGCGCCATGATCGTCCAGCCGCCCTCGCTCCTGGTGTTCATGTGCAGGAAGAAGATCATGTGGACGACGATCTGGATGGCGCCGAGGCCCATCACCAGCACCGCCGTCAGTGCCGGGCTGGCGATCACGCCCGACATGACCAGCCAGAAGGGAATGGCGGTGAGAATGACGGAGAGCACGAAGCCCGCCATATAGCTCTTGAACGTGCCGTGGCCGGCCTGATGACCGTGGCTGTGGCCGTGATGCGCCTCGTGGGCATCCTCATGGGCGGGTGCTTGCGAACTCATCCGAGAACTCCGAGCAGATAGACGAAGGAAAAGACGCCGATCCAGACGACGTCGAGGAAGTGCCAGAACATCGACAGGCACATCAGACGGCGGCGATTGGCCTCGATCAGCCCGTGCATCGACACCTGCACCATCAGCGTGATCAGCCAGATGATGCCGAAGGTGACGTGCAGGCCGTGCGTGCCGACGAGCGTGAAGAAGGAAGACAGGAAGGCGCTGCGCGTCGGCCCGGCGCCTTCATGGATCAGGTGGATGAACTCGTAGAGTTCGAGCCCGATGAAGGCTGCGCCGAACAGGCCGGTGACGCCGAGCCAGAACAGCGTTTCCGCCTTGGCGTTGCGCTCCATCTGCAGCATGGCAAAGCCGTAGGTGATCGAGGAGAACAGCAGCATCGAGGTGTTCAGCGCAACGATCGGCAGATCGAAGAGATCGGCCGGCGACGGGCCGGCGGCATAATTGCGGCCGAGCACGCCGTGCGTGGCAAACAGCACCGCGAAAATCAGGCAGTCGCTCATCAGGTAGAGCCAGAAGCCGAGATTGGTGCTGCCCTCCGGATGATGATCTTCCGTCAGGTAGAATTCAGGCTTTTCGGCCGTGTCGATGGTGTGATCGCTCATGGTCATTACACCTGCTCGGCAAGCAGCGCCGTGCGCTTGCCTTCCGTTTCGGTTACCTCGTCGGCGGCGATGTAGAAGTCGCGTCTGTAGTTGAAGGTATGGCCGATCGCAACGACGAGCATGGCGATGGCGGAGACGACGACCAGCCACCACATGTACCAGATCAGCCCGAAGGCGAGCGCGACGCTGATAGCAGACAGGATCGCGCCGGTGCCGGTGTTCTTCGGCATGTGGATCGGCCGGAAGCCTTCCAGCGGGCGGGCATAACCGCGGTTCTTCATGTCGTACCAGCTGTCATGGTCGTGCACGACGGGCGTGAAGGCAAAGTTGTAATCCGGGGGCGGCGAAGCGGTCGACCATTCCAGCGTGCGGCCGTCCCAGGGATCGCCGCTGTCGTCGCGCAGTTCTTCGCGCTTCATGAAGCTGACGACGATCTGGATCAGGAAGGCGGCGATGCCGAGCGCGATCAGGCCGACGCCGAAGGCGGCGATGATGAACCAGATCTGCAGCGACGGGTCCTCGAACTGGCTCATGCGGCGGGTGACGCCCATCAGGCCGAGCACATAGAGCGGCATGAAGGCGAACCAGAAGCCGATCTGCCAGAACCAGAAGCTCAGCTTGCCCCAGAAGGGATCGAGCTTGAAGCCGAAGGCCTTCGGGAACCAGTAGTTCACGCCGGCGAACATGCCGAAGAGAACGCCGCCGATGATGACGTTGTGGAAGTGGGCGATGAGGAACAGCGAATTGTGCAGCACGAAGTCGGCCGGCGGCACGGCGAGCATGACGCCGGTCATGCCGCCGATGACGAAGGTCACCATGAAGCCGACCGTCCACAGCATCGGCACCTCGTAGCGGATGCGGCCGCGATACATGGTGAACAGCCAGTTGAAGATCTTCGCCCCGGTTGGGATCGAGATGATCATCGTGGTGATGCCGAAGAACGAGTTGACGGAAGCACCCGAGCCCATCGTGAAGAAATGGTGCAGCCAGACGATGTAGGACAGGATCATGATCACGCAGGTGGCGTAGACCATGGAGGCGTAGCCGAAGAGGCGCTTACCGGAGAAGGTGGCGACGACTTCCGAGAAGATGCCGAAGGCCGGCAGCACCAGGATGTAGACCTCCGGATGGCCCCAGATCCAGATGAGGTTGATGTACATCATCGGATTGCCGCCGAGGTCGTTGGTGAAGAAGTTCGTCCCGGCGTAGCGGTCGAGCGACAGCAGGGCGAGCGTTGCCGTCAGGATCGGGAAGGAGGCGACGATCAGCACGTTGGTGCAGAGCGCCGTCCAGGTGAAGACCGGCATCTTCATGAAGGTCATGCCCGGCGCACGCATCTTGACGATGGTGGCGATCAGGTTGATGCCCGAAAGCGTCGTTCCCACACCGGCCACCTGCAGGCCCCAGATATAATAGTCGACGCCGACGCCCGGACTGTAGGCGGCGCCCGACAGCGGCGGGTAGGCCAGCCAGCCGGTCTGGGCGAATTCGCCGATGAACAGCGACAGCATGATGACGATCGCGCCTGCTGTCGTCATCCAGAAGGAGAAGTTGTTGAGGAAGGGGAAGGAGACGTCGCGCGCGCCGATCTGCAGCGGCACCACGAAGTTCATCAGGCCGGTGACGAAGGGCATCGCCACGAAGAAGATCATGATGACGCCGTGGGCGGTGAAGATCTGGTCGTAATGGTGCGGCGGCAGATAACCCTCCGAACCGTTGAAGGCGATCGCCTGCTGGATGCGCATCAGGATGGCGTCGGAGAAGCCGCGCAGCAGCATGATGACGGCGAGGATCACATACATGATGCCGATCTTCTTGTGATCGACGCTGCAGATCCAGTCGCGCCAGAGCGGACCCCAGAACTTGAAATAGGTGATGAGGCCGAGCACGGCGAGGCCGCCGATGACGACGCCGATGAAGGTCACGACCAGGATCGGCTCGTGATAGGGAATGGCATCGAGGGTCAACCGGCCGAAGACGAACTTCAGGAGGTCAGGATTGGAAAACATGGAACAACCCGTTCATTATGTCTTGCGACGCAAAGCGCCAGGTTAATTGTTGTTGTTGAGCTGCGCCGGCGCCGGATCGGCGCCATTGCCCATGCCGGGCATGGAATGGCCGTCATGCTGCATATCCATGCCGGGCATGTCGTGCTGCATGCTGCTGCCGTCGGTACGCTCGGGCTCGCTGCGCGCCGGAGCACCCGTCGCCGGCACTGTGGCCGCCGGCGCCACGATGCCTTCGTCGGCATGGCGGTTGTCATATTGCAGCTTCTCGCGGTTCTCGGCACTTTCCTTGCCGCCGCCGCCCATCATGTCGATGTGCATCATCTCGTTCATGCACATCTTGCCTGGCGTGGCGCACATGTTGCGGATGGCGTCGTAGAGGTCGGCATCGGCGCCGGCATAATAGCGCACCGGTTCCTTCTCGCTCGGCTTCTCGAGCTTCAGATAGGCGTCGCGGTTGAGCATCGTGCCCTGCTGCTTGACCTTGGCCACCCAGGCGTCGAAGCCTTCGCGGTCGAGGCCATGAAACTTGAAGCGCATGTGCGAGAAGCCGGCGCCGCTGTAATTGGCCGAGAAGCCCTCATACTCGCCTTCCCGGTTGATGACGGCGTGCAGCTTCGTCTCCATGCCGGGCATGGCGTAGATTTGGCCGGCCAGCGCAGGGATGTAGAAGGAGTTCATCACCGAGGACGCGGTGATCTTGAAATTGATCGGCGTGTCCACCGGCGCGGCAAGCTCGTTGACGGTGGCGATGCCGAGTTCGGGATAGAAGAACAGCCACTTCCAGTCGAGCGCCACGACCTCGACGGTCAGCGGCTTGGTATCGGCCGGGATGGCGCGCTCGGCATCGAGGCGGTCGAGCGGGCGGTAGGGATCGAGCTTATGGGTGGAAATCCAGGTCACGGCGCCGAGCGCGATGATGATCGCCAGCGGTGCGGCCCAGATGACGATTTCGAGGCGGGTCGAATGGTGCCATTCCGGCGCGTAGGTTGCGGCCGTATTGGAGCGGCGGTAGCGCCAGGCGAAGAACAGCGTCAGGAAGATCACCGGGACGATGATCAGCAGCATCAGCACCGTCGAGATGACGATGAGATCGCGCTGTTGCATGGCGATGTCGCCGGAAGGCGCCATGACCACCATGTTGCATCCTGCCAGGAAAAGCAGCGGCAAGACGGATAGAAGGCGGGAAAACTTCACGAGTTTTGGCACGTCTCTAAGCTCTTGTTGTTTCGTTTGTTCCGCGACTAAAGCACTGAACCGGATCGCGACATGAGGCCTTTGGTCGCAGTGCAGCAAGTATGCCGCATTGCGGCACAAATCTTGTGCGCTAGTGCTTTGAAATCCTGATGAAATCAAGAAGGATTTTTCGCCAGCGCGTGTTTCGGTCAATATATCCGCAAGAATCGGTCAGGCCAGCGTTCCCAAGACAAATTACTGTCCGGATCACGCCAATTTTTTCCACCCGCGCTCAATTTGAGCCGCACAGATGAACTATTTACATCTCACGCACTTGATAAGCCTGCGGGTTTGATCAAGATCAGGCTTGAGGCGCTTTGCCGGAAGCGCCTTAACGAGGAGGCGTTTTTCATGGCTACAACATCGCATTACGGACCGTCGTCGGCGTCGCTCGAACGCGACGCGCGGCGCATTCACGACGACAAGCCGGTTTCCCCGGGCAGCATCGCCATCGGCGTGGTGATCGGCCGCATGTCGGAATTCTTCGATTTCTTCGTCTACGGCCTCGCCTCGGTCCTGGTCTTTCCGCAACTGGTCTTCCCCTTTGCGCCGGACAGGCTGACGGCGACGCTCTATTCTTTCGCCATCTTCTCGCTGGCCTTCCTCGCCCGCCCGGTCGGCTCCGTCGTCTTCATGACGATCGACCGGATGTATGGGCGCGGCACCAAACTGACGATCGCGCTCTTCCTGCTCGGCGGCTCCACGGCTTCGATCGCCTTCCTGCCGGGTTACGAGGAGATCGGCGTCTGGTCGATCGCGCTGCTGGCACTCTTCCGTCTCGGCCAGGGCTTTGCGCTCGGCGGCGCCTGGGACGGCCTTGCCTCGCTGCTGGCGCTCAATGCGCCGGCCAATCACCGCGGCTGGTATGCGATGATCCCGCAGCTCGGCGCGCCGATCGGCTTTGCGCTGGCCAGCACGCTGTTCGGTTATTTCGTCGCCAATCTTTCCAGTGAAGATTTCCTCTCCTGGGGCTGGCGTTATCCCTTCTTCGTCGCCTTCGCGATCAACGTCGTGGCGCTGTTTGCGCGTCTGCGCCTGGTCATGACCAAGGAATTCGGCACGCTGCTCGAACAGCACGAGCTGGAAGCAGCCCCGATCCTCGAGGTGCTGCGCGTGCACGGACGCGACATCCTGATCGGCGCCTTCGTGCCGCTCGCCAGCTTCGCCATGTTCCACCTCGTCACCATCTTCCCGCTCGGCTGGATGAGCCTTTACGGCAACCAGCCGATCGGCGCCTTCATGGTGGTGCAGGTGGTCGGCGCCATGGTCGGCGTCGTCGCCATCGTCGCGTCGGGCCTGATCGCCGACCGCATCGGCCGGCGCGCCCAGCTTGCCATCTGCGCCGTCATCATCGCCGTCTTCAGCTTCGTCGGACCGATCCTGATCGCGTCTGGCAATAGCGGCCATGACGCCTTCGTCATTATCGGTTTCGGCGTGCTCGGCCTGTCCTTCGGCCAGGCGACCGGTTCGATCTCGTCGCGCTTCGGCCGCGGCTATCGTTATACCGGCGCCGCCTTCACCTCGGATCTCGCCTGGCTGATCGGCGCCGGTTTTGCGCCGCTGGTGGCGCTCAGCCTCTCCAGCCGCTTCGGCTTGACCTTCGTCGGCTACTACCTGCTCTCCGGCGCCATCTGCACGCTGGCAGCACTCGCCTTCAGCAAGGCGCTGGAGCAGCGGGAATAGGCGGCCAGTCTGCGCCCCAGGGGCGCCAGCCCCTCATCCGCCTGCCGGCACCTTCTCCCCGTAAACGGGGCGAAGGGACCATGCTGCACCCTGTCCGTCCTCTTCGACCTTTCGTGGGGCACGTCCCCTCTCCCCGTCTTTTACGGGGAGAGGGCTAGGGTGAGGGGCAGCCGCTGCCACGAATCGGACAGCGGCAGGAAGCAGGCTTTGGTTTCGGGTCGCAATTCCAATTATTGAATGCATTGCAATCTATAATTAAATGCATATCATGTTGGCGATCAGCGAGGATTGCCATGACCGCAGAAACCATCGATCATTCGACCCTTTCCCGCCTTGTCGAAGCCGGTGCGGTCGATGCTGCTCATGTTGTCGGCAAAACCGGCGGCTGGTCGGTCGTCATCCGCTACGGCAAGGCCGAGCGGCCACTTGCCGCTCAGCGCAGCCGGCAGGTGCGTGTGTTCAAGCGCATGGATACCCTGGTTTCCTATCTCAAGGATGTCGGCATTTCGCGGTTCGATGTCGACGCGGCCGATTACGTTCCTGAGACGGCATCGCGGCCGGATCGGGCGGAGGCTCTGCGCCGTATCCATGAGGCGGCGGAATACGACAAGTGGTTCCGCGAACAGGTCGAGGAGGCGATCCGGGAGGCCGATGATCCGAACGCGGTCTGGATTCCGCATGAAGTCGTCGAGGAGCAGATGGCGCGCGAACGGGCAGAGCTGCTGGCGCGGCTTAAGGCTGGAGCCAAGTAAAGCTCATCTGGCGTGTGAAATCGCAGAGTTGGAAATCTTGCGCCTCGTCCACGGCGCCCAGCAATGGCCGCCGAAAGGCTGAACGCGTCTTACTGCGCCATCTGCGGCTGTTTTGCCGCCCGTGCGGCGGTCAGTTCCGCCGTGGTGTGGTTCAGGCGGTCGGCCAGCACCCGCATGATTTCCACGGCCATCTCCGGAAAGTCGCTGAGCAGCTTGAGGAAGTGCTCCTTGCTGATGCGCAGCACTTCAAGCGGCGAGGTGGCGCGCACTGTCGCCGTGCGCGAGACATCGCAGAGGATGGCGATTTCGCCGACGATGGAATTGAGCTCGACGTCGGCGACCTTGATCTCGCCGGCCGGCGAGGCGACGATGATATCGGCGCTGCCGGAAAGGATGACATAGGCGGCGTCGCCGACATCGCCCTGATGGAAGAGGTCCTGCCCGGCTTTGTAGGTCATGCGGTCGGAGGTGAAGGCCAAAAGCTTGAGCTTGGCTGGCGCAATCCTTGAAAAGATCGGCACCCGGCGCAGCATTTCCACTTCGTCTCTCAACAGCATGAGCGTTTCAATCCCCTGCCGCATGGTCCTTGGAACCAGGCGTCTTCAAATTCCGGGCGTTCCCCCGGGAACGCCTACCATCGCCGCCCCAATAGAATATTACGATAACAGTTCCTTGAACATACCGTTTTTTTCGGAAAGTTCCGGATAGTTTCCGGCTTCCGCCAGACCGCCGCGGTCGAACAGCAGGATCCGGTCGAACAGCTCGGCGAGGCGCGCATTGGAGAGCACCCAGACGATCGCCGGGCGTTCGCCTTCCTTATGCAGGTCTTCGACGATGTTGCGGGTGATCTGATCCTGGACGCGCTGGTCGAGCGCCGAGAGCGGCCGGTTGAAGATGAAATAGTCCGAGCGTTTCAGAAGCGCGCGGGCAAGGTTGAGCTTCTGCCGCTGCACCATGGTCAGCCGCTTGCCGCCAGAGCCGACGTCGAATTCGAGGCCGATCGACAGCACGTCGTCATAAAGGTCGAGCGCGTCGAAGAGTTCGCCCATGATGGCGCGGATGCGGTCGGAGGCGTCGGCCTGCTGATAGGCGATGCGGCCGAAAAGGACATTGTCCATCAGGCTGGCCGAGGGGGTGAAACGCTCGGCGTCATAACGCTCGATCAGCTCGGCGAGATCGGCTGGAATATGCTCGTGGAACTGCTTGCGGGCGCTGACGATCTTGGCCATCAGCTCGTCGGTCAGCAGGCCGAAGCGGTGGCGCGGCTCGATATAGGCAAAGCTCAGCCGGATGATCGCCGACCGTTCCTCGGGTGTGGCGTCCTCGAAGCGGCGGCTTTGCAGCTTCTGCAGCAGCGCCTGGTAGGTCGGAATGTCGTCCGCCGTCATGAAGGTCAGCTGCTGGAAGAAGGGATGGTCTGGCGGCAGGTCGTGGAAGAGTTCCACCGCGTTCTCGGCGATTTCGAGGCCCATGGCGTAGAGATCGGTGCTGAGGCCGGTCTCGCGGAAGAGCTGCTGGAAATAGGGATGGGCGGCCAGCCTGCGATTGGTCATCAGCGGCCGCTTCATCGTGCCGAAGAGCAGGTTTTCGCCAACCGTTGCCTGGGCGTTATAGGCGTCGAAATCGAAAGGCACGACAATGCCGTCGAGGCCCTCGTCGCGCAGCCGGTCTCTGAGCGAGGCGCGCAGCGCCACGACATGATCGCTGACCGCCACATGCACGTCGGTATTGACGTTCGAGCGCAGCGCCAGGTCGAGGATATCCTGCGAGATCAGCACGGCGTCGAGCACCGGCCGGATCGCTTTCAACAGGTCCTCGGGCCCGCTGGCGCCGGCCGCCTTGTAATCCACCCAGTCGCTGTTGAGGTCGAGCGTCGGGTTGCCGGCCTTCACCGCCTCGATGGAGTGCCATTTATATTCCTGCGCCTCCTTCTCGTCATAGACGGCATCGGTCATCGGCGCATGCTTGAGGCCGTAGAGCAGGTTGCTGGCGAGCGAGCCGTGGAAGAAGAACGTATCGGCCGAGGCATAGGAAATGCGCCGGCCGGTGATCGATTCCGGCAAGTCCAGCAGGTCACGGCCGTCGATGGTGATGCGGCCGGAATCCGGCCATACCATGCGTCCGAGCGCTTCGGCGAAGGCTTCCGCGCCGCTGCCGTTCGGGCCGACGATCGCCACGGTCTCGTTCGGCTTGATCTCGACGGAAACGTGGTCGACGAGGCGGGCGCCGCTGTCGTCGGAGACCGACAGGTTGGTGACGACGAGCGCGCTCGTCAGCGCTCCGACGGGGGCGATCGCGAGTTCCTGGATGCGGCTGTCGATCAGCGGCTCGACGTTGAACTGCTCGTAGACCTGCTGGTATTTCACCTGCACGTCCTGGCGCATCTGGTCCCAGTCGATCAGTTCCTTCAGCGGGCCGGGCAGGTCCTTATAGGCCGAGATGACGGCGACCAGCTGGCCGATGTCCAGCCGGCCCTGCAGCGCCAGATAGCCGCCGATCGCGTAGAACAGGAAAGGCGTGACCTGGGCGAGGAAATTGTTGATGAACTTCACCAGGAATTTCCACTGGTAAAGGTCGTAGCGGATCGAGAAGATCCGGCCGAGCCGCGACGCGATGTCGGCGCGTTCGAGGTTGGATGTGTCGTTGCCGTGGATCGTACCGATGCCGTCGACGATTTCGCCGACGCGGCCGGAAAGTTCGCGCGCCGTCAGCTGCCGCTGGCGGCCGAGATCCAGGAGACGCTTGCGCATGCGGGGAATGACGACGGCCTGGACGCCGACGATGCCGGCGGCGATCATGCCGAGCCAGAAATTCTGCACGATGATGAAGGCGAGCGCGGTGATCGCCTGGCCGCCGAGAAGGGCGGGCGAGACGAAGGCATCGCCGGTGAAGCCGCCCATCGGCTCCACCTCGTCCTTGATCATGGTGGCGATCTCGGCCGATTTCACCCGCTTGAAGTGAATAGGCGGGAAACGCAGCACCCGGTCGATCAGCTCGAAACGAATGCGGCGCAGCATGCGCTCGCCGAGCCGGCCCTTATAGGTGTTGATGTAGAATTTGAAGAGGCCGTTCAGCACCACCAGCGCCAGGAACACCAGGCTGAGGGCCATCAGCATCTGGAAGCGGTTGAGCTGCAAACCTTGAAAGAATTCGACATGGCCGATCAGCGGAATGTCGTAGGCGATGTGCATGAAGGTCTGTCTTGCGCCCGGGCCTTCGAAACCGTCGCCCTGGATCGGTCCGTTGACGATCTGCTTCGGCAGGTCGAAGGACAGGAAGTAGGGCACCATCGAGGCGGCGACGACAGCCAGAATCCACAGCTGCTGCAGCCGCGTGTTCTTCCAGATGTAGCGGGCGAGGCTTTTTTCCATGGCTAACCGTCAGCGTGCTGGGAAATTGCGGGGGCCGGGATGGGGAGGAATCTCAAGAACAGGACCATGCAGCCGGACCGCCGATATCGCAATGAAAACAAGGCGAAGCGACCGGCCGCAGACGTGCCGATTCTCGCCGGAACACTGTTTATATCACAGGAATTTTGGATTGGGCGAGGGATTCGGCAATCATGGAGCGAATGACGCCGGCGGTTTTCTCCGCCCCGTCGAGATCGAGCAGCACCGGCTTGCGCCCCGGTGCGGCGAGCGCCCTTTCGACCGCCTCTTTCACATGGATCGGCGTCAGTCCCGTTTCCGGCAGGATATCGGCGAGGCCGAGCGCCTGCAGCCGTTCGGCGCGCACCGTCTGCTCGGTCTCGCCGCCGGCGACGAAGGGAATGAGGATCGCCCGGCATTCGGTGCGCAGCAGATCGCCGACCGTGTTGTAGCCGGCCTGCGATATCGAGACTTTGGCGGCGCGCAGCAGCGAAGGAAAATCCTTGCGGAAACGCACCAGCGTCACATTTCGAGGCGCGTCCCGCGACAGCGCGGTAAAATCGGTCTCCGGCAGGTTCGGCCCCGCGATCAGCAGCCAGCGGAGATCGGCGGGCAGCATCGCTGCCGCCTCTTTGGCCGCGCCGATCAGCGCCGCACCGACGGCGCCGCCGCCCGCCGAGGCGATGACATCGAATGTTTCGGTCGGCTCGGGCGCCGGCGGGGCTGCGACAAGGCCGGTATAACGCAGCCTGTCGGCGATTTCAGGCGTCAGCGGGAAGGTGTCCTCGAGCCTGACGAAATCCGGATCGCCGTGGACGAGAACGGCGTCGAAATGCTCCTTGACCAGCGCGGCGGTTTCCGCGTCGCGGCCGGCCTTGCGGTTTTCCTGCAGGATGTCGCGCACCGAGCTTAAGAGTTTCGGCCGCGGCTCGGCCTTTTCGATTGCCGCGAGCAAGGGCAGGAGTTCGAAGCGCATCTGTCGCCGGCCGAAGGGGAAGGCTTCGATGATGACGACATCGGGCCTTGCGGCATGAAAGGCGTCGAGCAGCAGTTCGCGGCGGGCATGGAGGAAATCCTCGCCGGCGGGCCGGCCGTCGGCATCGGCGAGGCCGGAGAAACCGGCATTGCTGGCAACGACCGCCGGCAAGGCCACGGTCTTCACGCCCTCACCGGGAAAGCCAGGCACCGGCAGGCCGCCGGTGACGACCGTGACGTCGAAACCGTCCTTGACGAGCGCATTGGCGATGCGGCTGGCGCGGGCGATATGGCCGATGCCGAGCAGGTGCTGGACATAGAAGAAGATACGCGGTGCCGTCATGAGGCCTTCTGCCATTCGGCCTCGAACAGGCCGGTGAGCTGTCTGATGCTGGAGTGATAATCGAAATCTTCGCGCACCCGGCTTTCGGCGGCGTCGCCGAGGCGCTTGCGCAGCGCCGGGTCGCGGATCGCCGCTTCCAGGGCTCTCGCAAGCAGCGCCGGATCCTCCGGTGGCACGACGAGACCGTTTTCACCGTTCTTCAGGAGTTCCGGCACGCCGGATACGTCGGTCGAGACGCAGACGAGCCGCTGGCTCGATGCTTCGACAAGGACGTTCGGCAGGCCGTCGCGGTCGCCATTGGCGGCGACCCGGCAAGCCAGCGCGAAGAGGTCGGCGCGGCGGTAATGATCGAGCACGTCTTCCTGCGCCAGGGCGCCCTTCCAGACGATGCGGCCGGAGAGGCCGAGTTCGCCGGCCAGGACTTTCAGTTTCGCAAGCTCCTCGCCGCCGCCGATGTGGTCCATGCGCCAGTGGAGGTCGGCGGGCAGCAGGGCAAGCGCCCTGAGCAGCACGTCGTAGCCTTTCTTCTCGACGGCACGGCCGACGCTGAGGATGAAGGCCGGGTCGTCGGGGTTGGTGCCGGTGCGGTCCGAACGCGCGCCGGCAAAATGGCCGAAACGGGCGAGATCGAGGCCGTGATAGCTTAAGTGCACCGCATCCTTGCGGGATGTCAGGCCCCGCATGTGCTCGTAGCCCGTTCTGGTGCAGGTGACCGCCCAGCGGGCGCTGCCGAGCTTCTCGTTGAGCTCCCAGTCCGGTGACGTCCAGATGTCCTTGGCGTGGGCCGAACAGGTCCAGGGCGTGCCGGTAAGGATGCTCGCATATTCCGTCACCGAGGCTGGCGTGTGGATGAAATGGGCATGCAGCCATTGCCCGCCGTCAGGCCATTCGCGCGCCAGCACCAGCGCCTGGCCGAGACGGCGGAAGCGGTTGCGCGAGATGTCGCGCTTGAGGTCGGCGAGGAAACGTTTGATCAGCGCCTTGAAGCCAGGTTTCGCAAAACCGGCGACCAAGCCTTTCAGCACGCGGATCGGCTCCTCATGCAGATATTCCGGCAGGTAGACGACGCGCGCCCGGATCTCGTCATGGACGGGGTGGCGCTTCTTGTCGGTCGGCCGGCGCATCGAAATCAGCGTCAGGTCGAAGCCGGCCTTTTCGAGGCCGAGCAGCTCCTGGGCGATGAAGGTTTCCGAAAGGCGGGGATAGCCTTTCAGAACGACGAGGATCTTGCGGCGTGGCGGCAAGGCTGTGCCCTATTCTGCGACGAGGGCGAGGTGGCTGGCGCGGCCGTCGATCCATCGGCCGACGGTCTGCGAAATATGATCGAGCCCTTCGAGATGCATATTGCTGCCGCTCTTCGACGGCGGCAGGCGGGAGGGCAGGCGCTTCAGCGCCTCGGCCATGATCTTCGGATCGACCGACTGTTCCGGCAGCAGCATGTCGACGAGGCCGAGCTCGCTTGCCCGTTGGGCGCGCAGCAGCTGTTCCTCGCGCGGCTTGACGCGGGGCACGATGAGGGCCGGCTTATCGAAGGAGAGGATCTCGCAATAGGTGTTGTAGCCGCCCATGGCGACGACGCCGATGGCGCCGTCGATCAGCTCTTCCATGTGGTTGTCGAACTCGATCACCTCGATATAGGGAATGGCTTCGCCCTTCTGTACCAGCTTGGCGCGCTCGGCGGCCGGCATATAGGGCCCGAGCACGACGAGCGCCTTCTGCGTCAGCGTCGGATCGGCCTCGTAGGCGTTCATCACGTCATGGACGAGATCGGAGCCGTCGCCGCCGCCGCCGGTGGTGACGAGGATGTAATTGTCCTTGCGGGCGTTGATCGAGGTCTTGCCCTTGGAGACGCTGCGCTGCAGGAAGCCGACGAAATCCATCTTCCGGCGGAGGCTCGCCGGCACGTCGAGACCGACCAGCGGGTCATAAAAATCAGGCGGACCGTAGACCCAGACGCTGTCGTAATATTGGTCGATCTTCTGCATGATGCCGTTCTTCTTCCACTCGGCCTCGAGCAGATGCGGCGCATCCATGATCTCGCGCAGGCCGAGCACCAGCACGGTGCCGCGGGCCTTGAGATAGGCGAGCGTATCCTCGACCTCCCCCTTCAGCCCCATCGGCTCCTTGTCGACGATGAAGATATCGGGCTGGAAGGTCTCGGCCGTGTGGCGGATGCTCGATTCGCGCATCTTCAGCGTCTCGTGCAGGTCGATGTGGCTGGCAAGCGAGGTATATTCGCCGTTGCGCAGCTTGATGACGCTCGGGATCTTCACGAAGTCGACGCGGGCGCGGTAGTCGAAGGCGCCGGCGATGGTGGCGCCCGAAATGATCAGGATGTTGAGGCCGCGATAATCCTCGACCAGCGCATGGGCGATGGTGCGACAGCGTCTGAGGTGGCCGAGACCGAAGGTGTCGTGGCTGTACATGAGGATGCGTGCATCTTCGAGACGTCTGGCCATGGGTGTTCCCTCTGGGGCGAGCAACATATTTAGCACCCCCACCGTCCGGAGGCCATGCGGCGGGAGCGATGCCGTGAGGCACCGCCGAGCTTCCTGCTATTTGTAGGGATCTGCCGCATCACGCAAGCCGTCTCCCAGAAAGTTGAACGCCAAAATGACAAGAACAACAGGAATGATCGGATAGAGCAGCCAAGGATAAAAGGCGATGACGCTGACGCTTTTTGCCTCGGTCAGCAGAATACCCCAGCTGGTGATCGGCGGACGCAGGCCGAGGCCGAGAAACGAGAGCGCGGTCTCGCCGAGGATCATGCCGGGGATGGAAATCGTCGCCGAAGCAATGAGATGCGACATGAAACCCGGCACCAGATGCCGGCCGATGATGCGCGGCGTGCTGGCGCCCATCAGCTGTGCCGCCTGCACGTAATCCTCCTCGCGCAGCGCCAAAAGCTTGGAGCGCACGGCACGCGCCAGCCCGGTCCAGTCGATGATGCCGAGGATGACGGTAATGCCGAAATAGATGACGATCGGGCTCCAGGTCACCGGCATGATGGCGGCCAGCGCCATCCACAGCGGCAGGCTCGGCAGCGATTGCAGCACCTCGATCAGGCGCTGGACGATGAGATCGAAAATACCGCCCCAGTAGCCGGCGAGGCCGCCGATGACGATGCCGAGCACGAAGCTGATCGAAATGCCGATCAGACCGATCGTCAGCGAGATCCGCGCACCGTAGAGGATGCGCGAGAGCACGTCGCGGCCGAGCCGGTCGGTGCCGAGCAGGAACATCTGGCCGCCGATCGCCGGGCAGACCAGATGATAGTTCGAGGCGGCAAAGCCCCAGAATTTATAGGCATCGCCGCGGCAGAAGAAACGGATCGGCTGCACGTCGTTCGGCCTGTCGGTATAGACGCGGTGCAGCGTGTCGAGATCGAGCGTCATGCTGCGGCCGTAGACGAAGGGTCCGACGAACTCACCCTTGTCGAACAAATGGACGCTTTGCGGCGGCGCATGGATGAAATCGACATTGCGGGTGTGCAGGCCGTAGGGCGCCAGGAACTCGACGATCAGGATCATCAGATAGACGGCGGCGAGAAAGATGCCGGAGATCAAGGCCAGCCGGTGCTGCTTGAACTTCCACCACATCAGCTGCTTCTGCGAGGCGAGATGGATGCGCGATTGCGCTGCCGTCATGGTTTCGGTCGCGTGCGGATCGAAAGGCGCCGTCGAGACGTAATGGGGAAGCGGCGCGCCGGGTGCGGGAAGGGGCGACATTATTTGGTGCTCCTGCCTTGCAGACGGATGCGGGGATCGAGGAAGCCGAGCGCGATGTCGGAGATCAGCACGCCGATGACGTTGAGGAAGGCCAGGAACATCAGGAAGGAGCCGGCCAGATACATGTCCTGGCTCTGCAGCGCCTTGATCAGCATCGGTCCCGTCGTCTCCAGCGACAGCACGATGGCGACGATTTCGGCGCCCGAGATGATCGACGGCAGGATCGAGCCGATATCGGCGACGAAGAAGTTGAGCGCCATGCGCAGCGGATATTTGAGCAGCGCCCGCATCGGATGCAGGCCCTTGGCGCGGGCGGTCGTCACATATTGCTTCTGCATCTCGTCGAGCAGGTTGGCGCGCAACCGCCGGATCATGCCGGCCGTGCCGGCGGTGCCGACGATGATCACCGGGATCCACAGGTGCGAGAGGATCGACCGCGCCTTCTCCCAGCTCATCGGCGCCGAGATATATTGCTGGTCCATCAGATGGCCGATCGAGATGCCGAACCAGATATTGGCGAAATACATCAGGATCAGCGCCAGCATGAAGTTCGGAACGGCAATGCCGAGCAGGCCGAGGAAGGTCAGCCCATAGTCGCCCCAGCTGTACTGGTGCGTGGCCGAATAGATGCCGATCGGGAAGGCGATCAGCCAGGTGAGCAGGATGGTGGTGAAGGAGACGAGGATCGTCAGCCAGAGGCGATCGCCGACCACGTCGGAGACCGGCAGCTGGTATTCGAAGGAATAGCCGAAATCGCCGTGCAGCATGCCGCCGACCCAGTAGAAATAGCGCACGATCTCCGGCTTGTCGAAGCCGTATTGCTGGCGCATCTCCTCGATTTCCTGGAGATTGGCGGTTTCGCCGGAGGCGCGCAGTTCGGCGATCTGGCTCTCGAAGAAATCGCCGGGCGGCAGCTCGATGATGGTGAAAACCAGCGCCGAAATGACGAAGAGTGTCGGCACCATGGCGGCGATACGCCAGAGAATATATCTGAGCACGCCTTAGGCCTCCTTGTACCAGAATGCATCCGGCATGTAGATGCCGAGATAGGAGGTGGGATCGAAGCCGTAGAGGGCTTTCGCCGGCATGTTCTGCAGCTTGGCGGCGCGAAGGATCGGCTGCAGCGTGCTGTTGATCAGGCCGATCGAGAACACCTGCTGCGTATAGAGCGACAGCATTTTGTGCCAGATCACCTGGCGCTCCTCGAATTTCGCCGTCGAGCCCCATTGGCCGAGCAGATCGACCAGTTCGGCCGCTTCCGGCAGGTCGGGGGCCGTGCCCTCCTGGCCGGCCGAGAGATAGTGCATGCCCCAGAGCGGCCATTGCAGCTGATCGTCGAGGGTCGGCGCCAACCCCGAGGGCGACATGTCGGCGGTCGGCACGCCATTGTCGAGGCCGTACCAGATCGACATCATGATCGTGCCGCTCATGGCGCGGTTGCGGAAGACGTCGCGCTGCGAGGTTCGGGTATAGAGCGCCAGGCCGATATTGGCCCAGTGGTCGTGCACCAGTTCCAGCACGTCGGTATCGAGATTGCTCTCGCCGGCGGTCTCGACGGTGATCTCGGCGCGCCGCCCGTCCGGCAGCAGGCGGATGCCGTCGTCGCCGCGTTTCACCAGGCCGAGTTCGTCGAGCAGGCGGTTGGCCTCGTCGGGATCGAACTTGACGAAGGCGTCGGCATATTCCTGCTTGAACAGCGGGCTGTCGGGCAGAACGGTATCGGCGCTCGGCGTGCCCAAGCCGTAGAAGGCGACCATGTTGATCTCGTGCCGGTCGATCGCCAGCGATAGCGCCCGGCGCAGGCGCACGTCGCGGAACAGGCCGCGCCACACCTCGTCGGCGCAGTTGAGGTTCGGCAGGAGCGTGATGCGCGAGCCGCGCGCGACCTTCCACAGATCGACCTTCACGGGGAAGCGCTTCTCGGCCTCCTTCAGGAAGGTGTAGTCGTTGAAATCGATACCGGTCGCCTGCAGATCGGCTTCGCCGGCCCCCGCCTTGGCGGCGATGATCGACGATGAGGAGACGTTGAGGATGAACCGGTCGAGATAGGGAAGCTGCCTGCCGGTCTCGTCGACGCGGTGGAAGAACGGGTTGCGCTCGAAGACGAACTGCTCGGCCGGCAGCGGCGTCCTGTTGTGCCAGGGATCGAGCGTCGGCAGGTCGGGATTCTCAGGCCGGTAGGATCTGGCCATCTTGATGTGCAGGTCCTGCCATTTCTTGGCGCGGTTGGCCTGCATCATCTGTTCCATCTTCGCCTGGTCGGGCTGATACTTCTTGTGGAACTGCTTGAGGTAGTGTGCCGGCCCGACGATGACGAGCGGTATGGGCCCTGCCAGGGTCGGCAGGAACATCGGGTTGGGTTTTTCCCAGCTGTAGCGAACGGTCAGCGCGTCGAGCATCTCGAAACGCGGCAGGCTGCCGTGCGGGCGAAGCTCCAGCGCGCCGCCGCCCGGCGTCAGCTTGTCGTTCAGGATGACGTCTTCCCACCAGTAGCGGAAATCGTCGGCGGTGAACGGCTGGCCGTCGGACCATTTATGGCCTTCGCGCAGCGTGAAGGTGAACACCGTGTCGTCTTCCGATTGGAAATCGGCGAGAATATCGGGCTGGAACTGCAGGTGCTTGTCGTAGCCGACCAGGCGGGCATAGCCGTAGATCGTCATGAAGCGGATGTCGCGCTGGCTGCCGATGATGGTGCGCACCGTGCCGCCGTAGCTGCCGGGTTCGAGCCCCATTTCCTTCAGGTTGACGATGCGCGGGTGGGCAGGAAGGCGCTCGGCCATCGGCGGCAGGCTGCCTGAGGCGAGTTGCTCCTTCAGGAATTCCGGCTCGCCGGCCTGTTGCGCCCGAAGCACCGAAGGCGCGATCGCCGCACCGACGAGGCCGCCCAGAAAAATACGACGCGTCACCATGAGCGCAACTCCTTGGCATCGGCGCCCTTGCGGGCGCGCACCAGATGGCCGTCGCCAAGATCGGCATAGGCAAGCTCGGAAGCGTCGTCATGCTCGGCGGTAAAGGTCGCCCCCCAGTTCTGTTTGTCGGCGGCGCCGTTTTCCCGGAGCGCCTTGAAATCGAGCGGCCGGTCGAGATCGGGGAAGGGGACGGCGGCAAGCAGCGATTTCGTATAGGGATGCACCGGATCGCGCAGGATGATCTCGCGCGGCGCGATCTCGACGATGCGGCCCTTGCACATCACGGCGATGCGGTCGGCCATGTAATCGACGACGGCGAGATTGTGCGAGATGAACAGATAGGTCAGCCCCAGCTCCTTCTGCAGGTCCTTCAACAGGTTAAGGATCTGCGCCTGGACGGAGACATCAAGGGCCGAGACCGGCTCGTCGAGGATGACGAGCTTTGGGCCGAGCGCCAGAGCGCGGGCGATGCCGATGCGCTGCCGCTGGCCGCCGGAAAAACTGTGCGGGTAGCGGCTGAGGTAACGCTTGTCGAGGCCGATCGCCGCCATCAAGCCTTCGACCTTGCGCTTGCGCTCGTCGCTGTCGCCGCGGTCATGGATCTCCAGCGGTTCGCTGAGGATATTGCGCACCGTCATGCGCGGCGAGAGCGAGGAGACCGGATCCTGGAACACCATCTGGATCTTGGTACGCAGTTCCTGCAGCTCAGCGCCTTTGACGGACAGTACGTCGATGACTTCCTTGCCGTCGTTGAACACGACGGCGCCGCCGTCCGGGGTGACGGCGCGCATCAGGATCTTGCTGAGCGTCGTCTTGCCGCAACCGGATTCGCCGACGAGGCCAAGACATTCGCCGCGGCGGATGTCGAAGCTGACGTCGTCGACGGCGTGCACGACGGCGGCTTCCTGCTTGCCGAGGAAACTGCGCTTGCGCGTCTTGTAGGTCTTCGAGAGATTGGCGACCGAAAGCAATGTGCCCGGCGCTTCCGCCTGCAGCGGCTTCTTCTTGCCGACGAGGGTTTCGAGATTGACCGGCACGTCGCGCAGCGCCTTCAGCCGCTCGCCGGGTTTCATGTCGAAATGCGGAACGGCGGCCATCAGCGCCTTGAGATAGGCATGCTGCGGGTTGCGGAAGATCGCCTCGACTGGCCCGGCCTCCATGATCTCGCCGTGGTAGATGACGACCACCTCGTCGGCCATGTTGGCGACGATGCCGAGATCGTGGGTGATGAGCAGCATCGCCATGCCGAGCTTGGCCTGCAGATCGCGCAGGAGCTCGAGGATCTGTGCCTGGATCGTCACGTCGAGCGCCGTCGTCGGCTCGTCGGCGATCAGGAGCGCCGGCTTGCAGATCAGCGCCATGGCGATCATGGCGCGCTGGCGCATGCCGCCCGACAGTTCGAACGGATACATATCGTAGGTGCGGTGCGGATTGGAGAAGCCGACGAGGCCGAGCATCTCCTCGGTCCTTACGCGTGCTTCCTGCTTGTCGACATCGGTATGGATCAGCAGCACTTCGCTGATCTGGTTGCCGACGGTGTGCAGCGGCGAGAGCGAGGTCATCGGCTCCTGGAAGATCGTCGCCATGCGCTTGCCGCGCAGATCGCGCATCTCTTCGCTGTCGCGCGGCAGCGACAGGATATCGGTCGTGCTGCCGTCGAGCGGATCGGTAAAGAGGATGCGGCCCGACGCCTTGGCCGGGTTGGGCAGGATGCCCATGACCGACTGGCTGATCACCGATTTGCCGGAACCGGACTCGCCGACGAGCGCGGTAACCTTGCCCGGAAGAATGCGAAGATTGGCTTCTTTTACGACACGCAGCCGGTCGCCGAAAACCGAGAAGGAGACGTCGAGATTTTCAATACGCAACAAATCCGCTGCAGACGCCATACCAATGAAATTCCCCAGTCTTCTGTGTTCCCGTTAAGGCACACTATCGTACCGCAAACGGGGTGTCTAGCAGATGACAATTGCGGGAAAACTGTCGCGTTCCGCCAAAGTTCCCTTAGGCGAAGCACGCAGATCGAGGACGGAGTCTTGGCGTTTTACTGGATGAATTTCTCCATGCTCGTCTGCTTGACTTGTTTCTTGGCGTCGCGATGCAGGAGGATGACCTGCTCGGCTTCCGACAGCCCGTTCTGCACCGCCTCGCGGAAGCTGTCGTCGACATTGATCTCGGGGGCCGGGGCGCGCGGCTGCAGCACCGTGACCTTCTGGCGGATGCCGCGCAGCTTCTCTTCGCCGAGCCTCGTCCATTCGCCGCCGCAATAACCGGCGAAAGCCTGGCTGGCGACGACCTCGCGGCCGTATTTCTTGGTGAGGATCTGCAGCCGCTGCACCTCGTTGACCGCCGAGCCGAAGGCGGAGAAGGTCAGGCGGTCCTTGAGGCCGACATTGCCGAACATGACGTTGCCGACATGCAGGCCGATGCCGTAGCCGACCTTGCTGAGGCCCTTCTGTTCGCGGTCGTTGTTGAGTTCGGCGACCCGCGCCTGCGCCTGATGCACGGCCGAAAGGGCTGCCTCGCAGGCGATTTTCGACGGATCCTTGTGGCGCCCGCAGGGATAGACGGCGAGGAAGCCGTCGCCGAGGAAGCTCAGGATCTCGCCGCCATTGCGGTTGAAGGGAGCCGCGATCGCGTCGAAGAACTGGTTGAGCGTGTCGATATAGGCCTGGCGGCCCTCTTTTTCGGCATACATGGTGGATTCGCGCATGTCGCCCATGACGAGGGCGGCGCGGATCGTCTCGCCGTCGCCGCGGCGGATCTGGCCGTTCAGCACCCGTTTGCCGGCATCGCCGCCGAGATAGGTGGTCAGCATGTTGTTGGCGAGCTTGCCGAGCACCGCCATCTTGGCGGCGACCGCCAGATGATTCTGCATCCTCAGAAGCGCGTCGATCATATCGTCGGAAAAGCCGTTATGGTGGTCGGTCGACCAGGAGCCCATCATGCCCTGCACCGAACCGTCGCCGAAGGGCTGCACGAAGGCGAGGTAATCGGTGATGGCGTCCTTGCGCAGATCCTCGAAGATCGGAAACTCGGCCGGCCCTTCCTGCATCAGCCGGCGGCGGATGTGCTGCAGATTGTTGTCGAGCAGGTAATAATAGGGGCTCTGCAGGAAACGATCCGGCTTCTGCCCGGCCGGCATGCGGAAGCCCTCGATGGTGACGCCGCTGGCGCGCCGCCAGGTGAAGCTCAGCGCGTCGTAGAGCGGATGCAGCATCGAAAAGGTCAGATGCACACGCGCGATCGGCAGGCCGGCGGCGGCGAGCCTCTCACAGAAGCCGCGCACGATGTTTTCAAGCTCGTCTCCGGCCAGCGAAGAGTTCGTCAGCCATTCAGCGACCCGGTCCAACAGGATGGAGGACACGCTGGATTCGATCGTGCTCATTCTCGGTATGATCCTCATCAGGCACGCCCATCCCCAAGAGCCAAAAATCCCCCCGGCCGGCACATGTTCATGCGCAGGTCAAAAGGAAATCAGGATGTACGAGCGGTATTATTTGTCAACGATCTGCCGAGAGCCCGGCAGCGGCACCCCTCTGCTCCCCTGCTGGGGATCGGACGGGCAGTCCTTTCATGGCGGTTCATTATCAAAAGTCAAAATAGGGATGCTGCAAATGCGAAACAATGGGAGCGGCATTTTTTTGTGCGCTCCAGTTGCAACGAAAGGGTGGGGCGAGTCATTTCGGCCACACTCCCGGGTGGAGTGGCATACGGCTTGACGCCGGGTCAGGAGGTGGATGCATCGTCCGCTGCGCTGACGTCGAGTTTGGCAGAAACAGTCCCCATTTTCCGTCATCCCAGGCCTTGACCCTGGGATCCACGCCCGCTGCTGGTGTGGAGGCCGGCATGGGTCCTCGGGTCAAGCCCGAGGACGACGGAGGGTGGGTTGGATCCTGGAGCAAGATAGCGCGGATACGGCCGCAGCTGCGATGTTGACATGGCCTTCGCCTGCCTCCTTGTCCTCCGGGCACCGATCCAGGTCGAGGTGACTTAGCCATTGGCTTAAACAGAGGTAGCATCGCCGGGGAGAAGAAGCACCGGGTTTAATTTGCCGCGATCATGCACTAGATCAGCTTCCTCTATTCCGTTTGAAAGATCCCGCCTTGGCCATCTCCACCTTCGACACGCTTCTGCAGAAGATCGAAACCCGCGCGGCGCGTGCCGGCGTCATCGGGCTCGGCTATGTCGGCCTGCCGCTGGCAATCGCGGTGGCGCGCAGCGGTTTTGCGGTGACCGGCTTCGACATCGATCCGGGCAAGATGGTGGCGCTCGAGGCTCGCCGCTCCTATATCGACGCCGTCAGCAACGAGGCGCTTGCCGCCGAGATCGAGGCGGGGCGCTTCCAGGCAACCACCGATTTCGCCGGTCTTGCCGCCTGCGACGTCATCATCATCTGCGTGCCGACGCCGCTGACCAAGCACCGCGATCCCGACCTTTCCTTCGTCGAGGCAACGTCGCGCTCGATCGCCGCACATTTGCGCCCCGGTCAGCTCGTCGTGCTGGAATCGACCACCTATCCCGGCACCACCGACGATATCGTCAAGGTCATCCTCGAAGGCACCGGGCTGAAATCCGGCGCGGACTTCTTCGTCGGTTTCTCGCCCGAGCGCGAGGATCCCGGCAACCAGCATTATCATACCGCCACCATCCCGAAGGTCGTCGCCGGCGACGGCGCGGAAGCGCTGGCGCTGATGAAGGCCTTTTATGGCGCTGCGGTCTCGACCGTCGTTCCGGTCTCCTCGAATGCGACGGCCGAGGCGGTGAAGCTTACCGAAAACATCTTCCGCTCGGTCAATATCGCCCTCGTCAACGAGCTGAAGACCGTCTATGCGGCGATGGGCATCGACGTCTGGGAGGTGATCGATGCGGCCAAGACCAAGCCCTTCGGCTACATGCCCTTCTATCCCGGCCCGGGGCTCGGCGGCCATTGCATCCCGATCGACCCCTTCTATCTCACCTGGAAATCGCGCGAATACGAGTTGCCGACCCGCTTCATCGAGCTGGCCGGCGAGATCAATTCGGCAATGCCGCGTTATGTCGTCGGCAAGCTTGCCGAAGCGCTCGACATTCGCGCCGGCAAGGCGCTGAGCCGCAGCCGGGTGCTGGTGCTCGGGCTTGCCTACAAGAAGAACGTTGCCGATATCAGAGAGAGCCCGTCGCTGCGGCTGATCGAGATTATCGAGGAGCGCGGCGGCCGGGCCGACTATCACGACCCCTTCGTTGCCGAGATCCCGCCGACGCGCGAATACCAGGCGCTGAAAGGCCGCAAATCGGTGGCGCTGACGCCGGAGGACGTTGCCGGCTACGATGCCGTGCTGGTGGCGACCGATCACGACCGGGTCGACTATGCGGCGCTCGCAAAAAGCGCCTCGCTGATCGTCGACACCCGCAATGTCTTCAACCGGCTCGGCCTTTCGGCCGATCACGTCATCAAGGCGTGACGGGAACTGCCGAAAGCGACTTGCCGGTCATCCGGCTCGCCGCCACCGCATAACCGCCTGATGCACCATCGATGAAATGCATGTGGTCGCGCGAAATCGGCGTCGGCACGAAGCAGGTCATTAGCGCCGAGCCCTGCCGATGCAGGCCGTAGCGGGCAATGCCCTTGGCCTGTGCCGCCTCCAGCAGCGTCTCGATCCGTTTCAGGTGCTCGGCATCGACGTCGACGGTCATCTTCAGCCCGTCGTCGAATTTGCGGAAATCGGAATTGCCGGCGACGTCGCTCTTGTAGCGGCGCGCATCGAAGCGGCCGAGCGGGATGCCGAGTTTGTAGCACGCCACGGTGATGGCAAGCTGCAGGAAGATGAAGAGCTTCTGCCGCAGCCGCCGTCCGGCCGGCGCGGTGGCCTTGGCCTCGCGATTGATGCCCTTCAGCGAGAAAGCGAATTTCGGCCCGTCGGCCGGCACTGGATGGCTGCCGCGGTTCTGCTCGGCGGTGATGGCGACGATGCCGTTGACCAGGGCGCGGAATTCTTCGCCCGGCCGGCCTTCGCCGGGCACGGCGATGATCGAGACGATTTCGCCGTTCTCGGCTTCGATCGGGCTCCAGCGGCAGGAGAGGCCGGTCAGATCCGGGCGGGTTCCGGCGGCGGCGCGCTCGACGCCGTAACGGCCGAGCTTCATCTGTCTTTCGGCCCAGCTGGTGCCGCCGCCCCAAAACATCGCATAGGTGACATGCGGGCTTGCCGAGTAGCGCGCGACCCGGACGTCGAGGCCCTCGGCACGGGTATCGGCGACCGGAACGATGGCGATGCGCAGCATCAGGCCGAGATCCTCCTCGACCCAGACTTGCACGGCTGCGAGTGCATCGCGCGCCGCCTTCTCCAGCGAGCCAGGAAGCGCAATCAGCGCGCCGTCGCCACCGAAGACGAAGGGATAATCGCCCTTGCCGACGGCATTCAGCACCGCCGATATGACGCTGGCGCCGGCCATGTTGACGTCCTTGTAACGGCCGCCGGCGATCGCCTGCGTCGAGCCGACGATGTCTGCGACCGCCAGCACCCATCCCTCGGGCAGCGGCCGATAATTGGCGGCATCGGTCACACCCTCGAAGGCGCTGAAGAGCGGCACGGCGGCAAAGAATTCTTCGTCGGTCACGGTTTTCATGTCATCGACCTTAGCACAGACCCATGTTGCCACTGCAACGCCATTTCCCATTTACGGCAATCGACTTGGCAAGGTTTCATGTGTTAGCACGCAACCACGATTTTCATGACGGATACGGAATAGATGAGCCGCCTCGACAGCTTCATTCGCCGGTTGACGGCTCAACGCGATATTCTGAACGCGATCATCGGTCTGGTCGGCGAAATCGAGGGCCCGGTGCTGGAATTCGGCCTCGGCAACGGCCGCACCTATGATCACTTGCGGGAGTGCTTTCCCGGCCGGCGCATCGTCGCCTTCGACTGGGAGGTCCGCTCCTATTCGGCTTCGACACCGGAGCCGCAGGACATGGTGACCGGCAATATCCGCGAATCCGGCCAGGCCTTCCTCGGCATTGGTGCCGCCCTTGCCCATGCCGATATCGGCACCGGCCATGACGAGATCGACGCGGTGACGCTCACCTGGCTGCCGCAGCTGATGGCCGGCGTGCTCGCCCCGGACGCCATCGCCGTCAGCGGCCTGCCGCTGGAGCATCCCGAACTGGTGGCGCTGCCGTTGCCGGAGGGGATCAAGGAAGGCCGGTATTTCCTCTATCGCAGGAGGTAGAGCGTTTCAGGTTTTCACGGAAGCGCTGAACCGCTCTAACTTTTTTTGACGCAATTCCGGGCGGAAAACCGCTTCGCACTTTTCCTGGAATTGCTCTAATACGCCACAGCATCAGCCCCGGCGCATTCCCGTTCACGCCACCAGACCCTTGGTCAGTTCCAGCGCCTGCCGTTCGAACAGCCGGCGGTAGATGCCGTTGTTCAGCCGGATCAGCGCCTGGTGGTCGCCTTCCTCGACAATATTTCCCTTGTCGAAGACCAGCAGCCGGTCCAGCGCCCGGACCGTCGACAGCCGATGGGCGATGACCAGCGTGGTGCGGCCGGTCATCAGGCGTTCCATCGCCTGCTGGATCTGGACTTCGCTCTCGCTGTCGAGGCTCGACGTCGCCTCGTCGAGGATCAGCACCGGCGCGTCGGCGAGGAAGGCCCGGGCGATGGCGACACGCTGCCGCTCGCCGCCCGACAGTTTGACGCCGCGCTCTCCCACCATCGTCTCATAGCCCTTGGGAAGGTCCATGATGAAGTTGTGGGCGCTCGCCTGCTTGGCCGCCTGCTCGATCTCGCGGCGCGAGGCGTTCGGCCTGCCATAGGCGATATTCTCCGCCAGCGTGCGATGAAACAGGATGGGCTCCTGCTGCACGATGGCGATCTGGCCGCGCAGGCTCGATTGTCTGACCCCCGCAATATCCTGCCCGTCGATGCGGATTACGCCCGACGTCACGTCGTGGAGGCGCTGGATGAGCTTGACGAAGGTCGTCTTGCCCGAGCCGGAATGCCCGACCAGCCCGACGCGTTCGCCCGGCTTGATGGTGACCGAGAAGTCCTCATAGAGCGGGGTGGGATGCGCGCCATATTGGAAGGTGACGCGATCGAAGACGATCTCGCCATCGCCGATCGCAATGGGCGTGGCATTCGGCCTGTCCTCGATGCCGAGCGGCATCTTGTCGAGCAGCACCAGTTCTTCCATGTCGTTGACGGCCCGCTGCAGATTGCGGATGTCCTGGCCGACATTCCGCAGATAGCCTTGCAGAACGAAGAACATCGCCAGCACGAAGGTGATGTCGCCGGGCGTTGCCAGCCCTGCCGCCACATGACCAGGCCCGTGCCCAGAATGCCGGCCTGCATGGATACCATCATGAAGCCCTGGATCGTGCCGCTCGCTGTGCCGCGCTTCCATGTCCGCCGCGTGCGGCTGTCCCATTTGGAGAGCACATGGCGCAAGCGTGCCTCTTCGCGCATTTCGGCGCCGAAGGCTTTGACCACCGCATTGCAGCTGATCGCATCGGCCAGCGCGCCGCCGAGCTTGGTGTCCCAGGCATTGGCAAGCCTTGCCGCCGGCGACACGAAGCCCATGGAGAGCGCCACGGTTACGCCGATATAGATCAGCGATCCCAGAGCCACGATCAGGCCCATGACCGGCCAGTAGCTGCCGAGCACGAGACTGGCGCCGATCAGCATGACGATGGAGGGCAAAAGCGCGACCAGCAGCAGGTCGTTGAGCGAGTCCAGCGCCCACATGCCGCGGGTGATCTTGCGCACCGTCGAACCGGCAAAACTGTTGGCATGCCAGTCGGTCGAGAATCGCTGCACCTTGTGGAAGCCGTTATTGACCACATCCGCCATGATGCGCAGCGTCAGCCGGATGATGCCGTTGAAGATGAACCAGCGCAGTGCGACGCTGGTCATGCCCAGAGCCACAACGACCACGAAGGCCCTGAGCGCCCCATCCGCCGCATTGCCGCCGGCGATGGCATCGACGATGCGGCCGGAGAATACCGGCACCATGACTTCGGCGAGCGTGCTTGCTATCACCAGCACGACGATCAGGCCCACCAGACCAAGCCGGTGGCGCCAATGTTGAAAAACAAAGCCGAGCACGTTGCGATAGGCATCGGCACGGAAATCGAGCTTCTTGCGAGTCATTTTAACCAGCCCGGCCCATGTCGACGCCGGTCCTCAAATCGAGAGTTAAAAGGCGCACAGCCCATGCGGGAGACAAAATGATCCCGTCAGATCAATCGGGCTATGAAGGAAGAGAAAACCGCATGTGGCGCGCTCGAGGCGGGCCGCGAATGGCAATGACTTAGCGTCGAGACATGCCACATGGGAAGGTTTCGATGAATGCTGGTGTCATGCAACGCCTCCCTTGTTCGATTGAGCGGTGAGCGTTTTCTACCGAACCAATTCGCTGTTGCCAAGCGGATATTTGCAACCTGCCGGAAAGTGATGCGGAAACGACACACCTTGTGCGCTTGCGAGTGAATGGTTCGGCGGACTTGCGTGCTCAAACGGCATCGCCGCCAGTGGCCTGCCTGGCTTATTGCAATTTATGCGTTTGAATTGTAGCTGGTTTTCAGCCGGAATTACTCGTTCCAAGATGCTGGTGAGAAATCATCAGACGCGCAACAAGCAAAATTGGGCATTCAAAGTGGGATTTACTGAGGCTGTTCGAACGGTTCTGATGCAGAAATATGCAACCTTCTCCGGCAGAGCATCCCGCTCGGAATATTGGTGGTTTATGCTATTTTGTTTGCTGGTGCTGTTCGTATTTGGAGTTCTGGCCGGTGGGCTCATCATGAGCGGAAGTGCGACACCGGTTGAAGCTCTCGCGGTTATCGGTGGATTGTTCATACTCACAATTCTCTTGCCGCTGATATCTCTGCAGGTTCGTCGCTTCCATGACCGCAACATTTCCGGTTGGTGGTATCTGGCGCTGATCGTCTTGGGCATGGTTCCCACTATCGGTTCCGTTTCGGGTCTCGCGATCACCGCTCTTTCCGTCCTGAGGGGCACGGATGGCCCTAACAGGTTCGGGCCGGATCCGTTGCGTCCCGACACGAGAGCAGAGGTGTTTGCCTAACATGGCTATCTGCCACCTACATTGCCGGCTCTGTCGCTCGCCGCGTCGGCTTAGTTTCGGTATCAGCGAACGCCTTTTTGAAGCAGCCAACTTCTTGCAATTTTTACGTTTGAATTGTAGCTGTTTCCATCGGAATTACTGGGGCGGCAAGACGGCGTGAGATCTTACGGCGCTTGCGGCAAGCAGAATGGGGCATTTCATATGGGGTTTACTGAAGCTGTTCGGACTGTGCTGAAGCAGAAATACGCAACCTTTTCCGGCAGGGCTTCCCGGTCGGAATATTGGTGGTTCATGCTGTTTTATTTTCTGGTGATGTTCGTACTTGGGTTTCTGGGCGGTGTGCTCGCCTTCGCTACCAGTGGCGGCGGAGCCGCGTCTCCGGCTAGTTACGCTGTAGTCATTTGCGGATTGTTCATCCTCGCGATACTTTTGCCGCTGACAGCTCTGCAGGTTCGCCGCTTCCATGATCGGAACATTTCCGGTTGGTGGTATCTCGCGCTGGTCATCCTGGGCTTTATTCCCTATGTCGGTTTCGGCACGGGTCTTGCGATTTTCATTATCGATGTGCTTCCGGGTACTGAAGGCCCAAACAAGTTCGGGGCGGATCCCCTGCGTCCGGAGATAAGAGCAGAGGTCTTTGCCTAGCGCATGACCATCCGCAAAGTCGGCCTGCCGGCGGCTCTGTTGCTCGCCGCTTTGGCTCAGCTTCCACCCGCAGAGGCGCAGGACAGCACCAGTCAACAGATTGCGAGCGGCGATCATCAAAGGAGCGCCGCCGGAGACGAATATGCCGCGCAGTGCTGGCAGAATGGATTGCGCTGCACGCTCGTCTATGGCGACGCCTCCGCAAAAGACGAACCGGTATCGAATACGACGACATCGCCACCGCAACGCCAGCCGTTGATCATCCCGCGCGAGCCGGTCGTCAGCGGTCCTCTGGCGGTTGCCGCCGTGCTTGTCGGTCTTATCGTGGTCATCGGCCTATGGATCCGCTTGGGCAATGGCGGTGTGCTTCTCTCATCGGCTCCGCGCGACGTGAAGCGGCGGGGAGAGGCGCCGGAAAGCTGGCGCATGTCGGCAGTCGACGCCGAGGAAAAGCCGAGCGATTTCCTGCAGCGCATTGCCGCCATGGCGGATCGCCGGCAGGCGCTTGTCCTGCTGCTCAGGCACTGCCTGCTGCACGCGGCCGACATGACCGGAACGCGGCTTTTCCGCTCGGATACGGAACGGGCGGTTTTCGCTCGCCTGCCGCGTGATATGCCCGAGCGCGAGCGCCTGGAAAATTTCCTGACGGCGGTGGAGCTCGTTCACTATGGCGGCCGCACGCTTGCGGAAAGCCATTTCGGCATCCTTCTGACGACCGCGCGCGGCTTGCTGTCAACAGGCAGAGTGGCCCCCAATGCGTAACTCGGGACCTCTTCTATTTCTGGGGCTGTTGCTTGCGCTGGCGGCGGTGGCAATCTTTGCGCTGTCGCGCGGCAGCGATTTCGACCACTCGCCCCTCGGCAACAAGGGGTTGGAATTGTGGCTGCAGGCCAAGGGTATCCCTGTCGTTCGATCCGACCCTCATATCGCCCGCGCGCCTTCGCAAATCTCGCTGCGCGTCATTCCTTTGTCGATCGGCCAAGGCGAGGCTGCCGCATCTCAGGCAAACCAGAAAGCGGATGACGCAGGCCCGCAAAACCCGGTCCGGGAGTCGAACCGCTATGCGCTGCCGACGCTGATCATTTTGCCGAAATGGCGCGGCAGCGTGTCGACGGAGGGGGTCGCCGACAAATCGGCGCTGGTCGATCTCGCCGATATCGGCAGCGAACTCGACAAGATCGGCTATTCCGATTTTGGCTTTGCCCGCAGCAAGACGGGTTTTGAAGCGGCGCAGCCGCAGCTGAAATCGGGCGAGCCAATCAAGATCGCCCTCTATCAGGCGCAAACCTTCGAGCGGTCGAGCCTGCCGAGCGGCTGCCGGGAGCTCGCCGGCACGCCGTTGGGGGCGCTGCTCCTGCGTTGCACGGATAATCCCAGCGTCTATCTGCTGTCGGATCCGGACCTGATGAACAATCATGGACTGGCTCTCGCCGACAACGCCTCCTTTGCCGTGTCGCTGGTGACGCTGTTGCGCAGAGCGGGCGAAACGCGGCCGGTCTATCTGGATACGGCAGGCCTGCCACTGGATAGGAAGAAACCGGTGGATGAGGGGCGCTCCTATGAGCGCTCCGCCAGCGATTTCAAGCGGTTTTTCGCCTATCCGCTGTCTCTCATCTGGGGAACGCTCATCCTCGTCGCAGCTGTTTGTTTCTGGCGCGGCGCCTATCGCTTCGGGCCGGCTTTGCCCGAGGTCTCCGCAAACACCGAGCTGTCGAAGACCGCCGCGATCGAAGCGATGGCGCGTCTGCTGCGCCTGTCGGGCAATGATGGGCGGATGACGGGGCAGTTCGTGCTGCATCTGCTTTCGGACAAGGCGCAGCAGCTCTTCGGCCCCGGAGCCGGAAACGAGGCCGGCATAGCGCGGCTGTTTCAGCGCCTGGCGCGCCGCGATCCGGCGGCGGCCAAGACATTGCATTCGTCGGCGCAGGCGCTGATCGATCGTGGACATCTGATGACGCGGGCGAGCCTGCACCGCAATCTCGAGACTTTCAGAAAATCGCTGGAACAGGATGATTTCAGGCCGGTCGGCCTGAAATCCGAATCTTCTTCCAAATCAAAGAATTAGAGCATGATGCCGAAGAGCGCCTACGCTTTTCGGCATCTTCAGGGAGCTTGACCTTGGATCTAGGTGAATTTCGCAATCTTATCGCTGCGGTTCGTGGCGAAATTGGTAAAGCGGTGCAGGGGCAGGATGCGATCATCGATCTCGTCCTGATCTCGATCTTTGCCGGCGGGCATTGCCTCGTCGAAGGGCCGCCGGGCACGGCCAAAACCCTGCTTGCCCGGTCGGTTTCCGCCGCCATGGCGCTGCAATATCGGCGTATCCAGTTCACGCCGGACCTGATGCCCGGCGATGTCCTCGGCGTCAATCTCTTCAATTTCCAGACGAACCAGTTCCACCTGACCAAGGGGCCGGTCTTTACCGACATTCTTCTCGCCGATGAAATCAATCGTGCCCCGCCGAAGACGCAATCGGCCCTGCTGCAAGCGATGAACGAGCGCATGGTCACGCTTGACGGAACCGATTACTCCCTCGGACCGGATTTCTTCGTGCTTGCCACGCAGAACCCGATCGAGCAGCAGGGCACCTATCCCTTGCCCGAAGCCCAGCTCGATCGTTTCCTGTTCAAGCTCATCGTCGATTTTCCCGACCGCGATACGGAAATTGCCATCCTCTCCAAACACGCGACCCAGGCGCTGAAATCAGACCTGCGCAATGCCGGCATCCGTCCGCTTGTCACCCGTGCGGCACTCGCGGAAGGCCGCGCGCTGATCGATGCCATCCATCTCGACAACACGATCCTGACCTATGTCGTCGATCTGGTGCGCGCCACGCGCTCCGATCCCGACATTCTCTACGGCGCATCGACGCGCGCGGCCGACGCGCTTGCCGCGGCCGTGCGTGTGCGTGCCGCTTTCGAGGGCCGGGATTATGGCTTGCCGGACGATGTTCAGGCCTTGCTGGTTCCGGCATTGCGCCATCGCATCATCCTTTCGCCCTCGGCGGAAATCGATGGGCGCACACCGGACGAGGTGCTGCGCAACATCAAGAACCGCGTGGACGCGCCCCGTTAAATGCGGCCATCCCCCACTCTGATCGCGCTCGTTCTGATAACAGCCGCGGTGACGGTGTTCACCAGCGTGTGGTGGCGCGACATGAGCTCCCTGCTGCTCCTCATGTGGCTGGCACTCGCAGCCCTTGCGGCCGCCGATCTCGTTGTCTCCAACCTGTCGGGCAGGATGGCGATCGATGTCGATCTGCCGTCGCAAGGTTTTGTCGGCCATACCGCCGCATTCACCGTCGGCATCCGGCCGCAGCAGAAAGCGCTGCCTCAGAAAATCGAAATCCGGCTCGATCTCGCGCCCGAGCTGGTCGTCTCCGAAACCCGATGGATCATCCCTGCATCGGATGCCGGAGAAGGGGAGGTCAAGGCCACTCTCGACCTTCGTCTGACCCGGCGCGGACAATATGCGGTCAACGCGCTGTGGCTGAAGTGGCCATCGCGATTAAAGCTGCTCGAGATGATCGCGCGAATGCCGGTCGGACAGGAGATCGCCGTCCAGCCGGACATATCGCCGGTGCTGTCCGGGGCGATCAAGACCCAGATCCTGCCGCTGGAAGCCGGCCAGAAGGATCTGCGGCTGCGCGGCGAGGGATCGGAATTCCACCAGCTGCGGGAATTTGCCAGCGGCATGGATCCGCGCAGCATCGATTGGAAGCGGTCGGCGCGCATGCGCAGTCTCGTCGTGCGCGAGATGCGGGCCGAACGAAACCATCAGATCATCCTCTGCGTCGATTCCGGGCGGCTGATGGCCGAGCAGCTTGGCGGTTTCACCAAGCTCGATCGCGCCATCAATGCCGCGCTCGCCATGTGCTGGGGCGCAGGTCTTGCCGGCGATCTCGTCGGCTTCTACAGCTTCGACAGCCGTCCGCGTCTCTTCGTGCCGGCCCTGCCCGGGCGCGCAGCCTTTGCGCGGCTGCAGACGGTGTGCGCCGGGCTGCGCTACGAAACTCAGGAGACCAACCACACGCTGGGGCTGACGCATCTGTCCGGGCGCCTGAAGCGACGGTCGCTGATTGTGATATTCTCCGATTTCGTCGACACGATCACAGCGGAGCTGATGATCGAGAACATACAGGTGCTCGCCCGGCATCACTTCGTCGTCTATGTCGCCTTGCGCGATCCGATGCTGCAGAGGCTTGTCGAACCTGAGGAGATCAGCATGGACGCCGTCGCCCGCTCGGTCGCAGCGCGCCAGATTCTTCAGGAGCGGCGCGCCGTCATGGAAAAGCTGACGCGTCTCGGCGTGCTCTGCCTCGACAGCACGCCGGAGGCGCTGACCTCGGATCTCATTGCGCGCTACATCGAAATCAAATCCCGTGAGATGATATGATGGATATCGGTATCGACGGCAGGATAGATGGTGGCGCGACGGTCAATGCCGGCGGCGTTCAGAACGATACGCTTCGCTCGGCCCGCTTCCGGCTGGAGCGCGAGGCACACTGGCGTCAACTGGACGAACTGGTGACGCGTGCCGAGAAGGGAAGTGCCGCCGCGCTCGGTTATGACGAGGTTCGCAATCTCGCCAGCGGCTACAGGCAGGCGATGAACTCATTGAGCGTGGCGCGCGACATCTCTCTCGATCGCGCCCTGATCGCCTATCTGGAAAGCCTCTGCGCCCGGGCCTATCTCGTCGTCTACGCCCCGCAGGAAAGCCTGGGCGGCCTGATCAGCCGGCTGCTTTCGCAGGGTATCCCGCAGGCGGTGCGCCGGTCGGCCCTGCCTCTCTTCATCGGTTTCCTGGCGCTCATTCTGGGCGCGGTCGCCGGTTACAGGCTCTACCAGAACGATCCGGGCTGGTTCTACACCTTGGTGCCGCCTGAAATGGCCGACCAGCGCACGCCCGATGCCTCGACCGATTACCTCCGCTCCACGATCTATGGCAATGAAGGCCATGACAGCGATCGGCTGGCTGCGTTTTCCGCCTATCTCTTTTCCCACAATACGACCATCGTCATCCTGATCTTCACGCTCGGTGTTTTCGTGTCGGTGCCGAGCTTCGTTCTGACCTTTTACAATGGCCTGATCCTCGGCGCCTTTTTCGCGATGTTTGCGCGCAAAGGGCTGGGTTACGACGTCTTGGCATGGCTCTCGATCCACGGTGTGACCGAGCTTGCGGCCATCGCCATTGCCTGTGCGGGTGGGGCGAGGCTCGGACTTGCCGTTCTCCTTCCCGGTGTCAGAACGCGCAAGGAAGCCTTGCGCCACCAGGCGCATGATGCCGTCAAACTGGCGATCCTCGCGGGGCTGATGCTTGTCGCGGCAGCCTTCATCGAAGGCTTCCTGCGTCAGTTAGTCCAGGATCCGACCTGGCGCCTCGTCATCGGCTGGGGGATGGGCGTCTTCTGGTTGGGCTGGCTGCTGATGGGAGGCCGTCAAAGCAAAGTTTCGCGCGAGGCTGTGCGATGAACCAGTCAGTGACGGACGGCAAGCGCGTCGAGCAGTTCATCCCGCCGGAAGGCGTCCCGATCACCTTCGCCATTGCCTCGCTTGGAACCCGTTTCGGCGCGCAGTTCCTCGACATCCTCTTCGCCTCGATCATCATGTTCGTCTGCGCTATGGCCATCCTCTTCACAGGCGTGCTGCCTATGACCGCCGAGGCGATGCTCATGGTGCTGCTCGGCTTTTTGGTGCAGATCCCCTATTACATCCTCTCCGAACTCATCTGGAACGGCCGCACGCTCGGAAAAAGAATAACCGGCATCCGCGTCATCAACATGGACGGACGGCGGCTGACGCCGCACCAGGTGACGGCACGCAACCTGATGAAACAGGTGGAGATCTTCGCCCCCATGGGCCTTCTGGCTTCGGTCGGCACTCAGTCGTCCTGGGAAAACGGTTTGACGTGCGCCTGGCTTCTGGCGGTGGTCATCGTTCCCCTGGCCAACCGACGCCGGCAACGGCTTGGCGACATCATCGCCGGCACGCTGGTGGTCGACAATCCGCGTTCCGTGCTGCTCTCCGACCTCGCGCTGTCTGCGCCAGCCGCCGCATCGTCGCAAGCGGAATTCGAATTCTTGGCCGAACATCTCGACATCTACGGCAAATATGAGCTGCAGACGCTGGAAGACGTGCTGCGTGACGCGACGAAGACGTCAAACCACAAAGAGATCGAACAGATCGTGCGCACCATCACCCGGAAGATCCGCTACGAAGACACCGTAAAGCCCGGCCGGGAACTGCTTTTCCTCAACGAGTTCTATCGCGCCCAGCGCGAACATCTGGAGAGTTTGAAGCTGTTCGGGACGCTGCGGGAAAATAAGTATCATGAGCATGCGCGAGCAGAGGCGAAGAAACTTGTTTAAGGGAATGAATGCGCAGGCAGGCCGGAATATTGAGCATGGTCACCTCTTAACTGGCAGGGCGCATGCCGCGCCCGATTGAATGCCAGTATTCCGCGGCGGTCATAGCCCTTCTGTCGATCGAGCACCGAAAGAATTGTGGTTTCGAGTTGCAGCCAATTGACTTTGGAAATGTGCGAAGTTGTGGTGCTCAGAGATTGTAATTTAGGGGCAATATAATGAAGCTGCATATTTTAGGCGCTATCGCGCTTGTTTTTGCTACGGCGGGTCATGTTCAGGCTGACGATCGCAGAACCGCAGCGGCATTCTACTTTCACAGTTTTACGAAATCGGCATGCGGCTTCAACATGACGGCAGAATCGGCAGAAAAAGCTGCAGCCACTCTTGGAATGAGTAATCTTCACGACCCATTGTTTCCGGCGGTGACAGCAGTGTGTACTGAGGTGAAAAAAGGAAATAAAAGCAAGGTCATCGAGATCCAAGTTCCCGACAACCACAAGGTGATGCGGAAAGTCATCCTTGAGAAAGCCAAGTGGTGGCAATAATGGGGCGGCGAGGTTTGGCGGAGATGACAAAGAAGATGACAACTCGCCAATGCCGGGTCACCAAGCAAGCGACCGGCGCCAGCGACACGCGGCCGGAAAGCAGCGTCCGCATAGACCGGTAAGCGCCGGATTGATCGAGTTCGGCAAGGATTTTGGACATTGGCTTCACCGGCACGCTGACCTTCCTTTCGGGCGCGCTTTGGCGGATAGCGCTGCTCTTGCCGTGATTGTTGAGATTGAGGAATTTCGCCCTTCGCTTTTGTCCCTAGCGCAAGTTGACCGCTTCCACCTTGGTCGAGCACCACGGTTGGCATCCTCAGACCAAACGACGTGCACTCCGAACTGGCCGTTGGCGGTGATGGCTCGGCCGGAATTGCGGATATCACCTTCAACCCCGAAAATTGCGCCACATTTTATTCGCCGCTCTCCCCACGAAGCTCCCATAGATCAACCTTCTCAGCCCGTCCCTTCACATGCACCAGGCCCAGCGCCCGAAACGCGAAGCGATCGCCAACGGCGTCGTGAACGGTCGCACTGACCAGGATCGACGTCTCAAACTCCTTGTTCAGCCCTTCCAGCCGTGAAGCGACATTGATCGTATCGCCCATGGCCGTGTACTGCTGCCGCGAAATCGCGCCGAAGCTGCCGACGACCGCCGGGCCGGTGTGCAAGCCGAATCGCGTGATGAGCGCGGGACGGCCGTTCCTGCTGTTTTCTTCGTTCAATTCGTCGATCGCCGCCTTCATGGCCAATGCGCATCGACAGCCGTGTTCGGCATGCCTGGCATCTGGGACAGGGGCGTTCCACATGACGAAAATGGAGTCGCCGAGATATTGGACGACTGTCCCGCCATGGCGCTCGGCGATGGTGTTCAGCAGTTCGAAATAGGCCGACAGCGTATCGACCACCTCCTCGGGCGAGTTGAGTTCGGATATGGTCGTGAAGTCCCTGATATCGGTGAACAGCGCGGTCACATCCTGCCGCTTCGCCTTGACGACCGCTCGCCCTTCCGGGCTGACGATCCGCCGAACGACTTCACGCGGAACATAAAGGGCAAACTGGCCGATGGCGTGACGGCTGGCCGAGAGCGCGCTCGCCAGCGTGTTGATCTCGGTGATCCACGAATGCGACAAGGCTTTCTCGCCGACATCGAGATCGCCGATCCTGCGCGCCTCATCGGCGAGCCGATAGAGAGAGCGGCTGACCATGCGGGAAAGCACCACCGATGCCCCGACGCCCGCGATCAGGAGGATGCCGGCAATCAGGAGATTGCGCACGAGCAGCCGGTTGGCCTCGGCCACGAGGTCTTCCAGCGGCACGACGATTGCGGCGGTGCTTCCCTTAAACAGGCCGGACACGCTGACGGGGGCCATCTGCACCAGATAAGTTGCGCCATCGAGATCGAACCGTGCAGCGCCACCGCTTGCGAAGGCGGGATCGCGCCGCAGCCTGGCCACGGTTTCAAGGCTCGCGTCGAAACTGTTTGCCGTCGCGGCGAATGCGCCTGATGTTCTCGCCCACAACCCGATGATCCTGCTCATGATCTGAGAGTCGGAATGGGCGACGAGATTGCCGCCTTCATCGATGATGTAGGCGCGGGCATGCGGCGAAATCCCCTGCGCATCCAGCAGGCGGCTGATCGTCTGCAGATGAATGTTGATGCCGACGACCACCTGGCGATGCCCCTTCATCGGCGCTGCAATGGTTAGCGTGGGAACATTGAGCGTGCCGGTCACATAGGGTCCGACGGAGACCGGAACACCATCCTGAACGACGGATTGATACCAGGGGCGTTGCCGCGGATCGAAAGATGCGTATTCGACGTCCCGATCGCCGATCGGTCTTGCCTGGCTGTCGAGAAAACGAAGTGTCGAGATGACGTCTGCGCTTTCTCTCGCGGTGATGGTCCTGACCGCGAAAGCCGCGCCACCGGGCGCCGAGAGGGCACGGCGAACATCCTCTCTCACGATGTTGATGACCTGCAGATACGAACCGTCGGGATATCCGGTGTAGATACTTGTCGCCTCGGGGACGCTTCGCAGAACTTCCAGAAAGAATGCCTGTTTTGCCTCGATATCCTGAGGCGGCGCAGAAACGAACTGCGGCGCGCTCGATGCCAGCGCAACCGCCTCGGTGCCTCCCTGCAGCGTATTGCGGTATCCCTCGATCAGCCGCAGGCTCATCTCGCGCATCTGCCGCGCGCCGGCATTCACCGCAGCATCGCTTCCCTGCCTGAAGGCCATCCAGATGATCGGCGCCGACGTGCAGAGCAGCGAGGCGACGACCAGGACGCCGAGATGCACTCTGAGCGGTTTGGACCAGTGCACGAGATTTCCCTCGAAATGCGGACCGCCTCAGCGCACCTAGCGTCCCAAGGCTCGTCTAATCGTGCATGAAGCGCGTCCCCAACAACGGCAGCTAACCGCTTTTTTCGGGCTTGCACAAGATCTGGTCTGTCGCCGGCGGCGCAATGAGCCGGGCTTTTCTCCTCCAGTTGGTTCTGGCCAATGTTGACGGCAGGCGCGGGGAGGCGAGGGGTGCATGCCAAGCTGGCCGGCAGGGGCACTCGGGTATATAATTATCGGTCACCGTGTTGGCGGAAGGAGAGCCGGATGCGTGAACTGATCGGAAGCGCGCTCATCTATTTGAGTGCTCTCACAGCCGCCCAATGCGGTCCACTTCACGAGGCGGTCAAGAGCGGCGACCTGACGGCCATAGCGGCGGCCCTCGATGCCGGCGCCAATATCGAGGAGCAGGAGAAGGGGGTTACGCCGCTCTTTCTGGCGGTTCGCAGCGGCCATCCCGAAGCAGTGGAGTTGCTGATCGAGCGCGGGGCCGGCGTGAACAACCCGTCGGCGCTCGGCCTGCCGCTCACCGGCGCCGTTCTGCAGAATTCCGCCGACCTGATGCGACTGCTGTTGGCGCACGGCGCCGATCCGAACGCCGCATCGAGGGGCGAGCGCATGCTGCATTTCGCGGTCGCGAACGGCTGTCTCGACTGCGTCAAGCTCCTCGTCGAAGCCGGCGCAGACGTCAACGCGGTCTGGACCCGAGGTGACCCCGCCCGTCTGCCGGCCATTATCACGCCCTATCACCTTGCCAGGCACAATGATCAGGCCGAGATCGCCGCCTACCTGCTGGCGCATGGCGTCACCATTCTGAAACCCGCGCCGATTGCTGCGAAGCTGGCAAAGGGTGACCCGGCAAAGGGCAAGGCCTTCTTTGCGCCGAACTGCTCCTCCTGTCATGCCACCCGCGCTCAGGGTGGACCCACCCGAGGACCGAATTTGTGGAACGTCGTCGGACGCGACAAGGCTTCGACGAAGTTCGCCGGCTATTCCAAAACGCTGTCGGCCTGGGAGGGGGCTTGGACCTACGAGGATCTCAATATCTTTCTTGCCGGTCCGACCCTGACGACGCCCGGCGTAGACATGGAAATTCGCGGCGCGCCTGAGGAAACCGATCGGCTTGATGTGATCGCCTATCTCAGAACACTCGCCGATACGCCGGCTCCGCTGCCCTGACAGTGAAAGGCACGATGCCAACGAGGAACAGTTTATCCCGAGCCTCATTTCCGCACGGAAACCTACGGCAAAAACAAGACGTTATACTGATCGAACTCACCCGGCAGATCCCGCACCTTCATCTCCTCCTCGCGATCCTCGAATATCACCAGGCAATCCTCGTAAAATCCCGACAGCATCGAGATGAAGGCCCTCGTTCCCTCCGGCCCGTAGAAGAGCGGCGTGAACTCCATATGGAGCGGCACGCGGCGGGAAAGCAGCGGCTGCATCGAGCGGCAGACGACCGGCTCGTAGCCTTCGATATCCATCCAGACCAGGCCGATCGCGGCCGGATCGACCGAAAGGCCGGCGAGAATCTCCGAGACCGGCTTCACCGGCACGCTGATCTTCCTGTCGGTCGGGCTCTGGCGAATGGCGCTGCTCTTGCCGTGATTGTTGAGGTTGAGGAAAAAGTCGATCTCGCCTTCGTTCTCGCCGGCGGCGCAATTGACGAGCCGAACCTTTTCCTCGAGCCGGTTCTGGCGGATGTTGAGGGCAAGCAGCGGGAAATTGCGCGGGTCGGGCTCGATGCTGACGATCCGGGCATAGGTGCCGCTCAGGGCGAAATAGACGGTCTGGGTGCCGATATTGCCGCCGATCTCGAGCAGCGTCGCATCCTTTCTGAGCAGGCCGCGCTCGCGCAGGATGACGATCAGCCGGTCGACGGCGTCGCGCTCGAAATGGCCCTTCCGGAAGACCTTGCGGCCGATATAGTCGGAAGGCGAGAAGGTCATCAGATGGTCGCCGGCGTCGACCGTCATCGAGGTAACGCGCGGGCCGATATTCTCGATCAGCAGGCGGCGGCCGAAGCGGGTGTCGAAGAAGCGCGAGACGGCTCTGTTGCGCGCCTTGCGCAGGCGGCGGCTCCAGTATTTGGCGGTCAGCCAGGGCTTGCCGGGCATCAGTCTCTTCCTTCGAGCGGTTCTGCCGCTTTTTCTCGCGGAATGACATAGACTTTCAAGGGCAGGGCGCGGCCGCGCACGTTGATTTCACGGCTTTCGATGCCGGAAAGATCGGCGCCGGAAAGGTTCGCCACCGGTTCGGAGATGACGATTGCCGCCTCGAACTCCTTAGCGGCACTTTCCAGCCGGCTCGCGACGTTCACGGTATCGCCGATCGCCGTCATGCTGCGCACCCGCCCATAGCCCATCGTGCCGACGACGGCGGGGCCGGTGTGAATGCCGATCGCGATGCGCAGCGGCAGCGCCAGTTCCTCGGCGAGTTCGGCGGCGAGTTTCTCGATCTCGGCGACGATCGCCGCGGCGGCCGTCAGCGCCTGGCGGCAGGCCTGCTCCGGCGCGGTATTGAGGCCGAACAGCGCCATGGCGCCGTCGCCGATGAACTTGTCGAGCCGCCCGCCCGCCTGCTCCACCGCCTTGCCGATGATGGCGAAATAGCGGTTCAGCAGGAAGACGACGTCGAAGGGCAGGCGGGTTTCCGTCAGCGTGGTGAAATGGCGGATATCGACGAAGAGCACGGCGATCTCGCGCTCGCGGCCGGGGCTGGTCTCCTGGCTGTTGGCGGGAAGGGCGGCTTCGACCGCCGGCACCAGCAGCGGCGCGACCGCGACGTCGCGGTCCGGGCGAAGCTGGCAGGCAAGCCGGACGTCCGGGCCGGCATTGATGCGCCTGAGCGTCGTCTGTTCCATCTTGTCGGGGGCCGGCAGGCTTTCGTAATCGCCGAGGATCTGCACGCGGCAGGTGGAGCACTGGCCCTTGCCGCCGCAGACGGCGTAATGCGGCAGGCCGCCGAGCCGGCTTGCTTCCAGCACCGAGAAGCCGCGCGGCACGCGGATCACCTCGCCGCCCGGATAAAACACGGCCACCTGGTCGAGACGCTCCATCAGCTTGCGCCGGGCGCGGGCAATGACGACGATCAGCAGCGAAGCCGCGAAGGCGCCGTAGAGAGCGGCGCGGATCACGGAGACCTGACGGTGAACCTCCGGATTCGAGATGAAATGGGTGTTGACGCCCTCCTTGTAGGCGCTGATCGTCATGGCCTGCTGATAGGAGGGGTCGGCCAGCGTGCGGCCCATTTCGACGAAACCGAGCAGCGACAGCACCGGCACGAGGATCGCCAGCGCCAGCAGCAGCGGCGCAAAATCCGGGTACCAGGACCGGTAGCGCAGCCAGAAATGGATGCCGATGCAGCCGTGGATCCAGACGGCGACGACGGCGAACCCCTGCCGCAGGCCGCCCGTCGGGTTCCTGATCCAGAGCATGCTGACCACCGCCTCGTAGTCGTCGATATAGCCGTAGAGTTCGTGGGCGATGCGGGTGCCGATGACATGATCCATCAGAAGCAGTGGGATCAGCAAGCCGAGCACGATCTGCGCCATCTCGCCCTTCGGCATGACGAGGCTGCGTCTGACATAGATGGCGCGCAGCACCAGCGCGATGTGGATCAGAATCGACGCATAGAAGATCGCCGTCCCCACAGGATTGCGCCAGATCGCCAGGAAGAGGCGGGAGGCCTTATCGGCGGCGGAGACCGAAATCAGGCCGATCGCATGGTTCGACAAATGCAAGAGGACGAAGATGAAAATGACGAGGCCGGAACCAAGCCTTGCCCTTCTGATCGAGCGCTCCGAAAAAATCCCTGTGACTGAGGCCGTCGTCATTCATTCCCGTTCTTGTCGATGCAACCGCGCGCCCATAGAGATTGGCAAAAAGGCGGAATTGTTTCGATCGCGATCACATTCCATATGCTTATGCGCAAGTTTTCGGGAAATGGACAATAGCGGAGTTGCGCCGGCGGGCATGCCGGGTGGAAACAGTGTGTTCTCTAAGTGAGGGTTGTGGATGCGGGTGGCTTTCTACGCGCCGATGAAATCGCCGAACCATCTGGTGCCGTCGGGCGACCGGCTGATGGCGCGGCTGTTGATCCGGGCGCTGGAGCGTGCCGGCCACGAGGTCGAGATCGTCTCCGAATTCCGCTCCTATGCCGCGAGCCCGGAGGCGGCAGCGGCGCTCGAACCCGCCATCCGTGCCGAATTGCAGCGGCTGCGGGAGAAATGGACCGCCGGCCCGCGACCCGAACTCTGGTTCTGCTACCACCCCTATTACAAATCGCCCGACCCTTTCGGGCCGGCGATATCGACCGAATTCGCCATTCCCTATGTGACTGCCGAAGCCTCTTACGCGGCCAAACGCGACAGCACCGGCTGGGCGGCGCAACAGAAGCGGGTCGGCGAAGCGATCTTGCAGGCGGCGGTCAATATCAGCTTCACCGAGCGTGACCGCGCAGGTCTTGCCGCCGCCTTTCCGCAGGCGCGGCTTGCCGGCCTGAAGCCCTTCATCGACACGGCGCTGTTCGAGAAGCTGTCGCCGGCGCCGGATCCGCGCCGGCTGATGACGGTGGCGATGATGCGGGCCGGCGACAAGATGGAGAGTTATGCGATGCTGGCAAAGGCACTGCGGCTGATCGAAGACCGGCCCTGGACGCTTGCCGTCATCGGCGACGGCCCGATGCGCCAGGAGGTGCAGGCGCTGTTTGCCGGCCTTCCCCCGGGCCGCATCGAGTGGCTGGGCGAGCGGGATGGGGCGGAGATCGCCGGCCTGCTCGGGCGCGGCGGTATTTATGTCTGGCCGGGCTGCGGCGAGGCTTACGGGCTTGCCTATCTGGAAGCCCAGGCCGCCGGCCTGCCTGTCGTGGCGCAGGAAACGGCGGGTGTGCCCGCGGTGGTGGAAGCCGAGGTGACCGGCCTGCTGACAAGGGATGGCGATGTTGCCGCCTATGCCGGGGCCGTGGTTGCCCTGCTTGATGATGGGCAGCGGCGAGAGGCCATGGGGCAGGCGGCGCGCCGCTTCGTGCTCGAGGAGCGTTCGCTGGCGATGGCGGCTGCGCGACTGGACGGAATTTTGCGGGACTATGCGGAAACAGGAGTGAGGGGATGACCGATCGGATGGACTGGGAGCCGCTGCGCCGCGAACTCGACCGCTGGCAGGCCGCCGGCCGGGTGGCGCGGTTCTGGCTGCGCGACGACGACGCGATCGAGCCGACGCCTGATCTGGAGACGCTGCTGGCGCTGGCGGGTAAAAGCGGGGTTGCGCTGACGCTTGCCGTCATTCCCGGCCTGACCGGCGAGGCTTTGGCGGCGCGGCTGGCGGCGGAGGCCGGCGTGACTGTCGCCGTGCACGGCTGGTCGCATACGAATCATGCGGGGCCGGCGGGCAAGAAGCAGGAACTCGGCGGCGAGCGGCCGGCAGACGTCGTGCTCGGCGAATTGCGCGAAGGGTTGCGACTGCTGGAGCGGCTGCATCCGGCCCGCTTCCAGCCGCTGCTGGTGCCGCCGTGGAACCGCATCGACGCGGCCCTTATCCCGGCACTGCCGGGGCTTGGATTTGCGGCGCTGTCGGTCTATGGGCGGGCAAAGCCGGATGGCCCGATGCCGCTGCTCAACACCCATGTCGACATTATCGACTGGCACGGCACACGCGGCGGGCGCGGCGCGGCGGAGCTGGTGGCCGAGCTGGTGGCGGAACTCAGCGACCGTTTTGCCGGCCGTGACGAGCCGATTGGCCTCCTCACTCATCATCTGGTGCATGACACGGCTGCGTGGGATTTCCTGTCGGCTCTGTTTGCGGAGACGGCTCGGCATCCCGCCGTGCGCTGGTCGCCGGCGGCGGCGCTGCTGTAAGCTTAGGCGGCCTCCTCACCGTCGGTCTTCCTCGTACTGCTCGGCGCCCTCCACCGGCCGCAGCCACGCTTCGCGGCGCTTGATCCAGAGTTCGTAGCGCGGCGTGAGCGGCGTCGGGGCTTCGGACAGGATGCCGAGCTTGATCTCCGCCTCCTCGGCATCGGCGGAAAACAGCCGCGAGCCGCAGCCGATGCAGAAATGCCGGCCTTGGAACGCGCCGGTTTCTCCGGTGTGCTCGAATTGGCCGGCGGGCCAGATCCCATAGAAGGTAAAGGCCGAACCGCTGTCCTTCCTGCAGTCGGTGCAATGACAGATTCCAACGCGTAAGGGCTCGCCCCGAACGGAAAGCCGCACCTGGCCGCAAAGGCATTGTCCGGAAAATACGGTCATGGCTGTCCCCGTTTCATTGATCTCGCGCGGGGGAAACGGTCTGGCTCGGCATGCGTTCCGCAGAGCATGTCGCGCAAAACCGTACAGCGCTAAGCGCAAAGAGCGAATCTGAAAGATCGCGACGCGCTTTAGATCACAACAGTCTGGTTGTCGCGGGCGGCGAAGGATTCGGGGAAGGCGGCCTGCGCCTTGGCTTCCATCTCAGCCAGCTGTTCGTCGGTGCGCGAGGGCGCGTGGTGGAACAGGGCGAAGCGCTTGGCGCCGGCCATCCTTGCCAGCTCGGTGCCGTGCTCCCAGGTCGAATGGCCGAAGCCCTTGAAACGCTGCATCTCGTCTTCATTGTAGGTGCAGTCGTAGACGACGAGATCGGCGCCCTGCATCATCTCCAGCGAGACCGGGTCGTGGCTGCCCGGAATATGCTCGATGTCGTAGATCAGCGCGACCGAACGGCCCTGCCACTCGATGCGATAGCCGATGGCGCCGCCCGGATGGTTCAGCATGAAGGTCTTGATCGTGACGCCCTTGTGTGGCGTCAGGACCTGGCCGGGATGGAAATCGCTGAAGTTCATCGTCGCCTGGCAGATGTCGGTCTTGACCGGAAACCAGGGCGGGCTGATGAACTGCTCGACCATTTCCCGGGTGCTCATCTTGCCGTCGAGATGACCGGACCAGATGTTGACGTTGATCGAGGGATAGTAGATCGCCTTGAAGAAGGGCAGGCCGATGATGTGGTCGTAGTGGCAGTGGCTGAAGAACAGGTCGACATCGCTGACGCCGTCGGCCAGCAGCGACAGCCCCGCCTCACGCAGACCGGAGCCCGCGTCGAAGATCATCCGATGTTTTCCGCAACGAATTTCGATGCAGGACGTGTTACCGCCGTAGCGGTCGAACTCGGGGCCGGATACGGGAATACTGCCGCGGACGCCCCAAAATTTTACCTGAAACAGTTCTGTCGTCATCTTTCTTCAAACCGGCCTTCCCGCATCGCCATCGTAATCATAGTTCATCCCGATGCGAAGCAGCAGAATTCCACGGGTTTGCCTGTGTCCCCTTTCCCTCTCCTAACCGCTAGCGGAAGAAGGAGTAGATTTTCCTAAGCAATCGGCTTTCGCGTCGGAAAGCAACCCAGTATGGTTGGTTTTCGGTAAACGGGGTGCTGGGGCGGGACAATTTTCCCGTAACTCATGCCTATTAGATGGTTGCGCGCGATTGAAAAAACAATTGCTGCCGCTCCAAGTCCCGTTCCCCTTGTCAACTTGCCGCGCTGAAGGTCTCCACGACGCTCTGACCGCCGGGGCGTGCACCGGCGTCGATTTTACTCCAGCTCCAATATCGGCAGAAATCCTTATCATAGGAGAAAATTGTGCTCGCTCCGGCACGAATGTTTCCTTGCTTGGCGTTGCCGAAGGGCGATATATCCGAGGATATGGGAAATATAAGAGACTCATGATGCCGCAGCCTGTCGTGAACGAGACCATTGCCGAGAGCAGCTACAGGCGCATTCGGGCCGACATCATTTTCGGGCGGCTGGCGCCCGGGCAAAAATTGAAGCTGGACAGCCTGAAGGAGGCCTATGAGACCAGCATCAGCACGCTCAGGGAGGTGCTGAACCGGCTGTCCTCCGAGGGGCTTGTCGTTGCCGAAGGGCAAAAAGGGTTCGAGGTTTCTCCGGTGTCGGTTTCCGACCTCAAGGAGACGGCAGCGATGCGGCTGCTGCTGGAGACGCATGCCATGGAGCAGTCCTTCGCGCGTGGAGACGTGGAATGGGAGGCGCCCCTGGTCTCGGCTCACTATAAGCTGGCGCGGATGGAGCAGGTGATGGCATCAGGCGATACCAGCCGGGCCGAGGACTGGAAGCGCTACGACTGGGAGTTCCACCAGGCGTTGATATCAGCCTGCGGATCGAAATTGCTGATGCAGACACACTCGGCGATCTTCGACAAATATCTGAGATATCAGATGGTCGCCCTATCCTACCGCGGCGACGTCGCAGCCGATGAACATCAACAGCTTTTGGAAGCGGCGCTGCGACGGGACGCAGAGACGGCGAAGCGGGTGCTGGCGTTTCACATCCAGGGCGGGGTGGAACATGCGCTGGCCAAAGGGTCATTGAAATAGCGACGGACGCCCTTCAGGATTGACACACATCTCGGCAAACCAGGAAAAGCCATGCTCACGCAAGTCCACGACCCGGCTGAAACAGTTAGCGATGTCGTCTTCCGGCAAATCCGCGAGGATATCATATCGGGCACATTGCCGCCGGGGGCCAAGATCAAGCTGGAGCAGGCCAAGGAGCGATACTCGATCGGCATTTCGTCGCTGCGCGAAATTCTGAGCCGCCTGACCACGGAAAACCTTGTCGTTGCCGAAGGACAGCGGGGTTTCGAAGTCAGCCCTGCCTCGCGGCGGGAACTGCTGGAGCTTGCCGACCTGAGGATCGTGCTTGAAACGCATGCGATCGGCCTTGCCTTTGCGGCGGGAAATCTCGAATGGGAAGGGCGCATCGTCGCTGCCCATCACCGGCTGGCTGCCGCCGAGCGCAGGCTGCTGGCGGGCGACGTGTCGCGCACGGTCGACTGGGTGCGGTACGATTGGGAATTCCATCAGGCGATCGTCTCGGCCTGCAATTCCGCGACGCTGATGGCGACGCTGTCCTCCGTCTTCGACCGTTTTCTGCGCTACCACATGCTGGCCGAAAGCTTTCGCGGCCAGCCTGTCGTCGACGACCACCGGCTTCTGTTCGAACTGTCCATTCGCCGTGACGTCGCCGGCGCCACCGAGGTGGTCAGACGGCACGTTCAAAGCGGCGTCGAACATGTGCTGAAGAGCGGGCGAATCCCGTAAAGCAGCATGAGGCCGGCGGGAAACCGCCGAGCCTTTTCGCCGTCATGCCTGAGCGGCGTTCAATAGGCGTCCTTCGGGATGCCTTCCGGGCGCATCTGTCTTTTCAACGCGGCGATCCGGAAAATCGCGTTCGGCGCGCCATAGCCGCGATAGCCGCGCCGCTCGACGATTTCGAAAAAGAAACCCTCGCCATAGGTGCCGCTGTAGAGCTGGAAATATTCGCCATGCTCGTCTCGGTCATAGAGGATGTTCTCCGCCTTCAGCCGCTCGGTCATCACGGGATCGAGCCCGAAACGTGCTTCGACGTCGTCGTAATAGTTCGGCGAGATGTGCAGGGGCTTGAAACCGCAGCTGCGAAGTTTTTCGGCGGTGGCGAAGATGTCGTCGGTCGAAAATGCCAGGTGCTGGATACCGGAGCCGAACTTCTCGGCAATGAAATGCCCCGCCAGGGTGCGGCGATTTTCGGCGCCGTTCATGGTGATGCGCAGCGCGCCCGACCGGTTCTCGACGACTTGACTGCGCACCACCCCGGCGGGATCGATGATGTCGACCATCGGGGTCTTATGGGTCTCGAAGATCGAGGTGTAGAACAAAAGCCAGGTGAGCATTTCATCGTAGCCGACGGTCTGGGCGACATGATCGACGCGCAAAAGCCCTGCGGAGTCCGTGTCGCCATCATCGGCGACCGGCCGGAAGTCGATTTCGGAAAAGCGGCCCAGGGCGCTCTTGTCGTCGATGAGATAGACGATGCCGCCACCCACGCCGCGAATTGCCGGCAGCTCGAGCTCACCTTCCGCGACAGGCTGGACGAAGGGTTCGGCATCGAGCGCCAGGGCGCGTGCATAGGCTTTCGCCGCATCGTCGACATCGAGCGCGATGGCATAGGCAAAGGTGCCATGAACGGCATAAGCGGCGTTGGCAAATCCCGCCCGGTCGACATTGACGAGGATCCGGATCTCGCCCTGCTCGAACAGAGAGACTTTCTTGGTGCGGTGGACGGCGGTCTGTTTGAAGCCGAGGGTGCGCAGCAATGCCACCAGTTCGACTTCCTCCTGTTCGTCGGTGGCAAATTCGACGAAGCCGACGCCTCGAACGGCCGCTCTATCCGGCATCGCCGCCCCGGTCATGCTGCCGGTGCCGAGATGGCGCCGCACCTGGTCGCCGAGATAGATCAGCGAGCGGTGGCCATCGGCGGCGATCGCCCGCGACAGGCCGCCTCGAAACTGATCGTTGAAAATCTCCAGGGAGTAATATCCGTCGTAACCGGTGGCAGCGACGGCTTCGGTGAAGGCCGTGACGGGAAGATCGCCTTCTCCCGGCATGTTGCGGAAGTGGCGGCTCCAATAGAGCAGATCCATGTCGATATCAGGCGCATCGGCAAGCTGGACGATGAAGATCTTCTCTTTGGGAATCGAGCGGATGGAATTGACGTCGATCTTGCGTGACAAGGTGTGGAAGCTGTCGAGGATGAGGCCGACATTCGGATGATCGGCGCGCCGCACGATCTCCCAGGCGTCGCGGTGGTCGCTGATATGGCGGCCCCAGGCGAGCGCCTCGTAGCCGACGCGCAGCCCGCGCCGGGCGGCACGCTCGCCGAGTTCGCGGAAATCCGCCGCCGCCCGATCGATGCCGCCCAAGGCTGCCGGCGAGACGTTCGAGCAGACCAGCACCAGATCCGTTCCGAGCTGCTGCATCACGTCGAACTTTCGTTCGGCGCGATCGAAGGTGCGGCTTCGCAGCGGCTCCGGCATGCCCTCGAAATCCCGGAACGGCTGAAACAGGGTGATGTCAAGGCCATGGTCACGGACGAGCTTTCCGACGTCGGCCGGGCTTCCGTCGAAGGCCAGGAAATCATTTTCGAAGATCTCGACGCCGTCGAAGCCGGCGCGGGCGATCGCCTCGAGCTTTTCCGGCAGTTCGCCGCTGATCGTTACAGTCGCAATCGAGGTCTTCATATCAAAGCCCTTTCGGTATCCGCACCGCACACCGGGAGAAATCGCTCTCATCTATTATTGCAAATGTCGTTAGAAATTAAAATAGCTGGTCGTATCCTAAATTCTCAGATGATTTCGAAAAACTCTGTTGATTTTGATGTCCTGCTCTGGCAATCATTCCCTCCACAGTCAAAAGGTGAGGTGGCTGTCCGGTCCATCGACCGTCAAAGGAGGAGGAATTCCATGTTCAGATCTATGCTAACGCGCCGAAACGCGATGCTCGGAGCCGCAGCCCTGGTGGCCGCCGTCACTTTGGCGCAGCCGGCCGCCGCCGTGACGCCTGACGAAATCAAGGCGCGCGGCAAAATCATCGTCGGCATTCAGGGTGACAATCCGCCCTGGGGTTTTGTGACAAGTGGCGGCAAACAGGACGGTCTCGACGCCGACATCGCAACGCTGTTCGCCAAGGAACTGGGGGTTTCCGTCGAATTCGTGCCGCTTGAAGTCAACAACCGCATTCCGGCGCTGACGGCCGGCCGCGTCGACGTTCTCTTCGCGACGATGGCCATGCTGCCGGATCGCGCCAAGGCCGTGCAATTCAGCAAACCCTATGTTGCCAATGCCATCGTGCTGATCGGCCCCAAATCGGCGGAGATCAAGACGAATGCCGACATGGCCAAGTTCACGGTCGGCGTCGCCAAGGGTGCTGCGCAGGACACGCAGGTGACGAAGAATGCGCCTGAGGGCACGACGATCCGGCGCTATGACGGCGACGCTGCCAGCGTTCAGGCCCTGGTTTCCGGCCAGGTCGACACACTGGGCGGCAACATCTTCTATATGGACCGGGTGAACAAGGCGCGTCCGGGCGAATTCGAAAACAAGCTCGAGTTCCAGAAGCTCTACAACGGTGCCTGCACGCGTCTCGGCGAGAAGGAAATCAACGCGGCGCTCAACACCTTCATCGACAAGATCAAGACGAACGGCGAGCTCAAGGCCGTCTACGACAAGTGGATGAAGGTGCCGGTGCCGGAATTCCCGGAAACGCTGGAAGGCATTCCGTTCGCGGCGCACTGACATCGTTCGTCCCACTGCCGTCCGGTTCGCGCCGATGGCTGCCCCTCACCCTAACCCTCTCCCCGTAAACGGGGCGAGGGGACGTGCCAAACGCGGCGTTGAGGTTGAGGAAGCCGGTGCGGCATATCCCCTTCTCCCCGCAGGCGGGGAGAAGGTGGCGGCAGCCGGATGAGGGGCAGGCTGAACCCTCTACCAAATAAGACGGGCATGCCGATGCCCGTCAACGCAACCGCCATGCCCAAGGCCCTGAGGTGCGCGACATGACCAGAACCATCTTTGTGCTCAACGGACCGAACCTGAACCTGCTCGGTGAGCGCGAACCTCTTATCTACGGCTCGGCGACGCTGGCCGATATCAGGGACAAGTGCCTCGCAAAGGCGGAGAGCCTCGGCTTTGCCATCGACTTCCGCCAGACCAATTTCGAGGGCGAGCTGGTGGAGAGTGTGCATCAGGCCCGCAAAGCGGCCTGCGGCATCATCATCAATCCGGCCGGCTATAGCTTCACCTCGATCGCGTTGCTCGATGCGCTGAAAACCTTCGATCCGCCGAAGATCGAGCTGCATATTTCCAACGTGCATGCCCGCGAGGAGATCTATCACAAATCCCTCGTCTCGCGCGTCGCCACCGCCATCATGATCGGCTTCGGCCCCCGCGGTTATGAACTCGCCATAGAAGCGATGGCCGGCATGGCGGGAGCAGCGAAGGCATGAATTACACGCTGGATTTCACCCCCGTTATCGATGGCCTGCCGAGCCTGCTGCTCGGCTGTCTCGGGACATTCCTGCTTGCCATTTGCGGGATGCTGCTGGCGATCGTCATTGGAATTGGCGGGGTTGCCCTGCGCGACTCCGCTTTCAAGCCGGCGCGCTGGCTGGTCATCGCCTTCGTCGAACTGATCCGCAACACGCCGTTCCTGGTGCAGATCTTCTTCATCTACTTCGCGCTGCCGCTCGCCGGCATCCGGCTCGATCCGACGCCGACGGCGATCATCGCGCTCGGCATCAACGGCGGCGCCTATGCCATCGAGATCATTCGCGGCGGCGTCCAGTCGATTGCGAAGGGGCAGATGGAGGCCGGCCTCGCCCTTGGCCTGCACAAGGCGCAGGTCTTCCGGCTGATCATCCTCAAGCCGGCATTGCGGGCGATCTATCCGTCCCTGACCAGCCAGTTCGTGCTGTTGACGCTGACCACCAGCATCGCCTCGGCGATCTCGGCCTATGAGCTGACCTCCGTGTCCCAGCGGATCGAATCGGAGAGCTTCCGCAGCTTCGAGGTCTACTTCACGGTCACGCTTTTCTATTTCGTGATCTCCTGGGTGATGATGCGCCTGTTTGCGCTGTTTTCGGCCCGCTACTTCAAATATCCGGTCAAGTAGGAGGAATTCCATGGGTCACGACGAGTTCGTCTTCCTCCTGATCGGCCTGAAGTGGACGGTGGTCCTGTCCGCGGTCGGGTTCGTCTGCGGCTGCATTGCCGGGCTCGGCGTCGCGCTTGCCCGCGTCTCGGGCAATCCGCTGCTGGAACGGGTGACATCAGGCTACATCGCCGTCTTCCAGGGAACACCGCTGCTGATGCAGCTTTTCGTGGTCTATTACGGTCTGGCTCTGGTGGGCCTGATGCTCGATGCCTGGGTGGCCGTCGCCATCGGGCTGACGCTGCATGCCAGCGCCTATCTCGGCGAGATCTGGCGCGGATCGATCGAAGCGGTGCCGCGCGGCCAGACCGAAGCGGCAAAGGCATTGAGCCTCCGATACGTCTCCCGTATGCGGGACGTCATCCTGCCGCAGGCGCTGCGTATCTCGCTGCCGGCCACGATCGGCTTCCTCGTGCAGCTGATCAAGGGCACCTCGCTGGCTTCGATCGTCGGCTTCACCGAGCTGACGCGGGCCGGCAACATCATCTCCAATCAGATCTTCCAGCCGCTGACGGTCTTCGGCATCGTCGGCATCCTGTACTTCCTGATGTGCTGCCCGCTGACGATTCTCGGCGCCCGCCTCGAGCGAAAGTTCGCCGCCTCGGCGCGCTGATCCGCATCCTTTTTTCTTCGATGCGGCCCTGGCCGCCAATCCTGGAGTTCACCCGATGACCAGATCCGTTCCCCCCCAACGCGCGGAAGCCATGATCACCATGGCGCAGGTGGAAAAGTGGTACGGCTCGTTTCAGGCCCTTCACGACATCAACATGACGGTTCGCAGCGGCGAGAGGATCGTCCTGTGCGGCCCTTCCGGCAGCGGCAAGTCGACGCTCATTCGCTGTATCAACCATCTCGAAACCTACCAGAAAGGTCAGATCCGGGTCGGCGGCATCCTGCTCAGCGACCAGGCCAAGACCGTCGATGCGATCCGCCGCGAGGTCGGCATGGTCTTCCAGCAGTTCAATCTGTTTCCGCATCTGACCGTACTGCAGAACTGCATGCTGGCGCCGATGAAGGCGATCGGCGTCGGCAAGGCGGAAGCCGAGGAACGCGCCCGCGGCCTGCTCGAGCGGGTCAAGATCCTCGAGCAGGCCGACAAATACCCGGTCCAGCTTTCCGGCGGCCAGCAGCAGCGCGTCGCCATTGCCCGGGCGCTCTGCATGCGGCCGAAAGTGATGCTGTTCGACGAACCGACGTCGGCGCTTGACCCGGAGATGGTCAAGGAGGTGCTGGATACGATGATCGCGCTGGCCGACGAGGGCATGACGATGATCTGCGTCACCCACGAAATGGGCTTTGCCCGCCAGGTCGCCGATCGGGTGATCTTCATGGCCAGCGGCGCGATCGTCGAGGAAGCCCCGCCCGCCGAATTCTTCACCAATCCACAGCACGAGCGGACCCGAAAATTTCTCGGAGAGATCCTGCGCAAGTAGGGGCAAGCCGATACGCCGTCAAAATCCGGGAGCTTTATAATGAAGCCGTTAGAGATTGCAGTGATGGGAGCCGGCCTGATCGGCAGACGCCACGCCGAGCGCGTGATGTCCGAGCCGGGAACCGTTCTTTCCGCGGTGATCGATCCTTCCGACGCCGGTCGCGACTTCGCCCGAAATGCCGGCATCCGCTGGTATGCGAACTTCCAGGACATCCGCGCCGAGGACCGGCCCGACGGCGTCATCGTGGCAACGCCGAACCAGCTTCACGTCGAGAACGGACTGGAAGTGGTCGCCGCCGGCATTCCTATCCTCGTGGAGAAACCGATCGCCGACGACATCGTTTCTGCCGCGAGGCTCGTCGCCGCCGGCGAGAGGGCGGGAATACCGCTGCTGGTCGGTCACCACAGGCGTCACAACCCGATGATGCAGGCGGCCAGACAGATCGTCGACAGCGGCAGGCTTGGCCGGATCATCGCGGTACACGGCACGTTCTGGGTCGCCAAGCCCGACGAATATTTCGACATCGCCTGGCGGCGTGAAGCCGGCGCCGGCCCGGTTTTCGTCAATCTGATCCACGATGTCGACCTCTTCCGCTTTCTCTTCGGTGACGTCGACGCCGTCCAGGCGATGGAATCGCATGCCGTGCGCCACCACGCCGTCGAGGACAGCGCCGTCGTTTCGCTCCGGTTCGCCAGCGGTGTTCTCGCCACGCTCAGCGGCAGCGATGCCGTCGCCGCGCCCTGGAGCTGGGAGGCGACCACCGGTGAAAATCCCGCTTTTCCCCGTTACGATCAATTCTGCTACCAGATCGGCGGGACGAAGGGTTCGCTCGGAATTCCCGATCTGACGCTTTGGACCAGCACGTCGAAGCCGGATTGGCTGGAGCCGCTTGCCGAGGAGCGCGTGCCTTACGCGGCAGCCGATCCGCTCTGCGTTCAGCTCCGGCATTTTTGCGACGTCATTCGCGGCGATGCCGCGCCACTCGTCAGTGGCCGCGAGGGGCTCGCCACCCTCAGGGTCGTCGAGGCAATCAAGCGGTCGGCGGGCTCGGGGCAGATGATCCCTCTCTCCGACGCCGGCGGCCTCTTCCAATCCCCAGAAAGTCCAGCCACATGATCTCCGGGACGACCAAACTCATCGCGCACCTCGGCTATCCCACCGAGTCCTTCAAGGCGCCTCTGATCTATAATCCTTATTTCGAAAAGACCGGGATCGACGCGGTCGTCGTGCCGATGGGCTGCAGGCCGGAGGATTATCCCACCTTCTTCAAGCTCCTCTTCCGGCTCTCCAATATCCACGGCGCGCTGATCACCATGCCGCACAAGATGTCGACGATGGCGCTGCTCGACGAGGCATCGACCAATGCCAAAGTCGCGGGCTCGTGCAATGCGGTGCGTCTCGGTTCAGACGGCCGGCTGATCGGCGACATGTTCGACGGCGAAGGCTTCGTCCGCGGCGTTCTGCGCAAGGGCAAAAAGGTCGAAGGCGCGCAGGCGCTCGTCGTCGGCGCCGGCGGCGTCGGCTCGGCGATCGCCGCGTCGCTGGCGCGGGCCGGTGTGGCTCATCTGGCGATCTTCGACGCCAATGCGACGACCGCGACAGCACTGCTCGACCGGCTGAAGACCTATTATCCGCGGCTGCAGGTGACGATCGGCTCTCTCGATCCGGCCGGTTTCGACATTGTCGTCAATGCCACGCCGCTCGGCATGCGACGGGGCGACCCTCTGCCCCTCGATGTCGAGCGCATCTCGCCATCGACCTTTGTCGGCGAAGTGGTGCTGAGCCGGGAGATCACCCCCTTTCTCGAAGCCGTAAGGGCTCGGGGCTGCGCCTTTCAAGTCGGAACGGACATGTTGTTCGAACAAATCCCCGCCTATCTCGAATTCTTCGAATTCCCGACAACGACGGCCGACAATTTGCGTGCAATCGCCAAGCTCGGGTGATGCTCGTTGCGCCTGAAGCAAAAGCGCGCGGATCTGAAAGATTGCAGCGCGCTTTAAACCGCTCCCAGTCGCCTGATATTCCCTATCAATTCCCCCGCCAGCCGCAGCGAGGCGGCGGTTGCTATCGCCATCTGCGGCAGCAGCAGCCATTCGAGCGTCCAGGCGGCACCGGAACGTTCCTGTTCATGGACGAGGGATTGGTGGATGCCCGACAGAAGAGTGGCGTTGAAGCGGGCAAGCGAGATGAGCGCCTCGGCGGCGACGGGGTTCTGCTTGTGGGCCATCGCCGACGAGGTGCCGCCGCCTGAGATTTCGATCTCGTCGCCGGCTTGGGCGAGCAGGGCGATATCCTGGCCTATCTTGCCGAGGCTGCCCGAAATCGAAGCGAACAGGCCGGCGATATCGGCGATCGGCAGACGCCCGCTCTGCCATTGCGGTCTGTCGCTAAGGCCGAGTTCCCCGGCGAGTGAGGCGCGGATTGCCGGGCCTTGCGCCCCGAGCTTGTCGAGCGTGCCGGCGGCGCCGCCGAACTGGACGGGAAAACTCTGCTCGGTCAGGCGGTCGCGATAGGTGATCAGCGGTGCGCGCCAGGCGTCAAGTCGGTCGGAGACGGTGATCGGGATCGCCGCCTGCATGCGGGTATGGCCCATCAGCCGGTTTTGGCCGAACTGGCGGTCGAGCGTATCGAGCCCTGCGGCAATCGCGGAAAGCCGGCCGGCCAACAGGAAGACGACGGCCTTCAGGCGGATCATCAGGCTGGTGTCGATCACATCCTGGCTGGTGGCGCCGAGATGCAGGCTCTTGGCCGCTTCCGCGCCGACCGCGCTGCGCAGCTGCCTGACGAGGTCGGGGACGACGACGCCATCCCGTGCCGTTGCCGACCGAAGGCTGGTGAGGTCGGGGGAAAAGGCGGCGCAGGTGTCGGCAATCTTCTTTGCGGCGTCTCCGGGGATGAGCCCATGCGCCGCTTCGGCCTTGGCGAGTGCCGCCTCGAAGGAGAGCATGGCGCGGAGATCGGCCTCGGCGGAGAAATAGGGCGCGATTTCATCGTCGCCGATGAGGCCGGAGAGGAAGGGATGGTCGAAGGGTGATGCGGTCATGGGTTGCTCGTTTTGGTCGTGGCCCCCTCATCCGGCTGCCGCCACCCCGGGGTCGAGCCACCGGTCTCGACCCGTCCTTCGGACCCCCGAGGGGAGAAGGGACTCGGGGCAGCGCCGGCACTTAATGAGCGGGCGATCTCGTGTGGCACTGTTCCCCTCTCCCCGTCGGGGAGAGGGCAGGGTGAGGGGGCCGCTTGCGCGGAGCCTTCCGAACAAGCAGCCCGCAAACCCTCAAATATCCAGAAACACCGTTTCCTTGGGCCCCTGCAGGTAAATATCGAAATGGCAGGTCGCGCCGTCGCGGGTGGCGATCATCGTTGCGACGCGCTCGCGATGTTCGATGCGCGACAGCAGCGGATCGCCGGCATTGGCCTCCGTCTCCTCCGGGAAATACAGGCGCGTATGCAGGCCGATATTGATGCCGCGGGCGACGATCCAGACGGTGATATGCGGGGCTTGTTTGCGGCCGTCCTTGAAAGGAACGCGGCCGGGCTTGATGGTCTCGAAGCTGTAGACGCCGTCTTCGGCTCGCGTCGGGCAGCGGCCCCAGCCGGTGAAATTCGGGTCGGCGGCGCCGCGCATTTCCGAGGGGCTGTTGTAGAGGCCGGCGCTGTCGGCCTGCCAGATCTCGACGACGGCATCGCGCACCAGGGCGCCGGCGCCGTCCAAGACGCGGCCGGTGACGGTGATGCGTTCGCCGAGCGTCTTGTCGTTGACCATCTGGGTGCCGAGATCGCTGTCATAGACGCCCACTATGTCGCAGAAGTTCGGCGTCAGGCCGATATGGACATAGGGGCCTGCCGTCTGCGACGGGGTTTCCTTGAGATAGCCGAGCTGCTGCATGGTCAATTGCCCTCCAGCCTGTTTTCGAACATCGTCGAGCGGCGGCCGCGCAGCACGATATCGAATTTATAGGCGCGTGAATCCATCGGGATGGTATTGCCCCAGTCGAGCGGCGCGATCAGTTGCTCGATCGCCGCCCTGTCGGGAATGGTGCCGACGATCGGACATTTCCAGATCATCGGGTCGCCCTCGAAATACATCTGGGTGATCAGCCGCTGGGCAAAGCCGTGACCGAAGATCGAGAAATGGATATGGGCGGGGCGCCAGTCGTTGACGCCGTTCGGCCAGGGATAGGCGCCGGGCCGCACCGTGCGGAAATGATAGCGCCCTTCCTCGTCGGTGATGGCGCGGCCGCAGCCGCCGAAATTCGGGTCGATCGCCGCCAGATAGGTTTCCTTCTTGTGGCGGTAGCGGCCGCCGGCATTGGCCTGCCAGAATTCGACCAGCGCACCGGCAACCGGCCTGGCGCGCTCGTCGAGCACCCGGCCGTGGACGATGATGCGTTCGCCGATGGCGCTTTCGCCGGGCTGCGCGTAGTTCAGGATCAGGTCGTTGTCGAGGTCGCCGATGATCGAATGGCCGAAGACCGGGCCTGTCGTTTCGGAGATCGTGCCGTCGAGCGACAGCAGCGCGCGCTGCGGCGCGCGCAGCACCGAGGTTTTGTAGCCGGGGGTCAGGGCCGGCGCATGCCAGGCGCGGTCGCGGGCGAAGAAGGCGCCGGTCTCGGGCTTTTGGTTGGGTCGTTCGGACATGTCTCTCCCTCAGGCCGCCTTCTCGGCGTCCATCTGTGCAAAGGCCTGCTTGGCAATCTTGATCGCGTGGTTGGCGGCGGGAACGCCGGCATAGATCGCCACATGCAGCAGCGCCTCGCAGATATCATCGCGGCTTGCTCCGGTATTGGCGGTGGCGCGCACATGCATGGCGACCTCGTCGTCCTGGCCGAGTGCGGCCAGCAGGGCGATGGTGACGATCGAGCGCTCGCGCTTGGTCAGCGCCGGGCGCGACCAGACATGGCCCCAGGCGGCTTCGGTGATCAACTCTTGGAAGGGGCGGTCGAACTCGCTCGTTGCGGCTGCGGCGCGCTCGACATGGGCGTCGCCGAGCACGGCGCGGCGGGTCGCCATGCCCTGCCGGTAACGCTCGGAAGAGGCGGTCTCGTTCATCGGTTGGTGTCTCCAGGTGGGATGGATGTGAGGAAGGCGCGGATGATCGCCGTCAGCGCCTCCGGCTGCTCGACGCAGGGAATATGGGCGCAGTCGGCGATCACCTCGTAGCGGGCGTCCGGGATCAGCCGCGCCGTCGAGAGCACGAGATCGGGCGGCGTCGAGCCATCCTGGTCGCCGACGATGCAGATCGTGGGAACGGCGATCCTCTTGGCCGCTTCGGTGAAATCGGCGTCGCGGATGGCTTCGCAGGCGGCGATATAACCCTCGACCGGCTGGCGCTTGAGCATGTTGCAATAGCCGGAATAGGCGGTGTTTTCGGGCCGGCGGAAAGCCGGGGTGAACCAGCGCTCCATGATGGCGTCGACGATGCTGCCGATGCCGTCTTTCTCGACGGCGGCGATGCGGGCGTTCCAGCTCTCCGCAGCGCCGATCTTGTGGGCGGTGTCGCAAAGGATCAGCGCGCCGACCAGATCCGGCCGCCGCTGATAAAGCGACTGGGCGATCAGGCCGCCGACCGAGAGGCCGCAGACGACGGCGTTTTTCACCGACAAGAGATCGAGCAGGCCGGCGAGATCGGTCGCATGGTCTTCGATCGAGGAGGGGAGCTGGCCGACATCGGACAGGCCGTGGCCGCGCTTGTCGTAAAGCACGATGGCGAAGTCGCCGGCAAGCCGCACCACGACATCGCGCCAGATACGGAAATCCGTCCCGAGCGAATTGGTAAAGACGATCACCGGCCGGTCGGCAGGCGCGCCGATCACCTGATAATGGATCGTCACGTCGTTTATGCGGGCGAACTGCACTGAAATCTCCTCATCATGTCAGTTCCGTGGGGGTGCCCCTCATCCGGCTGCCGCCACCTTCTCCCCGCTCGCGGGGCGAAGGGACATGCCGCACCCTCTCCGTTCGCACCTCGCTCTCGCAGGGCACGTCCCCTCTCCCCGTTTCTACGGGGAGAGGGTTAGGGTGAGGGGCAGCCCGCTGCGCATTTGGTAAGATAGGGTAGCATTCCAACCACGAAACTGAATGGTTGATCCGGTTAAGTAAAATGATATTTTCAGGCATTTCGATAACCCAGGAGTTATGTGGGCGATGATCGACAGCCGCGTCAAGTTTCGCCATCTGCAGACCTTTGTCGAAGTGGCGCGGCAGAAGAGCGTCATGAAGGCGGCCGAGTTGCTGCATGTCAGCCAGCCGGCGGTGACGAAGACGATCCGCGAGCTGGAGCAGGCGCTGGGAGTTGCCGTCTTCGAGCGCGACGGCCGCGGCATCAAGATCACCCGTTACGGCGAGGTCTTCCTGCGCCATGCCGGGGCGGCGCTGACGGCGCTGCGCCAGGGGCTCGATTCCGTCTCGCAGGAGCAGTTTTCCGATGCGCCGCCGATCCGCATCGGCGCGCTGCCGACGGTGTCGTCGCGGATCATGCCGCGGGCGATGGAACTCTTCCTCAAGGAGCGGACCTGGAGCCGGGTGAAGATCGTCACCGGCGAGAATGCCGTGCTGCTGGAACAGCTTCGTGTCGGCGATCTCGACCTCGTCGTCGGCCGGCTGGCGGGTGCGGAGAAGATGGCGGGCTTTTCCTTCGAACATCTCTATTCCGAGCAGGTGGTCTTTGCCGTGCGTCCCGGCCATCCGCTGCTCGACGGCCGGCAATCGCCCTTTGCCGGTTTCGGCGACTATACGGTGCTGATGCCGACGCGGGGTTCGATCATCCGGCCGGTGGTCGAAAATTTCCTGATCGCCAACGGCGTCTCCAGCCTGCCGAACCAGATCGAGACGGTGTCGGATTCCTTCGGCCGCGCCTTCCTCAGGGCAAGCGATGCGATCTGGATCATTTCCAACGGCGTGGTGGCCGACGATGTCGCCGACGGGCGGCTGGCGCTGCTGCCGGTCGATACCGGCGAAACCCGCGGGCCTGTGGGGTTGACGATGCGGGCCGATGCCGTGCCGTCGGCGCCGCAATCGATTCTGATGCAGACGATCCGCGAGGCGGCAGGGGCGCTTTTCTGAAGCCGGGCTGTTTGAATCCGCTTGCCGAATGCCCAGATTTGGACTATGTCTAATTCAAGACAGGAGTGCCATCATGCAGCATGCGCGACGCACGGAGCACCGGGAAGGCCAGGGGCCGCAGCGGCTGGACCTGGAGCGTTTTGCCCCGGCCAATCGCCGGCGGCTGAGCGCGCCGGCCTTGCGAACCTTCCTGGCAATCGCCGATCTCTGGGGTTTGAGCGAAGAACAGCGGCTGCTGGTGCTCGGCTATCCCTCCCGATCGACCTATCACAGCTGGGCCAAGCAGGCGCGCGAGCACGGGGCTTTCACCCTCGATGTCGATACGCTGACCCGGATCTCCGCCGTGCTCGGCATCCACCAGGCGCTCGGCGTGCTTTTTGCCGATGAACGCGCCGGCGTTGCCTGGCTGCGCATGCCGCATCAGGCGCCGGTTTTCGGCGGGCATCCGCCGCTCGACGTGGTGACCAACGGAACCCAGGACGGGTTGATGACCGTGCGCCGCTTCCTCGATGGCGCCCGCGGCGGTGTCTACATGCAGCCGAACAGGCTCGACGAAACCTTCACGCCTTACGAAGATGCGGACATCGTCTTCCGGTGAGCGACCGTTATGCTCAGGCGCCCCGGCCGTCCTGCCGGCTGATCCCGTCGCAATTTCCGCCGATCGGGCTGTTCGAGACGGTGGCTCGGGCGGCCGATCTCGAAGCGGTGATGGAACTGGTGGGCTGGACCAATGACCGTCTCGTCGCCGACCGCATCCAGCGGCTTCCCAGGGACGAATGGGTTTACGGCACTGCGAATGCCAGCATCGTCATGGCGGCATTCCTGCATGTCGCTCCCGGCGGCATGCGCTTCAACGGTCCCGATCTCGGCGCCTGGTATGCCGCCGACAATCTGAAGACAGCCGCCGCCGAGGTCGGCCATCACCTCCGGCGCGAGAACTTGGCCCGCGGCGTGGCGACGATGGCGCGGACCTATCGAAGCTATTCGGCCACGCTGATCGGCGATTATCTCGACATTCGCGGCGAACAGAGGCTGCGGCCCGATGTCTATGACGGCACCAGCTATGCCGCGTCGCAGGTGCTGGGCGAACAGCTGCGCGCAAGCGGCGGTGCCGGCATCCTCTATGACAGTGTCCGGCTGCGCGGTGGCGTCAACATCGCCGCGCACCGGCCGAAGAACATTCGCGACGTGGTGCAGGCCGATCACTTCGAAATCACCGTTTTCGCCGGCGACCGGCGCATCGACGTCAGGAAGCTTGCGGCCTGATGCGACCGTCGGGCGGTGACGCTCAAACCGGCAGGCGCTCGGCCCATGCCTTTGCCGTCTTCGCCATCGTGGCGAGGTGATCGCCAGCGGAGAAGCCGGAGATCGTCTTGCGCGGCTTGAGGTCGTGGTCGCCGTCCTCGAGCCAGAGAATCTCGATCCGGTCGGAGAGACCATAGCCCGGCACCTCGTCGCGCGTGCCGAATTCGTCGCGGGTTCCCTGGCAGATCAGAGCGGGTGTCGCGAGCCCGGTAAGATGGCCGGTGCGCAGCTTCTTCGGCTGGCCGGGCGGATGGAAGGGATAACCGAGGCAGAGCAGCCCGGCGATCTTTCCCCTGCGATAGAGATCGTCGGCGATCATGCTGGCGACCCGGCCGCCCATCGACTTGCCGCCGATGATCAGCGGGCCGCCGGCGCCGAGTTCGGCAATCGCCGCCTCGTATTCGGGATTGAGCGTTTCGGCCCGCGGCGGCGGCTTGCGGCCCTCCGTCGTGCGCCGCGCCGCCATATAGGCGAATTCGAAGCGGGCCACACGGAAACCGACGCCGGCGAGCGCCTCCGCCGCTGCTGTCATCGACCCCGAATCCATCGGCGCTCCGGCGCCATGCGCAAGAAGGATGGTGAAGCGGGCATCATGGGGGCCTTGAAGCAGAAACCTGTCAGACATCGGCAAAACTGTCCCTTGAAAGTCAGGCCTGAAGGGTCCATATACGGCTCCTGCCTGAAAAATGGATGCGCGCGGTATCGACGTCGTCGAACTGTTCGCTGTCCGACAGGATAAGGGCGCTCCCCGCAAGGGTCGAGCGCCCTTTTTGCTTTTCGGATATCGGCTGGAGTGACGGCCTTGGGTTCATGCTGGTGCGATAGGGATCAACTCCCACCATATTCTGTATAGCACTTCGGAATCCCGAAATTGGCTGCATCATTGAAAACACTGCATATTTTTCTGCGGCGACGGCGCTGAAAACGCGGCGCATTTCGGAATCCCGAAGCGGGGGAATTTCGGGATTCCGAAGTGGGATTTTTTTCGCGCCGCCGTTTTCCTCGCTGCTGCCGTTCTCGCGGCAAGAAGATCATCCCGTCTCCCGCGTGCTCGCCGTTAGAAAATCGATGAAGGTGCGGACCTTGGCCGAGAGATATTTGCGGCTTGGATAAACGGCGTAAAGTGTGCTGTTGAAGCCGAGCGTGATGGCCGGCAGCACGATTTCCAGCCGGCCGGCTTCGATATCCTGCTCGGCCATCCATGTCGGCAGGAAGGCGAGGCCCATGCCGCGCAGGGCCGCCAGGTGCATGATGGTCTCGTTGTCGCTCAGCATCACCGTGCGGAAGGTGATCTTATGTGGTCCGTCCGGACCTTCCAGCGACATGCTGTCCCCGAGGTTGACGCCGGAGTAGCGAAGCAGGGCGTGGCCGTTGAGTTCGGCGACGTTCTGCGGGCGCCCGGTTCGCTCGAGATAGTCAGGCGAGGCCATCAGACGGAACTGGACATTCGTCAGTGGGCGAGCGACGAGGCCCGGATCGAGCCGGTCTTGCGACGTTGCCCGCAGCGCCAGATCGAAACCTTCGTCAACCAGATTGACCAGCCGGCCGCTGAGATCCAGATCCAGGCAGACGTCGGGATAGCGCCGGTTATAGGCTGCCAGCATGTCTGTAAAATAGCTGGTGGCCGCCCAAACCGGCGCACTCAATTTCAGGGTACCGCGGGGCGCCACCGTCACATTGCCGATGGCGTCTTCCACCTCGTCCAGCCGTTCGAGCATCTCCCGGGTCTGGGTGAAATAAAGCCGCCCGGTCTCCGTCAGGCTGACATGGCGGCTGGTTCGGTTGAGCAGCCGTGTCCCCAGCCGGTTCTCGAGCTGCATCACATGCTTGCTCGCCATTGCCGGTGAAACGCCCAAGCGATCGGCGGCAGAGGTGAAGCTTTTCAGTTCGGCGACGGTGCAGAACACCCGCAGGCTCGTCAAAGTGTCCATCGATCATCAACATCCAGGAAATGGTTCTTCAATATTTGTCACATTGATCAATGGTAGAGAAAAAATCAAAGTCTTCCGCAACAGACACCCATCGAAGCCCCGCCGATGCTCGCGGCCATGATGCGAAGGACAATTCCGGTGACAGATTCTCGACTCCCGACCTATTTCATCAGCCATGGCGGCGGCCCCTGGCCCTATATGACCGGCGAATTCCGCCGCAACTTCGACGTGCTCGAACAGTCGCTGGTCGACATGCGCGCCGAACTCGGCAGCGCGCCGAAGGCGATCCTGGTGGTCTCGGGTCATTGGGAGGAGGACGGTTTTGCCATATCGTCGGGCGCCAAGCCCGGCATGGTCTACGACTATCACGGCTTTCCGGAACACCTCTATCATATCACCTACAATGCCCCCGGTTCGCCCGAGCTGGCAAACCGCGTACAGCAGCTGCTTCACGCAGGCGGCGTCGAAGCGGCGCTCGATCCGACGCGCGGTTACGATCACGGCACGTTCAGCATCATGAAGCCGCTCTACCCGGAAGAGAACATCCCTATCGTGCAGCTTTCGCTGGATGCGGGTTACGATCCGGCGCTGCACATCAGGGTCGGCCGGGCGCTGGCGCCCTTGCGTGACGAGGGCGTGCTGATCATCGGCAGCGGTCTCAGCTATCATAACCTTTCGGCCATGCGCGGCACCGGCGGATACGAGCCCTCCCGCCGCTTCGACGCCTGGCTTCGGGAAACACTGGTTCACACGCCCGCCGACAAGCGCACCGAGCGGCTGATCGAGTGGCAGCAGGCGCCGGCCGCCCGGGCGGCGCATCCGCGCGAAGACCACCTGATCCCGCTGATGGTGGTGGTCGGCGCTGCCGAGAACGAAGCCGGTGCCACCACCTATCACCAGAAGGACTTCGCCGGCGGGCTCACCGCATCGAGCTTCCGTTTTGGCGACGTCCCCTCAACCCCCCAATCCCATGGAGATGCGCAATGACCAGCGAAAGCTTCAAGCCGATCGTCTACCTCAAGGAAAACTGCCCCTTCTGTCTCAAGGTACGCCTCTTCCTTCTGGAATCGGGACTGGCCTCGGAGGTGGAAAGCCGCGACTTCGCTGCTGGAACCGAGCAGGAGGAGGCGATCCGCGCCGAGCTTTCGCCGCATCTCGACAAGGTGAGCTTTCCCTCGGCACAGCTCGAGCCCGGCCGCTATATCGCTGAATCCGACGATATCATTGCATTTTTCGCAGCGAAGGCCGGCCGCGATCCCACGGGCATGACGGTCTATCGGAACTATGTCGATGGGGTCTTCGCCATGTCGATGAAGCTCTGGAAAGAAAACCAGGAACTCAAGAAGGCGGCGTCGGCCGCCTGACCTCCCATCAACCTCTTTGGAGAAACTCGATGATCAATACCGGCAAATGGACGCCATACGTCCTCGCACTTCTGCGCATCATGGCGGCCTTACTCTTCCTCGAACATGCCACCATGAAGTTTCTGCAGTTTCCGGGTCCGATTCAAGGCGTACCCTATCCGCTGCCCGCCCTCCTGCTGGTTGCAGGCGCAATCGAGGTGATCACCTCTGCTCTGATGCTCGTCGGATTTCAAACGCGCATCGCCGCATTCATCGCTTCGGGCGAAATGGCTGCCGCCTACTTCATGGGCCACATGCCCTATGGCTTCTGGCCGGCGCTGAACATGGGCGAAGGCGCCATCCTGTTCTGCTTCATCTTCCTCTACATCGCCTTTGCCGGCGGCGGAGCCTGGACGCTCGACAATGCGCGGCGTCCCGCCACGGCCTGAGACGGCACTATCCGGAAATCACACATGCCCGGCAGCCGGGCATGTGCCAAACGAGACGAAAATTCTGGAGACCTGCAATGAAAGCGGCACTTCTCAAATCCTACGGTGATATCGATCAGTTCGAAATCGCGGATCTTCCGGCGCCAAAGCCCGGACCGGGCGAAGTCCTGATCAAGATCGAGGCTTCCGCCGTCAATCCTTTCGATCTCATCCTCCGCCAGGGCTTCATGGCCCAGTATATTCCGCTTCCATTGCCGGCAGTGCTCGGCGGTGACGCCGCCGGCACCCTCTCGGCACTCGGCGAAGGCGTGACCGGGTTTGCGGTCGGCGACCGGGTTGTCGCCGATTTTGCCGCCAACGGCAAAGGCGCCCATGCGGAATATGGCGTCGTTCCCGCCACATCGATCGCAAGGCTGCCGGCTGCACTCAGCTTCGAGCAGGGCGCCTCGCTGGTCAAGGCAGGTCTGACCGGCCGGCAGACCGTCGAAGCGCTCGGCGTCAAGGCCGGCGACCGGGTTCTCGTGTCCGGCGGCCTCGGCACGGTGGGACGGTCCGCCATCCAATATCTCAAGCAGATCGGCGCCAAGCCGGTTGCCGGCGTCCGGCCCGAGCGGCTAAACGAAGGCCGGGAACTGGCGGGCGAGGCGCTCGACATCACCGTTGCCGCCGCAAGCCCGAGCTTCGACTATGCGATCAGCACGGCTGGGCCGGTGGCCGGCAACCTCATCGGCCATGTTCGCGACGGTGGCACGGTTGCGAGCATCGTTCCGGTGCCGGACGGCGCCAATGCCGGAGGCCGGGTTATCGTCCGTGAACTCTACCATCGCACCGATGCGGCCATGCTCGACGCCGTTCTGGCATCCGCCGCCAGCGGTGACCTGGTGATCCCGATTTCCCACACCTTCCCCCTGGAGCAGATCGGCCTTGCCCAGAGCGCGGTTGCGGCAGGGGCTCCCGGGAAGGTCGTTCTCAAACACTGAGAGACAAAGACACGGCCCGGCGCCACGCGGAGGACAGCACCGGCATGAGGTTCTTCATGCCGGTCAATTTTTCGCACCGGCGCTGTCGATTTTCGCATCCTCCGATCGTCATGCTAACAATGTGCCGGAATTCCCTTTGCGGCTTCAGCACGTTCTTGGCGCGTCAGAGACGCGCGGCAACCGAAGGAGGATAGGTCATGGACAACAGGCATCTGGTCCCCGCCGCCGTGCTGGCGGCAAAGAATGGCGTAAAATTTCCCAATGAGAGCGAGGAGTATCGCATCGCCCGCGACGCGCTGCTCGCCGAAGAGATCGAATTGCGCCGGCATATCGAGCGCGTCGCGAGACAGCGCCGGGCGCTGCCGCCGGGCGGTGAGGTGAAGAAGGACTATCGCTTCGAAGGCGCTGCCGGGCCGATAAGCTTCAGTGAACTCTTCGCCGACAAGGACACGCTGGTCGTCTACAGCTATATGTTCGGCCCCGAGCGCGAGCGCCCATGCCCGATGTGCACCTCGCTGCTGTCGGCCTGGGACGGCGAGGTGCCGGACATCCAGCAGCGCGTCGCCCTTGCGGTCGTTGCCCGCTCGCCGATCGGAAAGCTGCTTGCCTTCAAGAAGGAACGCGGATGGCATCACCTGCCGCTCTATTCCGACCTGACGGACGACTACAGCCGTGACTACCACGCCATCGGCACGGGCGGCAGCGATGAGCCTGCCTACAACGTCTTCACCCGCCGCGACGGCACCATCCGCCATTTCTGGGGTGGAGAGATGGGCGGTGTCACCGCCGATCCCGGCGAGGACCCGCGTGGCGCCCCCGACTTGATGCCGCTCTGGACGGTGATCGACACGACGCCGGAAGGCCGGGCGCCGGACTGGTATCCGAAGCTGTCCTACTGAATTGCTCCAAGGCAGGCCGCTCCGTCAGCCGGTGGAGCGGTTTCTCGACGTCTCGACCCATTCGATGTTGGCGACCGCGGCTTCCGGCAGCGGCGGCGGGTCGACATCGTAGACATAGCCGGCGAGCATGTCGGCGGCGCGTTCCGCCGCCTTGATCTTTGCCTCGGTTTCCGCGACCGCCTTGGAAATCGCTTCGATGCGGGCGCGGAACATGTGGGCGAGCACATCGCGGCCGGACTGTTTTTCGAGCCGCTCCAGATGCAGGCCGATGCGCGAGGCGTGGCGCTCCAATTCGCTCTTGCTGAACCGCGCCTTGCGCAGTTCTTCGGAGAGACTGTCCTGCATGACGGCGACGGGATCGAAACTTCCGGGGGCGCGCTCGTCGAGCACCGCGTCGGTGACGAGCTTCTCGATCAGCACGAGCGCCTGCAACTCGGCGGCGTCGGCGAATTCGACATCGTAGCCGGTGTCGTCGTAAACCTTGCGGCGGACCGGATCGAGAAGCAGCCCATAGGCTTTCTGCAAAATGTCGAAGGCTTCCGTATCGCCTCCCGAATCGGGATGGGCGACCTTGGCAACGCGCCGATAGGCGGCCTTCACCTTCGCCTCGTCTGCATCGCGGTCAACGCCGAGAATTTCGTATGGATCCGTCACGCCTGCTCCCCTGCTGCCCGAATGCCGGGGCAGTCTAGGTCTTCTTTTGCATCACAAAGGCAAAGTTTAGACCGAAAGGAGGAATGACGTCCATGGTCTGACATGAGAATGCTCGATGCGGTGGCCTCGACCATTCCTCGATTGTCTAGATTTTTCAATCTTTTATGTGGCGATCAGCCTGTGATGATCGAGGCGAGATAACATTTGGCGTCGCCGTCGATTTTTAGTTCGGTTCCGGCCGCATTCTCGATCAGCAGCGCATCGCCGGCCGCAAGCCCGCCGGTCTCGTCGTTCCACCGGAATGATAATGTGCCGCTATGGCAGAGGAACAGGCTTGTCGTCGAAGACAGCGGCACGATCTTACCGCCATCTACTTCGATTTGACTGAGTGCATGAGCAAGCCCGTTACGGCGCGTCATGACGTTGAGATCGGTGATCGCGCCATCCTGGAGCCTGGCGGCGACCGGGATATCCGCCGGGAAGGCCAGGGGATCGCTTGCCGTCGTCAGCAGCGCCGGCGCGCTGCCTTCGATATCGAGCACCATGCCGTTGCCGTCGAGGATTGCCAACGTCCGGTCGATGCCGGGGAAGATCGAAAACGGACCGTCGGTTGCGACGGTCGCCATGCTGACGCGCCAGTCGAAGCCGGCAAGGCCGGCATCTTCCGGCGAAACGGCGATCTCCACCGTTTCGCCGCCGCCGTTTTTCCACGGCATGCGCTTGTGATCGGCAGCGCGCAGGATCCTCACCGGGTTCAGTTCCCGAGAATGCCGGGGAGGCGCAGGCCCTTGTCCCGGGCGCAGTCCAGCGCAATGTCGTAGCCGGCATCGGCGTGGCGCATGACGCCGGTCGCCGGGTCGTTCCACAGCACCCGCTCGAGCCGCTTTGCCGCATCATCGGTGCCATCGGCGCAGATGACGACGCCGGAGTGCTGAGAAAAGCCCATGCCGACGCCGCCGCCGTGATGCAGCGATACCCAGGTGGCGCCCGAGGCGGTGTTGAGCAGGGCGTTCAGCAGCGGCCAGTCGGAGACGGCGTCCGAACCGTCCTTCATCGATTCCGTCTCGCGGTTCGGCGAGGCGACGGAGCCGGAATCGAGGTGATCGCGGCCGATGACGATCGGCGCGGACAGCTCGCCGTTTCTGACCATTTCATTGAAGGCCAGAGCCAGGCGATGACGATCGCCGAGGCCGACCCAGCAGATGCGCGCCGGCAGGCCCTGGAAGGCAATGCGCTCCTTGGCCATGTCGAGCCAATTGTGCAGGTGGGTATTGCCGGGCGTCAGCTCCCGCACCTTGGCATCGGTCTTGTAGATATCTTCCGGATCGCCGGACAGGGCGGCCCAGCGGAAGGGGCCGATGCCGCGGCAGAACAGCGGTCTTATATAGGCCGGCACGAAGCCCGGGAAGGCGAAGGCGTTTTCGAGGCCCTCTTCCTTGGCGACCTGACGGATATTGTTGCCGTAATCGAGTGTCGGAATGCCGGCATTCCAGAAGGCGATCATCGCTTCGACATGTTCGCGCATCGAGGCGCGGGCGGCCTTTTCGACAGCCTTCGGATCGCTTTCGCGCTTGGCCTTCCATTCGGCCATCGTCCAGCCCTTCGGCAGATAGCCGTTGATCGGGTCGTGGGCCGAGGTCTGGTCGGTGACCATATCGGGGCGGATGCCGCGGCGCACCATTTCCGGCAGGATTTCGGCGGCGTTGCCCAGCAGGCCGACGGATTTGGCTTCACCAGCCTTGGTCCAACGGTCGATCATTTCGAGCGCTTCGTCGAGCGTCTCGGCCTTGGCATCGAGATAGCGGGTGCGCAAGCGGAAATCGATCGAGTCGGGATTGCATTCGACGGCCAGGCAGCAGGCGCCGGCCATGACGGCGGCGAGCGGCTGGGCGCCGCCCATGCCGCCGAGGCCGCCGGTCAGGATCCACTTGCCCTTGAGATTGCCGCCATAATGCTGGCGGCCGGCCTCGACGAAGGTCTCGTAGGTGCCCTGAACGATGCCCTGCGTGCCGATATAGATCCACGAGCCGGCCGTCATCTGGCCGTACATGGCAAGGCCCTTCTTATCCAGCTCGTTGAAATGATCCCAGGTCGCCCAATGCGGTACCAGGTTGGAATTGGCGATCAGCACGCGCGGCGCATCCTTGTGGGTCCGGAACACGCCGACCGGCTTGCCGGATTGGACGAGCAGCGTTTCTTCTTCCGTCAGCGTCTTCAGCGTCGCGACGATGCGGTCGAAATCTTCCCAGGTGCGGGCGGCACGGCCGATGCCGCCGTAGACGACCAGCTCGTTCGGGTTCTCGGCGACATCGGGATCGAGATTGTTCATCAGCATGCGCAGCGGCGCTTCGGTCATCCAGCTCTTGGCATTGAGTTCATTGCCGCGGGGCGCGCGGATTTCGCGGATATTATGGCGTGGATTGGTCATGGCGGTTCCCCTGTTCTCAGGTTTCAATCTTCAGCGTTTCAGGCCCGGGGCGATCTGTTCGATGCGCACCAGAATGTCTTTGAGATGGACGCGAAGCCTGTCGGCCTTGGCGGCGTCATAGGCGAAGGGCGGTGCCTCGGTCTGCAGATGGGTGGATTGCGCCAGCTCCATCTGGATCGCGTGCACGCCGGTCTCGGGCCGGCCATAATGGCGGGTCGTCCAGCCGCCCTTGAAGCGACCGTTGAGCACGCTGTCATAGCCTTGCGCCGCTTCGACGACGGTCAGCGTCGCCTGCGCGATGGCGCTGTCGCAGGTCTTGCCCAGATCCGTGCCGATATTGAAATCCGGCAGCTTGCCTTCGAACAGGAAGGGAATATGCGAGCGGATCGAGTGGCAATCATAGAGGATCGCCACACCATGGATGGCTCTGACGCGCTCGATCTCGGCAGCGAGGGCCGCATGATAGGGCGCATGAAAATCCCGCAGCCGCGCCGCAATGTCTGCCTCATCAGGCGCCTGCCCGTCCTTCCAGATCGGCTTGCCGTCGAAGTCCGTTTCCGGAACGAGGCCGGTGGTGTTCTGGCCGGGATAGAGGCTGACGCCTGCCGGATCGCGGTTGGCGTCGATCACGTAGCGGTGGAAGGTAGCGCGCACCGTCGTAACGCTGTCGAGCAGGCCGTCATAGAGGTGGTGGATGTGCCAGTCGGTATCGGCAAGGATCCGGCCGTTGTCGTTGAGGCGGCCGTAAATCGCGGGCGGGACCTCGGTGCCGGTATGGGGGAAGCCGAGGATGACGGGCGAGGTGCCCTGGCGGATTTCGTATGGTGCGGTCATGGGCAAAGCGCTCCGGTGTCTGGGGCGCTACCCCCCTCTGTCCTGCCGGACATCTCCCCCACAAGGGGGGAGATCGACTCGCGGATGGAATCTGCCCAAACAATTGACGCTGGAACGAGCGGGTCCGCCCAGCCGATCTCCCCACCTGTGGGGGAGATGCCCGGCAGGGCAGAGGGGGGTACCAAGTCCAGAACCATCACGATCAACCCTCCAAAACCGGCAATATGCCCGTTGAAACCGAGCCGTTCAGCGCCCCTGTCGCCACCAGTTCGGCGGCGGCTTCAAGGTCCTTTGCCATGTAGCGGTCGACATCAAGCGTCGGCACCTTGCCGCGGATCGCGGCGATCGCTTTCTCAAGCTCCGGGCTGGTCGCCAGCGGCGCGCGCAGTTCGACGCCCTGGGCGGCGGTCAGCGCCTCGATGCCGATGATGGCGAACAGGTTCTCGGTCATGCCGAGCAGGCGGCGGGCGCCGTGGCAGGCCATCGAGACATGGTCTTCCTGATTTGCCGATGTCGGCGTCGAATCGACCGAGGCCGGGTGCGACATCTGCTTGTTCTCGGACATCAGCGCCGCCGAGGTGACCTCGGCGATCATCAGGCCGGAATTCAGGCCCGGCTTCTTGGCGAGGAAGGCCGGCAGGCCGTAGGAGAGGGTGGGATCGACCAGCAGCGCGATGCGGCGCTGCGAAATCGCGCCGATCTCGCAGACGGCAAGCGCGATCTGGTCGGCGGCGAAGGCGACGGGTTCGGCGTGGAAATTGCCGCCGGAGACGACGGAATTGTCCGACAGCACCAGCGGATTGTCGGTGACCGCATTGGCTTCGATCTCCAGCGTGCGGGCGACCGAGCGCAGCAGATCGAGGCAGGCGCCGTCGACCTGCGGCTGGCAGCGGATGCAATAGGGATCCTGCACCCGCTCGTCGCCCTCGATATGGCTCTGGCGAATGACGGAGTTTTCGAGCAGTGCGCGCAGCGCCGCCGCCGTGTCGATCTGGCCCTTATGGCCGCGCAGCGTGTGAATGTCCGGATGGAAGGGCGCCGAAGAGCCCATGGCGGCATCGGTCGACATGGCGCCGGTGATCAGCGCCGCCTGGGCGGCGCGATGGGCGCGGAACAGGCCGGCGAGCGCCAGCGCCGTCGAGGTCTGGGTGCCGTTGATCAGCGCCAGGCCTTCCTTGGCGGCGAGCACCACCGGTTTCAATCCTGCTCTTTCCAGAGCTTCGGCGCCCGAGAGCCGTTCGCCGGCGAAGAAGGCTTCGGCCTCGCCCATCATTACCGCCGCCATATGGGCGAGCGGGGCCAGATCGCCGGAGGCGCCGACCGAGCCCTTTTCCGGGATCAGCGGGATGACGCCTTTTTCCAGCATGCCTTCGATCAGCCGCACCAGTTCCAGCCGCACGCCGGAGGCGCCGCGTCCGAGCGAGACCAGCTTCAGCGCCATGATGAGGCGGACGATATTGTCGGGCAGCGGCGCGCCGACGCCGCAGCAATGCGACAGGATGAGATTGCGCTGCAGGGTGGCGACATCGGCGCTGTCGATCTTGATCGAGGCGAGTTTGCCGAAGCCGGTATTGATGCCGTAAACCGGCGCATTGCCGGCGGCGATCTCGGCGATGCGGGCGGCGGCCTTGTTTATGCCGGCATCGAAGGCGGGATCGAGCCTTGCCGGCTCGCCCGTCCAGTAAATGATTTCCAGATCCTTGAGCGAGACGGAGCCCGGGTGGAGCGTAATGGTCATCGGCCGTTCCTTTCGCCCTTGAAGAGACGCGTATGCAGTGGATTGAAGCCGATGCGGTAAACGAGCTCGGCAAGGCTTTCGATATTCCAGACGGCGAGGTCGGCGGATTTGCCGGGTTCGAGCGTTCCGGTCTCGCCGAGCAGACCGAGCGCGCGGGCGCCCTCGCGGGTGGCGCCGGCGATGCATTCCTCGACGGTGAGGCCGAAGAGCGTCGCCGACATGTTCATGGTCAGCAGCATCGAGGTCAGCGGCGAGGTGCCGGGATTGCAGTCGGTGGCGATGGCGATCGGCACGCCTGCCCGCCGCAAGGCCTCGACCGGCGGCTTCTGCTTCTCATGGATGGCGTAGAAGGCGCCGGGCAGCAGCACGGCGACGGTGCCGGAAGCGGCCATTGCCGCAATACCATCCTCGTCGAGATATTCGAGGTGATCGGCCGAAAGCGCGCCGTAGGAGGCGGCGAGCCTGGCGCCGCCGAGATTGGAGAGCTGTTCGGCATGCAGCTTGACCGGCAGGCCGAGCGCCTTGGCCTTGTCGAAGACGCGGGCGATCTCGGCGGTGGAAAAGGCGATGCCCTCGCAGAAGCCGTCGACGGCATCGGCAAGACCGAGATTGAACATGTCGTCGAGACCGGGCAGGACGACATCGTCGAGATAATCGCTGTTGCGGCCCTTATATTCCACCGGCGTCGCATGGGCGCCGAGATAGCTGGTGGCGACGCGCACCGGCCTGACATGGCCGAGCAGGCGGGCGCTCTGCAGCATCTTGACTTCGCCGCTACGGTTCAGCCCGTAGCCGGACTTCACCTCGATCGTCGTCACACCTTCGGCAAGCAGCGTATCGAGCCGCGGCAGCGCTTCGGCGACCAGTTCTTCGACCGACAGCGCATTGGTCGCCTTGACAGAGGAGACGATGCCGCCGCCGGCGCGGGCGATTTCTTCATAGGTGGCGCCGGCAAGGCGCATCTCGAATTCGCGGGCGCGGTTGCCGCCGTGAACGATATGGGTGTGGCAGTCGACGAGGCCGGGCGTGACCCAGCGGCCTTCGAGATCGACGATCTCGGACTGTTCGATGGCCGATGCCGGCAGATCGCTTTCGGCGCCGGCAAAGGCGATGCGGCCGTTTTCGACCAGGATGGCGCCCTTTTCGACGATGCCGAGCCCTGTTTTCTCAGGGGCAAGCGTGGCGAGCCGCGCATTGCGCCAAAGCACCGGCCGGAGGTCGGCGGATGGGGTTTCGTCTGAAAAATTGTTCCCGGTCATCAGCTTTGCGCCTTTCCTTATGTCAAAACATGTATATACATATTCGACAGGTGACAAGAGAAATTTTGCGCGCTTTTCTGGAAAAGAAAGATCGGCGGCGCGACAAGAGGAGAGGGAAGGCCATGACCACACTTCACGCAGACACGGCATTGACCCCGCAGGGCTGGCAGAAGGACGTGCGGCTGACGCTCGACGCCGGGCGCATTGCCCGGATCGAGACCGGTATTGCCGCCGCGCCCGGCGATGAGCGCCATGCTCTCCTCGTTCCCGCCATGGGCAACCTGCACAGCCATGCCTTCCAGCGGGCGATGGCCGGCCTTGCCGAAGTGCGCGGGCCTGCCAATGACAGCTTCTGGAGCTGGCGCACGGTCATGTACAAGTTTGCCCTGGCGATGACGCCGGAGCATGTCGAGGCGGTCGCCGCCAAGCTCTATGCCGAGATGCTGGAAGCCGGCTTTTCCCGCGTCGGCGAATTCCACTATCTCCATCATGACAGGGACGGCGGCGCCTATGCCAATATCGCCGAGCTTGCCGAACGCATCGGTGCGGCGAGCGCAGAGACCGGCATCGGCCTGACGCTTTTACCGGTCTTCTATGCCCATTCCGGCTTCGGCGGGGCTGCGCCGATCGACGGCCAGCGGCGTTTCATCAATTCGCTCGAAAGCTTCGAAAGGCTGATGGAGGGATGCCGGGCGGTAACCGGCCGGCTCGACGGCGCCGAACTCGGTCTGGCGCCGCACAGCCTGCGTGCCGCAACCCCGGAGGAGCTGGCAAGGCTGGTGCCGATGGCGGGCGACGGCCCGATCCATATCCATGTCGCCGAGCAGGTGAAGGAGGTCGAGGACTGCATCGCCTGGTCCGGCGCGCGGCCGGTGGAATGGCTGCTCGATCACGCGCCTGTGGATCAGCGCTGGTGCCTGATCCATGCGACGCATATGACCGAGGACGAAACGCGGCGGATGGCGAAAAGCGGCGCGATTGCCGGCCTCTGCCCGATCACCGAAGCCAATCTCGGCGACGGCGCCTTTGCCGCGCCGCTCTTCCTCGAAGAGGGCGGGCGTTACGGCATCGGTTCGGATTCCAACGTGCTGATCTCCGTGCCGGAGGAATTGCGCCAGCTCGAATATTCGCAGCGCCTGGCGCTGCGCGCCCGCAATGTCGTCGCCGTTCCCGGCGGCTCGACGGCGCTTTCGCTGTTCACCCATGCGCTTGCCGGCGGCGGTGCCGCGCTGAAAGCGCCGACCGGTCTCGTCGAGGGCCATCACGCCGACCTCGTTTCGCTCGATACGTCTGCCGTTCCCTATCTCTCGGGAGACCAGATCCTCGATCACTGGCTGTTTGCCGGCGGCGTTTTCGTCGATTGCGTCTGGGCACGCGGCCGCAAGCAGGTGGAAGGCGGCCGCCATGTCGGGCGCGAGGCCATCGACCGGCGTTTCCTCGCCGCGATGGGCGAATTGCTGGCGGCCTGAAAAAGCGCTTTTCCTTTCAAGACATTCGATCTAGAGCGGGAGATCAATCGGAGCGTGGCGATGAATCCAAGCAAGGATTTCACCTTGCACCAGCGTATCCTCGGCGAGATCGAGGGCCGTATCGTCTCGGGCGAATGGCCGCCGGGGCATCGTATTCCCTTCGAGGTCGATCTCGCCACGCAGTACGACTGCTCGCGCATGACGGTGAACAAGGTGCTGACCCAGCTCGCCAAGGCCGGCCTGATCGAACGCCGGAAGAAATCCGGCAGCTTCGTCACCCAGCCGCAGGCGCAATCGGCCGTTCTCGAAATCCACGACATCAAGGCCGAAGTGCAGTCGCTGAACCTGCCCTATTCCTATGCGGTGTCGAAGAAGGCGAGCCGCAAGGCCAGGGCGGAAGACAGAAGCCGGCTGGAACTGCCGGTGGCGTCCTCGGTCGTCGAGGTGGTCTGCATCCACAATGCCGGGGCGCGGCCCTTCTGCCTGGAGGAGCGGCTGATCAGCCTTGAAACCGTGCCTGAGGCGGCGGATGCCGATTTTCTGACGGTGGCGCCAGGACCGTGGCTGCTCAACCAGGTGCCGTGGAGCACGGCCGAACACCGGATTCACGCCATCTCAGCCGGTGCTGACGTGGCCGCAGCCCTCGACATTGCCCGCAACGCCGCCTGCCTGGTGGTCGAACGCCGCACCTGGAGCGGCGCCGGACCGGTGACCCATGTGCGCTTCACTTATCCCGGCGATCGCCACGCATTGGTGGCGCGGTTCACGCCGGCATCGCAATAGTCCAATGTTCCATATACAACATGGGGACTGTTTTCATTCCTCGAACATCTTGCCGCTGCGCGCTTCGAGCCGGTAGCGATAGCCGGGATAGACGAGGCGGGCGGTGGAGACCACCTGTTTTGCCGACCATGTCCGCCGGCGGATCGTCAGGCACGGTTCGGTCTTCAAAATGGTCAGCAGCTTGCATTCCCAGGCCTGCGGCATTGCCGCCTCGACGACGTGTTCGGAGCCGCTGAGCGGGGCGGCGGCCGTCAGATAGGCGTTCGGCGTCAGGGTGGTGAAATCCTGGTCGAGATATTCGGGCGCGGCCTCCGGATGGACGAAGCGGTCTTCGATCTGCACCGGAACGCCGTTTTCGCTGTGCACGATCAGCGAGTGGAAGACCGCCGCGCCGATCTCCAGTTCGAGCGCGTCGGCGATCTCGGGAGAGGCGGTTTCCCGGGCGAGAACGACGACGGACGCCTCATGGATATGGCCGCGTTCGGCAATTTCCTCGGCGATGTTGCGGACCTCGAACAGCGCCGAATAACCCTTGCGCTCGGCGACGAACGAGCCGACGCCCTGGATGCGGACGAGTTCGCCTTCATTGGCAAGCTCGCGCAGCGCCCGATTGGCGGTCATCTTGCTGACGCCGAGTTCGACCACCAGCTCGTTTTCCGACGGCACGCGGTATTTCGGCGGCCATTCGCCGCTGTGAATGCGGTCGAGGATCACCTGCTTGACGCCGGCATAAAGCGGCGTGCTATCATTTTCCGCCAGCTCGCGCTTCATTTCCCCGGAACGCTTCATTGCCTATTCCTTTTGCACGAATGGAATTCGCCACATAAACCGACTTTCCTCTTGCATATCACAAAATATCTCATATGGTACCATATACAACCTCCCAATCGGTCCTTGCAGCAAAAACAGGACAGGAGAGGGCAAGCCGGCGAAGATCGGCGCGGTGCCGCAAGGTCTGTTTCAACTCCAGAGGAGAATTCATCAATGAAATTCAGCACAATCCTGTTTTGCGGCGTCGCCGCTCTTTCCGCCTTCGCAGCACCCGCATTCGCCAAGGACTGGACGAAGGCAACCATCACGCTCGAAGGCGCCTATGCACCGTGGAACCTCACCAATGCCGACGGCACGCTCGGCGGCTTCGAGCCGGAGCTTGCCAAGGTGCTGTGCGAACGCGCCAAGATCGAATGCACGCTGGTTGCCTCCGACTGGGACGGCATGATCCCGGCGCTCAACGCCGGCAAGTTCGATGTCATCATGGACGCGCTGTCCATCACCGACGAGCGCAAGCAGGTGATCGGCTTCACCATTCCCTATGCCGCCACCCCTGCCGCCTTCGCCACCGCCAAGGACAGCCCGCTGGCCAAGGCCGCCGGCACCGGCGCCACGATCAAGATGACGCCCGGCCAGACCGGCGTGAAGGAAATCGATGCGCTGAAGGCCGCCTTCAAGGGCAAGACGATCGGCATCCAGGCAGCGACCGTCTATGCCAAGTTCGTCTATGACAATTTCGGCGACATTGCCGAGATCCGCGAATACAAGACCGGCGCCGACCGCGACCTCGACCTGCAGAACGGCCGCATCGACCTCGGCTTCGACGATGCCGTCTATTTCGCCAACGCGTTCAAGTCCGCCAATGATACGCTCGATTTCACCGGCCCGGAGATCGTCGGCTCGATCTGGGGCGAGGGCGAAGGCCTCGGCATCCGCCAGGCCGATACGGATCTGCGCGACAAGTTCAATGAGGCGATCAAGTCGGCGCTCGCCGACGGCACCGTCAAGAACCTGTCGATGAAGTGGTTCAACGTCGACGTCAGCCCGCAGCAATAAGCGTTTCGGCCTGTCGGCCGCAAACGCCTGTCTCCGGCTTTATGGCCGGAGACAGCATGTTATTGTCACACAAAACACTGCCGCGGACGGGGAACGGACGATATGGCAAGTTTGGAACTGCTTGGCTTCGGCTCGACCGGATGGGGCGCGCTGCTCATTCTCGCCACCGTGATGACGCTCGCCGTCACGGCGACGGCGCTGGCGATCGGCGCGGTGCTCGGCGCGATCGTCGCATTCGCGAAACTCTCCGGCAATCCCCTCCTTGTCACGCTCGGCAATATCTATACGACCGTGTTTCGCGGCGTGCCGGAACTGCTGATCATCTATCTCATCTATTTCGGCGGCTCCTCGGCCGTCACCTCGATCGGCAAGGCGATGGGTTATGAGGGCTTCCTCGGGCTGCCTTCCTTTGCCGCCGGCGCGCTTGCCGTCGGCATCATTTCCGGCTCCTATCAGGCGGAGGTGTTCCGCGGCGCTTACCTTGCCATCTCCAAGGGGGAGCTCGAGGCGGCGTCCGCAATCGGCATGCATCGCGGCCTGCGCTTTCGCCGCATCATCATGCCGCAGGTGCTGCGGCTGGCCATTCCCGGCCTCGGCAATGTCTGGCAGCTCAGCCTCAAGGATTCGGCGCTGATCTCCGTCACCGGCCTTGCCGAACTGATGCGCACCAGCCAGGTGGCGGCGGGCTCGACCCGGCAATATTTCCTGTTCTTCATCGCCGGCGGCTGCCTCTATCTGATCCTGACCAGCCTTTCCGACCGCATTTTCAACGGTGCCGAACGCCGCGCCAACCGCAGCATGCCGGCATCGGCCATGGGCCAGGCGTAAGGAGGCGACGATGGATTTCACCTTTCTTGCTTCGACCATGGTGACGCTGCTGAAGGCGGTGCCGACGACGCTGATCCTGTTTTCGCTGTCGATCTTCTTCGGCGGCCTGCTCGCCCTCGTCATCGTCTCGATGCGGGTCAGCGGCAACAGAGTGCTTTCGGGCTTCGCCAAGGGCTATATCTTCGTCTTCCGCGGCTCGCCGCTGCTGATCCAGATGTTCCTGGTGTTCTACGGCCTTGGCCAGTTCGGCGTCATCCGCTATTCCTTCCTCTGGCCGTTCCTGCGCGAGCCGATGGTCTGCGCCATCCTGTCGCTGGCGCTCTGCACCGCCGGTTACACGGCCGAGATCTTTCGCGGCGGCATCCGCGCCGTGTCGCCGAAGGAGATCGAGGCGGCGCGCTCGATCGGCATGTCCGGCTTCCTGCTGGTGCGCCGCATCCTGGCGCCGATCGCCTTTCGCCATGCGTTGCCGGCCTATTCCACCGAGATCGTGCTGATGATGAAATCGACGGCGCTCGCAAGCCTCGTCACCGTCTGGGAGGTCACCGGCGTCGCCCAGCGGCTGATCTCGCAGACCTACCGCACGATGGAAGTCTTCCTCTGCGCGGCGATCATCTATCTCGTCCTGAACTTCATCATCCTGCAGGGCATGGCCCTGCTCGAATATTCGCTCTCCCGACACCGCCGCGCAGCCCCGCAGGCGCTGAAGGCTTGAGGCGAACCTCAAATCGATTGGAGCAATCATGCCAGGCGTTACCCGACTTTCGGTCCGCAATATCCGCAAGAGCTTCGGCACGCACGAGGTCCTGCGCGGCATTTCCCTCGATGCCGAGGACGGCGACGTGATCTCGCTGCTCGGCGCCTCCGGCTCCGGCAAATCGACCTTTCTGCGCTGCATCAACATGCTCGAAACCGCCAGCGACGGCGAGATCTGGGTCGACGGCGAGCATATCGAGATGGTTCACAAGAACGGCAAGACCAAGCCGGCCAGCCAGAAGCAGGTGGACCATATCCGCTCCGAACTCGGCATGGTCTTCCAGTCCTTCAATCTCTGGTCCCATATGACGATCCTGCAGAACGTCATCGAAGGTCCCGTTCACGTGCTGAAGCGGCCGCGCGCCGATTGCATCGCCGAGGCCGAGGCGCTGCTCGAAAAAGTCGGCATTGCCGACAAGCGCCATGCCTATCCCGCCCATCTCTCCGGCGGCCAGCAGCAGCGCGCCGCAATCGCCCGCGCTTTGGCGATGAAGCCGAAGGTCATGCTCTTCGACGAGCCGACCTCGGCGCTCGATCCGGAACTCGTCGGCGAGGTGCTGCGCGTCATGCGCGCGCTGGCCGAGGAAGGCATGACCATGCTCGTCGTCACCCATGAGATGAGCTTTGCCCGCAACGTTTCGAACCGCGTCGTCTTCATGCGCGAGGGGCTGATCGAAAGCAGCGGCAAGCCGGACGAGATGTTTACCGGCGGCGCTACGCCCGCCTTCCGCCAGTTCATCGGCCATTTCGGAAGCGGCCAATGACGATCACGATCGATCAAGTGCTGACCTGGCGCGACGTCGCGCGCGTCGGGGCAGGGGAGGCGCTTGCGCTGTCGCCGGCCGCCTGGGCGCGGGTCGAGCAGGCAAGCCGCATCGTCGCCAGCATCGTTGAAACAGGCGTGCGCGCCTATGGCGTCAACACCGGCGTCGGGGCACTCGCCGATACCGTCGTCGATCGCGCCTCGCAGAGCCTGTTGTCGCGCAGCATCGTGCTGAGCCACGCCTGCGGCGTCGGCCCGTTGCTGCCCGCCCATGAGGTGCGCGCCGTCATCGCCGCGCAGATCGCCAATTTCGCCCATGGCCATTCCGGCGTGCGGCGCGAGATCGTCGAGCATCTCGTGGCCCTGCTGGCGCATGATTGCATTCCCGACGTCCCGTCCAAGGGCTCGGCGGGTTACCTCACCCACAATGCCCATACCGCGCTGGTCCTGATCGGCGAAGGCAGCGCCACGCTCGGCGGCGAACGCAGGAGCGGCCGCCAAGCACTGGCGGCGATCGGCCTCGAACCGCTGGTGCTCGGCGCCAAGGAGGGGCTGAGCCTCGTCAACGGCACGGCCTGCGCCACCGGCTTGACCGCCACCGCACTTTTGCGCGCTGAGCGGCTGCTCGATTGGGCCGATGCGATCGCGGCGCTGACGCTGGAAGCGGCAGGCTGCCAGATCGCCGCCTTCGACGCGGCGGTGCTGAAGCTGCGCCCATCCGCCGGCATCGAAAAGGTCGGAGCGACGCTGCGCGCCCGCCTCCAGGGCAGCGGCCTTGTCGCCGCCGCCTTCGGCCGGCGCACCCAGGATGCACTCAGCCTGCGGTCGGTGCCGCATGCCCATGGTGCCGCCCGCGACGTCTTCGACAATTCCGCCCGCATCGCCGATCAGGAACTTGCCTCGGTGACGGACAATCCGGCTGTCTCAGGCACGCCGGAACAGCCGATCGTCTCCTCCGAGGCGCACGCCGTCGCGCCGGCGCTCGGCCAGGCGGCCGATAGTCTGGCGGTTGCGCTGGCGCAGATCGGCGCGATCAGCGAAAGGCGCATGGACCGGCTGGTCAATCCGCTGGTCAGCGGCCTGCCGCCGTTTCTGGCGAGTGACGCCGGCAGCCATTCCGGCTTCATGATCGCCCAATATACTGCAGCGGCGCTCAGCAACGAGAATCGCCGCCTTGCCGCGCCCGCGGCTATGGATGGCGGCCTGACCTCCGGCCTGCAGGAGGATTTCCTCGCCCATCCGACAGCCGCCGCCGGCAAGCTGCTCGCGGTCATCGACAATGCCGAATATATACTGGCGATCGAGCTGATGGCGGCTGCCCAGGCACATGATTTCCTGGCGGCGACGGCGCCGCGGGCAGCAGGCACGGATCTCGTCTATCAGGCCGTGCGGCAGCGTATTGCCCATTATGGCGACGAGCGGCCGCTCAATAGCGATATCGAGACCGTGCGCAGCCTGATCCGCGAGACCGCCCCGCCGGCGATGGATTGAATCGGGCAGACCGTCAGAACGGCTTGCTGGTGTCGGAATCCTGCTTCGGCTTTCCGCCGGCCTCCAGCCGTTTGAGGCATTGGCGAAAGGTCGGATAGAGCTGGTCGACCCGCGACAGCGGCAGCGTCCAGTCGCCTTCGTCGCCGGCAAAGGTCAGCTGCACGTCAGGCGTTCCTGAAAAGGAATTCTTGATGATCTTCTTCAGCCCGCCGCTTCCTTTGCTCGCCGGCGGCCAGAGGCGAAGCGTGGTCTTGTCGAAGAATTCGGCGGCAACCACTTTCGTCACATTGCGATCGGTCAGCGTCACCTCGGTCGTGGTGCCGGCTGGAATCTCCCAGCTGGTCTTTGCCACCAGCCAGAAGGTCTCGGTGGCGCTCTGGCGGAATTCGACGGTCTTGCCGATCTCGCTGTTCCACAGCAGCCGGCAATAGGGCGGGCTCTCGTTTGCATAGCCGACCGACCATTGTCTTGCGTCGCCCATCCATTCGGTCTCGCCAAGGGCTGCGACCGGTTGCAGCCCGGCTGCCATCAGAACCATCGCGGTCAGAATTTTCATCGCGAAACCATCTCCAGGACAATCGCTCCAGCCATAACAAAAGAAGGTTGAGCTTTTGCTACCGGGCGTCTGAAATCAGGCGGCGGTCAGGCTCGGAAATGTCCTCGAACGCCGCAAGGTCTTGAATTTGCGGCTCACCTTGCCGATCTGGCAAAGAGCGACATGGTGTGAAGGGAGTTCGACGGCAGGCATGAGTGAGGTTCAACGACGCGGATTTTTGGCGAGGCTCACCGCATATGAGCCGCTGACGCTGATCACACTGGCATGCGTTGCCGGCGGATTGTTCGTGCTGCAGCGGCTGACGAGCGAGGTGCTCGAGGGCGAGACCTTTGGTTTCGACAAGGCCATCCTGCTGGCGCTCAGACATCAGGGCGAACTTGGCGTGCCGATCGGTCCCGCCTGGCTGACCCATGCCGTCAGCGATATCACCAGCCTCGGCGGCGTCACCGTGCTGACGCTGATGACCGTTCTGGTTACCGTCTATCTCCTGCTCGACCGGCGCTGGCCGATCGCGATCTTCGTCTTTTCCTCGGTACTGACCGGCTGGCTGGCGAGCACCCTTCTGAAGATCCTGATCGCCCGGCCGCGCCCCGATATCGTGCCGCATCTCGTCGAGGTCAGTGATCTCAGCTTCCCCTCCGGACATGCGATGGTTTCGGCGGTGACCTATCTGACGCTCGGCGCACTGCTGGCCCGGACACAGCGTTACCGCTCGACGCGGATCTTCGTCATCGGCGCCGGCGTCTTCTTGGCCGTCATCATCGGGCTCAGCCGGATCTATCTCGGGGTTCACTATCCGACCGACGTTCTCGCCGGGTGGTGCGCCGGGGCGCTGTGGGCGCTCGGCTGCTGGCTGATCTCGAAACGCTTCGTGCCGAGCCGTGCTCCCGATGCTGCTGCCGAAGCCGAAAATGACGACGGCAGATAGCGTTTCAACCTCATGCTTGTGGCGCCACGTGCTGCGGCGCCACAAGTGCTTGAGCGCTTAGGTGCGCGGCTTCAGATTTTCGGGGTCGTAGATCGGCTTGTATCCAACGCCGACAACCTCGACCGGATAGGTCTCGGCAAAATACTCGATATTCAGCTTGCGCCCGACCTGGCAATGCGACCAGGGCAGATAGGCCAGAGCAATGTTCTTGCCGACCGTCGGGCCGTAGGCGATCGAGGTCGTGTAGGACCGGCGGCCAAGCTCGTCGACCAGAACCTCTCCCGTGGCGGGATCGACAACCGGCAGGTTGCCGAGGGGATAACGCTTCACGCCCGATTTGTCGGTATTCTCGGTCATCACAAGCGTGCAGAGCATGGCGGGCTGATGTTCGCGCGCCTTGTATTCCAGATGCTTTTCCTTGCCGCGGAAATCGGCTTCCTTGACCTTCGGACGGGCGAGATCGGCTTCGATCAGGTTGTACTGGGTCAGCAGGTCGGCATTCTGCAGGCGCAGGCTCTTTTCCATGCGGCGCGAGTTTGCATAGGTCTCGACGCCGAAGGCCATCACACCGGTCGAGCGCAGCGCATCCCAGACGGCCAGGCCGTCTTCGTACTTCATGTGCAGTTCCCAGCCCTGCTCGCCGACGTAGGAGATGCGGAAGGCTGTGACTGACTTGCCGGCGATTTCGATCGGCTTGATCGCCGCAAAGGCGAAGTTTTCCTGATCGAGCCCGGCCGGATCGGCCACAACCTTCTTCAGCGTGTCGCGGGCGTTCGGGCCCCAGATGCCGATCGTCACGAATTTTTCCGAGACATCGGTGACGGTCACGTCAAGGCCGCGGTCTTGGGCGACGCGCTTCATATAGTGCAGGTCGCGCGGGCCGGCATCGGCGCCGTTGACGAGGCGGCAGCGGTCGGCCATGCGGAAGACGGTGAAGTCGGCGCGCACCATGCCCTCGTCGTCGAGGAAGTGGGTGTAGACGCCCTTGCCGATGTTGGCATCACCGCCGACCTTGGCGGCGCACAGCCATTCCATCAGCTCGACATGGTCGGGCCCTTCGATATCGACCATGTGGAAGTGGCTGAGATTGACGATGCCGCAATCCTCGCTCATCGCCAGATGCTCGGCATTCGACACGCGCCAGAAATGGCGGCTGTCCCATTCGTTCTCGCGAACCGGGACGCGGTCGGCATATTTCTCCAGCAGGTGCTCGTTGGCGGCGTAGCCGTGCGCACGCTCCCAGCCGCCAAGCTCCATGAAGTAGCCGCCGAGTTCCTTTTCGCGCTCGTAGAAGGGCGAGCGCTTGACGTTGCGGCCGGAGGCATAGGGTTCGCGGGTGTGAACAGCCGGGAAATAGATCTTCTGGGCGGCTTCGAAGCAGCGGCCTTCGATGAACTCTTCCGTCAGCTGATGCGGATAGAAGCGGGCGTAATCGATGCTGTTGTGATCGATTTCGGTCCGGCCGTCGGTCATCCAGTCGGCGATCAGCTTGCCGTAACCCGGGCCGTCCTTGACCCAGATGGCAACGCAATACCAGAGACCGCGCACCTTCTGGCTCTCGCCGCAGGATGCGCCGCCGCCGGCGGAAACCTGCAGCAGGCCGTTGAAGGAGTGACCTTCATTATAGCCGAGTTCGCCGAGGATCGGCGTCAGTTCCATGGCGCGCTCGAGCGGCTCGATGATCTGTTCCATCTCGAGGTCACGCTGCGAGGGCGAAAGGCGTGCTTCGTGTTTTTCGAGAATGTCGCGCGGATGGCACATGCGCGGATTGGTGGCTTCGTAATAGCCCCACTCGATCTGGCCGCCTTCCGTCGTCGACGGGTCGCCGGTATCGCGCATATAGGCGGAGTTGCCCTGGTCGCGCAGCAGCGGGAAGCCGATCTCCTTGCCGGTGCCCTCAAACTCGTTATAGGGACCGAAGAAGGTCAGCGGGTGGTCGACCGGCATGACCGGCAGGTCTTCGCCGACCATCTCCGCGATCAGACGGCCCCAGAGGCCGGCACAGACGATGACATGGTCGGCCATGATGGTGCCGCGATGGGTGACGACGCCCTTGATGCGGCCGCCTTCGACGATCAGCGACTTCGCCGGCGTATTGCCGAACACCTGCAGCTTGCCCGCCTTTTCGGCGGCATCGACCAGCTTGCCGGCAACGGTCTGCGAGCGCGGAATGACGAGGCCGGCATCCGGATCGTAAAGGCCGCCCATCACCTGATCTTCCTCGATCAGCGGGAACTTCTCCTTGATTTCGGAAGGGCTGACATAATGGGCGCGCGTGCCGAAGGCGCGGGCCGAGGAAAGCTTGCGCTTGATTTCCTCCATCCAGGCATCGTCGCCGGTGCGCGCCACTTCGAGACCGCCGATGCGGGCGTAATGACCCATCTTCTCGTAGAAATCGATCGAATATTGCGTGGTCCAGACCGAGAGATAGTCGTGGCTCGTGGTGTAACAGAAGTCCGAGGCATGGGCTGTCGAGCCGATATCGGTCGGTATGCCCGACTTGTCGATGCCGACAATATCGTCCCATCCGCGCTCGACGAGATGATGCGCGATGGAGGCGCCGACGATGCCGCCGAGGCCGATGATGACGACCTTTGCCTTTTCCGGAAATGCTGCCACGTGCTGTTCCTTTTACTTATCGGACGAATTTAAGATGCCTGGCCACGCGTGACTTCCGCTTTGCGCGTCAGATGCAGAGCCATGTCAGCCTCGTAGGGGTTTGTCACATTTGCCGAAGCTGCGGAACCCCTAGACCTCTCAGCATGGAAGCTGCGAAGAGGCCATTATGCATAAGGCTCACAATCGTCATTGGTCCTACGCCGTCGAGTAACGGCGTAATTGCGTCAGCCGGGATCGAACGGCCAGGCGACGATCGGCGACGACGGCATGGGCAAACTCTTTGCGCCTGTCCGCTCGCACGGCGGAGTTCACTGCGCTGAAATCGCCTGGAGCCGGTCGATGTCCACCAGCACGATCTCTTCGGAAACAGGCTCGCGGTTGTGCAGGCGGAACCATTCGGCAGCTTCGCGCACGCGGTCTCCGTGCGGCGCCGGATAGGCGCCAAGGCCGAGGACCCATTCGCGCACGGTTTCCCGCTCCATCCGCCCGGCTCGGTATCGGTCGCAGACGGTTTTCGCCGAGGCGATGAGATCATTGATGCTTTTCACGGGATATCCCTCAATGCACCGACGGTTCTTCGTCTTCGAGAAAGGAGCGAATGCCGTCGCGCGCCACCACGGCCAGGAATTCGTCGAAGGCATCCCGGTCGGTGGCAAAGGGTTCGTCCCAGCGGATCAGATCCTCGCCTTGCGTGACGACTTCCATCGTCCAGTCTTCGTTGCTGCCGGAGGTGCGGAAGATATCGACGAGCACCGTGACCCCGTCATCGGTGAATTCCCCCGCCAGTTCGGAGTGCTCAAGCTTTTGTTTCTTTGCCATTCAGCCGCCAGCGCCGGGAGGGGCGTCGTTTTTGAGATGTTCTTCGTATTGAACCGTCTCGGTTTCGTTGGTGTCGATCGAGGCATTCGCGCCTTTCGCAAGGCGAACACCGGCGCCGCCGCCATTCTCCGGAATGAAAAGCACGCCCGCATCCTCCAAGCTACGCTTCACATCCTGCAGGATTCGCGCGGACGGGGAAAGCGTCCCGGCCTCGAAATCGGCAATCGTCTTTTTGGCGATTTTCGCGGCTGAAGACAAGTCGTCTTCGGACCATCCAACGAGAGCACGCGCGGCCCGGCACTGAGCTGGAGATAGGGACAAAATAACCACCTGATGTCGAAGAAGGGGAGGGAGCATTGCCGTCGCTCCGGAGTTCACGGCCTGCTCTCGATCAGCACTATAAAGATGTGACCGCCGCAGAATAAGGCAAGCGCATGTCTTGCCGGGGCGGAATAGGGCCTTTGATCTACCCTGATTGGGCGATGGGGGAGGTTGATTGACTGAATATTATTAAGGCCTAATCTAACCGCCTTTGTCACGCCGGGAGGTAACAATGCGTGAGCCAGATATGCAGAAACTCGATGCGCTGGTCGGTCGTCTCGTCGGCGATGTCGGCGCCGCCATGTCGGGTGCCTTGGTCGTGCTTGGCGACAAGGTGGGGATCTTCAAGGCGATGGCCGACGGCACGCCGTTGACCGTTGAGCAGCTTGCCGCGAAGACCGGGGTGAAGGAGCGGTACCTCAGGGAATGGCTGAGCGCCCAGGCGGCCGCCGATTATGTCGTTTACGACGAAAAAACCGATCGTTTCAGCCTGACGCCGGAACAGGCGATGGTGTTTGCCGAGGAAAACAGCCCGGCCTTCTTCGTCGGCGCCTTCGAGGTCGTGCAATCCATGTGGATGGACGAGCCGAAGATCGCCGATGCCTTCCGCACCGGCAAGGGGCTCGGCTGGCATGAGCACAGCACCTGCCTCTTCCGCGGCACCGAGCGGTTCTTCCGCCCGGGCTATAACAGCCATCTGGTCAACGAATGGATTCCCGCACTTGCCGGCATGGACGAAAAGCTCAAAGCCGGCGCCAATGTCGCCGATGTCGGCTGCGGCCACGGTGCCTCGACCATTCTGATGGCGCAGGCCTATCCCGCCTCGCATTTTACCGGCTTCGATTATCACGGGCCCTCGATCGAAAGAGCCAAGGCTGCCGCCAAAGAAGCTGGGGTCGCCGACCGGGTGACCTTCAAGCAGGGTAAGGCGGCGGAATTTCCCGGGCGCGGCTATGATATGGTCGCCATGTTCGACTGCCTGCACGACATGGGCGATCCGGTCGGCGCCGGCCGGCATGTCAGGGAAACGCTCGCCCCGAACGGCACCTGGCTGATCGTCGAGCCCTTCGCCCACGACCATTTGAAGGACAATCTCAACCCCGTGGGCCGCGTCTATTACGGCGCATCGACGATGATCTGCACGCCGGCATCGCTCTCCCAGGAAGTCGGGCTCGGGCTCGGCGCCCAGGCGGGAGAAATGAAGCTTCGAAAGGTCGCGCTCGACGCCGGCTTCAAGCATTTCCGCCGCGCTACGGAAACCCCGTTCAACATGGTGTTCGAGGTTCGGGCCTGAAGAAAGTCGGGGAAGCATTTTATTTCAGCTTGCCGATGCTGGCATACATGCCGGTCGTGCGGAATTCGGTGGGGTTGGTGCCGTAGACGCGGCGGAAGACTTTTGAGAAATAATTGGCATCCTCGAAGCCGCACATGATGGCGACTTCCTTGACCGGCAGGAAATCGGCCTTGGTCAGAAGCTTGACGGCGCGCTGCAGGCGCTGCTGCAGCACGAATTCGGCGGGCGGCACGCCCTCGCTCTCGGCAAAGCTGCGCGAGAAATGCGCGCGGCTGAGGCCGACGATGCCGGCGAGTTCGCTGACCGGCAGCGGCTTTTCGAGATGGGCATTGATATGGTCGATCACCGGCTGCATCGGGCTGGCCTCGGCGGCAAAGGATGGCGAACCGAAGACGTCGTCGTAGAGCGCCATCGCCGCCTCATAGGCAACCGCCGAGGCGGCACCCGGCGACGTCGCGCCCTTAACGAGGCGCAGGCTGCAATCGGCCAGATGATCGATGGTCGAGCGCTGCAGCTTCAGCACCGGTCCGGCGGTCGACAGCACCAGCTGGTGGATGCGCAGCGTTTCCTCGCCATTCATCGAGATCCAGAAATATTCCCAGCGCTCACCCTTCTCCAGCCAGTAGCGGTGATTGTGCGGGACGAGCACCAGCAGCGTGTCGCCGCCCTGGAGGCGATAATTGCGGTTCTGGTAGCGCAGCCGGCCCGAGCCGCTGATCGTGTGCTGCAGCACGGTGAAGGGGGTCTGGCCACGCCGTCTGCCGTCCCAGTCATAGGTTTCGTTCTCGCGCACTTCATAGCCGGTGCTGGTCGGCATGGCATGCAGCCGCTGGCGGCCGCGGGGCAGCGAAACCGTTCTCATCGACTGTCCGTTGGCGATTAAATCCTGCAGCACAAAATTACCCCTGAAAGCATAATCCTTCTCTGGTCGGGCCGCCGATTTCGGGCATAATCCCGCTCGACAACACAGAAGAGACGACGGTCGACGAGAGCGGCCGGGAGGAAAACAGGCAGTTTTACGGCTTTTTCAACCCCATGCGCCGGCATGCGGCCTGTTCCTCCACATCAATCTTTTCTCTAGCATTCCATTGGGTCGAGGTGAAGATCATGAGTTTCAAAATCGCTATCATCGGTGCGGGCAGCGTCGGTTTCACCAAGAAGCTGTTCACCGACATCTTGTGCGTGCCGGAGTTCCGCGACGTCGAATTCGCACTGACCGATCTCAGCGAGCATAATCTCGAAATGATCAAGGCGATCCTCGACCGTATCGTCGAGGCGAACGGGCTGCCGACCAAGGTGACGGCAACGACCGACCGCCGCCAGGCGCTCGCAGGCGCCCGTTACATCATCAGCTGCGTCCGGGTCGGGGGGCTCGAAGCCTATGCCGACGATATCAGAATTCCGCTGAAATACGGCATCGACCAGTGTGTCGGCGATACGATCTGCGCCGGCGGCATCCTCTACGGCCAGCGCAACATTCCCGTCATCCTCGACTTCTGCAAGGATATCCGGGAGGTCGCCGAGCCCGGCGCCAAGTTCCTCAACTATGCCAACCCGATGGCGATGAACACCTGGGCGGCGATCGAATACGGCAAGGTCGACACCGTCGGCCTCTGCCACGGCGTCCAGCACGGCGCCGAACAGATCGCCGAGGTGCTCGGCGCCAAGTCGCTGAGCGAGCTCGATTACATCTGCTCCGGCATCAATCACCAGACCTGGTTCATCGACCTGCGCCTCAATGGCCGCAGGATCGGCAAGGACGAGCTGGTCGCCGCCTTCGAGGCGCATCCGGTCTATTCGCAGCAGGAAAAACTGCGCATCGACGTGCTGAAGCGGTTCGGCGTCTATTCCACCGAAAGCAACGGCCATCTCTCGGAATACCTGCCCTGGTATCGCAAGCGGCCGGAGGAAATCACCCGCTGGATCGACATGTCCGACTGGATCCATGGCGAGACCGGTGGCTATCTCCGCCACTCCACCGAAACGCGCAACTGGTTCGAGACCGAATTTCCGCAATTCCTGGAATCCGCATCGAAGCCGATCGACCCGGCCAAGCGCTCGAACGAACATGCCAGCCACATTCTGGAGGCGCTGGAGACCAACCGGGTCTATCGCGGCCATTTCAACGTCAAGAACAACGGCGTCATCACCAACCTGCCGTCCGACGCGATCATCGAATCGCCCGGCTTCGTCGACCGCTTCGGCATCAACATGGTCTCCGGCGTCACCCTGCCGGAAGCCTGTGCGGCGACCTGCATTTCCTCGATCAACGTCCAGCGCATGTCGGTGCATGCCGCGATCTCCGGCGATATCGACCTGTTGAAGCTCGCCGTGCTGCACGATCCGCTTGTTGGAGCCGTCTCGACGCCCGAGGAGGTCTGGCAGATGGTCGACGAGATGGTCGTTGCCCAGGCGCGCTGGCTGCCGCAATATGCCGATGCCGTGCCGGCCGCCAAGGAGCGGCTGTCGAAATCGAAGGTGCAGACCCGCGACTGGGCGGGGGCCGCGCGCCGCACCGTCCGCTCGATCGAGGAGCTGCGCGCCGAAAAGGCGGCGCTGAAACAGGCCGTCTGAATCTCGTGACGGATGGGCCGTCATGGGTTTCCGGGAGGAAAATCCATGACATCAGGCCCGCCATCACATCGTGCGAGGAAAAGGAGCCCGTGTGACCCGCGCTCCGGAACAAGAGGGAGAACGATGATGAATATCCGCAAAACAGGCATTCTGGCCGGCTTGGCGCTCGGCGTCTCGGTGCTGGCGCTGAATGCCTATGCTTCCGAAGCAACCGTTCCGCCGGCACCGGCGGACTTCCCGGCCGAAGGCAAGATCAAATATGTGGCGCGCGACTCCATCCTGGAGTTCAAGGCGCTGCCCGAATATCACGAGCCCGATTGGGTCACCAAGAGTTTCGTCGCCACCGGCAAGCTGCCGCCGGTCAAGGACCGGCTGCCGAAGGAGCCACTGGTCTTCAAGACGGGCAATATGCCCGACGGCATCGGCGTCTATGGCGATACGATGCGCCACGTCATCGGCGGCCGGCCGGAGGGCTGGAACTACGGCGCCGGCCAGACGCAGGGCTGGGGCGGCATCGATATCGGCCTTTCCGAATGCCTGACCCGCACCGCGCCGCTGTTCCAGGTGGAAGCCAAGGATACCGAGCCGCTGCCGAATCTGGCCAAGAGCTGGGATTGGTCCGCCGACGGCCATAAGCTGACCATGCACCTGGTCGAAGGCGCCAAATGGTCCGACGGCGCGCCGTTCAACGCCGACGACATCATGTTCTACTGGGACGACGAAGTCGTCGACCCGAACGTCTCGCCGCTCGGCGGCGGCGCCTCGCCTGAGGCCTTCGGCGTCGGCACGACGCTGAAGAAGATCGACGATTATACCGTCGAGTGGACCTTCAAGGAGGCCTTCCCGAAGCAATATCTCTATACGATGTCCTACCCGAACTTCTGCCCGGGTCCGTCGCATATCCTGAAGCCCCAGCATCCGAAATATTCGAAGAACACCTACGACCAGTTCAAGAACGCCTTCCCGCCGGAGTTCATGAACATGCCTGTGATGGGCGCCTGGGTGCCGGTGGAATATCGCTCCGACGACATCATCGTCCTGCGGCGCAACCCCTATTACTGGAAGGTCGACGAGAAGGGCAATCAGCTGCCTTATCTCAACGAGCTGCACTACAAGCTGTCGACCTGGGCCGACCGCGACGTTCAGGCGGTGGCGGGCTCTGCCGACATCTCCAACCTCGAGCAGCCGGAAAACTTCGTCGCCTCGCTGAAGCGAGCCGCCGAAAAGACCGCGCCCGCCCGCCTTGCCTTCGGTCCGCGCCTGATCGGCTATAATCTGCGCATGAACTTCTCCGCCAATGGCTGGGGCAACCCGGACGAACGTGGCCAGGCGATCCGCGATCTGAACCGCAACGAGGACTTCCGCAAGGCCGTCACCATGGCGCTCGATCGCAAGGCGATCGGCGACTCGCTGGTCAAGGGACCGTTCACCGCGATCTATCCGGGCGGGCTTTCCTCCGGCACCAGCTTCTACGACCGCAACTCCACCGTCTACTATCCCTTCGATCTGAAGGGCGCCAAGGCGGAGCTTGCCAAGGCCGGCCTCAAGGATACGGACGGCGACGGCATCGTGAACTTCCCGGCCGGTACGGCCGGCGGCAAGAATGTCGAAATCGTTCTGCTCGTCAACAACGACTATACGACCGACAAGAGCCTCGGCGAAGGTGTCGTCGGCCAGATGGAAAAACTCGGGCTGAAGATCATCATCAATGGACTCGACGGGGCGAAGCGTGACGAAGCCCATTATTCCGGCCGCTTCGACTGGTTGATCCAGCGCAACACCACGGAACTGTCATCGGTGGTGCAGAATACCGAGCAGCTCGCCCCGGTCGGTCCGCGCACCAGCTGGAACCATCGTGCCGGCAAGGACGACAAGCTCGATCTGATGCCGTTCGAACAGGAGCTTGTCGACGTCGTCAACAAGTTCACCACCAGCCAGAGCAATGACGAACGCGTCGATCTGATGAAGCAGTATCAGAAGATCTCGACCGAACACGTCAACACCGTCGGCCTGACCGAATATCCGGGCGCGCTGATCATCAACAAGCGCTTCTCCAACGTGCCGCAGGGGACGCCGATCTTCATGTTCAACTGGGCTGAAGACTCGATCATCCGCGAACGCCTGTGGGTGGCCGCCGACAAGCAGGGCAAATATGAGCTGTTCCCCGAGCAGCTGCCGGGCAAGCCCGGCGACAAGGGTCCCATAAACTAGTGTTCCCTCCCAGCTGAAGCGAGAGTCAGGCCGCGCGTGGCGCGCGGCCTGATATGACCAACGAGCCGGCCGCGCCGACAAGGAGCGACTGGCGGCAAAGCGAAGCGAACCGTTCGATGTTGCGATTCCTGCTCGTGCGCATAGCCTCCGCGATCCCCGTTCTCTTCATCCTGAGCGTGGTGACTTTCGCGATCATCCAGGCGCCGCCCGGCGATTATGCCGATTATATAAGATCACAGCTGATCAATCAGGGTGGCGCGTCCTACGCCCAGGCCGAAGCCCAGGCGCAGGCCTACCGGGCCGAACACGGCCTCGACAAGCCGCTGGTCGTCCAATACGTCAACTGGATCGGCGGCATCGTCACCCGCGGTGATTTCGGCTACAGCATGTTCTACAACAAGCCGGTGGCCGATGTGGTCGCCGAGCGGCTGCCGCGCACGCTGCTTCTGGCGCTCGTCTGCCACATCTTCGCCTCGGTGCTCGGCATCGGCTTCGGCATCTGGGCGGCGACGCGGCAATACAGCTGGATCGACAGCCTGCTTTCGGGAATTTCCTTCCTCGGCATGACGGTGCCGCGCTTCCTGATGGCGCTGATCATCGTCTACCTCCTGGTTTTCCAGTTCAACGTGTCCGAGATCGGCAGCTTCTTCTCGCCGCAATATGGTGGGGCACCCTGGTCGTGGGCGAAATTCGTCGATCTCGTCCACCATGTCTGGCCTGTCGTGGCGATCGCCACCTTCGGCGGGCTTGCCTACAATATGCGTGTCATGCGCGGCAATCTGCTCGATACGCTGAATGCCCAATATGTCGAGACGGCCAAGGCCAAGGGCCTGTCCGGCGGCGCGGTGGTGATGCGCCATGCGGTGCCGAATGCCCTGCATCCGCTTGTGATGTATCAGGGCGTCGTGCTGCCTTACATGCTGACCGGCGAGATCGAAACGGCGATCATCTTCGCCCTGCCGACCGTCGGCCCGGCCATCGTCGGCTCGATGGCGGTCGGCGACGTCTATGTCACCGCCACCTTCATGATGGTGCTGTCGGCAACACTGATCGTCGGCAATATCATCGCCGACATGTTGCTGGCCCTGCTCGATCCGCGCGTCCGCCAGTTCGGAGGAGCCTGACATGCTTGCTTTCGATTCGTCCGACACACCCCCGACGACCGAACCCGCGGTCAAGAAGCCATCGCAGGGCGGCGAGAGCTATCTGGCGCTCGTCTGGCGCCGGCTCAGGCGCTCCTGGACCGGCCTGGCCGGGCTGGTGCTGGTCGGGCTGCTGCTCTTCATGGCGATCTTTGCCGATTTCTTCGCGCCGATGGACCCGAAGGCGACCGATGTCGGCTTCGCCCCGCCGCAGGTGATGAGCTTCCACGACAAGGACGGCAATTTCGTCTTCCAGCCGCGCGTCTATGCGCTGTCGGATTCCGAGGAGCTCGACCCCGTCACCTTCCAGCCGATCGTCGGCGTCGATTACGACAATCCGCGGCTGCTCGGCTTCTTCGTCAAGGGCGCCGAATACAACCTTCTTGGCCTGATCCCGACTGAGCGGCATTTCTTCGGCTCGACCGACGGCCAGCCGGTGCATTTCCTCGGCACCGACAAGTTCGGCCGTGACGTGCTGTCGCGCGCCATCATCGGCTCGCGCATCTCGCTGATGATCGCGCTGACCGTGGTCACCATCGTCACCGTCATCGGCACGACGGTCGGCATGGTCTCGGGTTATTTCGGCGGCAGCTTCGATGTCTGGCTGCAGCGTTTCGTCGAACTGGTGCTCGCCTTCCCGCAGCTGCCGCTCTATCTGGCGCTGACCTCGCTGATCCCGGTGACGGCGCCGACCAATGTCTTCCTCGCCTTCGTCATCGGCGTGATGTCGGCGCTCGGCTGGGCGCAGATGTCGCGCGAGGTGCGCGGCAAGACCTTGGCGCTCGCCCGCATCGATTATGTCCGGGCGGCGATGGCGGTCGGCGCCACCGACACCCGCATCATCCTGCAGCATATCTTCCCGAATGTGATGAGCCACGTCATCGTCGCGGTGACGCTCGCCATACCGAGCGTCGTGCTCTTGGAATCCTTCCTCGGTTTCCTCGGCTTTGCCGTCAAGCCGCCGCTGATTTCCTGGGGGCTGATGCTGCAGGATACGGCGACCTATTCGGTCATCGGCTCCTATCCCTGGATTCTTTCTCCCGTCGCCTTCGTGCTCGTCACCGTCTTCGCCTTCAATGCGCTCGGCGACGGACTGCGCGATGCAGTCGATCCTTATTGAGGTGATTGATATGGCTCTTGCACTGGTCAATTCCTTCGCCCCGCCCGTTCGCCACGACCACGACGGCCGCTCGGACACGCCCGTGATCGACGCCCGCAACGTCGCGGTGAATTTCAAGGTCGAGAACGGCCTGGTCGAAGCCGTCAAGGACGTCTCCTTCCAGCTCTATCGCGGCGAAACCATCGCGATCGTCGGCGAATCCGGCTCCGGCAAATCGGTGACGGCGCGAACGGTGATGGGGCTGTTGTCGAAGCGCGCCGTCGTCTCCGACAAATCGACGGTTTCCTATGACGGCAGCAATATCCTGAAATTCTCCGAGCGGGCGCGCCGCAAGCTGCGCGGCGACCGCATCTCGATGATCTTCCAGGAGCCGATGAGTTCGCTGAACCCGATCTATACGGTCGGCGGCCAGATCGTCGAGGCGATCCGCGTCCACCGCCGGGTCAGCCGGAGGGATGCGGAAAAGCGGGCGCTCGAACTGCTCGAACATGTGCAGATTCCCGATCCCGCAGCTAGGCTCAAGCAATATCCACATCAGCTTTCCGGCGGCCAGCGCCAGCGGGTGATGATCGCCATGGCGCTCGCCAACGATCCCGACGTGCTGATCGCCGACGAGCCGACGACGGCGCTCGACGTCACCGTGCAGGCGCAGATTCTGAACCTCATCCGCAACCTGCAGAAAGAGCTGGGGATGGCGGTCATCCTCATCACCCATGATCTGACGGTGGTGCGGCAGTTCTCCGATTACGTCTATGTCATGCAGCACGGCGAGGTGCGTGAGCACAACACCACCGAAGCGCTCTTCGCCAATCCGCAGCACGCCTATACAAGGCATCTGCTCGGCTCCGAACCGCGTGGGCAAGCCAATCCGCTGCCGGAAGGATCGGATGTCATTCTCGATGCCAAGGGTGTGCGCGTCGCCTTCATGCTGCGCCACGGCACCATTCTGAAGCCGGCGATGCGCGAGCTGGTCGCCGTCGACAGCCTCGACCTGACGCTGCGCCGTCACGAGACGCTCGGCATCGTCGGTGAATCCGGCTCCGGCAAGACCACGTTCGGCCAGGCGATCCTGCGGCTGAACACGCCCCAGGCCGGCGAGATCCATTTCGACCATCAGCCGATCCACGGGCTTTCCAGGGCCGAGATGCGGCCCTTGCGTGCCCGCATTCAGGTGGTGTTCCAGGATCCGTTCTCCTCGCTCAACCCGCGCATGACGGTCGGCCAGATCATCGAGGAGGGCCTCGTCGTCAACAAGCTCGGCGCCACGAGGGCCGAGCGCCAGGACCGGGTGAGCGAGGCGCTTATTGCCGCCGGCATGCCCGGCAATATCCTGTCGCGTTTTCCGCATGAATTTTCCGGCGGCCAGCGCCAGCGCATCGCCATTGCCCGCGCTATCGCGCTGGAGCCGGAATTCATCCTGCTCGACGAACCGACATCCGCACTCGACTTGTCCGTTCAGGCGCAGATCATCGAGCTCCTGCGCAAGCTGCAGGACGAGCGGGGCCTGAGCTACCTCTTCATCTCCCACGACCTCAAGGTCGTCCGGGCGCTTTGCCATCGTGTCATCGTCATGCAGCATGGCAAGATCGTCGAAGAGGGGCCCGTCAACGAAGTTCTCACCCATCCCAAGACCGCTTACACCGAACGGCTCGTCAAGGCCGCTTTCGAGGTAGCATGATTATCGAATGCCGGAGGCACTAATGGCAGGAAATCCCAAAATCACCTTCATCGGAGCAGGCTCCACCGTCTTCATGAAGAACATCATCGGCGACGTGCTTCAGCGTCCGGCGCTGTCGGGGGCGACGATCGCGCTGATGGATCTCAATCCGCAGCGGCTTGAGGAAAGCGCCATCGTCGTCAACAAGCTGATCTCGACGCTCGGTGTGGCGGCCAAGGCCGAGACCTATTCCGACCAGCGCAAGGCGCTTTCCGGGGCCGATTTCGTCGTCGTCGCCTTCCAGATCGGCGGCTACGAGCCCTGCACGGTCACTGATTTCGAGGTGCCGAAGAAATACGGGCTGCGCCAGACGATCGCCGACACGCTCGGCGTCGGCGGCATCATGCGCGGGCTTCGCACCGTGCCGCATCTGTGGAAGGTCTGCGAGGACATGCTCGCCGTCTGCCCCGAGGCGATCATGCTGCAATATGTCAACCCGATGGCGATCAACACCTGGGCGATCTCGGAGAAGTATCCCAGCATCCGTCAGGTCGGCCTCTGCCACTCGGTGCAGGGCACGGCGATGGAACTGGCCCACGACCTCGACATTCCCTACGAGGAAATCCGCTACCGCGCCGCCGGCATCAACCACATGGCCTTCTATCTCAAATTCGAGCATCGCCAGGCCGACGGTTCCTATCGCAACCTTTATCCCGACCTGCTGCGCGGCTACCGCGAGGGCAGGGCGCCGAAGCCCGGCTGGAACCCGCGCTGCCCGAACAAGGTGCGCTACGAGATGCTGACGCGGCTCGGCTATTTCGTCACCGAAAGCTCGGAGCATTTCGCCGAATACACCCCCTATTTCATCAAGGAGGGCCGCGACGACCTGATCGAGAAGTTCGGCATCCCGCTCGATGAATATCCGAAGCGCTGCATCGAGCAGATCGAACGTTGGAAGGGCCAGGCCGAAGCCTATCGTTCGGCCGACAAGATCGAGGTTCAGCCGTCGAAGGAATATGCCTCCTCGATCATCAATTCGGTCTGGACCGGCGAACCCTCGGTGATCTACGGCAATGTCCGCAACAATGGCTGCATCACCTCGCTGCCGGAAAATTGCGCCGCCGAAGTACCCTGCCTGGTCGACGCGTCAGGCATCCAGCCGACCTTCATCGGCGCCCTGCCGCCGCAGCTGACGGCGCTGATGCGCACCAATATCAACGTCCAGGAGCTGACGGTGCAGGCGCTGATGACGGAAAATCGCGAGCACATCTACCACGCCGCGATGATGGACCCGCATACGGCCGCCGAACTCGACCTCGACCAGATCTGGTCGCTGGTCGACGACCTGCTCGCCGCCCACGGCGACTGGCTGCCGGAATGGGCGCGGACATCCAGCAAAATCAAGGCCGCCTGACCCCCTCTCCCGGGTGAGGCGTCAAAGAGCCCCGCGGTGTGGCAACGACCGCGGGGCTTTTGCGTGAAAGACTTGTTGCGGACGTGGGCCGCCGCGCGGGCGCACGGAGCGACCTTTTATCCAGACAGCATACGTGTAAGCATATGTCTGATATGGTCCTGCGCGCCGTAAAAAATGGCAGCAATAATGATCCTGCGGCTGCTTTCTACCGGCAGGAACCACACCGCCGTCCTGTCCCGCCGCAGAAACCGGATTCCAGGGCAAATGTCGGCTCGCAATGTCCCGATATAAGGCGTATCGACAAGACGATCAATTTCGACGCGCAATTTACGGATTCGCTCAGCGCTACGCTCGAAAGCCTCGTCGGGCGAGTCTCCGAGTTCGACATAGGACTCGAAGAGATGATCGAAAATCAACTCGAAATCTCGTTCGACATCCTCGGAATATTCAAGGGTCCACACGAATAACTCGCCGCTTCCGCGCGATCATTGTCTCGACGCGGCTTTCCATTTCCGTCGTGGAAATCATCGGGTCCTTCAAACGCCGCTGGACCAGTTCTCGAAGAGCTGCCGTTTCGACGGCCTCGGTTTCCGTCTTTTGGCGGAGGAGTTCCAAGCCCTGCTGAAGAACGGAACTCATGCTGGAATAGCGCCCGCTCTCCACCAGCGAACGTGCAAACGCGTCCTGCTGATCGGTCAGCGAGATCGACGATTTGACACTCATCGGTTTATCTCCACCGGGCGATTTTTGCTACTCAGTAGCACATCCACCAATAGGACGGAACCCCTCCCTCTGTTCCTCAAAGGCGACGGCCGATGATGTGGTGCTGTGTTGATTCGGATACCAAGGCTGCCAGGGCGGGGCTTCTTAAATCCCTGAGCCGTCGAGTTGCTGGGCGTCGTCGCCTTCCCAGGGCGAAGGCATCGAGGTGCGATTGGCGGAGGGCATCGGCATCCAGCACTTCAGTTCCGGCTCGGCATATTCGATGATGTGGCCGGGCGAGGAATCGGAGGCGCGCCAGCCTTCTCCACCGAACTGATCGCCGTGCGACCAATAGGCGAGGTCGACTTCCGCCGGCCCCTGTTCGGATGCGCGGATCGTCACCAGGATCCGGCTGCCGTCTTTCGGAGCGCTTGCCATCTGGCGCCAGCGGTCTAGGTCGTCCATCGTCTTTCCTCCTGCCTCGCTGCAGGTAAGTGTCGCTTCGCCATCGAAAACGGTCAACTCAAACTTTGACGACCAATCCGATAGTTGACCCGGTGGGGGCTGGGTTGAGAGTTCCGCGAGGTGAGAGGGTGTAATGACGATATCTTTACGGCGCTTGTAAAGATAATGTCATTACACTATGATGTACTCCAGACAGGAGTGTCCCATGCCCATCTCGCCTACGAACAAAGGTCCGGACGCAAGCGTGCCGCTGAATATGCGCATCAAGCCCGCGACCCGCAATTTGATCGACCGCGCCGCCGAGCTGCTTGGCAAGACGCGCACGGATTTCATGCTGGAGGCTTCCGAGCGCCGAGCCGAGGAAGTGCTGCTCGATCATGTCATCTTCACAGTCACCCCGGAAATCCATGCCGAATACCTTGCCCGCCTCGACGCGCCCGCGCAGCCCAATGAGCGCCTGAAACGGACCATGTCGACCAAAGCGCCATGGGATGAAGCGTGACCCTTAGCCCACCGGCACCGCTGGCCGATCATCACGAGCTGGCTGAATTCAATTCCGGCGTGCCTGAACTGAATGACTGGCTGCGTCGCCGCGCCCGCGCCAATCAGGCAGGCGGCGCGTCGCGCACCTTCGTCGTGGGCGAGGGAAGCCGGGTCATCGCCTATTACGCACTCGCTTCCGGTGCCGTGAAGCTGCCGGAAGCGCCCGGTCGTTTTCGGCGCAACATGCCTGATCCGATTCCGGTTGCCGTGCTTGGCCGCCTCGCCATTGATCAGTCCTACCAAGGGCGCGGGATCGGCAGAGCACTGGTGCGCGATGCGGGCCTGCGCCTGCTCAATGCCGCAGACATCCTCGGAATTCGCGGCGTGCTGGTGCATGCGATTTCCGACGGCGCACGCGCTTTCTATGAGGCCGTCGGTTTCCTGCCCTCGCCATCCGACCCGATGATGCTGATGATCGGGTTGCATGATCTCAATAGCGCGCTGAACGCGTGACCATGCTTTGCTCAGGCGCACGTCTCGCCGCGCCGTGAGGAAGTTGTCGCTGCAGGTCACCGCAGCTGCTGTCGGATAATGGGCAAAGCCAGGGTGAGGAGCACGGCGAAAACCATGACGACGCCATAAGGCACCTTCCGGCTCGCCCGGATTTCCGCGATGCGCATGAAAAAAGCGAGATGTGCGACGGGTAACGGCACCGGCAGCCGCAGGGTGAGCAGCGTCACGACGCCGAGGACGAGGAGGAAAAACGAAAACGGCAGCATGCCGTGCCATCCGACAAAAAGGCCGATCGGCAGGAAAAGCTTGGCATCTCCTGCGCCGAACAGCCGGAGTGCCCAGAGCACCACCCCAAGCATGAACATCAGCAGGCCGGCCCCGAGGTCGCCGCCAATTCCGCTCGAATCAAACAGCGCAGCGCCGACATCTTCGGCGCTGAGAATCACAGCCAACGCGCGCAATACATAGAGTGTTACGAGGGCAAGAACGAGCGTGTTGGGGATCTTCCATGTACGGAAGTCTGTCCAGGCGGCGTAGAGAAAAAGTAATACTGAAAGATAATTAATAACGACGACCAGTTTCAGCATGGAGCGCAACCTCTTTGGGTTATTTAATCTACCTGCACGTTTATTTTCATTCGTCATCAGCGACGCAAGCTGGTATTGACTGCGCGCTCCCCGGTCTTTGGTCTTAACCATAAAAGTATAGATGTATATCGTCCATGTATAAAACAATTGACTAATTTAGTCTTAACAGATTATTAATACAACCAGTCGAAGGGGCGGTCTCGACGACAACGCGGCCGGGGGAAATTACGGCGCACAACTTACCTGGGAGGTAATTCTCGATGAAAGCATTTGTAAACTGCGTACGCGCTTTCGCGCGGGAAGAAGATGGCGTCGCACTGACCGAATATCTCATTCTGCTTGCCTTGCTGGTCGGCGGCGTGATCGGGGCGGTGACATTGGCCGGCACCAATCTGGCGACCGTTTGGAACGGCTGGGCAGGCTGGTTTACGACTAACCTCACCGCGCCAGCAGCCTGATATCGGCGTACGAAGAAGCGAGGGGTTTTGTTAACCCCTCTCTTCTAAATTAGAAGCAATGAATGGATGCGTTCCGTCCAGTGTAGCGAGTAACTGCGATGCGTTCTTCAACGATTTTAAGTCTCGTTATTGCGTTTGTCCTCGCAGCAGCAGCAGTTTTCGGCATGCGCGAGTATCTCTCCGATCAGAAGGCCAGGCTCCTGGCGATGAACGGTGTGAAGGCCGAGGAGCGGACGCTCGTCGTCGCCGCCAAACCGATGCGCTTCGGCGACCGGATCCGGCCCGAAAATCTCAGGGCCATCCCATGGCCCTCCAATGAAACACCCTCAGGCTCATTCGTCAGCATCGAGACGGTTGTCGGCAGCGATGCCCAGCCGCGTTATGCGATGGCGGCGATCGATCCCGGCGAGCCGGTGCTTTCCTCGAAAATCACCGGCGCCGGCGAACGCGCCACGCTGTCGGCGGCCCTCGACCAGGGCATGAAGGCCGTTTCCATCCGTGTCAATGACGTGCTCGGCGTTGCCGGCTTCGTCAGGCCTTCCGATCGCGTCGACGTGCTTCTGACGCGGGTCGTGCGCGGGCCGGCCGGCAACGATCAGACCTTCGTCGACGTGCTGCTGCAAGGCGTCAAGGTGCTGGCAGTAGACCAGACGGCAGACGAGCGCAAGGACGAACCGTCCGTCGTCAAAACCGTGACCTTCGAGGTCACGACCGATGAGGCGCAACGGCTTACCCTCGGCTCCAGCATCGGCACGCTCTCGCTGGCGCTTCGCAATATTGCCTCTGCCTCCGTCGAGCAGACCCGGCCGATCACCGTCGCAGACCTCGGTGGCGGGGCGATGGCGACGGAGCTCGGCAATGATTTAGAAAAGAAAAAATTACCAGAAGCTGAAAAACAAGTGCAGATTGTGGAACAAAAGGTCGAACCGGTGTTGCCGGTTGAGCCGAAATGGGTGACGGTGGGGGTCTGGAACACGACGAAGCGCGAGGAGCACCGAGTCGGCCTGGTCCAGTGATGTTGTTTAGCCGGCATGCCGCAGATACGGCCATGCCGAACGAGGGGGCTAAAGCAGGCATGGCGAATGGCAAGAGAAGAATCGCAAGGACGAAAAGCCTTGCGGCACTGGCGGCGGTGTTTTCGGCCTGTGTGTGTTTAGGACCGGGATTTGCAGGCTGCGCCAACGCACAGGAAAAATCGGTCACCTTAGGCAAATCGGTCCAGCGCGTGACCCTGCCTCCGAACGCGACGCTGACGCTCAATACCGGCCAGACCTTCGGCGATCTCGTCATCGGCAGCGCCGATATGATCGACGTGGTGCCGCTTTCCGACAAGTCGCTGTTCATCCGCGGCAAGAAGATCGGCGCCACCAATATCTCGGTCTATGGCGACGACAAGTCGCTTCTCGGTGTCATCGATGTCCGGGTTGCCAGCGATTTCAGTGAAGTCGCCGCCGCCATTCGCTCTGCCGCGCCCTCGGCCCGGGTTGTCGTGGCCAATTCCAGCGACCGCATTCGCCTGACAGGCATCGTCCGTGACGGCGTCGAATTGCAGCGGGTGATGGACATCGCCCAGTCCTATTCCGACCAGCCGGTGCTGAACCAGTTGCGCGTCAGTGACAGCCAGCAGGTGATGCTGGAAGTCCGTGTCATCGAAGCCTCGCGCCAGACGGGTCGTGACCTCGGGATCGGCTGGTCCGGGCGCGGCAACAACGGCATCGGCAAGGCAACGACCAGCCAGGGTATCGGCGTGGATGATAACGGCAGCCTCGTCCGCACCCTCGTCGACCCCAAGGGTGCGGCAACGGGCGCGCTGCCCTTCGGTCAGTTGATCGCAAAGGTGCTGGAAATCTCGGGCGGCCACATCGACGTGGTCATCAACGCGCTCGAGCAGAAGGGATTGGTGCGTCGCCTGGCTCAGCCGAACCTCATCGCAATGAGCGGCTCGACGGCCAGCTTCCATGCCGGCGGCGAAGTGCCGATCCTGAAGACGACCAACAACGGCACGACAGTCGCCACCGAGACGGACTATCGCCCCTTCGGCGTGCGGCTGACCTTCAAGCCGGTGGTTCTTGATGACGGGCTCATCAATCTGGAGATCGAGCCTGAGGTTTCCGAGCTTGATCCGTCGATCAACGTCAACGGCAATCCGGGTTTCATCTCGCGCGCGGCCAGCACCACGGTCGCACTTCGCGACGGCCAGAGCTTTGCCTTGGCGGGTCTGCTGCAGTCGATTAACGCCAAGGACATCCAGCAATTGCCCGGCCTCGGGAAGATACCGATCCTCGGCGCATTGTTCCGTTCGACGAGTTTCCAGAAGAAGGAATCCGACCTCGTCATCGTCGTCACCCCGCATATCGTGCGGCCCGCCCGCCCGGGCGAGGACCTCTACAGTCCGCTCGATCAGACGCGGTCGTCCAACGATGTCGAGCTTTTCGCGCTCGGTGTCCTGGAAGTCGACAAGGACATGCTCCGGCGCTTTCGCAACGGCGAAGGTGTGACCGGGCCTTATGGCCATCGTCTCGACCTGAACCAGGGAGGCCAGGTTGTTGCTACAAAACGCTAAGCGCATCCTTCTCGTCCTCGCGGCCGCCGGCCTGGTTTCCAGCTGCGCCGACTACATGAACCATCGCGACACGATCACCTTCGGGGCCGGGAACGCCATGGAAGCAAACAAAGCCATCCACACCGAGGATCCGTTCCCGCCGGAAGCCCAGCGAACCCGTATCGCAAGCGACGGCAAGGTGGTCCGCAGAGTGATGACCGAGTATCAGAACGGCGGGGTGGTGGTCGTTCAGCCATCGCCGGCCATGGAGGCCAACGGTGCGTCCAACGGGGCCACCGTCAGCCAGTAGCTGTTCGAAAGGCATGAACGGCGGCAACGCGCCGGAAGGGAAAATGCACGAAACAGGGTCGTCGCGGCGAAAGCCGTGATGGGGGTGGGCCAATGCTGAGCAGGGTTGTCAGACGGTTCTGGAATGATCATCGTGGCTATGTCATCGCCTTGACGCTCATCGCCATGCCCATGCTTCTCGGCTTTTCGCTGCTGGTCATCGATGTCGGCCGCAGCAGCAACCTGCACACCGATCTCCAGAACGCGGTCGACGCGATGGCACTGGCCGGAGCCCGCGAACTCGATGGCCGCGACGATGCCATTTCGAGGGCGCAGACCGCGATCGAGAAAATCGCCAATAGCGCGGCTTTTTCCGGGGGCGGGACCGGCATGTCGCTCGGCTCGCACATCAGCGTCACCTATAAGGCTGGAAACGACGCCGCCAGCACGGTCACCGTGTTTTTTCTGAAGAACATCCCGGCCAATGACGATACGCCGATCCCGTCTTCGATGAAAACGACCACGGCCAGCGAAGCGTCCTACGCCTGGGTCATCGCCAAGCCGCAGGCGATGCAGACGATCTTTCCGGTCCCGGTCGGTTTCACCCGCAGCACGATCAGCATCGCTGCCGATGCCGTGGCGGTATACCATGCCAGCGCCTGCGACGTGACGCCGATCTTCATCTGCAATCCCTACGAGCCGGCGGGCAATACGAGCGAGGCCGCCAGCCAACAGGCGGCGACGGATCTCCACACCAACTTCGCGGCTGGCAATCTCTACGGCCGGCAGATCGAAATGCACAGCACGTCCTCCGCCAATCCCGGGCCTGGCAATTTCGGATTCCTGCGGACACCGCTGGGCAATGGCGCGAACGTGATGGCAGAGGCTCTGGCCACCGGCAATCCGGGGGCCTGTTATACCCAGGACAGCCTCGATACCGAGACGGGTGCCATGGCCGGACCCGTTGAAGCTGGCGTCAATACGCGCTTCGGTATTTATGAGGGGTCGTTCAAGGGCTCGCGCGGGGACAGCCGCTATCGCCCGGCCCAGAACGTCCGCTCCGCGCAAAAGCAAACAGGGCAGAACGGCTGCAAAGGCTACGACCCGGCAATGGTCGGCAGCACGGTCGGCGATGTCACCAAGGCGGTGCCTTTGGGTTACGGCGCAACCATGAGCCCCCTCGGCGGCGGCAAGATCAGCACCGGCAACAATTGGAACTACGCAAACTACTGGAGTGTCGCCCAGGGAGGCACGGCGCCCTCGGTCAGCGCGATTCTCGGCAACTATTCCAGCTATCCCCCGGGGGCCACCGGAACGCCGAGCCGGCCCTCTGCCTATGATGTCTATCGTTACGAGCTCAATACCGCGGCGCTGCTCAACCATGCCTCTGCGAACGGCGAGGTCGGTACGCCGACGACGGGCGGCGGTCAGTGCTATTCGGGACCTGCTCTCTCGAGCTACACGGGGAGCGAGTACGGCGATCGCCGAGAGATTTTCGCTGCAATCGTCAATTGCGGCTATGAAGCCTCGATCGGCCATCTGAATGGTCACAAGCAGACGCAGGCGGTTGCCTTTGCGCGCATGTTCATGACCAAACCGGCGATCAAGGCCGGTAGCGAGCGCTATCTTTCGCTCGAGATGATCGACATCACCGGCAAGGGTGGTCGCGGGACGCTGGACGAATTCCTGCGGGAAGAAGCGGAGCTGGTCAGATGATGGCGCTCCGTAATCTTATCCGGCATCGGCTTTCCCTGCGCTTCTGGCAGCGGGAGGAAGGTGCGGTGCTTGCCGAAGCGCTGCTCGCCATCCCCTTCGTGACGCTCTTTGCGGCTGGAATACTGGAGTTCGGCAGCATCTTCTGGGAGCGTATGCAGATCGACGCGGGCTTGCGCGATGCGGGGCGTTACCTCTCGCGATGCCGGCCGCTGTCGGGAACCTATGTGCCGACCTGCAGTCAGGCGACTGCGAAGACGATCGCCTTTTACGGAACGCAAACGCCTGCGGCAGGCGCCACACCCCGCGTTCCCGGCTGGAACAACCCTGCCGACATCACCATCACCGCACCCGATGCGGATGGGAACATCACCATATCAACGGCTCATCTCTACCAGAGCTCGCCGGTGTTCGGCTTTCTCGGAATCAGCGCCATCACCATCAGTTCCTTCCATGAAGAGAGGTACATCGGATGGTGATCTCTAGGGCAATCAAGGCATTCTGGCAGGATAGCAGCGGTGTCAGCCTCGTCGAAGCATTGCTGACCTTTCCGATCGTCATGCTGGTGTTCGCCGCCTTTATCGAGTTCGGCTATGCCATGTCGCAGTGGAACCAGACGGTCAAGGCGCTGCAATTTGGTGCCCGTCTGGCGGCCGTATCCGATCCGTTGACGACGAATTTCAATGCCGTTTTCCCCACCGACGCTGCCGATCCCCTCAACAACGGCAAAGCGGCGCCGAACGATGCGACGATATCCTCGACCTGCGGACCGGCTCTTGCAAACTGCACGGCGGCATTGAACCGGATTGTGCTCGGAAGCGACGGCGTCTGCAACGCGGGAACCGATCCACACCCCGGCATTTGCGACCTCAACTGGCGCATCACCCCGGATAAGCTGATGGTCACCTATCAGCGATCGGGGCTCGGCTATTGGGGCCGGCCGGACGGGCCGGTGCTGACGATGCGGCTGGAGGTGCGCAACATCACCTTCGATCTGCCGGTCCTCGGCGGCTTGTTGGGACTGAACGACGTCACCATTCCGGCCCATCCGGTGACGATTACGACGGAAGATCTGAAGACGTGCTCCACCTGCTGACTCCTTAAATCACGCGTAGGAAAGCGAAAATGACAGCGCACATGAACATTGCCGCATCCACCAAGATCCTGGTCCTCTCCGACGATGCGGCTGCAGCGAGCTTCATGCTCGATACGTTCGGGTCGCTTTCGCGGTACGATGTCCGCCATCTCGCGCTGAAGGCGCTCGCGGAGAAGGGCCGGTTCGATCCGGCGCAGTTCGATCTCATCGTTCTCGACGTCGACAATGGGAAATTGCTGCAGCAGCCGGAGCTTTTCACGTTTCGCACCAGCTATCGGGACATTCCGCTGGTCGTCGTTTCCGAAGATCTGCCTGATGACATGATGCGGCTGCTCTTTCGCCTCAACGGCAAAGACTGGCTGAAGAAGCCGCTCGAGCGCCGCGCCCTGATCGACATGATCTCGACCCATGCGCCCGGCACCGGGGCGAGCGACAGCCGGGTGCATGCCGTGGTCTCGGCCGTCGGCGGCGCGGGCGCCAGCGTGATCGCCTCATCGCTTGCGCATGTGCTGGCCCAGCCGACCAAGAATTACACGCCGCGGATCGACTTGTTCGACACGGATTTCTGCTCCGGGACGCTTGGCTATTATCTCAACCTCGTCAACGACTACGACTTGAAACCGGTTATCGCCAATCCGTCCCGGGTCGATCTGGAATTCATCGATCTCGTCCGAAAGCGGCATTCGGGCGGCTTTTCGCTGCTGTCCTTCAAGCAGCCGTCAGTGCTTCTGGCGCCGAAGGGCCGTGAACTGGTGCTGCGCATGCTCGACGTCGCCGCCTTCGAGAGCGACCACACGATCGTCGACGTTCCCTATTATGACACGCCGTGGAAGTACGAGGTGCTCACGTCGGTCAACAGCGTCTGCATCGTCACCGAAATGACGGTGCCTGCGCTTTCTCAAGCCAAGGATCTGTTTGCCAATCTGGTGCGGCTGCGGGGCAGTGCGGATCAGATATTCATCGTCATCAACAAATACCGCTCCAAACTTTTCGGCCTCGGCCTGCGCCGGCAACAAACGGAAAAGATATTCAAGGAGATCCCGACGCATGTCATCGGGGATGACTGGGAGACTTTGAGCGAGGCGGTCAATCGCGGCGTGCTGCCATTTCAAGTGAATTCCCGGGCGCGCTTCTGCGGTGCGGTCGGCAAACTTGGAGCGCTGGTGCGATGAAGGCGATCGACAGAGAGCGCATGCGATCTCGCGCCGCTGCCGGCCTTGTCGTTTTGGCGATTCTGGCCGCTGCCGGGAGTGCTGCGGCCGCCGGGCTTGTGCCGCGCAGCCTCGGGCCGACGACAAGCGCCGTGGTGACGATCGAAAAAAGCTATGCGGCCGGGACGATCGTCATCGTCAGCGGCAACCGCACGCTGGATCTCGTCATCTCCGAAGGGCGCGCGATCCGTTACAAGATCGGCGTCGGACGGGACGGATTTCGCTGGAGCGGCACCGTCAAGGTGGGACGCAAGGCAGAGTGGCCCGACTGGCGCCCGCCTGCCGAGATGAAGGCGCGCGCAGCCGGACTTCCGGACCTGGTGCCTGCCGGGCCGCTCAATCCTTTGGGGGCCCGCGGGATCTATCTCTACAAGGGCGGGGCCGACACGCTCTACCGCATTCATGGAACGAACGAGCAGTCGACGGTCGGCGGTTTTGCGTCATCGGGCTGTTTTCGGATGAGCAATGCCGACGTCATCGATCTCTATGAGCGGGTGAAGGTCGGTTCCACGGTCATTGTAAAATAGTTGGGGGGGTGGGACGCATGGCGAGCGGTATCATGGGGCGTTTCTACAGGCAGGAGCCGGAAAAGCGGGAACATCCGGAGGCGGCCGAACTGTCTTTGATCGGCGCGGCGCAGGCCATGCCCGCCCAGCCGGCCTCCGAGGGCGCCGCGGCGAGTGACGAAGAGGCTTCGCTCGGGCCGGACATGGTTTCCGAGCGGGTCAATCTGCACCGCTATCTGCTCGATCGCATCAATCTCGGGATCCTCGACACGCTCGACAACGAGGAGATCGCCACCGAGATCCGGCCATTGGTCAAGGACTATATCCGGACCAACAATTTTCCGCTGAATGCCAAGGAAATCAATGATCTGATCCGCGATATCACCGACGAGATGCTCGGGCTCGGACCGATCGAGCCGCTGCTGGCCGACGATACGATCGCGGATATTCTCATCAACGGCTACAACAGCGTTTATGTCGAGCGGAGCGGCAAGCTCGAGAGCACCGCCGTGCGGTTCAAAGACGAGGACCATCTGCTTCGGGTGATCAACAAGATCGTCTCGGCGGTCGGCCGCCGCGTCGACGAGTCGACGCCGATGGTCGACGCCCGCCTCAAGGATGGCTCGCGTGTCAACGTCGCCATCCGGCCGATTTCGGTCGACGGACCGCTCGTTTCCATCCGCAAATTCACGCGCAAGCCGCTGACGATGGAGCGCCTCGTGCAATATGGCGCCATGGCCGATGCGATGCGCATCCTTCTCAGCGCCGCGGTCAAGGGCAAGGTGTCGATGGTCATTTCCGGCGGCACCGGTTCCGGCAAAACCACTCTTCTCAACGCGCTCTCGTCGCAGATTTCTCCGAAGGAGCGCCTGATCACCATCGAGGACGCGGCCGAGCTTCAGCTGCAGCAGCCGCATGTCGGGCGTTTGGAAACCCGGCCGCCGACGCTCGACGGACGCAACGAGATCCGGCAACGCGAACTTTTGAAAAACGCCCTGCGCATGCGTCCCGACCGCATCATCGTCGGCGAAGTCCGCGGCGACGAGGCCTTCGACATGCTGCAGGCAATGAATACCGGTCACGAGGGGTCGATGACAACAATTCACGCCAATACGCCGCGCGACGCCGTCGGCCGGCTTGAGCAGATGGTCGGCATGGCCGGGATGCCGATGTCGCAGTTGAGCATTCGCTCGCAGATCTCGTCGGCCATCACGATGATCGTCCAGGTCCAGCGCCTGAGCGACGGCAGCCGCAAAGTTGTCTCGATTTCCGAGATCACCGGCATGGAAGGTGAAGTCGTGCAGATGCAGGAGATTATGAAATTCAAGAAAATCGGCACCGATGAAGGCGGGCGGATCCATGGAGAATTCCGCGCCACCGGCATCCGGCCGCGCTTCGTCGAGGAATTTGCCGAACTCGGGATCGAGATCCCCGTGACGATTTTCGATCCCGGCAAACCGCTGCAGACGGGACCTGTTCAATGACCCTGCTTCTCCTTTACGCGGCCGTTTTCACCGCCGCCCTGGTTGCCGTCGAAGCGATCCTGCGCGGCTACTTCAAGACATCCGAACGCCATCGCGCCGTGAACCATCGGCTGAGCTTGCTCGAGGTCAGCGATGATCATCGCAAGACCTATAGCGATATGCTGAAGGAACGCGGCGCCGCAACCAGTTGGCGGCAAACCCCGGTGATGCAGCGGCTGCTGCGGTTCTACGCCCAGTCGGGGATCAAGTTCGATGCCAGGCGATTTGCGCTCTTCGCGATCGCGGGCGCCCTTTTGACATGGCTGGCCGTGGGGTTCTTCGTGCCGAGCACGCTGTTCAGGATCCCCGTTTTTCTCCTGATCTGCCTCCTCATCCCGGCGCTCGTCGTCTGGCGTGCCCGGGCACGCCGCATGAGGAAATTCGAACTGAAGCTTCCCGAAGCGCTCGATGTCGCCAATCGCAGCCTGGCCGCCGGCCATCCGTTGCCGGCGGCGATTTCCTTGGTGGCGCGCGAGATGCCCGATCCGATCGGCACCGAGTTCGGCCTGCTCTCGGATGAACTCACCTACGGCGTGACGCTTGACGATGCGCTCGTCAACCTGGCGGACCGGGTCGGCGTCGAGGATCTGAACCTGCTTGCGATATCGCTGAGCGTCCAGGCGGGAACCGGCGGAAACCTCGTGGAGATCCTGCAGAACCTGTCGAAGACGCTGCGAGACCGGTCGATGCTGAAGGCAAAGGTCAAGGCGATTTCCTCGGAAGGGCGCATCACGGCGATCTTCATGTCGATGTATCCGTTTCTGCTCTACGCGATGATCAAGGCGTTGTCGCCGACCTATTTCGATCCCGTCTGGGCGAGCGGCCACGGAGCCGTCGTGGTGACCGTCCTGCTGGCCGTCATGGCGATCGGGAATGTCATTCTCTACAAGATGGTCAACTTCGAGTACTGAGGCGTTCATGTCGAGTGAGTATGGAATTTATCTCATCGTCTTCTTCGCAGTGCTGATCTTTACTGCGGCCGCCTCGGAATTGTTTTTTCGCCAGCGCGAGGTCTCGGTCCGGGTGTCGAAAAGCTCGGCGACATCAGGCGAGGAGTTCCATCTTGGCGATACGACGATTGCCGATCTCGGCGAGGCGGAAAACCGCCTGATCCGTCGCTATTTCGAGATCACCCGACGTGACACCAATGTGAACTCCACCCAGAACCGGCTGATCCGGGCGGGCTATTTCGCTGCCGGCGCCGTGACCACCTTTCAGGTGGTTCGCGCCGCGGTCTGCATCGGCGTGATGGTCGCGACGGTCTGGGCTCTCAATCGGGTCGTGCCTGATATGTCGGGGGTGGCGACGCTGGTCGCTGCGATGTTTGCCGCGGGCTCCACCTTTATTCTGGTCAACATCTATATCGACCGGCGTGGCGCCGCCAAGGAGAGGGAGTACCGCCGCCTCTTTCCCGATTTCATGGATATGCTGATCGTCTGCCTCGATGCGGGCATGAGCATCGAGGCGGCGGCGAACCGTGTTGCCCGGGAATTCGTCGACAAGCGCCAGGATTTCGGCCTGCATCTGTCGATCATGATGCTGGAAGTGCGGGGCGGCCGGCGATTGCGCGAGGCGCTCGCCAACCTTGCCATCCGGCTGAGGATTGACGAAGCCCGGGCCCTTTCCGTTCTGTTCCGCCAATCGGAGGAACTCGGGACCAGCGTAACGCAGACGCTGCGGGTCTACTGCAAGGAAATGCGCGACATCCGTATTGTTCGCGCGGAGGAAAAGGCAAACGCCCTGCCGGTCAAAATGCTGCTGCCGCTCGGCGCCTTCCTTTTTCCGGTCAGCCTCATCATCGTTCTCGTTCCCGTCGTTATGCGCGTCGTCAGTCTCCTTATCAGCATGAAACCCGGCGGTTGAGCCAAGCGAGGTCGTATGCAGTATCCGCTCGAACAGAACCGAAACGACGCCATCATTTCGCTCGATCCGCGCATGCCGATGGCGCCGGCAAGCATGGAACAAGCCGGACTGGATCCGTCCTTCCTGCTTCGGCTGGCGGCGAAATGCGCGGCCGAGCAGGATACGACCACGGCCTCTCATCTGGCTGAGCGCATGAAACTGCCGAAAGTGATCGTCAATATCCTGATCAAGGAACTGGTGAAACTCGCCTATATCGAGGCGCGCGGCCTGGCCGGCGAGGATGTGAGATCCGATATTCGATATGCGCTTTCGATGAAGGGGCTCGAATATGCCCATGCGGCGTCGCGTCAATGCCAATATGTCGGGCCGGCGCCGGTGTCGCTGGACGCCTTCTGCCGGCAAGTCGGTCTGCAGTCCATCCACGACGAGCGCGTGACCCCGGAGCGGCTGACCGACAGCCTTGCCGGGCTGGTGCTCTCGCACACCCTGGTCGAAAAGCTCGGCCCCGCCATCAACTCCGGTCGTTCCATCCTGCTTTACGGACCGCCCGGAAACGGCAAGACCAGCATCGCCGAGCGGACCTCGCACCTATTTTGCCAAACGATCTGGGTGCCCTACGCCATCGAGGTCGGCGGCCATGTCATCAGCTTCTATGACGAAGCCGTGCATCAGCCGGCATCGGAGGCCGGCGCGGATTCCCATCCGAAAGCCGATCAGCGATGGGTCGAATGCCGCCGTCCGGTGATCAAGACCGGCGGGGAATTGACCCTCGATCAGCTCGATCTCACCTTCAACGGCGGACCGAATGTCTATGAAGCGCCCATCCACCTGAAGGCATCCGGCGGCGTTTTCATCATCGACGATTTCGGGCGCCAGCAAGTGGCGCCGCAGGCGCTGATCAATCGCTGGATCGTGCCGCTCGAGCGCGGATATGATTTCCTGACGCTGCACACCGGCAAGAAGTTCAAGGTTCCCTTTGACGAGCTGGTCGTGTTTTCGACCAATATCGCCCCGAAGGACCTTTCCGACGAGGCGGGCTTGCGGCGCCTGAAATACAAGATCTTCGTGAACACGCCGTCGCGCGACGAATATATCAGGATCTTCAAATCCTATGCCGGCGGCAACGGATTGGTCGTCTCCGATCCCGACCTGAACCTGTTTTACGATCGCAAGTACGCCGGCGATATGCCGGCCTCTTGCTATCATCCGAAATATCTTCTGGATTTCGTCGGTTCTTACTGCGATTTCAACGGACTAGCTAGAAACGCATCGCTCGACATGCTCGAACGGGCATGGGAAGGTGTGTTTACATCGGAATGATTTGCGGGCCTGGCGCCGATCGCGGCCAAGGCCGATTGAACGACTTACGGGGAGTAAACGAATGACCAGCATTCCAAGCATCGAGGTCGAAGCAGAACGCCCAAAACCAGGCAATGTGCGAACCGTAGAACAGAAAGGCTCAAAAAGCCCGGTGCTCGTCGGTTTGCTCCTGATGCTCCTGCCGGTCAATGCCGGCGTTCTCATCTATACCGCCAAAAACTCGGCGGATGTCCGCGAGAGTCGGGAGACCATCGCCGCGCTGAAAAGGTCGATCGATGGCCTGAGAGGACAGATGGAAAAACAGTCGGGCAAGATCGACGACAATGCCAAGGCCGACGACGTCGCCGTGATTCGCCAGCAGATGGATGAGCTGCAAAAGACCGTGGTGAACGAACGGCAGAACGACACAAGCAATCTTCGCATGGGTTCGGCTCTGGTCCTGAGCGCGCCCGGCAAGGAACCGGCGCAATTTTTCGCACCGCGTGCCGCGCCGGCGGAAACTCTAATGCCGGACAGCAGTCTTGCGTCGATCACAGCCGGCGGCATTGCCGTCAACGACCTGCCGCGTTACGAACGCACCCTCTCGCCGGAAGGCCAGCTCATCCTTCGGAAAGCACGGTAGATAAAGGCTTTATCTGCAAAGCACGTCGCATCGGACGTGCTTCATGGGACGGACTTTGGGTCTTTATTTTTACGCGATGTCCCCGCCGCAAAACCGCTGCACAGGTTTGCGCGACACATGCTTCAAAGCCATCGCTGGACGCTGCCAGGGGGGCGCCCGCGCCGATGCTCGCAACGCGGCAACGGCACGCCCATCCCGACGCGGATCGCTGAAAAGCTTATCAGCGCTGAGCGTAATTTACGCTATTCTTCATCAATTCGAGATTGCGGGCTGTGACTTCGTTTCCGGGATCAAGCTCATAGGCTTTCAAGAAATACCGTCTGGCAGTACGTAAGTCGCCGCGTAAAAGGTGAGAATATCCAATATTATTATAGTAAACCGGGGTGTTGCCGATCATGCGCGAGAGCTGCTGGTAGGCGCGGTCGGATGTGTCGAAGCGGGCAACCATGTCGGCGGAGGCTGCAAAGCCCAGCCAGGCAGCCGGATCTTCCGGAAAAACGTCAACCGCACGCTTGTAAATGGCGTAGGATTTTCCGTAGTTCTTTTCCTGAAACTGCAGCTTTCCGGTGGTGATCAGCTCGTCGTTTTTATAGAAGGCGACGGCCGAGTCATCCTCAAGGGTTTTTGCACTGTCGCCATAGGCGGCCAGGCCATCCGTGGCTGACTGGCAACCGGCCAAAATCGTCCCGGTCGCTAACAAAAACGCGATGCATGTCGTTCCAGCTTTGATCTGCAGCATTGGCAATTTGATCTCCCCGTCAGACATTCTTACCTGAATTTCGGATACGTTCACCGGAGATCATCGTAAAAAAAAGCTAACAACTCAAGAATTTGAACCAATAGTCGCAAAAAAGCGACAGGTGCGGTTTTCGCCGGAAGTCGCAGGGCTGATAAACGCCAAGTTGTGATCGCAGGCATCCTCTGTCCGGCGATTCATCGAGTGGAAAATTCATCGACGTCGCCTACCTTCCCCGTCAGGTCAAAGGATGGAACGCTCTATGCGAAACGCGATTCTCATGCTGATGCGACTGGGACCGGCACTGGCCTATGCGATCGCATCGATCTTCGTTCTCAGCATGCCGCTTCTCGAAAGCCACCCCGCGAGTCCCTTTGCCTGGTGGCTTTACATGACCATCCTCCCGGTCATGCGCGAGCCCATCTATCTGCTTTTGGCGGTCCCCGGCGTCGGCATCTGGAGCGCCATGGTGGTGTTGATGCTTGCATCGGCTTTCGGGGTTCGCTTGGCCTTGCAGCCGCAAAGACATCAGCGGTCAGGCTTCATCCATGCCCATATCGCGCTGATTGCCACCGGCATGGCGATGGGGCGGGCCGCCGTGGCGCAAGCCGGCCTTTTCGGCAGTGCTCTGCCGCAATTTCAGCGCGGCGACTGGTCGTTCCTGCCGCTCTCTTCCTCACCGCTTGGGACCGTGCTTTTTTTATCCGTGCTTCCGGCTTGCATCTGCTGCCATTTCAGCATCATCAGGCGCATCCGATCGGCGCGATAAAAAAGGCCGAAGCGCCGCCCGATCGGCGTTCTCACCATTGGCTACAAGGTGCGCGTTCGCCCGAACGAGCGCAGCAAAAGATTGAGAGAGACGGCGACCTTGTCGATGTCGCGAATATCCTGCGAATATTGGCCGGTGTAGAGTTTGACGATCATGCTGTCGCGCGCAGAGCCGTCGAGTTCGAAATAAAGGTGCAGGTAATAGGCTTGCTTGTCGCCGCCGCGACTTATGCTCCTTCGTCGCTGCGTGACATGTCTGAGTTCTGCCTGGAAGGGGGCGAAACCGGGGAGTTTCAGCATGACCGATTTGGATTGAAATCGGGCCATGGTGGGAACCGCAACGACCGCCTTATCCAGCGCCAGACTGACGACCTGGCCGGGGACATCGTCGACGGTGGCGGCTTCATCGAGTTTGAACGCATGAAACAGGCGCCGAGGTTTCTCGAAGCAGATCAGCGACGCGATGAGCAGGACGATGATATTGATCCCCGACCAAAAGGCGGCGACCGGCGAAAACTGACCTTGTGTGTGCGACGTTTCTGGCACGATATTGACGAGCAGACCAAGGACGGTGACCGTGATCAGGCCTGCGATCCAGGCAAAACTGTAGCGGTCGAACAGGTTCGCTTCGTTGCCGCTGCCCTTCGGCGTCACCCTGAACGGTTTGCCGAACGGTCTCACCAGGCTGGAGATGACGGTCGGCAGCATGCGGAATGCCGCAAACGTCCCGACCGCGCTTGAGATCACCGGCAGATAACGCGTCGGCGTGATCCACAGCATCAGCAGAAAATACGCCGCCAGCACCGGCACCTGATGCGACACGTAATCGGCGATCGAGGTGAAATGCAGCGGCAGCAGGCCGAGCCAGAGATAGACGATCGGGACGAGCAAGATCGTCAGGCGGACCAGATATTGCACCAGCCATGAGATCGGCAGGAACATGATTCGCTGAAACAGCGTCAATCCCGGGCCGCGCAGCGGGCCATTGTACAAGTAGAGGGTCTGAATACCGCCCTGGCACCAGCGTTCGCGCTGCACGAAATAACCGGTCAGGTTTTCGGCGGCCAATCCCATCGACAGCCGCTCATTCAGATAGCGCGTCTTGTAGCCTTTGTTGAGCATGGAAAGCGTCGTCAGCAGGTCTTCGGTGATCGACTCCGTCGGAAATCCGCCGATGGCGTCGATCGCCGCGCGGCGCGAAACCGAGCATGAGCCGCAGCAGAAACTGACGTCCCAGCTGTCGCGGCTGGGCGCGATCTCGTCGAAGAACAGCCGCTGCTCGTCCGGCCAGATATTCTCCAGGCCGAGATTGGATTGCACGGGATCGGTATTGAAGAAATGTTGCGGTGTCTGGACGATGCCGATGCTGTCGTCACTGAAGAAGGGCAGCGTCCGGCGCAGGAAATGTCGATAGGGAACGAAATCCGCGTCGAAGACCGCGATAAACTCGCCCGAGCTGACCTTGAGCCCGTTGTTCATATTGCCGGCTTTGGCGTGGCTGTTGTCGCCGCGCGTGACATGGATGGCGTTCTTCTCCTCGCAATAGGCCTTGAGCCAGTCCCGGCGTTGGTCGTCGAGCACATAGACGTTCAGCTTGTCGGCAGGATAATCCAGCGCACGGGCGCCGATGATGGTTCGCTCAAGCACGTCGAGCGGCTCGTTATAGGTCGGAATGAAAACATCGACGGTCGGCAGCTCGCGCGTGTCGCGCGCGAAGAAAACCCCGGCCAGCCTGTCGGCTTCCGCACTCCGATCGACGTAGCGGCTCATCAATATCAGAAACAGCACCACTTCGAGGCACGCCAGAATCTCGACCACGAAGAGGATCCAGACCCAATAGAAATTCAGGCCGTCATTGGGGTAGGGAAGCACGGTCTCGGTCAGGCGCCAGACCATGTATCGCAAGACGGTTGCCGCCACGAAGGCGCAGGTCACCGTCCGCGTCCAGCTGTGATGGCGCGACCAATTGAAGGGCCCCAGGAAAAAGAAGGCCAAAACCAGAAAGGTGGGAACCAGTGCTAGAAGATACTGAACCACAGTTTCTTGACCCAATTTGACACGTCCATGCGGTGTTTGGAAAACCGGACCTGCACGCTGCGCCCCACCTGGCAGAAGTTGGCGAAGTCGCCGTTCATGAAGGAAGGATCGAGGCGGACCCGAATGCGGGCGTTCCGCTGTGTCGATGGCGGCAGGCTGGCGGCAAAGGCATCGGTCTCGACAGCCGCCGAGCTGCCTTTTACGGAAACGACCGTTCCCTTGAAGACATCGTTGCGGCCGAACAAGCGCACTTGCGCGGCAAGTCCCGGATAGATCTCGTCATAATCGACCTCGGGAACCAGGATATCGACGAACAGCTCTCGGCAGTCGAGCAGGCGCATCAGCTCGTTGTTGAGCACGACGTTCGAGCCGTTGACGATGCTCCTGCTCCAGACGACGCCGTCGAACGGTGCGATAGCGGTCGCGGATTCAAGGTTGCTGACGCGGTTTTTCTCTTCGGTGAGCTGCTTTTGCGCTTCGCTGGCGCGCGTCTCGTTTTCCGCGATGCGCGAGTTCAGGTCGTTGATGTGGACGATGACCTCGTCCTCGCGCTGCCGCGAATAGGGCACATCGTTCTGTCCGTCGCCGAACACGAAGATGCCTTGGCGGACGGCCTCGAGCCTTTGCTGCAATTGATCGACCGTCAAATTGCTGATTTCGACCTCGCCGCCGGTCGCAGCCCCGGCGGCGCGCGCGGCCTCGACCAGCTTCTGGGTCAGAATGCCTTTCGACTCGAGCGCCATCCGGCGGCTCAGGTCGACCTGCGCGACCAGATCCTGAGCCTGTGACACCTCGACCTTCTTCCGCAGGATTTCGACTTCGCGTTCGAGATTGGCAATGGTGGTCTGCCGGTAGACTTCCAATCTGGCGGACAGTTCCTCGCGAAGCTCGGAGAGCTCCGCCCGTTCCTTTTTCAGCGCCGCGACGCGGTCGAGCGCCGTGTTGCGATCTGCTTCGAGCGACGCAAGGATCGCGCGGTTGACGCGCGGATTTCTGATCTCTGCGAGAGACTGTCCCTCTTTGGCCGGGCTGCCCACCTTGGCGGGCTCTTCTGCAATCGTGCCGTCGATCGGTGCATTGACGACGGCGAAACGCGCATTGACCGTGCCGTCAAGGCTCGTATAGCCGGTGATCGCCGGCAATGAGACGACAGCGATGATCACCAGCAGCAGCAGGCCGACAGTGATGCGTGTGATGCGATGGTTCCAGATCATGGCGTCATCCGAAGGTATCGCGTCATCCATCGACCTCTCGATCTAGTACCATGGATACAACTAAATCTTGCATAAGCTAACGCAAATAAACGAAATAGACAAGTAATGGTAGACGGCCTGAAGGGTTTCGGCGGGCTGCTTGCCGCCCGGCCGAAGAGATCGGCCTCGGTGAACGCGCTGCTCCAGGACGGCGATGCCGTTTTCGCCAGTAGCGATGATGATTTCTTCGCGCCGGAGATTGGTTTCGATCTGAAAGCTGTGACACGCTTACCGCGGGCCTTCCTCTTCCTCCCGCAACCGCCCGCGAAAGGTGTTCGGCGTCGCGCCGATCGCCGCCTGAAACATCGCAATGAAGGCGGAGGTCGTGCTGTAGCCCAGCCTGTGGGCGACAGTTTGCACCGACAGCCCATCCGCAAGCATGGCGAGCGCCCGGGAGAGGCGAAGCCGCTGCCGCCATTTCACGAAGCTCATGCCGAGATCGCGTTTGCAGCGCCGGGCCAAGGTGCGTTCGGTGCTGTGAACATGCCTTGCCCATTCCTCCAGCGAGCGGCCGTCGCCGGGGTTCTTGCAGAGCGCGTCCAGCACCGGCTTCAAGGTGCGATCATCCGATAGCGGCAGGAAGCTCTCCAGCGGCGATCCGATACTCAGCTGATCGATCAGCACGCGCATCAGCCGGGCATCATCCGCGGTTTGCGGCGCGCCGATCCCGCGCTTCTTCAGATCGAGAAGGATCGCCTTGGCGATCGGCCCGACCGAGAGAATGCTGGCCTGACGCGGCAGCCGGTCGCAGAGCCTCCGTTCGATATCGAGCAGCAGATAGGAGGTCTCGTCGCCGGCCCAGGCCAGATGTTCGGTCTCCGGCGGCAGCCACACGCCGAAATCCGGCGGCGCCGCATAGCGGCTGCTTTTCACCGTCAGCTCGATGACGCCGGCGACGGAATAGACGAATTGACCCCAGCTGTGCCGATCCATCGGGAAGGAGGTGACTTCGGCGAGCTGCACGATCTTCATGGCGATCGTTTCCGGCGGCAACTCTCGATCGCCCCCGGTGCCGTCCCCGCCGGTCATTTTGTCAGAAGCCACGTATCCACTGTCCGGATTTCGCTATCCCTCCCTGTGTATATGCTTCTCATCTCAGAAGGGTAGAGGATTATCGGATGACTGCTCTGGAAATGCTTGAAGGATTGCCGCGCCTCGATCTGCGCGGCTTCGTTTCGCCGGTCCAGCGTCTCGAACGCTTCAGCGAGACGATCGGTGTCGAGGTCTGGTGCAAGCGCGACGACATCGGCTCCGTCGGTCTCGCCGGCAACAAGGTCCGCAAGCTCGAGGTCGAATTGGCCCACGCCCTGGCCTGCGGCGCAACGCACCTGGTCGCCGAAGGCTCGCGCCTTTCCAATGCCACCCGCGCGGTCGCCGCCGCTGCTGCTGCTCTCGGCCTGAAATGCACGCTGCTCCTCTGTCATGACGAGCCGCACGAGCCGGTCGGCAACCTGATGCTCGACGGCCTTTTCGGCGCCGACCTGCGCTTCGTCGGCAACGTCAACTGGCTTGAACTCGCCGAGCACGCGGAGATCGTCGTCCGCGAGCTCGAACGATCCGGCGAGCGCGTCTATCGGCTGCCGATCGGCTGCGCGTCCGAACGCAGCTGCCTGGGCTTTGCCCTGGCCTACGGTGAACTCCGCTACCAGATGCGCGCCCACGGCCGGAGCGTCGGCACCATCGTCCATGCCAGCTCTTCGGGCGGAACCCATGCCGGCCTCGTCCTCGGCAACGCCTTGCATGGCTTCGAAAGTCAAATCCGCGGCATCGTCGTCGCCGAAGACGTCTATCCCGACGTGGCCGGCACCTATCTTTCGTTCGCCCGCGGCGGCGCCCGCCTGATCGATGCCGAGGTCGAGCTGACACGCGATCACATCAATATCAGCGAAGCCTATCTCGGCGAGGGTTATGGGCTGCCCGCCGCCGGCATCTACGAGGCGATCGATCTGCTGGCCACCAAAGAGGGCCTGCTGGTCGATCCCGTCTACAGCGGCAAGGCGGCCGCCGCCATCATCGACCTCGCCGCCAGGAACGAGCTGAAAGGCCCGGTCGTCTTCTGGCACACGGGCGGTTACCACGCCCTGTTCGATCCTCGTTATGCCAAGCGCATCTGGTCGGCGATAGAGCGGCTCTCTGGCGTGGAATTGTGATATCGCGCCATAGGGTGGTGTTCCGGTTCTTCCGCGCTCTGTCCCAAAGCGACAGCCGGCCTGTGTGGCTGACCTCGATTTGGTGTAAAAGCCGAAGCGACGTGGCAATTTGGAGAATAAAATGGGGCGGAAGGCGCCGAGACGCGGCGAGCTGTTTGAGATTGATCTCGGTGACGGTCGCTATGCCGCTGCCATGGCTCTCAAACATCCGCTCGCCATCTTTTTTGATGTGGTATTCGAGACGGAGATCATGCCTCAGCCAATGGGCGGGATGCCGGTTACATTCCGATGCTGGGTCATGGACAGCGCGTTTGGCGGCGCTGGCTGGCGTCGTTTAGGGCTCCTCAAGCCAGATCCCGATTGGGAAGATATGGAATTCGTAAAAAGGGACGTTCTTTCGGGAGCGGTAACGGCCTATCGGCACGGCGTTGAAACGTCTGTCACCGTCACGGAGGCCGCGTCTATGGAACCCGCGGCGGTGTGGAGTGGGAGCCATCTTATCGACCGCCTGAAGGATCATTTCAACGGAACACCGAATGAATGGCTGGAGTCTCTACGAAGAACGATCCTCAGCCGCCCGCAAATTGCGGCGTCCGGACCCAATTCCAACGATCCCGACAATTGACTGGCGGCGGACGCAACCTCTCAGCCGAGGCCTTCTCCAATCCCGCATTCACGCCAGAGCTACTGTACGCTGCAAATCTACGATGTTGCCTCATCAATCACACGCCCCATGGCATATGACGGCTGGTAACCCGGCAACACATTGCCAGTGGGTCTGATGGAACGCATCAACGCGTCTCGGGACTTGCCTACGATTGCACCTGCTTTTCGCAAGCCAAAAACGTAAGGACCCACGTCAGCAGGCAGTGAATTGAGCGACAATCCCAACTCTTTATCGGAAAGATGGGCGACAGATGCTGCCAGTTCAACGACCTTCCTTTCCATCGCCGCGTATTCCTTCGTCAGGAGGAGTACGATGTCGTCAAAATCGCTCCAAAACTCTTCCGGCAAATCACGACGAATCGCGGCCATGTCGTCCCCAGCGGCCATTGCTTCCCACAGTGCCAATGGCGTGCAGCGTGAGATCAACGCATGGATACGACGGTACTCGGAGCCTTTGAGTTTGAGGCGCACGCCATTTGTGAATCTAACGACAAATCCCTCGTTGTCGCGTGGGAGCGTTGCAGTATGGAGCATCATGTCCGCCATATTCCCGAACTCATGGCGTTCGGCCGCACGCCATCCCAACGCTTGGCTCGTCCTTCGAACCTCGTCGTAGGTTAGTTCAAGACCTGAAGCGTGGTAGGCCGCCAACATCACCATGGCGGGCTCTGCATATCGCACGACAATTCTGTTTTCCGGATATACCGCCTCGAACAGATATGTCGTATCCGGCGACAGGCCGGAGAGATCGTGGGCATCCAAGCGTGCTTGAGCCCATAGGGCCTGTTCGGAGTCGAACGCGCCTTTGGTGGCTGCGTGCCAACGGCCAGCATCATTGAACACGATTATCAGACTACCATCGAGCTTTTCGAACGCCTCAAACGGCAGATCGGGTACTTCGCCATACCGCTCGCCGACATTGAAAAACTTCGGAAATGGTGTGGCAACGACCCGACCAGCGCCCTCGTCCACAATGAGACCGCGAGCGATCAGCGAAAATTGATCCCAACCATCCTCATATACGCACCGGGGCGTATAGATGTAGAGCTGCAAGGTACTGGTTGCGTTCGGACGGCGATGGACATGGCCAAGCCCTTGGGCTCGCTTCAAGCCAGCGATAAGGTCGGGAAACGGGATTCGGCGTGCAGGGTGTATCGGGTCGTTCATCTTTTCACAGCACCCTCTTTTGTCGCCTTCAGAAACAATTTTGGCCAAATTTATCAATTGTTCAGCCGTTCCACGCGGTCAAACGCGATTTTCTAATAGGTTTGATTGTCCGCGCTGATGGATGCAACGCCTATTGGGTTCGGACCCAGCACAGCCTTTGCCAATGATTTCGCTACTGGCGTTCGCGATTCCCGCGTCGAAGCGTGAAACCGATTCGAGATCACGGTTCGATCAATCATGCTCAAAGAATTTATTCTCGCGGCATTATCTAGGCTGCCACAAGATGGGGGCACCGCTAATCAATGCCTCCTTGAAGAGTGTTGCCTGTGGCCTCCCTTCAAGGCGACCGTGCGTACGCGCGCTGCCGATTTGTCGAGCTCTTGTTAGCTGACTTGCGCGAATGCAACCCTCACCCCACCTCACCAAACTCCGCCGCCAGCACCGCATCCTTCAACGCCCGCGAATACTCATGCTGCGGATCGTCCAACACCGCCCGCGCCCGCCCGCGTTCGACAATCTCGCCCTTGCGCATGATGATAATATTGTCGCTGACGTAATAAGCCGTCGCCAGATCATGGGTGATGTAGATGATCGACAGGCCGAGTTCGTTTTTCAGCCGGCCGAAGAGGTTGACGATCGCCATGCGGAGCGACGCGTCGACCATCGAGACCGGTTCGTCGGCGACCAGCAGGCGGGGTTGCGGGATCAGCGCGCGGGCGATGGCGACGCGCTGCAGCTGGCCGCCGGAGAGTTCGTGGGGGAAGCGGCCTTTCACCTCTTCCAGCGTCAGGCCGACGTGGTGGAGGGCGGCGTCGGCCATCTTTTCCGCCTGCTGCCGGTCCGGCCGTTTTCCCGCGGAGAAATTGCGGGCGGTTTCGAAGAGGTAGCGGTCGACCCGCTTCAGCGGATTGAAGGCTTCGAAGGGGTTCTGCAGCACCGGCTGGACCTCCTTCATGAAGGCCTTGCGTTCGGCCCGGCTGTGGATGGCGACGGTCTTGCCGGCAAATTGCAGCTCGCCGTCCGTCGGTTCGGTCTGGCCGAGGATCATCGCCGCGACGGTCGATTTGCCCGAGCCGGATTCGCCGACGATCGACAGGATCTCCGGCTCGTCGCCTAGTTCGAAGCTGACATCGTTGACGGCGGTGATCAGCCGCCGGCCGAGCATGCCGCCCTGGCGGTAGATTTTCGTCACATGCGAGAGGCTAAGCAGAGTCACACCTGATCCCCCGTCACCGCAAAACACGCCACCCGCCGCTCCGGCGCGACGGTGACCATGGGCGGAACCTTCTGTGAGCAAATCTCCATGCGCTTCGGACAGCGCGGGTGAAAGCGGCAGCCTTCCGGCGGCATGGCGAGGTTCGGCGGCCGCCCCTCCAGCGAGGGCCGCGTGGTGGGGTCGCCGATCTTCGGCAGGCTGCCGACGAGGTGCTGGGTATAGGGGTGCAGCGGCATGCTGAAGAGTTTGGCAGTCGGCGCCTCCTCGACGAGACGCCCGGCATAGACGATGCCGATGCGGTCGGAGACCGTCGCATGCACGCCCATATCATGGGTGACGAACAGGAAGGACGAGCCCATCTCGCGCTGGATGTCGCGGATCATCGACAAGACGTCGCGCTGCACGATCACGTCGAGCGCCGTCGTCGGCTCGTCGGCGATGATGAATTCCGGCGTCAGGATGGTGGCGAGCGCAATGGTCATGCGCTGGCGCATGCCGCCGGAGAGTTCATGCGGATAGGCGTCGAGCAGCTGCGGATCGAGCTTCAGGCGCTGCAAATGGGCGGCAACCTTTTCGAAGAAGATCGATTTGCTCACCTTCATGTGGCGAAAGGCGAAATCGGTGAAGGAGTGGCGGATCCGGCGCACCGGATTGAGCACGTTCATCGAGCCCTGCATGATATAGGAGAGATGCTTCCAGCGCAGCGCCATGCGCTCCTCCGGCGTCATCGCGTAGATATCCTGTGTGCCGCCGCCGAAATGGAATTTGACGCTGCCGGAGACGACCCTGAGCGGCGGCCGGATGGCGCCGGCAATGGTCTTGATCAGCGTCGTCTTGCCGCTACTCGATTCGCCGGCAACGCCATAGACCTCGCCGCGGCCGATGGTCAGGCTGATATCGTCGACGGCCCGCACCTCGCGATCGACGCCATAGAGGAAGGCGCGGTAATAGGCTTTCAGGTTCTGTATTTCGACCAGATTCTCCATGCTAACTTCCCATCCGGTTCAGCCGGCTGCGCGGATCATTGTATTCGTTCATCGACATCGACAGCAGGAAGAGCGCCAGGAAGAGAATGACGATGACGGCGACGGGGGCGGCCACCCACCACCAGATGCCCGAGATCAGCGCCGAATGCGCATTGGCCCAGTAGATCATCATGCCCATGGTCGGCGTCTCGATATCGGTGAAGCCCAGCACCGAAAGGGTGATCTCCATGCCGATCGACCAGATCATGTTGTTCATCGTCGTGGCGAAGACGATCGGCAGCACATAGGGCAGGTGCTCCTCGACCAGGATCTTACGCATCGTCATGCCGGAATAGACGCTCTGGGTGGTAAACGGCCTGGTCTTCAGGCCGATCGCCACCGAGCGGATCAGGCGGGCATCATAGGACCAGCCGAGGGAGGCCATGATGACGATCAGCGCCGTCCAGGTCATGCTGTCCTTCAGCACGAAATAGAACAGGATCAGCAGTGGAAATTGCGGGATGACCATGACGCTGTCGTTGATCGCCATCAGCACCCGGTCGACGGCGCCGCCGGCGTAACCGGCGACCAGGCCGACGACAAGCGAGATGATGCGCGAGAGAAAGGCGACGCCGATGCCGAAGAACAGCGTGTTGCGCAGCGCCGTCGTCAGCTGCCAGAAAACGTCCTGGCCGCGCGAAGTGGTGCCCAGCCAATAGTCGCCGTCCGGCGGCATGTCGGGCGGCAGCAGGTAGATGTCGGTCGCGCCGTAGGGCGAGAAATACGACAGGATGACGAAGCCGACGATGACGGCAAAGAGCAGCAGGCCACAGAGGAATTCCATGTTCTGGCGGGCGAGGTCGCGGATGATGGTAAACATGGCCTATTCCACCTTGATGCGCGGATCGATCAGCGGGCTCAGAATGTCGATGATGAAGACGGCGGCGGCGACGCCGACGATCGACAGGGCGCTGAGGCCGAGCACCAGGCTGTAGTCGCCGGCATGCACCGCTTCGATCAAAAGGTTGCCGATGCCCGGATAGCCGAAGACGATTTCGGTGATGACGGTGCCGTTGAAGATCGCGCCGAGCGACATGGCAAGCCCGGTAAATTGCGGCACCATGGCATTGCGGGCGATGTAGGAGCGCAGGATCTTCCGCTTCGGCACGCCGCCAAGCTCTGCGAAGACGACGTAATCGTCGGTGATGATGTTGGACACCAGCGCCCGCATGCCGATCAGCCAGCTGCCGGCGCCGACCAGGATCAGCGAGAGGGCCGGCAGGATCGAGTGTTTGAGGATATCGAGGACGAGGGCAAAGGAGAGGTCCAGATTGGCGTTCATCTCATAGCCGCCATTGATCGGCAGCACCGGCCAGATGAAGCCGAAGACGATCAGCAGCACGAAGGCGAGGATGTAATAGGGAATGGGCAGCAGGGCGATGAAGACCAGGCTGACGGCCTTCAGCACCATGTCCTTGCGGTAATAGCCGGCCAGCGCACCGATCGCATTGCCGAGCACGAAGGTGATCAGCGTCGACACCGTCATCAGCCCGATCGTCCAGGGGAGCGACCGCAGGATGATGGTGGAGACGGGGGTCGGAAAGGCCGAGAGCGAGGGGCCGAGATCGCCGGTCGCCAGCCGCAGCCAGAAATGCAGATATTGCTGCCAGATCGAACCTTGCATTCCGTAGAGCTCGCGCAGCGACTGGCGCATCAGCTCGATGGCGTTGGGGTCGGATTGCCCCATCTGGGTGATGGCGCCTATGCTTTCTTCGACCGGATCGATCGGGGTCAGGTGGGTGACGAAGAAGGTGATCGTCACACCGAGAAAGACGACAAGCAGAAACTGACCGAACCGCTTCAGCACAAAGATCAGATAGGACGTCATAGGGCAGTGGTTCCTCTCTGGTTCCCTTCTGGAAAGGATCGACGAGCATGGGTGGTTGGGCCCCATGCCCGTCGATAGGGGGCCGGCGCGATGGCTGCCGCGCCGGCGTTGGGAGGATTATTTCGGTTGCGCCGGCTTCAGCTTGACCATCATCAGCCTCGAATTCGCCCAGTTCGGCACCGGATCGGTATAGGGGTCCGCGATCGTCGGATAGCCGGTCCAGTAGGTCGTATCCATCGAGGTGAAGACGTTGTAGGACATCAGCGGGATGGTCGGCATTTCGCGGGCGACCAGCTTCAGATAATCCTTGCCGAGCTCCATGCCCTTGGGGTCGTCGGCGCTGATGCCGCGGATGCTCTCGATGATCTTGTCGAGCTCCGGATTGGACCAGCGCTGCCAGTTGCGCGGCGGCTGAACCTCGCCCTTCTTGGCGACGAACTGCGAATGCCAGCTGTCGAGGAAGAAGGAGAGGTCGGGATCGCCGCCCCAGGTTTCGACGCTCCAGGCGATCGCCACCTGGAAATCGCCGGGCTGCAGCGCCGTCTGCCACAGTTTCGCGGCCGGCACCGCCTTGGCGTCGATGCCGAAGGCCGCCCATTGCTGCGCGATCAGCGTGCCGGCGCGGGTGAAGACCGAGCGCGTGTCGCCTTCCACCGTCATGCGGATCTTGAAGGGCTGCCCATCAGGGGTCAGCCATTTGCCGCCGGATTTCTTGAAGCCGGCCTTCTCGAGCAGTTCGCCGGCCGCTTTCGGATCCGGTTTCCACCAGCCATAGCCGAAGGCACCGCTGATTGCCGCCGGATCGGTCGGGATCTGGTCCTTGAACTTCGGCTGCTTGCGCAGGATATCGGCGATCTGCTGTCCGATCGTGGGATCGTAGGGCTTGATCTTGCTCTTGCCGGTATCGATTTCGAAATCCTTCAGCCAGTCCTGCATCGGCGCCTGATAGTCTTTCATCGTCGCCGCCGTCGGCGGCACGCCGAGCGCCGAAAGCGTCGCCGCCCCGCGGTAGCTCGCCATGTCGACGGCCTTGATGTCGATCAACAGGGCCAGCGCCCAGCGTACATCGGCATTGTCGAAGGGCGGATTCTGGGTATTGAAGATCACCGCCGGCAGCGTCGGATCCGGATGGGCGAAGGGGAAGCCCGGGAACCAGGTGTCGATGGTCTTCGACTTCTCCTTGAGGGTGAACATGCCCTCCGGCGTGTTGTCGTGGATGATATCGAGATTGTGCTCGAGCTGGGCGATGGTGCGTTTATCCGGCGGGCCGGGATCGGTGTAGGTCACATATTTCGGGGCCGGCTCGCCGAAGCGGGCAAGCGAGGTGCGCTGCCAGTCGTCGCGCTTCTCCCAGGTATACCACTTGCCCTGCGGATCGTAGGACTTCAGCTTGTAGGCCCCGAGCGAGACGGGATTGGCGAAATCATAGCGAAGCGGATCTTCGACTTTCTCGAAGACGTGCTTGGGCATGATCCACGCGCCGTTCCAGCGCACGGTGAAGAGGGCGTGGAAGCGCGAATTCGGCTTCTTCAGCTTGAACACCACGGTCTGGGGATCGGTCGCCTCGACGCTTGCCACCTGCACCGAAAACGCCGCGCTCCAGACCATGCCGGGGTGATCCATCTGCGTCTTGACGGTATAGACCACGTCGTCGGCGGTGAATTCCACGCCGTCGCTCCAGAAGAGCCCTTTGCGCAGTTTCACGGTCATCTCGGTGAAGTCGGCATTATATTGCGGCTTGTCGGCGGCGAGCGAATTGTCCCAGCTCGCGCCGCCAAGCCCCTGTTCGGGGTCGATATACCAGAGCGTATCCATGGTCAGCTGCTGCAGGCCGGTGGAAACCCCGCCGCCGCCATTGACCCAGATATTGAACCAGCCGGGATTCTTGATCGTCCCTTCCGGATTTTCGACGATAAGCGTCTCCTTGCGCGGCAAGGAGGTGTAGTCATCGGCCCTCGCCGTCGCGGCCAGACCAAGCGTGGCCAGCACGAAGCCGAATGCAAACCTCTTCCACTGTTGCATGAACTCCTCCCTAGAAAGCGACGATACGGCGGCCGCTGGGGCGCGCATGGGCATGTCGCGGTTGTCGGTTCGCGGAAGCCGGAGCTTGGCAGCTCGAGACCCTGGTGAACCATCCCTCCGGCCCGCCTGCCTCCTCGCAGTCGGGCCGAATTGTTTGCGCCGGGCCCTATATCGAGTTTGCCCGGCGGCGGCTGTCACACCGACAGCCGGATGACGTTGTAGGACAGCGGCTTCAGCGCCGCCCGCACCCGTCCGTCTTCGATCTTGGCGCTCTCGACCTGCACGGGCGCCACCGTTTGCGGCCGCTGCGCCGTATTGACGGCTTCGAGGTCGCCATGGGTCATCTCCACCTGTTCGATCAGGCGGGCGCCGCCGAAACCTTCCAGCCGCACGTCGAGATCGAGCGTGGTATCCGGATGGCGGTTGACGGCAAAGAAGGTCAGCGTCCGGCCGTCTTCGGAATGCACCGCAGAGACGTCGAGATAGGGAACCTCGTTCTCCTCGTCGCTGTCATAGGTCGGGCCGTCGACGACGAGCTGCAGCGCCGTGCCGCGGCCATATCGCGAAGCGTAGTAGAAGGGGTAATAGATCGTCTGGCGCCAGGCGGCACCGCCGTCCTCGGTCATGATCGGGGCGATGACGTTGACGAGCTGGGCGATGCAGGCGATGCGCACCCGGTCGGAGCGGCGGATGAAGGTGTTGAGGATACCGCCGACCTGCAGCACGTCCTCGAAATTATAGACGTCTTCGAGGAGATGCGGCGCATCCGGCCACTCGTCGCGCGCCAGGATATCCTTGTCCTGCTGGTTGGAATGATACCAGACGTTCCATTCGTCGAAGGAAATGCCGATCGTCTTCTTCGAGCGCTTCTTCGCCTTGATGTAGTCGATCACTCCGCCGATCGTGGTGATGTAGCGGTCGAGCTTCGTCGCGCGAGAGAGGTAGTTCAGCGTATTCTTCTCGCGGTTGGCGAAATACATATGCAGCGAGATATAGTCGGCGCTGTCATAGCACTGCTCCAGGACTTGAGCCTCCCAATCGGGATAGGTCTTCATATCGGAATTGGACGAGCCGCAGACCACGAGTTCGAGCGACTTGTCGAAGCCGCGCATCGCCTTCGCCGTCTCGTCGGCCAGCCGGCCATATTCATAGGCAGACTTGTGGCCGACCTGCCAGGGACCGTCCATCTCGTTGCCGAGGCACCACAATTTGACGTCGTGCGGATTGGACCAGCCGTGTTTGCGGCGCAGATCCGACCAGTAGGTGCCGCCGGGATGATTGCAATATTCGAGGAAGTTGCGGGCGGCGTCGAGGCCGCGCGAGCCGAGATTGACGGCGAGCATCGGCTTGGTATTGGCCTTCTTGCACCAGTCGACGAATTCGTTGACGCCGATCTGGTTGGCTTCGCGGGTGCGCCAGGCAAGGTCGAGGCGCACCGGGCGCTCCGAACGCGGGCCGACGCCGTCTTCCCAATTATAGGCCGAGACGAAATTGCCGCCGGGATAACGGCAGTAGGGCGTATCGAGATCGCGGACGAGATCGAGCACGTCGCGGCGGAAGCCGTCCTCGTCGGCTGTCGGATGTCCGGGCTCGTAAATGCCGCCGTAGATCGCTCTGCCGAGATGCTCGAGAAACGAGCTGTAGAGCCTGGCGTCAATGGTCGCGATGCGGAAATCGCGGTGGGCAACGACATTCGTCTTCAACGGATCCTCCCCGTTTATGTATCAGGAATTTTGTTTTCTTGCCCCTCACTTGATATCAGGAATGTCGATCTGTCAACCGAGTCGCGGATTTAATCATACTTATGCAAAAATGATAGAAATCCGTTATAATACAGTTAGTTGGAAATATTTAGCTATTGCTGAAACTCAAAATAAACGGCATTTCTAAATCAGGATATCCGATACTGAAAAATTCAGACGTGCAGCCGCATGATGATGTCGCGGCCGTGATTGCCGAAGCCGCGGCCGAAAATATTGACGCCGCCGGTATGGCCGGCATTTTCGGCGATGCCGACCCTGAGCCGGATGGAGGAATGCTGGCCGAGCGCCAGATCGCTGAGCGTCACATTCGAAGCGGCCACACCGTCGATGAAGGTGCCGCGCGTCGAAATCCGCCAGGTCTTCATCATCCCGTATTGCGAGCCTTCGAGTTTCCACCAGGCCGGCGTGAAGGCGCCGCGCTTGTCGCCGTAGTCGCCCGGCGACGTCCAGGTGCCGATCGCCATGCCGTTGACCCAGAGCGTGATGTCGGAGGGCCAGTCCGGATTGGTGCCGGGCACTTCGGAGGACAGCTCCAGCGAAAATTCGATGGCGCGAATGTCCTTGTTCAACACCTTGGCATTGTTGGGAAATTTATATTCCACATAGCCCCTGCCGAACCACACCAGCCCGGCCTGCATGCGCTGCGGATCGAGGAAATAATCGGGCACGTCGAGCGGGCCGATGACGCTCTCGCTGGAGCAGAGGCCGCAAGGCGCATGCACGTCGCAGCTGGTATAAAGCCCGACCGGCATCTCGACTTCGATGATATTGTTGGCCCGCTGCGCCGCACTTTCCTCGAAGCTGATGAGGATTTCGCTATAGGTCGCCGAGCAGATCTTCTGGTTTCCCTTGCGGGCCTTCGCCAGCCGCGAATCGACCAACCCCGCCTCTTCGAGGATCTGAATGCCGGTTGCGACGGTGGATTGGGGGAGGGAAAGCGCCTGGGCGATATCGTTGATATTCAGCGGCCCCTTGGCGCAGAGCAGCTTGAGAATCTCGATCCGCGCCGGCGCCGAAAGCGCCCGTATCGCCTCATGATTCTCGCCCGCGGCAATCGTCAAAAACGAACGTTCCATCATTCCCCCACCATTTCCGATGGAATGATGTATATCGGAAATTATGATACGGCAAGTGGGAACAGTTGGTCGGCCAGGATCGGTTTGTATAGTTTGAGATTCTGTGACGTGGGGGCTTAGCGATTCTTCCACGGATTGATGATCTGCAAGCCAATTCCCTCGAAGTCGGAAACATTGCGCGTTGCGAGTGAAGCGCCGCGTGAGATGGTGATAGCTGCGATCTGTGCGTCAAACTGGCTGATCGGCCTTCCAGCCTTGCGACGGTCAGTGGCAATGATGGCATAGACATCTGCCGCGTCACGATCGAATGGCAGGACACGGCCCCTGATATCCTCATTGAATATTGGCAGGACTGCTGCCTCGAGATCACTCCGGCGCCGACCATGAGGGAGGAGGCGCAAGCCATAGAGAATTTCCGCTTCGGTAATCGCGGTCGTGAATACCAATGAGGGATGTTGTGCCCGGAGCCAGTCGATGACAGCCACATTCGGCGCCGACGTCAACAGTTCCGAAATGACGTTGGTATCGAGAACGATCACGCGTCAAAGTCCGGCGCTTCCCGGATTGGCTGCCGGGGTGGAATTTCCAGCTCAACTCCCCCGACCGATTGCAAGCGGTCCCGAATAGTATCGGCGAGATTGCGCGCCGCCGGCTCGGTGGTTGCCAGTGCCGTACGCAGAATATCGCGTGCCTCGTCTTCCATTGAGCGGCCATGCGTGGCGGCGCGAACGCGCAGCCGCTGCTTCAATCCCTCGTCGAGGTTGCGGATCGTCATGCTGGCCATCATTTCCTCCATACATCAATGATAGCATATAAATCATTGATTGCATGTTCTCAAGAAACGCATTTCCGTCACCAGCCTATCAGGTCCCCGACAGGAGAGACTGGGTCAATGCCCGCTCGCCTCCGGCTGCAGATCGGCATCCGTCAGCGTCCCCAGAAAGGCGACGATATCGTCGATCTCGGGATCGGTCAGCGCAGGCGCATCGCCGGGCTTTCTTCCGAAGGGCGGGTCCTGGTTGAGATTGTCCCAATAGGCCTGCGGCAGGTCGTCGTAGCGGCGGATCGTGCCGTCCGAATTTTTCGGATACCAGCGGCCGGGGTCGCTGTCGCGGGTCGCGTAGAAGGCGACGACGTCGCGCAGCCTGTGGAAATAGCCGTTGTGGAAGAAGCTCTTCTTCAGCGCGACATTGCGCAGCGTCGGCGTGCGGAACAGGCCGCAATATTCCTGGTGAGCAGTCAGATCGGTCCGCTCAGGGCCGCAGAGGCCGAGGTCGTAATAGCTCGGATCATTATTGGCCGGGATTGCCATGTTGCGGGGTGCGGCAAGACCGAGGAAGCCGAAATCGGAAAAGAGCGGCGGCTCGCCGTCATTGGCGGGTTCGCTGAGGTGACAGCTTGAACAGTTGCCCTTGGCCGGGTCCTCGAACAGCTGCCGGCCGCGCAACTCCTCAGCCGTCAGCGTCGCCTTGCCGGCGAGAAAGGCGTCGTAGCGGCTGGAATAGGGGTAGAAATCCGGGCCGCTCTGCTCGAAGGTGGCGAGCGCCTCGGCGGCGGCGTCGAATGTGTCCTCGGGATTATCGAACACGGTTGGCCCGAAGGCCGCCCTGATGTCGGCGGCATAGGGCGCCTTGCGCAATTTGGCGGCGACCTCGGCCGCATCCGTGTTGCCCATCTCGAAGGGCGAGAGCAGCGGGATCTTCGCCTGATCGGCGCCGTGATCGACCCGGCCGTCCCAGGTCAGGCCGCCGGTCGGGCCATTGTCGACGCTTTCGTCGCCCTCGTCCTCGGAATCGTAATAGTGCTCGGTAAAGGCGGGCACCGCCTGCAGGTAACGCAGCGTCGGAACGGCGCGCAGGCCCGGCCGGTCCATATGGTCGCCGCCCATTTCGACCGGTGCTGCCGATGCCGGGCCGAAACCATGAAGGGGATCATGGCAGGAGGCGCAGGCCTGCAGCCCCGAGGCCGACAGCGAGGTGTCCGAGAAAAGTTTGCGGCCGAGCGCAGTCAGCGTCTCGGCCCGGGCGAAGGCCTCGGCGCGTGACATCGGGCCGGGATGCAGGCCGGAAGCCGCCGCCGCGCTGCTTTGCCGCAGCGGCAGAATGGCCAGACAGAGCGCCGCCGCACCCATGCTCACCGCCAGGCCGGACCGTACAAGCCAGATGGTCTTGATTGCCATGATAAGGATTCCAAGTGCTTAAGACTGATTTCCTCCATGATCGAACCTGGTTGCAACAAATTGATGACGGCTGTTCCTGCGGCATCACGGCAACCCCCGATGTCACAAAGTTGATAGACGGCCGGAATAGCGTCGGTGCGCCCCCGAGCGTGCTCCGCTCCCTCTAGCCATCGCCCCCTAGCCATGAGGTGCTCCGTGAAAAGACTGAAACGCCTGCATTCCATCTGTCTCGCCGGATCGGCCTTCGTGCCGCTCACTATCGCGGCATCAGCTGAGGCCGCACCGGCCGGTTACGACAAGATCGACAATATCGTCGTCATCTATGCCGAAAACCGCAGCTTCGATAATCTCTATGGCGGTTTTCCCGGCGCCAACGGTCTTGCCAATGTCAGCCCTGAGCAGGCCCGCCAGCTCGACCGCGACGGGAAGCCGCTCGCCGAACTGCCGCCGGCCTGGGGCGGCCTGACCGCCAAGGGCGTGACCCCTGCCGTCACCGAGGCGCAATCGGCCCATCTTGCCAATGCCAGCTTCGCGATCGACGATCCCAAGGGTTTTGCCCAGGCGCCGACGGTCATCACCCGCGATCTCTGGCATCGCTTCTATCAGGAGCAGATGCAGATCGACGGCGGCAAGAACGACAAATTCGTCGCCTGGGCCGATTCCGGCAGCCTGGTCATGGGCCATTATGACGGCTCGATCCTGCCGATGTGGCAGGTCGCCAGGAAATACGTGCTGGCCGACAACTTCTTCCAGGGCGCCTTCGGCGGCTCCTTCCTCAACCACTTCGCGCTGGTCTGCGCCTGCGCGCCCTATTATCCCGATGCCGATAAGAGCCCCGCCAAGCCGGTGATCGCCAAGGTCGATGCCGACGGCACCTCGCTCGTTGTGGCGGACAATGCCCCGAAATCGGCCCTGGAAGGGGCGCCGAAATTCGTCTCCGACGGCACGCTGACGCCCGATTTCTACGCCGTCAACACCATGCAGCCGCCCTACGAGCCGAGCGCCAATCCGCCGGCCAAGGACGGCGATCCGGCCTATGCCGATCCCAATGCGGCGACGACGCTGCCGCCGCAGCACGAGACCACCATCGGCGACCTCCTGTCGCTGAAGGGTGTCAGCTGGGCCTGGTATAGCGGCGCCTGGCAGGCGGCCCTCGATGGCAAGAACGCCACGCCGGTGCCGAACTTCCAGTTCCACCATCAGCCCTTCAACTATTTCGCCAATTTCGCCCCCGGCACCCCGGCGCGCTCCGAACATCTGAAGGATGGCGGCCTGGGCGGCGAGGCCTTCCTCAAAGACATCGACGACGGCAAGCTGCCGGCCGTTTCTTTCTACAAGCCGCAGGGCAACCTCAACGAACATGGCGGTTATGCCGATGTCTCGAGCGGCGACCAGCATCTTGCCGATATCGTCTCCCATCTCGAAAAGAGCCCGCAATGGGGCCATATGCTCGTCATCGTCACCTATGACGAGAATGGCGGCTTCTGGGATCACGTCGCGCCGCCGAAGGCCGATCGCTGGGGCCCGGGCAACCGCATTCCGGCCTTCGTCATCTCGCCCTTCGCCAAGGCCGGCACGGTCGATCATACCCAGTACGACACGACCTCGATCATCCGCCTGATCACCGCCCGCTACGATCTGCCGGTTCTGCCCGGCATCGTCGCCCGCGACACGGCGCTGCGCGCCAATGGCCAGCCGCCGATGGGCGACCTCACCGCCGCGCTCGACCTGACGCATTGACCCGCTGCGCGGCCCCGGTTTCGGCGCGGGGCCGCGCCGCCGTCAGGCTTTCTTCACCGGCGCAGCAGCGGCCGCAAGGCGGCCTGCGTTTCCTTCAGCAGCTTGAGATAACGCGCCTTCATCTCGGCGGCCGGGACGAGGGCGGCCGGCGCGCCGATATTGATCGCCGCGACCGTTTCGCCGCGATCGTTTTCAACAGGCACGGCGATCGAGCAGAGGCCGATCTCCAGTTCCTGATCGATGATGGCGTAGCCCTCGGCGCGCACGCGGCGGAATTCTTCGATCAGTTCCTCCGGATCGGTGCGGGTCTTTGCCGTGTTCTGCTTCAACTCGCTGCGGGCAAGGATGGCGCGCGCCTCGTTCTCGGAAAGAGCTGCGAGCAGCACCCGGCCCATCGAGGCGCAATAGGCGGGCAGGCGGCTGCCGGGGGTGAGGTTGATCGACATCACCCGGCGTTGCGCGGCGCGGGCGATATAGACGATCTCGGTGCCGTCGAGCACCGAGGCCGAGGCGCTCTGGCCGGCCTGTTCCGAGAGGTGATCGAGATGCGGCTGCAACAGCGCCGGCAGCGGTGTCGCCTGGAGATAGGCATGGCCCAGCCGCAGGATCTTCGGCGTCAGGGTAAAGAACTTGCCGTCGTAATCGGCGTAACCAAGCTCGGCGAGCGTCAGCAGCGAGCGGCGCACCGTGGCCCGGTCGAGCCCCGTCAGCTTCGAGGCTTCGGCAATCGACAGCCGCTGCCGCGTTTCACCGAAGGCCTCGATGACTTTCAGGCCGCGGGCAAAGCCGCTGACGAAATCGGTTTCGCGCATGGTTCGGGTTGTCGATGCTCTTTGGGTCGGGCGCTTCAGCAGTTTTCCGAAGACAGTTTTTCTGCGGCATTTGGAACCGATCCTTATTTGATTTGGACATCCCGCGCCAATAGATTTGGACGATCTCGATTGGATGATATCCGCATTCCCAGCCGACAACCCGGATCAGCCGTGATATGATCGCCGAAGTAGCGTGATGATCGATACTCGGAAGGCAGGAGCCGTGTATGAGTCGCGACACGCCAATCGGTAAGCAGGGGCAATCTACCGACGTTTCTGGCGATAGCCGTCCTTCCCAACATGGCGGCGAGCGGCGGGTCGTGACCGCGCTGTGTTATGATCTGATCGGCTCCACCAATCTCTTCAATCTGATGGATATCGAGGACTATCAGGATATGATCGCCGCCTTCCAGCAGGCGGCGCGGCAGGCGATCACGGCGCATTCCGGCGTCGTGCGCGTCGAAGCCGGCGATGGCGGCGTGGCCCTTTTCCCGATCGAGCTTGGACCGCGCGATGCTGCCTCGGCGGCGATCCGTGCGGGCCTCGGAATCGTGGAAGCATGTCAGCGCCTCGCCGCCGATCTCATTCGGGACGATCTGCATGTGCGTGTCGGCGTTGCGACCTCGGTTGCCCTGATCCGGGATGCGCAGCTGCAGAACTGGATCCATGAGCCGGTCACGGGCGCAGCGCTTGCCCTTGCGACACGGCTCGAGGCCGCCGCCGAATCCGACAGCGTGCTGGTTTCGGAAGAGACCCGCCATCTCGCCGGCCGCTCGCATGCCTTCGTTCCCGAAGGCGCACGCGTGTTGAAGGGCTTTTCCGAGCCCGAAAAGGTCTGGAGAGCCATCGGCCGCAAACGGGAACTCGATCGGTTCCACGCATTCGGACGGCTGGACGGCACCTTCGTTGGCCGTGTCGCCGAGCTTGGCCGCATAGAAAAGGCCTGGAATTCAGCCGTCGGCGGCAAGGGCAGGGTGCTTGCCATCACCGGCGAGGCCGGCATCGGCAAGTCCCGCCTGCTTCGGCAGGCCCGCCACATGATCCATGCGCAGCCGGCACGATCGCTGTTCTTTCAATGCCTGCCGGGAGGATTTCGCTCGACGCTTCACCCGCTGCTGAACAGCTTTCCCCAGCGCCGTCCCCACGCTGCAGGCGGCGGGGCGCTGACGGTCGATGCGGTCGCCGCCCAGTTCGCGCGTCACGGCATCCGGGATCCCGAAATTATCGGCATATTCTCCCATCTGCTCGGCGCGGACGGGCGCAATGAAACGGTCTCCGACAGTTCTCCCAAGACGATACAGAAACGCGCGCGGCAGGCGCTGTCGAAAGCATTGAGCGTCATATGCGAGCAGGCGCCGCTGGTCATTATCGTCGAGGACGTTCATTGGATCGACCCAACCTCCGAGCACATGCTTCGCGAAGCGGCGCGGCTCGTGCCTACGCTGCCCGCATTGCTGATCGTCACCAGCCGGCGGGGCCTTCCTGCCGGCATGTTCGACGGCGACGAGCCGGACCAGATCTCGCTCGGCCCGCTCGACCGCCACGAAACCCGGCTGGCGATCGCTGCACGCTGGCCGAACCATCGCCGGGAGGCATTGCCGCAGCTGCTTGAGGTGAGCGAACGCATCTCCGGCGGCGTCCCGCTTTTCATCGAGGAAATATGCCAATGGGCGTTTGATGCGGCGGCCGAAGATGCGATGGACGTGCCGGAAAATCCGTCCCGCAATCATGTTTCGGTCTTCGAGACTATTCTGAATTCGCGGCTCGAACATCTGGGTTCCGCGCGGGACGTGGCGCGCGCCGGGGCCGTCGTCGGCGATCGTTTTACCGTCTCCCTGCTTCGCCCATTGCTGCCGGAAACAAACCGGAAATCTCTCCTGCATGCCGCCGAAACGCTGTGCGAGACCGGGTTCCTGACCCGGGTGCGGGCCCATGGCGGGATCGCCTACGGCTTTCGACACGCGCTGATCCAGGAGACGATCTACAACGGCCTGTTGAAAACGCAGCGCCAGCTTCTCCACCGCCGCCTGTTCATGGCGGCCAACAGCAACCCTGCGATCGCCAGCTGGCTGGATACGGGTGCGCTTGCCGAGCATGCAGAATCCGCAGGGCTTCTGGCGCATGCGGTTTCGCTGTTCACGCAGGCCGGAAGGGAGCATGCCAGCCGATCGGCGATGGTGGAGGCGCGCCACCATTTCGAACATGCCCTGGCTCTTTGCGAGACCGTGCCCGACGGTGTTTCGGATGAATTGCGCCTGTCGGTGTTGATGGTGCTTGGACCGCTGCTGACGGCGACGGTCGGACCCAACTCGGCGCCGGCGCGAACGCTTTACGAAAAAGCCGTCGAGATCGCCCACCGCCAGCCGAAGGAAGATCAGCCCAAGTGGTTTCCGCTCTATTGGGGCTGGTGGCTGACCGGGCAGAATTTCACGGAAATGCACAGCCGTGCGCGGAAAGTTCAGGCCATTTTTTCCGGGATCGCCGATCGCGAGATCGAGTTGCAGGTCAACCATTCGATCTGGGCGATCGAGTTCAATGTCGGAAGGCAGCGGGAGGCTCAAAAAGCGATAGAGGCGGGGCTTGCGCTTTACGACGAGGAGACGGCGAAGGCGAGCCGCAATGTCTTCGGCCACGACGCCAAGGTTTGTGGTCTCGGACAGCTGGCGCTGTCGCTGTGGCTGACGGGGCAGACCGAGGAATCCAGCAAGGCGCTCGCCGACATGGTCGCTTTTGCCGACCGCATCGCCCATATGCCGAGCAAGTCGCACTCGCTGGATACCGAGGCGGTATCGGCCTTCTATCGCAACGATCACGCACGCCTGATCGAGATCTCGGCCAGGATGGGCGATTTTGCCAAACGGCACGAGCTGCAATCCCTGTCGGCACTGGCGATGGTCTTTCGCGGATGGTCGACGGCGCATGTCGAAAATCTGCCACGCGGTCAGGAAATTTTCCATCGCGGCCTGGCGCTTCTGAGGGAGCTCGGAACCGTCGCCGATCTGCCGATCTATCTCTACATGCATGCGACCATGCTCGGTGAGGCGCGGAAATATCAGACGGCGATCGAGGTCGTCACCGATGCCATCGGCGAGGCGATGGCGACAGGCCATCGTTATTGGCTCGCCGAGCTTCACCGCCGTCGCGCGCTGCTGCTGTCGAACGCCAAGGCAGGGGAGCCGGCTCTGCTTGCGGATCTGCGGACGGCGCTCGTCATTGCTGAGGAGCAAGGCGCGGTTGCCTTGCTGCATCGATCGCAACGATCGGCAAAGGAGTTCGGTCTTGCCGGCGAGCTCTGACGTTTGCTCCGCCGACGGGAGGGACATGCTCTCGGCATTTCATGCCGGCATCGTCAATGCAAATATGCCCCTCGTATCGGCGGAGCCGGACCCTGAGGGCGCCGAGGCCTATTTCCGCTCCTTGCTGCCGTCCTGCCGTCGCGCCCGGATCACCCGCATCGCCGATCTGACCGGTCTCGATCGGATCGGACTTCCGGTCGTCCAGGCCATACGGCCGGCGGCATTGTCTGAGGTCACTTCGCTCGGCCGTGGAATGTCCAGAATTCCTGCCGCGATCGGAGCGATCATGGAATCGCTCGAGCGCTTTTACGCCGAGGCAATTCCCGCCTCCCGTGTCTTCCTGTCGAGCGCAGAAAGGCTGGGGATCGGCGCCGGGGCCTTCGACGGCTTCCGCCTTCCTGCTTCCGATACGACTTGGCGCGAACGCGAGATCGGCTGGATCATGGGTGTCGATATGGCAACCGGTGCTCGCTCGCCCATCCCGTTCGAACTCGTGCACACGATCTATACCGAACCGCCTCCACCCCATGACGGCGTCTTTCTGCGCACCACGACAGGCCTCGCATGCCACCGGTCGGACTTCGCCGCCTTGCGGCATGGGCTGCTGGAATGCATAGAGCGGGATGCGATTGCCCGGGCCTTCAAAACCCACGGCTTCATGGATCGGATGAGGCTGCCATTGTCGGGATTGGGCACGGCGGTTCAGGACGTTCTCTCGCATCTCGCCGCGCTCGGAATATCGGCTGCCTTCTGGCGGGCCCCTTCGCCGACGCGGATTCCGGTCGTCTGGTGCCAGACGATTGAAGCCGGTGAAGGCGAACCGGTGCTCGCCTTGCCGACGGAAGGTTATTGTGCCGATCTCGATCTTCGTGACGCGGCGTTTGGCGCCTTGCTCGAAGCATTGGCGGCCCGAGCCGGGGCGATATCCGGCGCGCGCGACGACCAGACGCGCAAACATTATACGAGGCCGAGCAGGGCCGTGCTTGCCGATGCCCGCGATCTCATTCTCGGTGACGGTGCGGCCTCGATCGAGGTGGAGGTGTTGCCTGTGGCGACCGACCTTGCCGATCTCCTGGCAAGGATCGTTTCAGCCGGCCTCGGGCCGGTTCTCGCCGTTCCGGTCGCGTCTGACAGCGATCCGGATATTCATTGCGTGCGCACGGTCCTTGCGGGCATGCGCCCTTTTGCAGTCGAGCGGTGAGGGCGCGGGATGGATCAGACAGCGGACAGTCCCATACTCGTCTTTCTCGGTCCGACGCTTGGCTTGCCGGAGGCGCAGCGCATTCTCGACGCCGTCTATCTGCAGCCCGTTTCGCAAGGCGATATCATCCTTGCCGCCCACGCATTTCGCCCCAAGGCCATGGTCTTGATCGACGGTCTTTTCGAGGACAGGCCGGCGGTGCGCCACAAGGAGATTCTCTGGGCGCTGTCGCAGGGCATCGTGATGATCGGCGCTGCAAGCATGGGGGCGCTCCGGGCCGCCGAGCTGCATCCATTCGGCATGATCGGCGTCGGCCTCATCTATCGATGGTACAGGCGTTGGCCGTTGACGGCGGAAGATGCCGTCGCGGTCCAATGCGGCCCCGCGGAGCTCGGCTTTACGGCTTTGACCGAGGCGCTGGTCGATCTGCAGCGCAGTTTTACGGCGCTCTACCGGCGTGGCCTGATTGCCAAAGCGGAAATGGATGCCGGCATCGCCGCCGCCCGGCGGCTTAATTTCCGCGACCGCTCCCTTCGAAAGGTGCTTGCCGCTGCGCAATGGCCGGCGGAAAGATCGGCCTTGCTGCGCAGCCATTTGATCGCGCAGAAGGCGGCCGATGCTCGGCTGGCGCTTCGGCTGGCTCCCGCCTTGTCGAAGAGCAGGCCTGCAAGCTTGCCCTATACGATAACCAATACTTTCCTGCGAGATCTGGAGGCCGGATCTATTGACATCAATTTAATTAGCAAGTACTAATTTAAGTTGTTGCCATATAACTCATCTAATTGAGTAGTTGAGCTATGGAATTACCTCCTGACATATCACTTAAAATGACCGAGCCGGGTCTTGGGACTCGATTCTGGATATTTCCCCAGCCGCCCTTTATCCTTGGATATGAGCAGCCGGATCGCGTTTTGCTGTCGATATTGCCTGACGAGATTGCTGATGGCCCCAGCGACGGATCGATGTATGTCGCCGATCCGCTGTACGACAAGGAGCCTTATGGTTTCAGGGACTTGCCGCCCTATCGCGGCCCCCGGCGGCGTTCCGTCCGGCCCGGACCGGACGGCAGTTTCGATAGTCTCGACCCGAGATCGCGCGACTATCTCGGCGTCCATGCCTATGCTTGCATTCATTTCGTTCTGGGGGCCTGGCGCAACTATCTTGCGCGGCCGATGCGTTGGTTCTTTTCCGATTTCTACCCGCGGCTCGAAATCGTTCCCTTCGTTCGGTGGGACAATGCGCAGGCGGGCTTTGGTTTCCTCGAACTCGGTTACTCGGACGCAGGTGGTGTGCAATCGCCCTATGCGCTGAATTTCGATACGATCGCGCATGAGATCGGTCACCTCATCACGCTGTCGCAGACCGGGGTTCCCGGCGCTCTTTCCCGTGACGCGGACTTCTTTCCCTTCTCCGAGGCGATCTCGGACAGCATATCCCTGATCTCGTTCCTGCATTTCGATTCCGCCATCGACCGTCTGCTGCGCAGGACGAAGGGCAACCTCCTTCTCTACAACGAGCTCAACCGCTTTGCGGAGACGAGCCCAGAGACGCAGATCCGTCTTGCGACCAACTTCCGGCGCATGTCGGAAGTCACCAGCGAGGTTCACGACCGCTCGCTGCCCTTTCTCGGTGCGATCTTCGATACGATCGTCGAGCTTTATCACCGGGAACTGGTTGCCAGCGGCTGCGCCGATCACCGTCTTCTCTCCATCAATCTTCGCGATCTGACGCAGGACGAGTTCGACTGGTTCCGGCAATCGACGGCGGCGGCCTGCCGGGACCGGCCGCTCTTCTTCAAGCTGGCCTTGACCAAAGCGAGGGATTCCGTCGGAGCGGCGATCGGCGCAGCGCTTCACAGGCTGGATCCGGACACGATGCGGCTTGCGGACGCCGCGCTGGCAATCATCTCGGCTGCGGATCTACAGGCTGCGGCGCAATTAGAGGAAAACTTTGTATGGCGTGAAATCATCGGCTCGCGGTGAGCCTGAAGAGGAGAGGGGAAATGAGTTGCTGCTCTGAAAATCCGTTCATTGGAACAGGTAAAGTGCCATTCAATCCCAGCGAGGTCCGTCTCTACGGGCGAAAAGAATTTTGTCCGCCCGGCAAGGACGCAAAACCGATGCGAGAGGGTGAAGCCGAAGCGGGTTCCGACAGAATCAGGCTCAAGGTCGGCAACTGCTACATTCCGATCGATCCCGGCAATGCCGGGATCATCAGCATCGGCGTGATCTATGGCTACGCCTATGAGGGCCACTGTTACAAGCTGCCGAGGCCGAAGATCATGTGTCTCCCCGTCGAGGCCACGGACATACCCGCAGACGGCTGCGGGTGCGATTGCGGCTACTCGCGGGAGCTCGGCTATTCCGTCTGGTCGTTGGACAAGCTCGAACGGGTGATCGCCCTCGACCTGCGCGCCGACGACCTCAAGACGCTGGTGCTCGACGAAAACCTGCCCGGCAACCGCTCGCCGCTGGCCTATGCGCAGACGCAATTGCTCGCACCGCAGCGGCTTCGCGATTGACCTTAGTTTGTGCGATATATGAACAAATATCAAATATCGCACAAATTATCTTGCCCTCTGCCGTGCCTGCGTTTTATCTCTGACGCTGGAGGAGAGGACCGGCAGGTCCCGACCGCATAGCCAAGGAGAAATCCCACATGGACAAGACAGTCGGGAGTACGGCGGAGGCCGTCTCCGAGATCGGTGACGGCGCAACCGTCATGATCGGTGGTTTCGGCGGCTCGGGCGCGCCGATCGAACTGATCCATGCCTTGATCGACAAGGCTCCAAAAAACTTGACCGTAATTAACAACAATGCCGGCAACGGCCGCATCGGCATCGCCGCAATGATTGATGCCGGCTTGGTCCGGAAAATGATCTGCTCCTTCCCGCGCTCCTCCGATCCGCGCGCCTTCACCGATAAATATCTGGCCGGCGAGATCGAACTCGAACTGGTGCCGCAGGGCACGCTCGCCGAGCGCATCCGCGCCGGCGGCGCCGGCATCCCGGCCTTTTACACGCCGACCGGCTACGGCACCGAGCTGGCCGAGGGCAAGGTTATCGCCGAATTCGATGGCCGCCCTTATGTGCAGGAGCGCTGGCTGAAGGCCGATTTCGCCATCGTCAAAGCGCAGGTCGGCGACGTCCAGGGCAACCTCACCTACAACAAGGCCGGCCGCAACTTCAATCCGCTGATGTGCATGGCGGCGGCAAAGACCATCGCCCAGGTCTCGTCGATCGTGCCGGCCGGCGGCATCGATCCCGAGCATGTCGTCACCCCCGGCATCTTCGTCGACCGCGTCGTCACCGTTCCCAATCCCCAGCAGGAAGAAGAGCTCATCCGAGCCGGAGTGGCCTACATATGACCATCGATATCAGGGATGACATCAAGCTTTCCAATGCGCAGATCGCCTGGCGCGCCGCACAGGACATTGCCGACGGCGCCTATGTGAACCTCGGCATCGGCTTCCCCGAAATGGTCGCCCGCTATCAGCCGCCCGGCCGTCAGGCGATCTTCCACACCGAAAACGGCATCCTCAATTTCGGCGAGCCGCCGGCCGAAGGCGAAGAGGACTGGGACCTGATCAACGCCGGCAAGAAGGCGGTGACGCTGAAGCCGGGTGCGGCCTTCTTCCACCATGCCGACAGCTTCGCCATGGTGCGTGGCGGCCATCTCGACGTCGCGATCCTCGGCGCCTATCAGGTGGCCCAGAGCGGCGACCTCGCCAACTGGCGGGTCGGCAGCAAGGGCGTACCGGCGGTCGGCGGCGCCATGGACCTGGTGCATGGCGCCAAGCAGGTTTGCGTCATCACCGAGCACGTCACCAAGACAGGCGAGCCGAAGCTGGTGGAGAAATGCACCTTCCCGCTGACCGGCGTCGCCTGCATCACCCGCGTCTATACCAGCCACGCCGTCATCGACATCGTCGATGGGCGCTTCGTTCTGCGCGAGAAGCTCGCCGCCATGTCGCTGGAGGAGCTACAGGCCATGACTGGCGCGCCTCTGCACATCGACGGGCCGGTGGCCGAACTCACCGTTCCGAACCTCTGAGGAAAAGCCATGACCGAAGCCTTTATCTGCGACTATATCAGAACGCCGATCGGCCGCTTTGCCGGCTCGCTCTCGCAGGTGCGCGCCGACGATCTCGGCGCCATTCCGCTGAAGGCGCTGATGGAGCGCAATGGCGCCGTCGACTGGGAAGCCGTCGACGACGTGATCTTCGGCTGCGCCAACCAGGCGGGCGAGGACAACCGCAATGTCGCGCGCATGTCGGCGCTCTTGGCCGGCCTGCCGATCGCGGTGCCGGGCACGACGATCAACCGGCTTTGCGGCTCCGGCATGGACGCGGTGATGTCAGCGGCCCGCGCCATCCGTGCCGGCGAGGCCGAACTGATGATCGCAGGCGGCGTCGAAAGCATGTCGCGCGCGCCCTTCGTCATGCCCAAAGCCGAGACGGCCTTTTCGCGCGCCGCCGAAATTCACGACACGACGATCGGCTGGCGCTTCGTCAATCCGCTGATGAAGAAGCAGTACGGCGTCGATTCCATGCCGGAGACCGGCGAGAACGTTGCCGAGGATTATCACGTCAGCCGCCAAGACCAGGACGCCTTTGCTGTGCGCAGCCAGGCGAAGGCCGCCGCCGCCCAGGCGAACGGGCGGCTGGCGAAGGAAATTACCCCGGTGACCGTCCCGCAGCGCAAGGGCGATTCCGTCATCGTCGACAAGGACGAGCATCCGCGCGCGACCACGATCGAGACCCTGGCGAAACTCGCCACCCCCTTCAAAAAGGAAGGCGGCACGGTCACGGCCGGCAATGCCTCCGGCGTCAATGACGGGGCGGCGGCGCTGATCGTCGCCTCGGAAGCGGCGGCGCGCAAATATGGCCTGAAGCCGATTGCCCGCATCCTCGGCGGGGCTGCCGCCGCCGTTCCGCCGCGGGTGATGGGCGTCGGTCCGATCCCGGCTTCGCGCAAGCTGATGGCCCGGCTCGGCATGACGCAGCAACAGTTCGACGTCATCGAACTCAACGAGGCCTTTGCCAGCCAGGGGCTGGCGGTGCTGCGCGCCCTCGGCATTGCCGATGACGACACCCGGGTGAACCGCAATGGCGGCGCAATCGCGCTCGGCCATCCGCTCGGCATGTCGGGCGCCCGCATCACCGGCACGGCGGCGCTGGAGCTTGCCGAGACCGGCGGAAAATATTCGCTGTCGACCATGTGCATAGGCGTCGGGCAGGGGATCGCGATCGCGCTCGAAAGGGTTTGAATTCGGTCAATCCATTGCACGGCATGCCCGGCTTCTGTAGAAATCGGGCATGCTGATCCGACCCGCAGACAAGAACGATCGAGACGCGATCTGGAGGATCATCGGCCCGACGATCCGTGCCGGTGAGACCTATGCGCTCGACCGTGATCTCTCGGAGGCCGATGCGCTTGCCTACTGGATGGGGCCGGACCGCGAGACCTTCGTCGCCGAAGAGGACGGTGTCGTCCTCGGCACCTATTACATCAAGGCCAATCAGGCCGGCGGCGGCCGGCACGTCTGCAATTGCGGTTATATGACCGATCCCGCCGCGGCCGGCCGCGGCGTCGCCCGCCGGATGCACGAACATTCGCTGGAGCATGCCCGCCTGCGGGGTTTTCGGGCGATGCAGTTCAACTTCGTCGTCAGCAGCAACCGGCGCGCCGTCGAGCTGTGGCAATCCCTCGGCTTCGAGATCGTCGGCCGGCTTCCCGCCGTCTTCCTCCATCCCAGCGAGGGTTATGTCGACGCATTGGTGATGTTTCGGACTCTGTAGGGCTCCCGGCAAAAAAGATGGGAGCGGCTGTCGAAATCGCGGCGGCTCGAACGTCTTGAGATTGCGAGGCGCACGCGTCGCGATCACTCTGTCGGCATGGAGGTATGAAGCCATGAGTGTTTCCTATCGTTGGGTCATTGTCGCCGCGGGCGCCTTAATGTCATGTGTCGCTATCGGCGCGATGTTCTCGCTGGCGATTTTCCAGGAACCGATCGCGACCGCCACCGGCTGGTCGCATGTCGGGATCGCCAGTGCGATGACGCTGAATTTCCTCGTCATGGGCGTCGGCGGCTTCCTCTGGGGTACGGCAAGCGACCGTTTCGGCCCGCGCATCGTCGTCTTGACGGGGGCTCTGCTGCTCGGCCTGGCGCTGGTGCTGGCGAGCCGCGCCGAGACGCTGCTGCAGTTCCAGCTCACCTATGGCATCCTGGTCGGACTGGCCGCCAGCGCCTTCTTCGCGCCGATGATCGCGGCGACCACCGCCTGGTTCGATGTGAACCGCGGTCTTGCCGTGTCGCTCGTCTCCGCCGGCATGGGGGTCGCGCCGATGACGATTTCGCCTTTCGCGCGCTGGCTGATCTCCGCCTATGAATGGCGGCCGGCGATGTTGATCATCGGCATTGCGACCTGGCTGCTGCTGGTGCCGGCCGCCCTGCTGGTCAGGCGCCCGCCTGCCGAGAGCGTCGATGCCGGCACCGAGTTTGCCGCGGAAGGCGGCCGGCCACAGCTGTCGAAGGTCTTCCGGTCGCCGCAGTTCATCGTACTGGGCCTGACCTTCTTTGCCTGCTGCGCGGCCCATTCCGGGCCGATCTTCCATATGGTGAACTATGCAACGATCTGCGGCGTCGCACCGATGGCGGCCGTCAGCATCTACAGCGTCGAAGGGCTGGCGGGCCTCGGCGGCCGGCTGCTCTATGGCACCTTCGCCGACAGGATCGGGGTGAAGCCGGTCCTGGTCGCCGGCCTGTTGGTACAGGCGCTCGCACTCGCGACCTATCTCTTCGTCAGCGAGCTGACCGAATTCTACGCGCTCGCCATCGTCTTCGGCAGCGCCTATGGCGGCGTGATGCCGCTCTATGCGGTGTTGGCGCGGGAATATTTCGGCCAGCGCATCATCGGTACCGTCCTCGGCGCAGCGACGATGCTCTCCAGCCTCGGCATGGCCTTCGGTCCTCTGATCGGCGGCTGGATATTCGACACTTTTGCCAATTATTCCTGGCTGTTCATCGGCTCGGCGATGGTGGGGCTCGGGGCTGCGGCGATTGCGCTGGCATTCCCGCCTCTTGCCCGGCGGGAGCAGGAGGCGGTTTTGGGCGTGTCTTCGTGATGAGTTTCTCCAATCAAGGAGATCTGTCAGGCCACTGGAAAACCCCTCCCCAACCCCTCCCCACAAGGGGGAGGGACTAACCCGGAGCGCCTGCCTCGTCCCACTCGAAACGTCGCAGATATGGAAAACGGGTGCGGCAGGTTAAGCCCCTCCCCCTTGTGGGGAGGGGTTGGGGAGGGGTCGTTCACGCGAGCGAGACAGCCACGGCATCCCCGCGAAGATGCAAATCTCCCATTTTCGTGCATTGCCCTTCTCAGATTTCGGCTGATAGACTTCCCCCGTCTGTTTCATCACCTATGTCCTTGGTTTTCGGGAGGCTTTGTAGCCATGGCAGAACTTGCGCAATTGCTTGCATCCATCAAACTGCCGGATCTCGCCGGCAAGGCGGTGCTGATCACCGGCGCCTCGACCGGGATCGGGGCGGCGCTTGCCCGCGCCTTTGCGGCGCAAGGGGCCAAGGTCGGCGTGCATTACAATGCCAGCCGCGAGCCGGCGGAGGCGCTTGGCGAGGAGATCCGGGCGGCCGGCGGCACTGTGCATCTGATCCAGGGCGACGTCTCGAGGGAAGGGGAGACCGAGCGGGTCGTCGAGGAGACGGCGAAGACCTTCGGTCATCTCGACGGCCTCATCAACAATGCCGGCGGCATGCTGGGGCGCAAGCCGACCTCGGAATATACCGATGCGCATTATGCCGCGGTCATGGATCTCAATGCCCGCTCGGTGCTGGCGGCCACGCGGGCGGCCCATCCCTGGCTGAAGAAGCAGGGCGGCTTCATCATCAACACCACCTCGATCGCCGCCCGTAACGGCGGCGGCAACGGCGCGATCCTCTATGCCGCCTCCAAAGGCTTCGTCTCGACGATCACCCGCGGCCATGCCAAGGAATTCGTCGCCGACAGGATTCGCGTCAATGCGGTGGCGCCCGGCGTCATCGCCACGCCCTTCCACGAGCGTTACACCAATGACGAGCAGATGGAGCTGCAGCGCAAGTCGATCCCGATGGGCTTCGTCGGTACCTCCGAGGATTGCGTCGGCGCCTATCTCTTCCTCGCCTCACCGACCCTGTCGGGTTACATCACCGGCCAGATCATCGAGGTCAATGGCGGCCAGCTGATGCCATAGCGGTCTCGGCGAGCCGCATCCTAGGCTTTTCCCGTCAAGGACGGAACTTTCGAACCGCCATGACGTTTCCCGCTTGGCCATATCACCAAGCGGGGCATCATGAGCTTTTCATTTTCGGAACTCGACTTCCTCAAGCCGGAGCTGGGGGCGGAGTATACGGGTTCCGGGACGCATTTCGCGGTCTTCTCGGCCCATGCGGAACAGATAGAGCTCTGCCTCTTCTCACCTGACGGAAAAGAGGAAGTCGCCAGGCTGCCGCTGCCGAAACGCGAGGGCGACATCTGGTCGGGCTATATCGCCGGCATCGGGCCGGGCACCGTTTACGGTTATCGCGCCCATGGGCCCTACGAGCCCAACGCCGGCCACCGCTTCAACGCCAACAAGCTTTTGCTCGATCCCTATGCCAAACAGGTGACGGGGGAGCTGCAATGGGACGACGCGCTGTTCGGTTATCGGATCGGCGAGGACGACCTTTCCTTCGACGACCGCGACAGCGCGCCTTTCACGGTCAAGGGCGTGGTGCAGGATCCGGACTTCGATTGGGCGGGTGAAGAGGCGATCCGCCGCCCCTGGCCCGATACGATCATCTATGAGGCGCATGTGCGCGGCCTGACGATGACGCATCCGAAGGTGCCGGACCGGCTGCGCGGCACTTTTCTCGGCATGTGCAGCGATCCGATCATCGATCATCTGGTCAAGCTCGGCATTTCGGCGATCGAGCTCCTGCCGATCCAGTATTTCCTCGACGATCGTTATCTTCTGGAAAAGAACCTGAGGAACTATTGGGGCTACCAGACGCTTGGTTTCTTCGCGCCGCAATCGCGCTACATGTCGAGCGACAAGATCACCGAGATCAAGACCATGGTGCGGAAGTTCCATGCCGCCGGCATCGAGGTCTTCATGGACGTGGTCTATAACCACACGGCCGAGGGCAGCGAGAAAGGGCCGACGCTCTCCTTCCGCGGGCTCGACAATGCGAGTTATTACATTCTCTCGCCCGACGATCCCCGTCACACCTTCGATACGACAGGCACCGGCAATACGCTGAATGTCGCCAACCCGATGGTGATGCGCATGGTGCTCGACAGCCTGCGCTACTGGGTGGGCGTCATGCATATCGACGGCTTCCGCTTCGATCTCGCCAGCACGCTGGGGCGGCAGGATCTGGAGTTCGATCGGCAGGGCCTGTTCTTCGGGGCGATCCGCCAGGATCCGATCCTGGCCGGCGTCAAGCTGATCGCCGAACCCTGGGATATCGGCGAGGGCGGTTATCAGGTCGGTGGTTTCCCGTACCCCTTCCGCGAATGGAACGACAAGTTCCGTGACGACGTGCGCCGTTTCTGGAAGGGCGATGGCGGCATGGTGTCGGAAGTGGCGGCCCGTGTCACCGGCTCGGCGCCGCAGTTCAACCATTCAGACCGGGGCGCGACGTCCTCGATCAATCTTTTGTCGGCCCATGACGGTTTCACGCTGACGGATACGGTCTCGTTCGACGGCAAGCACAACGAGGCGAACGGCGAGGATAACAGGGACGGCCATTCGGACAATCATTCCGACAATATGGGCGCTGAGGGCGCCACCGACGATGCCGGTATCAATGCGGCCCGCGCCCGGCGCCGGCGCAACATGATGGCGACTCTGATGCTGTCCCAGGGCGTGCCGATGATCCTGGCCGGCGACGAACTCGGCAACAGCCAGGGCGGCAACAACAATGCCTATTGCCAGGACAATGAAATCGGCTGGACGAGTTGGGATGGGCTCGACGATCCCTTCCTCGATTTCTGCCGGCAGGCCGTCGCCTTCCGCAAGGCTCATCCGGTCCTCAGGCAGGAGCGGTTTCTGACCGGCGAGACCAGCGAGGACGGGCGTATCGAGATCGCCTGGTACAAGCCGGACGGCAGCTTCATGGATGACGGCGCCTGGAACGACGACGGATTGCAGGTGCTCGGCGTCTATATTTCGAAAAGCGCGCAGGCGCCGGATACCGAGACGATGGACGATCTCTTCCTCGTCCTCAACGCCGGCGGCGATTGCGAAGTCCATCTGCCCGAGGTGAACGGGCTGACGCAATGGTCGCGGGTTCTCGACACAGGGGCGGAGACCGGCGCTTTCCAGGTGCACGACCAGGACAATCCCGTCATCGTCTATACCCAGAGCGCGGCCGTTTTTGCGCCGACAGGGCAGACCCAGCCGCCGGAGGGCGCGACCAAGGCCCAGCGCCGCCGCTGGTTCCAGTTCGGCCGCCGCAGCAAATAGCAGGTCAATCAGAGCATGAATGCCGAAGCCATCACCGAACTCGGCCTTGTCTATGTCAGCGATACCGAACCGGGCATCCGCAGGCGAAGGAAGGGCAAGGGCTTCAGCTATGTGATGCCGGATGGCACGACGCTGGCCGATGAATTGCAGCGGGCGCGCATCGGCGCGCTCGGCCTGCCGCCGGCCTATGAGAATGTCTGGATCTGCCTCTATGAAAACGGCCACCTGCAGGCGACGGGTTATGATGCGCGCGGGCGCAAGCAATACCGCTACCACAAGGACTGGCAATCCTTCCGCAGCGCTGGAAAATTCCACCAGCTGATCGAATTCGGCCGGGCATTGCCGAGGATACGCCGCACGGTGCTGCGTCATCTCGACACCGGCGCGGAGGATGTCAACGGCGTGCTGGCGGCTTTGACGACCCTGCTCGACGAGGCGCATTTGCGGGTCGGCAACCAGGCCTATGTCCGGGAGAACGGCACCTATGGCGCAACGACGCTGCTGAAGCGGCACCTGAAGATCGTCGACGGACAGATCGAGCTGAAATTCCGCGCCAAGGGCGGCAAGCGCGTCCAGCGCAGCCTCAAACATCCGAGGCTGCAGAAGATCCTGGAGGAAATCGCCGACCTGCCCGGCCGCCAGCTCTTCGTCTGGAAGGATGAAAGCGGGGCGCTGAAACCGATCGATTCCGGGCGGCTGAACGCCTATCTGGCCGAGATATCGCAGATTCCGATTTCGGCGAAGACCTTCCGCACCTGGGCAGGGTCGCTCGCGGCGTTCGGGGCGGCGCGCGAGACGATCATGCGCGGCGGCCGGCCGACGGTGAAGGAAATGTCGGAGGCGGCGGCCGAGACCTTGCACAACACGCCGGCAATCTCCCGCTCGAGCTATATTCATCCGGCGATCACCGCGCTCGCCGGCAACGATCATCCGCTGATCGACAGCGGCACCGAACCGCTGCGGGGCTTGCGGGCCGAGGAAAACAGGCTACTTGATTTCCTGACACGCGAGATCGAGGAATGAGCCCGGGTAATTTGCCGAAATCAGACGTATCGTTGAGCCATCCCGACCGGCTCTACTGGCCGGACGAGGGCGTGACCAAACAGGCGCTCGCCGATTATTACGCCGCGGTATGGCGCTTCATGGCGCCCTATGTCGTCAACCGGCCTTTGGCGCTGCTGCGTCTGCCGGACGGAATAAAAGGCCATCAGCGGTTTTTCCAGAAACACGCCTGGAAGGGCATGAATCCCCATATCGAGGAGGTCGCCGACCCGCAGGATGCCGACGGCGAAAAGCTGCTTGATATCGTGGATTTCAACGGCGTCGCGGCACTGGTGCAGTCGGCCGTGCTCGAGATCCATCCCTGGGGCACGACGATCGATCATTGGGAAAGACCTGACATGATCACCATGGATCTCGATCCCGGCGAAGACGTGGCCTGGAGCGCGGTGATTGCGGCCGCACTCGACGTGAAGGCGCGGCTGGAAGCCCGCGGGATTGCCGCCTTCGTCAAGACCTCCGGCGGCAAGGGGCTGCATGTGGTGAGCCCGCTGGCGCCGAAGGCCGGCTGGGCCGAGGTCAAGGATTTCGCCCACTCGCTCGCCGAGAGCATGTCGGCCGATATGCCGGACAAATATCTCTCGACCGCGACGAAGGCCAAACGCGGCGGGCATATCTATATCGACTATCTCCGCAACGGCCGCGGCAATACGGCGGTCGCGGCCTATTCGACGCGGGCGCGACCGGGTGCTCCGGTTTCGATGCCGCTCGATTGGCAGGAGTTGAACGAGGTGACCGGCCCGGCGGCTTTCACGCTCGCCAATGTGCCGCAGCGACTGCGGACCCGGCCGAAGGACCCCTGGAGCGATTTCTTCGATGCGGCCGCACCGCTGGAATAAGCGGCTCCGACCTCATCCGGCGCTATCGAGTTCGGGATAATGCCGGAAGATTCCGTCCTCGTTGAAGGCGAGACGGCGAGGGGAGGCGAGATAGCGGGCAATGTTCGGGCGCTTCGCCACCGCGTCGCGCAATGCGAACAGAGCGGGGTATTCCGCCTTGCGGCTGGCCATGGCTTTCGGAAAGGCATAGCGCAGGCCCTCGACCACTTGGAAGATCGACAGGTCGACATAGGTGAGCGCATTGCCGATCATGTGGCCAGAGCCGTTCGGGTTCTGCTCCAGCACACGCTCGAAATAACCGAGGAATTTCGGAATGCGTTGGTGGATGAAGGCGGCCGAGCGGGCTTTCGCCTCCTGCTTCTGGTCTTCGTAGTAGAGCGATATGTCGATCGGGTGGTGCGTATCGTGCACCTCGGCGACGAAATCGGTGATGGTCAGCTGCAGGCCGTTGGCGACATGGCGAAGCCCTTCATTCTCGGGCGCAAGACCGAGCTTCGGGCCAAGATAAAACAGGATATTGGCGACATGCGCGATGATGAGGTCGCCATCCCTGAGGAAGGGCGGCGCGAAGGGAATGTGCGGTTCGCTTTCGCTTTCCATGATCTTAAACATGGCGCCGGTGCCGCGCCCGGGTTCACGGGTGATGTCGATATAGTCGGCGCCGGCTTCCTCCAGCGCCAAGCGCACGAATTCGCCACGACCCTGGATGCCGTCCCAATAATAAAGCTCGTATGGCATATTCGCTTAGCCCTTCGGTTGACGACCGAAGTCTTTTCGCAGTTCGTCCTTGGCTTTTTCAAGGGTGCCGCGCCGCTTTTTCGTCAGCTGGTCGCCGGCGCGGTTGATGTAGAAGGTCAGCATCGACATGGCCGCGCGGAAGGGGCTCGACTTGCGCCGATCGCTTTCCTCGGCGGAGTGCTTGATGGAGCGGGCAATCTTCTTCGGATCGTCCGATTTGAACGCTCCTTTCTTCAAGTCCATCGCGTCGCTGTGTTCGGTGACGTCCTGCGACCATTTCTTCTTCGATTTGGCCATGACTGATCCCTTTGCCGGATGCCGGTGGCGGCAGACCACCAACCTCGGCTTACTTGTTAGTGGTGGCTGTGGTGTTCGTTGCGTTTGCGCGTCGCGGCTGCCTTCTTCGCCGAGGCGGAGCGTTCGGCTTTCGAGCGTGCGGCGGATGCAGCGCCGCCGGCGCGGCCACCCTTTTCGGAGGATTCATGCGTATCCTTCTTGCCGCGGCCGGAGCCGGATTTGTTGCCGCCGCCGCTTTCCTTGTTGACCGTCGCCCAGGCGCGCCGTTCGGCCTCCTTCTCGGAGACGCCGCGATCCTCGTAGCCTTCTTCGATGTGCTCGGCCTTGCGTTTCTGTTTATCGGTATAGTCGGACTTGTCACCTCTCGGCATATCAGCCTCCTCTGGTTTGCAAAGGGGTTGAACCGTCGCCGACCGCAAAAGTTCCGGCGAGCGCATCGGCAGGAAAAGGCGGGATGCGGAACAATGCCGGCAGTGCCAGCTTCCGGTGGAGACGGGATGATCGACGTGAAACTGTCTGAGGCGCGACCGCGGCTGTTATTTTCGGTGGAGCTTTTGCGATGCAGCGAAGGCGCGGCCGATGTCGAAGGAGGGCGGCTGCACCGGCTGACGGGGATCGCGGAAAACCAACCCGACGAGATTGTCGACGACAAGGATGAAGCCGAGCGCGAGACCAACATAGAGCAGTGCGGCGATGACGAGGAGCGACATCTCCATCCCTCACACGGTCGCGGTCGACGGGCGGCCGCCGGCTGTGGCGAGCGGGGCGAAGAGAATATCGGTATGGCCGTCGTTCATGGCAACTTCCCCGGTTTCGCCACAAACAGCCAGTGAATGCCGTCGTTCCCGCTTCTCCGGCGAGGGCTCAAGTTTTTTGGGAAGCCTCAAAGCTTGCTGCGTCATCCGGCCTCTGTTCACCCCCGAGGAAGCCCACCTTTGAAATTCCATAAAGCACAACTAATTCAGGCATATGACAAACAGCATCAAAGGGCGCCGCGACGACGCCCTTTATTCAATCGATCTGCTCGGTATTGCGGTATTCAGGACGCCGTCTTGCGGCTCGCCGTCCGTTTCGGCGCCGGTGTGACGACGCCGTTCGTCTTGCTGCCGGCGACGCTTCGCTTCGCCCTGGGCTTGATTTCCTTGCCGGCGGAAGAAGCAGCGGAGCCGTCGAGCGCCTCGCGCTCGTGTCGTGCCTGTTCCCAATGGATGGAGTCTCGCCCTGTCGGATAGCCCTCTTCTTCCCAGAGGGCGTAGGCACGTTTTTTGATCCACTCGTCCCGAGTTTCTGTCATCGCTGATCTCCAGTCACATGATGCCGTCGTTCGAACGCGATACTGCCCCGGATGGTTCCAGAGGAGCGGGGCTGTTTCAAGAGAAATCGCCCTGCAACCGCAAATATTTTCGCATTGCAGCATGCCAGGGTTTAGAATCGGCAATCAGCGGAGCTGAAACTCCGCCGCCTTGTGCAGATCTGACACGAAATTCCGGCGCAGCCTTCGCTGCTCGGCCTCGTCGCGAATGCGCAGGAGATAGGAGGGGTGGATTGTGACCAGGACAGGCGGACGGTTTGCCGGATGCAGGATATGGCCACGCTCCGGCGTCAGCTTTACCTTCGGCCCGAGCAGCGCGTAAAGCGCGCTTGCGCCGAGGGTGACGACGAGTTTCGGTTTGATGATGCCGAGTTCCGCGCCGAGCCACCAGGCGCAACGCCGGATCTCGCCGGCATTGGGTTTTGCATGCAGCCGCCGTTTGCCGCGCTGCGTGAACTTGAAGTGCTTGACGGCATTGGTGACGTAGCAGCGCTCGCGGTCGAGACCGGCCTCTTCAAGGCACTGATCGAGCAGCCGGCCTGCCGGACCGACAAAGGGCCTGCCGATCAGATCTTCCTGGTCGCCCGGCTGCTCGCCGACAAGGACGATCTCGGCTTTCCCAGCCCCCTCGCCGAAGACGATCTGCGTGGCATTCCTGTAGAGATCGCAGCGGGTGCAGCCTTCGGCCTGATGCCGGAGCCCGGCAATACTTGTCGCATCCGCGATGTCGAGCGCCAGGGCCGGACCGAGATTTGCGGCGATGTTCATGATGGCGGTCCTCATCTCCTCAGGACCAATCGTTCTGTGCCGGGATTGTTCCTGCGGCGGAGCGAGCCGGCAAAATGACCACAGCGAAAAAATTCGCGTCATGAGAGAGAGCCGGCGCGATTGAACGCCGCCGTTTCCCGGCTATATTTGCCAGCGATGTTCTATCTCCTGTCGACCTACTGGCCGCATATCCTCTTTGTCGTTTCGATCGCCATGGGGGCCGCGGCGGCGATCCATGCCGCCATGACCAAGGAGGAGGTGCGCGCCGCGATCGGCTGGGTCGGCGTCATCATTCTGTCTCCGATCATCGGCGCGGTGCTCTATGCGATTGCCGGCATCAACCGCATCCGCCGGAAATCGCTGAGCATTCGCCGCGACGCGCTGCTGCCGGCGGCCGAAATCGACGAGTTGGAGACGTTCGATGCCGAGGCCGAGACGGTGATCAGCCAATACGGACGCCGCTTTGCGGCGCTGCAGACGCTCGGCGACCGGGTGACCCGCAACCCGCTGACCTCGGGCAATTCGATCGATGTGCTGGAGACCGGCGACGAGGCCTATGCGGCGATGAAATCAGCGATCGACGAGGCGGCGCGCAGCATCCTGCTCGAAACCTATATTTTCGACCGCGATGTCATCGGTCTTCGCATCGCCGATGCGCTGATTGCGGCGGTCCGGCGCGGTGTCGAGGTGCGGGTGCTGATCGACGCGGTCGGCGCGCGTTATTCGGTGCCGAGCATTCTCGGTCACCTGCGGGATGGCGGCGTCACCGTCGCCGTCTTCAACGGCAATGTCATCATGGGCTTGCGGCTGCCCTATGCCAATCTGCGTACCCACCGCAAGATCCTGATCGTCGACGGCAAGATCGCGCTGACGGGCGGGATGAACATAAGAGCGGGTTTCAGCGAGGAGGCGACGGGCGAGAGCTTTGCGCACGACACGCATTTCAGCGTCACCGGCCCTGTCGTCGCCGACCTCTTCGATCTTGCCGCCGAAGACTGGCGCTTCTCCACGCAGGAACTGTTGAACGGCGAGGCCTGGCGCATCGAGCCGACGCAACGCAACCCCGGCGATCCGATCCTGATGCGCGTCGTCGCCTCCGGGCCGGATCGCAGCCTGGAGACAAACCACAAGATGCTGACGGGCGCCTTTTCCGTGGCGCGACAGTCGATCCGCATCATGTCGCCCTATTTCCTGCCGGACCGCGAGCTGATCGGCGCCCTGGTGACGGCGGCGCGGCGTGGCGTCGAAGTCGATATCGTCGTGCCGGCGGTTAACAATCTCGTGCTGGTCGACCGGGCGATGACGGCGCAATTCGACCAGATCCTCAAGAATTACTGCCGCATCTGGCGCTCGACCGGCAGCTTCAGCCATTCGAAGCTTTTGACGATCGACGGCACCTGGGCCTATGTCGGCTCATCCAATCTCGACCCGCGCTCGCTGCGGCTGAATTTCGAGGTCGATCTCGAAGTGCTCAACGAGGGCTTCGCCGGCGAAATCGACGAGCATATCGAGGAAACCCTGAAATCGGCAACGCCGGTGACGCTGGAGGGCTTACAGGCACGACCTTTCCCGGTGCGGCTGCTGGAGAAGGTGTTATGGCTGGGGTCACCCTATCTCTGAAGGGATTATTTGCGCTCCGATGTGGCAAGTTCGGCTTGGCCGCCTATACTGCCGGAAGAAACCTTTTTTGATCAACGGAACAAGCGCGCCTTCCGATGCAGGCCAGAAAACACAATCTTCCCGCCAGCATTCTCGCCTCGATCAGGAGCAGAAAAAAGCGGCTCGACCCGGCCTATACGGAGGCAAGGCCGCGCAGTGCCGGCACGCTGATCGCCTCCTATAACGTGCACAAATGCGTCGGCACCGACCGTCGTTTCGATCCGGAGCGCACCAGCCGGGTGATCCATGAAATCGGCGCCGATGTGATTGCGCTGCAGGAGGCCGATACGCGCTTTGGCGAACGCACCGGCCTTCTCGACCTCGGTCGGCTGGAACGGGAGACGGGACTGATCCCGGTGCCGGTCGCCGGCATGGCCAAGGCGCATGGCTGGCATGGCAATGTCGTGCTGTTCAAGAAAGGGCTGGTGCACGATGTGCACCAGGTCAAGCTGCCGGGTCTGGAGCCGCGCGGCGCCCTCGTCGCCGAAATCGAACTCGAGCAAGGCGGGGTGCTGCGCATCATCGCCGCGCATTTCGGCCTGCTGCGCCACAACAGAGCCCAGCAGGCCCGCATGCTGGTCGACCTCATCAACGACAGACGAGAAATGCCGACCATCCTGCTCGGCGATCTCAACGAATGGCGGCTCGGCGACCGCTCCTCGCTCAACACCTTCCAATCCGCCTTCGGCGAGCTGCCGCCCGCCGTGCCGAGCTTTCCCGCCGGGCTGCCGCTGCTGGCGCTCGACCGCATCATCGCCAACCGCAAAGGGATCATCTCAGAGGTGGAAGCGCATGATACGCCGCTGGCGCGCATTGCCTCCGACCATCTGCCGATCAAGGCGCTGGTCGATCTGGAGCCGGTGGGCGGTTAACAGGAGCACGTCCGGCAACGCGCGATTGCTGCGCTTGACGGGGGCGTCACGTCCGGTGACGTAGAAACTCCACGAGCGCGGAGAAAGCAGGAGAGGACTGTCGCCTGCTGGGATAGTAGAGGTGGTAGCCATCCCAGTAAGGCGAGAAGGCCTCGAGCACCCGCACAAGGCGACCTTGCACTATATAGGGCAGGGCAACGTCCTCGGGAACGTAAGCAAGTCCCAGCCCTTGCAGGGCGGCTTCCACGCCCTGGTAGGAGTTGTTGAAGGCGAGCTGTCCTTCGACCCGGATCTTGATTTCCTTACCCTCGTCTTCGAATTCCCACGGCCAGAAGCCGCCCAGGGTGGCGAGGCGCTCGTTGATGCAGTTGTACCGGACGAGATCCTGCGGATGCTCAGGAATTCCTATGTTCTCGAAACAGGCAGGAGCGCCGACGACGGCAAAGCGGAAATCGGGGCTGATGCGTGCCGAAATCATGTCCTTGGCGACCTGCTCGCCCATCCGGACGCCGGCATCGAAGCGCTCGGTCACGATGTCGGTTAACCCGTTCTCGCGTATAAGCTCCACCTTCACCTCCGGATACTCCGGAAAGAAGCTCTGCAGCCTGGGCCAGATCTTCCACTTGATGGCATGATCCGAGGCCGTGATACGAATGTTTCCCGCCGGTTTGTCCCGGAGCGCGGTCAGGTTTTCGAGTTGCGCATCGATCTCATCGAAGAGCGGGCCAACGCCGCGAAACAACTTCTCGCCCGCATCCGTCAGGGAGACCGCCCGCGTCGTCCGCGTGAGAAGACGAAGGTCGAGCCGCGTCTCGAGGTGCCGAATGATATGGCTCAATGCGGATTGCGACACCCTGAGCTTGGCAGCCGCTCTGGTGAAGTTCTTCTCCCGGGCGACGGCCAGAAAGGCCATCAGGTCGTTGACGCTCTCGCGCGGCATCCTCGAACTCCTTCAATGAAAGGCGGTTGTAGCGGATTGGCGATAGAGGAGTACTGAAATCATCGTGAACGCGTCACTGGAGCCGGTAGGCGGTTAAAAGCCGGCCGGCGGGGACGCGATCAAGCGGCTCGATCGCCGCCGGGTAGCTCTCACTTTGAGCGGAACAAGCCGGTGAGACGGCGAAACCGCTGAGCCCACAGCTGCGGAGCGATCTTTTCCGATGAGGACGGTGCGGTCAGCCGCTCAAGGCGAGGCAAGAGAAACGCAGCCCAGTCGTCGAGATCGTTCTTGCCGAAATAGGGCAGCCAGACATCGGAGGGAGCGTCCCATTGTCGTGGATTTGCTCGAGCCAGATCGCCCAGCCGGACCAATATGGTTTGACCGTTGTCTCCGACGACTTCGATCTCCGGGTCGGGATCGGGCCTGGGTAGGCGCGCAATGATGCTTTCTTCCAGAGTTTTTCCAACCGCTCGATCCGCCTCGTTGAGGCGAAAAAGTATTCTTGTGTCGCCGGCGGGGCTGGCGCCCTCGGTCATGTTGATCGTGAATTTGGCGCCCATAATGGCGTTCGAATATTGGGAGACCTGCAGCCAGCAAACCCGTCCGCCCCGGGCAAAGCTACATTTGCCCGCAGGTTGCGACCCCCAGCCGAGTTCCTGAAATCTCGAGGCCAGCAGCGAACGCATATGGCGATGAAAGTCTTTACTTTTCACATAGTCGCGCATGGTTCACTGCGTGTCCCTCAGGGCTCATCTCCTGGGAACATCTCATGGCACGCTCGAAGGCACAATGGACGCTTGCGTGGTCGCAAACGTCTATCAGCGCGAGCATCTAAAATTTTTAGGACCGAAAGGGCTGGCGCCGGAGCAGTCGATCCACCGACAGCCGGACGATTTCGCGCTTGATCAATGCATCGGCCACAAAGTGGTGGCCGATGCGTTGCGGCAGACGGGTCACACGCCCCAGATCTCCGGTAGGCTATCGTTATTCTTCGGAATCGCCGTCGTCACCGCCGTCATCGTCACCGTCATCGCCATCGTCGCCGTCATCCTCGGAACTGTCGTCGCTCGTTTCCTCATCGCTGGAAGATTCTTCCTGCGTCATCGCTTCCTCGACGGTCGTCTCTTCGCTTTCATAGGAGGACTCGATTGTCTGCGTTTCCTCGGACACATATTCGGAATAGGAGAAGGACGTCTCCGATGTGTCGCTCTCCCAGCTCGAAACTTCCGTGACCGAGATGGCCTCGTTGTACTCCTCAACTGTGATGACGGCGGCGACGGCCACCGGCGCACCATCCCGAAGGACGGCCAAGGCGATATCGGATTTGCCCGCTTTCAGATCGCGGCTGACGGCGACGTCGACGTCGACAGGTTTGTGAACCTTATGCCCGTGAACTTCCGACAGCACATCGCCCGGCTTGATTCCCTGCTTGTCGGCGACGCCGCCCTTCTTGACCGAGAGCACCAATACGCCGTGTTCGCCCTTGGCGAGCTTGAACTTCTTTATAACAGCCTTGTTGACGGGCAACAGCAGTGCATCGAGCGCCTTGGAAATCTGAGGCGAAGGAAGCCCATGCGCCGGCGGCGTCGCAGCATAGGCGGCGGAATATCCGGTCAACGGCGATGTAATGTTGGCAATGATAAGCAATGCGCGTAGCGCGTTATATGAGGTCTTCAATGTTTTTCTCCACCCTATGCTGCTGGATTTGCATAGAGTGCGAGGAATAGCAGTCTGGTTTTAATATATCTCTAATTTATTGGGCGAGCGTAACATGATCCTCTTGCGGAAGCGTGTTCGATAAACTGTACCGGTGATTTATGAGGAAGCATCCGAAGACGAGATTCAGTTATTGATCAACGTCCCTGACTCCGGCCAGAGCGACGCCGAGTGGGCATCATCACACGTCGCGGTCAGAAGGAATGGTCGCGCAGCTCAATCGACTGTTAAGATTCCCTTCGTTGGTTCGTCGAATGAGCTTGCACTATATGCAACTATCGCATTACATCATATATAAATGATACTTATGGGGGTGTAATTTGGGGCGATTATCGAAGGCGATCCTGTCCAGATAGCCGAGATGCTCAGTCGGAGCATGGAGCGGAAGCTCAGGCTCCCAGCTCTTTAGAGCTTTATCTTAGGGGCAAGAAAAATGAGGTAGGGAGACCGTTATTGCATCGTTACGCCGAGATTTATATTTCGCCGATCCTGGCCGTGTGCCTGCTGCAGATACGCCATAGCTAAATTAAACTTAGATTTGCTCGAGGAAGCCGAGCCCTTGTTATCCGGTGGTGACGCGCCTGTTCGTTTCTCGATACTGGATCCATCACGTCAAAGGAGAAACCCTGATGGGAATTCAAGAGGTTCTGAACAACCTTAATTTCGTTGATGCCCTCCCTGGGGAGGAGGCGCGCATCAAAGCGCTGATAACCGATTTGTACAGAATTTCCCCAACGGCCCAGAGTATTTTCGATGTCGTGGCAGCTGGCAAAATCCTTACCTTCGAGCACGTTCGCGATGCGATGGGTTCTCTAGAAAACTCATTGTTGGTCAAGTACGACCCGCAGGTCGTGGACGGCAAGTACGTTATCGATACCGAGGGGACAGTATCACATTACTCCTTCGAACAGGCGCTCATGCACGAGATTATACATGGCGTCATGGGCTATACGGACGGTTTGAATCGGGGGGTTCCCCCGAACTTTCTGCAGAACAGTGATTTTGACTACGTGGGCGCCACAGTCAAAGTTGAGCAGATTATTGCTGGTGAAATGTCCAAGGACTCTTATTACGATCCTCTGTTCGTTGAGCGCGCGTCCTATCATTCGACGCTCTCAGAGGACCAACTAGCGACGCTTGATCTGTTCGGGGACAGCTTGAGTGATCTGACCGGATTGGTGCTTGTTGATGATCTAGGAGAGGGGGGAATACGCGGGGGGAATGAGATCGACACAAGGGACTTCTCGGACCCGGTCTTATTAATTGGCCTTAGCGGTGATGACCTAATCCACTCTGGTTCTGGGGACGATTATCTGTACGGAGGCACGGGTAGCGACACTTTGTTCGGTGGAGACGGCGATGACTTTCTTTCGGGAAATTCGTATTCCGACAAGCTCTTTGGGGAGGCTGGTAGCGACTACATTTTGGGAGGCGCGGACAACGATATCCTGATCGGCGGAGCGGGTAATCCAGATCAGTTAAATCTCTCCACGCTTCATTCTGAGTGGTATGATGGCGAGGTAGATTTCCTCAGGGGGGGCGATGGCTTCGATACGTACTACATCTTCGCCACCGAGGGATACTACGGCGCAGTCCAGGGTAGTCAAATTACCTGGGATGCAATTGAAAAATCAGACTGGATTGATAAGAGCGACAACGACTTTGTCGCAAACATTCAAATTGTTCAGGATAACGTATGGGCCAACTATGCACTGACAAGTGGAATGGTGGCCGCTGCCCTTAGTGGCTATAATGGCGCCCCATATCTTTTCGGATCAGCCACCTTCAATACCGGCGGGGGATCGTTCCAGGAAGACGTCCTCGGGAAAATGGTGGACGATTTCTTCGTGGTCTACACGGAAGTGAACGATGCAAAAAAAATTCTATGCGTCTTCCCGAGCCTCCCGGAACCAGAGGAGCAACTGATAGCTAATCCGTCTTCGACGGACGGCTTCGAATTGTGGCAATCCGCACAACGATCCTTCGATGCCGATACTCTGTTGGTACGAAGTGACGAGGGTTTAATTAATGAACCGACTGACCGTCTTCTTTTCTGTTGCGCTAGCGACAGGTACCGCGCACGCAGACCAAGTACCATTTTTCCCCAATACCAACGTCCCAGACTACACGGCGACGATGGTTGTGCGGGAGACTTACGGGGATGGTAAAGACAACTGGAGGGTCGTGAAACATCACAACGGCTGGACGCGCGTTGAGGAGACGCAACGTGACGAGACACATATCTGGTACGGGCACTTCTTCCGGAACATTGTTCTGTCGACAGGCAAGAAGGACGGGGAGGAGATAAATCGCTTCACTATCAATCAGGCCGATCCGTCGCGCGAATATCTCGGCATCAAGGAGATCAAAGAAACGGATGATGTCGAAACAGTAGGCGGCGAGGAGTGTCGCTGGCGACAAATAGTTCGAGCCCCTCCGCCAAGCCCCATTTGGTTGGCCTGCTTGACCAGCGACGGGATCGAAGTCGCAACAAAAGTTCTCTTCTCCCAGGGCAACGTGATGTCCGAGGCGCGACTGACCGAGATCAAGCGCGGCCCGGTGCCGGAAGCCGAGGTGACGCCGCCCCGCCGCCTTTTTGACGCCAGCACATGGTTCAAGCCTCTTCGCAATTACCCGGATCGCCCTCCGAATGCCACCGACTTCGAAGCGAAATTAGTCGCAAGGGCGTCTGAGAATCCGTCGATAGACAGAACGTCTGAAGTGCGTTTGTTGCGACATTATCCTTGGTGGCTTCGTCAACGGACGGGCAAGGACGGATCGATCCAGTTCACGGTTTGGAACGAGCTTGAAAACCAGGGAATTTCTTATTCGTCATCAAAGGGGCAGCGTAGGATCGAGGCTGCCCGTTCTCCCGTGGACCCGAAGCGTCCCTTCATGGACTTCGGCATGTCAAGGGGAATGGAAAATCTGGGCAAGCAGGACCAGTTTCTAGGCGAGAATTGCACATGGTATGACCTGACGCCGAACATGGCCGATGCAGGCCAAAAGCAGTGCATCACTTCCGACGGTATTCCTTTGAAAGACGACTATTGGTCCGGCTGGAGCGCGGTCGAAAGCTTTGACACGGTGAAATTCACCCGTCGGCCCGTTGACATGAACGAAATGCAGCCGCCTCGAGAATATCTCGATCCCGAAGCTTGGGGATTTAAGTTGCGATAGCCGGGGAGTTGGCGGACATGACATAGCTGGTCTCTGGCTGAGTTCGGGGAACCGGTCCGGCCATCGTGGAACAGGTTCAGGGTGGGGCGTAGTTTGCTGGTTTCACAGACAATGCTTCACGAGCTTGCAAGAGACGAAACGGCAAAATCCTCACAACACTTCCGCTGAATGCAACGCGTCTAATTTCCCTTTCCAGCTGCCGAAAACCATTTTGGCCGCGTCAGACCTTCTTTTGGGACACCCAAACCCTGGTCTGGGCCATGCAAGGGGTCCTTAAACCGTCGCAAAACACCCCTTGACGCATTCCCATCTTTGAGAAATGCTAAGATGTCAGACCAATTTAAAAGCCTGACTGCCTGATAAGAAAATGGGGAACCATGAAGGCAAATCGTAGCGACAGGCCGGTGATCCGGCCGCTTCCGGTCATGGACCGCGCGCGTCAGGTGACCGATGCGCTGGCGGATTATGTCGAGGAGGCACGGTTGCAGGCGGGTGACCGGCTGCCGGCCGAGCGCGAGCTGATGGCGGCCCTTGGCGTCGGCCGCTCGACCATTCGCGAGGCGATCCGTCATTTCCAGGCGCTCGGCGTCATCGAGACGCGCAAGGGCAGCGGCACCTACCTGCTGAAGCCGGTGTCCCGGGCGACGATCCATATGCCGCTGTCGTTCGATGCGGTGCACCTGCGCGACGCTCTCTTACAGACGCTGGAGGTTCGCCGCGGCATCGAATGCGAGGCGGGCATGGTCGCGGCCCGGCGGCGCACGGCGGGGGACCTCGTCATCATCGAGGAGAAACTCAACGAGATGGAGCGGGTGCATCTGGAGAAGGGCACCTCCGGCCCGGAAGATCTGGCCTTCCATCTCGCCGTTTACGACGCCACCCACAATCCGCTGTTTCGCCAGCTGCTCGAGCAGATGCGCGAGACCTTCGAGCGCTTCTGGGAACATCCGTTCGACCGGCAGGATTTCGCCCGCCGGTCCTTTCCCTTTCACCGCACGCTTTTCAACGCGATCGTTGCCCGGGATGCCGAGGCGGCGCGGGCGGAAACATTGAAAATTCTCGATATCGTCGAGGAAGACATCAAGGAAATGTCCAAATGAGCAACGGCGCCGACCCGTTCGATCTTGCTTCCCTCATCACCGCCCATGACGACGGCAACTTCGCCGACGCCGTCGTGCCGCCGATTTTCCAGACCTCGCTTTTCACCTTTTCCGATTATGACGAGATGATCACCGTCTATCGCGGCGAGAAGGTGCGGCCGACCTATACGCGCGGGCTGAACCCGACGGTGCGCGCCTTCGAGGAAATGCTGGCCAAGCTCGAGGGTGCGGAGGACGCGCTGGGCTTTGCGAGCGGCATGGCGGCGATCTCGTCGGCGGTGCTGAGTTTCGTCGAGCCGGGCGACCGCATCGTCGCCGTGCGGCACGTCTATCCCGATGCCTTCCGCCTGTTCGGCACCATCCTGAAACGGATGAAGATCGAGGTGACCTATGTCGACGGGCGCGATGAGGAGGCGGTCGCTCGCGCGCTGCCCGGCGCCAAGCTTCTCTACCTGGAAAGCCCGACGAGCTGGGTGATGGAGGCGCATGACGTCGGCGCGCTCGCAGCCCTTGCCAAACAACACGGCGTCGTCTCGATGATCGACAACAGCTGGGCAAGCCCGTTCTTCCAGCGGCCGCTGACGCTCGGCGTCGATCTCGTCATCCATTCGGCCTCGAAATATCTCGGCGGCCACAGCGATGTGGTGGCGGGGATCGTCGCCGGCTCGCAGGCGATGATTGCGCGCATCAAGGCCGAGGCCTATCCTTATCTCGGCGGCAAGCTTTCGCCGTTCGACGCCTGGCTGCTGATCCGCGGCCTGCGCACGCTGCCGCTGCGCATGAAAGCCCATGAGGCCTCGGCGCTTGAAATCGCTAGGCGCCTGCAGAAGCTCGATGTGGTGGAGGCGGTCTGCCACCCGGGGCTTGCCAACCGTCTGCCCGCCGGGCTCAACGGCACCTCGGGCCTGTTTTCGTTCATCTTCCGCGAAGGCGTCGATATCCGCGCTTTCGCCGATCACCTCAAGCTCTTCAAACTGGGAGTGAGCTGGGGTGGACATGAAAGCCTGATCGTACCGGGCGAGGTGGTGCTTCAGCAGAAGGCACAGCCGAATTCCGCGCAAACATTCGGCATCCATGCGCGATCCGTACGCCTCCATGTCGGCCTCGAAGGAACCGAGGCCCTGTGGAGGGACATCGAGGAGGCGCTCGCCGCCGCCTCACAATCCTGAAACCTGAGAGAAACCTAACAAGGGGGAACTGAGCCATGAAAAAGCTAATAATCTCAACGCTCTTTGCTTCGATGATGGCGGGCACGGCCTTCGCCGACACGACGCTCAAGCTTGTCGAAGTCATCACCAGCCCGGAGCGCACCGAAACGCTGAAATCGATCGTCGGCAAGTTCGAGGCCGCCAATCCCGGCACCAAGGTCGACATCATCTCGCTGCCCTGGAACGAAGCCTTCCAGAAGTTCGCGACCATGGTCTCGGCCGGCGATGTGCCCGACGTGATGGAAATGCCGGATACCTGGCTGTCGCTCTATGCCAATAACGGCATGCTCGAAAGCCTCGAGCCCTATCTTGAAAAGTGGGAGCACACCAAGGAGCTGACGCCGCGGGCGCTCGAACTCGGCCGCGACGTCAAGAACACCGCCTATATGCTGCCCTACGGCTTCTATCTCCGGGCGATGTTCTACAACAAGAAACTGCTTTCGGAAGCCGGGGTCGCAGCGCCGCCGAAGACGCTGGAAGAGTTCACCGCCGCCTCGGAAAAGGTCTCCAAACTGTCCGGCAAATACGGCTACTGCATGCGCGGCGGACCGGGCGGCCTCAACGGCTGGATGATCTTCGCCGCCTCGATGGCCGGCGACAACAAGTACTTCAAGGAAGACGGCACCTCGACGATGAACAGCCCCGGCTGGGCCAAGGGCATCGAATGGATGGTCGATCTCTACAAGAAGGGCTACGCGCCGAAGGACAGCGTCAACTGGGGCTTCAACGAAGTCGTCGCCGGCTTCTATTCCGGCACCTGCGCCTTCCTCGACCAGGATCCGGATGCGCTGATCGCCATTGCCGAACGCATGAAAAAGGAAGATTTCGGCGTCATGCCGCTGCCCAAGGGCCCGGACGGCAAGTCCTTCCCGACCATCGGTTATGGCGGCTGGTCGATGTTTTCGACCAGCGGCAACAAGGATCTCTCCTGGAAGCTGATCGCCACCCTCGAAGGGCCGGAAGGCAATATCGAGTGGAACAAGCGCATCGGCGCCCTGCCGGCCTATACGGCGGCCGAGAAGGATCCCTTCTACGCCGGTGACCAGTTCAAGGGCTGGTTCGAGGAACTGGCGGACCCGAACACGGTGCCGACGGTTATGCCGACTTATCTGGAAGAGTTCGCCTTCTTCAAGGATTCGCTGGCGATCAAGACCTCGCAGCAGGCCCTGCTCGGCGACATCTCGGCGAAGGATCTGGCCGACCAGTGGGCGGATTACCTGACCAAGGCGCAGCAGAAGTTCCTCGCCAAAAAGTAATTGGCGGGCTCTGAGTCCGGAGCCCCCTCATCCGACCCTTCGGGCCACCAACCGGGGTCGAGCCGCTGGTCTCGACCCGTCCTTCGGACCCCCGCTGGGGAGAAGGGAACGGAGAGGTTGCGGCATATCCCCTTCTCCCCAGCGGGGAGAAGGTGCCGGCAGGCGGATGAGGGGGCCCCGACCTCCTGCTTCAGAAGTATCACCCGGGCAAGAATCCTCTGACTAAGACAATGGAAACCGCAATCCGATGACCATTTCCGCCGATATGCTCGACATGCGTCGCGACCGCAGGCCGTGGCTGCGTCGTCTTGCCGATGCTTCGGAGCCCTATCTTTACAGCGCTCCGTCGCTGATCCTGATCATCGCGGTGATGCTGGTGCCGCTGACGGTCGGGATTTCCTATGCCTTCCGCGATATCCAGCTGCTCAATCCGTTTTCCGGCGGCTTCATCGGCCTCGATCATTTCCGCGAGCTTGCAAGCGATGCCGCCTTCTACGGCGCACTGCGGAATACGCTCTGGTGGACCGGTGCCTCCGTCGTGCTGCAATTCGTCTTCGGCCTCATCCTGGCGCTCTTGCTCGACAAGCCGTTCCCGGGCCGGGCGATCGCGCAGGCACTGGTCTTCCTGCCCTGGGCGGTGCCGTCCTTTCTCGCCGGCCTGAACTGGGCCTGGCTGTTCAATCCGGTCATCGGGCCGATCCCGCACTGGCTCTTCGCCCTCGGGCTGATGCATGAGCCGGGCAATATTCTGTCCGATCCCGATTATGCGATGTGGGGGCCGATTGCCGCCAATGTCTGGTGGGGCATTCCTTTCTTCGCCATCACCCTGCTTGCCGCCCTGCAGGCGATCCCGCGCGACCTCTACGAGGCGGCCTCGATCGACGGCGCCGGCTGGTTCCAGCGTTTCCGCTCGATCACCCTGCCATTCCTGGCGCCGACCATCGCCATCACCGTGCTGCTGCGCACCGTGTGGATTTCCAATTTCGCCGATCTCATCGTCGTCATGACCAATGGCGGGCCGGCCGACCGGACACAGATCGTCGCCAGCTACATCTTCACGACGGCCTTCAAGCGGCTCGATTTCGGTTATGCCTCGGCGATCGCGCTGGTGCTGCTCGTGCTGCTGCTTGCCTATTCGATGCTGATCATCCTGCTTCGGCAGACGCTGCTGAACAAGGATTGAGACCATGAGACGATCCGTCCTTCCCACGATCGCGCATCGCTTGGCGATCCTCTGCTATATCGCCTTTGCGCTCTTCCCGCTGTTCTGGCTGCTCAAGGTCTCGGTGACGCCGAACGACCTGCTCTATAGCGAAGGCGTGCGCATGTGGCCGTCGCGCGCCACCTGGGATCACTATGCCTTCGTCCTGCAGCACAGCGCCTTCCCGACCTTCTTCAAGAACAGCCTGATCGTCTCGGCCTCGACGGCGGTGACGGTGACGATCTCAGCCTCGCTCTCCGGCTATGCGCTGTCGCGCTTCAATTTCCGTGCGAAATACTGGATCGTCGCGCTGATGCTGCTGACCCAGATGTTCCCGCTCGTCATGCTGGTGGCGCCGATCTTCAAGATCCTGTCACCCTTGCATCTGACCAACAGCCTGACCGGGCTCGTCATCGTCTACACCGCCTTCAACGTGCCCTTCGCCACCTTCCTGATGCAGTCCTTCTTCGACGGCATCCCCAGGGATCTGGAAGAGGCGGCGATGATCGACGGGGCGACGCAGTTTACCGCGTTTCGCCAGATCATCCTGCCGCTGACATTGCCGGGCATCGCCGCGACGCTCGGTTTCGTCTTCACCGCCGCCTGGAGCGAGCTGCTCTTCGCGCTGATGCTGATCAACGGCAATGACGCGGCGACCTTCCCTGTGGGGCTTCTCACTTTCGTTTCGAAATTCTCGGTGGATTTCGGGCAGATGATGGCGGCGGGCGTCATGGCGCTCATTCCGGCCGGCCTCTTTTTCCTGCTCATCCAGCGTTATCTCGTCCAGGGCCTGACGGCCGGCGCGGTCAAGGGTTAAACAGAAATGGCATCGATCGATATCCAGAATATCCGCAAAGCCTATGGCCACGTGCAGGTGCTGCACGGCGTCGACCTCGAAATCAGGGACGGCGAATTCGTCGTGCTCGTCGGCCCCTCCGGCTGCGGCAAGTCCACGCTGTTGCGGATGATTGCCGGGCTGGAGGACGTCACGTCAGGCGAGATCCGCATTGCGGGCGGCCGGGTGAACGAGCTGCATCCCAAGGATCGCGACATCGCCATGGTGTTCCAGTCCTATGCGCTCTACCCGCATATGAACGTCGCCGGCAATATGAGCTACAGCCTGAAACTCCGGAAGACGGCGAAGGAGAAGATTGCAAGGGCAGTGGCGGCAGCCGCCGCCAAGCTCGGCCTCGATCCGCTGCTCGAACGCAGGCCGAAGGCGCTCTCGGGTGGCCAGCGCCAGCGCGTCGCCATGGGCCGCGCCATCGTGCGCCAGCCGAAGGCCTTCCTGTTCGACGAGCCGCTCTCCAACCTCGATGCGCGTCTGCGCGAACAGATGCGCGCCGAAATCAAGAAACTGCATGGCGAGCTGAAGGCGACCTCGATCTATGTCACCCATGACCAGATCGAGGCGATGACGCTGGCGGACCGGATCGTCGCCATGCATGGCGGCGTCGTCCAGCAGGTCGGCAGTCCGCTGGAACTCTACGACCGCCCCGCCAATCTTTTCGTCGCCGGTTTCATCGGCTCGCCGGGGATGAATTTCCTCGAGGCAAGCTACGTCACAGGCGGCGTGAAGCTGCAGGACGGAACGGTCGTGCCGCTGGCAAAACCGCTGCCGCTTTCCGAGGGGGCAAAAGTGACGCTCGGCATCCGGCCGGAGCATGTGACGATGAGCGACAGCGGCGCCGGACTGACCGCGGATGTCGAGCTTGTCGAGCCGACGGGCTTCGGCATCATCCTGCACCTTGCCCTGCATGGCCTGCCGTTCAAGATCTTCACGCTTAACCGCGAAGCGCTGAAGGCGGGTCCGAAGGTCACTGTGGCTTTCCCGGCTCAATATCTGCATGTGTTCGACGGCGAGGGACAACGCTTGGATTGAACGGGCAATCCTCACGCGCTGCGCGCTGAAAATCTTTTGCCGCATCGCCCGCAAGGGTTATATCCTTGCGTGATCTTGCTGGAGTGGATGCCATGACCGACACTGTTCTCGACCGCTTTCTCCGTTATGTCGTAATCGACACCCAATCCGATCCCTCCTCCTCGACGCAGCCCACGACAAGCAAACAGAAGGATCTCGGACGGCTTCTGGTCGAGGAACTGCTGACGATCGGGCTTGCGGATGCGCATCTCGATGAACACGGTTATGTCTATGCGACCATTCCGGCCAATAGCGACAAGGCGGTGCCGGTCATCTGTTTCTGCTCGCATATGGATACGGCGCCCGATTTCAGCGGCACCGGCGTCAAGCCGCAGATCATTCGGAATTATGCCGGCGGCGATATCACGCTTATCGGCGATCCGAGCCGGGTGATCCGTGTTTCCGAGCATCCCGAGCTGAAAAACCAGATCGGCAACGACATCGTCACGACCGACGGAACGACCTTGCTCGGTGCCGACGACAAGGCGGGGCTGGCGGAGATCATGACCGCAGCCCGGTTTCTCGTCGATAATCCCGGGATCCGGCACGGGACGATCAAGATCCTGTTCACGCCGGACGAGGAAGTCGGGCGCGGGGTCAACAAGGTCGATCTGAAGAAGCTCGGCGCCGATTTCGCCTATACGATGGACGGCGAGACGGCTGGCCATATCGAGGACGAGACCTTCTCGGCCGACGGTGTCGAGATCGCCATATCCGGCGTGGCGATCCATCCGGGTTTTGCCAAGGACCGCATGGAAAACGCCATCAAGATCGCCGGTGCCGTCATCGACCGGCTGCCGAAGGCGATTGCGCCCGAAACCACCGAGGGAAAGCAGGGCTTCATCCATCCGGTGGGCGTGACCGGCTCGATGGAGAAGGCGTCGCTGAGCTTCATCATCCGAGACTTCACCGACGAGGGGCTCGTGGAAAAGGAGAGCTTGCTCGAAGCCATCGTGAAAGAGGTGATATCGGCCTATCCCGGCTCGACCTATCGTTTTGAGGTCAGGGAACAGTACCGCAACATGAAAGTGGTGCTCGACCGTCACCCCGAGATCGTCGACAACGCCGTCGAAGCCGTGCGCCGGGCCGGCATGACGCCGGTGCGCGGTAGCATTCGCGGCGGCACGGACGGCTCGCGCCTCTCCTTCATGGGGCTGCCGTGCCCCAACATCTTCGCCGGCGGCCATGCCTTCCACTCGCCGCTCGAATGGGTGAGCCGCCAGGATATGGAAAAGGCCGTCAGAACGATCGTGGAACTCGCGAGGGTCTGGGAAGAGCGCGCTTAACGCGCGCCTTCTTCATTCAAAAACCGGAACCTCAGCCGCCGTTTGCCGGGATCGCCCCGCGCAGCATCACGCTGTCATAGGCAGGGCGGGGTATGGGGATCGCAATCGGCATTCCAGGCTCAGGCTCGATCGCGGTTGCCGGCGAGGTCACCGGCGCGGTGATCGGCATCGGCATCGGCATCGGCATCGGTATGGGGTTTGCGATGGGCGCCATCCGTGCCGTGGGCGCCATATTGACCGCGGACATCGTGCTCGCCGTCGCCATCGGGTCCGGTGACGGGAGGGGAACGGGAACCGCCGAAGGGATCAGCGCCTCGAACTGCGGCGGCAACATGCTTTCGCCGGGCACATAATTCATCGCCACCTCATAGGAGGGCAGCGGCGGTGGTGTTTGAAGCATGCCGTTGGAGTCGCGCTTCTCGTAGAAGGCGTTGCCGCCGGCGACCGTCACATAATGCATGTTGCCGTAAGGGAATTTCAGCCCGTCGGTGTGGAAGAACATCGCATCCTTCACTGCGGGATGGCGCGCACCTTTCAGGAGGATCGCATCGGCGGCGGTGGCAAGCTCCGGTTCGGCCTGTGGTTTGACTTCGCGCGTCATCACGCCGGGGGCGAACTGCTTTTCCTGGGCGACGACGCCGCAGATGGACGGAGGATAGGCGCCTGAGGTGAGCCTGTTCATGACGACGGTGCCGACAGCCATATAGCCGTCCTCATCCGAATGCTGCGATTCGAAATACATCGCGCGCTTCAGGCAGTCGCGATCCTTGGCCGTATAATTGAAGGTGACTTTCGCCGCTTGCGCCTGCTTCGTCTTGGTCTTTGCCGGCGTTGCTGCCGGTTGCGATGTCGTCGTGCAGCCGGTGGCCGCCAGTCCTGCGAACAAAATCCCGATCAGGGATTTTCCAAAGGAAATCTCCGCCCTCAACGCCAGGTGCCTCCTAGGAATGAGTCCAGCCCTTTATGATTAACGCGCAAAATCTTTTACTCGTCATATGATTGAAATACAAACAACCTTAGATAACAAAAATCCTGAGGGACTCTCGCCAAATACGATTCCGGCGATGCGCCCGGAGGCATCTGCTGCATAATTCCCAAAAATTAAGGAATTATGCAGCAACTCAATGCGTTACAGCGCCGTTTGCGCCGATCAGCTGCGAAACAGCTTCCAGCGAGTCGGCTTGAACGCCACGCGGTTGCGGTCGAGTCTGTCGGCCTCGCTCGGCGGCAGCTCGATCTCGATATGCGGTCGGTCATTACCGATATCCAATTCGATATGGCGCGTGCCGGCAACGCGGCGGCTGGAGACCGGCTGGCCGGCGATGCAGTTTTCAGCCGATTCGCAGAGCCTGACGTCATGCGGGCGGAAATAGAGCTGCGCCGGGCCGTCCGGCTCGCCGTCGGCATTGAGGCCGAGCGAGCGGCCGTCGAAGCGGATGTCGCCGCCCGAGATTTCGACCTGCAGGCAGTTCGACTGGCCGATGAAGCCGAAGACGAACGGAGAATTCGGGTTGTCATAGACCTCGTCAGGCGTGCCGACCTGTTCGATCGCACCCTGGCTCATGACGACGACGCGGTCGGCGAGTTCCAGAGCTTCGTCTTGGTCGTGGGTGACGAAGACGGTGGTGTGGCCGGTGCGGTCGTGGATCTCGCGCAGCCATTTGCGCAGGTCCTTGCGCACCTGGGCATCGAGCGCGCCGAAGGGTTCGTCGAGCAGCAGCACGTTCGGCTCGACAGCCATGGCGCGGGCGAGCGCCACGCGCTGGCGCTGGCCGCCGGAAAGCTGTGCCGGATAGCGTTTCTCAAGGCCGGAAAGCTGCACGAGTTCGAGCAGTTCCAGCGCCCGCCGGCGGATATCGGCCTTCGCAGGCCGCCGCGCGCCCTTTCTGACCTTCAGGCCGAAGGAGACGTTGTCGAGCACCGTCATATAACGGAACAGGGCATAATGCTGAAAGACGAAGCCGATATTGCGCTGCTGCACGGTCTTCTTCGAGGCATCCTCGTCGCCGAAGAAGATCTGCCCCTCGGTCGGGCTTTCCAGGCCGGCGATCAGCCGCAGCAATGTCGTCTTGCCGGAGCCGGAAGGGCCGAGCAGGGCGATCAGCTCGCCGGAGCGGATGCCGAGCGAGACATCGTGCAGCGCCGGAAAACGATCGAATTCCTTGCGGATGTTTTGAACGCGTACTTCCATTCCAAATCCTTCAATGCCGCCGGCTGGCGGAGATCTCAGCGCTATAGCGCATTTCCAGCAGCGTCTTCAAAACAAGAGTCACGAGCGCCAGCAAGGCCAAAAGCGTGGCGACGGCAAAAGCGCCGGTGAAATTATATTCGTTGTAGAGAATTTCCACCTGCAGCGGCATGGTGTTCGTCTGGCCGCGAATATGGCCCGACACCACCGAGACGGCGCCGAATTCGCCCATGGCGCGGGCATTGCAGAGCAGCACGCCGTAGAGCAGGCCCCATTTGATGTTCGGCAGCGTCACGTGCCAGAAGGTCTGCCAGCCGCTGGCGCCGAGCGACAAAGCTGCCTCCTCATCGGCCGTTCCCTGCTCCTGCATCAGCGGAATCAGTTCGCGGGCGACGAAGGGGAAGGTGACGAACATCGTCGCCAGGATCAGCCCCGGCACGGCGAACAGGATCTTGATGTCGTGGGCGCTCAGCCAATGGCCGAGCCAGGTATTGGCGCCGAACAAGAGCACGAAGACCAGGCCTGAAATCACAGGCGAGACCGAGAACGGCATGTCGATCAGGGTCGTCAGGAACGCCTTGCCCTTGAACTCGAACTTGGCGATCGCCCAGGCGGCGGCAACCCCGAAGACGAGGTTGAGCGGCACGCTGACACCGGCGACGATCAGCGTCAGCCTGATCGCCGAGAAGGTTTCGAGATCGCCGAGCGCCTGGAGAAAGGGACCCGGTCCCTTGCGGAAGGCCTCGACGAAGACGGCGGCGAGCGGCAGCAGCAGGATCAGCAGCAGGAAGACCAGCGATAGGGCGATCAGGCTGAAGCGTGCAAACCTGTGTTCGGTGGTCACCGAACGCAGCTTTGCTGGTTGAACGGTCGCATCAAGCGCCATGGCCGTACCTCCGCCTGCTCCAGCTCTGGATGAGATTGATGACCAGCAGCATGGCGAACGAGATCACCAGCATGATCGCCGCAATGCCGGTCGCTGCCGCATAATTATACTCTTCGAGCTTGATGACGATCAGCAGCGGCGCGATCTCCGATTTGAACGGCAGGTTGCCGGCGATGAAGATGACCGAACCGTATTCGCCGACGCCGCGGGCAAAAGCGAGCGCGAAGCCGGTGAGCACGGCCGGCGCCAGCCCCGGCAGCAGCACGCGGAAAATCGTCTGGAGGCGGTTGGCGCCGAGCGTTGCCGCGGCCTCTTCCACTTCCTTGTCGATTTCCTCCATGACGGGCTGCACGGTGCGCACCACGAAAGGCAGGCCGACGAAGATCAGCGCCACGACGATGCCGGCCGGCGTGAAGGCGATCTTGATGCCGAGCGGGGTCAGGAACTGGCCAATCCAGCCGTTCGGCGCGTAGAGCGTCGCCAATGCAATGCCGGCGACGGCCGTCGGCAGCGCGAAGGGCAGGTCGACCATGGCGTCGATGACGCGCTTGCCGGGGAAACGGTAGCGTACCAGCACCCAGGCGAGAATGATGCCGAAGACGGCGTTGATGATCGCAGCGATGAAGGCGCTGCCGAAGCTGATGCGCAGCGCGTTCAATATGCGTGGATCGAACGCGATCGACCAGAATTTCTCCCAGCCGAGCGCGCTCGACCGGACGGCAAGGCCGGAGAGCGGGATGAGGATCAGAAGGGTGAGCCAGGTCAATGTGAGACCGAGCGCCATTCCGAAACCCGGAATGACGCTCGGCCGCTTGAACCGCCACCGCGTGGGGCTATGTGCTTTCATGAAGTCTATTATTGTGCCGGCTTGTAGATTTGGTCAAATACCCCGCCGTCGCCGAAGAATTTCGGCTGGGCTTCCTTCCAGCCGCCGAAGTCGTCGATGGTGGCGAGCGTCAGCTTCGGAAAGCGGGCGATATCGGCCGGATCGGCGGCTTCAGGCTTGATCGGCCGGTAATAATGCTTGGCGGCGATCTTCTGGCCTTCGTCGGAATAGAGATAGTTGAGATAGGCTTCGGCGACCTTGCGCGTGCCCTTCTTGTCGACATTGCCGTCGACGACGGCGACCGGCGGGTCGGCGCGGATGGAGAAGGTCGGCGTCACGATCTCGAACTGGTCGGGACCGAGTTCCTCGAGCGAAAGATAGGCTTCGTTCTCCCAGGCAAGCAGCACGTCGCCGAGGCCGCGCTGGACGAAGGTCGTCGTTGCCCCACGCGCGCCGGTATCGAGAACCGGAACGTGCTGCAGCAATTTCGTCACATAGTCCTGCGCCTTGGCGTCGTCGCCGCCATTCGCCTGTTTGGCCCATGCCCAGGCAGCCAGGAAGTTCCAGCGGGCGCCGCCCGAGGTCTTCGGGTTCGGGGTGATGACCTGCACGTCGTCCTTGACCAGGTCGCCCCAGTCCTTGATGCCTTTCGGGTTGCCCTTGCGAACGAGGAAGACGATCGTCGACGTATAGGGCGTCGAATTGTTGGGCAGCTTGGTCTTCCAGTCGGCCGGAATCTTGCCGGTCTTCTTGGCGATGGCGTCGATATCGCCTTCGAGGGCCAGGGTGACGACGTCTGCATCGAGGCCGTCGATGACGGAGCGGGCCTGGGCGCCGGAGCCGCCATGCGATGCCTGGATCGTCACGGCTTCACCGGTATCCTTTTGCCACTTGGCGGCAAAGGCGGCGTTGAAATCCTTATACAATTCGCGAGTCGGATCATAGGAAACGTTGAGAAGCGTCTGATCGGCGAATGCCGGAGCGATGCCCCCGATCGCGAAGCTGCCTGCCATGACCGCCGCTGCGATGAGCCTGGTGAGCCGTTGTGTCTGCATGGAACCCTCCTGTTTTCTGTCTTAACTCTATCAAGTCAGTCGTATAATGAAACGAAGGTTCTTCCGGTTCCGCCGGGGTCGTTAGAATGTCATTCCATTTGATGGCCGATTTTGAAATGGACGTGCCGGAGTTGGCCGCGGCCAATCGGCCAACCGCGCCCCCGCCGCAGGGTTGTGTTTTTTTGGCCACAGTTCCTCCATGAAAGGGACACGGTCATGCGGATTTTTGCCGGGTTTTTGCCACGATGACACTTGCGGATTCCTATATCGCCTCCCGTGCGGTCGTATTCACCGGCCGCTACGCGGGGGCATCCCTTGAAATGCGCCTCGCATTCCAAACCTGTTAGGGCAATTCAAAATGAATATCAGAACGATCCTTTTTGCCTCCGTTGCCGCCCTTGCCGCGGCCTCCGGAGCCCGTGCCGCCGATGCCATCGTGGCGGCGGAACCCGAGCCCGTGGAATATGTTCGCGTTTGCGACGCCTACGGGACCGGCTATTTTTATATTCCGGGGACGGAAACATGCCTTTCGATCGGCGGTTACATCCGTACCGAGGTGCGCTTCGGTGATCAGATCTCCGGCGATTCCGACGTAAACTTCTGGACTCGCGGTCAGGTCACCTTCCAGGCCAAGAACGACACCGAGTACGGTACACTGACCGGCGTCATCACGCTGCGCTACAATGCCGACAGCGCCTCCGACCAGGAAGCGCTGCTTGACGAAGGCTATATCGACATTGCCGGTTTCCGCGTCGGTAAGCTCTACAGCTGGTGGGATGACGACATGAGCGGCGAGACCGATACGCTCGCCAGCAACGAAACGACCCATAACTCGATCCGTTATCAGTACGAGTCGGGTGCTTTCACGGCCGGCCTTTCGGTCGACGAACTGGAAGACGACTACGCCACCAAGCCGGGCGAAGGCCCGAACAACTACGGTGTCGCAGGCCAGGTCTCCTACAAGGCCGGCGCCATCAGCGCCTACCTGCTGGCCGGTTATGACACCGACACCAGCGAAGTCGCTGTCCGCGGCATCGTCTATGCCGACATCGGCCCGGGCACGCTCGGCATTGCCGGCGTCTGGGCAAGCGGCGCCAACTACTACTACGAAGAGTCCGAATGGACGATCGCAGCAGAATACGCCTTGAAGATCAACGACAAGTGGTCGGTCACCCCCGGCTTCCAGTACTTCGAAAACATCTCGCTCGACGCTGACGGCAACGGCTTCAGCGGCGGCAGCGCCTACACCACAGGCGTCACGATCGATTACCGCATCGTCGACGACCTCCGCACCAAGCTCAGCGTGCAATATCACGATGAGGACGAAGGCGACGACGAAGTGTTCGGCTTCCTCCGCTTCCAGCGCGATTTCTAAGATCGCCTGAGCGCGTGAACGCAGACGAGCGGGCGCGGCCTTTGGGCCGCGCCTTTTTCATACCCGGGAATCGGCGATGAAATCGGAATAAAATTCGTCGACCGTCCGTGCCTTGCGCATGGCGGCAAGCGTGCCGTCCGATTGCAGGCGCCGTGCGATGGCGGACAGTACGTTCAGATATTCGCCGCGATTGTTTTCGCCGAAAAGCAGCACGAAGGCGATGTCGGTCGGGATATCGTCGATCGCTTCGAAATCCAGCGGCTGGGCAAAGCGCAGCAGAAGGCCGCGCGGGCTGCTCATGCCGTCGATCGCCGCGTGTGGAATGGCGATGCCGTTGCCGATGCCGGTGGAGCCGAGCTTCTCACGCTCTTCCAGCGCCTTCAGAATGGCCTGGCCGTCGGCGGAGAAAGCCTTGGCGGCCTTGTCCGCTATAAGCTGCAGCGCGCGCCATTTCGTCGGCGCCGACACACCGATGAAAGTGTGTTCCGGCCGGATGATGTTGGGAAGGTTCATGTCATTCTCAATATTATCTGGTTCGATGCTGTTGGGCGGGACGCTGGTGCGTTCGGGCAGCGCGAGGGGAGTCAGTCCGGTTCCCTGAGCCGGTAGCCGACGCCGGTCTCGGTGGTGATATAGTGCGGCTGGTCGGGAATTTTCTCGACTTTTTGTCGCAGCTGCCTGACGTAGACGCGCAGATACTGCACATCGGCGGCCGGTCCCCATATCTGCTTCAAAAGAAACTGATGTGTCAGCACCTTGCCGGCGTGCTGGGCGAGGACACGCAGGATATCGTATTCCTTCGGCGACAATTTTATCTCGCTCCCGTCGACCTTGACGATGCGCTTGACGAGATCGATCGACAGCCCACCGGTCTGGAAGATCGCCTTTTCGCCCTGCTGCTGCAGGCGGTGGCGCAGCGCCACGCGGATGCGGGCGCCGAGTTCGTTGACGCCGAAGGGCTTGGTGACGTAGTCGTCGGCGCCGCTTTCCAGCGCCGTGACGATGCCGGCCTCGTCGGTGCGGCTGGAGAGGATGATGACGGGTGTGGAAAGCCCTTCTTCACGCCACTCCTGAAGCAGGTCATGGCCCGATGTGTCGGGCAGGCCGAGGTCGAGCACGATGAGATCGGGCATGCCGTCTGCGACCGACTGACGGGCGGCGCTCGCGTTCGGCGCTTCCCGCACCTCATAGCCCTGCGCGGTCAGGCCGACGCGGAGCAGCTTGCGGATCGGCGGCTCGTCGTCGACGACGAGGATTGTGACGGCTGAACCGGTCATGGAAGTTCGTCCAGTTTCGGAATGTCGTTGGGTTTCGGCATGCGGATGGTGAAGACGGCGCCCTGGCCGGCCATCCGGTTTCCGGCGGTGATCGTGCCGCCCATCGCCTCGATGAAGCCGCGGCAGATGGAAAGGCCGAGGCCGGTGCCGGCGCGCACCTGGTCGCCCTTGCGCACCCGGTAGAAGGTGTCGAAGACGCGGGCGAGATCGGCTGGCGGAATGCCCGGACCTTCATCCGAGACCTGCACGACGACGTAGTCGGCATCGGCCCAGCCCTCGATCTGAACCACCGATCCCTCTGGCGCGTATTTCGCGGCATTGTCGAGCAGGTTGAAGATCACCTGCTCGAACAGGACCGGATCGACGCGCACCATCGGCAGGTCGGCGGGAATCCTCATCTCGGTCTTGTGGTGCTCGAGAATCTTGGCGGCGCGGGCCAGCGCGCTGCCGACGATATCGCCGGCATAATGCAGCGCAGAATTCGGCTCCATCGCCCCGGATTCGATCTTGGTCATGTCGAGCAGGTTGGCGATGAAGCGGTTGAGGCGCTCGGATTCGTCGACGACCGTTGAAAGCAGGTCGCTGCGATCCTCCTCCGGCATGGCGGTGAAATAGTCGCGCAGCGTGCCGGCGGCGCCGAGAATGGCGGCAAGCGGCGTCTTCAGATCATGCGAGATCGACGTCAGCAGGGCCGAGCGCAGCCGGTCGGCTTCGGCCGCGAGCCTTGCCCGGTCGACATCGGCGACAAGCTGGACGCGTTCGATGGCAAGGGCCGCCTGGTCGGCCAGCGCATCGAGCAGCCGCTGCTGCTCCGGCGTCAGCAGCGGTCCGTCGCGGCGGTCGCTGTCGAGACCGATGACGCCGACGGCGGTGCGCCCGGTTCTGAGCGGCACATAGAGGCGTTTGGCGCCGGGCAGCGTATCGGCGCCGCGGCCGGCGGCATGATTGTGCTCCCAGGCCCAGCGGGCGGCGGCGATATCGGCATCGTCGAGCGTGTCGTCGGGGGGATAACCGGCTTTGACGGCGATGCTGCCTTCCTCCGGCAGCAGCAGCACGACGCGAACCTTCAGCATCGAGGCGAGCTGGAAGGCGGTCGCCCAGAGCACGTCGTCCAGCGTGCCGGTGCCGGCGAGTTTCTTGGAGAAGAGATAGAGATCCTCGGTCGTGCGCGCCCGCTGCCGGGCGGCGGCGGCCTGGCGCTGCACGGTTGCGGTCAGGTTGCTGGCGATGATGGCGACGCCGAGGAAGAAGAACAGCGCCAGCACGCTTTCCGGATCGCTGATCGTCAGCGTGTAGCGCGGCGGCAGGAAGAAGAAATTGAAGGAGAGCGCGCCGAGAATGCAGCTGTAGAGCGCCGGCCGCAGGCCATGAATGACCGCCGAGGTCAGCACCGCCATCAGAAAGACGAGGGCGAGGTTGCGCACGTCGAGCACCTGATCGAGCACGACGCCGACGGCGAGCGCGATGGCGACATAACCGGTCGCCAGCAGATAGGCCCTGAAATCCAGCGGCGGTGCGGTGGCCGCAGCCCTGACGCCGCGCGCGACGGTGCCGTCCTTCTCATTGCCCGATATGACGTGGACGCTGATCTCGCCGGTCCTGCGGATCAGCTCGTCGGTGACCGAACGGCTCCACCAGTCGCGCCATGTCGGCTTCTTCGGGGCGCCGATGACGATGTGGGTGACGTTGTTGGCGCTGGCATGGCGGACGAGCTCTTCGGCTACTTCGCGGCCGGGAATGGTCAATGCTTCGCCGCCGAGCTGTTCGGCCAGCCGCAAGGTCGCTGCGACCGTGTCGCGCTCGGCCTCGCTCAGATTGATCGAGCGGTTGGTCTCGATATAGACGGCAGCCCAGGGCGCGCGCAGCCGCGAGGCCATGCGGGCGGCGTAACGGACCAGCGAGGCGGAACGCGGATGATGGTCGACCGAGACGAGGACGCGCTCGCCCGCCGCCCAGGGACCTGAAATGGCGTGGGCCTGCATGTGGGTGAGCAGCTGGTCGTCGACACGCTGGGCGGTCTTGCGCAGCGCCAGCTCCCGCAGCGCCGTCAGGTTGCCCGGCGTGAAATAATTGGTCAGCGCCCGCTCGGCGGTGCGCGGCATGTAGACCTTGCCGTCATGCAGCCGCTTGATCAGGTCGTCGGGCGTCAGGTCGATGATCTCGACATCGTCGGCAAGGTCGATGATCGAGTCCGGCACCGTCTCGCGCACGCGGATGCGGGTGATCTGCGAGACGACGTCGTTCAGGCTTTCGACATGCTGGATGTTCAGCGTCGTATAGACGTCGATGCCGCGATCGAGCAGTTCCTTGACGTCGAGATAGCGTTTCGGGTGACGGCTGCCCTCGGCATTGGTGTGGGCGAGTTCGTCGACCAGCACGAGATCGGGCTGGCGGGCGAGGATGCCGTCGAGGTCCATTTCCGCGAGCGGCCGGCCCTTGTAGTCGATTTCGACACGGGGAATGATCTCGAAACCGGCAACGAGCGCCTCGGTCTCCTTGCGGCCGTGGGTCTCGACGACGCCGATGACGACATCGAGACCGTCGGCGATCTTGGCACGGCCGGAGATCAGCATCTCATAGGTCTTGCCGACGCCGGGGGCGGCGCCGAGAAAGATCTTCAGACGGCCGCGCGTCTCCGCCCGGGCTTTTTCAAGAAGCGCATCGGGCGAGGGCCTGCCGGCCTGGTCGCGATTGTCGTCTGGCATGCGGTTCGGTCTTTCCTGTCGGGGAGGCTTGCTCCACCTTCCCTCATCCCTGTGCTCGTCACAGGGATCCAGCAGCGTCGCGTCTGCGACGCTTAGGACTCCTTTCACGCGAAGGACTTCGCGTGGCTGGATTCCTGTGACGAGCACAGGAATGAGGGAGAGGTTGTAGCCCGCAACCTTCACTCAGTCATAGAAGCATCAAGGCTCTGATTCAACGCCAGAACATTGACGGTGGGCTCGCCGAGAATGCCGAGTTCGCGGTCCTGGACGGCGCCGTCGACCAGCGCCTTGATCTTCGCCTCGTCGATGTTGCGTGCCTTGGCGACGCGGGCCACCTGGAAGTAGGCGGCCTCTGGCGAAATATCGGGATCGAGGCCGCTGCCCGAAGCGGTGACGAGGTCGGCGGGCACGTCAGCCGTTGGATTTGCAGCCTTGGCGGCCTCGTAGTCGCCCTTGACGCGGTCGATCAGCTTCTGGCTGGTCGGACCGAGGTTCGAGCCGCTGGAGGCGCTGGCATTATAGCCGTCGCCGGCAGCCGACGGGCGGCCGTGGAAATATTTGTCGCTGGTAAAGGCCTGGCCGATCAGTGCCGAGCCGATCACCTGGCCGTTCTTCTCGATCAGGCTGCCGTTCGCCTGGGCCGGGAAGAGGGCCTGTGCCGCACCCGTCATGGCGAGCGGGTAGAGAAGGCCGGTGATGGCCGTGGTGGCGACGATCATGACGACTGCGGGACGAAATTCTTTCAACATTGTTCTTACTCCTTGGAGCGTTTCAGGCGAGACCGAGGGCTGCGACGGTCATGTCGATCGCCTTGATGCCGATGAAGGGGACGATGATGCCGCCAAGGCCGTAGATCAGCAGGTTGCGCGACAGAAGCGCGCCGGCGCCGATCGGCCGGTAACGCACGCCCTTCAGCGACAGCGGGATCAGCGCGATGATGATCAGTGCGTTGAAGATGATCGCCGAGAGGATGGCGCTTTGCGGCGTCGACAGCCCCATGACGTTCAAGACGCCCAGCTGCGGATAGAAGGTCAGGAACATCGCCGGGATGATGGCGAAGTATTTGGCGATGTCGTTGGCGATCGAAAACGTCGTCAGCGCGCCGCGCGTCATCAAGAGTTGCTTGCCGATCTCGACGATCTCGATGAGCTTCGTCGGGTCCGAGTCGAGATCGACCATGTTGCCGGCCTCGCGGGCGGCGACCGTGCCGGTGTTCATGGCGACGCCGACATCGGCCTGGGCAAGTGCGGGCGCGTCGTTGGTGCCGTCGCCGCACATGGCGACGAGCTTGCCCTTCGACTGTTCCTCGCGCATCAGCGCCAGCTTCATCTCCGGCGTCGCCTGGGCGAGGAAGTCGTCGACCCCGGCTTCGGCGGCGATGGCGGCGGCCGTCAGCGGGTTGTCGCCGGTGATCATCACGGTGCGGATGCCCATGCGGCGCAGCTCGGTGAAGCGTTCGCGGATGCCGCCCTTGACGATATCCTTCAGCTGGATGACGCCGAGCAGCCTGCCGTCGCGGGCAACCGCCAGCGGCGTGCCGCCGGATTTGGCGACCTCGTCCGATATCGACTGCAGTTCGCGTACGACCTCGCTGCCGTTTTTCGAGGAGGCGTCGCCATTGACATAGGCGAGCACCGCATCGACCGCACCCTTGCGGATCGAAGAGCCTTCGAGATCGACGCCGCTCATGCGGGTCTGGGCGGCGAAGGGCACGAAAGTCGCCCTGAGGCTTGCCATGTCGCGGCCGCGGATCGCATATTTTTCCTTGGCAAGCACGACGATGGAGCGGCCTTCCGGCGTTTCGTCGGCCAGCGAGGCGAGCTGGGCGGCATCGGCGAGATCCTGTTCGGAGATGCCGCGCACCGGCCGGAAGGCCGTCGCCTGGCGGTTGCCGAGGGTAATCGTGCCCGTCTTGTCGAGCAGCAGCGTGTCGACGTCGCCGGCAGCTTCCACGGCGCGGCCGGACATGGCGAGCACATTGAAGCGGACGAGGCGGTCCATGCCGGCAATGCCGATCGCCGACAAGAGCGCGCCGATCGTCGTCGGGATCAGCGTGACGAAAAGCGCGACGAGCACGATGATCGGGATCGAGCCGCCGGCATAGATGGCAAAGCTCGGGATCGTCGCCGTCGCCAGCACGAAGATCAGCGTCATGCCGGCGAGCAGGATGTTGAGCGCGATCTCGTTCGGCGTCTTCTGGCGTTGCGCCCCTTCGACGAGCGAGATCATCCGGTCGAGGAAGGTGGAGCCGGCGGCCGCGGTGATGCGCACGCGGATCCAGTCGGAGAGCACCTGCGTGCCGCCGGTGACCGCCGAACGGTCGCCGCCGGATTCGCGGATGACCGGGGCGGATTCGCCTGTGATTGCAGCCTCGTTGACGGAGGCGACACCTTCGATGACTTCGCCGTCCGAGGGGATGATGTCGCCGGCCTCGACGAGCACGATATCACCGACCTTGAGGCTGGTGCCCGGCACCAGGCGATAGTCGCTGCCATTATTGGCGGTCAGCAGTTTGGCCTGGGTTTCGGTGCGCGCCTTGCGCAGCGAATCCGCCTGCGCCTTGCCGCGGCCTTCGGCGACGGCTTCGGCGAAATTGGCAAAGAGCACGGTGAACCAGAGCCAGAGATTGATCTGGAAGGAGAAGCCGAGATTGCCGTTGCCCACCGCGAGGTCGCGCAGAAAAAGCACGGTGGTCAGCACGGAAACGGTGGCTACGACAAACATGACCGGGTTTCTGGCAAGGGCGCGCGGGTCGAGTTTACGGAAGGCGGCACCGATCGCCGGAATGAGGATGCGAGAATCCATGATACTCGCGGATTTTGCCTGGCTCATAAGAGACTCCAGCTTTGAAACGAGGATGGTGATGGAAACCTATGACGGAGCGTCACGACATCACCTCAGAAGGTCTGGCCGGCGATCATGACCAGATGCTCGACGATCGGACCGAGGGCCAGCGCCGGGAAGAAGGTCAGGCCGCCGACGATCAGGATCGTGCCGATGAGCAGGCCGACGAAGAGCGGGCCGTCGGTCGGGAAGGTGCCGGCCGAGGCCGGAACCGTCTTCTTGGCGATCAGCGAGCCGGCGATGGCAAGGGCCGGGATGATCACCAGGAAGCGGCCCATCAGCATGCCGATGCCGAGCGTCACGTTGTACCAGGGCGTATTGCCGGTGAGGCCGCCGAAAGCCGAGCCGTTATTGGCCGCAGCCGAGGTATAGGCATAGAGGATTTCGGAGAAGCCGTGCGGGCCCGAAGTGCCGACCGAAGCGACGGCACTCGGAAGCACGCTTGCGATTGCGGTAAAGACCAGCATGGCGAGCGGTAGGCAGAGGATGGCGAGAACGGCCATCTTCATTTCCTTGGCCTCGATCTTCTTGCCGAGATATTCCGGCGTGCGGCCGACCATCAGGCCGGCGACGAAGACGGCGACGATGATGAACAGCAGGATGCCGTAGAAACCGGCGCCGACACCGCCGACGATGATTTCACCGAGCTGCATGTTGATCAGCGGAATGAGACCGCCGAGCGCGGTGAAGCTGCCATGCATGGCATTGACTGCGCCGCAGGAGGCGGCCGTGGTGATGACCGCAAACAGCGACGACAGGGCGACGCCGAAGCGGACTTCCTTGCCTTCCATGTTGCCGCCGCCAAGGCCGAAGGCATGCATCAGCGGGTTGCCGGCCGCTTCAGCCCAATAGGTGATGCCGACACCGACGATGAAGAGAATGCCCATCGTGGCAAGGATCGCCCAGCCCTGGCGCTGATTGCCGACCATGCGGCCGAAAACGTTGGTCAAAGCGGCGCCGATCGCGAAGATCGAGACCATCTGGATGAGGTTGGAGATCGCATCGGGGTTTTCGAAGGGATGGGCGGAATTGGCGTTGAAGAAGCCGCCGCCATTGGTGCCGAGCATCTTGATGGCAAGCTGCGAGGCGACGGGGCCGACCGCGATCGTCTGCTTGGCGCCTTCCAGCGTCGTGGCATCGACATAGGGTCCGAGCGTCTGCGGGACGCCGAGATAGACGAAGACCAGTGTCAGCACGATGCAGATCGGCAGCAGGATGTAGAGCGTGCCGCGGATCATATCGACCCAGAAATTGCCGATCGCCTTGCCGGACGCCCGTGCGAAGGCACGGATGAAGGCGACGGCGATGGCCATGCCGGTGGCGGCGGAGAGGAAATTCTGCACCGTGAAGCCGGCCATCTGCGTCAGATACGACATCGTGCTTTCGCCGCCGTAGTTCTGCCAGTTGGTGTTTGTGGGAAAGCTGACGGCGGTGTTGAAGGAAAGTTCCGGCGGGACGGCAGCCATGCCGGCCGGATTGTAGGGCAGAACGCCTTGCAGGCGCATCAGCGCGTAGAGGACAAGGACGCCGAGCAGGTTGAACATCAGCATGGCGAAGGCATAGGAGGTCCAGTGCTGCTCCTCGCCTTCGCTGGTGCCGGCCATGCGGTAAAGTCCCCGTTCGATCGGAACGAGGACCGGCGACAGGAGTGTGCGCTCGCCGTTATAGACACGCGTCATGTAGCCGCCGAGCGGTTTGACGAGCGCGAGGACGATCCCGCAATAGAGCAGGATCTGAAGCCATCCGTTGAGGGTCATGGGGGTAGACTTTCAATAGCCGGCCGCTTGTCCGCCGCGCCTGCGCGGCCCTACAAGCGCCGGTTCTCTTCAAAAGCGTTCTGGGCGAAGGAGAGCGTAGGTGAGATAGACGGTGAGAAACACGGTCACGGCACCGCTCAGGACATAGTCGAGGGTCATCGTCGGTTCTCCGGTCAAAGCCTGTCGCAGGCTCTGGTGTAGGCAAAGCACAGGGCGAAGAATAGGATCGCCGTGGCGAGTAGAATAATATCCATCATGATCGTGACTCCTGTTGTTCTTGTTGGAGTCAGACAAGATAAAGGGCGCGCCACCTCGGTGGCCGCCTTTCATGCTTTCTGGCGTGGAGATAATCTTTTCGATCTCTCGAAGATCACTATGGAGCCGAAGCGCATAAAGGTTCGAGACGGCCGGAGCGGCATCAATATAAAAATCTTATAAATGCTTTTATGCCGCCGAAGCGCCAAGGCTAAGGATCGACCCGGAACTTGTATTGGCCTTCGGCGCTACGGCCGTCCATCGAGAGCACGCGCCAGTCGAGGGTGTAGAGGCCGGGCGCCATGGAGGGGTCGAGCGGAATCTTGAAGATCGATCCTTCGGGACCGGAGAGAAATGGCTGGCCTGTGGGAAGCGCCGTTCCCTGGGCATCCAGCAGAATGGCCGTTGAGCGGGCGAGATCGACGGGGCCGGGGAAGGTGAGTTCGAGATTGGCCGGTACCAGCTTTTCTTCTTGCTGCGGCGGCAGCGATGCTTGCTCGATCGCCGCGGACGCTCCATTTGCGGCAAAGAGAAGGGATGTGAACAGGCAAGCTGACACGATCAACGTCATGATGGTCTTCCTTCTCTTGCCGATCCGCGTGGTGCCGGGAGCCGTCATGTCCCCGCGACGCCAAGCCGCCGCCTGCTATTAACGCTGTATGGGACGATTTCGATCCATTGGCTTGACAATAACGCGCACCGGCTTCGGCGAGCGGTCTTCGTCGAGCGCTGCGATACAGTTGTCCACGAACCGGCGCCAGAGATGCCGGAGTTGCTTTGATATCGTCGCACCGCGAGAGATATTACTGACGATATTATCGTTATCGTGGTTCATCTCTTTATCTTTCTTCATTGATGGCGATCTAGACTTGATAATGTACTCCTCCGTGGCCTCGGCTGAAATCATCCAGAGGTCTTGAGACGGGAATCTTTCGGGTTATGGAAAACGGGCATTTCATCGGATTGTGGGCAAAAGCTTGATTGATGCGATTGAATTGCTGCCCCTTACGGTCTTATAGTCCCGTCAACGGCGCTCGATGAATTACGGGGGCCATAGGGAAGGAAACCGATCATGACCACAGTCCGTGCGCTGGTGCTGGAACGCCAGCATGAGCTTGCGCTTCGCGATATCGATCTGCCGCTCGAAACCGGCCCTGGCCAAGTGAAGATCAAGATCCATACGGTCGGTGTCTGCGGTTCCGACGTGCATTATTACACGCACGGCAAGATCGGCCCCTTCATCGTCAACGCGCCGATGGTGCTCGGCCATGAGGCGGCGGGCACGGTGGTCGAGGTCGGGGCCGGCGTCACCCATCTGAAGGTCGGCGACCGCGTCTGCATGGAGCCCGGCATTCCCGATCCGAATTCCAAGGCAAGCCGGCTTGGCCTCTACAATATCGATCCAGCCGTGACTTTCTGGGCGACGCCGCCGATCCATGGCGTGCTGACATCAGAGGTCGTGCATCCGGCCAATTATACCTTCAAGCTGCCCGACAATGTCAGCTTCGCCGAAGGCGCGATGGTGGAGCCCTTCGCCGTCGGCATGCAGGCGGCAGCCAAGGCGAAGATAACGCCCGGCGATACCGCCGTCGTCCTCGGCGCCGGGCCGATCGGCACGATGGTGGCGATTGCGGCCCTTGCTGGCGGCTGCGCCCGGGCGATCGTTGCCGATCTCGCCCAGCCGAAGCTCGATATATCAGCGCAGTATCAGGGGGTGATCCCGGTCAACATCCGCGAGAAGAACCTGATCGAGGAAGTCGGCCGGCTGACCGAGGGCTGGGGCGCCGATGTCGTCTTCGAATGCTCCGGTTCGCCGAAGGCCTGGGAAACGATCATGGCGCTGCCGTGCCCGGGCGGCGTCATCGTCGCCGTCGGCCTGCCGGTCAATCCGGTCGGCTTCGACGTCTCGACGGCGTCCACCAAGGAGATCCGCATCGAGACGGTGTTCCGCTACGCGCATCAGTATGAGCGCTCGATCGCACTACTGGGTTCCGGAAGAGTGGATCTGAAACCGCTGATATCCGAGACCTTCAAATTCGAAGATTCGATCAAGGCGTTCGACCGCGCCGTCGAGGCGCGGCCGAGCGATGTGAAGCTGCAGATCGTCATGGAGTAGGGCGCCCGCTTCTACGAAGCACTCGGTCTCATCTTGCGAAAGGCAAGGGCTGCTGCGGCGACGACAGCCGCGGCTGCAACGGCGATCAGCAGGTGGCGGTGAAGGGGAAGGTGGCCCAACATCTGCTGGATTCCATGCCCGAAGAGATAACCAAGCGCCGTGAACAATTGCCCCCAGACCAGCGCGGCGACGGCGTTCAGGACGACGAATTTTCCGGTCGGTATGCGCGTCGTTCCGATGACGACGGGGCTGATCGTCCGCAGCCCGACCAGAAAACGAAAGGCCAGGATGAAGCCTGTGGGATAGTTTTCCAGAAGGTGGGTGACGCGTGCCAGCGCCGGCTTTTCCATCAGCCGGCGGACAAAGCCCCATTGAGCGGCATAACGACCGGCAAAGAACCACATCTGATCGCCGGCGAAGGAGCCGGCGGTCGCCGCGAGCGCGGCCGACCAATAGGTCAGCAGCCCGCGATGGGCAACCACGCCGCCGAGGAAGGCGGCGGTTTCGCCTTCGAAGGCCGCACCCAGAAAGATCGCCACCAGGCCGTAATTCTCGATCAGCAGTTCGATAGACACCAGCAGTCTCCGGCCTCGACTCTCGAAGCCTCCATTCGTACTTAAACCGGCTTTAAATCGCCGAGCAGCGTCGGGATCAGTTCCGACACCGTCGGGTGGATCGGCACCGACCATTGCAATGCGGGATAGGTCGTGCCCGCATTCATCGCGTCGATGAGGCCATGGATCGCTTCGTCGCCTTCAATGCCGAGGATCGCCGCACCGAGGATTTCCCGGGTCTCGGCATCGGCAATCACCTTCATGAAGCCCTTGGTCTCGCCGCGCTCGTTGGCCCGGCCGACGCGGCTCATCGGCCGGGTCGAGACCATGATCTTGCGGCCGGAGGCGCGCGCCTGCTTCTCCGTCACGCCGACGCGGCCGAGCGGCGGATCGATGTAGAGCGCATAGGCCGGGATGCGGCTCGACAGCTTGCGGTCGCCGCCGTCGATGAGGTTGGCGGCGGCGATCTCGAAATCATTGTAGGAGGTGTGGGTGAAGGCGCCGTGGCCGTTGCAGTCGCCGAGGGCAAAGATGCCCTCGACATTGGTGGCGAGCCGGTCGTCGACGGTGATGTAGCCGCGTTGATCGGTGGCGACGCCGGCAGCATCGAGGCCGAGATCGTCGGTGTTCGGCTTGCGGCCGGTGGCGATCAGCACGTGGCTCGCATCGATCTTCGCCGAGCCGGCGGTGACACTGATCCCGCTGCCGTTTCTGGCGAAGGCGATGTTGCCGGCGTCGGTATGGACGCCAATGCCTTCGGCGCGCAGGATATCGGCAATCGCATCCGATATATCCTCGTCCTCGCGCGATGCGAGCTTCGGACCGTGTTCGATGACGCTGACCTCGGCGCCGAAGCGGCGATACATCTGCGCGAATTCCAGCCCGATATAGCTGCCGCCGATCACGGCGAGATGCCGCGGCAGCGTGTCGAGCTGGATGATCGAGGTGCTGGTGAGGTAGTCGATCTCATCGATACCAGGCAGCTCGGGAATGACGGGCCGCGCCCCGACATTGAGGAAGATACGCGGCGCGGTCAGCGTCTCGCCGTTGACGCTGACGGTCTTCGGGCCTTCGAAACGGGCATGGCCGTAGATCACGCTCATGCCGTCCATGCCGCCGAGCCAGCCGATCAGGCCGTTGCGGGCATTCATCGTCACCGTTTCGGCCCGCGCCCTGACCACCTTCATGTCGACGGCGATCTCGCCGGGGATATTGACCCCATAGGCGGCGCCGGTTCTCGCGACATAAGCGGCGCGGGCGCTGGCAACCAGCGTCTTCGTCGGCATGCAACCGGCATTGACGCAGGTGCCGCCAAGGAATTTGCGCTCGATCAGCGCCACTTTCATGCCCTTTTCGACCATGCGGGCGGCAAGCGACGGGCCGGCCTGGCCGGCGCCGATGACGATGGCGTCGAAGCTCTTCATGACACGGCCCCCGCGATCAGCACCGCGCCGATGACGGCGACGGCATCTTCGATGAGAGCGGCCGGCAAATCCCTGCCGAAGGCGCCGGCAAGCCGGCCGCGGACGGCAGCGCCCCCGTAGGTGCCGATGACGGCGCCGATCACCCCGGCGATCAGTCCGCCGAACAGCAGGCCGCTGGCGGCACCGATCGCGGCACCCGAGAGCGCGCCCGAGACGATGCGGGCGGAAAACTGCATCGGCACCTTGCGTGACGGCGTCGACGGCAACTGGTCGGCGATCAGTTCGACGATGGCAAGCGCCGTGAAGATCCACGGCGTCCATCGATAGCCCATGAAGGCAAGCGGCGTCTGCGACACGTCGAACCAGCCGAGTGCTGCGCCCCAGGCGACGGCGGCCGGCGCGGTCATGGTGCGAAGGCCCGAGATGACACCGATCAGCAATGCAAGAAGCAGAAACATGCGATCCCCCTCTTTGCCGGCTTTCGCGCCGCAATCAGGGAAGGTTGCACATTGTCAGGCGCGTGGCAATTCGTCGCCAGGAGACAGCGTGTTGATCCCAAGGGCAGTCGAATTTTCGCGCTCGGGATTGACATAGGGGTCGCTGTTGAGCAAAGCAGATCACCTGCATCAACCAAAATGCGTGTGGCGCGACCACCGCTTTCTCGATGAGTTCCGATTTTTCTGCATACGCCACCAGCGATTTGCTCCGAATGAGAAATGATGGAGAGGATCGTGGGGAAGACTTTGCTTACAATGCGCTATGGGCCGTGTTTAAACGATGGCGCAAGGGGATTGACCTGGAACCGCTCATCGAACTTCTCCTCTCGGAGAAATCGAGCGAGCGTGAGTGCGGGGCGTGGTATCTTGATGAAGCTGACCCGCCGGCGGACCGTATGGCGGACGTCGTTATCAAGCTGGCCGATGACCCGGTGAGCAACTGCCGATGGCGGTTTGTGGCTTATGTGACAAACTCCGGGCTCTATAGCGATGCCATTGCCGATCGTCTTGCCGCTTGCCTCCTGGACCTCGATCTCTACGTCAGAGCGCAAACGATCTTCTGGGCGGTCGTGGCCAACGACAAGAAGTTTGCTCACTTTTCGGAAGCAGTCCTTGCCGGCGCCGGTACGATGCTGAATGAGTGCAGGCATCCCGGAACTATCGCATTTTGGCGGGAGTCGGAGCGCAAGCGTGCAGCACGAGGTATCGAAATCGCTCGGCGCCTTCGCGCCGGAGAATCGGTTGCGAGCATTCGTGAAAGCATGCCTGAGGAAGACAATTTCAGCTTCGATAGTTTGGTCCGTCGTGATCACGCAATAAAACGCGCCCTTGAACGCAGAGCCGCAAAAGCTGGCGCTGCCTCCGCCCGATGATGTGAGGCCAGACCAACGAATGTTTCACAACTCAACAGACCCTAATTCGCAAAGGCGGCGATGCCGGTGATCGCGCGGCCGATGATCAGCGCGTGGATGTCGTGCGTGCCCTCATAGGTGTTGACCACTTCGAGGTTGACGAGATGACGGGCGATGCCGAATTCGTCGGAGATGCCGTTGCCGCCGAGCATGTCGCGGGCGGCCCGCGCGATATCGAGCGCCTTGCCGCAGCTGTTGCGCTTGAGGATCGAGGTCAGCTCCACCGGCGGATGGCCTTCCTCCTTCATGCGGCCGAGCCGCAGGCAGCCCTGGAGGCCGAGCGAGATTTCCGCCGCCATATCGGCGAGCTTCTTCTGAATCAGCTGGTTGGCGGCCAGCGGCCGGCCGAACTGCTTGCGCTCCAGCGTGTATTGCCGGGCTCTGGCATAACAATCCTCGGCGGCGCCGAGTGCGCCCCAGGCGATGCCGAAACGCGCCGAGTTGAGGCAGGTGAACGGTCCCTTGAGACCGGTCACGCCGGGCAGAAGATTTTCCTCGGGCACGAAGACCCCGTCCATCACCACTTCGCCGGTGATCGAGGCGCGCAAGCCCACCTTGCCGTGGATGGCGGGGGCCGAAAGCCCCTTCCAGCCCTTTTCCAGGATGAAGCCGCGGATGAGGCCGTCCTCGGTCTTGGCCCAGACGACGAAGACATCGGCGATCGGCGCGTTGGAGATCCAGGTCTTCGAGCCGGTCAGGCTGTAGCCGCCGTCGACCTTCCTGGCGCGTGTCGCCATCGAGCCGGGATCGGAACCGTGATCGGGTTCGGTCAGGCCGAAGCAGCCGATCCATTCGCCGGTGGCAAGTTTCGGCAGGTATTTCAGCTTCTGCGCCTGCGACCCGAAGGTTTCGATCGGCACCATGACCAGCGAGGACTGAACGCTCATCATCGAACGATAACCGCTGTCGACCCGTTCGACCTCGCGGGCGATCAGGCCGTAGGCGACATAACCGAGGCCGGCGCCGCCGTAATCGGGGGAGATCGTCGGACCGAGCAGGCCGAGTGCGCCCATTTCGCGGAAGATTTCGGGATCGGTCTTTTCATGGCGGAAGGCGTCGAGAACCCGCGGCGCAAGCTTCTCCTGCGCATAGGCATGGGCCGTATCCTGCACCATGCGCTCCTCGTCGGTCAGCTGCTCCACCAGCCGGAACGGGTCGGCCCAGTCGAAAACCTCGCGCGTATGCTGCATATCGGCGTCTCCTCACCTCTGCATTCAGGCTTGCCTCATCAAGGTCGCATAGACCCGCCAGCCGAGCGCGTCAACCAAAGGCGATCCGATCGAAAAGGCGGGGCGCGCCATCTTTTCAAATGCGCGGCTTTTCAAATGTATCCGCATGATCCACTTTGCCCGCGATCGATTCTGGAACGAGGAGACGGAAATGTCGTCAAGCGATCTGTTCGTATCGGCCGAAGGCGCCGAATGGGTCAATCCCGAGCCCGGCGTTACCAGGCGCATCATGACCTATCTGCCCGAGATGATGTTGGTGGAAGTCGCCTTCGAAAGCGGCGCCGTCGGCGCGGCCCACTCGCATCCGCACATTCAGGCCAGTTATGTCGCCGAAGGCAGCTTCGAAGTGACGATCGATGGCCGCACCGAGGTGCTGCGCCAAGGCGGCAGCTTCATCGTGCCTCCCAATCTCGTCCACGGCGTCAAGGCGCTGGAAAAGGGCCGGCTGATCGATAGCTTCACGCCGCACCGGGCCGAGTTCCTCAAATAGTCAGCCTTCGGCTTCCGGCCGGCGCGCCGGACCGGCGGCGGTGACATAGGGCGGCATGAAGCGAGCATCCTCGCCGCGCACCGCCTCGCGCAGGAAGTCGATGACGGCGCGCACCCGCGGCGCCTGTTTCAGGTCGCGGTGACAGGTGATCCAGTAGTGGCGCTTGAGGTCGATTTCTTCCGGCAGTACGCGCAGCAGTTCGGGATAACGGCTGGCGAAGAAATAGGGCAGGATGCAGAGGCCGAGACCGTTTCGCGTGGCGGTGAGCTGGGCGAAGATGCTGGAGCTCTGGAATTGCGGCTTGATGCGCGGGTGCACGTCGCTGAGGTAATCCAGGCCGGGCGCGAAAATCATCTCCTCGATATAGCTGACGAAGGGATGGTTGAGCAGGTCTTCGCGGCTGGCGATGTCGGGCGCCTTTGCCAGATAGTCGCGCGCGCCGTAGACATAGAGGTGGTAGTCGGTCAGCTTCTCGGCGAAATAAGGCCCGCCCTTCGGCTCGTCGAGCACGACGGAAAGATCGGCTTCCTTGCGCGACAGCGACATGATCTGCTGGATCGTCACCAGTTCGAGCGACAGATGCGGATGCTGGGCGGCAAAGCGCGGCAGCAGGGGCGCGAAGAAGAAATTGGCAAAACCTTCCGGCGCGCTGAGGCGCACCAGGCCGCGCTGCGCCATCGAGCCGTCGGCAAGGTCGGCGCGCAGTCGCTCGGTCTCCTGCTCCATCCGCTCGGCCGTCTCGACGAAGCGCGTGCCCATTGATGTCAGCACATAGCCGCGCGGATTGCGCTCGAACAGTTTGACCTTGAGGGTGAATTCCAGGCGATCGATGCGCCTGGAAACCGTGGCATGGCTGGAACGCAGCTGGCGGGCCGCCGTCGACAACTGTCCGGTGCGGGCGACGGCTAGAAAAAACTGAAGATCATCCCAAGTAAACTGCGGTGGATTGGTCATCGCCGTCCCCATCTGTTCAAAAACGAACAGATACTGTTTGGAATTAGTTGTAAACCACCCGTTGCTTCAACGCGGAATTTCCGTGATCGTAAGGCGAGGGTCGGCCGTTCTGAGGAGTGCGGCTGGCCAAATCTGAACAGATCCGCAATTTGGCTCATCTCTGGGAGGAGAGAATATGCGTAAGAATCTCATTGCATCGGTAGCATTTCTGCTTGCGAGCAGCACGGCGGTGCTCGCGCAGAGCGCGACTGACGGCAAGGTCAAGATCGGCATCCTGAACGACCAGTCGGGCGTCTATGCCGATTTTGGCGGCAAGTCTTCCGTCGAGGCCGCCAAGATGGCGGTCGAGGATTTCGGCGGCAAGGTGCTGGGTGTTCCGATCGAGATCGTCGATGCCGACCACCAGAACAAGCCGGATATCGCCTCCAACATTGCTCGTCAGTGGTATGACACCGAGCAGGTCGACGCGATCATGGAATTGACGACCTCGTCGGTGGCGCTCGCGGTACAGGCGATCGCCAAGGAAAAGAAGAAGATCGACATCGTCACCGGTGCCGCGACGACCGATCTGACCGGCAAGGCCTGCTCGCCCTACGGCTTCCACTGGGCCTACGACACCCATGCGCTCGCCGTCGGCACCGGCGGCGCCCTCGTCAAGCAGGGCGGCGACAGCTGGTTCTTCCTGACCGCCGACTATGCCTTCGGCTATTCGCTGGAGCAGCAGACGACCGACTATGTCAAGGCGAGCGGCGGCACGGTCGTCGGCGCCGTCCGCCATCCGCTGTCGACCCAGGATTTCTCCTCCTTCCTGCTGCAGGCGCAATCATCCGGCGCCAAGGTGATCGGCCTTGCCAATGCCGGCCTCGACACCTCGAACGCCATCAAGCAGGCGGCCGAATTCGGCATCACCCAGGGCGGCCAGCATCTGGCGGCACTGCTCTTCACGCTCGCCGAAGTCCATGGTCTCGGTCTCGAGGCGGCGCAGGGGCTGACGCTGACGGAAGGCTTCTACTGGAACCGCGACGACGAAAGCCGCGCCTTCGCCAAGAAGTTCTTCGCCCGCACCGGCAAGATGCCGAACATGATCCATACCGGCACCTATTCGGCGGTGACGCAATATCTGAAGGCGGTGCAGAAGGCCGGCACGGACGACACCGATGCCGTCGCCAAGCTGCTGCATGACATGCCGGTCGACGACGTCTTCGGGCGCGGCGGCACGGTCGGCGCCAATGGCCGCATGATCCACGACATGTACCTGCTGCAGGTCAAAAAGCCTTCCGACAGCAAGGAGCCGTGGGATTACTTCAACGTTCTCGCCACCATTCCCGGCAAGGAAGCCTATATCGATCCCGCCAAGAGCGGCTGCGATCTGGTGAAGTAAGCGCGATGGCGGTTTCCGCGATTGAAACTCAGGCAAAGCCGCGGGTGGTGCTATCCGCCCGCGGCCTGCGCCGTGATTTCGGCGGCTTCACCGCCGTCAAGAACGTCGATCTCGACGTGCATGATGCCAGCGTGCATGCGCTGATCGGCCCGAACGGCGCCGGCAAGACGACGGTCTTCAACCTGCTGACGAAGTTCCTGCAGCCGACGGCGGGCTCGATCACCCTGTTGGATACCGACATCACCGACACGCCGCCTGACAAGGTGGCGCGGATGGGGCTGGTGCGCTCCTTCCAGATCTCGGCGGTCTTCCCGCACCTCTCCGTTCTCGACAATGTGCGCGTGGCGCTGCAGCGGCCGAACAATCTCTCCACGCAGTTCTGGCGGCCGCTTTCGGCCCTCGACCGGCTGAACGAGCGCGCCGAGCAGCTGCTTGCCAGCGTCGGCCTATCCAAGGAGCGCGATCATATCGCCGCCGACCTTTCTTATGGCCGCAAGCGGGTGCTGGAGATCGCCACGACGCTGGCGCTCGACCCGAAGGTGCTGTTGCTCGACGAGCCGATGGCCGGCATGGGGCTGGAGGATGTCGGCGTCGTCTCGGCGATCATCCGTGACGTCGCCCGCGACCGGGCAGTGCTGATGGTCGAGCACAATCTCTCCGTCGTCGCCAATATCTGCCAGCATGTGACGGTGCTGCAGCGCGGCGAGATCCTCGCCGAGGGCGATTATGCCACTGTCAGCCAGGACGAGCGCGTCCGCGTGGCTTACATGGGCACGGAGGAGCATTGATGGCCGCTCTGCTCGAAGTTCAGGGACTGAACGCATGGTATGGCGAAAGCCACGTCCTGCACGGCGTCGACATGCGGGTGGGCGAAGGCGAGACGATCACCATTCTTGGCCGCAACGGTGTCGGCAAGACGACGACGCTGCGCACCATCACCGGCATCGTGCGCGCCCGCAAGGGCAGGATCAGCTTTGCCGGCAGCGACATGATGCAGGTGCCGCTGCACAAGACGGCGCATCGCGGCATCGGCTTCGTGCCGGAGGAGCGCGGCATCTTTTCCACGCTCACCGTCTCGGAAAACCTGCTGCTGCCGCCCGTCGTGGCGAAGGGCGGCATGACGCTCGACGAGATCTATGAGCTCTTCCCCAATCTCTACGAGCGCCGCGGCAGCCCGGGCACCAAACTGTCAGGCGGCGAGCAGCAGATGCTGGCGATCGCCCGGATCCTGCGCACCGGCGTCCGACTGCTCATCCTCGACGAACCGACAGAGGGGCTAGCCCCGGTGATCGTCCAGCGCATCGGCGAGGTGCTGAAGAAACTCAAGGAGCGCGGCATGACGATCCTGCTCGTCGAGCAGAATTTCCGTTTCGCCAGCCGTATTGCCGATCGCTTCTATCTGATGGATCATGGGCAGATGGTGTCGGAATTCCCGGTCGGCGAACTGCCGCAGCGCATGGATACGCTGCATAGGGTTCTGGGAGTGTGACCAGATGACGATGATCTTCGACATTCCCCTAAACAAGCTGCTCAGCCAGTTATTGATCGGGCTGATCAACGGTTCCTTCTACGCGCTGCTCAGCCTCGGCCTCGCCATTATCTTCGGTCTGCTCCGGGTGATCAACTTCGCCCATGGCGCGCAATATATGCTCGGCGCCTTCGTGGCCTATCTGCTCTTGACCTATGCCGGCATCGGTTACTGGCCGTCGCTGATCCTGGCGCCCGTCATCGTCGGTCTTGTCGGCGCCGTCATCGAGCGGCTGTTCCTGCGCCGGCTCTACGATCTCGATCCGCTCTACGGCCTCCTCTTCACCTTCGGCCTAGCGCTCGCCGTCGAAGGCACCTTCCGCTATCTCTACGGCTCTTCCGGCCAGCCCTATGCAGGACCGGCCGTTCTTGGAGGAGCGGCAAATATCGGCTTCATGTTCCTGCCGATCTATCGCGGCTGGGTGGTCGTCGTCTCGCTCGTCGTCTGTCTCGGCACATGGCTGCTGATCGAGAGGACCAAGCTCGGCGCCTATCTCAGAGCCGCCACCGAAAACGCCGTGCTGGTGCAGGTCTTCGGCGTCAATGTCCCGGTGCTCTTGACGTTCACCTACGCGCTCGGCGCGGCCCTTGCCGCCTTTGCCGGCGTGCTGGCGGCGCCGATCTATCAGGTCTCGCCGCTGATGGGCTCGAACATGATCATCGTCGTCTTCGCCGTGGTCGTGGTCGGCGGGATGGGATCGATCATGGGCGCGATCATCACCGGCTATGTGCTCGGCATTGCCGAGGGCCTGACCAAGGTCTTCTATCCCGAGGCGTCCAACATCGTGATCTTCGTCATCATGGCGATCGTGCTTCTCATCAGGCCCGCGGGCCTCTTCGGCCGGGATGCTTGACATGGCTGACATCACCGACACCATCCGAACGGAAAAAGGCCGAACCGCCCTTTCGGTGCAGGCAGGCTTCCTGCTGGTGGGGCTGCTGCTCCTGCTCTTGGCGCCGTTCTTCTTCTATCCGATCTTCCTGATGAAGCTGCTGTGCTTCGCGCTCTTTGCCTGCGCCTTCAACCTGTTGCTCGGTTATACCGGCCTGCTGTCCTTCGGCCATGCCACCTTCTTCGGCGGTGCGGCCTATTTCACCGCCTATACGGTGAAGGCATGGGGCCTGCCGCCGGAATTCGGCATCCTGATCGGCGTGGCGGGTGCGGCCTTTCTCGGCCTGGTCATGGGTTTCTTCGCCATTCGTCGCCAGGGCATCTATTTCGCGATGATCACGCTCGCCTTGTCGCAGATGTTCTTCTTCTTCTGCCTGCAGGCGAAGTTTACCGAAGGCGAGGACGGCATCCAATCGGTGCCGCGCGGCCATCTCTTCGGCGTCATCGATCTCAGCAGCTCGACCAACATGTATTATTTCGTGCTGGCGGTTTTCCTCGTCGGCGTGCTGATCATCTGGCGCTTCATCAATTCGCCTTTCGGCATGATCCTGAAATCGATCCGCGAGAACGAGCAACGGGCGATCTCGCTCGGTTATTCCGTGGCGCGCTACAAGCTCGGCGCCTTCGTCATGTCGGCAGCACTTGCCGGGCTGGCGGGCGCGGTGAAATCGATCGTCTTCCAGTTCGCGACGCTGACCGACGTCGCCTGGCAGATGTCGGGCGAGGTGATCCTGATGACGCTGCTCGGCGGCATCGGCACGCTGATCGGCCCGCTCTTCGGCGCCGGGCTGGTGGTGGCGCTGGAAAATTACCTCGCTACCTCGGAATTCCCGGTAACGATCATCACCGGCATCGTCTTCATGGTCTGCGTGCTGATCTTCCGCCGCGGCATCATCGGCGAATTCTACGCGTCGCGGCTGGGGCGGAAGCTGGGCTTCGTCTATCGCCGCTAACGGGCGGGCCTCTCCCTTCCCCGCGCTGCGGGGAGGGGAATGGAAGCATCTGGAGTTTCGTGCAGGGCGCACATGGATCGTTACGACTACATCATCATCGGGGCAGGCAGTGCCGGCTGCGTGCTTGCCAATCGCTTATCCGCCGATGGCAGGAGCCGGGTGTTGCTGCTCGAAGCCGGCGGTAGCGACAACTACCACTGGATCCACATCCCTGTGGGTTATCTCTATTGCATCAACAATCCGCGCACCGACTGGTGTTTCACCACCGCGCCGGAAGCGGGGCTGAACGGCCGGGCGCTGAGCTATCCCCGCGGCAAGGTGCTCGGCGGCTGTTCGTCGATCAACGGCATGATCTATATGCGCGGCCAGGCCCGCGATTACGACCTCTGGCGGCAGATGGGCTGCAGCGGCTGGGGCTGGGACGATGTTCTGCCCTTCTTTCGCAAGTCCGAGGATTTTTATCGCGGCGAAGACGACATGCATGGCGCCGGCGGCGAATGGCGCATCGAGAAGGCGCGGGTGCGCTGGGCCGTGCTCGACGCCTTCCAGCAGGCGGCGAAAGAAGCGGGCATTCCGGAGACCGCCGATTTCAACCGCGGCAGCAATGAAGGGTCCGGTTATTTCGACGTCAACCAGCGTTCCGGCATTCGCTGGAACACCTCGAAAGCCTTCCTGCGCCCGGCGATGAAGCGCTCCAACCTGACGGTGCTCACCAAGGCGCAGGTCCGGCGGCTGCTGGTGGAGGAGGGGGCCGTTGCCGGGGTCGAATTCCAGCACGAGGGCGTGGCGAAACGCGCCTATGCCGCGAAAGAAACCATCCTTTCGGCCGGCTCGATCGGCTCGCCGCATATCCTGGAACTGTCCGGTATCGGCAGGGGCGAGGTTCTCAGCCAAGCCGGCGTCGATGTCGTCACCGAGGTGAAGGGTATCGGCGAGAACCTGCAGGATCATCTGCAGCTGCGTCTCGCCTATAAGGTGACGGGCGTTCCGACGCTGAACGAGAAAGCGACGAAGCTGATCGGCAAGGCGGCGATCGGGCTCGAATATCTCGTGCGCCGCTCCGGGCCGATGGCGATGGCACCGAGCCAGCTCGGCATCTTCACCCGATCGGGCCCCGACCGGGAAACGCCTGATCTGCAATATCATGTGCAGCCGGTGTCGCTGGATAAGTTCGGCGATCCCGTCCACCCCTTCCCGGCGATCACCGCGAGCGTCTGCAATCTGCGGCCGGAAAGCCGGGGCTCGGTGCATATTTCGAGCCCGGATTTCGCCGCCCAGCCGACGATCAGCCCGAAATACCTCTCGACGCAGCGCGATCGTGACATAGCTGTCCGTTCCATACGGTTGACGCGCAGGATCGTCGCGCAGCCTTCCTTTGCCCGTTTCCGGCCGGAGGAATTCAAGCCGGGGCCTTCCTATCAGACGGAGGCCGATCTGGAGCGGGCGGCGGGCGATATCGGCACGACGATCTTCCATCCCGTCGGCACCTGCCGCATGGGCGCCGACCGGGACAGCGTCGTCGATCCCCGGCTGAAACTTAGGGCGCTCGGCAAACTCAGGATCGCCGATGCCTCGGTGATGCCGTCGATCACCTCGGGCAACACCAATTCGCCGACGATCATGATCGCCGAAAAGGCGGCCACGATGATCCTCGAAGACAATCGATAGGAGAAGACCATGGCAAGGATCGCATTCATCGGATTGGGCAACATGGGCGGGCCGATGGCGGCCAATCTCGTCAAAGCAGGTCACGACGTTCTTGGCTTCGATCTCGCCGCTCCCGTGCTGAAGGCGGCCGAGCAAAGCGGCGTCAAGCCGGCAAGCCATGCGAGCCAGGCAGTCAAGGACGCGGAGATCGTCATATCAATGCTGCCGCAGGGCAGACACGTGCTGACGGCCTGGACCGACATCCTCCAGACGGCGGCGCAGGACACGCTTGTCATCGATTGCTCGACCATCGATGTCGAAAGCAGCCGCAAGGCGCATGAGATGGCCAAGGCTGCCAGTTGCCTGTCGCTCGATGCGCCCGTCTCCGGCGGCACGGGCGGGGCGAGCGCCGGCACGCTGACCTTCATGGCCGGCGGCTCGGCCGAAGCTTTCGCCAAGGCGAAGCCGATCCTCGAGGCGATGGGCAAGAAGATCGTCCATTGCGGCGAGGCCGGCGCCGGCCAGGCGGCGAAGATCTGCAACAACATGATCCTCGGTATTTCGATGATCGGCGTCTGCGAAGGCTTCGTGCTCGCCGAGAAACTCGGCCTCTCACATCAGGCGCTGTTCGATGTCGCCTCCACCTCATCGGGCCAATGCTGGGCGATCAATAGCTATTGCCCGGTGCCGGGACCCGTGCCGACCTCGCCGGCCAATAACGGCTATAAGCCGGGTTTTGCCGCGGCGCTGATGCTGAAGGACCTCAGGCTCTCGCAGGAAGCGGCACTCGCAAGTGGCGCTTCGACACCGCTCGGCGCGGAGGCGGCCCAGCTTTTCGCGCTCTTCGAAAAGCTGGGGAATGGCGGAAGGGATTTTTCGGCCATCATCGAGATGTTCCGCGAAAAGGCGTGAGCGATGCCTATAAGAGGTAACTGACCGGCTCGTTTCGCACCGGATGCGGGAAGACGCCCATGCCGACGCCGAAAATCGAGTGCAACGTGTCGGCCTGCATGATCTCGGCGGGCGTGCCTTCGGCCTTGATCCGGCCGCGGCTCAGCGCGACGATCGCGTCGCAGTAGCGCGCGGCAAGATTGATATCGTGCAGCACGATGACGACGGTCAGCCCGCGTTCGTGGCTGAGTTCCTGCACCAGGGAGAGAACGCTTGCCTGATGGGCAAGGTCGAGTGCCGATGTCGGCTCGTCGAGCAGCAGGCAGCGGGCGTCCTGGGCGAGCATCATGGCAATCCAGGCGCGCTGGCGCTCGCCGCCGGACATGTGGGCAACGAGACGATCGGCAAAATCCTCGAGCTCGGTGCGGGCAATGGCCTCCTCGACCTTGTCGCGGTCCGTCGCGGTGAAGCGGCCGAGCGTGCCGTGCCAGGGGAAACGGCCGAGTGCCACGAGTTCGCGCACGGTCATCCCCTCGGTCGCCGGCGTGAATTGCGGCATATAGGCGACGTGCCGGGCAAATTCCCGGGCGCCCCAATCCGCCGCCGGTTTGCCGGCGAAGGCGATAGCGCCGGATTGCGGCGCGACCTGGCGGGCGATGATCTTCAAAAGCGTGCTCTTGCCGGAACCGTTCGGCCCCACCAGGCCGTAGATACGGCCCTTTTCGAGGCTCAGGTCGATACCATGCAGGATGGGCTTCGGCCCGATGGCATAGGTGATTCCTGACAGGGCAAGGAAAGGCGAAGGCATGGTCTGCTCCCGGTTCGGCGCGGCAGGCTTCCCTGCCGCATCCGGTTCCTGCAAAACTAAACCTGGATTGTCAACTTAACATTTTCTGCCAGAGCCGGCGTCGATCATGCCTTCGACAGCGAAAAACTCAGTCTGGCATCGCCGAACAGGATGTCGATCGCGCCGGGCTCGGCCAGTTCGATCGCGCCGCTCAACGTGCCCGTCGTGATCAGCGCGCCTGCCTTCAGCGATGTTTCGGGGCGCAAGCCGTCATTGGCGTAATCGACCAGCCAGGTGAGAACGTCGCCCTTCGGATGCTGGGCCGGACCATCATAGATGGTGCGGCCGGCATGGGTGACCTTGAGCGGCGTGCCGCCGGCACTGTCGACAACGCTGGTGTCGAGCTGCGGGCCGAGCGCATAGCCACTATTGCCGAGGCGGTCGGCGAGAAACAGCAGGAAGGAAACGCTGCCGCCTTCCCTGACGGCGCTGACCAGCAGCTCGGCGCCGAGATAAACGGCGGAGATCGCCTCCACCACGTCGGCGCGGCTGTAGGGTGCGCTCACGCGCACCGGCAGGTCCTTGCCGAGGCGCACGGCGATTTCGGTCTCGAATTTCAGGCCGGGATACCAGGGAATATCAGCACCGGAGACGGCTTCGGCATAGGGATGCAGCGGCGCGGCGACCGCCTGGCCCTGCGGCGAGACCGTCACCTTCCAGGCATTGCTGGACACGCCGTCGGCCGCCGTGAGGAAATTCTGCGCTTCCATCGCCTGATGGAGATCGACCGGCAACGGGAAAGAGCCGGTTTCCTCCTGTCGGCCGGCCCGGTGCAGGCTGTGAAGCCTGGCTGCAAGCGCGCGCGGATCGAATGCTTCTGTCATGCTGTGTCCTTGAGCTGATTTTCGAGGACACACTAACGGCAAGCCCGGCATGAACAAGGGCCGTTCTTGGAAAAGCTCCTATTCCATCGCCGCGAACCATCGGGTGCGATAGGCGGCCAGGGCCGGGATATCGGCCGGCGCGACATGCGTCTCTACGCCCGACACCGGCCGGATGCCGGTGAGCAGGGCGGCGCCCTGGCTGGTGCCGGTCGAGCCGGGAACGGCCATGACCTCGCGGCCGGTGAGGGCGGCGAGCAGCTTGAGATAGGTTCCGTTCAGGGCGAAGGGACCTTCGACGACGATCGGGCCCTTGGCGCCGATCAGCCCGAGACAGGCATCGGTCATCAGCGCCAGATAGAGGCAGGCGGCGGCAAAACGCTCCTCGCGGCTTGCCTCTTCGGCATTGATCCAGCGGCTTGCCTTTCCGGGAAAGGGGCCCGAACCGGGGGCGATATTGGCGAGCAGCATGATGCCCTTGTCAATGACGGCGCCGATCGCTGCCTGCGCGGCCTTCTCGTCGACTTGGCCGATTTCGGCCGAAAGGATCTCGAATTCCCGCCCGCCCATGAAACGCGAGGAGGGAACGGCGCGACCATAGGCATCGACATTGGCGAGCGCATCGCGGCTGGGATCGAGATGATCGAGATCGCCGCCGACGCCGAAATTGATCACCCATGTGCCTGTGGAGACGACGGCGAAGGGCGCTTCGCGATGAACCAGATGCGGCAGCAGCGAGGCGTTGGAATCGTGGATGCCGCAATAGACCGGCACCGGTGCTGAAAGCCCGATCTCGGCGGCGATCTCGGGCAGGACCGGGCCGAGCGCATCGAAGGCGGGGCGGATCGGCGCCATCCGGTCACGGATGCCGAGCCGGTCGACGAGCGAGGAATAGCGTGATGTTTTCGGGTTCCAGAGGTCGGTGTGGCAGCCGAGCGAGGTCAGCTCATTGGCGGCGACACCCGTCAGTCGTGCCGTCCAATATTGCGCATAGGTGAGGATAGTCGCAACCCCTGCGAATTCCTCGGGAAAGGCGGTCTTTTGGTAGTGCAGCTGCGCGCCGACATTGAGGCCCATCGCCAGGCGCGGCGAGAATGTCTCGCCGAAGGCGGGACGCAAGGCCGTATAGGCGTCGCGGATTTCCTCAGGATATTCATGCTCGTAGTCGATCACGGGCATGGCGAGCGCGCCGTCCCGGTCGAGCAGCGCGGCGGCGGCGCCATGGGTGGTGATCGAGATGGCGTCGAAACCCGGTTCCCGCGCCAGGCTCTTCAGCGCATCGAGCGCGAAGGACCACAGCGCCTTGATATCGTAATGCGGATAGGGACCGGTCTTGATCGTCACGTTCGGCCGCTTCAGGACGGCGATTTCGGCGCCGGTCCCGCTGTCGAGCACGACGACCTTGGCATTGGTCTTGCCGATGTCGAGAACGGCGATGCGGCGATAGGAGACGGTGCTCATGGCATATGGAAGAGGGTGACGAGGTCGCTCTGCACCGGCGAATTGTCCGGATTGGTCGCCATGATATCGGCCATATGCGCCCACCATTTCTTCATCACCGGATGGTCCGGCAGGCTCGCCATCGTGTGACCGGCCGGCCGCGTCAGCACGCCGAATAGCGTGTTGGTCTCGCGGTCGAGATGGATGGAATAGTCGCTGGCGCCCGACTGATGCAGGAGATCGACCAGTTCCGGCCAGATTTCGTCATGCCGCTTGCGGTATTCGGCTTCCATGCCGGGATGAAGCTGCATCTTGAAGGCGTGTTTTTCCAGGGTCATCGGGAGCTCATGAGCTTGATGCGGCGGGCGATGATCGGGATGGCGATGGTGATGATCAGAAGCAGGCCGATGAAGATCGACATGACGATGCCGGGCACGTTCAACAGGCCGAGGCCGAAGGTGACGAGGCCCATGACGAAGGCGGCGATGACGACGCCGCCGATCGTGCCGGAGCCGCCGAGGATCGAGATGCCGCCGAGCACGACCATGGTGACGACCTCGAGTTCCCAGCCTTGCGCGATCGACGGCCGGGTCGAGCCGAGGCGCGAGGTCAGGCAGACGGCGGCAATACCGCTCATCACGCCGGTCAGCAGGAAGAGGATGAATTTGACACGCTCGACCGGAATGCCGGAGAAGCGGGCGGCGAAATCATTGTTGCCGATCGCATAGACCTGCCGGCCGAAATTCGTCGCATGCAGCAGCACGGCGAAGGCGATCGCCAGCACGAAGAACAGCACGAATTCGAAGGAGAACACCCAGAACACATAACCCTGGCCGAAATAGGCGAAGTCGGCGGGGTACTTGCCGTAGGCCTGGTCGCCGAGCACGATATAGGAAATGCCGCGGAACAGGCTCATCGTGCCGATGGTGACGACGATCGACGGCAGTTTCAGCACCGAGACCAGCACGCCGTTGAAGATGCCGCAGGCAAGACCGGTGCCGATGCCGATCGCGACCAGGCCCGGCGTGCCGATACCGAGCTGCGCTGCCGCGCCCATCGCCGTCGAGGCGAGCGCGATGATCGCGGCGACCGAGAGGTCGATCTCGCCCGAGATGACGAGCAGCGCCATGGCGAAGGCGATCATCGCCTTTTCGGTGAAGTTGAAAGTCGCGTCCGAGAGGTTCCAGGCATCGAGGAAGTAGGGCGAGGCCACGGAATTGAAGATGAAGATCAGGACGGCGACACCGAAGAGCAGCACTTCCCAACTCGACATGATGCGCTTGAACGGCGTGCCGAGCCGATCGGGAATGACCCGTTTTTCGGGTGTTGACGAAAGGGTGCTCATGCTGCGACCTCCGCTGCTGCGCGGTCACGCAGGATGATGCGGCCTCGATTGCGCTCGCGCCTTGCGTTGAAGACGACGGCGAGGATGATGACGGTGCCGGAAATCGCCATCTGCGTGAAGGGCGAAATGCCGATGACCGGCAGGGCATTCTTGATGACGCCGAGGAACAGCGCGCCGAGCACGGTGCCGGCGACCGAGCCGACGCCGCCGGCAATGGAAATGCCGCCGATGACGCAGGCCGCGACGCTGTCGAGCTCGAAGCCGTTGGCGATATCGACATAGGCGACGGCGTAACGCGAGACCCAGAGATAGCTGGAAAGGCCGGCAAGCGCGCCCGACAGCACGAAGGCCAGGAATTTCGTCCGGCCGGTATCGATGCCGGCATAGACGGCCGCCGTCGGATTGCCGCCGGTCGCATAGGCGGAGCGGCCGAACGGGCTGTAGCGCAGCAGCATGTACATCAGCGCGACGATGACGATCGCAACCCAGCCCAGCACCGGCAGGCCGAGGATCGGCGTACGAGGGACGGCGAGGAAGGTCGGCGTCATCTGGTGAGCGTTCACCCAGGCCCCGCCCGAGAGTACGAAGGCCATGCCGCGATAGATGGTCAGGGTGCCGAGGGTGACGACGATCGGCGGGATTTCGAGGCGCCAGACGAGGAAGCCGTTGATGGTGCCGAGGGCGGCGCCGATTGCGATCGCTGCAAGGATCAGCACGATCAGCGGCAGGCCGGGAAATGCGGCATTCATCATCGCGATCGCCATGCCGGTAAAGGCGAGGTTGGCGGCAACCGAGAGATCGATCGATTTCGTCAGGATGACCGTCATCTGGGCGAGCGCCAGAATGATCAGGATCGCCGTGTCGTTGAAGATGCCGGCGAGATTATCCGGTGTGGCGAAATCGGCCGCCCGTGTCGAGAAGATGCCGATCATCAGCACGATGATGGCAAAGAGCAGGGTTTCACGTTTTCTGATCAGTCTGGCCATGCTCATCACCTCACGCATTTCCGGTCGCCGCGCGCACCAGCGCTTCCGGCGAAAGCTGATCGCGCTCGAAAAGCCCGGCCGACAGGCCTTCCTTCATCACCAGCACCCGGTCCGACATGCCGATGATTTCGGGCAGTTCGGAAGAGATCATGATGATCGAGAGGCCCTCGGCGGCAAGCTCGCTGATGAAGCCGTGGACGGCCGCCTTCGAGCCGATGTCGATGCCCTTCGTCGGTTCATCGAGAATGATGACCTTGGGCATGGTGGCAAGCCACTTGCCGATGACAACCTTCTGCTGGTTGCCGCCCGAGAGCGTGCCGACCGGCACGGAGAGGGCGGCGGCGCGCAGGTCGAGCCGCTCGGCATATTTGCGGGCGAGCGCGAATTCTTGCGCTGCCTGCAGGAAGCCCTTGCGCGAAGTGCGCGCCAAGGACGGCAGGGTCATGTTCTGATAGATCGGCATCGGCAGCGCCAGACCGTGGCGGCCGCGCTCCTCCGGCACATAGACGATGCCGGCTCTGATCGCGTCGTGCGGCGAGTTGATCGAAATGTCCCGGCCTTCGAGCGTCAGCCGGCCGGAGAGCGGCCTGGTGATGCCGAAGAGCGACTGCGCCAGTTCCGACCGTCCGGCGCCGATCAGGCCGTAGATGCCGAGGATTTCGCCCTTGCGCAGCGTCAGCGAAATATCGCGGAATTCGGTGCGGTGGCTGTATTTTTCGACCGCGAGCACCGGAGCGCCGATCGCCACGTCGATCTTCGGAAAGGCGTTCTCGACGTCGCGGCCGACCATCATGCGGACGATCTCATCCTGCGGCGTTTCCTTGAGCCGGCCCTGGCCGATGGCGCGGCCGTCGCGGAAGACGACGAAATCGTCGGCGATTTCGTAAAGCTCGTCGAACTTGTGGCTGATGAACAGGATCGCCTTGCCCTGCTCCTTCAGGCCCTTGATGATGCGGAAGAGGTCGTCGATCTCCTTGCGGGAGAGGGCGGCCGTCGGCTCGTCCATGATGACGATGCGGGCCTCGATCGACAAAGCGCGGGCAATCGCCACCAGGTGGCGCTGTGCGATTGAGAGGTCTTTCAGCCGGATCGTCGGATCGATATTGCTTTCAAGCGCGGTCAGAAGCGTCTTCGAGCGGCTGTTCATCACCTGCCAGTCGATGGTGCGAAAGCGCGTGCGCGGCGCATGGCCGAGGAAGATGTTTTCGGCAACCGTCAGTTCGTCGAACAGCACGGTTTCCTGATGGATGGCGGTGACGCCGGCATCGATCGCGGCCTGGGCGCTGGCGAAGGTCACTGTCCGGCCGTCGACCAGGATCTCGCCTTCGTTCGGCCGGTAGATGCCGGTCAGGATCTTGACGAGCGTCGATTTTCCGGCGCCGTTTTCGCCGATCAGCGCGGTGACCGTGCCGGGGTGAAGGGCGATGCTGACATTGTCGAGCGCCTTCACGCCCGGAAAGATCTGGGAGATGCCGCGCATTTCCAGAATGGCCGGTGTATCGGGCATGGGGCTGACATCGTGCTTTTGCGTTGCGGCGTGCATTGTTCGTTTCACCTTGAAAACCCCTCCCCAACCCCTCCCCACAAGGGGGAGGGGCTTGACCCATCGCGATGCCGAGGCTCGCGATGGGCGGGGGCGTTGCGTCAGATTATCTCCCCCCTTGTGGGGGAGATGGCCGGCAGGCCAGAGGGGGTCTTAACGATCAGAAGACCTTGGAGAACTGGTCGATGTTCGAAGCATTGTAGACGAAGGGATCGGCCATGGCGGCTTCGCCGTTGTCGCCGACCTTGATCTTGCCCATGCGGCCGGCGGCGATTTCGCTGCCCGGCTTGCCGTCGGTCTCGCCCTTGACGAGGCGATAGGCGATCTGGGTGGCGGAGTAGCCGAGGTCGATCGGGTTCCAGATGGCGAATTCCTTCGTCGCGCCCGACTTGATCGCGCCGGCCATTTCGGACGGCAGGCCGAGACCGGTGACGTAGACCTTGCCGACGAGACCCTTGTCTTCGACGACCTTGGAAGCGGCGAGAACGCCGACCGTCGTCGGAGCGACGATGACCTTGACGTTCGGGTTCGACTTCAGCAGGCCTTCGGCTTCACGATAGGACTTGTCGGAGAGGTCGTCGCCATAGACCGTGGTGACGAGGTTGAGGCCGGCAAAATCCTTGAGCTGCTTCTTCATCTGGTCGATCCAGATGTTCTGGTTGGTCGAGGTGGTCGTTGCCGACAGGATGGCGAAGTCGCCCTTGCCACCGTCGAGATGGTCCTTGACGAGCGTCAGGCACATCTTGCCGATCAGCTCGTTGGAGGACGGGTTGAGCTGCAGGATACGGCCTTCCGGTGCGACACCGGAATCCCAGGAGATCACCTTGATGCCGCGCTGGGTCGCCTTCTTCAGCGCCGGAACGAGCGCGTCGGGGTCGTTGGCCGAAACGGCGATGGCATCGACGCCCTGGGCGATCAGCGAGTTGATCACTTCGATCTGGCCTTCGGCCGTCGTCGAGGTCGGGCCGGTGTAGATCACCTCGACGCCGCCGAGTTCCTTGGCGGCTTCCTGGGCGCCCTTGTTGGCGGCGTCGAAGAAGCCGTTGCCGAGCGACTTGACGACGAGGCCGATCTTGATGTCCTTGGCGCTGGCAGTGCCGGCCATCATGGCGACGGCGAGCGCTGCGCCGAGCGCCAGTGTCTTTGCGAATTTCATGTCACTTTCCTCCCATTAAGATTTAGACTTCCACACCTCGGCGGCGCCTCATGCGACCGACGAGGAATCCTCCTTCGCGATCTGCGCCACCGGGTTCGCGACAATCAGCCGGACGCCGGCATTCTCGACCATGCGAGCCGCCTCTTCCGAAATCCCGTCATCGGTGATGATCGCAGAAACACGGTCGAGCGCGCAGAGAATGAGGCTCGACCGGCGATTGAATTTGCTTGAATCGACCATGACGACGAGTTCGTCGGCCTGGTGCATCAGCTTCTGCTCGCTCTGGATGATGAGGGCGTCCGCCTCCATGATCCCGAGCGGGCCGATGCCCTGCGCGCCGATGAACATGCGCCGCGCATAAAAATTGCGGATCGCGTCATTGTCGAAAGGCGACAGGATCAGGCTCTGCTCGCGATAGATCGCGCCGCCCGGCACCGTCACGGTGTTTTTGGAATGCTTCACCAGATGTTCGGCAATGGCGAAAGAGTTGGTCATCACCTGCAGGCGGTGGCCGGCCATGTAATGCACCATCTGGAAGGTCGTGGTGCCGCCATTGATGATGATGGCGTCGCCGGCCTCGCAGAGATCGACGGCGGCACGCGCAATTGCGCGCTTTTTATCGATATTGACTGATTCTGAAACCCGGAAGGGCCGGCCGGCGAGATTGCCGAGCTGGGGCGGATGCACCGCTTCGGCGCCGCCGCGGACACGGCGGATCTTGCCCTGCACGTGAAGAGCCGCAATGTCGCGCCTGATTGTCGCTTCAGAAGCTTCCGTCAATTCGGAAATGTCCTGGATCGTGACGACGGACTTTTCCTGAACGGCGCTCAAGATAATGCGATGACGTTCGCGTTCGTGCATTGGGCTCCTCCTCTTGTCATATTTATTTCGTATCCGTTAAAGACTGTCAATCACAAACGATCATAAATTTTCATATTGCGCTGCACAATAATCGAATTTGATCGTTTTCGATTGACAAGCGCCGTTTTGATGCGCGATATCGTGAGCGAAAGGGCGCGCTGATCGCTGCGCCTTACAAGCCTATATGGGAGGATGACATGGCGGCGAACGTCCGGCTTCTGGAAAACCGGTGGGATGATGGTTACGCGGCGGGCCTCGATGAGCCCGGCAAGCTGCTCTATCGCTCCAATCTGCTCGGCGCCGACAAGCGCATCACCAATTATGGCGGCGGCAACACCTCGGCGAAGGTGATGGAAACCGATCCGTTGACCGGCGGCAAGGTCAAGGTGCTCTGGGTCAAGGGCTCGGGCGGCGACGTCGGCACCATCAAGCTGGACGGTTTTGCGACGCTTTACCAGGACAAGCTGGAATCGCTGAGGGGCATCTACCGGGGTGTCGAGGATGAAGACCGCATGGTCGGTTTCCTGCCGCATTGCACCTTCAACCTGAATGGCCGCGCTGCCTCGATCGACACGCCGCTGCACGGTTTCGTGCCGTTCACCCATGTCGATCACATGCATCCCGACGCGATCATCGCCATTGCCGCCTCGAAGAATTCCCGGGAATTGACGCAGCAGATCTTCGGCAACGAGATCGGCTGGCTGCCCTGGCGCCGTCCGGGCTTCCAGCTCGGCCTCGACCTCGAAGCCTTCGTCAAGGCGAACCCGAGCGCCAAGGGCGTTGTGCTCGAAAGCCACGGTCTCTTCACCTGGGCTGACGACGCCAAGGCCTGCTACGAGCTGACGCTCGATATCATCAACAAGGCGATCGTCTGGTTTGCCGAAAAGACCGAAGGCAAGACGATTTTCGGCGGTGCGCTGACGCAGAGCCTGCCCGTTGCCGAACGCCGCGCCATCGCCGCCCGGCTGATGCCGGAGATTCGCGGCCGGATCGGCAAGCAGGAACGCAAGCTCGGTCATTTCGACGATCAGGACGCCGTGCTCGAATTCGTCAATTCCAAGGATCTGCGCCCGCTCGGCGCGCTCGGCACCAGCTGCCCGGATCATTTCCTGCGCACCAAGATCCGCCCGCTGATCGTCGATTTCGATCCGGCCAAGCCCGATGTCGACGCGATCGTCGCCGGCCTCGACCAGGCGCTGGAGGATTACCGCGCCGATTACGCCCGCTATTACAACGACTGCAAGCATGACAATTCGCCCGCCATGCGCGATGCCAATCCCGTCATCTTCCTCGTTCCCGGCGTCGGCATGCTGTCCTTTGCCCGCGACAAGGCAACGGCCCGCATCGCCAGCGAATTCTACGTCAATGCCATCAACGTCATGCGCGGCGCCTCGACGGTTTCGCAATATCAGGGCCTGCCGGAGCAGGAAGCCTTCGACATCGAATACTGGCTGCTCGAAGAGGCGAAGCTGCAGCGCATGCCGAAGCCGAAGAGCCTGGCCGGCCGCGTCGCCTTCGTCACCGGCGGCGCCGGCGGCATCGGCCGGGCGACGGCCGCCCGCCTCGTCGGCGAGGGCGCCTGCGTGGTGCTTGCCGATATCGACCAGGCGGCGCTCGAAGCCACCGAAGCCGATTTCGTCAAGAAATATGGCGCCGACGCCGTGCGCAGCGTCCGGCTCGACGTCACCAAGGAAGATGCGGTGATCGCCTCCTTCACGGAAGCGTCGGTCGAATTCGGCGGCGTCGATATCCTCGTCTCGAATGCCGGCATTGCCTCCTCCGCGCCGATCGAAGCCACCGAGCTTTCGACCTGGAACCGCAATATCGATATTCTGGCGACCGGCTATTTCCTCGTCTCGCGCGAAGCCTTCCGCCTGTTCCGCCGCCAGGCGCTCGGCGGCAACATCGTCTTCGTCGCCTCGAAAAACGGTCTTGCCGCTTCGCCGAACGCCTCTGCCTATTGCACGGCCAAGGCCGCCGAGATCCATCTCGCCCGCTGCCTGGCGCTCGAAGGCGCGGATGTCGGCATCCGCGTCAACACCGTCAACCCCGATGCGGTGCTGCGCGGTTCGAAGATCTGGAGCGGCGAATGGCGCGAGCAGCGCGCGGCGTCGTCGAAGATCGAGGTTGACGATCTCGAGGAACATTACCGCAAGCGTTCGATGCTGAAACTCAACGTGTTTCCGGAGGATATCGCCGAGGCGATCTATTTCCTCGCATCGGACCTCTCGGCAAAATCGACCGGCAACATCATCAATGTCGACGCCGGCAACGTGCAGAGTTTTACACGGTAGCGACCGTGCCTTTGGAGTGATGCGGGGACGCTACTCTCCTCCCTCATTCCTGTGCTTGTCACAGGAATCCAGTGCGCCCAAGTCTTTGGGCGCGGGAGAACATCATCCTCGCGACATGTGAGTCATTCACGGCGCAGACGCGCCGTGGCTGGATTCCTGTGACAAGCACAGGAATGAGGAATGCAACAGCGGGCGTCCAGGACCGCGATGTAGGTCGGGAGGAAGACATGGTTGAACTGAGGATCGCGCAGGATCTGGTCGCGAGCGAAAACGACAAGCGGGCAGCGGCGCTGAAAGCCGATTACGAGGCGCTGGGCGCCACACTTGCGCGCCGCGGCGTCGATATCGAGGTTATCACCCGCAGGGTCGGCGAATTCTTCGTCGCCGTTCCCTCCTGGGGTGTCGGCACCGGCGGCACGCGCTTTGCCCGTTTCCCGGGCAGCGGCGAGCCGCGCGGCATTTTCGACAAGCTCGACGATTGCGCCGTCATCAACCAGCTGACGCAGGCGACGCCGAGTGTCTCGCTGCATATTCCCTGGGACAAGGCGGATGCGCGGGAGTTGAGGGCCAAGGGCGATGCGCTCGGGCTCGGCTTCGATGCGATGAACTCCAACACCTTTTCCGATGCACCGGGCCAGGCCCATTCCTACAAATACGGCTCGCTCAGCCATACCGACGCGGCAACACGCGCCCAGGCGGTGGAGCACAATCTCGAATGCATCGAGATCGGCAAGGCGATCGGCTCGAAGGCGCTGACGGTCTGGATCGGCGATGGCTCGAACTTCCCCGGCCAGAGCAATTTCACCAAGGCATTCGAGCGTTACCTCGCCTCGATGGCGGACATTTACAAGGCGCTGCCCGACGATTGGAAGCTGTTCTCCGAACACAAGATGTACGAGCCGGCCTTCTATTCGACGATCGTCCAGGACTGGGGCACCAATTACCTGATTGCCCAGACGCTCGGCCCCAAGGCCCATTGCCTCGTCGATCTCGGCCACCATGCGCCGAACACCAATATCGAGATGATCGTCGCCCGCCTGATCCAGTTCGGCAAGCTCGGCGGCTTCCATTTCAACGATTCGAAATATGGCGACGACGATCTCGACGCCGGCGCGATCGATCCCTACCGTCTGTTCCTGGTCTTCAATGAGCTCGTCGATGCCGAGCAGCGTGGCGTCAACGACTTCAACCCGGCCCATATGATCGACCAGTCGCACAATGTCACCGACCCGATCGAAAGCCTGATCAACAGCGCCAACGAAATCCGTCGCGCTTACGCGCAGGCGCTGCTCGTCGACCGCAAGGCGCTCGAGGGTTATCAGCAGGACAATGACGCGCTGATGGCATCGGAAACGCTGAAGCGCGCCTATCGCGCCGATGTCGAGCCGATCCTGGCCGAGGCCCGCCGCCGGGCGGGCGGCGCGATCGATCCGATCGCCGCCTACCGCGCCAGCGGCTATCGCAACAAAGTGGCGGCCGAGCGCCCGGCTTCGGTTGCCGGCGGCGGCGGCATCATCTGAATTTAAATGCCGGCAGCGCAGGGTGCTGCCGGCAATTGCCCTTTACGGCTTTCAGGCGACGGCGATCCGGCGGGCGATAGTCAGCCCGGCGCCAGCGGAAGAGCGTGTCGTTGTCGCGCTCGCCAACGCCGACGGTACGATCCTGGCGATCGACGCCTTCGCCGATGCGGACCATCTCGTCTGCCTCGACCGTTCCGTTTTCTCGACCGAAAACAACTGCTTTGCACGAGGGCGCGCTGCCGAAAACAGCGCGCCCGCAGGCATTATTGCGCAGTCATCATACGTCATTTTTCTTGACACAGACGCTGCTGCCTATATTCTCCTATAAAGATTTGAATCCCATAATTATGGAATTCCCGGAACCGCCAGGATTCCATCATCCTCCACAACGACCAGCAGACGGATCACCGCAATGCGAAGCGATTCATATCCGAGAGTTCGAAAGGAATGCATATCATGCCCGGGGACCAGGCGAAGAAACCGCTCCTGCTCGCCAATGTCAGACCTGTGGCTTTCGGCGCCGGTGCGCCTGATGGAACGGTCGACATTCTCGTCGATGGCGACGGCAGGATCGCGGAGATCGGGGCTTCGCTCGCGGTTTCCCAGGATGTGACGCGCATCGACGGCAAGGGCGCTTTCGTCTCACCCGGCTGGATCGACCTGCATGTGCATATCTGGCACGGCGGGACCGATATTTCCATCCGCCCCTCCGAATGCGGCGTCGAGCGCGGCGTCACCACGCTGGTCGATGCCGGTTCGGCGGGTGAGGCGAATTTCCACGGTTTCCGCGAATATATCATCGAGCCCGCGCGCGAGCGCATCAAGGCCTTCCTGAACCTCGGCTCGATCGGCCTCGTCGCCTGCAATCGCGTCGCCGAACTCAGGGACATCAGAGATATCGATCTCGACCGCATCCTCGAAGTCTATGCCGAAAACAGCGACCATATCGTCGGCATCAAGGTGCGCGCCAGCCACGTCATCACCGGCTCCTGGGGTGTCACCCCCGTCAAGCTCGGCAAGAAGATCGCAAAGATCCTGAAAGTGCCGATGATGGTCCATGTCGGCGAGCCGCCGGCGCTCTACGACGAGGTGCTGGAGATCCTCGGTCCCGGCGATGTCGTCACCCACTGCTTCAACGGCAAGGCCGGCTCGAGCATCATGGAGGACGAGGATCTCTTCTATCTCGCCGAGCGCTGCGCCTCGGAGGGCATCCGCCTCGACATCGGCCATGGCGGCGCCTCCTTCTCCTTCAAGGTGGCCGAAGCGGCGATCGCGCGCGGGCTGCTGCCGTTCTCGATCTCGACCGACCTGCACGGCCATTCGATGAACTTCCCGGTCTGGGATCTCGCCACGACGATGTCGAAGCTGCTCAGCGTCGGCATGCCCTTCGACAAGGTGGTGGAAGCCGTCACCCATGCGCCGGCCTCTGTCATCAAGCTGGCGATGGAGAACCGGCTTTCGGTCGGCGCGCCGGCCGAATTCACAATTTTCGACCTTGTCGATTCCGAGGTCGAGGCAACGGATTCCAACGGCGACGTCTCGGTGCTCACCAAGCTGTTCGAGCCGCGCTTTGCGGTGATCGGTGCCGATGCCTTCACCGCCAGCCGCTACGTGCCGCGGGCGCGTAAGCTCGTGCGCCACAGCCACGGCTATTCCTACAGATAGGTTCCGCTGAAGAGGGCTGGGGTCAGCGGTTGCGCCAACCCATCAGCTTTTCGATCCGCTCCGCCGAACTGCGCACATGCGCCGTATAGTGGTTCTCGTCGGAAAAGGCCTTCTGCTCCGGCAGCACGATCGAAATGGTGGCGACGCATTGGCCGTCGCGGTCGCAGATCGGCGAGGCGATGCAGGCAACCGCATAGTCGGATTCACCGGCCTGGATCGACAGGCGCGACTCGAAAGCCTTGGCGGCGGCTTCCGACAGCGTGCCCGGGTCGATCTCGGCGCGGCCGGTCGGTGACGAGCGGGCGCAGCGTTTGAACAGTTCGATCCGCTCCTCCTCGGCCAGATGGCCGACGAGCAGGCGGCCCGACGCCGTCCAGTTCAGCGGCACCCGGGTGCCGACGCGCGACGCCACCTGGAAGTGGCTCGGGCCGTCGGCCATGGCCAGCACCAGCATATGGTCGCCATCGCGGCCGCAGACCTGCACGGTTTCACCGGCCTGGCGACAGAGATCGTGCATTTCGTGGGTGGCGATGCTCATGAAATCCAGCGACCGGGCATAGGCGAGGCCGTAGTGATAAAGCCGGGCGCCGAGCCAGACGGAACCATCCGCCTGACGCGTCAGCATGTTCTTCTCGACGAGATCGTCGACGATGACATAAACGGTCGACAGCGGCGCCTTCACCGCCTTGGCGATAGCATAGACGCCGGCCGGCGATCCGGTCTCATAGAGATGATCGATCACCTGAAGCGCCCGGTCGATGCCGCTGACGCGCGCGCGCCGCGCACCCTTGCCACCGGCCTCGCCGGCAAGGTCCTCATCTTCGGTGTAAACTGCGGGTGATGTCTTTCCGTCCAATTCCACATACCTCGGTAAACTGCGATCATGTTACATTACTATGGCATAGCCGTCGCTGTGGCAAATCGCAACATCTTGTAGGTTGATCGTGAAGCGAATGCAGCAGCGGGGGAATCCTGGAGAGCCCGCGTGATTGCAGGCATCCATCCGTCACGATACCTTCAGCTTCATAACAACCGATGACGCGCACCGACAATGCCGCAGGCCTTTGCCAGCCCCTTGTCCAGCGTGATCAGTGTGGCGTCGCTGCTGACCGCGATAGCGAGGTGGAGAGCATCGCCGGCGCGAAGACCGATCTCGAATTGATCGGTCATGCGGGCTGCATCGATGAAGTGCGCACGCGAAATCGACAGAAGCTCGAACGTCGTCGAGCACAGTTCTCTAAACATCGCCAACGCCTTGCCGCGGTCGACGGGATCGATCTGCCCGTTTCTTGTTTTGAGCGCGATGGCACTCGAAAATTCGGCGATCGTCCAGCCGCTGACGGCCATCTCTTCGGAGGCAAACTCCGCCAGCCATTTTTGCGCGTCCTCCGTGCGGCTTTCGAGCGTCCCGGCGGCGACGAGAACTGATGTGTCGATGTAAAACATCAATAACGGTCGGTGTCGCGCAGATCGCGAATGAAGGTTGCGGAATCGACCGGTTCGGCGGGCGGCTTCATCAAGGCGGTTAAAGCCCTCAGCCGCTCGACATCGATCGGTTTCTTCGGCGTCTTCACGGGGACGAGTTGCGCCACCGGCTTGCCATGCCGCAAGATCTCGACGGTCTCGCCGGCTTCGACGCGATTGAGCAATTCGCTGAGATGGGCCTTGGCTTCCGCCAGGTTGACACTTGCCATGAGACGCCCTTTATGACCAGTTTTCTGGTCATTTTAATCCGAAAATGGATCTGCCGCAATACAGCTGGGACAACAAGCTATAGCCCGAGTTTGCCTTGATGCGATCAAGCGGCAAGGGCCGCCGCCTCTTTATGACGGCAGCCCTTGACCGGGGGCAGGGAGAGATCCCCCGAAATGTTCAGGCGGTCTGTTCAGCCGAAGCAGGGCATCGCCGGCAGATTGGCGCGGTTCGCCAGCGCTCCGATCATTTTGCCCACCGGCGTCGGGCGCGGTTCGCGTTTGCCGGCGGCCGTCTCCAGGAGTTGCTTGAAATCGTCAAGCTTCACGCCGTCGGCGCGCAACACCATGGCGATCAGGGGGTCGCGAAGGGCTTCGGATATCGTCAGGTCGTCTCTGGTCTTTCTCATGGTTGTCCTCCTTTCGTGGGCGGTCGCCCGTGTTCCACTTTCCGCCGCCATGCTTCAAACATTGACTTTCGCGTTTCGTGGTGTTACCGGTAAGTAACAATGCATTTGTTACCGATCGGTCACATCGATGTCAAGGACTACGTCCGCAAAAAAATCAGAAACTTCGAATGAAATCTCCATCGGTCCAGAAGATCGCATCCCGCCCAGGGAGCGCATCGTCTCGACCGCATCGGAGCTTTTTCGCGAGCGCGGCATCCGCGGCATCGGCGTCGATGCCATTGCCGACGCCGCTTCGACCAACAAGATGACGCTCTACCGGCATTTTGGCTCGAAGGACGAACTCGTCTGCGAGACGCTGCGTCGCGCCTCCGAAAAGGCAGGCGCCATCTGGCGCGACCTGGAGATGGCTTATCCCGGCAATCCGCGCGCCCAGCTATACGCCTGGGTGGAGATGCGGGCGCAATGTCTGAACGGCGAGCCCGCCGGCTGCGATCTCGCCAATGCCGCCATCGAGCTCAAGGGTGAGGGCCATCCCGCCCATGAAATGATCGAGCGGCACAAGTCCGAACAGCGAGATCGCCTGGCTGCGCTCTGTTCGGCGGCCGGCGCCCGCGAAGCCGAGCTGCTTGCCGATACGCTGACGCTGCTGCTCGAGGGCGCCCGCGTCAGCCGCCAGGCCATGGGCGCTGCCAGCTGCTGCGGTCATTTCGCCAAGGCCTGCAACGCGGCGATCGCTTCTTTCGCCTAAACCGGTCTTTCGGGAACCTTACCGCTTCCACGCCGTTTTTCCGTCACCGGAGGACAAGTGGAGACCGGGAGATGAACTACGTCTATCTCAAGCGCCTGTATGACAAACGCGCCGAGCTCGAAGCCAAGCTTGAGCTTCACGATGCGCGCTATTGTTTCGGCGAAGAAGAGGTCGATGACGGCACCGACAGCGATCTGCGTCAGCGGCTGAGCGAAATTTCCGACGAAATCGACGCGCTGGAGAGCAGGCCGGGCCGCTAATCCCCAGCGCTGAGGATTTCCATCGTCCGTTCGTCGAATTTCCCTTGATAGAAACGCTCGATCGCCCGGTGGAAGGGCGAGCCGTGGTCGCTGATCGCCGCAAACAAGGTCATCGACGACCGCAGCTTGAGGTCGTCGGGCGAGCCCAGGATCTCATGCGCGGATCGGCCATCGACCGACAGGATCGCCTCGACGCAGCGCAACAGCCGGCTCGAGAGAATGGGATCGGCGAGATAGGCGGCAGCTTCCTCGGCCGAGCGGATGGCATATTTTTCTGCCATCGGCGAGGTGCCGAGACCTGATATCTGCGGGAAGATGAACCACATCCAGTGGGAGGTTTTGCGTCCGGCTTTCAGCTCGGAGAGCGCCCGTTCGTAGACGCCGTTCTGGGCATTGACGAAGCGATCGAGATTGTAATCGATACCACCGGCCATGGTCCTTGTCCCTTTTCCGCTGTCAGTGCAGCCTGGGCCAAGGTTTCCATGCCCGGCGAGGTCGTTTTGCCCGGCGAGCCACGCTCGCCCGGGCAGGCCGCTCGCCCTCAGCAAACCCTTTCAGCGTAGGGGCTGCTGTCACGGCAATGGCCGTAAGGCTGATGGTGCGGCCCGCTGTCGCCTGACGGAGCGGCAATGGCCGACGTCGTCACTGGATCCGTCTGATTGGAAGAATATGCGGCAAAACCGACAAAGCTCAAGAGAGCCAGTGCTGCGACCACGACAACACGCTCGAAGCCTGAAAGTTTCTGGGCGCTGACATGTTCGGCATAGTCGCGTTCGCCCGAGCCGGCGGTTTCGTCCTCTTTCACATGATGGGTCACCATATCGTGGCGACGGGTCAAAGTTTCACAATCTGTCATTTCAATTACTCCTGCAACGCATGCGATGCCGGTCTCTCAAGAATAAACTCTCAACCCTCATGGCGGACCGACTCCCGCATGCGTGCAGCATGTGTGTCTTTAATCGCGGCAATTGAAGGGGCGATATGCAAACTCAGTGTTCAAAAAATCGTCCTAATAAATGCAAAATATCGTGAAGCTCTGGCTCGCCGGAATGATCCGGGATAATCGAGAGCATCATCTTTCGTCTGGATCGTCCCATGAGCAAATCCTTCGGCGCGATGTCGGTCGCGCAGCTTTCCGTCCTTATTCAAAGTGGCGCGGCCGATCCGGTCGACGTGACCGAGGCGGTCTTCGAATCCATCGCCAATTATGCCGATAAGGCCGTTTTCACCGTGCTGACCGAAAGCCGGGCGATGGCGGAGGCGCGTGCCTCCTCGAAACGGTTGCGGGAAGGTCGCTCGCTCGGATTGCTGGACGGTATTCCGATCGCCTGGAAGGATCTTTTCGACATCGAGGGCCTGGCGACGACGGCGGGTTCCGTCGTGCTGGCCGGGGATGCGCCGGCCAAGTGCGATGCGGCCGTCGTCGCTCTTCTCCGGCAGGCCGGCATGGTCGCCGTCGGCCGCACCAATATGAGCGAATTCGCCTTTTCCGGCCTCGGCATCAATCCGCATTACGGCACGCCGGTCAATCCGCGCGGCACCGATCTGCCGCGCATTCCGGGCGGCTCGTCCTCCGGTGCCGGTGTCGCTGTCGCAGCCGGCCTGGTGCCGGTCGCGATGGGCACGGATACCGGCGGCTCGGTGCGCATTCCCGCCGCCTTCAACGGCATTGTCGGCTACAAGGCGACATCGGGCCGCTATGCGATGGACGGCGTCTATCCGCTGGCAAAGAGCCTGGATTCGCTCGGGCCGCTCTGCCGCAACGTCCGCGACGCGGTCTGGGTCGATGCGGCGATGCGCGGCCGCACGGCGCCTGATGTGGTCGAGCGTCCGCTGCAGGGGCTGGAATTGCTGGTGCCCGAGAATGCCGTCTTCGACGGAGCGGAACCCGGCGTCGTCGCCGCGTTCGAGGCTGCCTTGGAACGTCTTCAAAAGGCCGGAGCCCGCGTTTCCCGCGCCGTCATTCCAGCCTTCGACGAGATTTTCGATCTGATGACGCGATATGGTCCGCTGGTGACGGCGGAGGCTTTCGCGCTTCATTGTGAACGTTTGGCAGGGCCGGAGGCGGAGCGTATGGACCACCGCGTCGTCATGCGCACCCGCTTGGGAAGCCGGACGACGCTGCCTGATTACCTCCGAATTCTCGAGGCGCGCCGCCGGCTGATCGCCGATGTCGAGCGTCTCGTCGGCGACCGGCTGATCGCCTTTCCGACGGTCGCTCATGTCGCGCCGCCGATCGCACCGCTGCAGCAGGATGACGAGCTGTTTTTCGCGACGAACAACAAGACGCTGCGCAACACCGCGCTCGGCAATTTCCTCGACTGGTGCGGCGTTTCCATTCCCTGCGGCACCGGCCTTTCAGGCATGCCGGTCGGTCTGCTGCTATCGGCGACCGCCCGCCGCGACGAGGCGCTGCTGGGCATAGGTCTTGCCGCCGAGCCGGTCATTCGCGGCGATTTCGCCTGATTGGCGATTGAACCGCCGGGCTTTTGTTGCCATTGATGGCATGAGGAGATCCTGGAGGACGGCACGTGCAGATCTTGCAGAACGGACGTTTCGCGGTTTCGACATGGTCGCTGCATCGGCTGCTCGGCGCCATTTATGCCTATAGCCCCGATCCCGACAAAAGTGCCGCGCCGAAGGAGCCTTATGGTCCCGGGGCTGCGGCGCTGATCGATATGCCGGCGGCGCTCGCAGCGCGCGGCATCCACCGGCTGGAGGTCTGCTCCTTCCATCTGCCGAGCCTCGAGGCCAGCTATATCGGCGAATTGCGTGATGCGATGGCGGCTTCGAACGTATTGTTGCAGACGCTGCTCGTCGAGGATGGCGATCCGAGCCATCCCGAGACGGCCGAACGCGACGTCAGATGGATGGCGGAGTGGATCGATATCGCCACAGCGCTTGGAGCGCAGAAGATGCGTGTCATCGCCGGCAAGCAGAAGCCAACCGAGGAAAATCTGAGCCGTGCCGCCCGTCATCTCGGCTGGCTGGGCGAACAAGCCGAAGGCAGCGGCGTGCGCGTCGTCGTCGAGAACTGGTTCGACCTCTTGCCGTCGCCCGTCGAGATGAACTGGCTGCTGGACCGGCTGGACGGCAAGGTCGGCCTGAACGGCGATCTCGGCAACTGGGCCGCACCGGCGAAATACGAGGGTCTTGCCGACATCATGCGCCGGGCGGAAATCTGCCATGCCAAGGCCGACTACGGCGTTGCCGGTCTCGATGCCGACGATTACCGCAAGTGCCTGGAGATGTGCGGGCGGGCCAGTTATGCCGGTCCCTTCACGCTGATCTACGACTCGGCCTTTTTCCCCGACGAATGGGACGGTATCCTGCTGCAAAAGGCCTTCATCGAGGACTTCCTGCGCGAGGCGCCGACGCGCCTGACGGCTTAAACGGCGAGCAGCTGTCGCTCATTCCTGGCGCGGGAATCTCTGGTTTTCCTCCAGCACGTTCAGATCCATGTGATTGCGCATGTAGCGCTCCGAGGCTTTCTGCAGCGGCTGATAGTCCCAGGGATAATAGGCGCCGTTGCGCAGCGCCGCGTAGACCACCCAGCGGCGTGCCTGGCTTTCGCGCACGGCAGCGTCGAAATCGGCAAGGTTCCAGCGCCGGCCTGCCTGTTTGACAAGCCGTGCCAGGGTGTCGGCATGCGCCGGCTTTCCCGCCAGATTGTCGAGCTCCTGCGGATCGGTTTCGAGGTCGAACAGCAGCGGCGGGTCCTTCTCGCAGAGCGAGAGCTTGTAGCGCCCGTCCCGGATGCAGACGAGCGGCGCTTCCGAACCTTCGGCGGCATATTCCATCGGCACCGGGCTGCGGCTGCCGGTGCCTGCGGCCAGCGCTGAAAGATCCTCGCCCTCGGTCCATGGTTTCAACGCGGTGATATCGATCCCGGCAAGGGCAGCCAGCGTCGGCGTCACATCGAGGGTGGAGACGGGATGATCGATGCGCCCAGGCCTCCAGCCGGGTGCCGCGATCATCAGCGGGACGCGCGCCGATCCTTCGAAGAAGTTCATCTTGAACCAGAGGCCACGATCGCCGAGCATGTCGCCATGATCGGACACGAAGAGGACGATGGTGTTGTCGGCCATGCGGGTCCGTTCCAGCACGCCGAGAATGTCGCCGATCTTGTCGTCGACATAGGAGATATTGGCGAAGTAGCACCGCCTTGCCCGGCGGATCTGCTCATGGCTGATGTCGAAAGCGTCGTGGTCGCAGGCTTTCATCAGCCGCTGCGAGTGCGGGTCCTGCCGCTCGAAGGCAATCGGCGCGACCGCCGGGTCGAGAGCCGGGCAATCCTCGTAGAGATCCCAGAATTTGCGGCGCGCGACATAGGGATCGTGCGGATGGGTGAAGCTGACGGTCAGGCACCAGGGGCGCTCGTCGTGGCCGCGCGACAGATCGAACAGCTTGCGGGTGGCGTTGTAGGCGACCTCGTCGTCATATTCCATCTGGTTGGTGATCTCGGCAACGCCGGCGCCGGTCACCGAACCGAGGTTGTGATACCACCAGTCGATGCGCTCGCCCGGCTTGGTATAGTCGGGCGTCCAGCCGAAATCGGCCGGATAGATATCCGTCGTCAGTCGTTCCTCGAAACCGTGCAGCTGGTCGGGGCCGACGAAATGCATCTTGCCCGATAGCGCCGTCTGATATCCGCTGGCGCGCAGATGATGCGCATAGGTCGGAATGTCGGAGGCAAATTCCGCGGCATTGTCGTAGACGCGCGTCCGGCTCGGCAATTGTCCGGACATGAAGGACGCCCGCGCCGGTGCGCAGAGCGGACTTGCCGTGTAGGTGTTGGCGAAGCGCACGGAACGCTCCGCCAAGGCTTTCAGATGCGGCGCATGCAGGAAATCGGCAGGCCCATCGGGAAACAAGGTCCCGTTCAACTGATCGACCATCAGGATGAGAATATTCGGGCGGGCCATCCGGTTCTTCCTATGCTATTTGAAGATTTTATTGAAACGCCTATTGTTACAGCTGTAAAGACGACATTTTTCGATAAGTGACTAAAGGAATTTTTATGCCAGACCGCCCGCTCGAACTTGGATGGATGCGGATCTTCGTCGAGGTCGCGCGGCTCGGCAGCTTTTCGCAGGCGGCAGTGCTTCTCGGCCTGACTCAACCCGCCGTCAGCTATCAGATCCGCCGGCTGGAAGAGCAGTGCGGCGTCAGCCTGCTGCGCCGTCAGCACCGCGGCGTGGCGCTGACGGCCGAAGGCGAGCGGCTTCTTGAGGTTGCCGCCAAGGCGGTCGGCGATATCGATGTGCTTGCCCGCAGTTTCCGTGCCGAAGCCCAAAGACCGGTCGTCCGGCTCCGAACCGACTATGCCTTTTCATCGCTCTGGCTGATCCCGCGCATGGACGGCTTTCGTCTTCTTCATCCCGAAACGGATATACAGATCGTCGCGACGCAGAGGTTTGCCGCCGGTTTTCGCGACGAGGCGGATGTCGCCGTGGTTTTCGGCACGCGGGCGGAATTCGGCGCTATCGGTACGCTTCTGCTGCCGGAAAAGGTCGTGCCGGTCTGCACGCGGGGATTTCTCGATCGCAACGGCCCGTTCGACGATCCGAGGCAGCTTGCCAAGGCGGTGCTGATCCATCTCGACACGCCGATGCCATCACCCTGGTTCGATTGGCGCAGCTATTTGACCGAATTTTCCGTCACGCGCGACATCAATGCCGGTCGCGGCGATATCAGCTTCAACACCTATTCGCTGGTCGTCCAGGCTGCGCTGAGCGCCCAGGGCGTGGCGATCGGCTGGATGGGGCTCGTCGATACGCTGCTCTGCGCACGCATGCTTGTCGAAGCCGGCCCGCCGCTCGAAGCGCAGGACCGCGGCTACTGGCTAGTGCCGCCACGGTCTCCAAGCGCGCGCAGCGACGGGCTCGGGGCCTGGCTGGTGGACGCGGTCGGAAGGAGCGGCTAGCGCCGGACTATTTTCGGCGCGGGGAAGCCTTGTCATCGGCGGCGCCGACCGACATTGTGGGGCCGAATCCATAACGAAATGGCGGAAGCATGCGAACGATCGGATATATTGTCGGACTGCTGATGGTCGTCCTCGGGCTGATCTGGATTGGACAGGGAAGCGGCTATTTCCCCTATCCGGCGTCCAGCTTCATGATCGCCCAGACGATCTGGGTAGTTTGGGGCGCCGTTCTGGCTGCGGCCGGAATTGCCGTCATGGTCATCGTCTCGCGGCTGCGCCCGAGAGGGTGAATTGAGCCGCCCGGCGGCAATGATCTGGCACTCGCGGTCCGGCAAATGGCATGAGCGGACGCCCCTCAGCTTTCAGCAGGGGTTCCCATTTTCGTCAGCGGGCCGGCTTCGCCGCCAGCCAGATCACATGGCGCGCGCCGCCGCGTTTGCCGTTGGCGCGGGTGTTGACGGCATCGACGGAAAAGCCGCTATCCTTGAGACGGCGTGTGAAATCGGGGTCCGGGCCGGACGACCAGACGGCGAGCACACCGCCGGGGCGAAGCGCGTCGCGCGCGGCGCGAAGGCCGTTAAAATCGTAGAGCCGATCGTTGGATTTGCGGGTCAGCCCGTCCGGGCCGTTGTCGACATCGAGCAGGATGGCGTCATAGGCGGCCTTGCCGGCGCGAATCGCTTCGCCGACATCGCCCTGATGGATGCCGACGCGGGGATCGTCGAGGCAGCCCTTGAACACCTCGGCCATCGGCCCGCGCGCCCAGGCGACCACGGCCGGCACCAGTTCGGCGACGGTGACGCCGGCATCTTCGGGAAGGACGGCGAGAGCGGCGCGCAGCGTAAAGCCCATGCCGAGACCGCCGATCAAAATTCTTGGCTTCGGATGCGCCTTGATCCGCTCCCAGGAAAGCGTCGCGAGCGCCTCCTCCGAACCGCTCAGGCGGCTGTTCATCAACTCGTTGGCGCCGAGCATGATCGAGAACTCGCTGCCGCGCTGTTTCAGCCTGAGTTCCCCGCTTTCGCCGGGAATGGTCGCGGAATCGAGCTGGATCCAGGGCAGCATGACGGCTTTGCCTCACATGAAAGGGACCGTCCCCTAGCATAGGGCGAAGTGCGAGGCCAGCAAGCCGGCCTCAGACCATCCGCATGAAATGATCCGGCTCCAATTCGACGATCTCGTCCTGCGGCGCGGCGGAACGGCGGCGGATATTCTCCACCTCCTCGGGCCTCAGCCGGGCTTTCGGATCCTCGAAACGGACATCGGGATCGGGCACGGCCGAGAGCAGCAGCCTGGTATAGGGATGCTGCGGATTGTCGATCACCCCCGCGACGCTGCCCCATTCGACGATCTGGCCGGCATACATCACCGCAATGTCCTCGGCGACATAACGGGCGGTGGCGATGTCATGGGTGATGTAGAGCAGGCCGAGATTCATCTCCTGCTTCATCTCGTTCAACAGGTTCAGCACGCCGAGGCGCACCGAGACGTCGAGCATCGAGGTCGGCTCGTCCGCCACGATCACCTCCGGCTTGGCGGCCAAGGCGCGGGCGATGCTGACGCGCTGGCGCTGGCCGCCGGAGAGCTCGTGCGGATATTTCGGCGCAACGAGATCGGGATCGAGCCTGACGCGCTGCAGCAGCTCTCGCACCGTGGAGTCGATGTCGGTGCCTTTGATCTCCGGTCGGTGCAGCTTCAGCGGCCGCCTGAGATGGTGGGCGATGGTATGGGCAGGGTTGAGCGAGGCGAACGGGTCCTGGAAAATCATCTGCACGGACCGGCGATAGCGGGCGATCTCATCTGACTTGGCCCCTTCGACGGGGCGGCCCTTGTAAAGAATCTGCCCTGATGTCGGCTGATATTCGCGCATTGCCATGCGGGCACAGGTGGTCTTGCCGCTGCCGGATTCGCCGACGAGCGCCAGCGCCCGGCCGGCCTGCAGTGAGAAGGAAATGGCGCGGGCGGCATGCACGGCTGACGTGCCGTGGCCGAAGGTCTTCGTCACCCTGTCGAGGGTAAGGATGGTTTCGCTCATAAGAGCATGCCTCCATGCAGCGAGGGGAAGGAGGCCCAGAGCTTTTTCGTGTAGGTGTGCTGCGGCGTCCTGTAGATCGCCTCTGCACTGTTCTGCTCGACGAGCTTGCCTGCGAGCATGATGCCGATGCGATCGCAGAACTGCACCATCAGCCCGAGATCGTGGGTGATGAACAGCACCGAGAAGCCGAAGCTGCGGCGCAATTCGTTGATGCGCTGGAGGATCTCGCGCTGGACGACGACATCGAGCGCCGTCGTCGGCTCGTCCATGACGACGAGCTTCGGGTCGAGCGCCATGCAGATGGCGATGACGATGCGCTGGCGCATGCCGCCGGAAAACTGGTGCGGATAGTCGCGCATGCGCTCCGGCGCGATGTCGACCAGCTTCAGCATCTCGGCGGTGCGCTCGCGGGCTTCGGCGCGGCTCATGTTCTTATGGGTACGCAGCACGTCATAAAATTGCCTCTCGATGCGCAGCACCGGGTTCAGCGAATTCATGGCGCTCTGGAAGACCATGGCGACTTCGCGCCAGCGGAAGGCGCTGAGCGCCTGCCGGTCGAGGCCGAGCACGTCGCGTCCGTCGAGCAGGATACGGCCCTCCTTACGGATCAGCGCCGGTGGCTTGTGCAGGCGGCTGATGGCGAAGGCGATGGTGCTCTTGCCGCAGCCGGATTCGCCGGCAAGGCCGAAGACTTCGCCGGGTGCGACGTCGAAACTGACATCGTTGACGGCACGGAAATCCTTTTCCTCGCCAATATAATCGATGGTGAGGTTTCTCACCGAAAGCAGCGGTTGTGTCACAGGCGGCCCTCCCCGGAGCGGACGAGCAGAGACCAGCGTTTCAGATGATTGCCGGTGCGCAGCCGCGGATTGGCGATCTCGTCGACGGCGAAGTTCAGGAGCGACATACCGATGCCGAGGAAGGCGAGTGCGAAGCAGGGGGTGAGAATATCCCACCAGGCGCCGACCGAAAGGGCGGAGGCCTTCTGTGCATTGTAGAGCATGGTGCCCCAGGAGATTGCTTTGGGATCGCCGAGCCCCAAGAATTCCAGCGTCGCCTCGGTGATGATGGCGAAGATGACGCTGCCGATGAAATTGATGCCGACGATGGAGATCACGTTGGGGAAGATCTCGAATGTCATGATGCGCCATTGCGGCTCGCCCATCATCTCGGCCGATTTGACGAAATCCTTGTGCTTGACGGAGAGCGTTTCGGCGCGGGTGACGCGTGCGCCCCAGGCCCAGGAGGTGGCCCCCAGGATCAGCGCGATGACGAGCGGGCTTGCCTGGCCGATGAAGGCGGCAAGCACCAGGAGCAACGGCAGATTGGGAACGACCAGCACCATGTTGGTGAAGAAGCTGATGACCTCGTCGGTCTTGCGGCCGCGATAGCCTGATATGATGCCGAGCGCGGTGCCGACGAAGGTGATCAGCAGCCCGGCGCCGATACCGACGGCAAGCGAGGTGCGCGCGCCGTAGAGCAGACGGGCGAAGACGTCCTGGCCGATGCGGGTGGTGCCGAGAATATGGTCGAGCGACGGCGGCTGATGCGGCCTGCCGGTGCGGGCGGCAGGATCGTATTGCGTCAGCAGCGGCGCTGCGATCGCGACGATGATGATGAAGGCGATGATGACGATGCCGATCAGCGCCTTGCGGTTTCGAAGCAGGCTCCTCATCTCATGCTCCCTTCAGCCGCGGGTCGAGCGCGATATAGCTGACGTCGACAATGAAATTGGCGATCAGCATGGTGGCGGTCATGATCAGCAACTGGCCCTGGATGACGGGATAGTCGCGGGCGAGGATCGCCTGGTAGAGAATGTTGCCGAGGCCGGGATAGTTATAGACCACTTCGGTCACCAGCGAGCCGCCGAGGATCGTGCCGATGGCGATGGCAAGGCTGGAGACGGTCGGCAGCAGGGCGTTGCGGGCCGCATACCAGAGCATCACATGCCGGTCGGAAAGGCCCTTGGCGCGGGCCATGACGATATAGTCCTCGCCGAGCAGGTTGATCATGTTGTTGCGCATGGTGACGGTGAAGCCGCCGATCAGCACGGTGCAGAGCGTCACCATCGGCAGGATGCCGTGATAGGCGACGCTGCCGATGTAGTGCAGGCTGAAGGCCGGATCGAGTGAGGGATCGGCGGCATAGCCGCTCGGAAACCAGCCAAGCGTGAAGCCGAAGATGAAGAGCACGATCAGCGAGGTGACGACGGCCGGCACTGAGGTCGCAAAAATCGCGCCGACGGAGACGATCACATCGAACCGGCTGCCGCGCCGCCAGGCGGCGAGGATGCCGAGGAAGGTGCCGAGCGCAAAGCTAACGACTGTCGCCGTGCCCATCAGGCCGATCGTCCAGACCAAGGCATGGCCGAGCACCGAGGTGACCGGCAGTGGGAAATACTTAATCGAGCGGCCGAGATCGCCGGTGAAGATGCTGCCGAGATAGGTGAGATATTGCTGCCAGAGCGGACCGTCGACGAAACCGAAGGTCAGCTTCAGCGCCTGCAGGCTTTCCGGCGGCAATTCGGTGCCGGCGCTCGAAAACATGATCTGCACGGGATCGCCCGGCATCAGCCGCGGCAGGAAGAAGTTGATCGTCGCTGCCGCGATGAAGGCCGCCATGTAGAAGACGAGGCGGCGAAAGAGGAAAGCCATGGGAACTCCGTCGTGACAGGAGCGGCGCTTCTGGATGAGCGTGACGTCATCCGAAAACCTTTTCGGCATCATGCTCTGACGCCGCTCCTGGGAGATGCTTTACTTGACCGGCTCGAGCGCGAGCAGGTTCAACAGGCGGGCCGGATTGGTGCGCGAGATCGAAGGATTGACGAAGGGATTTTCCTTGGTCGACCAGCCGGTGAAACGCTTGGTGTTGTACTGATACCAGTTCGGATTGTTGAACACCGGGATCATGGGCATATTTTCGGCGACGATGCGCTGCGCCTTGTTCATCGCTTCCTTCTGCTTGGCAAGGTCGGCGGTCTGGGTGAACTCGGTGACGAGTTTCTCGACATCCGGATTGAACCAGCGCTGCGCGGTGAAGCGGGTCTTGCCCTTGTCCGAGGCGCTGAAGGCGCGCTTATAGGGATAGTAAGGCGAGGCCGAAGCCGGCAGGCTGTTGATCGCCGCATCGAAGGTGCCGTTGATGAGGTTGCCGGTCCAGACGGCTTCCTCCGGCGTTTCGATCTTGGCGTCGATGCCGACCGCCTGCATGCCTTCGACGGCGATGTTGACGGTGTCGACCCAGTCCGTCCAGGAGTTCGGGACAATGATGGAGAAGGAGATCTTGCTGCCGTCGGGATTGTCGCGGAAGCCGTCGCCGTCCTTGTCCTTGTAGCCGGCCTCGTCGAGCAGCGCCTTGGCGGCGGCGGCGTCATAGGTCGCGAACTTGCCGAAGTCGGCCTTGATGGAAGGGTCCGCCCAGCTCTTGTAGAGCTCGCCCATCAGGCCGGGGTCTTCGTTCAGCGTCGGATAGCCGTAGCCGGCGACGTCGATCATCGTCTTGCGGTCAAGCGCCATGCCGACGGCGCGGCGGAATTTCACATCGTTGAAGGCCTTCTTGTTGTTTTCGTTTGCCGTTTCGAGATTGAACAGGAAGGCGACCATGCTGCTCGGCGAATACCAGTAGTGGAAATGCGCCGGGTCCTTCGAGACATAGACATTGTCGATATCGGGAATGAAGGAGACGCCCCAGTCGAGTGTGCCATCGGCCGTCGCCGTCAGGATCTGGTTGTTGTCGGCAAGCTGCGGGAAGCGGATGCAATCGACCTTCAGATGCGCGTTGTCCCAATAATTCGGGTTGCGGCATTGGTCGTAGGTCTGGCCGGTAAAGCGCGGCACCTCCGTCAGCGGGCCGCTGCCGACCGGGGTCTCGTTGGCAAAGGTGACGGGATCGGCGACGTCTTTCCAGACATGTTCGGGAACGATCGGCAGCTGCGAGATCTGCTCGGCAGCAAGCGAGCTCGGATTGGCAAGCGTGAAGCGCACCGTCTGGCCGTCGACGGCCTTGATGTCGGTGACGAAGGTCCAGATGCTGACGAAATCGAGCGCCGGGAATTTCTTCAGGTAATCATAGGTGAACTTGACGTCGGCTGCGGTCAGCGGCTTGCCGTCGGACCATTTCAGGTTCGGACGCAGCTTGAATTCGATGCTCTTCAGGTCGTCGGAAAGCTTGAAGCTTTCGGCCAGGCGATAGATCGGCTTGTTGCTGTCGAAGCGATTGAAGATGACCAGCGGCTCATAGATGAAATCGAGCGTCGATTGGCGCGCCGAGGTCTGGTTGAACGGGTTGAAGTTGCGAACCCAGGTCGTCGCCGGTTCGATATTCGCCGTCAGGATCGTCTGCGCCATGGCGGATCCCGAAAGCAGTGTCAGTGCTGCGGCTGCAAGAAGATATTTTTTCATGTTCCATTCCCCTTTTTCTTATGCGTGAAAAATGAACTGCCGGTCAGGCGGCCGGCGCGCTGGCAAACATGTCTTCGACTTGCTGGTGGGCGGCACGGACATCGACCTTGAGAGTGCCGAGCCGGGCCTTGCCGGCGGCGATGCGCGCCAAGGCGGCATCCGTCAGCGGCCGGGCGGCCTTGGCGGCGGCTTCGCTTTCCCTGACGTCACCATGGCTGTGGAGGGCGATGTCGAAGCCGGCGTCAAGCACTTGGGCGACGCGCTCGGGCAGGGTGCCGGAGAGCGACTGCATGAAGATGCAGTCCGATATCAGCACGCCGTCATAGCCCATATCCTTGCGGATCACGTCGTGCATGACAGGCGAGATCGAGGCCGGGAGCTCGGCGTCATAGGCCGAGTAGACGACATGGGCGACCATCGCCCAGGGCGTATCCTTGAGTGCAACGAAGGGCTTGAAATCGGTGGCGGTGAGCGTCTCGCGGCTGGCATCGACGACCGGGCGCTCCTTGTGGGAATCGAGTGTCGCGCGGCCGTGGCCGGGAATGTGCTTCATGACGGGCATGTTGCCGGTCTCGAGCAGGCCATCGACCACCTCGCGGCCGAGGGCAGCGATGAAGTCGGGATCGGGGCCGAAGGAGCGGGCGCCGATGACCGCGCTCGTCGTCTCGAAGACGAGATCGAGAACGGGCGAGCAGCCGCTGGAAAGGCCGAGTTCCGTCATCATCGCGCCCATGGCCTGGGAGGAAAGGCGCAGTGCTTTTTTGCCGAGATCGAAATCGCGGCGCGCAAGCTCGGCAAACTGGCCGAAACTGCGGAAGAGCGGCCAGGGGCCGGCATCGAGATGCTGGACGCGACCGCCCTCCTGGTCGGTGAAGACAGGCGCGTCGTCGCGGCCGACAGCTTCGCGGAAACGGTCGATCAGCCGCTTCGTCTGCTCCGGCTCGCGCTGATTGCGCCGGCCGACGAACAGGCCGAGTGGATTGGTGTCGCGAAAGAGGGCGAATTCATCATTCGAAATCGTGGGGGTGGGAAGGCCGACGAAAAGGGCGAGCGGGGTCGAGGACAAGTCTGGAACTCCGGATCAGAGGGTCATTTCGGCGCGCTTTTCAGCATGCCTTCGTAGATGCCCTTGTCGGGGGCGGGGATGATGGTTGCGCCTGCGGTCTTGGCGTAAAAATCGACCGGACCGGCATCGCCGATGAAGGCATAGGCGTGACCGAGGGTCTTCATGGTCTGAAGGCAGGCGGAAAACAGCGCGAGCCCGATGCCCTTGCCGCGCGCTTGCGGATCGACGCCGGTCGGGCCGAAGAAGCCGCGCGCCGTCGTGTCATAGCAGGCAAAACCGAGCAGCTTGCCGCCTTCGACCGATATCAGGCAGGCAACGGGCTGGCGGGAAAAGGCGACGGCGACCTCGCTTGCCCAGTTCTCGCTAAACCGGTCGCGAACCCAGCCGAGAACGAGATGCAGTTCCGGGGGGAGGGCCGGGCGGATGGAGACGCCGACGCGGTCGGCTTTTTGCTGCAGGTCGGCGAGTTCAGTGGAATATAGGTTCACAAGCAGGTCTGGCACCTGTCCCTCCTCCTCTTATTCCGTTATTGCGGAATGTATCCCCTTTTAGTGTTATAGACTTGGCCATCTCGCCGTTCTTGTCAACAAGGTTTTTCAACGAGACAAAGAGATGACCTGCGACGGAGCCCCGGTTTCAACGCAAAGTAGCTGTCGAACGCAAAACGGCCCGGGGAAGCCGGGCCGTTTTTTGGGGAGGGAACTTTCAACAGGCGGATGAACGGGCTTAGCCGCCATCCTTCCAAAGCGCATGAAAATGCTGCACCGGGCCATGGCCGGAGCCGACGGTAAGGTTCCCGGCGGCAGCGACCGCGCCGGCGAGATAATCCTTGGCGATGGCGACGGCTTCCTGCACCGGGGCGCCCTTGGCGAGCTCGGCGGCCAGCGCGCTGGACAGCGTGCAGCCGGTGCCGTGGGTATTTTTGGTCGGCACGCGGCTGGCTTCGAACCAGTATAGACCGTCGGCGGTGGCAAGCACGTCAGGGCTCTCGTCGCTGTCGAGATGGCCGCCCTTGACCAGCACCGCTGCAGGCCCGAGCGCACGCAGCCGCTCGGCCTGCGCCGCCATCTCGGCGCGGTTGGTCGCGACCGGCTGATGCAGCAGGGCGGCGGCCTCGGGCAGGTTCGGAGTGAGAAGCGTCGCAAGCGGCAGCAGCCGATGGGTCAGCACGTCGACCGCTTCGGGCGCGAGCAGGGCGGCCCCACCCTTGGCGATCATCACCGGGTCGAGGACGACGGGAATGCTGCGTCGATCGGCGAGTGCGCCGGCAACCGCCTCGGCAATGCCGGCATTGGCGATCATGCCGATCTTGATCGCGTCGACGCGCACATCGGCAAAGACGGCGTCGATCTGGTCGGCGACGAATTGCGGCGGCACCAGATGTACGCCGCTGACGCCTTGGGTATTCTGCGCCGTCAACGCCGTCAGCACAGCCATGCCGTAGACGCCGCGGGCGGAAAAGGCCTTGAGATCGGCCTGGATGCCGGCGCCGCCCGAGGGGTCGGAGCCGGCGATGGAGAGAACATTGCGGATCATGGGCGCACCTTTCGAATTTCGGCGGCGATGCGGCGCGTGGCCGCTTCAGGGTCGGGCGTGCCCGCGATTGCCGAGACGACGGCAAGCCCCTTGGCGCCGGCTGCAAACACTTGCGCCACATGCTCCGCCTTGAGGCCGCCGATCGCCACCGACGGTACCGGCGAGGTCTTTATCAGCCTCGCCAGGCCATCAAAGCCGATCGGCTGCTTGTGATCGGCTTTGGTCGGTGTGGCAAATACCGGTCCGACGCCGGTATAATCGACGAGGTCGGGATCGACGGCAGCGGCAAGCGTCTCGGTCTCGACCGAAAGGCCGAGGATCATCTTGGGGCCGATCATCCCTCGCGCCATGCGCGCATCCATATCCTCCTGGCCGATATGCAGGCCGTCGGCGCCGATGGCGATCGCCGCCTCGACGTCGTCGTTGACGATGAGCAGGGCGCCGGTCCCGTCAAGAGCCTGTTTCAAGGCGCGGCCGGTCGTAATCATCGCGGCGGTGCCGGCCTGTTTGTCGCGCAATTGCACCATCGTCGCGCCGCCGGCAACGGCGAGGCGCGCAGTTTCGACCATGCCGATTCCGGCGCAAAGCTCCGGGTCGAGCACGAGATAAAGCGAAAGGTCGAAAGCCTTCATGCGGCCGATATCCTTGCCCTGGCATCGAGCGTTTCGGCGTCGAGGGCGGCCAACGCATCGAGGAAACGCCAGGCGAAGGAGCCGGGGCCGGCGGCTCCGAGCGCGGCGTCCTCGCCGGCGACGGCGAAGGTTGCGAGCGCGGCGACCGTCGCCCCGAATATATCCTCAGGCGCGGTCGCGGCAAAGGCGCCGACCAGGCAAGTGAGCGAACAGCCGAGCGCGGTGACCTGCGGCATCAGGGCCGATCCGCCGGTTATGCGCACGGCCCTTTCACCATCGGTGACGAAATCGACGGCGCCGGTGACGGCAACAACCGCCTGCTGGCGCGCGGCGAGCCGGCGCGCCGACCCTTCCGCCTGCTCGACCGGGTCGCGGCTGTCGACGCCCTGGCCGCGGCTCTCTCCGCCGGCAAGGGCGATGATCTCGGAAGCATTGCCGCGAATGATCGTCGGCTTGAGCGCCAGCAGCCCCGCGACCGCATTGCGGCGGAAAGCCGTGGCATAATGGGCGACCGGATCGAGCACCCAGGGCCTGCCGGCCGAGGTCGCCGCCTTCGCCGCTGCCTGCATGCCGTCGATCCACTGCGCCGACAGCGTGCCGATATTGACGGTCAGCGCACTAGCAATGCCGGCGAATTCGCCGGCTTCCTCAGCAGCATGCACCATGGCCGGCGAGGCGCCCGACGCAAGCAGGACATTGGCGGCGATATTCATGGCGACGTAATTGGTGATGCACTGAACGAGCGGCGGCTTCTCGCGCATCGCCTTCAGCATTGCTCCTGGTGTGGTCAAGGTCTGCATGTGGCCCCTTTCAGGCGGGGGCGGGCACGGGGCAATTCGTGCGGGCGAAACCGCGACCCCGAGCGACTCCCTCCGCCGGCATTATCCGGTTCAGGTTCGAAGGGTGCTTCTCAGCCCGTCTGTCGACGGGCGCCCCTGTCTCTCATCGCGCTCTTTTTCGCAGAGAACGGGGCGGATGTCATCTCGAAAATGGAGGCCTGGTACTAGGCGCGAACGTTGCTGCTCGTGCCTGCGGAATGCAATCCCGATCGCATATTATCCGGCTAACTCAAATCATGAAGATCGGTCGTAACCGCCGGCCCGATCGAAAACTCCGAAAACCGCACCGTCAACCCGCTGCGCTCCGGCGTGCAGGCCGTTGGCCCGATCTCATAGCGCGTCGCGGCCGGGAAGGGTGCTAACCGCAGCAGCGGCCAGAAACTGCCGTCGCGGGAGGCCTGGATGCGCATCGCGCCGCCTGCGAGGGTGATGCGGATGCGGAAATCCTCCAATTCCTTGAAGGGCTGCGCCACGGACCAGTCGGATCTGCCGTCGGTGACGACGGTGCTGAGGAAGGCTTCGCCGTCGGTGAATTCGACGCCCGACTTCACCCAGCGTTTTTCGTCGAGGCGCACCATCAAGCCGGCCTGGTCGTAGAGGGTGCGGAATTCACCCTGGACGCGGATCTCAGCGGTGAAGCTGTCGCCGGTGGGAAAAGCGAGGAAATGGCCGTTGTCGCGGGTGAAGCCGTAATGGGTTTCTCGCCAGAAATCGGTTTTCTCGTCGGTCGTCAGGGTGAGGCCGGTTTCGTCTGCGCGCCAGCTGGCCGGCTCGTTCAGCCATTTTCCCTTGTTGAAATCGATGCTCATCCCGTTCTCCCGTTCCGTTGAAGCCTGACCGCAGGGCGACCACCTGACTTTGGCATATCACGCCGCTTTCGTGCAGCGCAGCCAGCCGCAGCCGACGATGGTGTTTTTTCGGCATAGCGCTATCCGCGGCTGCATATTCCATCGCCCGCGCTTGACAGGATGGATCCAGCTCTTATTCTGTTACAAAAAGATGAATTGCATAATAATGGAACTAAACGGGAGCCGTCACATGAAAACACTGGTCGCATTCCTGCTCGGCACGGCGCTCGTCGCTTTGCCTTCGACCCTGCTTGCCCAGGAAAAGGGCGGCGTCATCAATGTCTCGACGATCGGCGAGCCGCCGACGCTCGATCCGATGTCGTCGACGGCCGATCTGGTCGGGATCGTCACCCAGCATATTTTCGAAACGCTTTACACGTTCGACAAGAGCTGGAATGTCACGCCGCTTCTGGCCGAGAGCCTGCCCGAGATCAGCGCCGACGGCAAAACCTATACGATCAAGCTCAGGACCGGTATCAAGTTCCACGACAATACAGACATGACGTCCGAGGATGTCGTCGCCTCGCTTGGCCGCTGGATGAAGATCGCCTCGCGCGGCAAGCAGGTGGCCGGCTTCATCGACAAGATCACCGCTGGCGATGCTTCGACCGTCACCATCACGCTGAAGCAGCCTTATGCGCCGCTGACCTCGCTGCTCGCCTTCAACAATTCGGCGGCGATCATCATTCCGGCCGAAAAGCAGGACGAGCCGATGAAGGATTTCATCGGCACCGGTCCCTATATGTTGAAGGAGCGCAAGGCCGACCAGTATATCCAGCTCGTCCGTTTCGATGGCTACAAGTCGCGCGAAGGCGACAGCAATGGTTATGGCGGCGCCCGTCATCAATATCTCGACGAGATCCGCTTCGTGCCGGTGCCGGACCCGAACACCCGCGTCGAAGCCGCCATCTCCGGCCAGTATGATTATGTCGATTCGATCCCGGTCGAATCCTATGACAAGCTGAAGGCGTCGACGGCCTCGCAGCCAGTGATGCTGAAACCCTTCGGCTATCCGGTCTTCGTCTTCAACACGAAGGAGGGTGCCGCCAGCAATATCGAGGTCCGCAAGGCGATCCGCCAGGCGCTCAGCATGGAAGACATGCTGGCCGCCGCTTTCGGCAGTACGGATTTCTATGCGCTCGATGGCGCGATCTATCCGAAGACCTTCGCGTGGAATACAGATGCCGGCGTCGAGGGCGCCTATAACGTCGCCGATCCGGAAGGGGCGGCCGCCGCCGCCAAGAAGGCCGGCTACAACGGCGAGCCGATCCGGATTCTCACCAGCCGCCAGTATGAGTTCCACTACAAGATGGCGCAGGTCGCCGCTGAATATCTGAAGCTTGCCGGCTTCACCGTCGATATGCAGGTGGTGGACTGGGCGACGCTGACGCAGCGCCGCACGGATCCGAAGCTCTGGGATATCTACATCACCCACAGCCCGTTCCTGCCGGAGCCGGCCCTCATCGGCTCGCTCTCGACCAGCTCGCCGGGCTGGTGGGATACGCCGGCCCGAAAGGCCGCCGTCGATGCCTTCACCTCCGAGGTCGACCCGAAGAAGCGCGTGGCACTCTGGGCCGATGTTCAGAAGGCGGTTTATACCGACGCGCCCTTCATGAAGATCGGCGACTTCAACGCCGTCTCGGCAAAGTCGGTCAAGCTCGACGGCGTCGATCCGGCGCCGTGGCCGTATTTCTGGAATGCCTCGATCAAGAAGTGATGGGGTATTCCGTGGCTGCCACTTGCTCCCTCATTCCTGTGTCCTCATGGCTTCGCCAGAGGGATGTCACAGGAATCCAGCGCGCCCAAGTCCTTGGGCGCGAAGGACCTCTTGGCCGAATAAGGGTCAATCACGGCGCAGACGCGCCGTGGCTGGATCCCTGTGACATCCCTCGGGTCAAGCCCGAGGACAGGGATGAGGGAGGGCAGCGGAATCCGCTACGTCACGGACATGCATCAACAATAGGAGCAAGGTGCGGATGATACGCTACATCCTCCAGCGCTTGTTCGGCATGATCGTCGTGATGTTTCTCGTCGTCACGATCGTCTTCGTCATCGTGCGCGTGACGCCGGGTGATCCGGCCGCCGTCATGCTCGGGCCGGATGCGACGCCGCAGGATATCGCTGATCTCCGGTCCCGGCTTGGCCTCGATCAGTCGCTCGGCCTGCAATATGTCTATTATATCGGCCAACTGCTGAAGGGCGATCTCGGCCAGTCGATCTTCCTCAACATGCCCGTTACCTCGGCCTTGCTCGACCGCGCCGAGCCGACCTTCTTCCTGACGCTGTTTTCGCTCGCCATCGCCAGCATCATCGCCTTGCCGATCGGCATCTATGCCGCCTATCGGCGCGGCTCGCTGGTCGATCAGGCGGCAACGACGCTTGCCATGTTTGCCGCCAGCATTCCAAGCTTCTGGCTCGGTCTCATCCTGATGCAATTCTTTGCCGTCCGGCTGAACCTCTTCCCGGTCTCCGGCTATGGCGGTCCCGGCTCGAGTTTTGTCGAGCGCATGTATCACCTGACGCTGCCGGCTTTCGCGCTCGGCATCGTCTCTTCGGCACTGATCCTGCGCTTCACGCGCGCCTCGATGCTTGATGTGCTCGGCGACGATTATATCCGCACGGCGCGCGCCAAAGGATTGGTCGAGCGCCGGGTCATCCTCAAACACGCGCTGAAGAATGCGCTGATCCCGATCCTGACGGTGATCGGCCTGACGGCGGCGGTGCTGATTTCAGGGGCCGTCGTCACCGAGACCGTCTTCGGCCTGCCGGGTGTCGGCAATCTCGTCGTTTCGGCGGTGCTGCGCCGCGACTATCCCGTCATCCAAGGGGCTCTGCTCGTCATCGCCGCTCTCTACGTGCTGATCAATTTTGCGATCGACATGCTTTATCTGCTGGTCGATCCGAGGGTGCGCTACTGATGGCCGATATCGCAATCAAATCAGCCGAGAGCGAAAGCAGCAAATTCGCCCGCCGCCTGCTGAAGCGCAAGACGGTCGCCTTCGGCCTGCTGATCCTGACGGTCTTCGTGCTGCTTGCGGCCTTCGCGCCCATGGTCGCGCCCTATTCACCCTCCAAACTTTCCATCGTCAACCGGCTGAAGCCGCCTGGCGATACCTTCTTCTTCGGCACGGACGAGTTCGGCCGCGACGTCTTCTCGCGCACGATCTTTGCCGGCCGGCTGTCGCTGCTCGTCGGTGCTGCGGTCGTCGCCCTGTCGGCAGTGATCGGCGTGACGCTCGGCCTGCTCGCCGGCTTTTTTCAGAAGCTCGATACGCCGATCGCCCGGCTGATCGATGCGATGATGGCATTCCCGGATATTCTGCTGGCGATCGCGCTGGTCGCCGCCCTCGGGCCTTCGCTGACGACCGTCATCATCGCCCTGTCGATCGTCTATGCGCCACGTCTTGCCCGCATCGTCCGCGCCTCGACGCTGGTTATTCGCGAGCTGCCCTATGTCGAGGCGGCAAGAGCGCTTGGGATTTCGACCTTCCACATCATGACGCGGCATGTGCTGCGCAATCTGCTGTCGCCGATCCTGGTGCAGGCGACCTTCCTTTTTGCCAGCGCCATGCTTGCCGAAGCCGGCCTGTCCTTCCTCGGCCTCGGCGTCAGCCCTGAGATTCCGACCTGGGGAACGATGATCGCCGCCGGCCGGCAATATATCGGCCAGGCCGACTGGATGACGCTGTTTCCCGGTGTCGCGATCATTCTTTCGGTGCTGTCGCTGCAGATGGTCGGTGACGGCCTCAGGGACATGCTCGACCCAAGACTTCGCAAGGATCTTTAATCCGCCGGCCTCTCGGTCGGCTGCCAAATTCGCCAAATCGAAAATTGCATGACAGGAGTTTGCGTGAATCAGTTTCCCACCGCCGCCGGCAAGGTCGAGAGTTCGCCTTACGAACGGCTTGCCGCGCTCGGCATAACGCTGCCGCCGCCGCCGCCACCGATCGCCAATTTCGTGACGCATGTGCTGGAGGGCAACATGCTCTATCTCTCCGGCCAGGGGCCGCGCGAGGCCGACGGTTTGCTGCATGCCGGCAAGGTCGGCGGCGGCGTCGGAGTCGAGGCGGCCTACGGCCATGCCCGGCTGACCGGCATCAACCTGCTTGCCGTCATGCATGAGGCGCTGGGCGATCTCTCCCGCGTCAGGCGGGTGGTCAAGCTGCTCGGCATGGTCAATGCCGTGCCTGACTTCGAGGATCATCCGAGCGTCATCAACGGCTGTTCGGATCTTTTCATCGAAGTCTTCGGGCCGGCCGGCGAACATGCCCGTTCGGCCGTCGGCTTCGGCTCGCTGCCGGGCAATATCACCGTCGAGATAGAGGCCATCGTCGCCTTGCACGGCTGACGATAAGTTTCATATTGGGAGCAGCGTTCCACATATCCCGCTTCCAGAGCCAGAATTCCGGAGAATTTTATGTCCAATGACATCCGTCCATCGATCGGCCTTCGCCCCGTCATCAATGTATCGGGCACGATGACCAGCCTCGGCGCCTCGATCGTCGTGCCGGAGGCGATCGCGGCGATGGCATCGATCCTGCCGCATTTCGTCGAGATCAACGACCTGCAGCGCAAGGCAAGTGCCGTCATCGCCCGGCTGACCGGCGGCGAGGCCGGCTTCGTCACCGCCTCCTGCTCGGCCGGCATTTCGCTTGCCGTTGCCGGCGCCATTACTGGCGATAATCTGCTGGCGATCGAGAAGCTGCCGGACGTCACCTCCGAGAAGAACGAAGTGCTGGTGCAGATGGGCCATGTGGTGAGCTACGGTGCACCGGTTGACCAGGCGATCCGGCTTGCCGGCGGCAAGGTCGTGCTGATCGGCCAGGCAACCTCGACGCATCGCTTTCACATGGAAAACGCCATCACCGACAGGACGGCAGCCGCCGTCTATGTCGTCTCCCACCATGTCGTCGATTACGGTCTCTTGAATCTCAAGGAATTCGTCGAGATCGCCCATGCCAGGGGCGTGCCTGTTATCGTCGATGCCGCCTCGGAATATGATCTCCGGATTTTCCTGGGGCAGGGCGCCGATATCGCGCTCTATTCCGGCCATAAGTTCCTCGGCGGCCCGACCTCGGGTATCGTCGCCGGCAGGAAGGAACTGGTGCGCCATGCCTTCCTGCAGAATATGGGTATCGGCCGCGGCATGAAGGTCGGCAAGGAGAGCATCTTCGGTGTCATGGCCGCACTCGAAGCCTGGGAAAACCGCGACCATGCCGGCATCCGCGAACGCGAAACCGGCTCTCTCAACCTTTGGAAGAAGACACTCGACGGCCGCCCCGGCGTCACCGCGCTGATCGAGCCCGACCCGACCAACAATCCGCTCGACCGACTGCGGCTCATCGTCGATCCAGAAGAGGCCCATATCACCGCCTGGGATCTGGCCGATGCGCTCGCCAAGGGCAGCCCGCCGATCATCGTGCGCGATCACGAGGTGGAGCACCGCTATTTCTATCTCGACCCGTGCAACCTGCATCCGGGCCAGGACGTCATCGTCGCAAACCGCCTCGCTGAGGAACTCGACAAGGCGCGCGCCTCCAACGAGATCATCGCCACACCGATCGAAAACCGCAGCCGGCACCGCTTCGACGGGCTGCTGCGCTGGCCGGATTGAGCCGAAGGGGAGCCGATATGGGCAGCGTGCAAGCACAATCGATCGAGACAGCCGCCGCCGTACTTTCCGTCGAGGCGCTGACCACGTCCTTCCTGGTGGATGGCGCCTGGAAACCGGTCGTGCGCGACGTCTCCTTCACCGTCGCACCTGCCGAAACGGTGGCGATCGTCGGCGAATCCGGCTCCGGCAAGAGCGTCACCTCTCTGTCGATCATGCGGCTATTACAGGCCGACACCAGCCGCATCGAGGGCCGCGTCATGCTTGGTGGACGCGACCTTCTGACCCTGCCAGAAAATGCCATGCGGCAGGTGCGGGGCAATGAAGTGGCGATGATCTTCCAGGAGCCGATGACATCGCTCAATCCGCTCTTCACCATCGGCGATCAGATTTCCGAGGCGCTGCTCTGCCATTCGGAGATGAGCAAGGCGGATGCCAGGGCCGAGACGATCAGGTTGCTGGAAAAGGTCCGCATTCCCTCGGCCGCCTCGCGCTTCGACGAATATCCGCATCGTTTTTCCGGCGGCATGCGCCAGCGGGTGATGATCGCCATGGCGCTCGCCAGCCGGCCGAAGCTCTTGATCGCTGACGAGCCCACGACGGCGCTCGACGTGACCATCCAGGGCCAGATCCTCGATCTCATCAAGATGCTGCAGGAGGAGGAGGGGACCTCGGTTCTGTTCATCACCCATGACATGGGCGTCGTTGCCGAGATCGCCGACCGGACGGTGGTGATGTATCGCGGCGAACAGGTGGAAAGCGGCGCCACCACCGATATCTTCCATCGTGGCAGACATCCCTATACGCGAGCGCTGCTGTCGGCCGTGCCGGTGCTCGGCTCGATGCAGGGCCGGCAAAGGCCGCTGCGCTTCCCGGTGGTCAACACGGCGACCGGGGAATCGGACGTTCCCGCCGAGGCGGCCGATACGGTGGCAGCGGCGCCTGTTCTACAGGTGAAGAACCTCACCAAACGTTTCGATATTCACTCAGGTCTGTTCAACCGGCTGACGAGCCGGGTGCACGCGGTCGAAAACGTCTCCTTCGATCTGCATGCCGGCGAGACGCTGTCGCTCGTCGGCGAATCCGGCTGCGGCAAATCGACGACGGGGCGCGCCATCATGCGTCTCATCGAGCCGCAGGCGGGTTCCGTTCTCGTCGAGGGCAGGGAGGTGCTCGGCCTCGACAGGAAGGAGTTGCGCGAGATGCGCAAATCCGTGCAGATGATCTTCCAGGATCCCTTCGCCAGCCTCAATCCGCGCATGACGGTGGGAGCTGCGATCGCCGAACCCTATCTCGAACATAGGATGGGCAATGCGAGAGAGGCAAAGGAGGTCGTCGCCGACCTGCTGGTCAAGGTCGGCCTGTCCTCGGATATGGCCGCGCGCTATCCGCATGAATTTTCCGGCGGCCAGCGCCAGCGCATCTGCATCGCCCGGGCGCTCGCCTTGCAGCCGAAGGTCATTGTTGCCGATGAAAGCGTTTCGGCGCTCGACGTCTCGATCAAGGCGCAGGTCATCAACCTGATGCTCGACCTGCAGCAAAGCCTCAATCTTGCTTTCCTGTTCATCTCGCACGACATGGCGGTGGTCGAACGCGTCAGCCACCGTGTGGCGGTGATGTATCTCGGCGAGATCGTCGAGATCGGACCGCGCGCCGCCGTCTTCGAAAATCCGCAGCATCCCTATACGAAAAAGCTGATTTCAGCCGTGCCGGTGCCGGATCCCGACCGCCGGCACGAGAAGCGGATGGTGGCGAATGACGAGATCAAGAGCCCGATGCGCCCGGTCGATTATCGGCCTCCGGCCACCGTCTATCGCGAGGTCGGGCCGGGCCATCTGGTGATGGCCGACCGGTAGATCTGGCTTGGCTATTGGGAGTTGCCTAACGGGTCAGCGGCGCATAAAGCAGATGTAGAGACACCTGCCTGGAAAGCCGTACAAATGGACAAGACAGAGTATTATTCGAACCTTGGCGGTTTGCCGCCGCAGACCCAGCTGCTTTCCGGCCGGGCCGTTTTCACCACGGCTTATGCGGTCATCCCCCGCGGTGTCATGAGCGATATCGTCACGAGCCTCCTCCCACATTGGACGGGAACGCGGGCATGGGTTCTCTCACGGCCGCTTTCCGGTTTCTCCGAAACCTTCTCGCAATATGTGATGGAGGTTCAGCCGGGTGGCGGCAGCGACCGGCCGGAGCCGGACAAGCGAGCCGAAGCGGTGCTGTTCGTCGTCGAAGGCGGCATGACGGTGGAACTCGAAGGCGTCAGCCACGCGCTGCGCGCCGGTTCCTTCGTCTATATTCCGGCGGGTTCTGTCTGGCGCCTCAAAAACGACGGTTCGACCGCGGCGATCTTCCACTGGGTCAGGAAAGCGTTTCAGGAGGTCGAGGGGCTGGAGCCGCCGCCGGCGATCGTCACCCATGAGGACGAGCATCCGATCCGCGCCATGCCCGACACCGACGGGCGCTGGGGCACGACCCGCTTCATCGACCCGGCGGATGTGCGTTACGACATGCACGTCAATATCGTCACCCTGGAGCCGGGCGCGGTGATCCCCTTCATGGAAACCCACGTGATGGAGCATGGCCTCTATGTACTGGAGGGCAAGGCGGTCTATCGCCTGAACCAGGATTGGGTCGAGGTCGAGGCCGGCGACTTCATGTGGCTGCGCGCCTTCTGCCCGCAGGCCTGTTACGCCGGCGGCCCCGGCCGTTTCCGCTATCTGCTTTACAAGGATGTCAACCGCCACATGAAGCTCTGGTAGGCCGCCTTTACGAAGGGCGTGGACGGCGGCCGGCGCCGTCGCGGCCAACCTGTTCGGTTGCTTGACAGCTCTATCGATTGCCCGCATCGTCGTTCGATGCGGGATATGGATTCATGGCTATCGGACAGGAAGGAAATCGGCCGAAGAAACGCTGCCGAAGCGGTCTTCGAAGATATCCGCACGGCCATTGTGGATCGGAAGCTGGCTCTCGGTACCCGTCTTCCCTCGGAGCTGCAACTGGCCGAAGGTTACGGCATCAGCCGTGCGATCGTACGTGAAGCGCTTCGCTCGCTGCAGACGCTGGGCTTCACGCAAACCAGAACCGGCCGGGGCACCTTCGTCGTCTCGGAGAGCCCGGCGCGGCAGCTCGGCGAAGGTGCCTATTCTGCCCGCGACCTGATGGAAGCGCGGCCCTGCATCGAAATCCCGGCTGCCGGTTGGGCGGCCTCGCGCCGTTCGAGCGAACAGCTCGCCTCCCTGACATCCTTGTGCGATCGGATGCAGGAGGAAGAGGATATCCAGAAATGGGTGCGGATGGATGCCGCGTTTCACGGAGAAATCGCCGAAGCCTCGGGCAACGCGATCTTCAGGAAAGTCGTTGCCGATGTTCGCGGCGCGCTTTCGACGCAATCCGAACTCGTGGAGCATGTTCGCGGGCGGCGCAAAGCGTCCAACGCGGAGCACCGCCGCATTCTGGAGGCCATTGCCGCGGGCAGGGAGCGGGAGGCGCGTGGAGCCATGGCAGAGCACCTGCTGGAGGTGAAGCGGTCCATCATCGGCATTGCCGATGAAAGACGAACTGCGTTGAAGGGATGATTTCAGATCTGCGCCCGAATATCCGGATGCGCGGCCGATCGAAAGCAAAGCGATGAACGATCTGGAAAGCTGGCTGTCCGACCCTGCGATTATCAGTCGAAAAAGCGCCTCGGAACTGATCTTCGAGGAGCTGCGCACTCTCATTCTCTCCGGCCAGTTTTCTGCCGGTTCGAAGCTTCCGTCGGAAGCCAAGCTGGCAGGAAAATATGGGGTGAGCCGCCCGATCGTGCGGGAGGCGCTGCGCTCGCTGCAGATTTTGGGGCTGACGGAGACGCGGACCGGGAGCGGAACATATGTGCTCGCCGGCGGCGGCGGCGATATCAGTTACGGCGATTATTCGGCGCGGGATCTGATCGAAGCGCGGCCCTACGTCGAGGTATCCGCCGCCGGCTGGGCGGCTCTGCGGCGAACCGACGACGAACTGTCCCGGCTGCTCGGACTTTGCGACCGGATGGAGCAAGAAGACAATACCGAGGCCTGGGTGCGGCTTGATTCGGATTTTCACGGGCTGATCGCGGAAGCGTCCAAGAACGCGGTGTTCCGCGATATCGTCGAGGACGTCCGCGAGGCGATGGCCCGGCAATCCGGGCTGCTGACCGTCTTGGGGCCGCGGCGTCAGGAATCCAACGCAGAACATCGAGCGATCGTTGAAGCCATCCGAAAAGGCTCGGATGTCGAGGCTCAGGCTGCGATGGACCTTCATCTGAAGAAGGTCGAGGCGGCGGTCAGTCGCATCATCGGCTCCGAGCCGCGTTAGATCAGCGGGCATAATCTCCTTTTTTGCGCGTCCTTCCGCTGTGATTGAAAAATCCTTGACTGCACGGCATTTTTCCATTTAATCGCCAAACCTGTCAGACCGCATAGCAGATTAACATCTTTTACGGATAGCTGCGCGGCAGCGGCCGGGAGCCGCCGACCGTGGATAGGGAGGAGAAATGACAGTCATGGAATCCAGCAGAACCGAGGCCGACGGCCAGATTTATGCCGAGGAGGACCTCGGCTACAAAAAGGCGCTGAAGCCGCGGCAGATCCAGATGATCGCCATCGGCGGAGCAATCGGCACGGGGTTGTTTCTCGGCGCGGGCGGCCGGCTGGCCGCGGCCGGTCCGGCGCTTGTGCTGGTTTATGCCTTGTGCGGCTTTTTTGCATTTCTCGTTCTCAGGGCACTGGGCGAGCTCATCGTGCACCGCCCGACCTCCGGCTCGTTCGTCTCCTACGCCCGTGAATTCTACGGCGAAAAGCTCGCCTTCGCGGTCGGCTGGCTGTATTGGCTGACCTGGGCGATGACGGCGGTTGCCGACGTCACCGCCGTTGCCCTCTACATGAATTTCTTCAAGGCCTATGTCCCGTGGATCGCCATGATCGATCAGTGGGTCTTTGCGCTGGCGGCGCTGGTCCTCGTTCTCGCCATGAACCTTCTGTCGGTGAAGGTCTTCGGCGAATTGGAGTTCTGGTTCAGTCTCGTCAAGGTTCTCGCCCTGGCCATCTTCCTGGTCGTGGGGATTTACTTCGTCGTCACCGGCACGCCGATCGACGGCCACGTTCCGGGCCTGAATACGATCGTCGATTTCGGCGGCATGTTCCCGAACGGAATCCTGCCGGCGCTGGTCGTGATCCAGGGCGTGGTTTTTGCCTATGCCTCGATCGAACTGATCGGCACTGCCGCAGGCGAAACCGAGAATGCGCGCAAGGTCATGCCCCGGGCGATCCGGACGGTCGTGCTGCGCCTGGTGGTCTTCTATGTCGGCTCGGTTCTGCTGCTGTCGCTGCTGCTGCCCTATACCGCTTACAAGGGCGGTGAGAGCCCGTTCGTCACCTTCTTCGGCAAAATCGGCGTCCAGGGCGCCGACGTCGTGATGAACCTCGTCGTGCTGACCGCGGTCCTTTCGTCGCTCAATGCCGGCCTCTATTCAACCGGCCGCATCCTGCATTCCATGGCGATTTCAGGCTCGGCGCCGGCGGCGCTGGCGAAAATGAACAGATCAGGCGTGCCCTATGGCGGCATCGCGGTGACGGCTGTTGTAACCGCGTTCGGCGTCGTTCTGAATGCCGTCGTTCCGGGGGAGGCTTTCGAGATCGGGCTCAATGTCGCGGCTCTCGGCATCATTGCCGCATGGGGGGTGATTGTCCTGTGCCAGCTCAAGCTGTGGCAACTGTCGCGTCAGGGCAAGCTTGCGCGGCCTGAATTCCGGATGTTCGGCGCGCCTTATACCGGCCTGCTGACGCTCGGGTTCCTGGCGGTCGTCGTGATCCTGATGGCCCTCGATTATCCTGTCGGCACCTATACCGTCGCCTCCCTGGCCCTGATCATTCCGGCGCTGATGGTCGGCTGGCTTCTCATGCGTGAGCGCATCCAGATGATCGCGGCCGAACAGGGCGACGATCGCGGCGGCTTCGATTTGGCCTGAATCGCCGGATGGCAAAGGTGCCCCGGAGCCGAGTTGCCGGGGCGCCGCTTGAATGGAGAGAGAAATGAGTGAGGATTTCGTCGTCACCGATCGTGGCGGGATCGTCGAGAACAGTCACCGCATCCATGCGGCGGTGGTCGATGCTGAAGGCAGGCTGCTTTACGCGCTGGGAAATCCGATGCGGCAGACGCTTGCCCGATCTGCCGCCAAGCCGGCTCAGGCGCTTGCCATCCTGGAGGCGAGCGGTTTCGATCGTTACGGTTTCGAGGATGCGGATCTTGCGCTGATGTGCGCTTCCCACAGCAGCGAAGAGCGGCATATCGCGCGGACGCGGACCATGCTGTCGAAGGTTCAGGCCGAGGAGACCGATCTTCGCTGCGGCGGCCATCCTTCCCTCTCCGAAACGGTGAACCGTTCCTGGATCAAGCAGGACTACACGCCGACGGCGGTTTGCAGCAACTGTTCGGGAAAGCATGTCGGGATGATCGCTGGCGCCCGGGCGATCGGCGCGGGCGTGGAAGGGTATCACCTGCCGGATCATCCGATGCAGGCACTCGTGAAGCGCACGGTTGCCGAACTCTGCGATCTGGACGCGCAGAAGGTGGAATGGGGGGTCGACGGATGCAATCTTCCGACGCCCGCCTTTCCGCTGGATCGACTGGCGCGCATCTATGCCAAGCTTGCTTCGGCGGCGGATCGGCACGACGGGGGCGAGGACTTGTCGACGCAAGGCGCAGCGCTGGCTCGCATTTTCCGGGCGATGGCGCGCTACCCGGAAATGGTCGCGGGCGAGGGGCGCTACTGCACGGTGCTCATGCGCGCATTCGACGGCGCGCTGATCGGCAAGCTCGGTGCCGATGCCAGCTACGCGATCGGCGTGCGGGCGTCGGACGATACCAGGCGATTGGGAGCGGATGGGGCACTCGGCATCTCGGTCAAGATCGAGGATGGCAACCTCGAAATCCTCTACGCCGCGGTGACGGAACTCCTCGATCAGCTTGGCATCGGTTCGCCGGAACTGCGCAACCCGCTTGCGACGTTCCATCATCCCAGCCGCATGAACACGACGGGTGTCGCGACAGGCGGTGTGTCGTTTCCGTTCAAGCTGCGCGAACCGAAACCGGACGGACACGATTCTCGTCTTGCGACTTGACCCGATGACACTCCGGATGCGGCAATCCTGCCGCATCTCCATCCATCATCTTCTCCGGCCTGCCGCCGCAGTTCAGGTCCGCAGCGCCGCTTCTCGAAAGTCCAGCCATGACTATCTCCGATATTGCGAAAATCCGCGTCGAGCATGATCTGATCGGCGACCGCGACGTGCCGGCCTCGGCCTATTACGGCGTGCACACGCTGCGTGCGGTCGAAAATTTTCCCATCACCGGTCAGACCCTGCGGGAATCGGCGGACCTGATTGCGTCGCTCGCTGCGATCAAGCAGGCGGCGGCGCAGGCCAATGCAAGCCTCGGCCTTCTGGATCGGGCAAGAGCCGATGCCATCATTGCCGCCTGTGTCGAGATCCGCGACGGTGCGCTGCACGACCACTTCGTCGTTGATCTGATTCAGGGCGGCGCCGGCACCTCGACCAACATGAACGCCAACGAGGTGATTGCGAACAGGGCGCTTGAAATCCTGGGATATGGGCGCGGCGATTATCAGCACCTGCATCCGAACGAGCATGTCAATCTCTCGCAATCCACCAACGACGTTTATCCGACGGCGCTGAAGCTCGCCGCATGGATCGGCGTTCACCGTCTCGTCGACGCCATGGCGGTTCTGCGCCGGTCGTTCGAGGCCAAGGCGATCGAGTTTGCCGACGTCCTCAAGATGGGCCGGACCCAGTTGCAGGACGCCGTGCCGATGACGCTGGGGCAGGAATTCGGCACCTATGCGCTGATGCTCGCGGAGGACGAAGCGCGCCTCTTGGAAGCCGTCTCGCTGATCCGCGAGATCAACCTGGGCGCCACGGCGATCGGCACCGGCATCACGGCCCATCCCCAATATGCCGCGCTGGTGCGCGAGCGCCTGTCGGAAATCGTCGGCGTCGATCTGGTGACGTCGCCGGACCTGGTGGAGGCGACGCAGGATTGCGGATCCTTCGTGCAGCTTTCGGGCGTCCTCAAGCGCGTCGCGGTCAAGCTGTCCAAAACCTGCAACGACCTGCGGCTTCTGTCTTCGGGGCCGCGCGCCGGACTGAACGAGATCAACCTGCCTGCGCGCCAGGCCGGTTCGTCGATCATGCCGGGCAAGGTCAACCCGGTGATCCCGGAAGTCGTCAACCAGGTCGCCTTCGAGGTAATCGGCAATGACGTGACGATCACGATGGCGGCCGAGGCGGGCCAGCTTCAGCTGAACGCCTTCGAGCCGGTGATCTTCTACAGCCTCTATCGCAGCCTGAGCCACCTGACCAATGCCTGCCTGACGCTCGAGGCGAATTGCATTCAAGGCATCACCGCCAACCGCGAGCGGCTGCGGCAGACCGTCGAGCAATCGATCGGCATCGTGACGGCGTTGAACCCCTATATCGGCTATCGCAACGCCACGGAGGTTGCGCTGGAAGCGCATCATTCGGGACGGGGAGTCTATGAAATCCTTCTCGAACGCGGCCTGATGCAGAAGGAGCATCTCGATGCGATCCTGCGTCCGGAAACGCTGACACGGCCGAGCGAAAAGCTTTCCTTCTCGTAAGGCATGCGGCCCACTTTGTCCGCGGGCTTCCTGCGAAGGGGCCGCCATCTGCTCTATAAGGATGTCAACCGGCACATGAAGCTGTGATCACTTCATGTGCCGGGCAACGCTCATGTGCGCGCGATCACGCCGCCTTTGCCTGCGGCTTGGCAGCCTTGACATGAGTGATGCTGCGGCGACCGTCGATGCTCACGGGCACGTCGCCGTTGACGGTTGCGCGACGCACCACCCGGTGCTGGTCGCCATAGTCGTTGACGGCATAGTGCTGGGTGGCACGATTGTCCCAGATCGCGACATCCCCGGCTTTCCAGCGCCAGCGCACCGTATTTTCCGGGGCGGTGACATAGGACTGGAACAGCTCGTAGAGCTTGGAAGAGTCGCTCTTCGACAGCCCGACCAGGCGCTGGACGAAATTGCCGAGCAGCAGCGATCTTTCGCCGGTTTCCGGGTGGACGCGCACGACAGGATGCTCGGTCTCGTAGACCGTCGAGGTGAAGACTTCCTCGAAATGCTTCTTCTCTTCGGCCGTGGCGCGCGGGCGCACGGCGGCGTAGTCATAGGCGTTGCTGTGAATGGCCCACAGATTATCCGCCAGCAATTTGAGCGACGCCGGCAGACTTTCGTATGCGGCATGGGTGTTGGACCAGATCGTATCGCCGCCGGCCGCCGGAATGACGACGCCGCGCAGGACGGAGAATTTGGGGTAGGCGTCGACGAAAGTGACGTCGGTGTGCCACTGGTCCGCTCGGCCGCCGCCGCGGCTGGAATCGAGGTTGAGGATGGAAGCCGTTCCCGCCGCCGGGCCCTGGGTCGGATGCGGTACAAGGTCGCCCAGGCGGCGCGCGAAGGCTTCCTGTTCCAAATCGTCGAGATGCCCCTGATCGCGGAAGAAGATGACCTTGTGTTTCAGCAGAAGCTGGTTGATGGCGGCCACCTGCGCGTCCGAAAGTTCTCCGCCGAGACGGACCCCTCTGATTTCGGCGCCGACGCGGCCGGTCAGCGGCACGACATCGGACTCGGGAATGATCTGATTGACGAGAACTGGATTGCTCATGGAAATCTCCTGTTGATATCGCCGAAATCGACAGGGTCATGAAACAAAATAATCTATAAAATCTATAGAGAAATATTTCTAATTTTGCCGGTTTTCCTGAAACAGCCGCCTTCGATATCTCAGCCGGCCGATGTTTCCCTCACCGGGAGCGGGGTCTGGCGGTCGCTGTCATTTTTTCCTATCTTCCCGAGAACCTCTATCTTCGGATCGAATTCCGGTTGCAGGCAGCGCTGGAGCGCCGGGCAGTTTGACCGGCAGGGCAGCCGAAGAAAGGATCACGCTTGCGCCCGTGCAGCGGCGCCCGAGAAAGGAACTTTCGATGACAACAGTCAAACTCCTGTCGGACCAGGAGGCGGCCGCCACTCCGGCCGTTCAAGCCGTGTTCGACGACATCCGGGCGACGCGCAAGACCGATTTCATCAACAATTTCTGGCGTGCCCTGGCGAACGATCCGGCCAACCTCAAGCGGGTATGGGAAACGCTGAAAGCGGTCATGACGGTCGAAGGTGCGATCGATCCGTTGACGCGTGAGATGATCTACATCGCGGTATCGACGGCCAATGCCTGCCAATATTGCATTCAATCCCACACCGCAGTCGCCCGGGCCCGCGGGATGACGGATGCCCAACATGGCGAACTTTTGACGATCATCGGCCTTGCCGCGCAGACAAACCATCTTGCCCTGGCCATGCAGGTTCCGTCCGATCCGGAATTTGAGGTGCGATAGGAAAGACGGAGTCCGGGCTCAAAGACAGGCGCCGTCATCACGTCATGCGGGCGGGAGCGGCCGGCAGGACAGCTCGGCCGTTGAGCCGGGGAACACCCGATAGGGTTAGCGCAGTGCGTATTGTAGAATATGCCAATCTACGCATAATTCCTGCGGCCGGCGCTGCCGGGCAAAATCGGTTGAGAGCTCGGGGGATCCGATGGAAACAATTGCTGCGGACGCCCACACCGGTGTCGTGTCACCCGAACTCGTGGTCGATGCACTCTTTGCATGCCGCAAGACCGCGGCGATGAGGGCGGCCATCGAACTTGATCTCTTTACGCATATCGGCGAGGGCAAACCGGCAGAATTGCTGGCGTCGGCAACAAACGCCTCGGAGCGTGGGGTGCGCATCCTGTGCGACTATCTCGTGGTCCATGGTTTCCTGACAAAGGAGAGCGGCCAGTACCGAATGACGCCTTCGACCAGAATGTTCCTCGATCGCAATTCGCCGGCCTATATGGGCTCTGCCGTCGAGTTCGTCGCCGCACCTGAAATCCTGGATAACTTTCTGCGCGATCCGGCCGCCGCCGTGCGAAACGGCGGTTCGGCCGGCCTTGCGAACATGTCCGCAGACAACCCCGTCTGGTTGAAGTTTGCGCGCGGCATGGGCTCCTTTACCGGTCTCAGCGCCAAAATACTGGCCGGCGAAATTTCCGGCTGGCGGAGGCCTGCCAAAAAGGTTTTGGACATCGCGGCAGGTCCCGGCATGTTCGGGATCGAAATTGCGAAGGCCTTTCCATCGGCGGAGATCGTCGCCGTCGACTGGGCCGCCGTGTTGGAACTGTCGAGACAGAATGCGGAAAAGGCCGGCGTCGCCGACCGTTACCGGACGATCGCCGGCAGTGCCTTCGATGTGGATTGGGGTACGGGTTATGACCTCGTTCTGCTTCCGAATTTTCTGCACCACTTCGATTTGCCGACATGTGCTGAACTGTTGCGAAAGATCATCGCCAGCCTTGCAGCGGAAGGCCGGATCGTCGCGGTCGATTTCGTGCCGAACGAAGATGGCGTGTCGCCGCCTTTTCCCGCGGCCTTCTCCTGGGAGATGCTGGCGAGCACGCCGGCGGGCCAGGCTTATACGCAAAGTGAGCTGACGGCGATGGCAAGACTGGCCGGCCTTGCCGGCGTCACGGTCAAACCGATGCCACCAACGCCGGCAAGCATCATTCTCTTTGAATAGCCGCGCCGCTGCGCGGGAAGACCCTGAGGACGCAAGAACAGGCGCGGCGGACAATTTCGCAGCTGATCCCGCCCAACCTTTACTCGCGATCTTGCCGGATTGGATAGCACGAAACCGGTCGCGACGCTCGCTATGAGAGAAATACTCTCCAATTAAAAAAACTTTTAATTGTAAAAGTGGCGTAATGTATCTTATGGAACTTGCATCCCATGACCCGCTTTGAGTCCTCATCTCTAACGTCGGTACCGGTTCCGACATTCGATCGATCTCCGGTCGTCTCGAACCTACTTCCCATCCAGCCACTCCTGCAGCTCCGCCTCGGCCCGCTCCAGCGCGCTGTAGTTCAGCAGCTTGCGCAGGAAAGCGACGGTGACTGCGCGGGCGCGGAGATTGAAGCGGCCGTCCTCGTGGTCGTCGCCGGCGCTCTGGTAGACGTCGAGCTTGTCGTAGAGCTGCTGCAGGCGGTTCTGCACGCTACGCAGCGACAGGCCCCGGCGTTTGGCGATGGCCCGGTCGGTGAGGCCGAGGGCGATATCGACGAGTATCTCGTATTCGGAATCGGTAAAGCCGTTCGTCTGGCCGAGGCTCTTCTGCTGCAGGCCCCGCACCTCGCGGTCGATGACGCACTGGCTCTCGATGAAGATCGAGCGCAGCGCAAGCTTCAGCCGCTCGTCGGAGGCGGATTTCAGCACATAGCCGTAGGCGGCGCCATCCGGGACGATGCGCGAGACGCCGCGCACATAGGCCTCGTCGGAATAATTCGACCAGAACAGGATGCGGGTCTCCGGCCGCTCCTTCCAGATGGTGCGCGCCGCCTCGATGCCGTTGCGGTTCGCCATCTGCAGGTCCATGACGATATGCGCCGATTTGTGGTCGCGGGCGAGCTTCTCGCCGGCCGTCCCGTTCTCGGCCTCGATCACCGTGTCGCATTCCGGCAGGGCGGCGTTGACAGCCTCGTGCAGATAGGAGCGGTGCAGCGGGTCGTCCTCGACGATCAGAACCTTCATTGCGCCCTTCTCCTCAGTTCGGCTCGTTCGCCGGGTCGTGCGGGCTAAGCGGTAGCACGACGCGCACGACGGTGCCGCGATTGTTGTGGCCTGGCCCGGCCGCAAAACGCGCCGAAATCAGCCGCGCCCGGGTCTTCATATTGTCGATGCCGCCGCCGATCCGCCCCCTGGCCTTGGCGAGCCCGCTGCCGTCGTCGGAGATTTCGATCGACAGCCGCTCGTCGTCGGCCTCGAGCCGCACCGTGACGGCGAGCGGCGCGGCATGGCGCACGGCATTGTTGATCGCCTCCTGGGCGATCCGAAACAGCGCGACGCTGACGGTCGGCTCCAGCCGGTCCAGCGCGCCGTGCGTCTCATCGACGAGGCCCCATTCGATCGCCGATCCGGTGTCGCGGGTCGAGCGGTCGAGATGATGCTCGATCGCCTGGGAAAGGCCGAAGAGCTGAAGCACGGAGGGTTTGGCCTGCTCGATGATCTGCCGCAGATCCTGCATGCAATGCTGCAGCGAACGGGAGACCGGCTCCAGCGCCTCGGGCGCCACCTCGCCGTTGCGCAACAGCCGATCGATCCGGCGGGCGAGCCGCGTCAGGTCGGCGAGCGTCTGGTCGTGCAGGTCCATGCCGATGCGCTGGCGTTCCTGCTCCAGCGCTTCGGTCAGCTTCAGCGCGCCTTGCCGCAGCCCCTCCTCGCGGGCGCGGGCCTCGGCCTCGACGATCGCCGAGCGCTGCGCCTGCTCGGCCGCCTGCAGCGCGAAGAAATAGGGCGTCAGCAGGTCGGCGATGATGCGGGCGCGTTCGATATCCTCCATCGTATAGACGCCGGCCGTTTGTGACGAGCAGGAAAGCGCGGCGATGATCGTGCCCTGCACTTTCATCGGCACATGCAGGCGGCTCTTCAGCGACTGTTCGACGATCGGCCGTTTGAACGCACCCTCGAAGTGGAAGCGCGGGTCGGTCATGGCGTCGTCGGCCAGCAGAAAATCCACCTCCCCCCAGAGCAGCGAGCGGATCGGGCTGTTGACGACAGGCGCGCCGGCAATCTCGCCCCAGGCAGTCTCGATGCCCGTTTCGTAGGCCGTATGGTAATTGCCGCCCTCCAGCAGCACGCAGACATCGAGATGGTCGTGCGGGATGATATGGGCGACTTCGGCTGCGACGGAGCGGATGGCCGAACGGAAGTCGAGCTGGCCCGCGAGCAGCCGGGAAATACCGAGATAGTGGTCGAACATGGCTGCCGGTGCAGGCTGCAGCATGATAGTTCCTCCCCGAGACGGCAACAGGCTCCTCAACCCGCCGCGGTCCCTTCGCAGTAAGCGCCCGCGGAAGCGCCGCGTCTTGCATAAACCCGCAGCTTGTTGCGCAAAACCCGCAAACGACGTGCTGCCTTGCCCCTGTACAGGCCGGTCGATCTCCCGCATCCTGCCCTTACTGAGAGGAGGAAGCTCAGTGCAAGAACAATTTTCACTCGAGCCCTGTTGGGCCGGCAGGGTGAAGCGATCCGCCGACCGGCGATCATCAGGGAGGAAGACATGACAATCCGCAAGATGCTTCTGGCATCGGCCGCCATTGCTTGCGCCGCGATGCCCGTTTCCGCCTTTGCCGATACGTCGGCCAAGAAAATCGCTCTTTCCAACAACTATGCCGGCAATTCGTGGCGCCAGGCCATGCTGACGAGCTGGGGCAAGGTGACCGGCGAAGCCGTGAAATCAGGCGTCGTTGCCGCAGCCGACCCTTTCACCACCGCCGAAAACCAGGCGACGGAACAGGCGGCGCAGATCCAGAACATGATCCTGCAGGGCTATGACGCGATCGTGCTGAACGCCGCCTCGCCGACGGCGCTGAACGGCGCGGTCAAGGAAGCCTGCGACGCCGGCATCACCGTCGTTTCCTTCGACGGCATCGTCACCGAACCCTGCGCCTGGCGCATCGCCGTCAACTTCAAGGAAATGGGCCGCAGCGAGGTGGAATACCTCTCGAAGAAACTGCCGGCCGGCGGCAACCTGCTCGAGATCCGCGGCCTTGCCGGCGTCTTCGTCGACGACGAGATTTCGGCCGGCATCCACGACGGCGTCAAGCAGTTCCCGCAGTTCAAGGTCGTCGGCTCGGTTCACGGCGATTGGGCGCAGGACGTGGCGCAGAAGGCGGTGGCCGGCATCCTGCCGAGCCTGCCCGACATCGTCGGCGTGGTGACGCAGGGCGGCGACGGTTACGGCGCCGCGCAGGCGATTGCCGCGACCGACCGGAAGATGCCGACCATCATCATGGGCAACCGTGAAGACGAGCTGAAGTGGTGGAAGGAGCAGAAGGACGCCAAGGGCTACGAGACCATGTCGGTGTCGATCGCGCCGGGCGTCTCCACCCTCGCCTTCTGGGTCGCCCAGCAGATCCTCGACGGCAAGCAGGTGAAGAAGGACCTCGTCGTGCCTTTCCTGCGCATCGACCAGGACAATCTGGAAACCAACCTCGCCAATACCCAGGCCGGCGGCGTCGCCAACGTGGAATACACGCAGGCTGACGCTATCAAGGTGATCGAGCAGGCAAAGTAATCTCCCGGCGACTGCCGCGCGGCCGCAAATGGCCGTGCGGCATTCTTTGCGAGCAGGCATGGCGGGCAGCATGGATGAGGTTTTGCAGGCGGTGATTGCCGTCGATGGCGCCAAGGTGAGCTTCGGCGCGGTCAGAGCGCTCGACGGCGTCACGCTCCGCGTCATGCCGGGCGAATGCGTCGGGCTGGTGGGCCACAATGGCGCCGGCAAATCCACCATCGTCAGCGTCATCAACGGCGGCCTCACGCCGCATGAGGGAAGTGTGGCGAGTGACGGCGAGCGGCTGGAGCGCTACGGCATCAACGCGGCGCGTGCCCGCGGCGTGCGCTGCGTCTTCCAGGAGCTGTCGCTCTGCCCCAATCTCTCGATCGTCGAGAATACACGCATCATGCATCGCCATCTCGGCGGCTTCGGCTGGCGCAGGCGCGCCGCCGACATCATCGAGAAGAGCCTCGATACCGTTTTTCCCGGCCATGGCATCGACAGCGGCCGGGCGGTCGGCGATCTCTCGATCGCCGAGCGGCAGATGGTCGAGATATCGATGGCTTTTTCCGACGCCGGCACCCCGCCGCGGCTGGTCATCCTCGACGAACCCACCTCGTCGCTCGATGCCAGCCTTGCCCGCCAGATGCTCGACCATGTCCGCCGCTTCACCGCCGTGGGCGGCGCCGTCATCTTCATCTCGCATATCCTGCACGAGATCCTCGAAACCGCCGACCGCATCATCGTCATGAAGGACGGCCGCGTCGTCGCCGAGCGCCTGGCGCAGGACTTCGACCATCACGGCCTCGTCGAAGCGATGGGCACTGTTGCCAAGGAAGAGACCGCGCAGCGTTCGGCGCGCGAACTGTCCACCGCGCCGCTCATTCTGTCGCATCAGGCGAAAGGCCTGCCCTTTGCGGCCCGCAAGGGCGAGATCATCGGACTGGCGGGGCTGGCCGGCCACGGGCAGACCGAGTTGCTGCTGGCGCTCCATGCCGCCCAGTCCGGCAACTGGCTGCCGGAGCGCGATCCGCTCGTCACCTTCGTCGCCGGCGACCGCCGCCTCAACGGCGTCTTCGAACTCTGGAGCATCCTGCGCAACTTCTCCATCGCCTCGCTCGGTGACCTGTCCCGGCGCGGCCTGATCCTCGCAAACGAGGAGGAGACGAAAGGCGCCGACTGGAGGCGGCGGATCGAGATCCGCACGCCCGATATGGCCAACCGCATCCTGTCGCTTTCCGGCGGCAACCAGCAGAAGGTGCTCTTTGCCCGTGCCCTTGCGACGCGTGCGCCCGTCGTGCTGATGGACGATCCGATGCGCGGTGTCGATGTCGGCACCAAGCAGGAGGTTTACGCGATCATCCGCGAGGAGGCCGCGCACGGCCGCACCTTCATCTGGTACTCGACCGAAATGGATGAGGTGCGCCTCTGCGACCGCGTCTATGTCTTCCGCGAAGGCCGCATCACCGCCGAGCTCGCCGGTGACGCCGTCAACGAGACGAATATCATCGCCGCCTCCTTCGAAGGGGTCGCCGCATGACGGTCCGGCTGTCGTCCGACGCCCTGCGTCTCGCCATTCCCGCTTTGTCGCTGACGCTGCTGCTTGCCGCCGTCTTCTGGCTGCAGCCGCGCGCCATGAGTTATGTCGGCCTCAACCTTCTGTTCAATCTGGCCGTGCCGATCGCGCTGGCGACGATCGCCCAGATGCTTGTCATGGCGGTCAACGATCTCGATCTGTCGATGGGCACCTTCGTCAGCTTCGTCGCCTGCGTCACCGCCACCTTTCTGCGAGATGCCCCTATGACCGGCATGCTGATCCTGGCCGGTGCGATCGCCACCTACGCGGCGCTCGGCGTCGTCATCCATCTGCGCAACCTGCCCTCCATCGTCGTTACCCTCGGCATGAGCTTCGTCTGGGGCGGGCTCGCCGTGCTGCTGCTGCCGGCACCCGGCGGCCAGGCGCCGGACTGGGTGCGCTGGCTGATGACCGTCAAGCCGCCGCTGGCGCCGATGGCGATCGTCGCCAGCATCGTCATCGCCGCGGTCGCCCATCTTCTCGTCATGCGCTCCTCGCTCGGCGTGCTGATCCGCGGCATCGGTGGCAACCAGCGCTCGGTCGAACGCGCCGGCTGGTCGATCGTCGGGGCGCGGGCCACTGCCTATGGACTTGCCGGCTTCTTCGCGGTGCTCGCCGGCATCGCCCTCGTCGGTCTGACCACCTCGGCCGACGCCAATATCGCGCTGCGCTACACGCTGTTGTCGATCGCCGGGGTGATCCTCGGCGGTGGCGAATTCATCGGCGGCCGCGTCTCCCCCGTCGGCGCGGTCATCGGCGCGCTGACGCTGACGCTCGCCGGCTCGTTCCTGTCCTTCCTGCGGATCTCGCCGGACTGGCAGATCGGGGCGCAGGGGGCGATCCTGATCATCGTGCTGGCACTGCGCCTGATGCTGAACCGCCTGGAAAAGCGGGAGAAACGCCGATGACCCTGCTGCTTCGCCTTTTCGGCAGACCCTGGATCTGGTCTTGGCTTGCCGCCTTCATCGTCTGGTTCCTGACGATCATGGTGACGCTCGGGGCGAGCACGCTCGGCCTGTCGCAGGCCGCCCTGACGTTTGCCGCCTTCTCGGTGGTCGTCGGCATCGGCCAGATGTTCGTCATCACCCTCGGCCCCGGCAATATCGATCTCTCGGTTCCCGCCACGATGACGCTTGCCGGCACGGTGGCGCTGAAGCTGATGAATGTTGAAAACGGTCTGATCCTGCCCGGCCTTCTCGTCGCCATCGTCATCGGTCTCGTCGTCGGCCTCGGCAATTATGCGCTCATCAAGGCGCTGCGCATTCCGCCGATCATCGCGACGCTGTCGATGAGCTTCATCGTGCAGTCCGCCGCGATCTGGACGAACCGGGGCTTGCGCATCAAGCCTCCGAGCGTGCTGGCGGAATTCACCACTGCGAATACGCTCGGCGTGCCGAATGTGGCGATCGTGGCACTCCTCATCTCGCTTCTCGCCTGGTTCCTGCTGGAAAAGACGATCTACGGGCGCTGGATCTCGGCGATCGGCCAGAGCATGCCGGCCGCGCGCATGGCCGGTATCCCGGTCGATGGCACGCGTTTCGTCACCTATCTCTTCTGCGCCGTGCTCGCATCGGTCGCGGGTTATCTGCTCGCCTGCTTCTCCGGCGGTGCCGCACTCAACATGGGCTCGGAATATCTGCTGACCTCGATCGCCGTCGTCGTGATCGGCGGCACGGCGGTCGCCGGCGGCGATTCCAACGTGCCGGGCATCTGGGGCGCGTCGCTCTTCATGTTTCTTGTTGTTTCCATGCTCAACACCTATGGGGTCGGCGCCGGCATCCGGCTGATCATGACCGGCCTCATCATCATCAGCGTCATCATGCTCGCCGGCGGCCGCCGGGCCGGTATGCGATAATTGGGAAGACCGCCATGGCCGAGGCCAGCATCTACGAAATCCACGACCCGCGCTTCCGGCAGTTGATCGTCACCAGCGCCGGCCTCGACGAACTCTATTCCGGCTGCCGCTGGGCGGAGGGCCCCGTCTGGTTCAACGATGCGAACCAGCTCTTGTGGAGCGACATTCCCAACCAGCGCATGCTGCGATGGACGCCCGAGGGCGGCGTCTCCGTCTACCGGCAACCCTCCAACTTCACAAACGGCCACACGCGCGACCGGCAGGGCCGGCTGATCTCCTGCGAACATGGCGCGCGCCGCGTCACCCGCACCGAGGTCGACGGCTCGATCACCGTGCTCGCCGACCGTTTCGAACGCGCCAGGCTCAATTCGCCGAACGACGTGGTGGTGAAATCGGACGGCACGATCTGGTTCACCGATCCCACCTACGGCATCATGTCGGACTATGAAGGCTATCGCGCCGTGCCGGAGCAGCCGACCCGCAACGTCTACCGGCTCGACCCGGCAACCGGCGCTCTCGCGGCCGTCGTCAAGGATTTCACCCAGCCGAACGGCCTCGCCTTCTCCCCCGACGAGACCATTCTCTACGTCGCGGATTCGGCCGCCAGCCACGATGAAAGCCTGCCGCGCCACATCCGCGCTTTCGACGTGATCGACGGCGAAAGGCTCGCCAACGGCCGCGTCTTCTGCCTGATCGACAGCGGCATTCCTGACGGCATCCGCACCGACGTGAACGGAAACCTCTGGTCGAGTGCGGCCGATGGCGTGCATTGCTTCGAGCCGACAGGCAAGCTGATCGGCAAGATCCGCGTGCCGCAAACCGTCGCCAACCTCACCTTCGGCGGACCCAGACGCAACCGGCTGTTCATTGCGGCGACGCGGTCGGTTTATGCGGTGTACCTTGCGGTGAATGGGGCTCAGCTGCCGTGACATGCAGCGTGATGATGCGGCCGGTGTGGCCCCATACTGCTTGCTCTTCCATGCTGACAGGCCACGAGTTCACGTCTTGTTTGCATGCGGCATCGGCAACTTGGACAGACTTTCGGGAAGCCCCAGGAACTCGGCGATATTTTCAATGGTCTCGGCCGTGGTCATGTCAATTTCAAGCAACTGATGTGGCCGGCCGCGAAAGAACCGTCTGATCAACTCGTTCCTGGTCAGATAGGCCCGAATATACGTGTCTTTATCGAAGAGGTTTTCCCATTCTATCGCATCCTCGCCGATGTCGAATGATGAATGAAACTTGTAGTCAGGCGTCCGCATCAGGAAGGCGTAGGCATGCGCTTCCTCACAGTACCCCCTGAAAATATACTCATCTTGCTGAATATGTTCCTTGGTTATCCGGCTGGGGTCGGCGAGGCCGAAACGCTTGGCCGTAAACCGCATTTGAGAGCGAAACCAGTCTTCCGGATCTCGGACCGTCAGGATGAAACGCGAGTTGGGAAAGAGCGCGTCGAGGGCGATGAAAACTTCGCTTTCGGCAAACGGACTGTCCTGAAAAGCATCGGCATTTTGCACATAGGCAATGAGCTTACTATAATCTCCCCGGCGCGCCGAGTAGCTTGTCAACTCGCCCTCAACCTGATTTCCGACTTTCAGGCCGCAGAGAGTAAAAACGTCGGCCAGAGTCGTCGTCCCGGTCTTGTGACCGCCGATCCCGAATACCTTGTTGAAATTCCGTCGGGATGCAAGGGCGCTTCGAGCTTCAGCAATGTGCCTCGCCAATAAGTTGTTCAAAAAATATCTCCTGTGCAATCGCTCCGCTAAGGGCGGGCGTCGAGCAATGCCTCGATCTGGATGGCGAGCTGATAGGGATCGGAATCCACCGTGCGAAGACAGAGTTCCGGATTCTCCGGCGGCTCATAGGGGGAGCTGATTCCGGTGAAGTGTTTGATCTCGCCGGCCATCGCGCGCTTATAGAGTCCCTTCGGATCGCGCTTGGCGCATTCCTCTATCGGCGTGTCGATGAATATTTCGAAGAACTCGCCTTTTTCCATCATCTCGCGGGCAAGCTGCCGCTCTGCACGGAAGGGCGAAATGAAGGAGACGAGCACGATGAGGCCCGCATCGGCCATCAGCTTGGCCACTTCCGCAACGCGGCGGATGTTTTCGATGCGATCCTCATTGGTGAAGCCGAGGTCGCGGTTGAGGCCGTGGCGAATATTGTCGCCATCCAGCACATAAGTGGAGCGCCCTTTGCCGTTGAGCAGCTTCTCGACACTATTGGCAATGGTCGACTTGCCGGATCCTGAAAGTCCGGTGAGCCAAACGACCGCCGGTCGCTGATTCAGCAGAGCGGCACGCGACTTGCGACTAACCTCAAGCGCCTGCCAACGAATATTTTCTGTTCGATACAGCGGAAGATCGATCATAGCGGCGCCGACAGTCAGGTTGGCCATCCGGTCGCTCAGAGTGCAATTGCTGGCGATGCGTCTGCCATGATCGCGTTCACGCTGCAGCCGCCATGGATCTGGTGTTCAAGACGAAATGAGACGGACGAGCAACGATACGATGCGGCGGCGGATATTGACGTGCTTGTGATCACGGGCGCTCCTATATGACGGATAAGGGAGGTGTGAACGCATTACGGAACCTGTAGGTACCATAAATAAGATGCTAGCCATTTGCAATAGCGATCTTTGGCGGGGCGAAGCGCTTCTGCGGAGAACCGGAGACGATTTCCGTTCCAATCTGGAGTTGCCGCCACTTGCGCCACAGGCCGCCAGCCAGGCATTGCGAGCGGCCGCCTCCCCTGCCTGATCGACTGCGGGGTGCCTTGTCAGTGCTTGGCGGCCCGATCGCCGCGATCTCCCTCGCCCGGCTTTGCTTTGGTCTTTGCCGTTTGGCGACGATCGGCTGACAGAGAGCGGCCGACATCGTCGCTTTCCTTGAATTGTCCCTTTTCATTGCGTCGGGTGTAGCGTTTGTCGGTGCCGGTATCGATGAGTTCGCGCTTTGCCATGTGATTCATTCCTATGTGGTTGCCGTTTGGTTAGAACGCGCGACGCCGCAAAAAGATGCATGGAATCAACGGCATCTCACGGCTGGCGATACAAGCGGTGCATGGGTCCCATGCCATTGAATTTTGATTCTTTTCGACGCGGAACAATCCGCCGGCCGATCGGGTTGACTCGCACCGGTTGCGTCACGTCCAATATCTGGACACACTGCATATTCGATCGAGGCCGAAACCGGTCCGGGAAGGGTGAACATCGATCATGACGCGCTCGCGCCGCCCCTCATTGCCATTCCTCAACGAGTCCAATGCGACGCTGCAGTCTCGTCCGATCCGCAAGCGCGATCCTGACCAGCCGAGCCTGCCGTTCGACCCGATGCCGTCGAGGATCGAGCCATGCCTGGCGCTGCTGAAGCCCGCGGTACCGCTAGGATCGGACTGGCTTTATGAGGTGAAGTGGGATGGCTACCGGCTGGCGATCCACATCGAGCCGAAGGGCGTTCGTGTCATCACCCGCGGCGGCCATGACTGGACCGACCGCTTTCCCACCATCGCCGCGGCAGCAAAAGAACTGGGTGTCGCCACCGCCATACTGGACGGGGAAGCGGTGGTTTTGGACGATCACGGCCGATCGGATTTCGGCGCGCTGCAACGTTCGCTCGGCGGCCGAGGCGGCAAGCGGGCTTCGACCGAGTCCATGTTCTACGTCTTCGACCTTCTGTATCTCGACGGGCATGACCTCACAGGCACAGAGCTCGCCGTGCGCCGGCACCTTCTGGAAGACCTGATCCCAGCCGGCGATGGGACGATCCGCTTCTCCGAAGAGCTGGAACTGCCGGCCGAAGAGCTGCTCGCGCATGCCTGCCATCATCGGCTGGAAGGCATTATCGCCAAGCATCGCGACCGGCCCTACAGCAGCGGCCGCACGGGCGATTGGCTGAAGATCAAGTGCGTCGAGAGCCAGAGCTTCATGATCGTCGGCTACGAACAATCGGCATCCGCCCGCGGCGGCATCGGCAGTCTGCTGCTCGCCGGCAAAAAGGGCTTCGACTGGATTTACGTCGGGTCGGTTGGAACCGGCTTCAATGCCAGGGATGCCGAGCAGCTGAAAAAGACACTCGACCGGCTGAAGACGAGCCGGCCGGTCGTTCCCCTGAAGGGCAAGCGCTTCGTCTTCGTGCAGCCGACCCTCATCGCCGAGATCGAGTTCCGCGGCTGGACCGATGACGGCAGCCTTCGTCACGCCTCCTACAAGGGGCTGCGTGAAGTTCAGGACAATGCGGCCGTGTTCGATATGGCCGGCTTCGGCAGTTGAGGGATCACGATCGTCAGTGATCCCCCTGGAAAATCTCAAATTTGGAGAACTGTGTCAGTCAACGACGGTTATACGGGCGGTGATCTCCCAAACGCCGGCTTCCGACTCGCTCGACTCGCGCAACCTTACTTGATCGGATCCCGTGAACTTGGCGCCGGCCGTATAGTAGACCACAGCTCCATCGACCCTGCGGCCATTGCATTTGAAGCGGGGATTGCTTCGCTCAAAATTCGGAAACACCTTTTCACGGACGATCTCAATCTTTCCATGTTTGCCGCCGTCCAGAATCTTTAGACGCGGCACGGCAGCCACGCTGCAGTCGGGATTCACAAATGACGATTGATAAATGATGGTTCGACTGCCGGAGACGGTTGTACCGGACGTATTCACCTTCTTGATTTCCTGCGCTTGGGCATGTCCCACGGCAATGAGAAGGAGGGCCGAACCAAAAAGCCCGTATCGGATGTTCATGGAAATTCTCACCAGTATTGAAATGGGTTCCGGGGCGGCCGGTATCACAAGATCACGATACCGGCCGCCGACGCAGTATGACTATTCGACAACCGTAATATTCAGCACCCCTTCGGTGACAATGCCGTTTTTATCGGATGTGCGAATTACAATTCTGTCCTTGCCGACAAAGCCCTTGTCAGACGTATAGTACCCTACCGTGGTAGGTACCTTTGTACCATTGCACTTCTTATATTCGCCCTTGCCATGGGGAAAGGCGAGTTCGCGCAGGCTCTCCACCTTGCCATGTTGCGGGGCCTCGCGGATGCGGACCTCGGGTACAACTTTCGCGCTACAGTCAGGGTTGAGGCTGAAGGCGACGCCAATCTTGGTGCGCTCGCCGCTCGCCACGCTAATATTCCTTTGGTAATGCTCCAAGCCATCCGGACCGATCGTCGTGCAACCAGCCAATGCTGTTGCACCGACACACATCGCGGCAAGCGGCAGAATAAATGCTTTCTTCATTGGAACCTCTTTGTCATTGTTGATTTCGTGTTTTGGCGCCACGGAAGATTTCATGACGATACTTCCTGCGGCGACGGACAAGCGTTTAGACCGACGCCGCTCCAGCGTTCGAAACGATAGCTGTCCTTATATGGATCGCGCGCAGTGCTGCAGAAAAGCAAAAGCCCAGCGGCAAAGAATGGTGCCCGGTTAAATTGAAAGGTCTTAAAACCAGCATCTCACGGCCCGCTGAAATTAATGATGCCTAAACTTATGTTTAAGCTCTTACTCAGTTCTTGGCTGAGAACAAAGGGCGGATTGGAAATATCTACAAGAACGTGCAATTTTCGGTTCCGTTTGTGCTGCTCCGCGCCGGGAAACACGAACGAGCTGTCGCCCAACTAGCTGAAATGGTGTAATTCAGTAGAATTGAATGCTCGAAATATCGAAATCGTTGGAAGTACTTGCTCGATATCCGCATCCAACATCTTTAAACCTGTAGGCGCAATCCTTACGTCCTCCATCGTCATGTCTATCAAGGCGACACCGATGTAAGAGCATTCACGACCACGCCGCCCCTCATGGGCGACCAGGGACGCGCGGTCATTTTTTCCGGACAATGAGCAGCCTAAACGTTCGACACACTCTGAGTGCGTCGAGCCAACAGGCGCGCCATCTCCCCGTTTTATCAACCAATAGCAACCGGGCGACCATCGGGTGGATGAACCCGTGCGCCCATACGAGAGAAAAGATGGAAAACCTGCAATATCTTGGTCCGATGGGATGGAGGGCGATCGTCATCGCATTTCCGTTCATCGTGGTGGTCATGCTGGTCCGGTGGAGCGGCGTGATCCGCTATATCCCGAACGACAGGCTCGGCATTCTCGAAAAGCTCTGGAGTTTTCGCGGCTCCGTCGACAATGGCTTCATCGCGCTCTATGGCGAGGCCGGCTTCCAGCCGGAAGTCGTGCGCGGCGGCCTGCATTTCTTCATGCCGTTCCAGTATTCGATGCATCGCGCCAATCTCGTCACCATTCCACAGGGTCAGATCGGCTATGTCTTCGCCCGTGACGGCGAGCCGCTGCCGCCGACCCAGACACTGGCCTCGAATATCGATGCCGATGATTTTCAGGATGTGCGCAGCTTTCTCACCAAGGGCGGCCAGAAGGGTCCGCAACGCAAGATCCTGCGCGAAGGCACCTATGCCATCAATCTCGCCCAGTTCATCGTGCTGACCGCGCAATCGACCTATGCCGTCAACCTGAACGCGTCGGAACAGAAACTGTTTGCCGACATGTCGACTTTGATCAGCGAGCGCAACGGTTTCGAGCCCGTCGTCATCCATGATGCCGAGGACCTGATCGGCATCGTCACCATCCATGACGGTCCGGCGCTGCCGGACGGCGATCATCGCGCCGACGGTTGCCAACAACCCGAAGGACCCGAACTTCCACAATAATTTCCAGGATCCGGAGAAGTTTCTCAATGCCGGCGGTTATCGCGGCCGGCAATTGCAGGTGCTTGCCGACGGCAGTTATTTCCTCAACCGCATCTTTGCCACCGTCGAGCTTGTGGAGAAGACCATCATCGAGGTCGGCACGGTGGGCGTCGTCGTCTCCTATACCGGCCGGCGAAGCGCGGATATTTCAGGCCAGTCCTATCGCCATGGCGAGCTGGTCGAGACGGGGGCACGCGGTGTCTGGTCGACGCCGCTTCTGCCGGGCAAATATGCCTTCAACACCTATGCCGGCAATATCATCATCGTGCCCACAACCAACTTCGTGCTCAAATGGACGAAGGAACAGTTCGGCGAACACAGGCTGGACGAAAATCTTTCCGAAGTGTCGCTGATCACCAAGGATGCATTCGAACCCGTGCTGCCGCTCTCGGTCGTCGTGCATATCGACTATATGAAGGCGCCGCTGGTGGTGCAGCGCTTCGGCGATATCAAACGGCTGGTCGAACAGACGCTCGATCCGATGGTCTCGGCCTATTTCAAGAATATCGCCCAGACCAAGACGTTGATCCAACTGCTGCAGGAACGCAGCGAAATCCAGCGCAAATCCGGCGACGAAATGCGCGAGAAATTCGGCTCCTACAGCCTCGAGCTGCAGGAGGTGCTGATCGGTACGCCCCGCGCCAGCAACGGCCAGAACAGCATAGAGCAGATCCTGATCCAGCTGCGCGAGCGTCAGATCGCCGTCGAAAAGGTCGAGACCTATAAATTGCAGGAGGCGGCTGCGATCCAGGAGCGCACATTGCGCGAGAAGGAAGCGCTCGCCGAACAGCAGGCCAAGATCACGACATCGGCACTCACCATCGAGATCAGCGAGAACGAAGGCAAGGCGCAGCTCGCCCGCACCCGCCAGCAGGCAGAGACCATCCAGGTCACCGCCAAGGCCGAAGCGGAAAAGGTTCGGCTTGCAGGCCTTGGCGAGGCCGACCGGATCAAGGCGATCGCCCTTGCCGACGCGGAACGTATCAAGGCGACCGGCCTTGCCGATGCCCAGAAGGTGCGCGCCGTCGGTCTGGCGGAAGCGGAAGCCACGGAGAAGAAGGTCGCAGCCTTTGGCGGTCCGGACTACCAGCTGCATTCGCAGGTTCTGATGCGGTTTGCCGAGGCAATCGAGAACGGCAGGCTGCCGCTCGTGCCGCAGATCCAGCTCGGCGGTGCCGGCGGCGAGAAGGGCGGTGCAAACGGCCTGGTGGAAATGATGTTGTCGATGCTGGTCGCCGACCGGCTGGGACGACAGGATTCCCCTGATGTGGTGCCGGCGCCGGCCGAATAGCATCGATTACAGATGGGCCGGTTGTGCCGGCCCATCTATGCATCCTGCTTTAATGAACCATTCCGCGTGGTTTCGCCCGGTTGGCGAACTGGTGGACGAGCATTATGCCCTGCTCGAGCAGCAGTTCGGCCGCCCGCAGATCGTGCGGGCCAAGCGCCCCGGACAGTCCGCGGATCGTGTTGGCGATGCAGACGGAGTTGGCGACGAAGCGGGCATCGCCCTCCCCTTCGGCCTCCTCGGCGGTGGCTTCCAGGGCATCGGCGACGGTGTCGAGCAGGCTTGAGCGTTCAACAAGCGTCATGTCGTTCAGGGTTTTCGAAATGCCGTTCATGATTGTCTCCTCGCGCGTGTCCAAGGCGGGCCGCAGCGCCGATTTCTCGATTAGAGAGGGGTGGCTGTGACTGTCAGATGGAGATGGATGTCTGCAGAAGCAAAGCATGGCTGCCGCGCGCTTCACGCATATGTGCAGCAAGACGGGCGGCTCAATTACTATTTCGCGTCGATCCTTGCTGATGCCTCGAGAGGTCGGCAAGCATCGGCCGCTGTCCTTTCAGACCTATAGCGCGAGGAGCGAATCTGAAAGATTGGGACGCTTTCGCTTGTCAGCAATTCCGAAGATTGTCATCAGTGCCGCCCAACTGGCTCAGTGTATTCCGGCGGCCAATTTTTGACCCCGCAGTCGCGGATACTTCCATCGAGAATTGACCCGTGTTTGAAACCTGCCCGATCATTTGCACGTGAATAAAGCATCCAGAAACGTGCATTTAACTCGGTTTCCGCATCAGGCCTACTTGCAAATAAAAATATTTTCGACTTTAAAATGCGGAAATTTCAGAACGTCGTGATTTCATCTGGGGGATTCATGCGTAAATTTCGATCTGGTGTTGCAGCTTCTGCTGCAGCGGTTCTTGCTGCGTTGTTTTTTGGGCCGGACTTAAATCAATCCTTTGTCGGGACTGCGCTTGCCGCCGATGCCGGGAAAACCAGCGCGGGCGGCCTTGGCAACGGAAGTTCGGGGCTTGGCGGTGCAGCCGAGAATGTTCCCTCGACATCCGATGCTGGCGCCGATCCTGCGGCGACTTCCCCTCAGCCCGATAAGGCAGTCGACCGGACTGCTCTCGGCAAGGCTGGTGTGGCGCCGGCTGACGATACCGCCGAGGATGCGACCAAAAGCGACGTGTCGACCCCCAGCGTAAAACCGAAAGCTGCAGCATCGACCTCTACCACGGCGGCGGCGGCCGCAGCAGCACCGGTCGATCCGGATGCGCCGCCTGTCGGCACATCGGCGCGTGCGACGACGCCGATACCGGAAGTTTCCGGCTCCGGCACGTTCAACGACGAAATCGGCATCGAAATCCCGGCCTTTCATGGCATTCAGCCGGAAATCGCGCTTCAGTATGCCTCGTCGCGCAAGACAAAGATCGGTGGGCTCTATCAGGGCTGGTTGGGTTATGGTTGGGGGCTCAAAGGCTTCGATGTGATCGAGCGCGCCAGCATTGGAAATGGTCTGCCGGCATTCAATTCGACTGATATTTACCTGTTGAACGGCGAGGAGCTCGTCCCCTGCGCGACAAACACTGTTTCGCCGTCGTGCGCGACCGGCGGCACCCATGCTACCGAGGTTGAAAGCAACCGCCGCATCGCCTTCAATTCCTCCGCCGGCGAATGGATTATTACAAATCCCGACGGCGTCACACTGACATTCCGGTCGGTTGGCGCGATTGCCAACGTAAATCCGGCTCCGGGGCCGCTTTATGATCTGTATCGCAGTTCGCGTTGGCTGCTGAGCTCGGTTGCCGATCCGAATGGAAACACCGTCAGTTACACGTATACATGTGCCGATCTGCCGGTCTGTTATCCCGACACGGTTTCCTATGGCAATGCTGCAGTAAAGTTTCGATATGAAGCGCGGCCCGACCAAATCATCATGGCCAACGGCTATGGGTTTTCTTACACGAAGAATAAACTCAAATCGCTTGCGGTGGAAGTGAACGGTCTAGTGCAGGCCGCCTATAAGTTTTCTTACAATCAAGCCCCTTTTTCTAATAGGACCCGGCTGACGCAGGTGAAGCGCTTCGGCAGCGGCTCTGTTATTACTTCCGACGGCGGGGTGTCCGGACAGGACTACAAGTCAATCCGGACGATGGTCTATGATGACTTGAATTATACTTATGATGAAGCGCAAGGATTGTTTTCTCCTCCCTCTCTGTACGCTGGAGATGTGGAAACCGCCGGCACGGGAGACATGAATCTCGACGCCAGGGATGAGTTGTACATAAATCGAACAACAAGAAGGGAGTCTAAGGATAGCTTCGGAAACCTTATTGTTAGTCATACTTGGGGAATGACGCTATATCACTTCGGTGAAGATGGGCGTGCGGTCTATACCGACAATGTCTCTCGGAAAGATCTCGGTGACGCGGTCCATATGGTCGCCTATCCTGGCAGATATTTTGCCGGAAGTGCTTTTGATATACCTTATAGCTCGATCACCCACAATTCAAACGGTTACCAGACGCTAAATGGCGTGGTCGCCACGTTTTGGGATCAATCGGTATCCGGTTCAGATTGCAGCTTGTCCGGCCACGCGGCAATTTGCGCGGCACTTCCTTCCGCCTCCAATGCGTCGGTCGACCCATTTTCTCAGACCCAGTCATTTAAAGCCGATACTGACGGGAACGGTGTTGATCAGCTTTTCAAATTCACTACTGCGTCCTTGGGCGGGAGCAGCGCATACATCCTGGGTGCAGCCGACCTGCTCGGCAACGGCCGGCAGGGCGTCGTCACCGGCGGTGCGTCCTCAACCACGAAGGTTTTCCGATACACCGGCAGTTGGGTGACGGTTGTGGAGGCTTCGATCGATTGCCGCGACCGAAAGTGCGCTCTCGCCGACGTGAACGGCGACGGCGCTACCGACCTCGTACAGAACACGTCCTTCTCGAACGGGAAGTACAGCGGTCTATCGATCTGGCTATGGACAGGCCGCGGTTATTCTTCATTTCTCTCGAACGCGCCATTTTCGGGCTCGCCCTTGCTGCGTGACTTCGACAATGACGGTATGACTGACATTCTGGTTGCGGTGGGTGCTACCGAGGCCAGTCCCTATAAGACGACCAATGCTTACGGAGTCTGGTTCGAGCCGGCAGCCACCCGATTGGTCCAGTCTCCATTTGCTGCTGCCGGCTCCAATATTTCCGGCGATTTCAACGGGGACGGTCTGCCGGATTTCATGAGGTCCCGCACCAGCCTACTTCTCTCCAATCCCGGAGCCGGCAATCCCAACCTTCTGCGCCGCATGACGCTCGAAACCGGAGCGACTGTTTCCGTCGATTATAAGCCGTCGTCCCGGGTAACAAACACTTTCATGCCAGTGATTAATGTTGTGAGCAGGATATCTGTCAACGATGGCAAAGGAAACATAAATAACACAGATTACAAATTTTCATCGGCAACATACAACGCCACGCTACGTAGGTTTTATACATACCGTTATTTGGAAAAGACCTTGCCGATCGCCTCTGGGGAGACGACCCCTGCCAAGGTTATAACTTACTACCGAACGGATGTTGCAAGCTACGGTCTGCCAGAAACTACGACGATCCAGAACGGGGCGAATACGGCATCCAAAACGGTCAGCGAAACCTATACTGTCAACACGACATCGAAGCCTTATTCATTCAAGAATACTGCGACGACAACGAAGCTGACGGAGGGGGGCACGACGGCGTATCTGCGGACGGAGCGGAGTTTCGACGCCTACGGCAACGTGACCGAACTCAAGAATCGCGGCCGCACGGTGGACGCCGCCGGCACCGAGAATGTGAACACCACCGGCGACGAGAAGACGACGACGGTCACCTATGCGCCGAACACGTCGGCTTACATCGTCTCGCTGCCCACCTCCAAGACGGTCCGTCTCGGCCCGGATGCCGCATCACCGGTCGGCAGCAAGGAGGAATATCTCTATGACGACGCCACGGCCGTTGCGACGCCGCCGGTCAAGGGCAA
>NZ_NWSV01000049.1 GCF_002531935.1 Rhizobium chutanense | reverse complement strand
CCCCTGGGGGATGGCCATCCCCCAGGGGTCGCACCCATCATCAAACATCGGATGCAGTTTGAACATGCAAGGGGGCTACACGGCACGCCCTATCGTGTACAGTATGTGCGTCTCCGCTTACCAAGCTTCCAGCACCGGACTCCCCAACACCTTCCCCGTCACCACATCGGCAATCCCCCGATCGGTCTGGTGCGGGCCGGTATTGCAGGCGAGGGTGGCGCCGAAGCAGGCCTTGAAGACCCGGTAGGGCGGTTTCCAGTCGACGATCTTTTCCATGGCCTTGCGGATATCGGCGAAGGTCTTGGCGGTGTCCTCAAGCGATGCATCGGTCACCAAGCCGGAGAGTGGTAATGGCAGGAGCGCCTCGATCTTTCCGTCTTTGGTGACCGCCATGCCGCCGCCGGCTGATATGACGGCATTGGCGGCGAGGGCCATGTCGCGGGCATTGCCGCCGAAGACCGTGAGGTTGTGGCTGTCATGCGAGACGGTGGTGCAGAAGGCGCCGCGCCATTCGCCCCAGCCGCTGAGGAAGCCGATGCGCGGAGTACCTTCGGCCTTGCCGTGGCGATGGGCGACCGCGATCATCGCGCTGCCGGCCGGCGGCACGACGAAGCCGTCCCGGACCTCCGTCTCCGCCTCGCCCCATTGTGTGAAGCGCGGGCAGTCGATGGTGGCGACGCGGACGCGCTCACCTCCCGACGGAACGCGGAAATCATTTTCGCCGAATTGCGGGAGCTTTACCGAATTTTCAAGGGGTGCCGTATCGAGCTGCCCGACGTCAACCTGCATGCCGCCGTTGCGGGCGACGATGCGGCCGCTCCATATGACCAGCCGCGCCCGGAATTCCTCGAGGTCTTCGAAGAGCACGATGTCGGCGCGGCGGCCGGCGGCGACAAGGCCGAGATCGGAGCGCTTCAACCGCGCCGCGGCGTTGAAGGTCGCGGCCCGCAGCGCCCATTCCGGTTTCATGCCGTAGCGCACCAGACGGCGGATGACGTCGTCGAGGCCGCCGCTTTGGTAGAGTTCATCGGGAAAGACGTCGTCGGTGCAGAGTGTCACGGTCGGGGGCAGGTGGCCGAGACCATTCAGCACCTCGACGAATTCCTGGAGCAGATGGTCGTGGGAGCCGCGCAGCTCGATCGTCAGGCCGGCGGCAAGCTTGGCGGCGAGGTCGGCGCCGGAGGTGAGTTCGTGGTCGGAGGTGACGCCCGATGCCATGAAGGCGTTGAGATCGGCGCCTTCGAGGCCACGGGCATGGCCGCAGACAAGCTTGCCGGAGGCAAGACCGGCATTGACGATATCGGTCATGCGCGGATCGCCGTCGATGACGCCGCGCATGTTCATGACTTCGGCAACGCCGCCGACGGCGGAGGAGCGCAGCATCTCGGCGACGACGGCGGCATCGAAATCGGCACCGGCACGTTCCAGGCCAGGCGCCGATGGTACGCAGGATGGGGCGAGCAGGATCATGCGCAGCGGCAGCGAGCGCGCCGCCTCGATCGCCCAGCGCACGCCGTCGAGGCCGTGGACGTTGCCGAATTCATGCGGATCCCAGACGATTGACGTGACGCCGCGCGGCAGCACCGCCCTTGCATATTCGGCCGGTGTCACCATCGAACTTTCGACATGCATGTGGGTGTCGATCAGGCCGGGCGTCAGGATGCCGCCCGCCGCGTCGACGATCTCGAGCGCATCCGTGCGGCTTGCCGGGGCATGGACGCTTGATATCAGGGCGCCGACGAGGCCGATATCGGCTTTCCGGACCAGGCCGGTCACAACGTCGAGCAGCCGGCCGCCGGTCATCAGCATGTCGAAGGGGGCATCGCCACGCGCGGCCGCAACGGCACGGGCGCGCAAGGCGGGATCGTTGAGATCGGCGGGTTCCTGGCGAGGGGTGGCGGTCATTTGCGGGCCTCGTTGACCAGGGCGGCGAGGATGATCGCGCGCGCCCTGTCGGCATCGATGTCGGCGGCGAATTGCCCATTGAAACTCGCATGCGTGGCGCGGGTTTCGACGACGGTACGGCCACGGGTGAGCGCGCCCTGCAGCTCGACGTCGATGCGTGCGGGGCGGAAGCTGACGATATCGGTAGCGACGAAGGCGACGGCGGCGCAGGGGTCATAGATCGCCATGGCGGGGCGGCCGCGGCTGATGGCGATATTGACATAGCCCGAGAACATATCGGCGATCAGCTCGGCATTGGCGCCGCCGGCATTGCGCACCGGCTCGACATCCTCGGGCCGCGCCAGCACCTTGCGGCAGAGGTCGAGATCGACCATGCGCAGCGGCAGGTCATGGGCGATGACGATCGCCAGCGCCTCGGGATCGGCCAGCGCGTTGAACTCGGCCGAGGCCGTGTGGTTGCCCGATGTCACGCCGCCGCCCATCCAGACGAGTTCGTCGATACGGGCGGCGAGATCGGGACGGGCAAGCGCCACGGCGGCGATATTGGTGAGGGGCCCGAGCGCCAGGATGCGGTGCGGGCCGTCGCGCTCCAGCCAGCGGCAAAGTGCTGTGAAGGCATCGCTTTCGGCGAGGGCGGGCGCCTCCGGCAGGATCTTGCCTGTTGTCGGAATGCCGGTTGCGCCGAGGATGGCCTGAGCGGTCTCGAGCTTGCCGAGAACCGGCATGGCGCGGCCGGTGTGGATGGGGAATTTCCAGCCGAAGGCACCCGCGGCGCCGGCGGCATTCCTTCTCACCTGCGGCAGCGGCGCATTGCCGAAGACCAGTGATAGGCCGTCGATCTCATATTCCGACTGTGCTACCACCAGAATGGCCGATATGTCGTCAAAGCCCATGTCGGTATCGATCCAGACGCCCATGATGTCACCCGAATCGTTTGAGGTTTGCCGCGCCGGCAACCGGCAGATCGAAGGCGAGCGTGCTGCCGATTTCGTGCGGCGGCCGGCTTGCGTCGATCTCGGCCTTGATAGGCCCGAGCGAGGTATCGAGGAGATATTCGCGGGTGCTGCCGGCGAAAGACGTGCCGCGTACAGCGCCCTGGAAGGGGCCGGAACCGAGGTTCACCGCGCGCGGTCGCCAGGCCAAGCCCGCTGAGGCTTCCGGCACCGCGCCGGAAAGGGCGATCGGCCCGTTCGGCGTCGCGAGCTTTCCGTCCTTCAGCGCGAAGACATTCTCGAAGCCGACGAAATCGGCGACGAAGGCAGAGGCGGGAGCGTTGTAGATTTCTTCCGGCGTGCCGATCTGCTCGATGCCGCCGTTCAGCATCACGACGATGCGGTCGGCGAGCGCCAGGGCTTCGGTCTGGTCGTGGGTAACGAAGATCATGGTGACGCCGGTCTCCTTTTGCACACGCTGCAATTCGGCGCGCATTTCCAGGCGAAGCCGGGCATCGAGATTGGAGAGCGGCTCGTCGAGCAGCAGCACCTTCGGCTCCATCACCATCGAGCGCGCAAGCGCCACGCGCTGCTGCTGGCCGCCGGAGAGTTCGGCGGGCTTGCGGCCGGCGAAGGCCGAGAGGCCGACGGATGTGAGGCCGGAACCGACGCGGGCGTCGAGATCCGCACCTGACATGCGCTTGAGGCGCAGGCCGAAGGCGACGTTCTCATAGACCGTCAGATGCGGGAAGAGGGCGTAGGATTGGAAGACCAGGCCGACGGCGCGTTTGTTGGCGGCGATGCGGGTGATATCGGCGCCGTCGAGGCTGATGCGGCCGGAGGCGGGCGTCAGCAGGCCGGCGATCGCACGCATCGTCGTCGTCTTGCCGCAGCCGGAGGGGCCGAGAAGGGCAACGAGTTCGCCTTTGCCGATCGCGAGGTCGAGGTCTCTCACCGCGACCGTATCGCCATAGGCGAGCGTCAGCTTGTCGAGTTGAAGATAGGCATCAGACATAGCGCGAAAATCCCAGGAAGCGTTCGGCGAGGAAGACGATACCGATCGACAGGAAGGCGAGAAGAGCGGAGAGCGCCGCAATGGAGGGGTCGTAGGTGGTTTCCATGTAACCCAGCATGTCGATCGGCAGCGTCCGGACGCCGGGGCCGGAGAGGAAGAGCGAGACGGGCACCTGATTGAAGCTGGTCACGAAGCCGAGGATGAAGGCGGCCAGAATGCCGCCGCGGATATTCGGCATCACCACACGAAAGAAGGCGCCGGGCCTGGAGGAGCCGAGCAGCACGGCAGCCTCTTCGATATCCGAGCGCAGATTGTCGAGGCTCGCCGAAACGACGCGCACGGCATAAGGCAGCACCAGAGCCGTATGGGCAAAGAACAGCGCCAGCGTGATGTTGAAGCCGAAGGGCACGACGAGATAACGCAGCAGCGCCAGACCGACGATGATGCCGGGCACGATGATCGGCAGCGAGACGATGGTGCGGACAGTTTCGGCCGCGGGCAGCCGGTAGCGGGAGAGCGCGTAGGCGGCCGGGATGCCGAGGACGAGGGCGGCGAGCGTTCCGAAGACGGCGAGGAACATCGACATGGCGAAGCTGTCGCGGAAACTCTCGATGGTGAAGACCTTCATCATCCAGCGCAGCGACAGTCCCTGCGGCGGGAAGGCCAGCGTATCGCCAGACGAGAGCGAAGCCGCGATAATGATCAGGAACGGGCCGATCAGGAAGATCAGCAGCAGCAAGAGCACAATAGGCGAAAACAGCCGCAGGGTCATCGGCGGTTCCTGGCCGTTGCAAGGCGTTTCAGCAGGATGTTGGCGGCAAAGCTCATGACGATCAGGATGAAGGCGATGACACTCGCCGAGACGAAATCATTGGCGACGGACACCTGTTGGTACATCAGCGTTTCGAGCATCAGTACCTTGGAACCGCCAAGAATGGCCGGCGTGATGTAGGCGGTGAGCGAACCGGTGAAGACAAGCGTGCCGCCGATGACGAGGCCTTCCCTGGTCAGCGGCAGGATGACCTTCCAGAACACCTGGAACCAGTTGGCGCCGAGCACACGGGCGGCGGGGATCGCATCCTTCGGCATGTTTTCGAGCGCGCTGATCAGCGACAGGATCATCAGCGGCAGGAAGAGCTGCAGGAGGCCGATGAAGACGGCGGTCTCGGTAAACAGCAGCCGCAGCGGTTCGGCGCTGAGGCCGAGGCCCGTGATCGCCTGGTTGACGATGCCGGTGCGGCCGAGAATGACAATCCAGGCATAGGTGCGCGCCACCGGTGAGATCATCAGCGGCAGGGTGATGAGGCCGATCATCCGGCCCTTGCCTTTCGGCGGCAGATTGACGATGGCAAAGGCCGCGGCATAGCCGACAACCGCCGAGACGGCGGTGACTTCGAGGCCGAGCCGGAAGGTTCGCAGGAAAACGGTGCGGTTCAGTGTTGCGGAGAAGAAATCGGCATAGGCCGACAGCGTCCAGGCGCCGCCGGCGCGGAAGCCTTCCGACAGCAGAATCGTGACGGGCAGCAGAAAGACCAGGGTCGCAAAGATGGCTGCCGGCAGGGCAAGCGCCAGGGCTTCTGCGCGGTTCTGGAACATGAGGCGCCTTTCAAGCGGACGGGAGAGCAGGCCCGGCAGCGCCGGGACCGGTTTTCACGCGGACCTTACTGGCCGACCTTCTCGTTCCAGGTCTTCAGCCAGCCGGCGCGATTGTCGAGAACGACGGCTGATGGGATCAACTTCAGACTCTTGGCCGTTACCTCGCCATAGGTGAGGTTGTTGGCCGCGGTCTCGGACAGCTTGACCTCGCTATTGGCGGGGCTGTCGATCAGCTTCTCGGCGAGCTTGGTCTGGATGTCGGTCGAGAGCCAGAAATCCATGAACTGCAAGGCGAGATCCTGGTTCTTCGAACCCTTGGTCAGCACCAGCACGTTCATGCCGCCGGTCTGGCCTTCCTTCGGCGTCGCCCAGGCGACCGGGACGTCGAGCTTGGTGAAGCCCGCCCAGGAGAAACGGCCGATCGGCGCTGCCCAGATCTCCTCCTGCTGCATCAGCTGGACGAGCTGGGAGGACTTTTCGTAGAAGGTGACGATCTCATCTTTCTTCTCGCCCAGCGCCTCGATCGGTCCCTTCAGATCGGGCGTGTCCTTGCCGAGCGCCTGGCCCAGCATATAGAGCGCCGGCGGCCCCTGATTGGTGGTCACGTTCGGAAAGGCGACGTGGCCGATATATTCCGGTTTCAGGAGATCGGCCCAGGAGTCGATCTTCATCTTGTCGGAGCGATAGGCGATGGAGGTGGCGTAGAAGGTATATCCGACGCTCATGCCGTCGCCGTTCGGATCCTTGGCAAGGTCGTACAGCTTGGCGAAATTGGAAAGTTTCGCGGTATCGATTTTGTCGATCAGCCCGGCGCGGGAGGCGGCCAGCGCATCGGCCATGGATACGGCGGCGAGATCGACGACGGGATTGGCCTTGTTGGCCTCCATCTTGGCCAGGCGTTCGACGCTGTTGCCGGTCTCGACCACGAGCTTGCAGCCGCATTTGGCTTCGAACGGATCGTAGACCAGCGACTTGAAATCGTCCTGGGCAAAGGCATAGGCGGAAATGGTCAGCGTCCGTTCCGCCGCGGATGCGGCAAGCGGCGACAGTGCGGAGAGCGCCATCGAGGCAATGACAGCTTTTTTCATCCTACATGTTCTCCATCTCTGAGGTTTTTGGTGCCGGGTCCACAAGGCCCGGATGATTGGCGGACGATCAGCTGCATGGCGACACGGTCGGTCGTCGCGGTCACGAGTACGCCCTCTCGGGTGACACTTGTTTTTATGGCATCCGTCAGCGCCGACACGGCAATCTCGGCAATCCTATTCATGTCCATCCGCACCGTTGTCAGCGACGGGGTGACGACGGGCGACCAGATGAGGTCGTCGAAGCCGGTGACGCTGACGTCAGTGGGAATGTTGATGCCGGCCTGCTGCAGTTCCGTCAGCGCCCGCAGCGCCTGGAGGTCGGACAGGGCTGCGAAGGCGGTGAAACCCTGTCTTGCCTTTTCAGCGACGCCGAGCGGGCAGCCGATGCCGCCGTCCTGCTCCAGCCTGTCGATCCACAGCGTTTCGGCATGCATGCCCGGGCGCATGCCGGAGCGGATGCCGCCGGCACGGTCATTCTGGACGTTGGATTCCTGATTGTTGCCGATGATGAGGATGTGGCGATGGCCAAGGCCGGTGAGGTGGTCGGCGATTTCGCGGCCGCCTTGCCAATGGTCGGCCGCCACGGTGTTGCCCGGCGTCGAGGCGGTGTCGATGACGGCGACCGGACAGGCGGCGGCAGAAATACGGGTGGCGCGCCGGGGAATAATGATCATGCCATCGACACTGCGCTCGACGAGCCGATTGATCGCCTCGGTCTGCGCGGCGGCATCACCGCGGGAATCGGCGATCAGCACGCCGTAACCGGCGGCGGAGGCGGCGAATTCGATCGCCTGCGCGATCTTCGGAAACAGCGGATTGGCGATATCCGGCAACACCAGGCCGAGAACGCCGCTGCGGCCGGTCCTGAGCGCTCGGCCGGCCTGGCTTGGGACATAACCGAGTTCGGCTGCATGCTCGCGGATTTTTTCGATCAGTTGGCCGGAGACCCGGCCCTTGCCGGAAAGCGCGTTGGAGACAGTGGCGACCGAGACGCCGAGCGACGTCGCTATCCTGCTGAGGTTCGGTCCGGGGCGCGATTGAGGCATAATCGACGGCGCTCTGATTAATCGTTTAAGCAAAGCCTTTAGCGCGACTTTGCAATCTTGTCGAATCCAAATTCATCTTATGCGGAATTATCCCAGAAGCGAATTCCGCGGGCATGAAAAAACCCCGCGAGACGATCGCGGGGTTTTGATTTCCAAAAGGTGAATTGCCGATCAGCTCTTGGCCGGCTTCGCTGTCGGCACGGGCTTCACCGGTGCGGTGGTCTTGCCGCCGGGCGCATAGCCGCCGCCGACTGCGATGTTCAGCGAGACGTAGTCCTTGGCCATCTGCTGGACGGACTGGGCAAGGCTTGCCTGGGCCAGCGAAACCTGGCGCTGCGCGTCGAGAACGTCGAGCAGCGAAGAGGCGCCGTCCTTGTAGGATGCGGTGGAAAGTTCGAGTGTTTCCTGGGTGGTCTTGACCTGGGCCTGAAGTGCGGCGACCGTACGGGCATCGCGGCGGACAGCCGCAAGCGCGTTCTCGACCTGTTCGACCGCGGTCAGCACCGTCGACTTCCAGTTGAGGTAGGCCGTGGCGGCATCGGACTGCGCCGACTTGACGTTGGCGCGCAGACGGCCGCCGTCGAAGATCGGCAGGTTAAGGGTCGGGCCAAAGGACCAGGGCGTCAGGCCGCCATGGATACCACGCTGGTTGATGTAGGACGGCGAGATCGAGCCGCTGAGCGAGATGCTCGGATAGAGCTGCGCCTGGGCGACGCCGATATTGGCGGTTGCGGCAGCGAGATCACGTTCCGCCACACGAATATCGGGACGGTTGCGGATCAGGTCTGCCGGGATGCCGGAGGTGATGCCGCCGCGGAATACCGGCTGACCAGAGCCCTTCAGCAGTTCATCGACGAGAGCCGAGGCCGGCAGGCCGAGCAGCGTAGCGATATGATGAGCCGATATGCGGATGTTGGTTTCGAGGCCCGGAATTTCGGCGAGCGTCGACTGTACGAGACCTTCGGCCTGAACGACGTCGAGACGCGAGGCGGCGCCAGCTTCGAGCTGGAACTTGGTCAGTTCGTAGGTTTCCTGGCGAGACTTCAGGTTGGCCTTCGAAAGCGCCAGGCGCTGCTGGTAGTAGCGAACGTCGATATAGCTCGAGACGAGATCCTGGATCAGAGTCAGCTTGGCAACATCGGCTGATGAGTAGGCGGCATCGAGCGAGGCGAGAGCGCTTTCGGTGCTGCGCTTGTAGAGGCCGAAGAGATCGAGCAGCCAGCTCAGCTGGACTTCGCCCGCACTGGTATTGCGCGTGTCGAACTGCGTGCGCAGCTCGCCTCTCTGGCCGCTAACCGTGTGCGAGCCGCCGACGGTCAGGTTCGGCAGGGCGCCGGCTCCGGCGGTAGTGACGGCGGCGGAGGCCGCATTGATGCGCTCGATCGCCTGCTGGACCGTCAGGTTCTGCTCAAGGCCGGAGTTGACGTAGCCGTTCAGCCTCGAATCGTTGAAGGCGGTCCACCAGGCTGCGGTAGCAACATCACCATCGCTCTTCGTTCCGCCTTCTCCGAATTTGGCGGGCAGCGGCATTTCAGGAGGAACATGATCCGGGCCAACAACGCAGCCCGACAACAACAATAATAATGCCGGGGTGGCAAAACGAAGAGATACCATTCATTTCTTCCTGTACTCGAGCAAGTCAATTCTTGTCCGAAGCTTCATGCTTCACTAACGCAGCTGCGCCTCGTCCTACCAAAAATACACACACCGAAGCAGTCGGGCGCAATGTAGCAATCGGAACAGCATTATCACAGTGCATTTTTATCACACTCCTGCCGCATTTTTGCGCCGTGTGGCAAAGATACGTCGGATGACGACGAAAAAGGACGGGACGAAGAAAATTCCGAGCATCGTCGCCGCCAGCATGCCGCCGAGAACACCGATACCGATGGCGTTCTGTGCCGCGGAGCCCGCGCCTGTCGCGATCGCCAGCGGCACAACGCCGAGAATGAAGGCAAGTGAGGTCATAATGATCGGCCGCAGGCGCAATCGTGCCGCCTCCAGCGTGGCTTCGTAGAGCCCCATGCCGCTTTCCATGCGGTCCTTCGCGAATTCGACGATTAGGATCGCGTTCTTTGCCGCCAACCCTATGGTGGTGAGCAGGCCGACCTTGAAATAGACGTCGTTCGCCTGACCGAAGAGGGTCGCCGCAGTCAGCGCCCCGAGAATGCCGACCGGCACCGCCATGATCACCGAGAAGGGGATCGACCAGCTTTCGTAAAGCGCCGCCAGGCAGAGGAAGACCACGAGGACCGAGATCGCGTAGAGCATCGGCGCCTGCGAACCGGAAAGGCGCTCCTGATAGGAGATGCCCTGCCAGGCGACCGTATACCCCCCGCCGAGCTGTTCGGTCAGCGCTTCCATTTCGTTCATCGCATCGCCGGAAGAGACACCGGGTGCCGAAGCGCCGTCGAGCGGAATGGCGCTGACGGCGTTGAAGCGGGCAAGCGATGGTGCGCCCTTCACCCACTCCGTCTTGGTAAAGGCGGAGAAGGGCACCATTTCGCCGGCTGTGTTGCGGGCGTACCAATGGTTGAGATCATCCGGCTGCATGCGGAAGGGCGCATCGCCCTGGACATAGACCGGCTTGATCTCGCCGTTCAGCGTGAAGTCGTTGACGTCGCGGCCGGTGAAGATGATCGACAGCATCGAGTTGACCGAGGCGATGTCGACGCCCATGGCGCCGATCTTTTCTTGATCGAGCACGATGCGCATCTGCGGCTCGACTTCCTTGTTGCTGCTGCGCAGCGCCACGATCTTGCCCGAGGTATTGCCCATCTGGATCAGCCGCTTGGAGGCGGCCGTCAGGGCGTCGCTGCCGTGGCCGCCGGTATCGACGAGATACATGGAGAAGCCGCTCGATACGCCGAGACCCTGAATCGCCGGGGGCAGGAGCGCGAAGACCTGCGCCTCGCGGATGGCAAAGAAATTGCGCAGCGCGCGGTTGACGACCGACTGGGCGCTCAGATTCGGATCGGTGCGCTTGGAGAAATCCTTGAGTTTGGTGAAGACGATGGCGCTGTTCTGACCGGAGCCGTTGAAGCCGAAACCCAGCGCGCCGAACACCGATTCGACGGCATCCTTTTCATTCTGGCGATAGTAATTTTCGACTTTCTCGACGACGGCCTGGGTCTGCTGCGTGGTCGAACCCGGCGGCGTGGTGACGATGGTGAGCAACACGCCCTGGTCTTCCTGCGGCAGGAAGGAACTCGGCAGGCGAGTGAAGAGGTAGGCGCAGCCGGCGCCGACAAGCAGGAAGACCAGCATGACGCGGATCGGTCGCTTCAGGAGGTAACCGATGGTGCTGATATAACCGTTGGTCGAGCGGGTGAAATTGCGGTTGAACCAGTCGCCGACACGGTGCTTCCGGTGTTCGCCGACCGGCTTCAGCATCGTAGCGCAAAGGGCGGGCGTCAGCACAAGGGCGACGAGCGCAGACAGCAGCATGGCCGAGACGATGGTGATCGAGAACTGACGATAGATGATCCCGGTCGAACCGCCGAAGAAGGCCATCGGAATAAAGACGGCGGTCAAGACGAGCGCGATACCGACGATGGCGCCGGTGATCTCGCCCATCGATTTTTCTGTCGCCTCCAGCGGCGAAAGCTTCTCCTCGGACATGATGCGTTCGACGTTTTCGACGACGACGATGGCGTCGTCGACGAGAAGGCCGATCGCCAGCACCATGGCAAACATCGTCAAGGTATTGATCGAGTAGCCGGTGGCCGCCAGCACCCCGAAGGTGCCGAGCAGCACGACGGGAACGGCAATCGTCGGGATCAGCGTTGCTCGCAGGTTCTGCAGGAAGATAAGCAGCACGACGAAGACGAGCACGATCGCTTCGATCAGCGTGTGCACGACCTTCTCGATCGACAGTTCCACGAAGGGCGTCGTGTCGTAGGGATAGGTGATCTCCACGCCCGCCGGCAGGCCGCGGCCGATGACCTCGAGGGCGGAGCGGACGCGAGCTGCCGTATCTATGGCGTTGGCGCCGATCGCCAGGTTGACGGCAAAACCGGTCGACGGCTGGCCGTTATACCGCGAACCGCCGCCATAGCTTTCCTGGCCGATCTCGATGCGCGAGACGTCGCTCAGGCGCACCGTGGCGCCATCCTTTTCGACCTTGAGGATGATGTGCTCGAAATCGGCGACGGTGGTCAGCTGGCTTTGGGCCGTGATGGTGACGTTGATCTGCTGGCCGGGGGTCGCCGGCTGGGCGCCGAGCGAACCGACGGAGACCTGGGTATTCTGCGCCTGGATGGCCGACGTAACGTCGCTCGGCGTCAGCTGGTACTTCAGCAGCTTGAACGGATCGAGCCAGACACGCATGGCATAACCCGAACCGAAGACGTTGATGCTGCCCACACCTTCCAGGCGCTGGATCTGATCCTCGATCGAGGTCGACATGATATTGCCGAGGTCGACCGAGTTGCGTTTGCCGTCGGTCGAAACCAGCGAGCCGACGAGAAGAATGCTCGAAGTCGAGCGAGTGACGCTGATGCCGGCATCGATGACGTCGCTTGGGAGCTGCGACTGGACCAGCTGCAGCTTGTTCTGCACCTGCACCTGGGCAATATCGGGGTCGGCGCTCGTTCCGAAGGTGAGCTGGATGCTGGCCGAACCGGTGGACGAGGTCGAGGTCATATAAGTGAGGTCGTCGAGGCCGGTCATGCCGTCCTCGATGATCGTCGTCACGGATTTTTCGACGGTCTCGGCGCTGGCGCCCCGATAGGTGGCATTGATGCGGACCGTCGTCGGGGCGATGTCGGGATATTGCGAGATCGACAAAGTGAAGATCGCCAGCAGGCCGGCGAGCATGATGGTGATCGCAATGACCCAGGCGAAAATCGGACGTCGGATGAAAAACTTGGCCATCGGTTGTTCCTGTGCGGCTGAGACGGTGACGATGCAGGCTCGAAGCGATTATTTCGCTGCGGGCTTCTGCGTATCACCGGCCGCGGGCTGCTCAGCAGGCACGACCACGCCGTTGTCGTTGATCTTCATCGGGACCGGCTTTACCGGCATGCCTGCCGTGATCGACTGCAGGCCGCTGACGATCAGTTGATCGCCGTCCTTGATGCCTTCGGTCACGAGCCAGGAATTGTTGGAGGGCGAGCTGTTCTCGAAGGCGCGGGTTTCGACCTTGCCGTCGGCGGAAATGAACTGTGCCGTCAGCCGGCCATTGGCGTCACGGCTCGTTGCCAGCTGCGGCAGCGCATAACCGGCCTCGGCGCCGAGTTCGACGGTTGCCCGGACATACATGCCGGGCAGGACAATGCGGTCGGGATTGGGAAAGAGCACGCGGATGATGAAGGTGCCTGTGGTCTCGCTGACCACCTGCTTCGACATGTCGAGCTTGCCCTGCTGGTTATATTCCTTGCCGTCTTCGAGGATCAGGTGGAAGGCGACATTGTCTGCGCCCTTGATGTCGCCGGCGGTCATAGCATCGCGCAGCTTCAAGAGGTTGGTGCTCGATTCCGTCAGCGAGATATAAATCGGATCGAGCTGGCGGATCGTCGTCAGCGCCGTCGTCTGGTTGGCCGAGACGACGTTGCCGACATTATAGGCCGTCTGGTCGATGACGCCGTCGAAGGGTGCGACGATCCGGGTGTGGTCGAGATCGATCTGCGCGGCGGCAAGCGCTGCTTTTGTCGATTCCACTTCCGCCTTGGCCTGGAGCAGCGTCGTCTTGGCCGTTTCGAATTCGATCTGGGTGGCGCCGCTGCCGACGAGGCGCTGGTAGCGGTCGAGATTGCTTTCGGCGCTCGGCACGCTCGCTTGCGCTTTGGAGATTGCCGCCTTGGCCTGTTCGACGGCCGCGATATAGGGCGCATCCTCGATCTGGTAGAGAAGATCGCCCTTCTTGATTTCTCCGCCTTCCTTAAAGGCGATCTCTCGGATGATGCCGCTCACCTGCGGCCGGATATCGGCTGTCTGGAAGGTTTCGGCGCGGCCCGGAAGGATCGTGGTGATCGGGAAACTGTCCTTCTTCAGCGTGATCACGCCGACCGGGGCTGCCTGCTGTGCTGCCCCTGCGTCGGCATTGCCGGCAGGTTTGCCGGCATTGTCGCTGCAGGCGGCGAGCAACGTGCCGAACGCCAGAGCCGAGGAGATGAGGAGGGCGCGCCGGATCATTCTGAATTCCCTGTGCGGTGGCAATTGCCGTACAATCCACGGGCTCGGCCACGGGCTCAGCTTGACCAAGCGCAGGCTTATATAAGCGTCAGGATTGATTTGGCTTCAAATGCCATCCGGATTTAACAAAGGCTTTACGAAGTGACGTAAGTCAGCAATCGTCACTTAGCAAGCGTTATTTTGCAATGCGGCATCGACGAAGCCGACAATGTCCTCGGCACGGTGGACGAGGGTTTCCTTGTCGTCGCGGGCAATCAGGATCGGGTGCAAGACGCAGGCCAGCACGTCTGCGACGGTGCGTGCGGCGCGTTCGGGATCGCGGCACTGATACCGTCCCTCCACCATGCCTTCGCGGATGATTTCGCCGAGCTTCTGCTCGATTCGGGCGCGATAGCGGTTGCCGGCCTCAAGTTTGGCCTCGATCGTCGAAAGCACCATTTCGAAGATGTACGGGTTGTTCTGGATGTCCTGCAGATGGCCTTCCAGTAGGCGCAGGACGAAACGGAGCAGTTGCTGCTTCGGCGGCAGATCCTGCTCGAAGGCGGCGAAACGCTCGGCGGCATTGTCGAGATGGCGTCCGGCGATCGCGTCGATCAGCGCGACCTTGGAATGGAAATGCTTGAAGACGTTGGCGGGCGACATATGCAGTGCGCCGGCGATGTCGGCGATCGACACGGCGACGTAGCCGCGCTGGCGAAACAGCACCTCCGCCATCGAGAGAATATCCTCGCGCGTTTCTTCGGCCTTGCGTCTCGGCCTTTTTATCATCCGTCCCCCGGCGGGCCGAGCCCGGTATCCCTTTTGATGCTAGCGCTATTGCCTGTCGTCTTTTCAAGGGAAGTAGGGGGCGAGGTTGTGTCGAACACGGGCAAGCGGTGTGTCGTGGCTATTGTCGGGGACAAAACGCTCGCCGGTGATCGCCTCGTAAGCCTTGATATAGACGGCCGAGGTCTGCTCGATCAGTTCGACGGGGATTTCGGGGATCTCGTCCTTATAGGGATCGCAGCGCTCGGCCACCCAGGCACGGACGAAGTCCTTGTCGAAACTTTCCGGACGTTTTCCGGCCGCAAAGCTTGCCGGATAGCTTTCGGCAAGCCAGTAGCGGCTGCTGTCGGGCGTATGGATTTCATCGGCGAGGATGATGTTGCCGTCGCCATCGGCGCCGAATTCATATTTGGTATCGACGAGGATCAGGCCGCGTTTTGCCGCCATCTCCTGGCCGCGGGCAAAGAGGGCGAGCGCGTATGTCGACAGTGTCTGCCATTGCCCGGCAGTCAGAAGGCCGCGGGTGACGATTTCGGCAGGCGTCAGAGGCTCATCATGGCCGCCGTCGAATTCCTTGCTTGTCGGGGTGATGACGGGTTCGGGCAGGATCTGGTTGTCGCGCATGCCGTCGGGCAGGCGCATGCCGTACATCTCGCGCTCGCCCTTCTTGTAGAGTGTCAGGATCGAGGTCCCGGTGGTGCCGGCGAGATAACCGCGCACGACGATTTCGACCGGCAGAATGTCGAGCCGCTTGCCGATGACGACATTCGCATCGGGATAATCGAGAACGTGGTTCGGGCAGATGTCTTTCGTCGCCTCGAACCAGTAGCGCGCCGTCTGCGTCAGCACTTGGCCCTTATAGGGGATGCAGGTGAGGATGCGGTCGAAAGCGCTCAGCCGGTCGGTGCTGATGATAATTCGCCGTCCGTCCGGAAGATCGTAATTTTCGCGCACCTTGCCGCGATAATAGTTCGGCAGTTCCGGGAAATGGGCTTCGGAGAGGATTCGCACGGTGCTCGACTGTCCTTGTGATTGGGTGAAGGCTTCCTGTCGTTTCATGGCCGGGAAGTCAAGGTGGCCCCAAGTATCGCATCACAGAGTATCGCATCACAGCCAGAACACAGCCAGGAGAAACAAGGCGAGGCCATAACTTGTCGCGGCAAGCGGCCAGCCGGCGCGCAGGAAGTCGCTGAAGCGGTAGCCGCCGATGCCCATGGCCAGCGTGTTGTTGTGATGGCCGAAGGGCGTCAGAAAATCGAGCGAGGCGCCAGCGGCGACAGCGATCAGGTAAGCGTGCGGCGCGTGCTGTCCGGTTCTTGCAAATTCCAGGGCGATCGGGGTCAGGACGATGGCGACCGTTGCGTTGTTGACGAAGGGCGTCAGCGCCATGGCGAGGAAGAGAATGAGGGCGACGCCGAAGAGCGGCTGGGTGATCGGCACGACCAGGCTCAGCCAGCCGGCGATGGTTTCGGCCGCTCCGGTGCTTGCCACCGCCTGGCCGATCGGGATCATCGCCGCCAGCATGATAATGATCGGCCAGTTGAGATCGGCCATCGCCTGGCGGATGTTCAGATGATTGAGCAAGGCGAGCGCGAGCACGACGCCGGCAAAGGCGACGTCGGGACGCAGACCGGCCGCAGACGCGGCGACGCCGCAGGCAAAGAGCGCGAAGGGCCGCCAGGAGAGCGAGGCTGGTTCGGTCGAAGCAGCCGAGGCAAGCGGCAAGCACTCGCTTTCTTCGAGCGCTTCGGCGATTGCCATGCGCGGCCCCTCCAACGTCAATATATCGCCGATCGATAGTTGCAGGTCGAGGAAGCGGCCCTCGATGCGCGGCGCGCGCATGGAAAGAGCGGTGATCGCGACACCGCGACTGTGAAAAATTTCGAGCGAGCGGATCCGCGAACCCACAAGCGTGCTTTCCGGCATGACGACGCTTTCGACGCGGAAGAAATCCGGCCGCAGGCCGTGCGGATTGATATCGGCCATCAGCGCCTGCGCGGCGGCAAGAGCGGCAAAGACCGCATCGCTGCCTTCGGCAAGCAGCACGTCGCCGGCCGCGATCACCGATTGCTCGAGCGGTCCGAAGACGAAATTGTCACCGCGGATCAGCGCGTGGGCTTTGATGCCGAAGCGGGCCGGACAATCGGAAAGCCTCACGCCGATCAGCGGCGAAACCTCGGGGATGCGGCGCTCGACGACGATGCGGCGCGTGGTCGGCGAGATCGTCGCCGGCGCTTCGTCGGGTTCAGGAAAGAGCCGCTGTACGCGAAGGGCGCTCAGCATTATGCCGGCGATTGCAACCGGCAGGCCGACATAGGCGAAATCGAAGAAGTGAAAACCGGCGCCGGTTGCCTCGCCGAGTGCATCGCTGACGAGCAGGTTGGCCGGCGTGCCGATCAGCGAAACGAGGCCGCCGAGCAGGGCTGCGAACGAGACCGGCATGACGAATTGACGGCGGGGGATCGCTAGAGCCGAGCCGAGCCGCAGGGCCACCGGCAGGGTGATCGCAAAGGCACCGATATTGTTCATGAAGATGGAGATGAAACCGGCAAGCAAAGACGTGCCTGAGATGACCTGGAAACCCGAGGGTTCCGTGGCCGCGAAACGGGCAGCGAGACTGTCGAAGAGCCGGGCCCGCGCCAGCACCTGGACGATGAGCAGGATCTCGACGACGGTGACGACGACGGGGCTGGCGAAGCCCATGAAGACCTGATCGGCGGGATAAAGGCCGAGCGCATGGCCGGCAAGCAGACCGGCGATCGCGACCACCTCGATGCGGAAGCGATCGAGGGAGAAGAGAACGAGCATCGCCAGCAGAAGGATCAGCAGGGATGCTTGCGCAAACGACATGGGCAGGTCCGGTGTTTCATCGATCAGGCCGGACTGTAATCGTTCCTCATGGGCTGTACAGAGGTGCCGACAAGCAGGACTGCAATATCTCCTCTCAGGCCGCTGGCGCCTGCCACCGGCCTGCGGCGTTCCGCTCCAGAAGGGGCGTTGCGAAGACGCCGACAGTGCGTGCCGCCCATTGCGGCCCGGCGGCCATCAGTCTTTCGCGCCAACGCTCCGATTGCAGCATGGCGGCGCCGATGACGACGGGTTCGATATCGCAGGCTTTCAGCAGATCAAGCGCCGCAACGATCGAGGCGCCGCTGGAAATGACGTCGTCGATCAAAGCGACGCGCCGTTCGCTCAGCAGCGGCAGCATGCGCGGATCGATATAGAGACGTTTCTCCTGCGTCGGCGTGGTGATCGAGGACAGGGCGACGGAGAGCTCGTCGCGGTACCAAAACTTGCGTGAGGTGCCGAGCGGAACATATCGGTTATGACCGAGCTTCTGCGCCACGGCGGCGGCAAGCGTCAGGCCGAGCGTCGGCAGGCCGGCGACGACATCGATACGCAGGGGCCTGATCTTTTCGGCAAGGCTTTCGGCGAGCGCATCGAGCACGGCGAAGCCTGCCTGATTGACGATCAGCGAGGCGAGGGCGTGATTGCCATCCGCCAACACACGGATCGGCAGGCGAAGCTGGCGGCCATCTTCCAGCGTGGCGACATAGAAGGAATCGAATTCGCCATCGCCGGTAAAGGTGCCGGGCGGATGAAGCTCCTGCCAGAATTCATGCGGCGCCGTGTCGGTTACATCAGTCAATTGCGTCTTGCCTTTTCGATGCCGGTTTTCCGCCGCAGCGACTGCAATTCCGCCTCTGTCAGCGCGCGCACGGCGCCTTTCGGCAGTTCGCCGAGTTCGAGCCCGCCGATTGCGACGCGCACGAGGCGCAGGCATTCCGTTTCGAGCGCCTCCAGCATGCGGCGGATCTGGCGATTGCGCCCCTCGTCGAGTTCGACCTCGATCCATGAATTCCTGTCGCCCTGGCGCAGGCGCCGCGCCGCTGTTGCGGTCAGCAACTCGCCGTCGTGGCGAATGCCCGATGTCATCGCGGCAATCGCCTCGTCATCCATGATGCGGTCGATCTGAACATGATAGGTTTTCGTCACATGGGTGACGGGATCGAGCAGGATCTGGGCAAATTCGGTGTCGTTGGTGAAAAGCAGCAGGCCCTCGCTCGCCTTGTCGAGCCGGCCGACGGGGGAGAGATGCGGGATGTCGAAATCCCTGAGGCAATCATAGACCGTCGGCCTGCCTTCGGGATCATGGCGGGTGGTGACGAGCCCACGCGGCTTGTTGAGCATCAGATAGATTTTCGTCTCGGCAGCGATAACCAGGCCGTCGACGCTGATCCTTGCCGTTGCAAGATCGACCCATGCGGAAATATCCGTGACGGCGCGGCCGTTGACGGCGACACGGTTCTCGGCAATCAGGCGTTCGGCCTGCGTGCGGGAGCAATAACCGAGCTTGGAAAGGGCGCGGGGGAGGGTGACCCGCTTGCCGGCAGCGTTGTCGGCGAGCTTTGTCCGTTCACGCGTCTTATTCGGGGGGCGCCGCTCCCTCATCTGCCGTCCTTGTTCTGCTTTTGACGCCCGTCTCTTGGCACGAACCGCAGAAGGATGCCAGCAAGTCGAATAAAACGAGGGGAATATAAGGCGCCGCAAAGGGCGCTCAGCGCTTCCGGATAAAGCGCCGCCAGGGTTCGATGAGGGCAGGTTGCCTCAGCGGCAGACCATGAATCCGGCCAGTTCCTTGCGGCTGACGACAATACCGGCAGCGGCCTTGACCGGGTCCGGATGCGTGTAGGACAGGCTTGGCATTTCCGGCAGGTCGAGTGCCTGACGCATATTCATGATGCCGACCGCGTGACGACCATTGGCGCCGTCGACGCTGACTTCGATGATGCAGTTGGCCCTCTTGTTTTCCATGGTAGTCCTCCCTTCGTTTTTTATGTTCCCATGGCTCGCATTAAAAATTGGTTTTTGTAAGACGTAAGCATTTACGCACTCTACGAAAAACGGATCGGCGAGTGCGTAAAAAGTATGCTTTTTTGGCGGAAGCGGAGGCTTTAGCGCCACCAATGGCGAGGCTGCGGCTGCGGGCTGCCTGAAAGCAGATATCCGGCGAGGAATCCAATGGCGCCGGCAAGTATCAGCGCGGTGGTCGCGGCAGTCGGATGCTCGCGGGCGGCGCCGGCAGCCGCTGCCCCTTCGGCCCTGATCTGGGCCACGGCATTTTTAGCCCGGGGCAGGGCTTCGTCATAAGCTTTGCCGGCGCGGCCGCGCACCTCGTAATAGGCTTCGGCCCCTTGAGCGGAAATCATCTTCTGCAGGCGCGAGACTTCCTGTTGAAGTGCGGCGATGTCTTTGCTGACGGATGCTCTGATATCATCGGTGTTGGCAGCCATGTCGGTCTCCTTCCTTCAATGGGAAAGACAACACCTAAAACGGAGATTGGTTCCGAAATGTCAGCCGCTGGGTATGTGACGGAAATTTGAGGCTGACGGCGACAGGCTGTTTAATCTCCTATTAACCATAAATCCGCTCAAGCCGCTGTTTTTTCGTTATCTTTCCGCAGCAGCGGGGTCTTTCCGATGGTTTTTTGACCAGGTGATAAAGGAATTTTCGGGAATCCGCTCCGAAAAGGTGCCCTGTGGAAAATGGCGACCGACAAAAATGCCTGCCGAATCAACCTGTTACAAAATTGTCAAAAAACTTTTGATTGGTGTGTTGACTTGGAAAAGGGGATAGTTCTATAAGCCCAC
>NZ_NWSV01000048.1 GCF_002531935.1 Rhizobium chutanense | reverse complement strand
CTCAACGGCGAAATCAAGCGACGCACCGAGGTCGTCGGCATCTTTCCGAACGACGAAGCCATCGTCCGTCTCGTCGGTGCATTGCTGCTCGAACAGAATGATGAATGGGCCGTTCAACGCGCCAGGTATATGACGCTTGAGACCATGGCCCAAATGAGCGATGATCCCCAAATCGGCCTGCCCCGCTGTGATGTCGGGTCAGGAAACGAGCGGGACAGCAGGCTAATACACTGCCCGAATTGCCCCGTGTGGACGGCAAGCGTCAAGCCTTGATGCCAAATTCAAACGGATATGAGTGGGGCTTCGCAGCTGCGGCGAGGTCTCGATAGGGTCCGACAGTAAGCCCGAATGAGTGGGCACAATGGGACTGAAAGTGGGATCACTTGGTGAGCCCGTTGTTCCCGCGCGGAGATCCCGCCGCTATTCTCGCAAATGTCGGACAGCCGCCGCCCTTTGTCGCATTTGTCGAGATCACGACAATCGGTTTGTCCCGCTCTGCTCTACGCACCGTCAAGCCACGGAGTGGTGCCTGCTTCGCAGTTTTGAATTTGAGAGCGAGCGGGCTACGGCTCCGTCATTGCTGGGGGTCCGATAGCGAAAGCCTGTTCGAGATGCGTGCTTCTCTATCGTCGCACAGGGCGTTTTCAGCATCTTGGGCCCTCTCACCGGTCTGAACAACTGTTTCAGCTTGATCATTTGAGGTTTTCGCAACCGAACGTGCTTGCCGTGGCTGGTCGGCAAGCCGTCGCTCGAACGATCATGGAATGCGATACTAAGTTTTCCGGAATCTGGATTCCAACTGGAATGCAGGAAGACGATCGGTAGTAGCGTTTTTAGCTCGCATTTTACGCTGCATTTTCGAGTGGCACGTCGCTTGCTTCATTTCTCGTGCCGCCGATTCACCGAAACTCAGAAAGAGCCAACGCAAGCTCTATGGTGGTGCGAATTGCCCACTGCTCCCGCGCCCAGACGGCGCGGAACCGTCCTAAAAGCGGCATTAATCTTGGCGAAGGACAATTCAAATCCAAGGGAGAGTAAGATGAGCATCACACGCAGACATGTCATCGTTCAGGGTGGCGTCATTGCAGCAGGCCTGCTCGCCAGCGGCCTACCGGGGACAAAAGCCTTCGCGCAGATACCGTCAATCCCTTGGCGGCGCTCACTGCAGGGCTTGGCCTGGAACGACCCGATCATCGAGACCTATCGCGACGCAGTGCGCCTTCTCAACGCCCTTCCCGCCAGCGACAAATTCAACTGGGTCAACCTCTCGAAAATTCACGGCAGCGGTGACGTCGTCAAATACTGCCCGCATGGCAACTGGTATTTCCTGCCGTGGCACAGGGCCTATACGGCTATGTACGAGCGCATCGTTCGGCACGTGACCAAGAACAACGATTTCGCTATGCCGTTCTGGGACTGGACCGACAATCCGTACCTGCCCGAAGTGTTCACAATGCAAAAGACGCCCGACGGCAAGGACAATCCACTTTATGTTTCGTCGCGCACCTGGCCAATCACGCAGCCGATGCCGGACAATATAGTTGGGCCACAGGTTCTCAACACCATCCTAACGGCGAAGCCATACGAGGTCTTCGGCACCACCCGCCCCCAGGGACAGAACTCACTCGATCCTTCCTGGGTCACCACCAGCAGCGGCACGCAGGGGACGCTGGAATACACACCGCACAATCAGGTGCACAACAATATCGGTGGCTGGATGCCGGAAATGTCGTCGCCCCGCGATCCGATCTTCTTCATGCATCATTGCAACATCGACCGCATCTGGGCGACGTGGAATTTGCGCAACGCCAACAGCACGGATCGGCTCTGGGCCGACATGCCGTTCACCGACAATTTTTACGATGTCGACGGCAACTTCTGGTCCCCGAAGGTCTCTGACCTTTATGTTCCAGAGGAACTCGGATACAATTATGGTTTCCGGACCTACTTCAAGGTCGCGGCGGCGAGCGCCAAAACGCTGGCCCTGAACGATAAACTCACGTCCGTGATCGCGGCGACGGCGACCGATGCTGCAGTCGCCGGCGTGACGACCACCTCCACGGACAACAGCAAGGCGGCAACGGAAAACGTGCCGCTTTCGCTGCCGATCAAGATCCCGGCGGGCGCATTGCAGGAGATCGTCCGCCAACCGCCTCTGCCATCCGGCATGGATACAATGGATTTCGGCGCGGCACAGGAGCAGGCGGCCTCCGCTCCTCGTGTGCTGGCATTCCTGCGCGATGTCGAGATCACCAGTGCCAGCACGACCAGCGTTCGGGTGTTTCTCGGCAAGAACGACCTTAAGGCCGATACGCCCGTCACCGATCCCCATTACGTCGGTTCTTTCGCCGTTCTCGGTCATGACGGCGACCATCATCGCAAACCATCCTTCGTCCTCGATCTGACGGACGCGATCCAGCGGGTTTACGGCGGAAGGGGGCAGACGGATGGCGAGGCCATCGACCTGCAGCTCATTCCTGTCGGATCGGGAGCGGGCAAACCCGGCGCCGTAGAGCCCGCAAAGCTAGAAATAGCCATAGTGTCCGCCTAACATCCGGACTGGCTGGGTTGTGGAGACATCGATGCGCTATCATCGTTGGGTGCTTATCGCTATTCGTGCGGCGGCATTATCGATGCTGCGCATCGTCAGCCCGGTTCAAGCTAACGAGAGCGACATGCGGGCAACGACCAGTAAGCCCGCGACGATAACCATATCGAGCAGAGCAGTCCACTCATCGGCTGATACCAGTGCGCGGGTCGTCCTTACTGTCACTGGTTATGAACCGTCGACTTCAGGACCAGTGACGACGGTCGTTTCGCTTGACTGCGGCAGTAACGTTCGCGAAATTGGTAGGTTTGGTATTTTTCCGAACAAGGCGTTTTCGGTATTGGACGGGGCAAAGCCTCAACGATTTGGGTTTCCCTTGCCCGATGACCCGTCTTGCCGTCAGCCACAGACCGTCATTATCCGGCTGGAGCCTCAAACAGGCGGCGGTTCGGGCGCCAGCATCACTATCAGCGACGCAAGCATCGAATAGATTGGCAGTCGGGGCTGATTTGCCGCTAGCTCCAGAACCTTGGCGGCAATGAAAGTCCGCCGGATAAAATAGAGGGTTTTGATAGGTTGTTGTGACAAAGGTCCAACGCGCAGCGCCTATCGTGGTCAACAGTTTACAGTCTTGCCGCTGCATTCGGCGACTGATGGTCGTCTGCAAGCAGGCAAAGGTTTTTGGCCGACCCGAGACTAGGCTCAAGATAAAGTCGCTCTTAAAGGCATTGAACCAACGACGCGTTCCTAGATCAGTAAAGTGACTCTTCAACCACTTCAGATGCTTGCGCGGAGTCTGTCCGAAAGCTGCATTGACTTCGCACGCGGTCCAAAACCGATTCAGACTGCGCGTTCAATTCAAAACTGAAGATTAGACGTGTGCTTTTAATGGCACTGGATTTGCAAGGACACGGGCGGCGTGCGGCCATAGGTATCGTGATAGAGAGGCGCGGAGGTTAGTCTTGAAACGAAGAGATTTTTCGACTGTTGGGCTCACTGCTCTTCTCGCCGGGATCGTATTCCCGGCTTTTCCCAGCACCGGATTCAGTGAGCAGCGAAAGCCGTCCATCCCCGCACTCCCTGATCAGCGGAAACTTTGGAGTTGGATCAAAAGGCTCAACAGTTTCGGCCCCCGATTGACCGGCAGCCCGGCGCAAGCACGGGCAATCGATTATCTTGCTGGTGAGTTGAGAGGGATGGGCCTTGAGGTGAAGCGCGATCAACTCACGATGCGCCGGTGGATGCCACGAACCACCGCGTTCAAACTGTCAAATGGTGAAGTAATTGAGGTAGCGGCGCCGTTCCCGTATTCCGGGCTTACACCTCCCGGCGGTATCTCGGGTAAGATGGTTCTTTTCAACGGTCGGGTTCAGGCGTTTGAGAAAGCCCGCGGCAAAATTGCGGTGGTGACGGTAAAGCGTCGGGATCTGGCGGCATTCCTCGAACTGGTGACCAATCGACGCGGCAGCCTGCCGGAAGGCATAGACTTTCCCAAAGCCGTAACCACGCCGCTTATCACCGGTTTGCTTGGCGTACCGATCGACAAGGCGCGTGAAGCAGGGGTTTTAGCCGTCGTTTGCATTTTCGAAGGCGTCTCGGAAGTGCAGTTGAAGGGGCAGGTGCTGCCATTCACCACACCGTATTGGGGCTTACCTGCAATATGGGTGGCGCAATCTGAAGGAGAGCGGATCAAAGCCGCGATCAAGCACGGTTTGAGCGGTCGCCTGACCTTGGATGGCACGTTGGAAGACGTTGCGACCGATACGATTTATGCGGTTTTGCCGGGCTGCAACCTGCTTGAGACAATCATCATCAACACCCACACCGATGGACCTAATGCGTGCGAAGAGAACGGCGGTGCTGGGGTACTCGCTCTGGCGCATTATTTCTCCTCGCTACCGAAATCTGCCCGCAACCGAAGCCTCGTCTTCGTACTCGTCACGGGTCATTTCCAGCTTGCCCAGTTCGGCCGCCACGGGAATCAGGCGACGGCGACCTGGCTCGAAATGCATCCAGAATTGTGGGACGGCAAACCCGGCCATGCTAAAGCCGTTGCAGGAGCTACGATTGAGCATCTTGGATGTACCGAGTGGCGAGATGACTTTGCAAAAGGGCACCCCGCGCCCACCGGGAAGCCGGAACTCGATTTGATCTATACCAGTAATAAGTCGATGAGTGGCGTGTACATCGCTGCCGCACGCGGGCGCAAAAAGGTACGCGCGCTGATAGTCGCCCCAGCGGCGGCGCAGGTGATGTTGGGCGAAGGACAGCCATTATACGCATCAGGAATTCCGACGATATCAAGCTGTCCGATACCGGACTATCTTTGCCAGGTCTTGCCGGGCGGAGGCTTGGACCGGCTCGACCCTGATTACGCCTTTCAGCAAGTCGAAACCTTTGCCCGCACGGTCGACTTGCTCGACAGGATGCCGCGTGGTGAGATCGGAATCGTTCCGTTTAACCTGTCCACTGTTATCGGTGATCTGCTGTAAACCTGACCAACACTAACGCCAGCGAAAATGGCGGTGTCACGCGATCGGCACTTTAACTGGCGCCGAGGATCATCTGGCAGTTCACGATAGTGCCGGGTCATAGCCGTCCCATCTGGGCACGCTTCGTCATGCATGAGATGACCGGCCTGCGTTTCCACATCGCGGCCTTCGAGGCTCTCGGCGGCGCTCCGCGGGAGTGCTTTGCGACCGGATGAAGACTGCCGTCATCGGTGAGCGTCAGACAGAAGGCATCGTCTATAAACCATGCCACCACCAGCCTTAGCCCCAACCAAAGCCACGCGGACGGCCGCTGAAACATCCTAGTTGGTGGGATCCCACACCGCAGGCGAATCCATCACCTCCTGTCCTCCGATAGTCTCCAACGAGCTGGGAGAAACTGCTGATCCAGGCTGAATGAAGACTTTGTGTGGCATTCCCTGGCGACGAGCTTGCTGCCCCTCTCCCGGCGTAGCTGGCTGACCCAGTGCTTGGCATAGACATTGCAGGGGATGAATGCGGCGGTAACTCGTTGGGGTCGGAAGTCGTCAAACTGCTTTCCTAGGCGTCGGCATTGCCTACCGAGCACCTCGCCAGACGGAAGCACGATCGATCTGGCACGTATGTATGCGTACGGGATCATAACCATAGAGGAGTTGAAACGATGGCGGATATTCTTACATCTCTAAACCCGCTCCGGTGGATTGAAGCGCCATCCACGGAACTGGAGAGCCAAGTGACCCAAAGTCTATTCCCGATGTTCCAACGCTTGGCGGAAGCGGGCGCTGAAACCGCTAAAATTCTGCAGGTTGCCTTATTGCGCCGCGTGCAAGTCATGTGCGACAGCCACTCTACCCGCCAGGGAAAGCTCTTTACTGAGGCCGAACGTCTTGCCGAGAGTCTACGCGAGGTGCACGGCAATGGGAATTTGGGCTACGCTTGGGCGGAATACCTGCGCGACGCTAGTGAGCGCGCCATATTGTGCATGGATCTTCTCCGACAGCGCGGCGACATCTTCCTCGAACATGAAGCGGCAGGCTGTCCGCCGGTTTTCTTCTGCGACTACGAGACAGTTATGGATGGAAACGATCTGCCCTTGAAATCCAATTACGTGTTACTTCGAATGATCCCGCCCCAAGGTGTTAACGTCGATGACACGAAGCGCCCCTTCATAATCATTTGCCCGCGCGCCGGACATAGTCCCGGCGTCGGTGGCCACAAAGAAGACAGCCAGGTCGGCGTAGCGTTCCGGGAAGGTCACCCGGTTTATTTGGTGTCCTTCCGCCGAGAGCCAGAGGGGGGGCAGTATCTCTCTAATGTCACGTATGCGGAAGCGGCCTTTGTTCGTGAGGTCATGCGCCTGCATCCGCTTGCCCGCCTTCCAGTCGTAGTCGGCAACTGCCAAGCTGGCTGGGCTACCCTTCTGATGGTTGCGACAAATCTCGACTTAGCTGGCCCGATCATCCTCAACGGATCGCCGGTGACACCTACCTCGGGAAATATCGGTGAAAATACCCTCCGCTACATGGCGGGCCTCTTCGGGGGAGCTTGGATAACCATGTTTTTGTCAGATCTGGGCGGAGGCATCTTCGACGGCGCCCATCTCGTACAGAATTTCGAAACGCTCAATCCCGAGCGCCAGTTATTCATGAAGTATGTCGAACTGTTCCGAGATGTGGATGCGGCGAGCGAAGCCTTCCTTAAGGCTGAGAAGTGGTGGGGCGGCTTCTGCCTGATGCGGGGAGACGAGATCCGCTGGATAGTTGAGCACCTCTTTGTTGGTAATCGACTGGCGCACAACAAGGCGTATGGGGAGCCGGACCGGCGGCATTTCGACCTTAAGAAGATCAGGGCGCCTATTATCATATTTGCCAGTCATGGCGACAATGTAACGCCGCCGCAGCAGGCGCTGAATTGGATCCCCGAAATCTATGACAACGAGGAGGAAATCCGCCTTCTCGGCCAGCACATTATTTATATGGTACACAACGACGTCGGTCACCTCGGTACATTCGTTTCCTCGAGAGTAATCAACAAAGAATACAATGAGGTTGCAAGCACGCTCGAGGCAATTGAGGCGTTGTTGCCTGGCCTTTACGAGATGCGCATCACGGACATTCAAGAAGATGCTGGACACAAGAGCTATAGTGTTGAACTGATCGAGCGCACCTTCGAGAATATCCGTGAGTTTAACGATGGCCATGACGATGGAGGTCCCTTCGCTGCCGTCGCCCGCGTCTCTGAACTGCAAGCGCAGATCTATCACACAGTTGCCCGCCCCTTTGTGCAGGCCGCGGTCACAGACATCTCAGCAGACGCCAGCCGAATGTTCCATCCAAAGCGGCTGGAGCGATCGCTTCTGTCTTCTCAGAATCCGATCATGGTTGGCTATAAGTCAATTTCAGAGCAGGTACGGAACTCCCGGGCGAACGCAGCAGCGGAAAATCCTTTCCTGGCTGCGGAAGCGCTCTATTTCAAGGCTGTCGAACAGGCGATCGTGGTCATGCGCGACTGGCGCGACATGGGTTATGAGCTCGCGTTTCACATGATCTGGAACAACCCTTGGCAGCGATATTTTGACAATCCCCACGAAGCATACCGCAAAGGGACGACACTTGACGATATGAGATGGCAGCCGGACATCGCCAATGCGCTCAGGAGGATCGCGATCGGCGGACTCGCCGATGCCATCATCCGTATGGTCGTACTCCTGGTGAGCGATCGTGGCGGGATCCGACGCGACCGCCTGGCGCGCTGGTCACGGGTGCTGACCGAGGACGAGCCCTTCCGCTCACTAAGCGCTGATCATTTGGCCGAAATCACTCGCGTGCAGACGGCTATCGTCACCTTTGAGCCGGAGCAAGCAATGGAGACGCTGCCGCTGTTGCTAACGGAACCGAGGCAACGGCAACTCGCTTATGCAGCCGCTTGCTATATCCCGGGCTCCAGGGCGGAGATGTCATCGAGTACTGTTGCCATGCTACAGCGCTTCGCGGACGTGCTTGGCCAGCCATCGATCGTCGATGTGATTGAGGATCCGCTGGCAGTGACATAGTTTGTTCGTAGAGTAGCGTCTCGATCTCACCGAATCACATAATTATTGGTTTTCGCTCGTTGGTCACGGAGGCGCTTGAAACAATTCCATCGCAAATTCAGCCAGGACCGCAGATCGGAAAATTGCCATTGGACATCCGTCCTTTACAACGCAACGATGCCGTAATCCGGTTCAGTGATCGGGCCGGCAGAGGGCGGATTGAAACTGTGGAGGAAGGCTCTCGTCATAGGGCTGGCGCTCGCTGCAAATCATCGTGATCGAACGCACTGGCCATACGGTTGATCTCGGCTGACCGCGCACCGACCGCCTTGGCGGTCTCGCGCCACCTTGCGGTCTCGCGCCACCTTGCGGTGTCGCGACTTCCTTAATGATCGCGCGAGCCTCGGCGAGCGTTAGGGCGTAGAGCCCTGCAGCTTCTTCCAGCAGGTCAAGGGAGCAGGTGCCTTCATCAAGATCAATGTTTGTCGTCAGCGCGCGCGCCTTGACATCCGTAGGCACTGGATTGAGGTCATAGGCAGGGGACAACGACCAGCTGGCTTTATTGAGCCACAGAAAGCCGTGATTTTTCTCCCCAGCTCAGAGCTAGAGCGGGCTGCAGCGAGAAGCGGCCGGGGTCCTCGAGCCAGGCACGATCATACTCAAACACGATTGTTTCGGCACCACGGGCGCGATTGCTCCGGGCCAGATGGGACGTGTGCGGCCGTGAAGGTCGAGATGAACTTCGAAATCAGCCATCGCGTGACGATCCCGGTGATCGCCTTGGGTGAGCGTGCTTGGGCAACTCTGCATTGGCCAGAGACTGGCCGACGCTGTCGTTACGGATGTCGGCGACTTGGCTCAGCCCATCTAGCAGGCCGAGTGCCTGGAGGACGCCTGCATAGATGCCGATGCTGACATTGGTGTCGCCGGCCTCGATCTTTTGAAGCGTTGAGCGTGAGGTGAAGGCACGTTCGGCTACTACCGCCATAGGCAGGCGGCGACGTCGACGTGCGTCGTGGATGTCTGCGCCCAGTTTGCGCAGCGCGCGCCGCACAGCGGCCGGAGCGTTGTGAGGTGTCGGAATTTGTCACCTTCGCACTACAGATTGCACTAGATATGTAGCACGAAGGTTACAATTTTTCAAGAGAGATGGTCAGAGAGAAAAGTGGTTAGAATGGGAATCGCGGGAGCGATAGCGCAAGTACGAGCCAGGCTGGCAGGCGAAGAAAGATGGCGGATCTTGAGGTGCTCAAGATCGATGCCGCCTCCGGACTGGAAGCGCGATCGGAACCACTATCGTCTGCTGATGCGGCTTTTGCCGATTGCCAAGCTGCACCCGGCCCTTAGTCGAACGGGTGCTCCTGGAAGATGCGGTGGTGTCGGTGACCGTGGACACCTCGTCGATCAGGGTCGCAACCGTGGCTGGTTTTGAGAAATCGGCGGGCGGACATTGTCGGCCATCAGGACACCAATTGAACTAGGCCATTTGGACTAGAATTTCCACTTATGGCGCGCCAACCGATCGGTTCCTCATGGATCGGGAAGCCGACCTCTACACAGCGGGCTCAATCCTCTAGAATAGTTGCTAATGACCGCTCATCAGACAATCTGATTGAAAGTTCCCCGCGAAGCAGCCATATATTTAGCTCAAATTCATTAGTGCTACGTAGGACATTGATCATGGTAGATGTGGAGCTGCAGGTCGCTCGGCAAAATGCCTCTCTTCGAGTGCAAGTCGAAGAAAGGCTCAGACAGGCTATTGCGACGGGCAAGTTCAAGCCGGGGCAAAGGCTCGTCGAGCGCGAGCTTTGCGAAATGATCGGCGTGGGTCGCACGTCCGTCCGTGAAGCGCTTCGGCAGCTTGAGGCAGAGGGATTGATCACAAGCTTCCCCCACAAGGGTCCAGTTGTCAGTATCATAACCTATGAGGAGGCCGCTCAGCTCTACACCGTCCGCGCGCTGCTCGAGGGGTTTGCTGGTCAGCAGTTCGCCGAAAATGGAACGGCGGAAGATATTGCCACTTTGCAAGATGCCGTTAGAGAATTCGAAGCGTCGGCGGAAAGCGGCGTGGGACACAGGCTCATCGCTGCCAAAAACGCCTTCTATGACTGCTTGATGGATGGCAGCAAAAACGTCTTCGTCAGGCAAATGCTAACATCGCTGCACAACCGGATCAATCTTCTGCGCATGACTTCGATGACACAACCGGGGCGCCTCAAACATAGCATTGCAGAAATCAAAGAGATTGCCGAAGCGATCCAAAATCGCAACGGACCCAGGGCTGCGGCCGCTTGTAAGCACCACATTGATATGGCTGCGAAAGTCGCACTCGAGTACCTGCGCAACAACACCTCAGGCTGATGCCATAAGATTTTCCGAAAATTGACAGATTGTCTGATGCTGGAGGTGGCCGGGTGTAATTAAATCCTTCAGGGCACGGTGCTTTTGACAACGCAACAACCTCTCTGGTGTCCATCGGACGATAAGATGGGTGCTGCTTGCACGGTCATTTTAAGTGAGGTGATTGAAGAAGCGACGGCAAAATTGGCGTCGTAGCGAGGGAGGGCCGGCCCAAGCATGAATTTTCCGATTGACAGATTGTCTGATAGGTCGTTAACTACTCCTCACTAACGGAGGTAGCTGATTGTGCTTGCCTCACATTCGGGAGCGGGACGTTGTCACCACGAAAAAATCTGCGCGTCGCCTTTATTGGTCTCGGCGCAATGGGCGGGCCGATGGCACAACATCTGTTGTCGGCTCAATTCGAAGTCACTGGCTTTGATCTATCGGCCGAGGCTAGGGAAAGGTTCGCGGCCGTCGGCGGCGTTCCGGCAGAGACGGTAGCGGAAGCATTCAATGGGGCCGATGTTGCGGTTACCATGCTTCCCAACGGCAAGGTTGTTCAAGACGCGCTCTTCAAGGATGGGGCCTGGCAATCCCTGAGTGCTGACGCGCTTGTCATCGACATGAGCTCATCGGCGCCCAATGATACTCGTGAGCTCGCAGAACGCTTGCATCAGAAGGGCTTGCGGCTGGTCGATGCTCCCGTGTCAGGCGGAGTGAAGCGAGCCGTCGAAGGCTCTCTTACTATCATGGCAGGCGGTGCTTCTGACGATATCGATCAAGCTGATCCCATCCTGTGCGCCATGGGCGGCCAGATTTTTAGGACAGGCCCGATCGGCTCAGGGCACGCCATGAAAGCCATCAACAATTTCGTATCGGGAGCCGGGGTTCTGGCAGCTATCGAAGGCGTTCTTCTTGGCCGAACGTTTGGTCTCGATCCTAGAACGATCGTCGATATTCTCAACTCGTCGTCTGGCAAGAACAACGCAACAGAAGTGAAGATGAAGCAGTTCATCCTCTCGGAGACTTTTGGCTCTGGTTTTGCTTTGGGGCTTATGGCGAAAGACATTAGGATTGCAGCGGACTTGTCGAAGGCGCTCAATCTCCAGCTGCCGACATTGGCCGGTACCGCTGATGCCTGGGATGCTGCTCGGCATGCTTTAGGCCCCGATGTCGACCATACGAAAATTGCGCAGTTCGTGAAAGATCAGGCCTGACCGCGAAAAACTACGCCAAACTGACAGTTGAAAATTGTCTGATAATCTGTCAAATATGATGAAGGGAGCGAAACCCAATGGCCACTTTGGACAGGAAAGATAAGGGGCCTAAGGCCGGCGAGCGAACAGCTCCATCGGAGCAGTTCAAGCGCGGACTTGCTACTCGTCGGCAGGTGATGGGGGACGCTTACGTTGATGCGGCCCTCGGAAAGGCGACCGACTTCACCTGGCCGATGCAGGAACTCGTCACCGAGTATTGTTGGGACAATATCTGGAACCGACCTGGCCTCGACCGTCGCGCTCGATCGATCCTCAACCTTGGAATGATAGCGGTTTTAAACCGACCGCACGAGCTCAGAGGCCACATCCGCGGCGCCATCAACAACGGTGTTACGAAACAGGAGATCCAGGAGATCTTCCTTCAGGTGGCTATCTACGTTGGTGTGCCAGCAGGCATCGACAGTTTCAGGCATGCCCAGGAAGTATTCACCGAAATGGGCATTTGAGAATGTGCTGTCCCGTGAGGGGGCATGTACAACATGCGCGGAGTTCTCAGCGCTTATCAACAAGGGAGGAGCCTAAAATGGCGATAGATCTCAAGAAATTCATAGAATTCGTGCGGGAGGATTTCGAGTTCAAGCGCGAAACTCGTTATCTTAACGGTATATTAAAATGCGATTTCCCTACCCGCAGTGTAGCGCTTCATTTCGAGGACGGTACGTTGCTAAAGGTGGAAGAGGCCGAATACGACGACGACAAGTGCACTATCGTCATACGCGGGACCGGTTCACAGTGGGAGGCGCTGCTTCAGCACAAACCCTTGCCGTTTTATCAGTGCTTGCAGTCATCAAACATCAAGCATGGCCTCTACCTTAGCAGTAACAACGAAACCTTCGCGTATCTGCCTGCTCTCAACCGCATGACCACCCTGATGCGCAATGCCCGTTCTGAAGGAGCAGCAGCATGACCAAGTTTGACCCCATTATCGGCCGTTATCTCTATCTCACCGTAGAAGGTATCGAGTACCGCGTCTATTACGAAGAAGCGGGCCAGGGGATTCCGCTTCTCGTCGGTCATACGGCAGGGTCCGACGGTCGCCAATACCGTCATATGCTTTGCGATTCCGACGTGACGAAAAATTTTCGCGTCATCGCGTTCGATCTGCCGTATCACGGCAAGTCCCTTCCCCCCTACGGCGTTCGCTGGTGGGAGAAGGAATACAACATGACCAAGAAGTTCATGATGGACTTCCAGCTCGAACTCTCAAAAGCGCTCGACCTAGACCGCCCCGTTTATTTGGGCAGCTCCATGGGCGGCCATCTCGCGATCGACCTGGCATCGAACTATCCGGACAACTTCCGCGCCACGATCTCGGTCGAAGGTGCGTTGCGCTCGGCGGCGGAGTACGTCGACGTCGGTATGGCTGGCATCCGCAGGGAGTTCGACAATCCAAACGTCAATCGCACCTCCATCGGTGCGGCGATGATGCTGAATATCTCACCGTACTCGCCAGAAGCGAATGTCCGTGAAATCCAGTGGGAATACAGCTGCGGTGGACCGGGAATCTTCGCGGGTGATCTTTATTACTACTACTACGACCACGATGTGTCGCCAGAAGAAGCCAGCAAAATCGATACGTCGAAATGTATGCTATACTTCCTCACGGGCGAATACGATCCAAACACGTCCCCGGCCGATACCAAGATTGCTGCAGACCTGGTCAAAGGCTCCAAGTTTTGGACAATGGAAAAGCTCGGACATTTTCCCGTTACTGAGGACTATAGCGAGTTCCGGAAGTATCTGTTGCCGATTCTTGAGGAGATCCAACAGTCATCAGCAGCCCGGTCTAAGGTTGCCTGATCCTTTTCTCGGGAGGAGAACTTCAATGAGGTGCATTCTGAATGTCACACTTGGGGCGCTGATCTCGGTTAGCGCCCTGGCGACAACCGCTTACGCGGATGGTGTCGATCAGCTACCGGCTACAGAAAAGAAGATCTATGAAACTGTAGATCCGCAGATTCCATTGGGGGCGAGCGCCTACAAAGACTTCAAGCCCAAAAAGGGTCCTCCGTGGAAGATCGGCTATGCAAGCAGCTACGCTGGCAACACCTGGCGAGCCGCAGCTCTCGATGCGGTCATGAGCGATCTTTTACCGCGATCAAAGGCTGCGGGCCTGGTGTCTGATGTCGTGGTCACCCAGTCGGATCTTAAAGACGCCGTTCAGATCCAGCAGATGCGTCAAATGGTGGACGAAGGCGTCGATGCAATCATCATCTGCTGCTCGAACGTCACGGCTCTTAATCAGACGATCGAATATGCCTACAAAGCCGGTGTGCCGGTGTTCTCATTTTCGGGCTACGTGACGTCGCCATACGCCATCAATGGCGCGGCCAATCACGCGCAGGGCGGTGCCGAGATGGCGACGTGGCTGGCGGAAAAAATAGGAAAGAAGGGCAATATCCTTCTCGTTTCTGGTATTCCCGGTTTCGCTTCTTCGGACAGCTTTGACAAAGCGGCTAAGGAAGCACTTGCTAAGTACCCCGACATAAAGATCGTCGGTGAAGTTGCAGGGAAGTGGACCGACCAGGTGGCCCAGGTCGAAGTTCAGAAGTTTCTTGCGACGAACCCGACGAAGATTGATGGGATCCTCACGCAGGGGGCCCAAGAGAACGGCGTTCTCAACGCAATGCTGCAGTCAGGTCGAGACATGATCCCGATTACTCTCGGGGGGGAAGCTTCCGCCGCGTGCTACTGGCGCAAGAACCCCGAGTTTGTGGACAGGAGTTTCCATATTTGGCCGCCGCGTCGCGAGATGCAACAGATGTGGGAGATCATGCTCCGCACATTGGAGGGACAAGGCCCTAAGGTTCAGTCCTTCCTTCGACCCGTCTTGCCTTACACCATCGATGAAGTCCGCGCGGCAATACCAGAAGATTGCGACTTGAACTCGACAGACTTCGTGGAGCCCAAGGCGGACGGGTGGTTTCCTGCTGCGATTGCTGCAGACTACTTCGAACGCCCGGCTAATCCCTGGAAGCCTGTGTCGAAGTGAAACTGTTCTGCCCGGTGGGTCTTGCCACCGGACAGAAGTTTCTCTTGTGGGAGGACCGCCTCGCGCGGCCGTTGGGATTAGAGGATCTCCGATGCAAAACCAAACTACGATCAAGTTGATCAATGTTGCCAAGTCTTTCGGCGAGACTAAGGCCTTAAAGAAGTGTGATTTTGAAGCCCGGGCCGGAGAAGTGCACGCCATCGTCGGAGAGAATGGAAGTGGCAAAAGCACGATGGCGAAGATCATGTCTGGAGTGTTGCACCCAGATTCCGGGAGCGTTTCGGTCCTTGGAGAAGAGATTTCGACTCCGACTGACGCCAAGCGCATCGGGCTGACAACGATCTTCCAGGAAGTGCTGGTGGCCGACGAGGCCAGTGTATTGGAAAACCTGTATGTCGGGCGCGACGGCATCTTCCGCTCGCAGGGCGGCAGTGGTCGGCGTACCGAGGCTGAGGAGATCCTGAAACGCCTCGTCGGCAAGCCCGTGGATCTCGATCAGAACGTTGGGGCATTGCCTCTGAGCGTCAAGCAATGGATAGTTATTGCGCGAGCGGTCTTGCGCAGGCCGAAGGTCCTCATCCTCGATGAATCGTCTGCGGCATTAGACCTCGATTCCACGATCCGCCTCCACGAGGAAATTGATCGTCTCCGTAGGGAAGGTGCGACCGTGCTGATCGTAACGCATCGGATCGCTGAACTTGTCCGCATCGCCGATCGAGCCACGATCCTTCGCGACGGCGTCACCATTGGTACGCTCGAGAAGCATGAAATAACTGAAGAGAACCTGCTTTCAATGATGACGCCCGCGGACCGAAACGCAAGCGACGCGAAGGCGTACGAATCAAAGCAAGTAGGCGCCGCCGCGCCGGCCGTGGTAGCGGTAAGAGACCTCGTTACTCACAGCGCGGCAGCGCCCTTCGATTTCGATCTACCGAAAGGAGCGATCATCGGTGTTGCAGGACTCGACGGGCAGGGGCAGGACGCTTTCGTACGCGCCGTTGCGGGTATCATCCAGCCTTTTGGTGGTAATGTCCAAGTCTGGTCATCCAGCACCGAGAGAATGAAAAAGGTCGCATCGCTCGAAGACGCTACCAAAGCAGGAATCTCGTATATTTCCGGCGACCGCAAGCGTGAAGGTATCTTCCCTCAGCAGAGCATCTTCGAAAATCTTGCCATCGGCGTCTATCGAAAGAACCTCGGTCCTCTTGGTATAATCAATAAGGCCGGCCTCAAACCCATGTTCAAACGCGAGGTGGATCGGCTCCGGATTAAGATTGGAAGTCCGGCGAACAAGATCACCTCACTGTCGGGCGGAAATCAGCAAAAAGTTTTGATCGGCCGTGCCTTTGCAAACGAACCGTCCGTCATCGTCCTTAACGATCCCGCTCGCGGTGTCGACCTCGGAACGAAGCGCGATCTCTACCGCGAACTGCGCCTGTTCACGGAGAAGGGTGGCAGCGTGATTTATCTATCAAGCGAAATCGAAGAGTTCATCGGCTTTGCGGACCGCGTCGACGTCTTCTTTGCTGGAAGGCTTTTCCGGTCGCTAGCAGGCGAGGACATAGCGGAAGAGCCAATCTTGGCCGCAATGTTTGGAAAATCGCCAAACGCCTCCATCGAGTTCGATCTGGAAAGGACTGCATGATGTCTGGAATCGCATTCCGTCAAATCACCCAGGACCGTTCCCTCTTCGTGCCGGCCGGCCTATTCATTGTCCTTTTGGTCGCCGTTGCCCTACGCGGACACGGGCTATTCACGAACAACGGCCTCGCAGGTGCAATCCTTGTCGCCACGCCCTTGATTCTAACGGCGCTTGCCCTCACCCCCATTGTCATGGCGGGTCGTGGAGCAGTGGACCTTTCAGTTGGCCCCTTGATGGGGTTCATCAACGTTACCCTTATTACCTGGCTTGTGGGTAACGGAATTACCAACCCTATCGCAGTGATAGTATGGGCAGTCGGCCTGGGAGCGGCATTCCAGCTACTCCAGGCGCTGGTTATCATTTATGTGCGTGTCGCTCCGATAATCGTTACGCTGTCGGGTTTTCTTGTCCTCTCCGGGTTGAACCTGATGGTGATGTCCCGACCGGGTGGAGTCGCGCCCGACTGGATGCTTAGCTGGGGGGCGGGGACCGACATCATGTCACCTGTTTTGCTGTTGCTGGTTGCAGCGTATGCATTATGGCTCCTTCTCAGGGGGACTATGTTTTACCGCAACCTTCGCATGACGGGTGCGGATGAGCGCATGGCGTATACGAGCGGCGTTCGAGTGGACGCAGTCCGCATCATCGCCCACGTTGTTGGTGGAGCATTCGCTGGACTTGCCGCCCTCAGCTACACGGCGCTGATCTCCTCTGGTGATCCGACGCAGGGCAGCACCTACACCCTTCAGGCTGTTACGGCCCTGGTTCTCGGAGGTGCGAGCCTCTCCGGTGGTCGTGGTGGAGCACTTGGATCTACGCTTGGCGCGATCAACATGTTCCTCATCTCCTATCTCCTCTCCACCTTCAACTTCGGCACGGTTTCGGGGTTCGTTACCCAGATGGCATTCGGCTTAATCCTCGTCGGATCACTTCTCGTGAACGTCTTTGTCATCAGTCGCCGCGCGGTTGTGTAAGGAGCAAGATAATGGTCGCGACAGTTATGAATTCCGAAATCAAATCGGCTCAGAAGTCTAACCCGCTCAAGGCTCATCGGAGCATCGTCATTGGCTTTGTTCTTCTGGCCTCTCTCTTAGCACTCGGTGCATTGCTGGTCCCCGGCTTCGTATCATCCCAAAACGCGCGTTCAATCCTTCTTCTCGCAGCGTTTCTGGGGCTTGCCTCCATTGGCCAGACCCTGTGCGCTCTGGTCGGTGCGCTCGATCTTTCGATACCATATATTATTGGAGGCGCGAACATCCTCCTTCCCAGCCTTATGGTCGCAGGTATTCCCGCTCCCCTCGCGATGCTGGTTGTCATGCTCCTCGGTGCGCTTGTCGGGGCCGCCAATGGCGCCCTGAGCTTCCGTCTCCAAGGGCAAGCGCTGATCATGTCGCTCGGAGTTGGCTTCGCGGCCGTCGGTGCGGTCCAGATCTACACCTCACTCGGCTCGGCGTTTGGTGGTACAGTGTTTGCTCCGGTACCCGAATGGCTGAGGAACATTTCGGCGTTCAACGGAAAGTTTTTCGGCCTGTCGCTGCCTCCGGTCATCGTGATCTGGGCTATCGTCGCCATCGCGCTTGGATGGTTCATGTACAACACCTGGTTTGGCCGCAGCATTTACGCCGTCGGCGGAAGCCGGACGGCGGCCGCCCGCCTCGGAATCTCCGAATTCAAGGTCTGGACCGTCATCCATAGCGTCAGCGGTGCCATGTCTGCAATCACGGGCATGCTGCTACTAGGGTTTTCCGGTGGTGGCTTCGTCGGCGTGGGCGACCCTTATCTTTTCACCACCGTAGCAGCGGTGGTGATTGGAGGGACGTCGCTTCTTGGTGGGGCGGGCGGCTATGGCGCGACAGTGCTCGGTGTTCTTGTCCTGACTGTACTGACCTCGCTTCTAGTTGGCCTCGGACTGAACTTTCCGGCGCAGCAGGCTGTCGTCGGTCTGCTCATCGTTCCGATGGTCGCGATATACGCACGGTCACCACACATTCGAAATCAGATATGATCAATGCATAGAAAGGAAGATCCATGGCAATCTCCAGCACCCTGCTAGGCCGTTTAAAGGACCAGACTCTCGTTCGCGAGCAGATGCTGGTTGGAGGAAAGTGGTCGAGCGAAGGGGTAAACGGCACACGCATCAACGTGCTAAACCCCTCCACGATGGACGTCCTTGCCTCTTTGCCTAGCGCTGGCCTTGCTGAAGTGCGAGCCTCTATCGATGCTGCAAAGGCTGCACAGAAGAAGTGGGCTAAGGTTTCGGCGAAGGAACGCTCGCTGATCATGCGGAAGTTCTACGAAGAGGTGGTAGCTAACGCTGAAGACCTGGCCGTAATTCTGACATCGGAAATGGGCAAGCCACTGGCGGAAGCGCGTGGCGAGATTGCTTACGGCGCTTCCTACATCGAATGGTTCGGTGAGGAAGCCAAGCGTGTCTATGGTGACACCATTCCAGGTCACCAGGCCGACAAGCGACTGCTTGTCATCAAGCAGCCGGTTGGCGTTGTGGCCGCCATCGCTCCTTGGAACTTTCCGTCGGCGATGGTGTGCCGCAAGATCGCGCCGGCGCTCGCGTCCGGCTGCGCGATCGTATTCAAGCCTGCTGCCGAGACTCCGTTATCGGCGCTTGCATTGGCGATCCTCGCGGAGCGTGCCGGAATACCCGATGGCTTGTTCAGCGTCCTCCCGACGGATAATGCAAGAATGTTTGGCGAGGAGGTCTGCTCCAACCCGGTCGTCAAGAAACTGACCTTCACCGGTTCGACCGAAGTTGGCCGTATCTTGATGGCGCAAGGCGCCCAGAAGATCATGAAGCTGAGCCTGGAACTCGGCGGCAATGCGCCGTTTATCGTTTTCGACGATGCAGATCTCGACCAGGCGGTCGAGGGGGCTATGCTTTCTAAGTTTCGTAACGCGGGTCAAACCTGCGTGTGCGCGAACCGTATTTACGTACAGAGCGGGATCCATGACAGGTTCGTCGAGAAGCTGGCAATGCGCGTGAGTGCCTTGCAGGTTCTTGACGGGTTTGAGAGCGGGGCGACGATCGGCCCGTTGATCAACGATGAAGCGGTAGCAAAGCTCTATGGTCATATCGATGACGCTGTGACCAAGGGTGCGACTGTCGTGGTTGGTGGTGACCGCGATGCTCGCGGAGGCACGTTCGTCCAACCAACGCTTCTCTCGGGTGCCACAAAGGATATGAAGGTTGCGCGTGAGGAAACCTTCGCGCCTCTGGCTCCGGTGTTCAAGTTCGATACTGTCGAGGAAGTCATCGAACTCGCGAACGATACGGAATTCGGCTTGGCAGCCTACTTTTTCGCCAACGACCTCAGGAACGTTTGGAAGGTCACAGAGGCGCTGGAATACGGCATGGTTGGCGTGAACACGGGTCTGATTTCCACCGAATTAGCGCCATTCGGCGGCGTCAAGCAATCCGGCTTCGGCCGAGAGGGCTCAAAGTACGGAATGGATGACTTCTTATCCATGAAATACGTCTGCATGGGCGGGATCGGCGCATAGCGATCGCCCAAGGGTCGCTCGCCGACTGAACTTAAAGGGGGAGAGGTCTGTTGAATAGAGGCAGGACAGCAACATCCTCTCCGCCGGTTGCGAGGTCTCAAAAGGCTGGACTTTTCTAGAGGTTTCGCGGGAGCTGTCCTACGGATCTTCCCTTCCGACCCCTTCTGGGGCCGGCCTTGCAGACGAGATTTCTGCCTGTCTTTTCGATTGTCGATCCTTCCGCCAATGCCCTACAAGGTAAGTCTTTCCCAGATAGCTTGTAGCCTTCGAAGAGGTAACACGACATGAACGAGCTGTTGCACCGTGGCGTTGTCGTTTCAACGTATCGGAGTCCTGAGCAGGAGCATGATCACCACCCGATCGATGCACGCGTTCGTCCTGAAATCGATCAGGCCGACGATGCTGCACGTGCCAGCGTGGAGGGTCAAGCGAAAGCCATTCGCGTCAACCAGCGACGCGTCAAGGTGTAGTTGTCGGCGGCCGCACCCTCAGTGTCGGTTTGACGTAGCCGCCGATCTTCGCCGGCGCCAGGCCTTTATGGTAGATCCGGATGCGTCCGGGTCATCCAGACGTCAAACGCGTAATGCAGGAAGAGATTCGATAGGATCGGGCTGACCACGCCCCCTTGCGGGGTACCACGCATCCGCTCAATGACTTCTCCGTTCTTTTCCATAGGCGCGGTCAACCATCTTTCGATGTAGAGCAGAGCCCAGTTGCATTTAACGTCTTTTCTGACCGTCTTCAGCAAGAGATCATGCGGAAGATTGTCGAACAGCTTTGATGTCGGATTCCGGATCAATCATCTGCTTGACCACCATCTGCGCGATCCGATCACTGACCGCCGATTCCAGATCTTGGTAAGCCCACGGTGAAGGCCGTCTTGCGATAGAGGGCTTCTGACTGCCAGTCCTAGTGGTAACACTAGGAGTGGTCATATGACGAAGCATCCAATTGAGGTGATCACGTCTGTAGAGCGCCGTCGGCGCTGGTCACGCGAAGATAAAGAG
>NZ_NWSV01000047.1 GCF_002531935.1 Rhizobium chutanense | reverse complement strand
GATGGCCCAGCAGTGAAATCGACGCGCTCATGCCATGGAACTACGCCGCCTGAACGGCCACGGCTTGTCGCTTACGATTGTCGAGGATTTCGCCGCTCTAAAGATCAAGATTCGTTCCGGAAGTCCCATTGCAAATACTAGGAGTAGTCCTATGACGAAGCATGATCCCGTTCGCCTGACGAAGCTCGCGGTTCTCCCGCTCCAGAGCCTTCATCTTCTCGGCAACATCGCTCGGCAAACCTGATCGTTTGCCGCCATCAACCTCAGTCTTCTTCACCCATTCATGCAGCGCGGCTGGCGAGCAGCCGATCTTGGCCGCGATAGATGAAACGGCAGCCCACCGCGATGGATGTTCGGCTTCGTGATCCAGCACCATGCGGATGGCACGCTCACGGACTTCAGGCGAAAATTTGTTCGTTGTCGTGCTTCATATCGGCTTCACTTTCTCACAAGTTGGAGCCTCCGGCAAACCCGGCGCGGTTCAGTTGATGGTACCCCATGGCTACTTCGTAACACAAAGGCGTTATCCGCTTCAGACCTATCACCCAGTTGAATCACCCCGTTCCGCTAGGGACTAATACAACCTGGGATATCGACAATTCGGCAAAATAAGTAACAATGGTGCGATGGTGGTGCATGGGTGAGATATTTGCTCGTTAGAAACAGCCGTCGAAGGTGCGGAGTCCGAACCCGATTATCAGGGGAAAAAGGTGACGCCTAAATTTGGACCGCCATTTGGCAAGGGATGGTAAGCCGTGAAACCGACTAACGTAAGACTTCTAAATATTTGGGACTCCAGTGGCGTGAACGCAACCACCATAGGGAAGTCACCACAGACGCGGCTCTAATAATGCTTAGCATAAGCAAAAGGAGGAGATAATGTCGAGAATTGCTGTAGCCGTTGGTTTGCTTGTCGCCATTACGCCGGTCGCGGCACAGGAAAATTTGAACCCAACGCCCTCTCCACAATACCAGTTAGATTCGCGGCTGGCACACAACCCATTTGTCCGCGTTAATCCTTTGAAGCTGAACGGGGTTGACTATGTCTTGTATAAAGATCCTGATTCCACGCAGGATCGTTACTATATGCTGCCTTTCTTGCTTCCGAATTGGACATCGTTTAAGCAGTCGTTGGAATCCGGTTGTAACGCTGGAGGTGCGGGCAAGAAGATCGTCGTAAGAATACCTCTCGAATTTTCTCGAGCTGGTGTTACTGACGAGATAGCGGCCTTGGCGTCCGAAGCTAGCGGACATCCTGTGGTTCCGGCGAAGATATTTTCCTATCCTTACATTTATATCGGAGTAAAAACCGGAGTCCGGAGTAATGGTGACTACCCTGAGCGAATTGTTGCCCAGTTCCCCTCCGAAATTGGAACCGTGTATGATAGGCCCCCTGATGCTATTGATGCAGTGATAGGTGCCACATGCGCGGAACTGCGCTATATCTATGACGCGAGAGACATGCGCGCAGTTGTTTACGCGCAGCAACAGGAGATACAAGAAAATATATTTTCAGCAACCTACAAGGGGTTCGAAAGCTCTGATGCCTTCCGCAAGATATTCGACAAAGAAACTGCCCAGGGGGGCATACAAGCATATTCTGATCAAAGTAGCAGTGGTTTTGGCTTAAATATTGGTGGGCATCTTGGATTTGGTTCGAGCTCCAGCCAAGGCGGAATCCGTGAAGAAGACACGAGAACCAGAACAATTTCAGGTAAAATTATATCGAGCGCCGCAAGCAAATTTGCTCAGAATCTTTCGGTTTTTAAACGTCAGGAGTTTGAGGCCAAGGGCAGCAAAGTTGAAGAAGAAATCACCAAGTTGGTGTTGAGCAGCGCCATTCATATCTCGGGCCGTCTGGAGAGGACCGATTCTAAAAACTGGAAGTTGTCCGCCGGCGCAGAAAGCAGAGCTTTGACTAGCGATCAGCTTAAGCGAATTATCGAAAGCGACAACAAATATGGTCTGAAGTTTAGCGAGAATGACGAAGTGTCCTGCACGAGCGGAAATCCATATTGCGGATCTGTCGAGAAGCAAACAGATTTCACGGATGACAACAAAATCCACTATGAAGGAAGTGGCAACGGCATGTGGATTCCTACCAGTATCGATCTGGAAGTGGTTTCGATTGATGCTGTTGCGAATTCGGTAGAAGCGTCATTTGTTGACCAACTAGTCAAGGGCTCGGCCGTCAGGCCAATAGAGGTTCCTACAATCGGGGCCGATTTAGGTAGCTATCATAGTGATCTCGTCGAGGACGTTGCGTCGGCAATCTTTGGAAAGATTACGGATCGCATCGAACATTTTTCGCCGAGTCAGCCTGCCTATGAGAAGAATGGTACATATGGACGGATTGAATGCCCTGATGGCAAATACGCCGTGGGAGTGTTTATAAATAACACGGGTGGCGGTCCCGGCATCGTCAGAACAGGTGGGATTATTTGCCGGACAATCAACGTGCGAGGGTGAGCGGCGGCAGTTTAGGGACACTCTTCCTTAGTGGGGGTGAGCTCTGAGTCGTCGCTGCTTCACAAATCGGCATCTTGCCAGGCGTCTGGGCTCTGCTCTGAATGTAACCCAACTAGAGTCTGAATCCATCTTCAAACATGATCAAGCAGTGAACTGTTTAATCCGTGCGAGCCAAGTATGAAGGAGTTTATCGAAATGGGTACGATCACTTCTGTCATTTTTATCGGCGAAGGAACTCCAAAAACCCGGATAGAAATCAGCGGCGTTAGCTTGAAGTCTGACCCTGACATAGGTGACGTTGAGCTAACCCAGTCTGTGCTAGGCACTAATAATCCAGATTCCGTAACCGGCTTTGGACCATTCAAATGTGAAGTAACTTCAGTCACATATAATAGTGATCGCACGAATGTGAGCGTTCGGATGAAGGACGACACTGATCAATGGACCGACTTCGTCCAAGTCAAATGAGGTGACACCGCTTGAGAATGCCGTCAAAGCCGAAGTCATGGACCATTCCCAACCCGAAAAGCGCCTGTTAAGATGCAAAGTCTTCTTATGACGATACGTCAACCGACAAAAGCAAGTGCATCGGCTAATGGCGCGGAAACGATAGCTGGCGCGACGTTGAACGTCTTCCCGCAATTTCGACACTCTCAGCCGATTCAGTCTTAGGGCATTCCATAGATGGCGTTTCGCCCGGCCAGATCATCCGAGGCGAGATCTCGCAGAACCTTGCCGACATCCAGTTTGCCGTTCATGACGGCTCCCTTGTCGTCAATATCAAGCAGACCGATGCAATGCCCAAACTCATGAAGAGCAACACTGAATAGGTCATTTTGATTTCCGCCTGGCATTCCCGTACCCGCATACCATGGCTTGCTCTTGTTGAATTGGATGAGGCAACGCTTGGTATTGTGCGTTCCCAACTCGTTCGGAGCGGTGGTCAGACCAGTGACGTTGAGGGGAACGAACTCGACGTAGTTTAGGGGACGCTCTTGCGGGCAATTGTTGGCCTCGAACGAGAACTTGAGCTTCGAATAGCTCCACTTGGCAGCCGCCTGTTTGATAACGCTCGCAGCACCGGATGGCGCGTCCTGCTCGCATATCACGAAGCGAGCTTCGATTGGATTGGCCTGATATTTCCAATTCCAATCTTCCAGCTTGTAAGCGCTAGCAGCTGCGGCCGAGAATAGAGTGGCCGCCAACGCACAAAAAGCAGTGGAGCGCGCCATCCATTTTGACAGCCCCTTGAGCGTGTTTTTCGTCGCAGTCAACATTTCGGTTTCCCAGCGCCAGCTAACTAAACATTGATTACACCTGTGCAATACCAGGAGGGCTGTTTCTCAAACCCAGTTTTGCAGCCGTAGCAGAAGCCAGCATTGTGGAAGCCCTGCGTGATGTCCCAATTGCAGTTGGCCAATCGAACGACTTCGTTACCGGCGTCATCCAGGCAATGGAGTTGATTATAAGCTTGATCGTCCACAGTTCCGTGAACGGCGTTGAGAGGTGACGCGTCATTGTTGATGTCGATCCAGGTTTTATCGTCTTTGTAGAGTCGAAGCGTCGTTAGTACCGAGCCGTTCGTATTTCGCAGTTCGATCGTGATGCGTGGCGAGGCTGCAATGCCGGGTCGAACAACGCCGAGCGCGCAACCGGCGCCGGCGCCGAATATGAGTGCTCGTCGAATGAATAGTACTGCCATCGTCTTTCCTCCGTTGCGTTGATCTTCCTCTTCCCGTCTTGGTCTCGGCACTCACTTATATCGTCGTTATTGGCGGCGGATCAGACATTTCCACGTCCTGACGGAAGCGGAAAGGGAATCGAACCGGAAATCGAGGGCCCGACTCGACGAACGTTGTTGCATCAAAAAGAGCGTCAAGGCCCGATAGGAATTCGTTCGCATAGGTGGCCGGCATGCGGAGATCAGCCTCTTCACGGTAGAGAACCACCCGGCCTTTGGCCAATTCGCGTAGAACAGTTCCTGACAATTCGAATTCGTCTTTGAGTGTGGACGGGAAACGCGAGTTGGTCTGGGATGCCTGTCCTCCCCGCGCTAAGGTAAAAGGCAGCCGGAATAGCGACAAGTCCGCTAGGAACCACACGTCGCGTCAAACTCGGGTTGGTGACCTCCTGCCAACTGAGGGGCACCATTTCGTGTCGCGGCGATGCGCAGCAATCAAGCAAACGGCTCAAGGCCATCCCTCATTTTAGCCATTACCACCCCAAAGGCGCCAGCCTATCTAATAAAATCTATGTAATCGTTATGATCGTCAATACTATTTCTTCACGATCATAGACAAGCTGCGTTTTTTATTGCATTCTTTGCAATTAACGGCATGCTCATTTCTATGATAATTATAGACTGCGCCTTGAAATGGCGCGGCTCTAGTTATCTTTGCTTTCAGAATGCAGATTGGTGAGGCTTTACAGATTTATTGGCTGACGAGGCGCGTGTTTGCCACCCACGCGATCGCGCTACGAGCACCCGATGAGCTACACACGAGATACAGGAGTCAAATGCTGATGGGATCACTTAGCGCCTGGCATTGGCTGGTTGTACTTGCCATTATCATGCTGCTCTTCGGGCGACGCAGCATTTCCACGTTCTTGGGGGACGTAGGCAAAGGCATTGGCGGCTTTCGTCGGGAAGTGCATGAACTCGCCAATGGCGCGGCGGTCCATAAGGTTACGCCCGTCGCCGATAGCTCGCCGTCTTCTGTTCACCTTAGCCCTGAGTCTCCCAGCGACAACGAGAGCGCGTTGTCGGGTGGGCGGCTATCGCCGCCCCAATCCTAAAAGTCCTCGTTTACCCTCCTCCTCTGGTACCGAAAAGCCGAGTGTTTCCTGCGTCTCATGGCAGGAACGGGCTGTGATGCCCACCGCGGAGATTCGTCATGATGGCCGTCGGCGGCTGGTCGCCCTCGTCGAACCCGGTCAGTGGAGGACGTCATCGAATAGAAATAGGAGAAAGCAACCTTCGGCTCGAGCGGTATCGGAGTGAGGTTGAAATCGAGCTCCGACGCTAATTAGCCTTCTGTCGAAGGCACTGTCCAGTTCCGGCAATCGTCTGCACGAAAGCGATCTTGGTATTGAGGCTGCTGAAACTACGAGGCTCTCCAGCTCCGACGATCGGCCGCGCCATCACCATCCGCGAGGCTACAAACCGCACGCATGAAATATATGTGTACCGATCGAACGAAGTTCCACATTATACTTCTAACTCTTGTTTTATTGAAACGAAAAGACTGGCATAAATAATTTATTTATATCGACAATCATGAGTAAACTTCTGCCTTCAAATATGATATTAAGCCATTTTAGACGATACTAAGATATCTTTTCTACTGCACTCATCTAAATTTAGTCTTGGGTAAAATTATGGATTGGCGAATATCACCTTAATTCAAAATATTCTTGTGATATTGTTCATTTTGAAAACCTGCTGCCTACCTCCCCTCCACGATTCTCCATTTAGATAGACATTATCATTGACATAAATCAGATCATAATACAAGCTTATATTGTAGTTCCGCGCGCTATACACTGTGGGAGGAGTCGATGCCCTTTAAGGGAGCAGGCGAACTGCCGTTCGACGCTAAACCCGTCGGCTGGCAAGAATTCATAAATCCGACTATTAGTCGCAGAAGTCTGCTGAGCGGGCTGGTGGCCAGCCCGGCATTGACCTATGCCGGATCCAATGAAGCTGCCAACCACACTTGGTACGACTTGGAATTCAATCTTTCGGCGGACTTATCAAGGCTTACCGTCTTAGAGGTTGAGGTTTATCCAGGAGCAGCCGGTACGGGACAAGCAAAAACGCCGGATGAGCGCAAGGTCGTCTGCGACTGGGTCATTCCGTCCGCTGCATTTGGTTCCGGCGCATATTTCGATATGGCACAGCCTGAGGAACTGCCAATTGGCCCGGTCGCGGCCTCACCGCGCGTCGTCTATGTGCGGAACATAGAATACGGCTTGCGATTCAGCGGCCCTTCGAAAGGGCGCGGTTTTGTAGCATTCAAATTCGAGCGTCCCAGCACCCGCTGGACGATACAATACATCACCAATCTCTGGTTGATGAGCGATGGGAAGACGGAAGCCATCGAAAGTAGTCGAACGGCGTATTTTCATGCTTTCCGATCCATCTCGCCGCCCACTGGCGAGTCCGCCGCGCAATTCGGACGCCTGCTCCCTTTTGAGGATATCGCCAGTGGACGGGTATCGGCCACGCTTACCAGCATGTTTGGCGGACACGTTGACACCACTGCAAGGATGGGTGATTTTCGCGCAACGATCGACGGCAATTTGATGTGGACAGTCATTGGCCGAAACGGTCCGATGGTCCAGTCGCTTGGCGGACAGGTAAAGGCGTCCGCTTTCAGCTTTGGCTGGTTGAAGTCGCAACCAACGGGCGCCAAACCAGATTCCGAGTCCGACGCCGCGCCAGTCGATGAGAATACAGTTTCTTATTTTGCCGGAACGGTAGGTCCCGACGCGATCCAGCTCGCGAGTCCGGCCGGCATCCTCCAGCTGGGTACAGGCCACCGCGTTTCGGTCAAGCCCGCTGACATTTGCACATTGCGCTTCGACGTCATCGTAGGATCGGCGCCCTTCCTCTCATCCCAGAAACAAGTGGTCGCCGCCCTGACCATCGGTGATGGCATCCTAGCCATTCACGAGACCGACACGCTCCTGACGGATGGCATTTCGGCCACCCGCCTCGTGCTCGCCCAGACGACGACGCCCGGCAAGCTGGAAGTCCAGCGGCGCAGCGTCTTGTGGGGCATGGCGACAGGAATCGGACCTACCATCTTTCGCGCGGGCGTTCCGGGAACACCTTGGCACAAAGTCGGGGACATTGTCTCGCCAGTCGGTCGCCTGCGCATAGGCAGGCCCGAGGCACAGGCGGATACGAAGGAAACCCAGGCTGAAGGCGCCGACGCCGACACGAATCCTGCGGAGACGAAAGAGGCGACGGTCACGCCCCTCTGGGTCGATATCCGCAGGGGACGGCTCGGCGTCTGCGAGCCCTTGCAACAGAAGGATCAGACCTCCGAGCAGATCGCTCGCGTCTTTCAGATTGCCAACGGAGATCGCGCGGGCGCACCGGACGCATCGGTTTTCGTCCTTCACGACCGGCCGCAAGAAAATCCGGCCGATCCTGGTGTGCTGAAGCGGATACATATCGATGTCTCCCTGTTCGCGGTGAGCCACGCACTGCCGGATACCAGTTTCAGTCGATTGACTTTCCGCGGTTCAAATCTTCGCCTGCAGTATGAAGACGGCAATCCGATCCTGCACCTAGAGAACGGCGAATATCCGCGCCCGATCTCATCGAGCTTTGTCTGGTTAGGGAACCTGACCGGCGATACATGCCGCGCAAGGTTCGACCTTGGCGATGCGACGCTAACGGCGGCCCGCGACTATGACCTGATGAAGCTGCGCTTCAAGTTCCAGGACATGTTGCTCGAGCATCGCTCAAGACCGGAGATTCGCCCCTCGCAGGAGGACGCGCGGATATCCGTCGGCCCGGATGGAGCCATACACGACACACGACCGATCCTCGTGGCGGAGTTCGATCCGCAGCATGTGCTGGAAGAGGCGATCTTCCGCCTCGAAGCCCCCGGCCTGCCCGATGTCGACCTGTCAAAGACGAATTCGGACGTCCCCGACAACATGAAGACCACCGCCGCAATCCTTGAAGCCTTGAACGCAGAAGCGGATCCGAGAAAACGAGCGGCGTTTCGCGAGGAGGTTCGCAAACAGAAGGTGCGTTTCGAGACTGGTCATAAGTCGTTTGCAGCACTCGCTTCCGCTTACGACGCGGCATCGTCGTCGATGCCTCTCGACCAGCGAACTTACATCGGTCCGTTTGCCCTCGACCCGGACGGGATGGCCCTAGCGCGCATGCTGATGCGCGAGAGCAGTGCCGGTCCCGTGGAGGGCGAGATTCGCGAGATGATCCGGCGGGTCGACATACTCGCGCGCTCCGATTCCCGTTTGCGCAAGGACGGACGCCTCTTTTCGGCCGTTGATCCGAATGTTTCGGACGAGATCAACTTCTCGAATGCACAGCGCAACGAGGCGATATTCGAGTCCCAGGAGCCGCTCTACGGAGTTTTCAGGAGCTTCTGGCGAGACCGAATAGTTGAATATCTCGGAGTGAGAAGAATAGGCCTCACCGACAAGCAAATCGAGGATCGCCTCGGATTCCTGCCTCCTGCCGGTGCTGACCCGCTCTCCAACAGGTTCCTCGCCGAGTATCTGTCGCTCAACAACCGAGTTTCGGGATATCCGTTGCAAATCAGGGTTGACGTTCTGACGGATCGCCTGATCGGCAACTTTGTCAAATTCGCGCTCGGGTCAGAGCGGGTGCCGGATCTGGTCAGCGCGCGGCTCGCCGGCCGCAGCCGTCTGGCATTCCGAATTGATTGCGAGCCGCCCCTTGGCGTTACCGCCGCCGAAGGCGACATAAGGGGAACCTCCGGCGACTCTCCCGCCAATACCGGGCCGGGCAACACGATTTATTTCCCGATTGCCTTCACCTTCGAGGCCTTGACCGATTGGTCTCGGTTCGAAGCTGCCGTGACCCGCCGTGCGAGCAAGCTGTTCGATGCGCTGCCGTCCGGAATTCTGCCTCGGCCCGGCAGCAGGGCATCCAATCCGAGCGACCATGCCATGTTGCGCTTCCAGGGCTTCTCGGAAGGCGCGGTAACCGGCGACACCCGGATGGCGGAGGTGCGCGCAACGCTCAAGAGCGAGAGGCAGGTTGATCCGGAGGCAAAGCAGGGCAAGCCGTTCCCGGGCGAGCCGCTGGATTTCGAAACTTCCATCGAGCTTCCCGCCCGACTTTTCCTGTCGACGGCACAGGATGCCATCTGGCGCACCAATCGACGGGTGCCGACAATCCTGTCCCAGTCGAGCGGCGGAAAACCGATCGAAATTGGTGACGCCGAGCCGTCAGGCATCGCGATCGAGGAAGGGGAGCGTCCCGCAGGCAGTCTTTCGCACAGTCCATTGCCCTGGGATCTCTGGAGCGTTCGACTGGAAACCTCGATTGCCACACCGCCGACATTGCGGGTTGTGGGTTCGCCGGATCTGCGTCCCGACGCGCTCATCGTCGGGCGGTCCGCCGGCCAGATGCGGCTGCCGGGTCAGGGCGCGCCGCCGCGCGGCCCCTATGCGCCCTGGTTCATCGGCCCGGAACAGATGGAAAGCGGAACCCTCACGCCGGAGGACGTGGCGGAGGCTGCCGAAAGGGCGGTGAACAAGGACGCAACCAAGGAGGAGATCGAAGCGGCCAGGGCGGCTGCGTGCGCTGAACAACCTGAGAAGTCCCGATATCGGCTGATAGAATGGATCTGCAAACGAGCCGGTTTCCGCAAGGCGCTGCCGACGGACAACTACACATTCTTCCGAACCTCGCTGGATGCTTACGACAGGCATCAGTTGGTTCTCCTGTCATCGACATATGGCCTGCCCGTCATCGGCAAGCGTCAGCCAGCCAAACCTGACGACCCTAATAATGTCGACGAAGCCGGAGCCCTGATCGCGAATTCCGGCCAGATAGAGCCGGGGGAATCCTTCGCCATTCTGGATGCGGCGAACGGCCAGGCCATCCACAAGCCGCTGCCATTGAACGTCCAGGCGCTGTCGCTCAGCGCACTCGGTGGCTCGCTGCTTCACGACACGGCCTTCAATCCTTCCGCCGGTGCGAACGACTTTCTCGGCAACAAGATTTTCGAAGGTTTTTCGATCGAAACATTGCAGCAGGACATTGTTCTTGGGCGCGATGTTCGAACCGAGGTCGTCTACAAGGGCTACCTCCTGCCGCTCGGACACAAGGCGTCCTTCGTGAAGTTGACGGAGCGGATTTTCCTGCGAACGCCGGAACAGGGCATCAAGGCCATGCTCCGGCAGCGCATGTATCTACGGATGGCCGAGCGTCAAAAGCTTTTCGGAGCGGTGGGGCAGCCGCATGGCGGGCGGATGTGGTGTGGCAAGACGGTCCGCCTTCTGGCGGACAAGACACCTGATATTGTCGATCCGACCTTTCCAATCGACGGGCAGGTCGGTGACGGACACAGGGAGAGTGCAAACGGGAGCATATTCCTGGGAAACGGGCCCGGAATCGCCTTTTGGCCGAAGACGGACATCACCGCGAACGGCTTCTATCACTTTGAAATCACGATCGACGGCACCCCGACATCGCTGCCCATGATCTTTGTCGATAATATTGCCGCGACCACGGCGGAATCTCTGAAGGCAGCGGTCGAGCAGTACAATAAATTCACGCCCGCGTCCCGGCGCGAGCTTGATATCGGTGGACTGAAGATCGACTACGCGCCAAACAGCAAGTCCGGAGAGGCGCAGTTCGAGACCAGCAAGATTCATATTCGCGCGCACGGCCGGACGCGCTCCGCGACGGCCGAGAGCTGGGAGGGTCAACTTGAGGAACTGCCGAATTTCGAAACGACCTCCGTGCTTGAGGGCGCGGGTCAGCCACCCTTCTATCCGATGCTTCAAAAGGCAATTATTCGGCTTGGGCCGGTCGAGAAATTGAGTGGCGGCAGCCCGAAGTCGATCGAAGTGCAATATGACGGCCACTACGTGCTCTATGGCTTCCCCGGCGACCCAGTCGCGAAGGGTTTGCCAGATCTGACACCTGAGAATGCCAACCCGAAAGAAGTATTCCTTAATCTGCGGGACCTTGTGTCCCTCGACATGGGTGGCAACGGCGACCGGGCCGGCGGCATTGCAAGACCGAACTCACATCTGATCGCGATCAGCCGGAAATTTGGACCACTGGGTGGCGATATATCCACGCGCTGGGAGCCGACAAGGGCCATATCGCCGCCTACCGCCGACTCCATGGAAGCTGGCGATGGAAAGCCGAACTTTAACGACCCATCGGCTGAGAAAATGAAGTTTGACGATGGCGAGTTGGTGTCGCTTGCCCGCTATTTTAACGAGGAGATAAAGCGACCGGTCGTCAAGCCGCCTCCGCTTCCTGACAACGACGACCAGAGCGCACCCTTCGACATGGGCGACTCGCTCAGCGAGGCCGTGAAGCAGGTTCAGTCATTTTTCAGCCTCGACGCTAAGCTGCTTGGCACGATACGACTGAAAGACCTGATGGCCCTGCTGGGCATCACGGCCGACGATATCCCCATCCTGAAAGAAGTCTATGAATTCGGAACTTCGGCGCTGCGAGAGGGCGAAGGACAGGTCAATGGTCTTGCCAATGATATCCGGACCCGCGTGCTTGCTCCTCTGCGAGACGTCATCCAGCAATTGCGCCACGAGTGGCAGGCGCTGGATCAGGACCTGAAGGACAGGCAGGCTGCAATCTTCAATAAGGCCCCCGGCTCCGCCAACAAGCCGGAGCCCCTGAGCCTCGCGCAGCTCTATCCCGAGATCGATGGCGGGCTGAGAAAGGTCGAAACGGCGCTCAACGACGCGCTTGGGACGGAAGATGCCTTGGCTCTTATTCCGAAACTGGCGCAGATCTACACAGCGGCCCGCGAACTCATTCATAACCTCGCCATCGTCGCATCGAACCCGGTAGAGCGGTTGGAGCAATCGCTCACCGGGACACTCAATGACTTGATCGAAGTGCTGACGCAGTTGAGGCCGATCATCGAAGCGCTGAAACTGCTTCCGACGGTTCTGACTGTGGGAACGCCGCGCCAAATCGCTGTCAAGATCACCGACTGGCTCTTTGACAGTGTCGGCGACCCCACGCAGGCGGCCGCGCAGATCGAGGCGGTGCTTCCCCTCGGCGCCCCGCCACTGAATGTCCGGAAACTCCTGCTGTCACTGGACCCCAATGCGGAAGGCAACCTGACGTCGCTATGGCCAATCGTCACCGGCAGCGGCGGGATCGCTCCCAGGATAATCGCCGCGGCGGAAGCGTCGATCAAGACCGCCACCCGGGACGCCGTTACCGAAGCCCTTAAGGCGCTGTTTGACGGCAAGAGCGCCGAGGCGGCCGGGCAAGCTGGTGCGGCAGCATTTCTAAAGAAGATCCAGGCGGATCTGAAGCAACCGATCGAGGACGCCAGGAAGGAACTTGAAACTTTTGCGAAGGCGGCCACCGACAAAAAGGAAGCCTGGGCTGCCTATGCGTTGTCCATTGCGGTGGATACACTTTTCGAGCGCTATCCAGAGCAGTTGATTGCCGTCACGAGGGGCCTCGAATGGATCTCGTTCGCCGTCGATAAGGCGCAGGGCGTTGCCAAGGCCATCACGTCAGGCGATCCCGAACGGATCCTGATGGCTTCGGGCGATTTCGCAAAATCGGTTCTCGGCGTCAACACCGATGCGATCAAGGCGAAATTTGAAAACGATATCTCGGCGAAAATCGCAGCCAACCTGTTGCCCGCCGCAGAATTCTTGCAAAAAGACCCGCTTCTGGCCGATCCCGCCGCATTGATGGAGGAAGCGGCCGCTTGCACGGAGTTCGACAAAGATAAGACGAAACCACTGGTGCTGCCGGGCACCTCCAGCAGTAAGGTGCTCGCACCGATCGGCGAAGCAATCAGGAGCCTGATCACGGCCAAGGCCGAAATCCAGAAACTGGATGGGGGTGCCGGGCCGCTGCACGATCCGGCGCTGCCGGATGACCTCAGTAAAGAGGCCCTCAAACTTCATGCGGCGGTATCCGCGCTTGTCTACAGCGGCGACAAGAATTTGATCCTCTCCTTGTCTAAGCTCTACTGCCATCTGGTCGACATGCAGCTCGTCGCGCGCGACTGGCAACCGCCGGCGAAACTCGACAAGGCGGGAATTGAAAGCATCGGAGCGCTGGCGAGCAACCTGCGCATGCTCGGCCGCAACGTTGCCGGAGAACTCGGAGAGATCGTCGATCTGCTGGCGACATTCCTGAAGGATCATGGACCGGTCGTTGGCGCCGGCGCCGTTGTCGCGGCTGTGGCGACGCGGCTTGAGCCGAACCTGCCATCGCTCACATCCACCAACGCCCAAATTCTCAGGGACCTGAAGACGAAGACGGCGGATTCCGAGCAGAAGATCATCGACTGCGTCTGGACCGTGGCGGATCTCGGGGTGAAGCTCATCAAGACGACCACCGGCGGCGCAAAAGACCAGATTGACTTGGTCATCGGGGCTGTCAACGAGCTGGAGAGCCTTGCGCAGCAGCTCTCGCTCACATTGACGCCGGAGATCACCGAACTCACGGAGGCATTGACCAGCATCAATAGTCATATCGCGGCAGTTGGCGGCTTAGCATTGCCGACCAAGCCGCCGTCGATAAAGGAACTCTTGCAGGGGAAGATTGCCGACAAACTATTCTCTGAGTTCTTTTCGGCTGCAGGCGGAAGCAGGACTTTTCGTGATCTGGAAAAGGCTCTGCGAGACCTCGAGGATCGGGTCCAGGAAGAAGCGCTCGCGCTGCTGCGGCGGCTCGAAGGTGGACCGGCATTGTTGCGCGATGCCGTAATTTCCTATGCGGTCGAGAAAGCGAAATTCGTTTGGACGACTGGGCGGAGCTATGCCGTCATCAAACAGGTTCGCGACACAACGCTGAAAAGCGTGGGATCGATTTCGCTGTTCGCGCCCTTCGCGCGCAAGGCGCTGCTCGTCGCGCCGATACCGGGACTCGCCGATGACAATCCCGTCTGCAAGCTCGATGATCCGACAAAGGATCTCGACGCGCTGTCCAATTGCGATCGCCTTGCCCAGGAACTCAAGGTTCTCGAGGACTGGACAAATGCGGGTTCGCTCACGGCGGAAGCCCGTGTGGCGCTGAGCCGCAGAATTGTCGTGCTGTTTACGGGTTGGTCCGGGGGCGTCGCGGCGCCGCAACTGATCGTGACCCAGGCGGGCGACATGGCGAAGGACGCGCTTCGGGGCGATGTCCTGGCGGCGATCGATCTCGGCAATTTCCGCGACCAGATCGAGGACGCGATCGCCGCGCTGATCCCAACCAAGGCTAAGTTTTCCTACGACTTCAAATCGACCATCAAACACGCGCCCGGCAGCGATGCCATTTTCCAGCCCAAGGACGGCGCTGAATTCGGTATCGCGGTTCGTGCGTCGGTGGATCTGCTCAACCACAAGACCGATTTCGCCGCCACCGCTCATATCGGGCCCTTCGATATTTACCTGATCGGCGGGCTTGTCGATGCATTGCGCCTCAAGTTCGACGGTGCCGCTTTCTCCATAGGCCAGGACACCAGCCCCAGGTTCGACGTCAAGTATCTGGACTTTGTCATTGGCAGGGACCTCGAATTCGCCCAGAAGCTGCAGAGCTTTCTCACCCCCAAGGAGGGGAGTGGCGTCTTCATCCAGCCGATGACGCGCGGGGCCGGCATAGAGGTCGGGTACGGCATCAACCTCGGAACGATTGGAGTCGGCGCGACGTCCTTCTTCAATGTCAGCCTGAACGTTTCGGCGGAGTTGCCGTTCGACAATCAGGAATCATTGTTCAAAGTCTCGCTGGGACGGCGCCTCTCACCGTTTACCATGGGTGTCTTTCCATTTGTCGGTTCGGGATATTTCTCGATTTATGCTGCGGCAGACGGCGTGCGCGGTTTCGAAGCCTCGTTCGAATATGGTGGCGGGGCGGCGATCGGATACGGACCGCTCGAGGCAAATGTACGAATATCCGCGGGCGTGTTCATCCGCATCATCAAGGTAAAGAAGGACGGCCAAACCCGCCGCACCACGGAACTTTACGGAACGTTCTTCGCCGGTGGTTCGGCCAGTATCTGGATCTTTCATTTCTCGACATCACTCTATGTCCGGCTTGGACAGTCCGCTGATGGCAAGATGTATGGCGAGGCGATCTATTCCTTCTCTTTCTCCCTCGGCTTCGCTGATTACAAATACAGCATCACCGCCACCCGCGAGGAAAAGAAGCTTGGTTCTGGCCAAGCCTCCCTTCACCGGCAGCAGGATGGCGGAACGCGCTTCGCTCGTTTGAGCGAAGACGGCGCATGGATCGATCCCATCATCACCGGTGCACCGACGAATAGTGGCCTCACCGTTCGCGCCAAGGGACAGTCGGACTGGGATAGCTATTCTCAGTATTTCGACAAAGGCCTCCTGAAAGGACTACTCGTATGACGGTCAATGTCCTGCCACTGCTACGCGTGATAGCCAATGGAAGATATAAGAAACCGAAAGGTGGTCCCAACTATCTGAAGTTCACTGTTGTCGCGACGCCCGAACTCGTCGATAGCGCCGACGGCGCACTCGCCTTCGAAAACTGGCCGGCGGAGATCACCGAGCGCCTGAGAAAAAAGACCCAATGGCCCTTCGCCGACGGATTGAAGCTATTTTTCCGGCTTATCACGGCAGAGTGCATTCCCCCGAAGATAGCCGCGCCGAACTGGAAAGAGCTGCCGTTGCAACTGACTGCACCCATCGCTTATGCGGATGAGAAGGCATGGCGTAAGATAGACGCGCTTTGGAAAAAGACGCTGGTTCCGCTTGATCAGTTGCAATCTCTGGCCCAGGACATAAAAAACTCGCTCGACAGCAAGAAACAGACGCCCGACCTCAAGTCGAGCTACGATCCGAAGGTCGCGCTGAACAAAGATGGCGATATCCCGGCGAAACCGTATGACCCATCGACCCCCGATATCATTCGCGGAGTCTTGCCAATTCGACAGAGCGATTTTGCAATTGAAGAGCAAGGCGAACGTGCAGCTCGGATTCTAGCAAAACAGCTGCGAGGACCTCGCGCGGTGCTGGAGGACATCGAACCAAGCGAAGTGGACTACCAGAAAAAATTCGAGGAAGTCGTTAAGAATACCCAAGCCGAGCGAGCTGCGACCGAAAAGCTGTTCAGCGACATCATCAAGGGCAAAGCGCCGAGCGACGAGAATTCGGTGGCCCCCGCGGCATCGATCGTGCCGCAGCAGGCAAGTGTGGCGCAGGACCAAGCCTCGGCCTCCACAGATCGCGATATCCGGCGGGCAACGCACGAATATGGCACTTGGCGGCAACAAAAGACGTCCCCGGAATACGACCCGCAAAAACGGGCATTAGATCGGCTGCGCGGTATCTTTTTCGCGATTCAGGGTGACCCGACATTATCGCGGCTTTTCGGCTTGACCTTTGATTTCGAAATCGAAGAGGCTGCTCTTCTGGCATCGCTTGGGCAGCAGAACACATCATCCGTCGACCTGCATCTGGCGATCGAGCCCTCCGCCGCATCGACGTCCAGACCCGTTGCGACGGCTGCGCGATTGAACCCCGAAGGCTTCTGGCCCGTCTCCGCATTTGAGGCCTTCATCTTCACCGGTGCCGACAACAGCTGCAAGAAACTGTTGCTGCCTAAATTGGTTGAACAGAGCAATGGCGTTTGGAAAATCGGGGCGACCCTCGGGACAGACGAAGCCCCGATGGATCGTTACGACCTGACATCACTGGATCTGCGCCGATCGGTAAGTTCCAAGTCGCGCGATCGCGATCTCGGGGAGGCCCAAACGACCGCCGGCTTCACCATTCTGGACAGGGGACGCGCCGCGCAGGTCGCTCGCGATCTTGCCCTAGCTAAATTGCAGACCGGAGATGAGAAGACAACGCCGCCGGAGATCGTCGTTCTGCATGCAGAGGAACTGACGATCGGCCGACATGTCGACGTCGCCGCGGCAAAGGGCGGCACGCCTGTTTCGGCACTCCAATGGCGCAGCCTTCTTCGCCGCTACATCGACTACGATTTCGGGCCGGACGACAAGACGCTCGAGGCGATTCTTTCCCAGCTGGTGACCGTGCACGATAGCAAACGCGTGCGCGAAGAGATTTCGTTCCAGGTCGCCGCCCGGCTCATGCCGATGGCAGCGAAAATGCCGGACGACCAACAGCAGGACGAGGAGGATAAAAAAGCCACCTATGAGGTGATCACGGAGGAAGCCATATTTCTCTGGGATGGAACACCAGGCGGCGTCCTAACCGATGGTCCCAAGCGGCAGGAACAGCCCGATGAGATGCTGCCATTCGCGCGGATACTGGATCTTCCGGGAAAAGAAGCCGCTGGGAAAGAACTCCGGCCTGCCCCTCTTCGGTTCGGGTATCCCTATGTGTTCCGATTCCGGTCGATGTTCCTCGGCGGGGGATCCCCCGATCCCATCGATCCGGAAAGGAACAAGAAGATCCAAGATGACGAGATCCTGCCAAGGGGTATCGGCGGTACGGTGCAGCCACGCCGTTTCCTGCGGCACGAGAAGATCGCAGCGCCAACGCTGGCATTGCCGGCGCGGCTGGCAGCTGCGAGAATCTCACTACGGATGGGCTACGAACAGGTCGACCAGGCTATCGTCCGATCCTGGAGCGATGCGCCGTCCAACATGGACCCGATCAGCGCGACCGATCCGATAAGAGGAGAATATGTCGCGGGAAGCACGCGAGCCGTGCCTGATTTAACGACACGTGTCTTCATTCCGCCGGAGGTGCCGTTTGAGCTCGTCGTACGGCACAGCAAGCTGGACGAGACCCCGAACGTGACGGCGCTCCGTCGAGGCGGGCTGCGTGACGTAGCCTATACCCCGAAGCGGCCGCCAAAGACGGTTGTGCCCGAGGATCCCGAGCCCGAGCCGAGCGGCTTCCCCGTGGCCATTACCACGATCAGAGACACATTCGATCGGGAGGGCGCGGCCTACCGACGTCTTGTGTCCGCCGCCCCCGAGTCAACGGAGCGCGGCATACCGGTGTTCCAGCCCGGCGGCAATAATACCACAAAGGACGGGGAGGACGGCTATCTGCCGGATCCTGCAATCTCCAGCTATTCAATCCGCGCCAGGATCAGAGGCAGCGACCGCTATCTTACGGGCGACGTCCTCGTCAGCGTCTACGACAAGAAGGCCTATCCGCACATCCTGCCCCTAGTGATCGTCGTCTCCAAGGCGGGAAAAGGCGGTAAGGATTTGCGACCGTCTCATCCGACGTCAATCGACCAGATTGCGACCCACACCGGTCCGCGTTGGATGACGTCCGCCGGCACCTTTCCCAAGGCACAGCAGACTTCGTCGACCCAGGTGCAGCATGTCAGCGTTACCCTTTATCCAGGTGAAGACTTTGATCTGGAGGTTGCGTGCCTGCCGGATCCTCAAATGCTTAAGCAACGATTCGCCATCGTGGAGGCCGCCGCTATTCAGCTCGCGGCCGCTGGAAAAGACGAAGCCGGTCTTAAGCAACTGACCGACATTTGTGGCGAGGACATTGCCGAAGCATGCAAGGTCTCCACGTCGAACCCGTCACTGACCGGCATCGGCGGTGCCGCCGTGCCGGACGACCTGACACTTCTCAAGATCGCGACCAATATGATTGACGCGATCCGGACGCGTTGGCCAATCGAGGAAATCTCGGCCGTCTCCAAGCTTCGGGTCTGTCACGCCGTCAACAAGCCGCTGATGGCAAGCTGGCATGAAGGCGCAGCCAAAACCTTTCGCCATTCGGAATTTTATACGTGCGAGGAAATACTGAAGCCGCCGCTCAAGGATGAGCACGGCGCGCACGGCGTGCTGCTGGACGCGACCGTGGATGTCGATCTCTCCATGGTCGAGAGCTTCGTGGTGGTCGCCCAAACGGTCGGTGCTGACGGCTCGAAGCTTGATGATCCTACACGCGGGCGTAGCACGATCTCCAAACGTTCCGGGCGTTGGCCGAAACTTGTTACGTCAGAAGGCAAACAAGCCTACGTTTCTCCAAGAGACGTGGTTGGCTTCGACGTCGGGGCAGACGGAGCCGTAACACTTCCAACGCAGCAGATAACGCTGCTCAACGTCGGAAACCTGCCTACGCATGGCGCGGTGGGTCAGTTGATAGAGCATATCAAGGACCCCAAGACAAATCTCTGCACGATTCCGAAGCCGGAGAGCCTTTCTCCGACCATTCCGCCCGTCGAGCATCCGGGGGCCCCCGTTTTCGGAGCCCCGGTTGGTCGCATGACGCCGATCTGGCTTGCGCCGCTTTTCGTGTCGGGCAGCACGGCGCCCATCTCACACCGCCAGGCCATGCAGGACGGCGCGTTGGACGTGGTAAAGCCGACGCGCAGTTTAAAGGCCGAGAAGCCGTATATCTTCAAGGATACTTTGGCGCGCAAGCTCAAGCTCAGTTTGATTTCTGTCTGCCGCCACGCATCGGCGTTCGAAACGGCGCCGGTGTATGGTGGGGGCACGGAGCAACTGCTCTATCGGCGCCAACCATTGCGGCGGTCTGAACAAGCAATTCTGAACACTTCCTCCATCGAGGTATATGTAAAATCGTCGGCGAGACCGGCAGCACCGGACCTTCGTCGACCCGAGCCTTCCTTCATGTTCACCCGTGCCTCGGCTGTCGATGTAGAGGGCTCGATAACACATAGTGTGGTTCGCCAAGCTCGCACCCGGCTCTATTTCGGACGCTCCTGGTTCAGTTCGGGTGAAGGCGAGCGAATCGGAATCGTGCTCTGGCCGCCCAAGTACCGGGAATTGTTGAGCATCGGCGTCGATCGGGATCGTATCAAGTTTGGCCAACGCGAACTTAATCTCCGAGATTTCGAGGATCGGGATCTAGGGCCTGGTGGGTCATTTGTCACACGTTGGGGAGGTGACCCCATCCGCCGGGACCCAAGCCCTCAAATGGGGAATTTCATACCACCTGCGGCGTTCGAGGATTTTTCCAAGCTCGACAAAGGCCCGCACAGGCCTGGCTATGAGGAAACGGTGGATATGCCGATTCCCAGGGCCAGTCCGCCCGTGCCTGATGAAAACGGCAACGGACAGGTAGATCCCAAACCGGCATACGATTTCCTTCAGGTCTCGCTGCTGACATACGAGCCCTGCTTCGACCTGGACCGGGAAGAGTGGTTTGTTGATATCGATTTGAAGCCGATCCGTGCCTCGGAACCCTTCGTCAGGTTCGGGTTGGTCCGGTTCCAGAAGCTGTCAATCACGCAAGATATCATGGTGTCGGAGCCGGTAACCGTGACGATGCAGCTCTTGCCGCAACGGAACGTCGACCTGATCGACCACGGCGTTTCGGAGAACGGGGCACGCATGCTGGAGCTTGTCGTGCGTGGCATGGGTTCGCTCGATATCAAAGATCTTGACCCTGGGACGCTGCCGGGCAACGAAACTGGCCAATGGGTTAAGAATTTCGACCTGCTCAGGATGCCCAAGATTCGGCTTGCCGTGTTCCATGAGACCGGCATCGGGCCTAGCCTCGTTCGGACTCCATGCGTTCTCGAGGGCCTCCAGGTGGACGAACTCGGGCAGACCGTTCTCGCGGAAGCAGAAGTTGAGAACGACGAACTTGTGTGGAAGGTCGATTTCAACCTTCCATCAGGGTTACTGCGCGACCTCGGTCCGGGGCGATTTGTCAGCTATGTGGAAGAAGTGGATCATCGCATGCCCGCAACCTACCGCGCCGAACCGATTGGCCTCAACACCATGTTCTCCCCGGACAACTTTGAGACATCCGGGCCACGATTCAGCGCGCGCATCGCCTTTCTAGAAACAACGAAGGAGCTTCTGGAAACAGCGCCGTGACAGACGAAGAGTCTGTTGTGCGCAAGCGGTAAGGGTCGATGCATTAACGAGGGCTGAGTCGGACAAAAGCCAATGAGACGCCAGCCCGGTCATTGCGTGATTGACTTCGCGCTGCTGTGTCAAATGCAGTTGAAGGGATTGTATCCGACGATCCAGATATTTCGAACTCCTTGTGAAACGTAAGCCTCCGGTGAAGGCCGCAGGTCAGGCCGCTTGAGCGTTGACGGTCGGCGGCGTCCAATTCCACGGAAGCAAC
>NZ_NWSV01000046.1 GCF_002531935.1 Rhizobium chutanense | reverse complement strand
TCCTGTGCTCGTCACAGGAATCCAGCCACCGCGCGTCCGCGCGGTGAATGACTCTATACGACGGTTGAAAAAGTCTCCCGCGCCCAAGGACTTGGGCGCGCTGGATCCCTGTGACGAGCACAGGGATGAGGGAGTTTGAAGCCGCGCCCCCGTTCCCATTCCCCGGCAAATAAAAGTCTGTGGTTGAAAGCCGGGCCGCCTCCCGCAATGCGCGCCGCGATGTTACAGCTGCTGCGGGAATTGGGGACCAAAAAATTCATGAACAAGATCATCATTGCATTCGCGGCGACCGTGGCACTTGCCGGCTGCGCCAAACGTCCTGACGCCATCGTCCAGGTCGATATTCCGATGGCGGCCTATACGAACCTGAGCTGCGAAGCGCTCGCCGCGGAACTCAAGAAAGAGAAAGCCAAGCTCGACGATCTTTCCAAGCAGCAGATCAGCGCAGCGAACGGCGATGCTTTCGGTGTCTTTCTCGTCGGCGTTCCCATCGGCAGCGTCGCCGGGGGAGACAAGGAAGGAGAAATTGCCGCATCCAAAGGCAAGGTCTCGGCCATGCAGTCCGCTGGTATGAGCAAGGGCTGCAAGCTGCCAAATTGACAGCCGGCGCACCCGCGCCGCCCTTCGAGGTCCCTGGCGGGGTGCCTCGGGGCGAGGCTCTGTTGGGCGCTGGCGGCATTCCTCGGCCGTAACTAGCCGCGGCGGCGTGCTCCAAGGTCCCTCATGCTGAGGTGCGCAGCCCGAGAGGGCGGAGCCTCGAAGCACGCGCCGCAGCGTGCTCCTTGCATGCATGAAACGTCAGCGCACCCGCCTCGTCCTTCGGGGCCCCTACGGGGCACCTCAGGATGAGGCTCTCTTGTACGCAGGGCGTACAGCGGCCTCCGTCCAGCCGTACTGGAACGGAATCGCCTCTCCCGCAGTTAGTTCCCTGTCAATTCAGCTGCAGGTGCGACTGCCATTAGCGACCATTCCGCCTTCTGGAAAAAACCGATCTCCATCGATCTCGATAGCAGCGAACGAATGGTTCTCCGCTCGCCGCAGGATGCGCTTTACGCGCTCGTCTCCGACTGGCCGGTCAAGGGCGGCGTCCATCAGCAGCGGGCGATCGATTTCTGCCGTGCCTGGCTTGCCGGGCGCATGCCGGCCGAGACGGTGCGGCAGGCCTTTATCCTGGCGGCGCTGGAAGCCGGGGTGGCGATCAACGACGATGATGAAGATGCGGCCGGAAGCTCTGTTTCGAACCCCTCAGTGTAGATGCGTCGACGCTGATATATCCACGTCACGCGGCCGGCATCTCGCAGCCGCAACAATATTCCTGTGATGTATTGCAAATATTATTCTCGCTGTGTTTGTAAGAATAGGCAGCGTTAATTGCGCGCCGATTCTTTTAGGGATTCAGCTGAATGAAAATGAAAGTCCTTGTTTGCGCCGCGTTGCTGGCTCTCGCCGGCTGCAATGCGCCGGTGTCGCAATCCGTTGCGGATTCCCAGCGTCCTCCCTCGAGTGACGTCCGGCAGAACTTCGTCAACATCGTGTTCAAGAGAACTTACAGACACGAAGCGGGAGAAGTCGTCTGGGCACGGATTTCGAGCGTGGTGCTGCTCGATCCCGAGAAGAAGATCTACGCTTATTGTGTGCGGATAGTGCCCAAGCGCGGCTGGGGAGACTGGGCCTATCTCGGCGTCTCCTTCACAGATGGAAAAATCCTGGGGGCGACGGTGAACGACGATCGCTGCCACGACAAGCGGCTGCGCTACTACCCGTTTCCTGAGATGAACGGCATGAAGACCTGACGAAAGAGCGAGGGCTGCGGCGGCGTCGCCGTTTGAGGCTATGTTGAGGGGCGGCGCGACATGCTTTTAGCGTCGCGGGCACGGCATCCTCCAACCTTCCTCATACGGAGGTGCACAGCCTGCGGGGCGGAGTCTCGAAGCACAGGCTGTGGTGCCGATGGCTGCAGCCATCGCCTTTTGGAAAACGCCGATCTATCGACGTCGAAATAGGAGATTCAACTAAATGAAGATTAAATTCCTTGCTTACGCTGCCCTGCTGGCACTGGCCGGCTGCCAAACGCCGGTGGCGCAATCCGTTGCAGATTCCCAGCGTCCGCCCTCCAACGCGGTTCGACACGAGTATGTCGACGCTCTGCGGGGAACCATCAAAGCGGGGAACTTCGTCAAGGCCGAGATATCAAGCGTCGTTCTGCTTGATCCGGAAAAGCAGATCTATGCTTATTGCACGCGTACGACGGAACGTGCCTACCCAAATTGGTCCTATATCGGTCTCGGCTTGCAGCACGACATGATATTGTACCTGAAAAAGGACGATTATCGCTGCCACGACGAACGGCTGCGTTACTATGATTTTCCGGAACTGCGGAACATGAAGTACTGAGGCAGAGGCGGGAGGCGGTCTCCAAGCGGACTGCGTATCCCGCAGTCCGCGAGGCCCATTCTCACACTTTGCTCAAGCAAAGACGGCTTCCCTGGACTCATCCACTGTCGACGCCCTGCAGTACCATGCGAGCACGACGACCGATCCAATGAGAGGTACTAGTCCAAGAAGCTGCCACCATCCGCTTCGGTTGATGTCGTGAAGGCGTCGGGCGGCCACGGCGATCCCCGGAAGAAACGTGGCCAGCGACCAGATCCAGCTCAAGGTTTCGCTCCGATCCACGACAAGCAAAGCGATGGCGACGAGAAAGAAGAAGAGTACCGAATACCAGAATTCCGATCGGCTCGCTCTGCCGCTGAAGTTCACATAGTTCTTGAAAAAGCTTCCAATCGCCTGGCCGAAACCCATGGCCGGCGGCCGGCCGCCGAAGCGGTTCGGCCCAACCAGCGGCTTTCTGGAGACGAAGAACAATGCCACGCCGACCGGGATCAAGATGATCAGCCAGTGAAACAGAGAAAAACCGCCCATGAGATACCCCAGCTGTTAGAACAGCTTAGAGATAAGCGATGTTTGTTTCCGGAGGATTAACCGGCTGGTATTCGAATATGTTTCGCAATCACAGCGTGAGAAGCTGCGGCTGCCAGGGTGGCGGCGGGATGATGCTTTGAGCAGGCCGCAATCGCCGTCACTCAGGGCTTGACCAGTACCCGTGCCTGCACCGGCTGCTCGATGCCCTTCAGGGCCAGCATGCGGGTTTCGGCGCCGGCCGCGAGGTCGGGAGCCTTCGCGGCGGTTTCCGCCGAGACCAGGATCTCGCCGGCCGCTGCCTGGGATTCAAGCCTTGCCGCCTGGTTGACGACGCCGCCGATTGCGGTGAAATCGCTGCGGAATCTGGAGAATTCGCCGATCTGGACCTCGCCGGAATGGATGCCGACGCCGACGCCGAGGGAGCGGCCGGGCAGGGCGTCGAGTGTCAGGCCGCTCAGGGCCGCGGCGCAGTTGCGCTGGATCTCCTGTGCGGCCAGGATCGCGGCGCCGGCATGATCCTTCCGGACGATGGGGAAATTGAAGATCGCCATCAGGCCGTCGCCCATCTGCTTGTTGACGATGCCGTCATGCGCCCAGATCGCTTGCGCGCAGCGATCCTGGAACAGGCTGACGATCTCGCTCAGCTGTAGCGCCTCGATGCGCTCGGACAGATCCGTGAAGCCCCTGATATCGGCAAACAGGATGGTGGCGTCGACGGTGATCTGGCGCTGCTTCTTGACGTATTGGAAGGAGCGCTCGCAGATCGTGCAGATATCGGGATTCATCTTGCTGCGGGTGATGCCGAAGGCGCGGAAGGGAAGCGCGAGCGGGCCGCCGATCGGGATCGGCATATGCATCTGGTCCCAGCAGCCGCGGCAGATCCTGGCGCTGCCGTGCCTGGCCGGCTCACTGGAAGAGGCTGTCGTCATATCGAACAATCCGTCGCCTGATAGCCAAAGAACAAGCTTCCGATACTCGCCTGCTTTTGGCAACTCTCCAAGGCGGCAGATGAATAGCGCCACACTTGTTACTCCCACTGGCCGAGATCCGCTGCCAGACTATCTCCCGCAACAGTGAAAAGTGACAAGCAGCGGACGTCAGCGCGCTTTGCCTGGCGAGGCGCGGGCATTCACCGCAATCAGGAGATTTCAAAATGACCACAACAGCTCAAAACGGCGGCCAGCCGGCCATGCACAAGCCTGCGGTCGTGTCGGAGGCAGCCTGGGAGGCTGCCTGGAAGCAGATGCTCGTCAAGGAAAAGGCCCAGAGCCGCGCCCGGGATGCGCTTGCCGCCGAGCGCCGGCGGATGCCGTGGATGGCGGTCGAAAAGGATTACGCATTCGAAGGACCGCAGGGCAGGGTCAGCCTGCGCGACCTGTTTCAAGGACGACACCAGCTCATCCTCTATCGCGCCTTCTATGAGCCCGGTGTCTTCGGCTGGCCGGAGCATGCCTGCCGCGGCTGCTCGATGGTCGCCGACCAAGTTGCCCATGTCGCCCATCTCAACGCCCGCGACACCACCCTGGTCTTCGCCTCGCGCGCGCCGCAGGCCGATATTGCGCGGCTGAAAGCACGGATGGGCTGGACGCATCCATGGGTAACGATCACCGACAGCTTCGACAAGGACTTCGGTGTCGACGAATGGCACGGAACCAACGTGTTCTATCGCGACGGTGAACGCATCTTCCGCACCTATTTCGTCAACAACCGCGGCGACGAACAAATGGGCGGCACCTGGAACTACCTCGACATCACGCCGCTCGGACGCCAGGAAGTCTGGGAGGATTCGCCGGAGGGCTATCCCCAGACCCCGACCTACAAGTGGTGGAACTGGAACGACTCCTATGTCGCCGACGCCGAGCCCGACAAGAAATGGGTCGAGGTCTCCGACGCCGGCGAGGCGGCTTTTCGGGAGGAAAGCGCAAAGTCAAAATCGTGAACCGCGCTGGGGGTGGGCGGGCTTGAGAGTTGGCGCGATGATATGGTGGCCAGCCTCGTCCTTCGAGGCCCCTGCGGGGCACCTCAGGATGAGGCTGGAGAGAGCTCGCGGCCTCGCGGACAGAAAGACGGTGACGCGCGGGTGGCCTCATCCCCGCGGCTCGGCACACCGACTAGCCCTCATCCTGAGGTGCGGAGGCCAAGGGCCGGAGCCTCGAAGGACGGGGGCGGGTGGCTGGGCTGACGAGTTGGCGCGATGATGGAAAGAGGTCAGAGATCTGAAATTACCCCAGTTGCCTTGCCGGCCACCGACCATGCATAGTGGCCGGCGACGCGGAGGGGGCGATGACCAGATTGCATGCGTTTGTTTTGATGATGCTTCTCGCACCGGCGGCGGCGCATGCCGAAAGGCGCTGCGGCTGGCTGGACAATCCCTCGACAGCGAACTGGTCGCTCATGGATGCCGGCGGCGGCTGGATCATCATGGAGAATGGCAGCGGCTACAAGGCCGAAGGAATGGACAAGATCCCCGACCTCACGGCCGGCGAATATGTCTATACCAATGCCACGCACGGCTATGCCTGCGCCTGCATGGACGTGGATATGGATGGCGAGGGAGGGATCAGCCGCATTCATTCCGTGCGGCAATTGCCGCTTTCCCGATGCCGGAGCGATGCCGCCATTCGCTGGTTCCTCGAAAAGGATCAGTGACCGGGCAGCTCGCCCGGCGCTCAACCTCATATCCCTGACGTGCAAGCAGAAAAGCGGGTCCGCTGTAAGGGCGCGGCTGGAACTTCAACATCGGAACGGTGTTTGAGCGCTGCATCGAACGGCAGCGCCGATGATGCAAGAGCTCGGTTACCATTTCAGCACGCATATCTTTTGGATTGGAAACATTCGAGGGGAAGTTGCGTTGTCCTGGTTGCCGGCGGTGTGCCCGGTGGCCCGGTTGCTTGTGGCAGGAGATGATCCATGAAGGTCCTGATCGTTGAAGATGAGAATATTATCGCGCTGGAACTCGAGCGCATTGCGCAAGAGGCCGGTCACCAGACGATCGGGCCGGTCTCGACGGTGGAGCAGGCTCTCGCCCATGCGCAGAGAAGCGATGTCGCCCTCGTCGACCTCGGTCTCGCCGACGGAATGAGCGGCGCCCAGCTTGCGCGGCGGCTGATCGACCGCCATCGGGTCGACGTCATCTTCGTGACCGGCAGTCCCGAGAATGTCGGTCACGGTATCGAAGGCGCGCTCGACGTGATCTCCAAGCCCTTCACCGACGAGAGGATCGCCGGCGCACTCTCGCGGGCAGAGGCGGCCCGACGCAAGGATTTCGGCCGAAGCAAGGTTGCGCTATCATAGCGAAGATCGGCCGCGTTCGGCCATCGACGCCTTCCGGAGGAAAATATCCTGTGAAGCACGCGCTCATGGTCGCTCTCTTCAGCCTTTCGGCCTGTGCCAATTCAGGCGAGCCGCAACCCATTCCGGGGAGCCTGACCTATGGCGGAAAGGTCGTCCATTCGCCGTATCGTCCGGGAATGGTGGTCAAGAATACGTTTCTCGGCGATTTCGGCTACCGCGTCTTCGAGACCTATGTCGTTCAACCCGACGGGACGCTCAAGCTGACGGCCCAGAGCACGGGGCCGGATTATCTCTGGCAGTGAGGCGGCTGCCGTCGCGCTATTCAGGCCACGGTGCATGGCTTGCATAGTCTCCGGAGAAGCCTAGTTGTTTGACCACAGACCGTCGTCCTTGAAGGGGAGGTTTCGATGCCATCAAGTTTCAATGTCGAAAGTGCGGATGGTTACGAGCGGCTGATGGGGCGATGGAGCAGGAGGCTGGCGCCATTGCTGATCGATTTTGCCGGTCTGGCGGATGGCGATCGCGTTCTCGACGTCGGCTGCGGTACCGGCAGCCTGGCGTTCGCGCTGGCGGAAAGGCCGAGCCTGCGGGAAATCGCCGCCATCGACTATTCGCCTATCTTCGTCGAGGCGGCGAAACGGCGCAATACCGATCCGCGGATCACGATCCAGCAGGCCGATGCCTGCGCGCTTCCCTTCGAAGATAACCGCTTCGACCGGGCGATGTCGCTGCTGGTGCTGCATTTCGTGCCGGAGGCAGGCAAGGCGGTGTCCGAAATGCGCCGGGTGGTGCGCCCCGATGGCGTCGTCGCGGCCACGGTCTGGGACCATTACGGCGGCATGTCGGGCATGCGGATGATGTGGGATACGGTGGTCATGCTCGATGAGAACGCGCTGCCGCTGCGGCGCAGATATTGCTTCCAGCCGATGATGCGGCCGGGGGAAATGAAGCAGAGCTTCATCGCTGCGGGCCTGGCAGACGTCGAGGAGACGTCGCTGCTGATCCGGATGGAATATACCTCCTTTGCGGACTACTGGGACCCGATCGCCGCCGGCGAGGGGCCGCTCGGCAAATATGTCGCCGGGCTGGAGCCGACAAAGCGAAAGGCCGCCGATGCCGCCTTACGGGCGGCCTACGAGGCGGGCGAGCCTGATGGGCCGCGGTCGTTCGCGTCGGTGGCGTGGGCGTGCCGGGGCAGGGTGCCGGAGGGCGGCTAAGCGCCGTGTGCAGGCTGCGATTGAGGTATGAGGCGCTCATCCCGCTCGACGCAGATGAATCGCCTCCGGGGGCTTTGCAATTATGATGGACTTTGTCGATTCAGGCACCATAGGATCGACAGCCGTCGTAAACACGGAATTGGTTTAGATGCCCGTCTTTCATGCGAAATGTCCCTGCGGCGCCCTTTCCCTGGAGGTCGACGGCGACCCTGTGCACGACCACATATGCACTTGCACGCGTTGTCAGCGTGCCTCGGGCAGCGTGCTTGGACACAATGTGTGGTTCCTCGAGGAAAATGTCCGGGTTATCTCGGGAGGCTATTCCGTATGGTTTCCGCAAGGCGATACCATGCCTGACGTGATGAAAGCTTTTTGCCCGATCTGCGGTGGGGCGGATTTTCGAAATCCGGAGCCTATCTTCCCGGCACTGTCCTGATCGCGGGCGGCACATTCGCCGATCCGTCCTTTCCCGCTCCGGATCATGTCCACTGGTGGGACAGCCGTCCGCATTGGATCGACCTCGTTGAGGCGATCGAGCGTCATCCCGGAAATTGAACTCTCCGAGAATCGGCCGTCGAAAAGTCATCGTTGACCTCGTAAACGCACGGCGGTTGTCAGCGCCTTTTGTCGGGGTGCGACATAACGCACCCCCGATCACGCTGACCGTGATGGAACAAGGGCAGTATCGCTGACGTTCCGTGCCGCTATCCCCGGACTACGACCGCAGTTCCAGGCAGCGCAACCCGCCCGTTTCGGGCACCCCTTCCGACGGCATCCGGAATTGCCCGCCTCGCCGCCGCTTTCGGACGGAGGAATTCATATGTCCGCTTTGGAAAGCCTGCGCTTGCTCACGCCGCAACAGCGCAACACCGTTATTGCCAGCTATCTCGGCTGGACGCTCGACGCCTTCGATTTCTTCATTCTCGTCTTCGTTCTCAAATATATCGCCGAGGAATTTCATACCGACGTTCCGGCCGTCTCGGTGGCGATCTTTTTGACACTCGCGATGCGGGCGCTCGGCGCGCTGATCTTCGGGTTGGCGGCCGACCGTTATGGGCGGCGCATCACGCTGATGGCCGATGTGCTGCTCTATTCGCTGTTCGAATTCCTGACCGGCTTTTCCACCGGGCTCACCATGTTCCTGGTTCTCAGGGCGCTTTACGGCATCGCCATGGGCGGCGAGTGGGGTGTCGGCGCCTCGCTCGTGATGGAGACGGTGCCGGAGGAGAGCCGCGGCATCGTCTCCGGCATCCTGCAGGCGGGTTATCCCTCGGGCTATCTCATCGCTTCGGTGGTGTTTTTCCTGCTCTTTCCCGTCATCGGCTGGCGCGGCATGTTCTTCGTCGGGGCGTTGCCGGCGCTGTTGGTGCTCTACATCAGACGCAATGTCGAGGAGAGCCCGGCCTTCCTGAAGCGGCAGGCCGCCGGACGCCGGCCATTCCTGACGGTGCTGCGGGAAAACATGCCGCTGTTCATCTGGGCGGTGCTGCTGATGACGGCGTTCAACTTCTTCAGCCACGGCACGCAGGATATCTATCCGACCTTCCTCGAAACTCAGCGCAACTATTCGAGCTATACGGTCGGCGCCATCGCCATCGTCTACAATATCGGCGCGATCTGCGGCGGGCTGTTCTTCGGGGCATTGTCGCAGCGGATCGGCCGCAAGCGGGCGATCGTCACCGCAGCGTTGATCGCCGTGCCGATCGCGCCGCTCTGGGCCTATGCGCCGGGACCGGTGCTGCTCGCCATCGGCGCCTTCCTGATGCAGTTCTTCGTCCAGGGCGCCTGGGGCATCGTGCCGGTGCATCTGAACGAGCTGTCGCCGGACGAGGTGCGCGGCACCTTCCCGGGCTTCGCCTACCAGCTCGGCAATCTGCTCGCCTCGGGCAATGCGACGCTGCAGGCGGGGCTCGCGGCCCGCTGGGACGGCGACTACGCCTATGCGCTGCTGATCGTGGCAGCTGTGGTGGCGCTCGTCGCCGCCGCTCTTGCCGGTTTCGGCTATGAGAAGAAGGATGTCCGCTTCGGCACGGAGGAGGCCGAGGAGCCGCATGGCGCGATGCGAATCTAGCGCTGCCTGTGGTTCAAGAGGCCGGCGGCGGATGTCGGCGGCCTTTCTCTCGTCTTGTCGTCTGATCACGGATGCCGTTCAGGCGCTCTCCACCTCGCAGGCGCAGATGCGATCGTAAAATGTCTGTCCCTTCCACTCCATGAATGGGACGAGCCACCAAGCTATGGCGGCTGTTGTCCAGAGGGCGTAAGGCGCAATCGCTCGACTGTTCGAAGGTACGTATCCGCTGTGGAATATGCCAAGCAATGCGTCGAAATCTTGCGTCGGATGGGGCGGAAACAGCGAGATTGCAAAAATGGCAGCACTGAAAACCAGGTTCGGGCTGAATTTTAGAATTTCCCGTTTAAACGCGGTGCCGAAGTCGGGATTTTCTCCATCGGCGGATTGGACTCTCAGGAAGAAAACCGCCTTTCCGAATGTGCGGCGGCCATTCGCGGAAAAGCAGGCGCAAGCCAGCGCGATCAGCGCGGTATTTACTATGCCTGATAGGAAGTCGGAATATGCCGGTACCGCCTTGTTCACCGGGTTGTCATCTGCGTCCAGAGGGATTGTCAGCACTTGAGTGGGCGTCACGTAGTCCCATGGTTCCATCTCGACGATGATCTTCAGATATCTTTGCTTTCCGAAGCCAAATTGCCGCTCTTCGCAGATCTGGTTGCTGCGCAATTCGTTTGTCTTCAGCGGCCAGCCTGCGTCGATTCGCTTTGCAAGCTGATCTGGCACTCCCTCTGCGCACTTCATGGAGACCTTGTCGGTAAAATGGGACCCCTCGGGAAAGGTCTTCGAAATGTAGTGGACCGCTATGAGGATAGCCGCTTGAAAGATGAGAATGTCGAGGGCGAAGGCGGCAAGGCGTCGCCAGAAGTAGCGGGGAGGCAAAGCAATGGATTGCGGCATCTCGGCTGTATAGTCCATATGCTCCCCTGATAGATCGATGCCGCGAGGCGCTGAGAATCCTCTCAACATGAAGTAGCAAATTTCGCGAATATTGATACGGCGCTTTTGCGTTCTGATGATCGGCAGTTTTGTCTTCCCGTCGGTGGGCGTGAGACGATCGGTCCGTGCCCTGGGACTTGCCGCCGAACGATAGCGTGTTAGTAAAGCCCGCCGGTATCTTGCCGGTTCAACTATTCCCTCCACAGCCGCGAGTGACCCCATGTCCTTTTCTCCCGCCGCCGTCTGGCCCGTCGTCATGCTGTTTGCCTCCAACATTTTCATGACCTTCGCCTGGTACGGGCATCTCAAGCACAAGAGCAGCGCGATCTTTCTCGCCATCGTCGTGAGCTGGGGTATCGCCTTTTTCGAATACTGCCTGGCGGTGCCGGCCAACCGTATCGGCTCGGCGGTCTATACGACGGCGCAGCTGAAGACGATGCAGGAGGTGATCACGCTGATCGTCTTTGCCGGCTTCTCGATCTTCTGGCTCGGCGAGAACCTGACCTGGAACCACGCGATCGGTTTCGCGCTCATCGCAATCGGAGCATCCTTCATTTTCAGGGCGTAAACGCGAGGCTTTTCAATAGATTACAAATTGTCCATGTCTCGATATCGCCGTATTTCCTGCAGATTCCCGTCGCAATCTGCTGTCAGCCTGTCACTATCCAGTGATCAGGAGGTGACCGGCCATGAGCCTCTCTTTCCCGACGATGGCGGCGATCCGCTTCGGTTATGGCTTGCGGCCGGGCGATGCGCCGCCGCAGAGCAAGGATGAGCTGATCGGCCAGATTGCCGAGGGCCTGGCGGCGACGCCGGACTTTCCGCTCGGTGGTCCCGACATGCGCCACCGGGCGATCCTCAGCTTGCAGGCCCAGCTGAGGCAGATCCGGGAGGATGCCAAGACGGTGACCGATGATCCGGTGCGGCGCGATATGCGCAAGGGCGTGCAGCGCCAGGCGCAGCAGCAGTTCCAGCACGATACGAACCTGCGGCTGATGCAGGCGGTGCTGTCGCCCTACGGTTTCTACGAGCGATTGGCGACCTTCTGGACCGATCATTTCTCCACCAGCGCCAATAAAAGCCTGCCGATGCGCCTCATCGTGCCGCTCTACGAGGCCGAGGCGATCCGGCCGTTCCTATCAGGCCGGTTCGGCGATCTCCTGCGCAGCGCCACGGCCCATCCCGCCATGCTGATCTATCTCGATCAGGCGGATTCGCTCGGCCCGGATTCGGCCGGCGGCATCAAACGCAACAAGGGGCTGAACGAAAATCTCGGCCGCGAACTGCTGGAACTGCACACGCTCGGCGCCGGCAGCGGTTATACCCAGGCCGATGTCACCGCCGCGGCCATGGTGCTGACGGGCCTCACCGTCGACCGTAAAGAGATGGATATCGTATTCCGGCCGAATATTTCCGAGCCCGGCACGCATGCAGTGCTGGGCGTCAGTTATGGCGGGCGCAAGCGCTCGCGCGACGATTATCTCGACATGCTCGACGATCTCGCCGTCCACCCGAAGACCGCCGCCCATATCAGCCGCAAGCTGGCGGTGCATTTCGTCTCCGACCGGCCCGACGAGGGCATGGTGTCGGATATGGCCGCGGCCTGGAAGAAGACCGACGGCGATCTCACCGCCGTCTATACCGCCATGCTCGACCATCCCGCCGCCTGGCGTGACGAGGGCGCCAAGGCGCGCCAGCCTTTCGACTACGTCGTCGCCGGATTGAGGGCGCTGAATGCGGGGCCGGTCAATGGCGTCGTCGGCAGCTTCCTGGCCGCCAACCAGCAGGGCACGGAGGAGGGCGATATGGCAGCGAATACGCCCGGCATGGCCGGAGCGCCGGTGACAACAGATCCCGCCGGCGAGGCAAGGGACAAGCGGCTCAAGGCTTTCCGGACGGCGCGGGCGTTGGGGCAGGGTGCGCTGAAGCGCATGGGCCAGCCGATCTGGCTGCCGCCGAGCCCCGCCGGTTTCGAGGAAGGTTTTTCCGCCTGGATCACCGGCAGCCAGCTCGCTGAGCGGCTGGCCTGGGCAAGGCGGGCCGCAGCGCAGTTCGGCCGCGACGAGGATCCGCGCGAGTTCCTCAAATCGACGCTTGCCGATGCGGCGCGCGACGAGACGATCCGCGTTGTGTCGCAGGCGCCGAACAAGATCAGCGGACTGACCCTGGTGCTGGCATCGCCCGAATTCAACCGTCGATAGGAGTTTCCCATATGAACAGGATCTCGCCCTCCCGCCGCGGTTTTCTCACCTCCGCCTGCTGTCTTGCCGCCGCGCCCGTCTTCACGCCCGTCACCTTCGCCGCGATGCCGGGTGATAACCGCTTCGTCACGATCGTGCTGCGCGGCGCGATGGATGGGCTGGACCTGGTGCAGCCCTATGGCGATGCCGGTTTTGCTGCGCTCCGGCCGACCTTGGCGCTGACGCCCGACACCGGACTTCTCGATCTCGACGGGCATTTCGGTCTCAATCCGGCCGCTGCCGACCTGATGCCGCTCTGGAAGAGCCGGGAGCTCGCCTTTGTGCATGCGGTCTCGACGCCCTATCGCGATCAGCGCAGCCATTTCGACGGGCAGGACATGCTGGAATCGGGCGGCGAGCATGTCGCCGAGGAAAGGACCGGCTGGCTGAACCGGGCGCTTGCCGTCATCCCGCGTTCGGATGCGCGCAAGGCGATCGACGTCAACACCTCGACGGAGCTGATCCTCTCCGGGCCGAACGATGTCGACGTCTGGGCCTCGGATTCCAATCTGGCGCCGGCGCGCGACGAAATGCAGTTTCTGGCGCGGCTCTATGCCGGCGATCCGCCCTTTGCGGCCGCACTTGCCGAGGCGACGCGCGCCGACGCTGCCTCGATGATGGTCGAGCCGGACGGTCAGCGCGGCGAGAAGACGGCCGATGTAGCAGCGCTCGCGGCCAATATGCTGAAGGGCGGTTACCGCATCGCCAGCTTCTCCATCACAGGCTGGGACACGCATATCGGCCAGGCCGGCCAGTTCAAACGGCCGGCGGAGGATCTCGCCCAGGCGATCAACACGCTGAAGGCGACGCTCGGGCCGGAGATCTGGTCAAAGACAGTGGTGCTTGCGATGACCGAATTCGGCCGTACCGTGCGCCAGAACGGCTCCGGCGGTACCGACCACGGCACCGGTGGCTGCGCCGTGCTGTCCGGCGGTGCCATCAACGGCGGCCGCATCCTCGGCCGCTGGCCCGGGCTCGGCGACGGCCAGCTGCTCGACGACCGCGACCTGATGCCGACCGCCGACGTGCGCGAGGTGGCGGCTGCGATGTTGTATCGGCAGTTTGATGTCGGTGCGGATGATCTGACGGGGAAGATCTTTCCGGGGCTGGGGTTTGATAAGGGGTCGCAGTTTCTGAAGGTGTGAGGGTGGGAGCAATCAATCCAGGAGCAGCGTCGAACGGCTTGAGCTGGCAAAGGGCCTGGAGGCACAACCTCTCCTCCGTCATTCCTGTGCTTGTCACAGGAATCCAGTGCGCCCAAGTCTTTGGGCGCGAGAGAGCCTTTACGCGGATGACTGTTATTCACGGCGCAGACGCGCCGTGGCTGGATTCCTGTGACGAGCACAGGAATGAGGAGAGGTAAGTGTCTGTCGCTACTTGGCCCTTCGGTTGCGCTCAAGGCGTTCGTCGCTAAACGCTCCGACATCCGCCAAGTCGACCCTACCGGCCGGTCATCTTCAGCGCTGCCTCAGGCAGCCGCTCACCCTGAACCTCGATGCCGGCGAGGGCCGTGTCGATTTCGGCGAGGTCGTCGGCCAGAAGGTGGATGTCGACAGCCCCGAGATTCTCTTCCAGCCCATGCTGCTTCGTCGTTCCCGGGATCGGGACGATCCATGGCTTTTGCGCGAGCAGCCAGGAGAGGGCGATCTGCGCCGGGGTTGCGCCCTTGCGATCGCCGATCCGCCTGATCAGGTCGACGAGCGCAAAGTTGGCCTTGCGCGCCTCAGGTGAGAAGCGTGGCACGCTGTTGCGGAAATCGCTCGCATTGAACTTGGTGTTCTCGTCGATCTTGCCTGTGAGGAAGCCGGCGCCGAGCGGGCTGAAGGGCACGAAGCCGATGCCGAGGTCCTGCAGGACGGGCAGCAGTTCGGTCTCGGGGCCGCGCCAGAAGAGCGAATATTCGCTCTGGACGGCCGTCACCTTCTGGACGGCATGAGCGCGACGGATGGTCTGAACGCCCGCTTCGGACAGGCCGAAATGTCCGACCTTACCGGCTGCGATCAGATCCTTGACGGCGCCGGCCACCTCTTCGATCGGCACGTCGGGATCGACGCGGTGCTGGTAGAACAGATCGATGCGATCGGTCTTCAAGCGGCGCAGACAGGCCTCGGCAACCGCCTTGACATGCTCGGGACGGCTGTTGGTGCCGCCGCGGCGTTCGCCGGTTTGCAGATCGATATCGAAGCCGAATTTCGTGGCGATGACCACCTGGCCGCGGATCGGCGCGAGCGCCCTGCCGACAAGCTCTTCATTGGCGAAAGGGCCATAGGCTTCGGCCGTGTCGAACAAGGTCACGCCCTGCTGATGGGCGGTGCGCATCAACCGGATCATGTCGCCTTCATCGGCAGGCGGGCCATAAGCTGAACTCATGCTCATGCAGCCGAGACCGAGGGCGGAGACTTCGAGATCGCCGATTTTGCGTGTTTTCATGGTCGTGTCCGTTCGTGGCTTAACTGCACTTGACGAAATGACTTACGTACCTCATTTGATTGATTGCAAAATACGAGATATCTTGGAGGAGTGATGCATGGAGCCCGAATTCTTTATCAACAGCGAAGAAACGCTCCGCAGACTTTACTCGGCGACGCATGACCTTGCTATTCAGAAGATACAAGAAACTCTTGGCGTCCACGCGCAAGAATTTATCCGACGTTCACCGTTCCTTTGCTTGGGCACGCAGGACCTGAACGGCCGGGCCGATGTGAGCCCGCGCGGCGACCCGCCCGGCTTCGTCAGTATTTTGGACGACAGAACGTTGGCTATTCCGGATCGTCCGGGGAACAACCGATTGGACAGCCTTTCCAACATCGTAGCAAATCCTGCCGTGGGACTATTGTTCATGATTCCCGGCTTCGACGACACCCTGCGAGTTAATGGAGTGGCACGAATAGCCACGAATCCGGCCCTTCTGGAAACGATGACGGTCAACAGCCGCGTACCCACTCTTGCGATAGTGGTGCAGGTCCGCGAGGTCTTCCTGCATTGCGCAAAGGCCCTCAGGCGATCGCATATTTGGGACTCAACTCACCATCAGGATCGCAGACAGATGCCCTCACTGATCAAGATGATATTGGATGAAACGACGGGGGCACCGGGAGAGGAGGAGATGCAAAAGATCGATGCGGGGTTGGAGGAAGATTACAAGAAAACGATGTATTAGGAGGCATCTGAATGTTGAGTCCTTGCGCTCACGCAAGGCTGCCGCTAGCGCGACAACAGGCATTCTCAGAAGTTTGTGTGGAATTTCTCTTCTAATTCATATTCGTAGGTCGTTTTTGGTGGTTTCTGCTACCTAATGCCGAGTGTGTGAGGACTTGATCAGACGCTACTCCGACCCCACGTCTTTTCAGTTGCCGATATCTTGGAGGTCGACATGGTCGTGCGAGTAAGCTTTAGAGTTGCCAACCACCACCACCTTTCAACGCCTTGGCACCTCAATTTCATCGACGCCAAGACGCCAGAAGAGGCTATGTCTGCCGCTAAATCTTATCTTTCTCGGCAGGGTCCAAACGGAATTTACAAATACGATCTTGAGATGGTTGCTGCCTAATAGCCGAGTGATGTTTGCTACGGTCTTGTGAGGGATGAAGCGAGCCGCTGCCCGGCCCTTCGCTTGGGCTCAGGGCGTTCGTCGCTGCAATCGATTCACTGGATCGATTGCTCGGGCTTCGCCCGACCGCTCCTCACCCCAGCACATCATAAAGCCGGAAGATGAAACTCACCTGGTAGACCAGGTTGGCGATGACGAAGGCAGCGTGGAAGCGCCGGTTGGGGGTCCAGGCGGCGATGGCGCAGAGGATGATGTAAATGATGTTGCGGGCGGGATATTCCCAGCCGAGCGAGAGGATGCGCTCGTGGCCTTTGATCGCGGTGTCGAGAATATCGACGGCATAGATCAGGGCGAGGATGCCGAAGAACCATTTGCGCCTCGATATGAAATATTCCTCGTAGCCGCCATATTCGTCGAGGCTTGCCGGGAAGAGCAGGGCGCAGAGCAGGAAGAACAGGCTGCAGAAGCAGACAAGGAAGAGATAGATGCCGAAGCCGATGACGGGCACGGCCTGCAGGCGATATTCCCACCACCAGATATGGATGATGAACAGGAACAGGGACAAAGCCCAGCCGAGATGGACGGGGTAGACCTTCGCCTTGCCGGGATGCTGGACGATGCCGGCAAGGCCGGTCAGCACCCTGGCGAGCGAAAGGCTGATGACCATGCCCATCACCACCTTGATGTGAAGGAAGACCTCCGGCGAGCTGACCGTTTCCATGCCGTCGCTCCCCGGTATGTCACTCCTCGGGGACTTGTTTCGGTTTGCCCTCTTCGTCGAGCGCCACCATGATGAAGGTGCCGGCCGTAACCTTTTCCATCTTGGCGTAACGCGAACGATGCGCCCAGGCTTCGACGATCAGCGTGATCGAGGTGCGGCCGACACGCTCGACATCGGTATAGACCGACAGCGTGTCGCCGATCTTGACCGGCAGCTCGAAGGCCATTTCCTTGACGGCGGCGGTGACGACGCGGCCTTTGGCCCGCTCGGCCGCACGGATGCCCGATGCAAGGTCCATCTGCGCCATGACCCAGCCGCCGAAGATATCGCCGGCCGGATTGGCATCGCCGGGCATGGCAAGTGTGCGCAGCGTCAGTTCGCCTCTCGGCTTGGCGGTGTCGGTCATGAAGGTTCCCTCGATATCCGGATACGATTCTGCCGCCAAGGTTAGGCGAACTCCGTGTCCGTACCAATCCCTTTCGGTGAGAGGACCGGCTGCGGAACAAATATGGCAGCTCGCGGCGATTTAAATTCCGTTCGATTTCAGTCGGTTGAAATTTGCAACCGTCATCTCACCTAACGTTATGTGAGAACCCACTAATCCAACTTTACCGTCCGGTAATTCAGCTGTTCCAATATGTGACGAATTCTAAATGTAAGAATCGCCGGGAACCTCATGCGCAACGTCAAGATTTCCACCCGCCTTTACTGCCTTGTCGGCTTCACGCTTGCCGTGCTCGCGGCAACGATGGTCTTCTTTCTGAACTATTCCTATTCCGAGCTGCAAGCGGAGCGGAAGGCAGGGCTGGAGAAGATGGAGGCGACGGCGCTCGGCATCTTCGACAAATATTACAAGATGGAGCAGGCGGGCACCATGACCCGCGAGCAGGCGCAGGCGGCTGCCAAGGACGTGATCGGCGCGATGCGCTATGGCGCCGACGGTTATTTCTGGATCAACGACATGCATCCCACCATGGTGATGCACCCGATCAAGCCGGCGCTTAATGGAACCGACATCTCGCAGATGAAGGATCCCACCGGCAAGTTCCTGTTCGTCGAGTTCGTCAACAAGGTGAAGAAGGACGGCAAGGGTTTCGTCGATTATTACTGGCCGAAGCCCGGCGCCGATGAGCCGGTGCTGAAATATTCCTATGTCGCCGGTTTCGAGCCCTGGGGCTGGATCGTCGGCACCGGCGTTTATGCCGATGACCTTGCCGCGCTCTATCGTCAGAATGCGATCTGGGCGGCAGTGCTCTGCCTGCTCGGTGCGGCGGCCACGATTGCCATCGCCTATGCCATCGTGCGCAGCGTCACAGTGCCGATCGCTCGGCTGAAGACGGCGATGAACGCGATCGCCGCCGAAGAGGCGTCGGTGGAGATCGCCGGCAGCGATCGTCGCGACGAGATCGGCCAGATGGCCAAGGCGTTGCTGGTGCTGCGCGACTCCGTCGATGAGCGCAGCGCGCTGCGCGGACGGGAAGACGAGAGACAGCGGCAGATCGAGGACGAACGCCGCGGCAACGAGGCGAGCCTGCGTTCGGCCTCCGAACGGCAGACACTCGCGATGCAGGCACTCGGCGTCGGCCTGGAAAAGCTTGCGGGTGGCGACCTGACGGTTGCGATCGGGGACATCGGCGAGGATTATGCCAAGCTGAGGGGCGATTTTAACGCCGCCGTCGATGCGCTGAACGGGGTCATCCATGCGATCGCCGAATCGAGCCGCGTCGTCAACGACAGTGCCTCCGACATCAGCGAGGCGACCGGCAACCTGTCGAAGCGCACCGAACAGCAGGCGGCGGCGCTCGAAGAGACGGCGGCCGCGCTCGACGAGATCACCGCGACGGTCAAGACCGCATCCGAGCGGGCGAACGAGGCGCGCGAAATGGTGGCCGAGACGAAGGCGAGCGCCGGACGCTCCGGCGACATCGTCCGCAACGCGGTGACGGCGATGGGCCGCATCGAGGAATCCTCGAGCCGCATCAACCAGATCATCTCCGTCATCGACGAGATCGCCTTCCAGACGAACCTTCTGGCGCTGAATGCCGGCGTCGAAGCGGCGCGAGCAGGTGAGGCGGGCCGCGGCTTTGCCGTCGTCGCCCAGGAAGTGCGTGAACTTGCCCAGCGTTCGGCCAATGCGGCCAAGGAGATCAAGGAACTGATCAGCCGCTCGGCGACGGAAGTCGAGGGCGGGGTCGCGCTGGTGCGCTCGACCGGCGATGCGCTGCTGGAGATCGAGGCGCTGGTCAATCAGGTCAACGACCACGTCGTGTCGATCGCCACGGCGGCACGCGAGCAGTCGACCGGGCTCAACGAGATCAACGGCTCCGTCAACCACATGGACCAGATGACGCAGCAGAATGCGGCGATGGTTGAAGAGACGACGGCTGCAAGCCGCACCCTTGCCGACGAAAGCACCCAGCTGAAGACACTGCTTTCGAATTTCCGCCTGCGCGGGGAGCCGCGGGCCGAGGCGCGGTATACGCGGGCCGCGTGAGAGGCAGAACGCAGTAACGGCTTCGTGGCTGTTCGGATCGAAATGTAAGAAAAAGAGCCGTTGCGACGGCTCTTTTTCGTTGGTGCGGTCATGCGATCGGATGCCGCAATCGCATCGCCTGCACGATCCCCTCGACTATAGGGGATCGTCGATGGGCGGAACTCGAAGATCTTCAGGCCGATATACCTGGCCGATGTGCTTGGTAAAAGGCAGTAGATTCAATCCTTAAGCGAATCTAATTGCAATTTACCTTCCGTTATGCTTCATTCAGGTTGTAGTTGAGGGGTAGGGCATTTCGAAGATAGCGATAGCTATCGCAACGGAAGCCACCGTGATTCTCCAATTTCTCTTCTGTCCGGGACCACGGCCGCGGCCGCTTTAGTATGGCCGTCTGTCGCCCCCGAATTCGAATATCGCTGCCCCCTCATCGTACAGCTGCCGCATTCCATTGATGTAACCAAGGGAGGCCGAAATGGCTCGCAGCAAGCATGGTTCGCCAGTGAGAGGCATGGATAGCGTCGCGCATTCGAGTGTTCGCGACCAGAGGTTCGGGAGGATGTTCCGCAACCTTCCGGCCGCCGCATTTACCGAGGACGCGCTCACCGATCTCGCGAAAACGATGTTCCAGGGAGAGTTCGCCGAGAAAATCGAGGAGGGACAAGCCGTCGACGTCGCGCTCGACGAAAGGGAGCCTGAAGACGAGAACCCGACAATTCCTGCCGGCTTCACCTATTTCGGTCAGTTTCTCGATCACGACATCACTTTCGACCCGGTCTCGTCGCTCGACCGCTTCAATGATCCCGATGCCCTGCAGGATTTCCGCACGCCGCGCCTCGACCTGGATTCGGTCTATGGCTCGGGACCGGCCGACCAGCCTTTCCTCTACGATGACGACGAGCTTCATCTGCTGCTCGGGGACGACAAGGATTTCGACAAGACGAGAAACAATCGTCCCGACCTGCCGAGGAACACTGCCGGGGTCCGCCGCGCGCTGCTCGGCGACAAGCGCAACGACGAAAACCTGATCGTCTCGCAGCTTCACGCTACCTTCCTCAGGTTTCACAACAAGGTCGTGGACACGCTGAGGAGCGCCGATTTCGAACTCTGTCAGCAGACCGTGCGCTGGCACTACCAGTGGATCGTGCTGCATGATTTCCTGCCGCGCATCATCGGCAAGGAGACCTATGACCGCGTCATCGTCGGGAGAGGGGAAAAGCCTGATATTCGCTTCTACAATCCGCAAGGCCGCTATGCCTTCATCCCGGTCGAATTTTCGGTCGCGGCGTATCGATATGGCCATACGATGGTGAGGCCGAGTTATTCACTGAACCGGATCGTCACCAAGCCCGATCCGATCGAGCAGCGTTTCAACGGGAAAAAGGCGAAGTTCCATCGTATTCCGATTTTCTCCCTGACCGATGTGGTCGAACATCCGCTGGCGAATTTGAATGGTTTTCGCGAGCTGCCGAACTTCTGGGCGATCGACTGGGCCTTCTTCTTCGACGGGGTCGCCCCCGAGGGGGTGCCGCCGGCCGGCGCGGTACTGCCGCAGCCCTCCTACAAGCTCGATACGACGCTGGTCGATCCGCTGACGAGCCTGCCGGATCATCAGGCAGAGCCGATCAAGATCCGCAGGGCGCTCGCTGCCCTGAACCTGCTGCGCGGCTGGCGGCTCGGACTGCCGTCCGGTCAGGCGGTGGCGCGCCATATGGAAATGGAGGCGCTGTCGGACGAGCAGCTGTTTGACAGCGAGGATGCCGAAAGGAAGAGGAAGCGTGGCGCATTGCTGAGCGAACACCCCGGCATCTTCAAGGAGAACGCGCCGCTCTGGTTCTACATTCTGCGCGAGGCGGAGATATTCGGAAACAGCCAGCATCTTGGCCCGGTCGGCGGCACGATCGTCGCCGAAGTGCTGACCGGCCTCATTCGCGAGGATCGCCATTCCTTCCTGGCGCAATGGCCGAAATGGCGCCCGACATTGCCGGGCGCCGTGGCGGGGCATTTCACCATGGCCGACCTGATCAACTTCACCAACGGGTAGCTCGATCCGGCGTGATGAAGCCGCGCCGATGAGGCGCGGCAATTCAATTGCGAGAAGGGCCGGGTGACCGGCCTTTTTCGTTGTGCGCCCAGCATGGGCGCACTCTTGTGGGTGGAAGTCCCACCGTAAGCTGGTCATAGCGAACGAAGAGAAACGC